>NZ_CP138955.1:0-1317485 GCF_047304175.1 Synechococcus sp. MIT S9503 | reverse complement strand
CAATGCCCATGTTCAGAAGCTCTATGAACTCGTGGAGGTGGGCACCCCGGTGAGAATCACCCAGTGAGACCGATACTCCTCAGCACAGGAAAGGCTTCACTCAGGCCGGACAGCAGCATCTGAACCGCAATGGCGGTGAGCAGAAGCCCCATGATTTTCGTGAGCACCTGCAGTGCGGATTGACTGATTTTGGATGAAAGCATTTCGCCGGCATTGAAAATCAGATAAACGAGTGCAGTCATGACAAGCACCACAAGGCTCAGGCCCAGCTTTCCGCTCAAGTTTTCTGCGCTGGGATCTGCAATGACAACTGTGAGAGTGCCGGGACCTGCCAGCAGAGGAATGCCCAGAGGCACGATCCCCTTGATTGCGGAGTTCTGATCGCGTTCCACGGACTTTGGGTCATGGTGAATACTCGACGCCTCCGAGCGCAGCATCGAAAGTCCGATCAGCACCACGATCAATCCTCCAGCCACCTGGAATGCTGGTCGGCTGATTCCAAAGAAGCCCAGCAGATCGCTGCCCAGCCAGGTGGCGAGGAGCAGAGCGATGAGCATGGTGACAGAGCTGCTCCGAGCAATCGCCCGGTCCTGACGCTTGTTGCCATTGGTGAATGACAAATAGATGGGCAGATTGCCGATCGGGTTGGAAATCGTGAAAATTCCAACCGCCGTGTGCAGAAGTGACATGGTCAGGCTTCGGGACGAACCGAGGCGAAAATCTCCTGAAGGATCTCGCCCGCACCGCGGGATTTCAACTCTGATGCCAGTTTCAGGCCCACGTCCTCAGGATTGCTCAGGGGGCCGCGGTGCTCATCGCGGATCAGTCGCTTGCCATCGAGACTGGCGACCATTCCTGTGAGAACCAGCTCATGACCGTCGATGCGGCTGTTAACTCCAATGGGGACCTGGCAACCGCCTTCAAGCTCCCGGAGAAAGGCCCGTTCCGCTAGGCAACGTCCCGCCGTTGGGGCATGTTCGAGCACCTGAATGATGTTGAGCACGTCCTGATTGCCACTCACGCATTCGATTCCGAGAGCTCCCTGCCCGACGGCGTGAAGTGAGATGTGGCCAGGAATAATCTGATGAATTCGATCACCAAACCCAAGCCTGGTGAGGCCAGCAGCCGCAAGAATCAGGCAGTCGTAGCCGCCGGCATCCAGTTTTTCCAGACGTGTGATCACGTTGCCGCGCACGTCCTTGAACTGGAGATGGGGGAAATGGTGGCGCAGCTGGGCGAGTCGTCGTAGCGAGCTGGTTCCGACGACCGATCCTTCAGGGAGTGTTTCCAGCGTGTGATCAGCGTTTTTACTGTTGACCACCAGTGCATCCGCAGGATCTTCCCGTTCGGTGATGCAACCGAGCATCAGGCCCTCGGGCAGGTTGGTGGGCAGATCCTTGAGTGAGTGCACGGCGATCTCTGCTCGACCGACCAGCATCTGGGCTTCCAGTTCCTTTGTGAACAGACCTTTGTCGCCAATCTTTGCCAGGGCCACGTCGAGAATCTTGTCTCCCTGAGTGGCCATGGCCTCCACGGAGATGGCCAGTCCTGGATGCGCTGTCTCCAGCTCGGCTTTCACCCAGTTGGTCTGCACCATGGCCAGCTGGCTGCGGCGGGAGGCGATGCGCAGTTGCTCGAGAGCCATGGGCACGGAGAATGAGCCACTCAGCCTACGGAGTCAAAGGCCCTGTTCCGATCAAGTTTTCACAGAATGCAGGCCGTGCTCGGTTCTCTGCTCCGCTGTGCAGGGGGGCTGTTCACTCTTCGAAGCGGACAGCTTTACGATCTAAACCTCAGTGAGCGTCGCAATGCCTGGTCCTGTGGTCAACGGGGTGAAGTTGAGCCATTCATCCAGCGGCTCGTCTCTTACGCATGCGGATGAATCCGCACCGTTTCTGCCACTGTTAAGCGAAGGATCAATCCGGCTGGTTCTGCTCACCAGTGGTGTGACACTGGTTGCGCGTCTCAGGCAGACCACGGATTCGGATGGCGAGCGCGCTTACCAGTTGATCAGACCTCTTCGGCTGGACAAGCAGGACGAGGCTGGTCCCTGGTCACTTCATCCTTACTTGTCCGGGCTGACGCCTCAGCGCAATGTCGTGATGCTTAAGGCGGCCGTTGCAGCGCTGTTGGAGCCGGAAGCCCGCATTCTCCAGGCTTATACCCGCTTCACCAATCAGGAATGCCCTCCTTCGGAAACACCAGTGGAACGGTTGAAGAAAGCATTCCAGGAATTCACAGACAGCATCGAGTCAACCTGAATACTCTGATCAAGACATCGAAATCGGTCTGGACCCAGTTGATTGATTGCCTTTTGGGCAAGAATGAAAAACTGATGGCATCGGGATGCCTTTTTTTTTGATCCAATGACAGCACGATCCTGACATCGCTCCTTTCAGAGGAGAACGAACCAAGGATGCTGGAAACGTTATTGTTCTGAGATCAGACCGAGTATCGCGAAGATGTTTGGAAGTCTGCCTTGCTGAGCTGCCAAGCTTTTCAAGCCTAATTGAACAGTTGAAAATTCTTGATCGCTTTGTGGCTTTCGCCAGTCAATAACTAATCTGCTCAGGTACCAGAGTTCGCATTGCCAATCAATGCCTATTCAGTCAATCTACAATGAACCCAAAAGATGGTCGTGATGGAACTGCCTAAATTTTTCGACTGGAGAGGTGAATTCGGCAGGCTTGATTATTTAAAAGAGATACTCAGGCGATTGCTGGTAGTTCTAGTGATATTTGGTCTTAATATCAGTTTGTGCTTTTTGGCGGGCTTGGATGTCACCTAGGAGAACTGGGACGACAATCTCTCCTTGACGACGATTTCTTCGTTTGTGCTTATGGTTCCTGTCGATATTCGACGGCTTAATGATATTGGCCTCAGGCCTTGGTGGTTAGTGCCGGTTTACATTCTTAGTCAGCTGCCGGTGCCTCCTGATCAGTCACCACAGATGGGCGTATACGTGTTGCTGGTTTTAGTGCCTTTGTTTCTGTGGGGCTTATTTGTTTTATTCAAGCCTGGAAAGACACTGAGAGAAGCTCATCGAAATCAGGGGTGATTTCATTGTTCTGACGTCGATCAATGGAGCTTTGTAACGCTGTTTTATTTCAGCTCCTGACAAATTGCCGCGTTTGTTTCTCCATGATCAGCCAACATTCAGTCAGCAAAAATCCCCGGATTCCCTGCTCAGATGGGGATTCCGGGGCCTTTGGATCAACAGACATGATTACTTGATGTATTCCTTCAGAACCCCGTTGCGGTTGGGGTGCCGCAGCTTCCGCAGGGCTTTGGCTTCGATCTGACGAATCCGCTCACGGGTGACGTCGAAGATCTGGCCGATTTCCTCGAGTGTTTTCATGCGTCCGTCGTCGAGGCCATAGCGGAGACGGAGCACATCGCGCTCCCTCGGGCTGAGGGTGGCGAGCACGCCTTCGAGATCCTCACGCAGAAGATTCTTGGCTACGTCCTGTTCGGGGTTTTCAATGTCGGCTTCGATGAAGTCCCCGAGCCGGGAATCCTCCTCCTTGCCGATCGGAGTCTCTAGAGAAATCGGCAGCTGGGCGCTCTTGGCGATGAAGCGGAGCTTTTCGATGGTCATCTCCATGGATTCCGCAATCTCCTCTTCGGTCGGTTTGCGACCGAACTCCTGACTGAGCACCTTGGTGGTCTTCTTGATGCGGGAGATCGTCTCGTAGAGGTGAACAGGAAGACGAATGGTTCGACTCTGATCCGCGATGGCCCGTGTGATGGCCTGGCGGATCCACCATGTGGCGTAGGTGGAGAACTTGTAACCCTTTTCGTGGTCGAATTTCTCGGCGGCGCGAATCAGGCCGAGGCTGCCTTCCTGGATCAGATCCTGGAAGCTCAGGCCCCGGTTCATGTATTTCTTGGCGATCGACACCACCAGCCGCAGATTCGACTGAACCATTTTTTCCTTGGCCCTGCGGCCGAGCATCAGTCGACGCCGGAAGCGGATCAGCGGCATCTCAACCAGAGCAGCCCATTCCTTGTTATCGGGTTCACGGCCGTTGTCGCTCTCAAACTGGGCAGCCAGCTCCTCGAGGTAGAGAAGGTCGGCGATTTTTCTTGCCAGTTCGATTTCCTCGTCAGGGCGCAGCAGGCGGATACGGCCGATCTCCTGCAGATAGACCCTGATGGAATCCTCGGTGTAAACCCCCTTGGGTCCGACCTTGATGCTGGCAAGAACCTTCGCCTTGGCGTCAGCTTTGGCCTTCTCCTCCTTGCCTGCAGTGGTTTTTCCTCCCGCTGCTGACTTGCCCGCGGCCTTGGCCAGCAACTGATCAGCTGCCGCATCGAGATCAGCGGGCTTCGCGGCAGCCGACGTCTTGGCCCGGCTGGAAGCAGCGGAAGCTTTCGTGCTTTTGCCTGCTTTGGTTGTTTTGGTGTCTGATGCGCTCTTGGTGGCACTGCTCTTTGCCGCCGGTTTCGCCTTCGCAGCGGCTTTGCTGACCTTGGGCTTCGCCGTTGAGCTCTTCGCGGCTGAAGATTTCGATGCCGGTTTGGCTGTCTTGCTCACACCCTTGGCCAGTCCCTTGGAATCCGCCAGCATCACAATGGACGGTGCTGCCTTGGATGAAGCCGCCTTGGATGAGGCAGCCTTGGGCTGGGCTGACTTGCTCGCAGCAGGACTCATGAGGATCGGGATGGTGAGGGTGTACGGAATTAACTCAGTCAACTGGAACGCAACCAAGCTCGGCCTGGCGGCGCATCACCGGGATCGGATCTCCCATAAACAAGGATGCAGCCGATTCAGATCGGTGATCGTGATTCGATTGGTGGGCTCTGGTCAGGGGCAGGGCTGTCAGGGGCGTTCGCAGACCGGTCGGCCGTCGGGATAAACCCTGGCTCGAGCTTCGTGTCTTCCCACTGGACGGAACTCTGCTCTGTTCCGACAACAGCTTTTGAGCTGTCCAACATCTGTATCTTAAGAAAAACATGTGATGTCGGCAACCCCCGTCGATCCATCCTCCAGCTCCACTGCAGTGCAGTCGGTTTCAGAGGTCGATGTCTGGCTGGAGGCCGGTCGGGATGGGCGGACTTTCAGTTATTGCGACAGCCGTAGTCTCGGAGTGGGACTTGGGGATCTTGTTGCGGTCCGTCTGCGAGGACGTCGATTGCATGGGCTGGTGACGGCGTGCAGGCCGATCCAGTCAGAGGTGAAAGCCTCTGTCAGCAGTGCCGTTGAGCTCAGCCCCGTTGAAGAGCTGGTGCAGCGAGCTGCAGTGGATCCATCCTGGCGGTCGTGGCTCGATGCCATGGCGACACGTTGCCACACCAGTTCCTTCCGCATGCTCAAGGCGGCATTGCCACCGGGATGGCTGGGCCAGCGGCCGAGCGCGGTGTCCTCCGTGCGACGGCTCTGGTGGGTTGAGCGCTGTGAATCTTCCGGACCCTCCGCGATGCCGAAAGCCCCAAGGCAACGCCAGATGCTGGAAGAGCTTGAACGCAGAGGCGGAGGAGCCTGGCAACGCGTTCTGCTTTCCCAGGGCTTCCAATCAGGCACCATCCAGAGCCTTGAGGCCAAGGGGTTGATCCGGCGGCAAAAGAAACCGGAGTCTGAACTCAGGAGAACGGGAGCTGCGCATGTTTCCGCCACTGTGCTGGAGTCACCGCGCCTACTCACTGACGAGCAGCAGTCGGTGATCACTCTTTTTCGGTCCATTCCTGAGGGCGGGGGACTGCTGCTCTGGGGTATCACTGGGTCTGGCAAGACCGAGGTCTATCTGCAGCTGGCAGCGTCCGAACTTGAAGCCGGCCGTCATGTTCTGTTGCTCACGCCGGAGATCGGCCTCATCCCTCAGCTGGTGGATCGTTGCCGCCAGCGATTTGGAGCGCAGGTGCTGGAGTATCACAGCGGTTGCACAGCCAGCGAGCGTGTTCGCGCCTGGCGCCGCTGTCTGGAGAGCGACGAGGCGGTTGTGGTGGTGGGCACGCGGTCCTCGGTGTTTCTGCCGCTGCGTCCGCTGGGTCTGGTGGTGCTGGATGAGGAGCATGACAACTCCTACAAACAGGACTCGCCGATGCCCTGTTATCACGCAAGGGAGATGGCAGCGGAGCGGGTGAGGCTGCAGGGCGGCCGTCTTCTGCTGGGCAGCGCCACACCGTCGCTTGAGAGCTGGAGTCGTCTGCAGCCCCACGGCCCGCTGGTTCTTGCCCGGCTGCGCTCGCGGATTTCCAGTCAGCCACTGCCCCCCGTGCGGATCATCGACATGCGCCATGAGCTGGCTGAGGGCAACAAACGCCTGATCAGCCGTGCTCTGATGGATCGTCTGGCACAGCTGCCTGAGAAGGGCGAACAGGCGGTTGTGCTGGTGCCAAGGCGCGGATACAGCACCTTTCTGAGCTGTCGCAGTTGCGGAGAGGTGGTGATGTGTCCCCATTGCGACGTTCCTCTAACCGTTCACGGCAACCGCGGCTCCCAGCAGTGGCTTCGCTGCCACTGGTGTGATCATCGAGCGCCCATAACGCCGTCCTGCCTGTCCTGCGGGTCTCTGGCGTTCAAGCCTTTCGGAGCCGGCACACAGCGGGTGCTGGAGCGGCTGGCAGAGGAACTCGGTGATCTGCGCCTGCTGCGCTTCGACCGGGACACCACGGGAGGTCGGGATGGTCACCGCAGGCTGCTGGCCCAGTTCGCCGATGGTGAGGCCGATGTGCTTGTCGGGACCCAGATGCTCGCCAAGGGGATGGACCTGCCGCGAGTGACTCTGGCAGCGGTGCTTGCCGCCGATGGCCTGCTGCATCGGCCTGATCTGAGAGCTGGAGAACAGTGTCTGCAGCTTCTGCTCCAGCTCGCGGGTCGAGCCGGGCGAGCGGAAAAACCAGGAGAGGTGCTGGTCCAGACCTACAGCCCGGACCATCCGGTGATCCGTCATCTGGTTGATGGTCGTTACGAACGCTTTCTGGAGGAGGAATCGGTTCTGCGTCGTGAGGCAGGCCTTGTGCCTTTCGCGCGGGCCTGTCTGCTTCGTCTTTCGGGTCAGTCAGCCAGCGACACCGCAACTGCAGGAACCCTTCTGGCTGAAAGGATTCGCGCAGGCTGCACCGCCGCAGGCTGGCAGTTGCTCGGCCCTGCACCGGCGCCGGTCGCTCGGGTGGCGGGACGCAGCCGCTGGCAACTGCTTCTGCATGGCCCCAAGGACACTGAGATTCCTCTGCCTGCCGGCACCAGGCTCTGGGAAGGTCTCCCCAAAGACGTTTCCCTTGCTGTTGACCCGGATCCCCTGCAGCTTTGAATCATGAGGGCAGTTCGGGGTAGCCGTAGCCGAGGCGAACACGCACTGACTGGAGCAGGAAGCTCAGCAACAGCAACAGGCCTATCAGCACACTGCCCAGGCCGAGAGGACTCCACTGCCAGCGCCGGATCTGCAACGTGTTGATGGTTCCGCTTTCGAGTGTCCAGAGCAGACCATTCCCCTTCAAGCGCCCCGTCATGGGACTGCTGTTCACCTGTTTGAGATCACGCACGGGTGTGATGCTGATCTGCAGATCACCGGCTGGGAATTCCGCGAGAGGCGAGAGGTCGAGCCGCAGGTTCAGTTGCTGCTGCACCCCGATCAGCCAGTTCCTTTCCACGACCGACAGATCCGGGGTGGGAAGGTTCAGGCCGGCGCTGCGTCCCGCCAGCTCCACACTGCTGCGCAGCAATGTGGCGGCCCGCTCAGCTCCAACGGTCGGACTGACCAGGTTCAAAGAACCTTCTCGGCTCTGATTCACCGTCCAGCCCAGACCTTCCTGTCGCAGCGCCTTCGCGAAGTTCTGCTGCCAGGGAAGACTGTGGCCACTGAGACTGTTGATCCGCCAGTCCAACGTCAGGCGATCCGGACCGGCCAGGTCAATTCCTGCACTCACGCGCACGCAGCCGCTGAGCAGCAGGGTCAGTCCAAGCAGAACCGCTAGCACCAGTGCCGCGAACCCCGCTGATGGTGCCTGAGTTGGGCCCGTCGGTGGTGGCGGTGGTGGCGGTGGTCGACGTCTGCGGCGGCCAGTCACGGTACCTTTCCCGACACGGGGAGTCATGTCGAGTGTCGGCAGCTGCATCGACCAGCGCGCCGGACGCTCGAGGCTCGGAGCCTCAAGCACACTCAGCAGCTGACGGGCCCGGTTGCGCAGATCAGGGTCCTTGCAGCGTGTGAGCAGACGACAGGTGGAAATCGCCTTGCGCTCCTCGCCCTGCCCCATCCAGGCCGTCACCATCACCATCCGGATGGCCGCCCCCTCGGGCTCCGTGATCGGGCTGGCTTCGGCGAGGGGCTCCAGAAGGCGCAGACACAAGCCGTAATCACCACGTTCAAGTGCCCGCTCGGCTGCCGATAGCCCAGTGCTCATCCCTCAGCTGCGACCCACCACCATGGTGCCGATTCCCGCATCGGTGAACACCTCCAGAAGAAGAGCATGGGCGACCCGCCCATCCACGATGTGGGCAGCGGACACCCCCTGGGCAAGTGCCCTGATGCAGCATTCGGTCTTGGGTGTCATGCCACCGGCCACCACGCCGTCATGAATCAGCTGCCTGGCCTCTGAAAGCTTGAGCTGACGGATGAGCGATCGCGGATCTTCGCGGTTGCGGAGGATTCCAGGAGTGTCCGTCAGCAGGATCAGCTTCTCGGCTTCGAGAGCGGCGGCAACTTCGCCGGCCACCGTGTCGGCATTGATGTTGTGTGCGACTCCGTCGAGATTGGCGGCCACGCTGGAGATCACCGGAACATACCCACGCTCCAGCAGAGGTTCGAGCACATCGGGATTGACCCTGGCCACATCACCGACCATCCCGTGGCTGCCATCCCCCCAAGAGCGTGCCTCCACCAGGCTGCCATCGCTGCCGCTGAGGCCGACCGCCCTGGCACCAAGCCTGTTGAGTCCGTTGACAATCTGTTTGTTAACCCTGCCGACCAGGACCATTTCGACGACGTCCATCGTCTCGGCGTCGGTGACGCGCAGGCCGTCCCGGAACTCCGGGGCAATGGCGAGTCGCTTCAACCAGTGATTGATCTCAGGCCCGCCGCCGTGAACGACAACAGGCTGAACTCCCACACTGCACAACAGAGCCAGATCTCTGAACACGGCCGATTGCAGCTCGGCATGGGCCATGGCGGCGCCGCCGTATTTGACCACGATCCTGCGGCCGGCGAATCGCTGGATGTAAGGGAGGGCCTCACTCAGAACGGAGACCCGGAGGGCATCATCCATTCACCGTTTCCCCAGAGTCAGTTTCTCCAGAGTCACCTTCTCTCGCGTCAGCCTGCTTGTCGGAGGCTGAAACACCCACCGGCAGCAGGAACAGGTCCAGACGGTCACCCTTCAGCGGGGTGATGGTCACTTCGAATCCCTTGGCGAAAAATCGACTCAGACGATTTCTTTTCTCCTGCCAGAGCTGGATGGGAACGGCCTCACAGGCAAAACGGAGTCGCAGGCCGTAGTGGCCGCTCGGGCAGATCTCCTCGATCTCCAGCAGTTGCGGTGGTTTGTCCTCGTCCCACAGCTTGAGAGATTCCAGCGAGCTTTCAAGATGGGCTTTCTGGCCATACTTCCAGCGGGTGACGTCGCCGAGAAGCTTCCCCAGCTCAGGAGTGGCAGCTTGCCGCTCATTCTTCAGCTGAGATTTCGGCGTGATGCGCCGGGCGGGTGGAAGTTCGGATGATTTGAGGGCCAGACCGCCCAGCAGGATCGGAATGCCATAGAAAATCGTCGGCAGGCTGAGGTTGGCATTTCCGGAGGCGTAGGCAATTGAGCCGACCACGGTGAGCACCCCACCGGCGATGGTGACCAGGCTTCCTGGCGAGAGCAGATCGTTCATGCGGCATTGGAAGTGGCGCCATTCTGACCGTGTGGGGGGCAGGATGGATGGGCCTGCGGCCGCAGCCGATGGAGAGCATCCGATCGCAAGACCAAGACCAGAGCCAGCCGGAGGATGCAGCGACGCTGATCCAGCAGCTTGAACAGGACAGGGCGTGGTTGCTGGAACAGATTGACCGGGGGCGATGGCAGGAGTTCCGCCTGGATCTGGCAGCACTCGAGCGGGAGCTCGGCCAGCTGCTTCAGCGCGCCTCCGAACATTTCAGCTCAGGCACCGAGCAGCACTGAACAGGGTTCCTGTCGTTCAGAACGGGATGTCGTCGGTGTCAGGGACCAGAGGAGCGGTGTTCCATTGCGCGGCAGGTTCCTTCGCAGGGGTGGGAGCCGGAGTTGCTGCTGCTTCCGCTCGCATGCCGGGAACGGTGCCTGATGACTGGGCCTGAGCAGCGGGGCCGCTTCCACCGGCCACCGGATGCAGCCGGGCAAGGGTGAATTCGGCACGTTTTTCCTTGGTGCCGTCCTGGCGGGGCACCGTGTTCATCCGCAGCCGACCTTCGATCAGCAGTCGCTGTCCGACCTGCACCCGGTTCTGCAGGTCCTGGGCAAGATTGCCCCAGCCCACCACTTTCAGTTGGCCTCTTGGGTCATCGGGGCGCAGCGCATCGAAACCGACCTCCATCTCTGCGATCGGTGTCTGGTTGTCCTGGGTGTAGCGCAAGGTGGGAGCCTGAAGAACATCCACTTCAAGTACGCAGTGATTCATCCTCGGCCTGGTCAGTGAGCGCCATCTTGATGCACCGCTGGCGGAATCGCATGAACCATGTGCTGGTGTTTGCCGGCACAGGTGAGGGCCCTTCCATCGCCAGGGCACTGCTGGAATCAGGTCACCGCGTCAGCGTCAGCGTTGTCAGCACAGCTGCGTCCAGGGCCTATGCGGGAATGCTGCTCGATGAGTTGCATGTGGGAGCGTTCCCGTCCCAGGGCTCTCTCAGTGATTATCTGGCGGCTGTGGGAGTGACACAGGTGGTGGATGCAACGCATCCATTCGCCCTGACCATCAGTGCTGAGCTGCGCTCGGTCTGCTCTCTGCAGAATCTGCCGCTGATTCGATTCGAGCGTCCTGACCATGCCGTGGACGAGGGATCACTGCTGGCGAGGGTTGAGGATCTTGCCGGCTGTGCCCTGTCTGGCCATCGTCTGCTTCTCGCTGTTGGAGCGCGTCAGCTGGCTGCCGCAGCTGCCGCAGCGAGGCTCGCGGGAGCCCGTGTTCATGCCCGGGTGCTTCCCACCGCTGAAGCCATTCGTCATGCCGGTCTCGCCGGCTTGTCCGGGGAGCAGCTGGCGGTGTTGAGACCGGGAAGCGGTGAGCGCAGCGGGGGGCTGGAGGCCGCACTGTGTCGTCGCTGGGAGATCACCGACGTGGTCTGTCGGCAGTCGGGCGGAGCTGCTGATCAACTCTGGAGCGAGCTGTCCCGCAAACACTGCATATGCCTCTGGAAGCTGAAACGACCGGAACCGCTGCTCAGTGTTGACGCTGTCCATAGCGTGAACCAGTTGTGCCGAAAGCTCGATGGCGATGTCAACGGATCTGCGACTGATCCTCACCACGGAGGCTGACCAGACCAGGGCCGAGCGGCTCGCCGAGACACTGATCGAACGCCGGCTGGCCGCCTGCGTCAGCTTGATGCCGGTGCAGTCCCGCTATCGCTGGCAGGGAGAGATTGAGCGTTCGCAGGAGGTGCAACTGCTGATCAAGACCAGTCCGCAGCGACTTGAGGAACTGCTTGCAGCCCTTGAGTCGCTGCACAGCTACGACACTCCTGAAATTCTCCAGATGGCAGCTCAGGCCGGAGCTGCCTATGCGGCATGGGCAATGAGTGCGCTCAGTTCAGATGCTCCTTGATCAGATCAGGAAGAGACACCTGGGAGCGAGCGCCCAGCTGGGTGACGATCTGCCCGGCGCAGAGGGCTCCCAGCTGTCCGCAGCGCTCCAGCGAATCACCCTGGGTGAAGGCATGCAGAAAACCGCCGGCATACAGGTCACCCGCGCCCGTGGTGTCGACCAGTTCGCCGAGCCCGTAGATGCCGATGTCCCAGCGCTGTTCTCCGCTGAGCACAACCGATCCCTCGCTGCCGCGGGTGACCGCCGTCACCCAGCAGCAACCGCGCACCTTGTCGATGGCCGTATCAAAGTCCTCAGTCTCATAAAGAGCTTTGATCTCAACTTCGTTGGCGAACAGCACATCCACGTGACCGTTCACCAGATCGAGAAAGCTTTCGCGATGGCGATCCACGCAGAAACCATCCGAGAGGGAGAGAGCGACACGTCCGCCCGCCGCACGACAGGCCTCCGCAGCAGCGATGAAGGCCCGCTTGGCTGCAGGGCTGTCCCAGAGGTAGCCCTCCAGGTAGAGCACCTTGGTCTCCTTGACCATGGAGAGATCAAGGTCTTCAGGCTCAAGCTGAGTGGATGCTCCGAGATAGGTGCACATCGTGCGCTCCGCATCGGGAGTCACATAGATGAGACAGCGGGCTGTTGTGGCGCCGATGGTGGCGGCAGGCGTCTCGAACCGGGCTCCCACGGCGCGGATGTCATGGCTGAAGATTGATCCGAGCTGGTCATCACGCACCCGGCCGATGAAGCCCGTTCGACCACCAAGCTGAGCGATGCCCACCATGGTGTTGGCCACCGAGCCGCCTGAGGTTTCCAGTCCAGGACCGCTTGAGTTGTAGAGCTCCTCCGCCTGCTGCTCATTGATCAGGCACATTCCTCCTTTCTGCAGTCCGCGCTCACTGAGAAAGCCGTCCTCGGTCTGAACGAGCACATCAACGATCGCGTTGCCGATGCCGACCACATCCAGGGACGCGTCGGGCTGGAAACGGGGGGAATCGGCCATGAGCAAATCGTTGTTAATTGCGGCAGTCTTACGCCCTGACGGGGGCTGCCGGAATCAGGCGCTCAGGAGAGCCCGCTTGGGTCCGTGAATCGGATCCTCGACAACGATGGTCTGGTCGCGCCCCGCTCCCAGCGAGACGATGGCAATGGGGACCTCCATCAGGTCGGCCAGGAAGCGCAGGTAGGCCATGGCTTTCTCCGGCAGATCTTCGAGTGTGCGGCATTCGGCGGTGGAGCACTGCCAGCCGGGGAGCGTCTCGAAAATCGGCTGACAGCGGGCGAACGCCTCGGCAGAGGAGGGAAAGTGTTCGATCCTTTCGCCATCGAGCTCATAGGCCACACACACCTGAAGTTCATCAAGTTCGTCGAGTACATCGAGTTTGGTGATCGCCAGGCAATCAAGACCGTTCACCCCCACGGCGTAGCGTCCGATCACACCGTCGAACCATCCACAGCGCCGACGCCGGCCGGTGGTTGTGCCGAATTCACCTCCCCGGTCGCAGAGATGGTCGTTGAGACTGCCGTCGAGCTCGGTGGGAAACGGTCCCTCTCCGACCCGGGTTGTGTAGGCCTTGGCCACGCCGATCACCCGGTCAATCAGGGTCGGTCCAACCCCGGCTCCGATGCAGGCACCACCGGATACTGGGTTGGAGGAGGTGACGTAGGGGTAGGTGCCGTGATCCAGGTCAAGCAGAGTTCCCTGTGCGCCCTCGAACAGGATGTTCTTGCGGCCTCTGGCTGCCTGGTGAATCTCCCTGGTGCAGTCCACCACGTGGGGAGCCAGACGTTTGCCGTAGGCCAGATATTCGCTGATCACAGCTTCTGCATCGAGCGGTTCAACGCCATAGATGGTCTGCAGTAGCTGATTCTTTTCGTTGAGGGGCCCTTCGAGACGGTCGCGCAGTCGCGCTTCATCGAGAAGGTCGATCACGCGAATCCCACTGCGCTGGGATTTGTCGGCGTAGGTGGGACCGATGCCTCTCCCCGTGGTGCCGATGCGCCTGTCGCCTCTCTGCTTCTCCATCGCCTGGTCGAGCAGGCGGTGGTAAGGCATGGTCACATGCGCGGTGGAGGCGAGCTTCAGGCCGCCGATATCAATTCCGTTCTCGATCAGCATGTCGAGTTCGCCCAGCATCACCTTGGGATCAACCACCGTGCCGGAGCCGATCAGGCAGACGGTGTCGGGATACAGAATTCCAGAGGGAATCAGGTGCAGCTTCAGAACCTGATCATCAACAACGATGGTGTGGCCAGCATTAACGCCGCCCTGATAACGCACCACGACATCAGCTGACCGGCTCAGGAGATCCGTGATTTTTCCTTTCCCTTCGTCACCCCACTGCGCACCGATGACGACAACATTGGCCAAAGACACCGCGGCCCGAAGCCGCCATTCTGCACAATCCACCACTCTCTCAGATCCACCTGCCTGGGGTCAAAAAGAGTTGCGGAATTGTGATTGGCAGCTGGGAAGCCTCGGTGGTCAGGTGCCTCTCAGAGCCGCTTTCTCCGCCTTGCTGAGTTCTTTCTCAACACGTGTGCGAAGAGCCTCAGGGACCGGACGATTGGTGTATGTGTTGTAGTGACCCTGAAGGGAATTGAGCGCCGTCTGCATCGTGGTGAAGGAACTGAGGCCATTCACCCGCGGGCGCGGCCGATACCTCGACATGTAGTCATTGATCAGGTCGTGCGCTTCCTGTTCGGAAGCCTGAAGATCCTCGGCATCGGACGGCAGTGCCAGCGTTGTCTGCAGTGAGTGAACAACTGCCACGGTGTCCTCGACGTAGTCGCCTGTCAGTGTTGACACAGAGTCTCCGCAGGCTGTGAGCAGCAGAGAAAGGCCAAGGCACAGGGCCAGGGTGAGCACCCTGAGTTGGCGGCTGAGGCGTTGCAGCGCGATTCGCATGGCAGGAGATGTTTGAGGAACTTTAAGGCTGAGCAGCGCTGGTTCAGGATCCGGGTGACACCGCTTTGAGCACACAGCTCAGGGCATCCTGATGCGAGAGGCTGTTGCTTGAGCTGCTGGATCGTTCCACAACCTCGACCCGTCCTGCTTCCGCTTCGCGACCCACAACGATTCGCCAGGGAATTCCGATCAGGTCGGCATCCTTGAATTTGACGCCCGCACGCTCACTGCGGTCATCCAGCAGCGTTTCAACGCCTTCAGCCTGCAGCGAGCCATATAGAGACTCACCCAGAGCAAGCTGGGTGCTGTCTTGAATGTTGGCGACAACAACGATCACCTGGAAAGGCGCGATGCTCAGCGGCCAGCAGATTCCCGCATCATCGTGGTGCTGTTCCACGGCGGCCTGAGCAAGTCGCGAGACGCCGATTCCATAGCAACCCATCAACAGGGCAGTTTGCTTGCCTTCCTTGTCGGTGAACCGGGCGTCGAGTGCATCGGAGTATTTGTCTCCCAGCTGAAAAATGTGACCAACCTCGATTCCTCTGCGCTCTTGCAGCATTTGCTCGGGGTCATGCAGAGATCGTTCTCCCGCCCTGGCGTTACGGATGTCGGTTCGGATCTGATCGGGTACAGAGTCCCAGGTGGCTCCCCAGCGATGCTGATCGGCGCTGTTGGCACCGCAGACAAAACGCTTGAGGTCCAGTGCTGATGGATCCGCCAGCCTCATAAAATGCTGCTCCCAGCTACGGGCGCCCTTCAGTGCCGCATCCTCCAGATCGGGGCCGAGGGAGCCGAAGGCCAGAGCCGCCAGGCCCTGCTGGCGGATCTGGTCCCCGGTGATCGGCGCAATGTCCAGCGCGGACAAGCCCAGCTGCCGGGTCACGGCGTTGGTCAGCTTGACCTCGTTGAGCTCATGGTCCCCGCGCAGGCTGACCAGAAGAGGCTGTTCCCTTCCATCCTCAAGGCGGGCCAGAAGCACCAGCACCTTGATGGTCTGACCGGCTGAGAGCCCGTTGGCGGAGCAGAGATCCTCAATTGTGATCTGACCAGGCGTTTCCAGCATTCGCTCCTCGCCCTCAGGTAGGGCATCCGCTGAGTCTGGAATCGACACCGCCTTCTCCTGATTGGCGGCATAGCTGCCGTCCGGGGTGGAAAGGATCAGGTCTTCGCCGGCATTCGCCACCACCATGAATTCCTGGGATGCAGCGCCTCCGATCGCGCCGCTGTCGGCATCCACGCCCACTGCATCAAGACCGCAGCGCTGGAAAATCCGGGCATAGGCAGCGGCCATCTGCACGTAGGTCCTCTCAAGATCCGCTTCGTCGCAGTGAAAGGAATACGCGTCCTTCATGATGAATTCACGACTGCGCATGAGGCCGAAGCGAGGCCTGATCTCATCGCGGAACTTTGTCTGGATCTGATACAGCGTCACAGGCAATTGCTTGTAGGAGCGCAGCAGTTCTCCGGCCAGTTCTGTCACAACCTCTTCGTGGGTGGGGCCGAGGCCCACGCGACGTCCCTGTCGGTCCTCCAGGTGGAACATGATTCCCTCTCCAGCGGTGTAGCCCTGCCAGCGACCGCTCCGTTCCCAGGGCTCAGCTGGCTGCAGCTGTGGAAGCAGGGTCTCGAGTGCTCCAAGCCTGTCAAGTTCGTCACGGACGATGGTGCTGATCTTCCTCAACACTCGCCACATCAGCGGCAGGTAGGCGTAGATACCCGGTCCAACGCGTCTGATGTATCCACCGCGAACGAGTAGTTGATGAGACGGAATCTCAGCGTCCGCAGGCACGTTCCTCAACGTCACCAGCGACAGGCGGGAGACGCGCATGACAGGAATTTATCAACGGGGTCTGGAAGCTATCACCAGCAAGAAAACGGTCGATCCGGGAACTGTCACTTTGGCTGTGATCGATGCTGGCGTCCTGAGTCTCAGCTGCTATGTTCTGCGAAATCCAAGCTGTCCCAGCGCTGTCTCATGTTTCCTCGGCCGATCGAAGTTTCAGTACCGGCCGCGATTGATTCTTCGGATCTTCGAAGTGATGCTGGCGCCGTTCTTTCCCAGTCGGATGCATTGGTTGGTATCGATGATGTTCAGAAATCATTGAATCGATCGCGTGCCTCTGTCTATCGCTACACCAATACTGATCCACGTAATCTCAATCCACCTTTCAATCCCCGCAAGCTCAATCCTGAGTACCGAAGCGATCAGAAAGACCCGCTTCTCTTTCACCCCAATGAAGTCGCCCGTTTCGCGAAGGATGTTCTGAGGATCAAGGAAGTCACGGTTGAAGTTCTTAATTCACCGTCCACTGCAACGCAACAGGTGCTCGGAGCGATTCTTGATGAGCTGCGTCTGATCCGATCACGTCTGGACGGTCTGCCCGAAGCTCCATCCGATCTCGCCTCAAGGCGTGACCGTCAGGATCGTCCTGCTGCATAAGGCTTGCAGAGGTGTCAGAATGAACGCGAGCCAGGATTCCATGTAATCCCATCTCACTCTCCCGGCAGATCGACCTCCGGTTGTTCTGAATGACTTCTGTGCCCCAGGTGAGAAGTCCGGGATGCCCCCGACCACCACTGAATGGACCCTGAGCCTGCCCCCCAGTCTTCAGCGCAAGCAGCGCAGTTCGTGGCCATACCCGCTCTTGCCGTTCTCGGGTTCACACTTGCCGTCACAGGACTTGGCGTTCCGCTGGCTGCAGTGCTAACCGACCGCCCCACTCACTCCTCTGTCACCGCCAAGGAGAGTCATGGACCTCAGGGCTCTTTCTCCATCTCCGTCTCCAGGGCTGGTCAACCTGATCGTTGAGATCCCTGCCGGGAGCCGCAATAAATATGAATATTTTGAGGATGCTGGAGTGATGGCACTGGATCGTGTCCTTCATTCCTCTGTGCGTTACCCCTTTGATTACGGGTTCATTCCCAACACCCTTGCCGAGGATGGCTCGCCACTTGATGCCATGGTGATCATGGCTGAACCCACCTTTGCCGGATGTCTGATTCAGGCACGCCCCATCGGTGTGCTCGATATGCACGACATGGGGCATTACGACGGGAAGATTCTCTGTGTTCCTGAAGCTGACCCACGCCAGCGCGGCATTCAGAGCATTGTTCAGATCGCTCCCAGTCAGCTTGAGGACGTGGCCGAGTTCTTCCGCACTTACAAGAACATGGAGGGCCGCGTGACGGAAATCGGCGGCTGGCGTGATGTTGATGCGGTTCAGCCACTCCTGGAAACGTGCGTTGAAGCGGCTTCAGGCTGAATCTTTGATGAGCCCTGTCTCAGGCATTTCTCTGATCAAACCGCCGGAAGACTCTCACAAGGAGCTGAAGGCTTGTAAATTAAGTGACATTTACGTGTGATCGATCCGTGCCAACCATCCGTTTTGAGCAGGAAGGCCAGCAGGTCAGTTGCATTGACGGTGCCAACCTGCGCAAAGCGACTCTTGCCGCAGGAGTCAACCCTTACAAAGGTCTGAACAACCTCAATAACTGTGGGGGTGTTGGTCAGTGTGGAACCTGCGTCATCGAAGTGCTTGAAGGTGCTCAGAACCTTTCTCCCCTCAGTGATGTCGAAGAGGTGTACCTGTCTGACAGGCCGGCGAACTACCGCCTCAGTTGTCGGACCACTGTCAATGGAGACGTCACGGTCCGCACCTGCCCGGGCGATGGGGTGGGTCAGGGTTCCAACAGTCTCATCGGTGCTGTCAAAAGTCTTCTGGGTCGGTGAACGTGGCGGACTACAAAGTCTTCAGCTATTCCCGCTGCAGCACCTGCCGAAAAGCGCTCTCGTGGCTCGAAGACCAGGGATTTGATTTCGAGGTGATTGACATCACGCTTTCACCGCCATCGTCTGTTCTCCTGCGCAAGGCCTACGAGCAGTTCGGTCAGGTCAAGCCGCTGTTCAACACCAGCGGACAGAGTTACAGAGCACTGGGAGCCGAGGCGGTCAAGGTCATGAGCGACGATCAAGCCCTGGCAGCTCTGGCAGCCGATGGAAAACTGATCAAGCGTCCTTTCGTGTGTTGTCCGGACGGCAGTTTTCTTGTGGGTTTCAAGCCCGATGTCTGGTCTGAGTTGCTGTTGAGTTGAAATTCAAACCATCAAGCTCCGTGATCAGCTCATCGACATTCCTCTGCAGCCTCAGTTGATCCATGCTGCTTCTCTTGAGATCCTCGAGAAATGCCGCCACAAGCTCCTGGCTGCGTTCCAGCACTGGACCCTGCTCGAGAGTTCTGGCCAGTTCTTCCCAGAACCGATCAACGGTCTGAACCCCCAAATCCTGAAGCAGCGGATCTTTCTGAGCCAGGCGATCTCCAGCGTTACGGGAAAGATTCAGAAGGGAATCAACGAGTCCGATCGACAGCTGATGACTGAGCTGTGCCTCGGCTTTGCCGATTCCAGGCAGCGATCGAAGCGGTGCAGGAACCCCGGACTCCTCGAGGTTGCGTCGCAGAGCATGACTCACGAGAGCCACCAGCTGGGGACGCATGCCTGGCCCCACCTGGGTCAATACCAACGGAAGCCACAGGCGCAGCAGTTCAGCGAGTTCCCGTTCGCCATCCGATTCGATGCTCTGGTGACTGCAGAGCCGCCGGATCTTCTCGGGCCAATGGGGTGAGCGGATCGCATCCTGGGCGGTATCGAGGATCCGCAGAGTGATCACTTCGAACAGCTCCAGTGCAAGTACAGCAACCACTCCGCGGCTGACTGCCGCCCTGAGGGGTTCCAGCTGAATCATGCGAGCGCTGGAGAGGCGTTCGGTGACGGGCACGATTCGCAGCAGTCTCCAGAACGGAATCAACAGCGGTAAATCAATCCAGCGGCGCAACAGTGCGTCTCGCCAGGCGATCGCCGGGTAGCGCTGCTTCAGTCGGATGGCACGCAGCATGATGTCCAGCAAAAAAAGAATCTGGAAGGGAAGATCGATCCTCCAGGACAGATCGATTGGCTGCCCGTTTTCATCTGTTCCGCGCCAGTAATTGGTGGCAGCGAGAGGAAGAATGCTCTTGTGCCAGAACCTTTTCTCAGCGTCCCATTTCTCATCCGTCAGGTAACGGTCGCCAAGCAGATGAGCAGCGGATTGCTTGGCTGAATCCATCCCCGCCCTGGCCCTCAGGCGACTCTTGAGTTTTTCCAGAGTTCCTGTTTTGGCTGAACTGACAAAGGGGTTCTCATCGATCAGCTGGCTGTTGCGCACCACCATTTCCAGCCGCAGCTGCTTCGCGGCAGGGCTGTTGATTCCGTCGGCCGCGGCAATGCGTTCCAACCGTTCAAATTGTTGGATGTAGGTTTCAGTGTCCCGATGGGGCTCTATTCCCTTCACCGGGTCGTAGAGGGGCGTGATGTCCGGCAGCCATGGCAGCGGAACAGCCACGCTGATGGAAGGCAGAGGAAACAATGTTCGCTGCAGCCAGAAGTTGCGCAGCGGCACGTAGGTCACATCGAAGACCACCCACGCCAGATTCAGGGCTGCGATTCCGGCGACCATGCGGTCCCAGCCAAGCCAGAAGCGACGGCTTGCGGAAGGTTTCACACCTTGCCACCGAGGTCTGACCATGGGTGTGAGCGTTCTGATCTGAGGCTAGGTGGCCATCGCCGACAGGCCTATCTTGGATGGCCTACGGCCATTCAGGTTCCCGTTGCCAGACGCCCAGCACGACGCTCCGCCATCACAGGCTGATTCTCCAGCGGATCCGTCTTCGTCCTCCTCCAAGTCCAAGGGCCAAAAAGGACACCCGTTCTGGGATTTCTGGGGCCCTGTGATCTTCACCCTGGCGTTGTATCTGGGAATCCGTCACTACGTGGCGGAGGCGCGCTTCATCCCCTCGGGTTCGATGCTTCCCGGTCTTCAGATCCAGGACCGGCTGCTGGTGGAAAAACTCTCTTACACAACGCGGGGCCCACGCCGTGGCGAGATTGTTGTGTTCAACTCACCGCATGCCTTCGATCCGGCGTTGAACACCGCTGGCTCGCCCCCTGCATTTCGCTGTGCGCTCGCCAATTTCCCCTTGCTGGGTTTGATCCCCGGCCTCGGTCATCCTGCCTGCGACGCTTACATCAAAAGGGTTGTTGCAGTCGGTGGAGATCAGGTCTCTGTGAACCCCCGGGGCGAGGTGCGTGTTAACGGCGATCCTGTTGATGAGCCCTACGTCACCAGATACTGCCCTGTTGATGAACAGGGGATGAGCCTCTGCCGAACCCTGAATGTCACTGTGCCTGAGGGCCATGTGCTTGCGCTTGGTGACAACCGCAGCAACAGCTGGGACGGCCGTTACTGGCCAGGGGGGCCTTTCCTTCCTGAGGATCAGATCATCGGCCGTGCTCTCTGGAGGTTCTGGCCGTTCAATCGCCTTGGATCGCTGGGGTCCTGAGTCCACACTCCACAACGCGTCCCTGCAGAGGCCTGTCGATCCATGGCTGATTGGCCGCCCTCGAGGCATCCGCGTCCGAGCGAGAGGGTGTCCAGACCACATCCGGATCGAACAGAAGCCAGCGACGGCTACCCGTTGTCAGGCGCTCCTCATCAATCCCCATTAATCGGGAAGGCCCGAAACTGAGCACGTCCCACAAGCGTTCGGTGCTCCAGCCGCGAGACTCCACAAGGGCTTGCCAGAGAGATGGGAGAACATGTTGATGACCGGCAATTCCGCGCAGGCGTTGATCGGGAGGCAGGAGGCACTCTTCATCATCCAGCGGTGAGGCATGCACTGCCACCGCCTGGATCAGGTTGCGTCGAAGGGCTTCGATCAGGGCATCGCGGTCTCTTTCGCTGCCCAGAGACGGTGACACAAACCACGAGGCTGCCGTCGCTGCACTCGACGCGGTGCTTGTCAACACGTGCCACCAGCTCACGGTTGCTGCTGGCGGTGCCTTCAGCTGTTGCAGGAGCTCAACCCCCACCGCCGTGGACACTCCCATCAGCACCAGATTGCGCTCCGGGTGCTCCTGCTGCAGCTGGCCGAGTTGAATCAGAGGAAGGGTTTCACTGCTTGGCGGGTCGGTGGGCCAGCCTGCCCTCAGAGCTTCTGGGCCTTCCCGAAGCAGACCCTCTCCACGCAGAACCAAATCCAGGGGCGGGATCAGAACAGGTGATGATCCTGATTCGCCCAGGGTGAGAGCACGCTCGAGCAAGGGGACCGGCGGCATGATCGCGCCATCCGAGAGGCCGACGGCTCCGGCTTCGATCAGGTCGGCATGGGGAGTCAGATGTTCGCCACGCCCTTCCCGGCTGAAGCCTGCCCAGAGATGAACAGCAACGTCACAGTCAGCCAGTTGAAAACCACGCAGCCGATCCGGTTGCTCACGACGGCCGCCAGAGGCCTCAGGCAGCAGGCCAATCTGTCCGTACCCCCCCGCAGCGGCGGAACGCAAGAGGCTTTCCAGGGTTTCGCACTGGCCCTGAAACGGATCGGGGAGAAAGGAATGGGCATCGACGAGGCAGGGAGCGAGCAGCTGATGTCCTGCATCCCTTGGGCTGATCCCAGCTGATCGAGCCGCTTCGCGGGCAGGTTCGCCGAGTGCTTCGAGACATCCGCCGTGGAGGAGAGCTGCACCTCGCTCCTGCAGAGCTTGGTCGGAGCCGACCAGCACCCTCACAGGGTCGAGCAGGATCATCTCGGTCATCGGTCTCAGTGTCAGAGCGCTCCTGCCGCCGTGCGATCGAGCACACCGCCGAGGTGGGAGGTGAGATTCAGGCAGGCAACAACTGCAGGCTGCCCCGGTTCGGATGGCATGTCGACCACAGTGACGCCTCCGTTGCCCTGTTTCACGGACCAGATATCGGCGGGGCTGAGGCCAAGGAGATGGCAGAGGATCGTTTTGTTGACTGCGTCATGGGCCACCACGAGGGCTGTCTCAGCGGCATCGAGATCTGAGGCGATTGCGTTCCAGCTGTCGACGGAGCGTGTCCAGACGTCCTGGATGGTTTCCCCTTCAGGCATCTGCACCCTCTCAGGTGTGCGTTTCCACGCTTCCAGCAGATCGCCCCAGTCCGCCTGGATCTCCGACTCAAGCTTGCCCTCCCAGAGACCATGGCCGATTTCCATCAGACCGTCCGTCAGTGTGATGGAGACACCAGGATGCGATTTCAGAATCCCCTCAGCTGTTTCCCGGGGGCGCGACATCGAACTGCTGTAGGCCTTCTGCAGCGACACGTTCTGCAGAAACCCCCGCGCCGCCTCCGCCTGTGCATGCCCGTTGCTGTTGAGGGGAATGTCGATCTGGCCCTGGAAGCGACCTTCCCTGTTCCAGTTCGTTTCGCCGTGCCGAACCAGGATCAGACGTGATCCGCTGCCTTTCCCGGGCAGTGGTGGCTCCAGATGCGCGGTGCTGTTCAGGCACTCGATCTGCACCTGATGGCCATTGTCATGCGGGATGAGATTGAAGACGGACAGTGATGCATTGTCGAGGCGTAGTCGTCGGAAGCCCTGTTGCGGATCTCCCAGCAGACTCACGATCAGACAACGCAGGATGGCGTTGTGACCCACAAGCAGCACAGTCTCATCGCCGGTGACAGGGTGTCGTCTGATCAGCTCCTCAAGGAAGCTGTTCGCCTGCTGCATCAGTTCCTCGTAAGGACGGTATGAGCAGCCGTCCTTTCTGATCAGTTCCAGGGCTTCCGGATTCCGTTTCCACGTGGCGAACTGTTCAGGGAAACGCTCGGAACGTTCGTCCGCCGTCAGACCGCTCCATGGCTCGAGGTCAATTTCCAGAAGGCCTTCATCGAGGTTTGGCCTGAGTGCGTCATTGCGGGCGTCCAGAATTCCCGTTGCGGTGGATGCGGCCCGTTTCAGCGGCGAGCTGTAAGCCGCGTTGATGGGAACGTCCGCGAGTGCCTGCCCGAGCCGGCGTGCCTGATCCTGTCCGGTCGCGGTGAGTGTGGAGAGATCGTCGCGCCCCTGGATCCTTCGCTCCACATTGAAGCTGCTGAGACCGTGACGAACGAGAAGGAGACGCAAGGGCACCGCTGCATGCTTAGAGAGCGCCGCCATCGTATGAGCGTGGCCTTGGTGCAGTCTTCACAGGTTGCAGCACGCGCCACCGACGAGAATTCGATGCAGTTGCCCGCTCTGCGTGACCAGCCCACCCTCCGGACGTTCAACGGCTGCTCCGTTTTGGAAGGTGAGTCTTGCCCTGCTGTCTCTGCTGCTGGCCACATTCTTCTGGGTTGTGGGGCTGGTGGACAGCTTCGCCAAACCCTCGGTCGCCCCTGCGTTGTCACTTGAGCAACAGGAGCTGACTCTGCTGGCGGAGCCGCAGGTTCCAGCTCCATTGCGCACGCTTCTGCTGGGAGCGGATGCCGCTGACTCCCTGCTGAACAGCCTGCGTCAAAGCCCGCTTGAACGTCTTGATGACCGGCAGAAGCTCCTGTTCACAGCACTGGAGACGGATCCGGACCATCTGAGCAGTCTCCAGCAGGTTGAGCTCGAATCCACTGATCTGCTTGAGCTTCAGAGGGCTCTGGCCAAGGGAGGGGACCGCAGCATCAGTGCGGATGAACGTTCAAGGCTGCTGCCGCTGTCCCCAGATCCACTCACCCGTCGGCTTGCCTGTAAGGCACTGGGGGGAGAGGCGGAAAGCTGCCTCGATCAGGCATCCGCCACCAAGGCCGCACGCCGGCTGGTCGTCAGTGAGCTTCTGCCTCTGCTGGCTCTGTTGTTCGGCGGACTGCTGCTGCTCCGCCATCTGTGGCTGCTGCTGCGACGCCGGCTGCCGCCCTGGCCGGCCCTTCTGGCCCCTCCACTGGGGGTTCTCGACATGGTGTTGCTGGTTGCCGGCGGTTTCGTGGTGCTTGGCGAGGTGCTTCTGCCCATCCTGGTGATTCCTCTCTCCTCCGTAGTCACCCGTGGTTTTCCTGCGCCCCTGACGCAGGGCGTCAACGTGTTTCTCGGTTATGTCGCCCTGGCGTTGCCACCACTGCTGATTCTGCGCCAGCAGCTCGGGCAGCTGGACCGCGCGCAGCGGCCTCAGGATGGATGGCTGCAGTGGCGGGTGCAGCCTCTGGGCAGTGCATTGCTGCAGGGGGCACGGGGCTGGCTGATGGTGTTGCCACCCGTTGTTCTGACCGGCTGGATGATCACGCGTCTGATCGGCGATCAGGGAGGTAGCAATCCACTTCTCGAGATCGTTCTCAACAGTCAGGACCCGGTGGCGCTGTTGTTGCTCTCACTCACTGCTGTGGTTCTGGCGCCTCTGTTTGAGGAAACGATCTTCCGAGGAGTTCTGCTGCCCGTGCTCGGCCGTTCCCTCGGCCGTACCGGCGCCGTTGTGGTGAGTGCACTGGTCTTTGCCGTGGCGCACCTCAGCATCGGTGAACTTGCTCCGCTGCTGGTGCTCGGGCTCGGTCTGGGCCTTCTGCGTCTCAGCACAGGTCGTCTGCTGCCCTGCGTCGTGATGCATGCACTCTGGAACGGTGTGACCTTCCTGAATCTCCTGTTGCTTGGAAGCTGATCCAATCTTCAGTCCTGGTCAAGGTTTCAGGCTTGCAGGGTCCTCCCTCAGGTGGTTCACTGGCGCATTGATGAACCTAGTCCGTGGTCGCGGTTCCGCAGTCACAGCCGTCCTCCGCGCAACGTCCGGCATCCGCCGGCCCTTTCGAGGTTATTCAGGGGTCTCTCTCCGCTCGGCGTGTCGCGCGCAAGTCTCCGCTGCTGGCGGGGCTTCATCGCACAGCGGACGGCAGTCTGATCGGGGTGTTCGCGGCAGTGCTCTTGCTGAGCGGTCTCACGCTGCACTGGCAGCATCGTTGGACCCTGGCGTTTCGTCAGCTTGAAATGACCAGGGATCTGGCCCATCGCCTGACTGAATCCACGGCGATGCTTGAACGTCATCTGCTGGAACGGGCACAAACACCCAGGCAGATGGTTCCCACCACTGTGGCCAATCTGGTGTATCTCGACCGTCCCTCCTCGGCGACGACAACTCCGGCGACAAATCATCTGGCCATGCTCGGTTCGCTGATGGAGCGAACCATCCATCACGGCTACTGATTCATGGGCCGTCACGCCAAGTTCCCCCGGTCCGGAGCCAGCCGCCAGCGCAGGCGGGTCGTTCCCCTGGAGCCTGTCCCCGCGGGGCGCATGCGCTCGGTGTTTGCGCTTCTCTGCGTCGGTCTGGTTGGCCTGATGGTGCGGATGGCCTGGCTTCAGGTGTTTCAGGCCAATGAGCTGGAAGCTCGTGCCCGCTTGGTTCAGACCCAGCGCACCAAGCCCCTTGGGACCCGACGTCCGATCGTCGACCGCACTGGACGTCTCGTTGCCCTCGATGAGGAGCGTTATCGCCTTTGGCTGCATCCCCGTTACTTCAATCTTCCCGGCGATGCCCCGACGCTGATCAGGCCTCCTGCTGATGTTGCGGCACGCCTGTCACCTCTGCTTGCACTGAGCGAGCAGGAGATCCTCAAGCGCATCGGTGATCGTCCCTCAGGAATCAAGCTGATCGAGGGGCTGGATCCTGAAACCGCATCAACGATTCGATCAGCCGGCATCTCCGGTGTTGATCTTGAGTCCTATCCCCACCGGGTCTATCCCCAGGGAGATCTGTTCGCCAACGTGGTTGGTTTCCTGAATCAGGAGCGTCAACCTCAGGCAGGGCTCGAACAAAGCCGACACGACGAGCTGCAGCGCCATGAACAGGCCCGAAGTCTGCGCCGTGGAGCCGATGGCACACCATTACCTGACAACCTCGATGCAGGCGTTTTCTTTGGAGACGATCTGCGGCTTCAGCTCACTCTCGACGCGCGCCTCCAGGCCCTAGCCGCAAAGGCTCTCGCCGATCAGATCAAAACCTGGAAAGCCAAGAAAGGAGTCGCCATCGTCATGAATGTCACCAACGGCGAGTTGCTGGCGCTGGCTTCCGTTCCCACCTACGACCCGAACAGCTACTGGACCTTTCCGGCTGGCCGTTTCCGTGAATGGTCCGTGCAGGACCTCTATGAACCTGGATCCACGTTCAAGCCCATCAACCTCGCACTCGCCCTTCAGGAGGATGCGATTCAGACCACAGATCGCGTCCAAGACAGCGGTTCCGTCACGATCGGTGGCTGGCCGATCAACAATCACGACCGGCGAGCGAACGGTCTGATCGACTACGCGACCGTGCTGCAGGTGTCCAGCAATGTGGGCATGGTTCAGGCCATGCGCAATCTGCCCTCATCCACCTACTGGGACTGGCTGAGTCGCCTTGGCCTTGATGCACGACCTGACACCGACCTGCCCGGAGCCGTTGCCGGACAGCTCAAGTCGAAGGAGCAGTTCACCTCGCAACCGATTGAACCTGCCACGGCCTCCTTCGGTCAGGGGTTTTCCCTGACACCCCTGAAGCTGGTGCAGCTGCATGCATTGCTCGCCAATGGAGGTCGTCTGGTCAGCCCTCACATCACCCGTGGACTCAGAGCAGGCGATGCATTGGCTCCGCCCGGATCACGTCAGGGTAAGCCGTTGCTGAAGCCTGAAGTCACCAGCACCGTGATGGCCTGGATGGAATCCGTGGTTGAAAAGGGGAGCGGCAAGGGCGTAAGAACGCCTGGATATCGCATTGGCGGCAAAACGGGAACCGCGCAGAAGGCTCTCAATGGTGTGTATGTTCCCGGCGCTCTGATCTGCAGCTTTGTAGCCACCCTTCCCGTCGATGATCCTCGTTATGTCGTGCTGGTGGTTGTGGATGAACCTCAGGGAGACAACGCCTATGGCTCCACCGTGGCTCTGCCGGTTGCCAAATCAATCATTGATGGTCTGCTGGTGATTGAGAGGATTCCCCCCAGCACGGCCAGCACCCCAGCATCGGCCCAGCCCGGTTGAAGCTCGAAACAGCCTCGGCACAGCTGAATTTTTCCGCTGGATGCCAGGCCTGAAAACGCGGCTACGTTACAGGCAACAAGCCTTTAGAGACATGGCCTCCCTCCTTGAGCAGCTCTCTGCGATGACCGTTGTTGTGGCGGACACGGGCGATCTTGAAGCGATTCGCAAATTCACGCCTCGGGATGCCACCACCAACCCGTCCCTGATCCTTGCAGCTGCTCAGATACCCGCTTATCAAAATCTGATCGACGAGGCCCTGCGTTCCTCACGTCGTTTGATCGGCGACAGCGCCCCTGTTGAAAAGGTGGTGCGGGAGGCCCTCGATGAGATCAGCGTGATCTTCGGCAAGGAGATCCTCAAGATCGTTCCTCGGCGAGTGTCCACGGAAGTGGATGCGCGGCTGAGTTACGACACCGATGCCACCATTGAAAAAGGCCGCAAGCTGATTCGCCTCTACAACGACGCCGGCATCAGCAACGATCGCGTGCTGATCAAGATCGCCTCCACATGGGAGGGCATCAAAGCGGCAGAAGTTCTGGAGAAGGAGGGAATTCACTGCAATCTCACTCTTCTGTTCGGTTTCGGTCAGGCTGCAGCCTGTGCGGAGGCCGGTGTCACGCTGGTTTCTCCGTTCGTTGGCCGCATCCTTGACTGGTACAAGGCTGACACCGGCCGTGATTCCTATCCCGGACCTGAAGACCCCGGGGTTCTCTCGGTCACCAAGATCTTCAATTACTTCAAGGCCTATGGCTACAAAACCGAGGTGATGGGAGCCAGTTTCCGGAACATCGACGAAATCACCGAGCTGGCAGGCTGTGATCTGCTCACCATTTCACCCAAGCTGCTGGATCAGTTGCGTTCCAGCGACGCCAGGCTCACCCGCAAGCTCGACGCTGCCAACCCCTCAAGCAGTGAAGCCCAGATTCATGTTGACCGCGACACGTTCAATTCGATGATGGCTGCCGACCGCATGGCCACCGACAAGCTCGGCGAGGGGATCAAGGGCTTCAGCAAGGCGATTGAGACCCTGGAAAGCATGCTGGCCCACCGGCTCGCGGAACTGGAGGGAGGTCAGGCCTTCGGTCATGCCGTGCAGGAGATCTTCATGCTCAACGACATGAACGGTGACGGTTGCATCACCCGCGATGAGTGGCTTGGCAGCGATGCCGTTTTCGATGCTCTCGACCTTGATCATGATGGCCGGCTCACCCAAGAGGAGGTGAGGCGTGGCTTCGGATCAGCTCTGTCCCTGACGACGGCCTGATCCTCTGTTCCGTTCTGCCCCCAGTCGCCTGTGAACGCTCTTGACACCATGGTTGCCCTTGCTCGCAAGAGCGAGGTGCACGGCGTCAATGCCGGTGATGTCATCTTCGAGGCTGATGACCCCGGTTCGTCGATGTTCGGCGTGCTCGAGGGAACGGTCCGACTGTCCTGGACCAATGAGAGCGGTCAGGAGGGATATGAACTGATCGAAGCCGGCAACGTTTTCGGCGCCGGTGCGCTGGTGATGGAAGGCCATCGACGGCTGGGTACGGCACTGGCCCAGAGCGATTGCCGTCTGATCGAGATGAACCGTGAGAAATTCCTGTTCGCCGTTCAGGAGTCACCCATGTTCGCCATCGAGCTGCTGGCCTCGGTCGATGCACGTCTGCGTGACCTGAAGATCAAAGCCCAACCCTGATCCGGATCTGATTAGTTTCGTCTGTGTTGTGTGGAGCTGTTCCGCGTTCGATGGCGTTGCAGCTGGTCTGGTTCAAGCGGGATCTGAGGCTGGAGGATCACAGGCCTCTGGTCGAGGCATTGGCTATCGGGGACGTGCTTCCTCTCTACATCGTTGAACCTGAGTTCTGGCTTCAGCTGGATGCCTCCGGCCGTCAGTGGGAATTCTGCAGGGAGGCGCTTCTCGATCTCCAGCGGGCAATGGCTGACCTGGGTCAGCCTCTGGTCATCCGGTGCGGGGATGCGGTTGCAGTTCTCGAGCGCGCCAGGCGACAGCTTGGTGTGACCGGCCTCTGGAGTCATGAAGAAACCGGAAATGACTGGACCTATTCCAGAGACAGGAGGGTGGCTGCGTGGGCAAGGCATCAGAGCATCCCCTGGCGGGAGATTCCCCAGTTCGGTGTGATCCGACCGCTTCGGAGTCGCAAGGGTTGGGCTCAGCGATGGGAGGCGCAGATGGCGGAATCGATCACTCCCGCTCCGAGCCGTCTTGTGCCGCTGCAGGGGCTCTCAGCTGGTGAACCACCCACGTCCTCTGAACTGGGACTCGATCCGGATCACTGTCCCCACCGTCAGCAGGGAGGCCGCCACGCCGGTCTCAATGAGCTCGAGGATTTCCTGCAACAACGTGTGGAGCATTACTGCCGATCCATCTCCAGTCCCAACAAGGCGTTCACGGGGTGTTCCAGGCTGTCCGCCTATCTCACCTGGGGTTGCCTGTCCATGCGCGAGGTTCTCCAGCGCAGCAGAGGGCTGCAGGGCCGCGGTGTGCGCAGTTTCGGGTCAAGACTTCACTGGCACTGCCATTTCATCCAGAAACTCGAGGATCAGCCATCGATCGAGTGGCAGGATTTTCACCCCTTCATGCGTGACCTGCGAGATCCCGATGCCGATCGTCTGACCGCCTGGGCTGAGGGGACGACAGGAGTTCCATTTGTCGATGCCTGCATGCGAGCCCTCAGAGCGCATGGCTGGATCAACTTCCGGATGCGGGCGATGTTGATGTCGTTTGCGAGTTACAACCTCTGGCTGCCCTGGAGAGACAGCGGTCTGCATCTGGCGCGGCAGTTTGTTGATTACGAACCTGGGATTCACTGGAGTCAGTGTCAGATGCAGTCGGGCAGCACCTCCATCAACACGATCCGGATCTACAACCCGATCAAGCAGGGGCGTGATCATGATCCGGATGGAGTGTTCATCCGTCGATGGTGCCCTGAACTGGCGGATGTTCCCGCGGTGCATCTGCATGAACCCTGGGCTTTCAACGGTGTGATGCCGATCGTGGATTGTGCTGATTCGGCCAGACAGGCCAAGGAGATGATCTTCGCGATCAGGCATTCAGCGGGATTTGATCGCCATGCCGATGCCATTCAGAGGCGGCACGGGTCAAGGCGCGCCGGTTTGCCTGCATCATCCCGGCGACGATCGCGTGGTCGCGTGATTGATCCATCCATGCAGCAGCTGGCCCTCGATCTCTAGTTGCGCTGCAGCAGCAACCGGCGAATCACACGCTGGGCGATATCGCCGTATCCCATCTCTCCAGAAAGGATCTGGGCGATTCGTCTGGGCGCGGTGGGCCGCTTGACACCAAGCTGATAGCCCACGCCGGGGAACCTGTAGAACACCTGTGCAATCCGGCGCCCCCAGGCCATCGAGTCTCCCCAGCGCTGTCGCATCTCCCTGGAGTAGCCGTGAAGGGAGCGCTCCTCGCCTCTCAGCCAGCGGTCAAGATGTTTGGCTGCTTCGCAGCCGCTCATCAGAGCTGGCCGCAACCCCTCCGCAAGAAAGGGATCGCAGAGAGATGCGGCATCACCGACTGCCATGACTCCGTCGGAATGCAGTGGGCTGTGACCGTTCCAGACCCTCAGGCTGGCCTGCTGCCTCAGACCTGCATCAGCTGAAAAGCCGAGGTCGGGCAGCAGTGCACTGAGGATCGTCTCGGAATCGGCGACGTCTCTGCCGATGAAGGTGCCCACACCCACATTGATGCCATCTGCCAGAGGGAAAGCCCAGGCAAAACCATGGTGCACCAGACCGAATTCAAATCGCGCCGTTCCAGGCGTGAGTGCTCCCAGTCCCTCAAGGCGAACCGACAGGGTGCTCGCCATGTGCAGGGAGCGCGGACCGATGCCGACCTGCTGCGGCCAGGGTGACCCAGAACCATCGGCAATCACCACGGCTCTTGCCTGAATGGGTTCACCCTGCTCACTTTTCAGCGTCCAGCACGCATCGTTGCGTTCCAGGCATGTCACGCGGAACGGGCGGTGAAGTGTGGCACCGGCGCTCACCGCCTGGTCAAGCAGCAGGCGATCCAGGTGTTCACGCCTGACGATCCAGAACGGTGCTTCCCCTGGAAGGTCTGCGACAACCGGATCTTCCAGACACCAGCTGAAGTCGACCCGGCGGATCACATCATCCACAGCTGGGGTGAGGTCGAAGGGGAACCAGTTCTGAACGGAGGACGCCATGCCACCACCACATGGCTTGATCCGTCCACTGGGCTCGGCTTCGAGCACGCTGACCGAGTGCCCCGCAGCGGCAAGATGAAAGGCTGCTGCGGTGCCGGCAGCTCCGGCACCGATCACGGCAACGTCGGTTTCAATCACACCTTGAGGATGTCGGCCTCCTTGTCGGCCAGGTGCTTCTCCAGAAGTCCGATGAACTTGTCGAGAGTTTTCTGGATGCCCTCCTGTTCGTCACGGCTCTGATCCTCGGAGAAGTCGCCTTCCTTCTCCTGTTTCTTGATCCTGTCGATGGCGTCGCGGCGAATGTTGCGCAGAGCCACCTTGCCTTCCTCGGCGTATTTGGAGGCGAGCTTGCAGAACTCCTTGCGTCGCTCCTCCGTAAGCGGGGGGACATTGATGCGGATGATCTTGCCATCGTTGTTGGGGGTGAAACCCAGCTCGCTCATGGCAATGGCTTTCTCGATTCCCGCCAGGGCGCTGATGTCGAAGGGCTGGATTTGGATGGTCTGGGAATCAGGTGTTGTCAGCGTGGCCAGCGACTTCAGCGGCGTCTCGGCTCCGTAGTACTCCACCGTGATGCGATCGAGCAGAGACGAATTGGCACGTCCCGTGCGGATGGTGTTGAACATGCGCTGGGTGGATTCCACCGACTTCTGCATGCTTGCTTCGAGGTCTTGCTTCGACATAACGATTGTCAGTTGTTGATCCGGGAACCGATCGGCTCTCCAGCCACGGCTTTGCCGATGTTGCCAGGTTCAAACAGATTGAAAACAACGATCGGAATGTTGTTGTCTTTGCAGAGTGCGATGGCGGTGCTGTCCATGACGGCAAGCTCACCGCTCAGAACCTGCTGATAGGTGAGATGTTCATGCTTCACGGCATCGGCATGTTTAGCCGGGTCCTTGTCGTAGACCCCATCCACCTTGGTGGCCTTGAACACCACATCGGCATTGATCTCGGCGGCTCGCAGTGCTGCCGTGGTGTCGGTGGTGAAAAAGGGATTTCCGCAACCGGCACCGAAGACCACCACTCGGCCTTTCTCCAGATGACGGATGGCTTTTCGGCGGATGTAGGGCTCAGCGACCTCCTGCATGCCGATCGCTGTCTGCACCCGTGTCGGCACGCCGGCGCGCTCCAGTCCATCCTGAAGCGTGATCGCATTCATCACCGTGGCCAACATGCCCACGTAATCAGCCGTGGCGCGATCCATTCCCGCAGCCGATCCCTTCAGGCCACGAAAGATATTCCCACCGCCAACGACAATGGCCAACTGGGTCCCGCCTGCGATCACCCTGGCGACGTCTTCGGCGATGGACTGCACGATGGCGGGATCGATCCCGTAGCCCTGTTCTCCCATCAGCGCCTCACCGCTGAGTTTCAGGAGTGCACGCGCGTAGGCCATTCATCCACCTGATCCAGCCGACAGTAGCAAGCAGGATCAGACGATCCCGCCACTGGCGCACCCTCGCTGGAGCCGCTTGGATGGGTCAACATCCAAGCACTCATGCCTGAGGAGATCGGTGGACGCAGTTCGGTGATGGCACGCCTCACCCTGTCCGCGCTTGACCGTGCAAGCCAGGACCCATCCTGCTGGCGTGATCCGGTGGTGCATCGCGCGCTGCTGGTCAGTGGACTTTCTGTTCTGACAGCTGCATCCGGTCTGATCAAAAGCGATCTGGAGCTGGAGTGACGCTCAGTATTCGATGCCTGGCTGTGCCTTGACCCCCTGTTCCCTGAACGGGTGCTTGTTCAAGGTCATCTCCGTGACCAGATCCGCGGCTTCAATCAGTGCCGGTGGTGCCCCTCGGCCTGTGACGGCCACGTGGCATAGCTCAGGTCGTTCCCTCAGACCGGCAATCACCGTTTCAGGTTCGATGTAGCCGAGCTTGATCGCCACGTTGAGCTCATCCAGCAGAACCAGCTTGATCCGGTCATCACGCAGGTAGTCCAGGGCGGTCTGCCATGCCTGCATCACCAGCTGCTGATCACGCTGCCTGTCCTGGGTCTCCCAGGTGAAGCCCTCTCCAAGGGCATGCCAGCGGACCTGGTCGCCGAAGCTCTGCAATGCCCTGGCTTCGCCCGGTTCCCAGCCACCCTTGATGAACTGCACAACCGCCACCCGTTCACCATGCCCGAGGGTGCGAAGCAACAGCCCGAGCCCCGCCGTGGTCTTGCCCTTGCCGTGCCCGGTGAACACCAGGATCAGTCCCTTCTCCCTGTTGCGCTGCTCGACGCGCTGGCGCTGCACCTGCTGGCGTCGTTCCATCCGCTTCCTGTAGCCGGCGTCGTCTTGCTCAGGAGCAAGGTTTCCGCCCATGCCCAGTTCGGCTGCCGTCTGATCCAGGTTGCCGTTGCTCATAGAGAGGGTGCATGAATGCCGGGGCGTGCTGCGGTGATCCGTTGCAACGCCCGTCCCGCCAGCAGCTCCTGTTTCACGTCGGTGAAGCCGAGCTGTTTCAGCTGGGATGGCAGGTCATCCTCCAGCATGGCCGTGGCTGTTTCGGTTTCGAACAAACTGCAGAACAACTGCTGGGGCAGTCGCAACCAAGGCCCCGCAGGATGCAGATCCACCAGCACCAGCCACCCTCCAGGCTTCAGCAGGCGCAGGCTCTGCCGCAGCACAAGCTCCCTCTCCCGTCGAGGAAATTCATGCAGTGCCACGCTCAGCTGAACGGCGAGGAAGCTTTCATCCTCCAGCGGCGGATCCTCGGCCAGTCCCTCCACCAGCCTGAGCCCTGGGTGTCGTCGCGCGGCCAGAGAGAGCGCCAGTGGTGAAAGATCAAGCCCCGTGACACTGAATCCCGCCGCCAGCCAGGGAGATGCGGCTTCTCCGCTTCCGCAGCAGAGATCAAGCACCGGACCGCGGGGTTCCAGCCTGGTCTGAAGGACCTCGAGTCCAAGCCCACGCAGACGTTCCACTCCTCCGACGCTCAGCGATGAGATGGCCGTGACCGTGTCGTAGATCCAGCGATAGCGGTAGGCGAGGGGTCGCAGAAACGACGTCATCAGGATCGGAAACGGAAAAACGCGACGTGATTCAAGGGGGTCATCCTGCCGCTGCGGAACTGGACCGTGCGGACCGAGGCCGGCAATCCCACCAGACCCAGCAATGTTCCGCTCGTCAGGCGTGCTGCCTGGCCAGGGCCGCATCGACAGCCTGCTGCTGATCGCGCCGGGTGATCCAGTGGTGATACGTGCGGGTGTGTATGGCCACGGAGTGACCCATCATTCGCGCGGATACCGTGTCAGGAAGACCGATGTGAATGGTTCTCACCGCCCAGGCGTGGCGCAGGTCATAGGGCGTGAGAGGCAGTTCGTAGCGGCGGAACTGCTCGGTGACGCGTCGTCCAACCTGCTGCAGGGTGGTTCGTTTGAGGTCGGTGCTGATCACCGGAAGTGCCTCCGGTTCCTTCCCAAGCTTCAGGAGGTCAAAGCGTTCAACCCAATCAGGGTTGAACGGCCACACCTGATGTTCTCCCGTCTTTGTGGTGGGAAGCACCCGGATCACCCGATCCCCCTCCGCGCACAACGCGGAGAGGTCGCAGAAAAACACCTCATGGTTGCGGAGCCCATAGGTGGCCATCAGTCCATAGGCCAGTCGCCAGCGGGGATTGGGGATGCGCAGGATGCCTTCAAGGATCTGATGATCGCTGGGCAGCTGACGGAAACGGGCCCGGTGCAGGCCATAGCCGGCGGCTTCGGCACGCCAGTTCTCGGGAAGTTCGAGATCCAGCTGCCTGGCCAGCCCAGCCAGCGCGGTGCTGCACTGCTGGCGGCTGCGGCTCCCGTCGGGATAGCTGTGCAGGGTCTTCAGCAGCAGCTCAGCTGCGATCGGCCCGGTGTCGTCTCCGGCCAGTGTTCGCAGTCGCCGCAGATAAGGGTTGTAGGCACCTGTCCATGTGGTCCGACTGCCTGACGGGGAGCGGCGGCGCCGTGGATCGGCGAAAAAAGCCCTTTCGAACTTTTGCAATTGCTGCTCAAGTGGGGCGTGAGCGCCTTCGGCCGACTCGGATCGGGTTTTACCCGTTGATGCTGCTGTGATCCACTGATCCCAGCGGAACTGGTTGCGTTTGAGCTGGGCATCGATCACCCGGGCGATCTGTTCTGCTTCGCGCAATCCCTCGCGGCCGATCTCCAGTCCGAGACTGAGCCGTTGCACTGATCGCTGATCAGGGCTTTTCCGATCGGGCAACGAGCCGCGAAGATTTAACCGACGACCGCGACATTCGATACGCAGGCTGATGCCGATCGACGCCAGTGAAGCATTCGCATTTCGCCTGATCTGCTCAAACTCCTCGCTGCGGTTCATCCTTTCGTTCAGGACAGCGCCACCATGCCGTTAATGCGGGTTACTCTCAACCCCTGAATTCGTTTCCAGACATGGCTCGGGTCGGTGTCGTATTGCTCAATCTGGGTGGCCCTGAGCGGATTCAGGATGTTGGTCCATTTCTCTTCAATCTCTTCGCCGATCCGGAGATCATCCGGCTGCCGATTCCCGCGCTTCAGAAACCGCTTGCCTGGTTGATCAGCACCCTGCGTAGCGGCAAGTCACAGAGTGCCTACCGCTCTATCGGAGGTGGCTCGCCTCTGCGCAGGATCACAGAGCAGCAGGCCAGGGAGCTTCAGAGCCTTCTGCGTCAACGCGGCATCGACGCCACCAGTTATGTGGCCATGCGCTACTGGCATCCCTTCACTGAGTCCGCCGTTGCGGACATCAAGGCTGACGGGATGGATCAGGTGGTGGTTCTGCCGCTTTATCCACATTTCTCAATCAGCACAAGTGGCTCAAGTTTCCGCGAGCTGCAGAGGCTGCGTCAGGGTGACGGCGTCTTCGAGAAGCTGCCGATCCGCTGCATCCGCAGCTGGTTCGATCACCCTGGCTACGTCACAGCCATGGCCGAGCTGATCGCCGAGGAGGTCCGTAACAGCGATGACGCAAAGAAGGCCCACGTGTTCTTCAGTGCCCACGGTGTTCCGAAGAGTTACGTCGAAGAGGCTGGCGATCCCTATCAACAGGAAATCGAGGCTTGCACCGGTCTGATCATGAAGAAGCTCGAGGAGCTGATGGGGCATGGCAATCCCCATACCCTCGCTTATCAGAGCCGTGTGGGTCCGGTGGAGTGGCTCAAGCCGTATACCGAAGAAGCGCTTGAGGAACTCGGCGAGGCCAAGATCAACGATCTGGTTGTTGTGCCCATCAGTTTCGTCAGTGAGCACATCGAAACGCTTGAGGAAATCGACATCGAGTACCGTGAACTCGCCACCGAAGCCGGAGTTGTGAACTTCAGGCGTGTGCGGGCTCTCGACACCTATCCCCCTTTCATCGAAGGCCTGGCCGATCTCGTGGTCACCAGTCTTGAAGGACCTGAGGTGAGCCTCGACGCGGCAGCGGAGCTGCCGAACACGGTGAAGCTCTATCCGCAGGAGAAATGGGAGTGGGGCTGGAGCAACAGCTCCGAGGTCTGGAACGGAAGGTTGGCCATGCTCGGCTTCTCCGCATTCCTGCTGGAGATCATCAGTGGTCAGGGGCCGTTGCACGCTCTCGGACTGCTCTGAACGGCGGCAGCCCGACAGGCCGGCCCTTAATCTTGAGGGTCAGACCCCCGTGTAGACACAGTGACGCTGACCTCTGCTCCCACGGCCGATTCAGCGTCAAGCAGCGACGGTCGTCGCAGGATCAGCGGAGCACAGGCGCTGATGGATGCTCTGCGCCGGCATGGAGTTGAGACGATTTTCGGCTATCCGGGCGGAGCCATCCTTCCGATCTACGACGCGCTGCATGTCGCGGAAAGCGAAGGTTGGCTAAGGCACTACCTGGTGCGTCACGAACAGGGCGGGACCCACGCCGCCGATGCCTATGCCCGTGCCACAGGCCGTGTGGGTGTCTGTTTCGGTACATCCGGTCCAGGCGCCACCAATCTGGTGACGGGCATCGCCACAGCGCAGATGGATTCAGTGCCGATGGTGGTGATCACCGGTCAGGTGCCGAGAACGGCGATCGGTACCGATGCCTTCCAGGAAACGGACATCTTCGGGATCACACTGCCGATCGTGAAGCATTCCTGGGTTGTTCGAAATCCCGCGGATCTCGCCTCGGTGGTTGCGCAGGCCTTTCACATCGCCGCATCGGGTCGACCGGGCCCTGTTCTGATCGACATCCCCAAGGATGTCGGACAGGAGGAATTTGATTACGTCCCGGTCGAACCAGGATCCGTGATCCCGGCCGGCTTTGCCTCCACGCCCCCACCTGATCCTCAGTCGATCGAGGCTGCGCTTGATCTGATCGCCGAAGCCAGTCGTCCACTGCTCTATGTGGGGGGCGGTGCGATCGCGGCTTCAGCTCATGACAGCATCGCGATGCTTGCTGAGCGCTACCAGATACCCGTCACCACCACGCTGATGGGCAAAGGGGCTTTTGATGAAACTCACCCTCTGGCCCTGGGGATGCTGGGCATGCACGGCACGGCCTATGCCAATTTTGCAGTGACCGATTGTGATCTGCTGATTGCGGTAGGGGCTCGCTTTGATGATCGGGTGACCGGCAAGCTCGACACTTTCGCCCCGAAAGCCAGGGTTGTTCATTTCGAGATCGATCCAGCCGAGATCGGCAAGAACAGGCGCCCCGATGTTGCCGTTCTCGGTGATGTGGGTGTCAGTCTTGCCGCATTGGTGGACCTGAGTCTGCGTCGATCTCCGCAGCTTCAGACCACGGCCTGGCTTGACAGGATCCGCGACTGGAAACAGCGCTATCCCCTGACGATCCCTCCTCAAGAAGGACCCATCTATCCGCAGGAGGTGCTGATGGCTGTTCGCGATCTGGCTCCGGGAGCCATCGTCACCACGGATGTGGGACAGCATCAGATGTGGGCTGCACAGTATCTGCGCAATGGTCCCCGCAGCTGGATCAGCAGTGCGGGGCTTGGAACCATGGGTTTCGGGATGCCTGCTGCACTGGGGGCCCAGGTTGCCTGTCCAGATCGTCAGGTTGTGTGCATCGCCGGGGACGCCAGTGTGCTGATGAATATCCAGGAACTGGGAACCCTCGCCCAGTACAGGCTCCCGGTGAAGGTGGTGATTGTGAACAATCACTGGCAGGGTATGGTTCGTCAGTGGCAGGAAAGTTTCTACGAAGAGCGTTATTCGGCTTCCGACATGCTGGGCGGTATGCCTGATTTCGAAGCCCTTGCCAAGGCGTTTGGTGTGGAGGGCATGAAGCTCGTTGAGCGCGAGCATCTTCACAGCGGTCTGGCTGAGGCGTTCGCTTCACCGAATCCAACCCTGGTGGATGTGCATGTACGTCGTGGTGAGAACTGTTATCCGATGGTTCCTCCGGGTTGCAGCAATGCTCAGATGGTGGGTCTGCCCTCCGAGGCTGAACTGGCTTTGCAGGAGTCTGGGAGTTGTTCCCCCAACGGTGGTGGCTTGTGAGAATCAGCGTCGTGATTGCAGCAGCTTTCAGCCTGATGCTGCTGTTGCCTTTTCAGGCTTTCGCTGCTGAGGTTCTGCAGGTGAGGTCGGCGACGCTTCTTCAGGTTGGCGATCGCAATCGCAACTACAGCGTGCAGCTTGCCTGCGTGGAGGTCGCGCCTGATGATGAGCAGCAGGCACAGGATTGGCTTCGCCGTGCTGTTCCCCGTCGCCGGAGGGTGAATCTGCGGCCGGAGGGCAGCTCAGACGGTGTTCTGCTGGCCAGGGTCACACCGATCGGAGACGAGCTGGATCTGGGCGCCGCACTGGTGCATGAGGGACTGGCTCGCGTCAGCTGTCCCGCCGCCTGAGATGGCACGGAACCGCATTGCCTCAGGGATCGTCATGGTGCCCTGTGTTCTGCTCGGTGCAGCGTTCCTGAGCACGGCCTTCTGGGGTGAAGCAGCATCTGACAACCGATCTTTCGCCATCGCGATCGGCAGTCTGCTGATGATCGTTGGACTTCTCTCACTGGCGATTCCTGGTGGCAGCCCCGAAGCTGTGACAAAGGAGGACGAACCAGAACAGCCTCACTAGGGTTGACCGGCCGGGTCCCCAAGGCATGGCCCACCCTCAAGAAGTGTCACCAGACATCAGCGCGTCCGATGATGTCGGAGGAACTGCGTTCCATAAACGCTCCAATTCACTTCTGGCCGGGTCCGACCGAGTTTTGCGGGTCCTGGGAGTGATTGCCGCCACCCTGCCCGGCTGCCAGGCCCTGGCAGCCAGCACAGCGCTGCAGTCCCCCGTCTGGCACTGCTGCCGACGGTGATCTGGCCAGTCGACTTGCATCAGCTCGGGCAACAGGGGAGCGCGATCACCGTTCAGCCACGCGGCCATGGGTCTGGATGCTTCCTGCCCATCGTGTCCGCAGCCTTGAGATTCGCCCCTGGAATCAGCTGGTTCTCGACCAGTCGGCCCATGGACCGGGATGGACAGCCTTCAGCAAACGGTTTGTCGATCAGCATGATCAGCCTCCGGATCTGGTGGCTGCCTCTGGATTCGACTCGGCGCGCATGCTCACCCTCGCTTCGCTCGCCCCTGCTCCGGTTTCGTCAGAAGGCACCAGGGATCACTTTGGCTGGCTTGATCCTGATCAGGAACCGACGTCGATGTGTGATGCGGTCAAAGCACGCCTCGATGGACGTTCCGTTCGTCTTCAGGGAGCGGCCAGTGACCTGAGTCGAAGACCAGGGCAGCCGCCATCCGGAGCGGCTGTAACCCGACTGATGTCAGGCCGGTAAGGTTTTCAAAAAGGTCTGGGAAGGAGAGAGCTCGTGCTGCGTCTGAGCGAGCTGCGGCTGGATCTGGACCACACGGAGGAGGATCTTGAAGAGGCTGTTCTCCGCTGTCTGCGAGTTCCGAAGGAGCGACTCCTCTCCCATTCCTTGGTGAAGAGGAGCATCGATGCCCGTCGGAAGGATCGAATCCGGGTCATCTACTGCGTGGACGTTGTGGTGCAGGGGGAGAAAGCACTGCTGCGTCGCCGCTCCGCCGACCGTCGCATCCGTCGCAGTCCCGATGAGTCCTATCGCTTCGTCGCCCATGCTCTATCCAGTCCGGATGATCTGGCACGGGCGCGTCCTGTGGTGATCGGCGCCGGACCCTGTGGTTATTTCGCAGCACTGCTGCTCGCACAGATGGGGTTTCGCCCGCTGCTGCTTGAGCGCGGTCAGGCCGTGAAGCAGCGCAGCCGCGACACCTTTGGATTCTGGCGTCGTCAATCGACGTTCAAGCCTGAATCCAATGTTCAGTTCGGGGAAGGTGGCGCCGGCACCTTCTCCGACGGGAAGCTTTACAGCCAGGTGAGCGATCCCGCTCATTACGGCCGCAAAGTGCTGGAGGAGCTGGTGAAATGCGGCGCCAACCGCGACATCCTCACCCGTCACCGTCCGCATATCGGCACCTTCAAGCTGGCGACGGTGGTCAGGGGGTTGCGCGCCCAGATTGAGGATCTTGGGGGTGAGGTGCGCTTCGGCTGCCGCGTGGAACAACTCCTGCTCGAGCCCGCTGAGGCTCCCGGGAGCAAGCGGATGCGGATCGCAGGACTGGAACTCTCCGACGGCAGCCGCCTCAACTGCAGTCAGGTGGTTCTGGCCCCTGGGCACTCGGCCAGGGACACCTTCGCGATGCTGGATCGGGCAGGCGTCGCCATGGAGCGGAAGCCATTCGCCATCGGTCTCCGGATCGAGCACCCACAGTCGCTGATTGATCGCGCCCGCTGGGGAGATGCCGCCGGTCACCAGCTGCTGGGCTCCGCTGAATACAAGCTGGTGCACCACGCTGCCAACGGTCGTTGCGTCTACAGCTTCTGCATGTGTCCCGGGGGGTTTGTGGTGGGTGCAACCTCGGAGCCCGGTCGGGTCGTCACCAATGGGATGAGCCAGCACTCCCGCAATGAACGGAACGCCAACAGCGGGCTGGTGGTTCCCGTTTTTGATTCAGACCTGGAGCCCTATGAGCGCTGGCCTGGGGATCCGCTTGCTGGTCTGGTCTTCCAGCGTGAACTCGAATCACTCGCCTTCACCCTCGGCGGAGAGGATTACAGCGCCCCTGTTCAGCGACAGGAGGACTTTTTGGCGGGAAGGCCGTCCATCTGTCTCGGAACAGTCACCCCCTCGTATCAACCGGGAGTCAGGCCCTCCGATCTGGCCGAGCTTCTCCCCGAGCCCATGGTGGCGGCTCTGAGGGAGGCTCTGCCCGCGTTCAGCAGGAAGCTCTCCGGTTACGAACATCCCGATGCGGTGCTGACCGGGGTGGAAACGCGCACCTCCTCGCCCTTGCGAATCGCAAGGGATGAAAGCCTGGAATCGCTCAACGTGATCGGTCTCACACCGGCCGGTGAGGGAGCCGGTTTCGCGGGAGGCATTCTCTCGGCAGCGATCGATGGCATTCGCGCAGCTGAAGCTGTCGCATTGCGCCTGATTGCGCTCACATCAACCGGAAAACCGTGAGGTTCAGATCGCAGCCTGCCCCACGATCCCGCTCCACTGAACCGTCTTCACCTGATCGCGTCGCCAGGAGTGAAACAGGGTTGGTTCGGCGATCGTGCACAGCGGACAGGTTCTGATTCTTTCGCTGTCGATCCCTTCCGACTGCAGTTGCTGCGCAGCGGCCTGTCGGATATCGAGACGCCAGCGACCCTGCTCGGAATCGGGAAGGATCACACCCTGCCTCTGCAGCTGCTCCAGTGATCTGGGCTCAGCTGCCACTGCCTCACCCACCTGAAGGGCCACTGATTCCTCAACCTGATAGCGCTCTCCACTGACGGCTGGCCCCAGAGCGATGAGCAGCTGTGACCTGTCGGCTCCGCGTTGCTCGAGTCTGGCGATGGCTTCGGGCAGGATGCCGGCGGCCACTCCACGCCAGCCGGCGTGGCACGCTGCCACATGACCGGTCTGAGGATCGGCAAGCAGCACGGGGGTGCAGTCGGCTCCGCAGACCCAGAGGCTCTGCCCACCCCGGTCGCTCACCAGGCCATCAGCATCGGGCCATGGTGCGCAAAAGGCTGCGGAGGCTTCGAGAACGACATTCCCATGGACCTGCTGAGGACGATGAACGGTGACACCGCATGACAGGTAGGCGGCCAGTTCATCCGGCCCACGGCCATGCCAGCGACGGGTGAAGAAGCCATGTTCAAAACCAGCGTCATGCAGATGATCCGCAGTGAGGAAATAGCCGCCGTAACAGCCCACCCAGGTCCAGCCGGGAAGCGTGTTGAAGCTGCTGTCTGGTTGGGCGAGAGGATCCACCTCTGCTGTGTCTCGGCCATCTCCCGGAGCGGGATTCATGGTTGCGGCTGATCCCTCAGCATCCAGAAGCCTTCGAAGCGCTCGCTTTCCGGCGAGCTCTGCACGGCAATGAACTGAAGGCCATGCAGGTTTAGAAAGGATGATTCCAGGGCGGCGGAGATCTGCTCCGCTTCCTGCTGGCTCAGATCACTGACCAGCCAGGCATCGTCCTGTCCGGCATCAAGAATCAGCTGGAGGGAACTTACGCGCAGACGGACAGGCTCAAGCCCTCCCAGCCAGCCGGCCAGTGCCAGGGCACGGCTGCGGCTGAAAAGCCGCAGTCCGGGGACCTGAAGATCCTCCTCAAGAGAGGTGGGAACGGGCAGAAGCCCGTTGAAGCCAAGTGGCCACTCAGTCGCATCCTTCAGGCTGCCGACAGGAAGTCCTGCCCAGGTCCAGGCATCGCCCCGGACCGCCTCAGGCAAGGGCAGTGGAGGGGTCTCGACAGGGGAAGGAGGCAAGGCAAGCGGACCCGCCATGAAACCCTCCTCCTGGGGATAGAGGATCCTCTCGCGTTCTTCAAGCCAGTCGAGCAGTGCATACGTGCGTCTGCTGGGCACCACTTCCAGAAGCAGTTCCGCCGCTGCACGCTGCACCATCGTTCGCATTGCACTGCGCCAGGCCCGCAGTCTCTGAGGTGGTCTCCAGCCCTGATCCTCTGCGTCAGCGAGCGCTTCACGCAGTGCTGCGGCCAGCCAGGTGGAATTGACGTCGCTCGCAGGACAAAGCTTGGCGAAACGGAAGCATTCGCTGCCGTCAATCTCCGGAGTGCTGATGATCAGCAGCTCCCAGCGTTTTTTTCCATCCTTTTCAAGAATGGGTCTTGAGTAGAAGTCCAGCTCCCAGTCGGCCTGGGGATGCGGCCTGGATTGGGGGCCGGCGTCACCGGCAGACATCGGAGCTGTGATCATCCAGCTGACTGTTCCTGCTGCCTGAGGACGTTACGGGCCCTGTTGGCTCGATCCTCAGCCTCTGCCATCACGGTGTCTTTGTCGGCCAGAAGCTCACCCGGCTGTCCCTCCAGCAGGGCGGTGTTGAGACCGATGCGGCCGCGGCCCGGATCCAGCTCGGTGATCAGTGCCCTAACCGTGTCGCCCTGGCTGAAGACTTCACGAAAAGAACGGAGGCTGCCACCGGTGATCACCGATTGATGCAGCAGTCCGCTGATGCCGCCAAGGTCGATGAACAGTCCATAGGGCTTGATGGCAGCCACCTGACCCTCCACGAGCTGGCCAACTTCCAGTTCCGAGAAACGGGCTGCAACGGCAGCCCGTTTCTCGGAGAGAACCAGCTTGCGGGTTTCGGAATTGACCTCAAGAAAGGCGACTCCGAGGGTCTTTCCCACCAGTGCTTCGTGGTTTTCGCCTTCCTGAAGCTGGGACCTGGGAATGAACCCCCTCAACCCCTCGAGGTCGCAGGTCACACCCCCTCGGTTGAAACCGCTGACTTTGACCTGAACAACCTTGCCGTCCTTGGCGAGCTGCTTCACCTTGTCCCAGCTCTTGCGCAGAGCAAGAGCTCGGCAGCTGATTGTGACCATGCCATCGGCGTTCTGTTCGCGGGTGACCAGCACCTCCAGTTCGAGGCCTTTGGGAAAACGTTCCTTGAGATTGGTGATCACCCCAAGTCCGCATTCGCTCTTGGGCATGAAGCCGGGAGCCTTGCCTCCGATGTCGACATAGACACCATCACTCTCCATGCCGATCACCGTGCCGGTCACCACTTCACCCGTGGTGCCAACAGGTTCATTGGCATCGAGTGCCGCGAGAAAAGCATCCTCGTCGAAATCGAAATCGTCGACGCTGCGGCTCGCTGCCGCCTCGGCGGGTGAGGCGTTCAGGGATCGCCCTGTGTCGGCAGGGCCGAGCAGGTCGGCCATGGTCATCCCTGAGAGATCGTCTTCATCGGGGTCCATCGACGGGGCATGGGAGGTCTGTGGTCCTCTTGGAGCAGCCGGAGGCCTGGGAGCCACCGACGACTGACCTCCCTCTGCTGCCAGTGCGGCCTGCTCGAGCTGTGCTGCCCGTGCTGTAGCAGCATCGGCGGCAGCACGGGCTTCCTCCGCTTCCCTGCGCAGCCGTTCCTGCTCCTCCCGCTTGCTGATGTGCATCACCTGAAGCGGTTTTCGAGGTGGCTGCGCCGAAGCGGCAGCGCCTTTGCCACCATCCAGTCGTGAATTCTGACGTTCTGTTCCGGCCATGGGACCCATCGTCCTTGGCAGGACAGTCTGACAGCAGGAGGTTGAATCAGGATGAGTGGCGATGGTCAACAACCCCTAAGGCGTCTGGAGTGCATGCGCTGGCCGGAGGCAGCACTGGCCCTGGAGCGGAGCGGTTCAACCCTCGTGTGGCCGTTCGGGGCCTTCGAGCAGCACGGTCCGCAGCTTCCCCTGCTCACCGATGCGCTCTTCGCTGAACGGATCCTTGACCATGTTCTCGAAGGCATGCCGCACACTCTGCCGATCTGGGCACTGCCGACGCAGAGGATCGGTCTTTCACCCGAACACCGAGGCTTTCCTGGAACCCTCAGCCTGAGTGCGGAACTGTTGATTCGCCTTGTGCGGGAAGTGGGCAAACAGCTCGCGGCCCAGGGTGTCCAGCGCCTCGTGCTGTTCAATGCCCATGGCGGTCAGATCGGTCTGCTGCAGGCCGCTGCAAGGGAACTGGCCGCGGAAACACCCTCAATGGCCGTTCTTCCCTGTTTCCTCTGGAGTGGTGTCCCGGGACTCGATTCTCTCGTGCCTGCCCATGAACTTGCTCACGGTCTGCATGCGGGACTGGCGGAAACCAGTCTGATGCTCGCCCTGGAACCATCTCTCGTCGGTGAACAAAGGCCTCTTGATGGTGACCACGTCAGCGATTCGGCTGCGGCCAGGCCACCCGAGGGATGGAGTCTGGAAGGCCCTGCGCCGCTCGCCTGGTTCACGGCCGACCTCAGTCAGTCGGGGGTGGTCGGCGATAGCCGCGGTGCTGACGCGACCCTCGGACACCAGCTGGAGACAGCACTGGTGAGTCATTGGCAAGGGCTGTTCACAAGCCTGATGGCATCAAGCTGGCCACCCCGAGGAGACCGCCGTCGCGTCTGAAGTCGTTGGATTTAACGTCCAATATGGACAGCACTGGTTACAGTCAACTGCGTTGAACGTTTCGGAAAGATCCATGCCGACCCCCGTTAGCCCAGAGGTTGCCGTCCTTGACGAGCGGGATGCATCGGCTCAACAACTGCCTGACTTCGCTGCTGAGGCCTACAAAGACGCCTACAGCAGGATCAACGCCATCGTGATCGAGGGCGAGCAGGAGGCCTATGAGAACTACATGGCCTTGGGAACCCTGATCCCCGAAAACAAGGATGAACTCGCCAAGCTGGCGAAGATGGAGATGAAGCACATGAAGGGCTTCACTTCCTGTGGCCGCAATCTGGGTGTGACGGCTGACATGCCTTTCGCCAAGAAATTCTTCGAGCCACTGCATCAAAATTTCCAGAAAGCTCTCAATGAGGACAGGGTTGTCACCTGCCTGCTGATTCAGGCTCTGTTGATCGAAGCCTTCGCCATCTCGGCTTACCACATCTATATCCCTGTTGCGGACCCCTTCGCCCGCAAGATCACTGAAGGTGTCGTGAAGGATGAATACCTCCACCTCAACTACGGCGAGCTGTGGCTGAAGAACAACTTCGAGGCCAGCAAAGAGGAGCTTTTTACCGCCAACAAGGAGAACCTCCCCCTGATTCGCTCCATGCTCGATCAGGTTGCGTCCGACGCGGCCACTCTGCACATGGAAAAAGAAGATCTGATCGAGGATTTCCTGATCGGCTACCAGGAAGCTCTCAGCGAGATCGGCTTCAACATGCGTGAAATCGCACGGATGGCAGCTGCCGCTCTCTAGGCCCGGGGTCCGGTTTGAACACAGGCACGTTTTTGTTTTCACGTGCCTTCATGGGATCATGAAAGATCAGCTCACCTTTGAGGTGAGGTTTATTCAATGCGCACACGGACGACCGTCGGCAGTACATGTTTGGACTGATCGGGCATTCCACCAGCTTTGAGGCGGCGAGGCGCAAAGCCTCCGATCTTGGATTTGATCACATCGCCGACGGTGATCTCGATGTCTGGTGCAGTGCACCGCCTCAGCTGGTCGAGAACGTGGAGGTCACCAGCGCCACGGGCAAAACCATCTCAGGTGCCTACATCGACTCCTGTTTCGTGCCCGAAATGCTCAGCCGTTTCAAAACGGCTCGACGCAAGGTGCTCAACGCCATGGAACTGGCTCAGAAGAAAGGCATCAACATCACGGCTCTCGGCGGTTTCACCTCGATCATTTTCGAGAATTTCAATCTTCTCCAGCATCAGCACGTGCGCAGCACGACGCTGGAGTGGGAGCGATTCACCACAGGAAACACCCATACGGCCTGGGTCATCAGCCGACAGGTTGAGAACAACGCACCTCTGCTCGGCATCGATCTCGCCAAGGCCAAGGTTGCCGTGGTGGGTGCCACAGGAGACATCGGCAGTGCTGTCTGCCGCTGGCTTGCCAATCGAACAGGTGTTGGAGAGCTGCTGCTGGTGGCACGTCAGCAGCAGCCCCTGAAGGATCTACAGGCGGAACTCGGTGGTGGACAAGTGCTCACCCTCGAACAGGCGCTTCCCAAGGCTGATGTCGTGGTCTGGGTAGCAAGCATGCCTCGCACTTTGGAAATCGATTCCTCCACGCTCAGAAAACCCTGTCTGATGATCGACGGGGGTTACCCGAAGAATCTCGATGCCAAAGTTGCATCCGAAGGCGTTCACGTGCTGAAGGGTGGCATCGTTGAGTTCTGCACTGACATCGGCTGGACGATGATGGAAATCGCCGAGATGGAAAAGCCTCAGCGCCAGATGTTCGCCTGCTTCGCTGAAGCGATGCTGCTTGAATTTGAGGAGTGCCACACCAACTTCAGCTGGGGGCGTAACAACATCACTCTGGAGAGAATGGACTTCATCGGTGCGGCATCAGTGCGCCACGGTTTCTCCACTCTCAATCTTCAAGGGCAGCCCCAGGCTGTCGTTGTCTGAAGTCTCTCCCTGGTTTCACCATGGCCCGCCGCCCTCTGCTTGATTTCGAGAAACCGCTTGTGGAGCTCGAACAGCAGATCGAGCAGATCCGCCAGCTGGCAAGGGATTCAGAGGTGGATGTCAGTCAGCAGCTGCTGCAGCTCGAGACACTGGCGGCGCGCCGTCGAGACGAAATCTTCCGCTCTCTGAGCCCGGCGCAGAAAATTCAGGTTGCCCGTCATCCGCATCGGCCCAGCACTCTCGACTTCATCCAGATGTTCTGTGATGACTGGATCGAGTTGCATGGTGACCGTCGTGGCAGTGATGATCAGGCTCTGATCGGAGGGATCGGTCGCCTCGGTGATCGATCGGTTCTGCTGATCGGCCATCAGAAGGGCCGTGACACCAAGGAAAACGTGGCCAGGAATTTCGGCATGGCCACCCCTGGCGGTTATCGCAAGGCTCTACGTCTGATGGAACATGCCGATCGCTTCCACCTGCCGATCCTTGCCTTCATCGACACCCCTGGGGCCTACGCCGGCCTGCTGGCCGAGGAGCAGGGGCAGGGCGAAGCCATTGCCGTGAATCTTCGCGAGATGTTCAGCCTTCGAGTTCCGATTGTCGCGACGGTGATCGGCGAAGGGGGTTCAGGCGGTGCTCTTGGAATCGGAGTCGCCGACAGGCTGATCATGTTCGAGCACAGCGTCTACACCGTTGCCAGCCCCGAGGCCTGCGCTTCGATTCTCTGGCGTGATGCGGCGAAGGCGTCCGAGGCGGCTGCTGCTCTGCGCATCACCGGAAAGGATCTTCTCAGCCTCGGCGTGGTGGACGAGGTGTTGCCTGAACCTGCAGGTGGCAACAACTGGGCTCCTTTAGAGGCAGGTGAAACGCTGAAAGCTGCGCTGAATCGCCATCTCGACGAGCTTCTGGCTCTGTCTATCGAAGACCTGAAGGATCAGCGCTACAGGAAATTCAGGGCCATGGGGCGTTTCCTGGATGCCGCCTCCACAGGGGCTGATCAGGTTGCTTAAAATCGAATTGATTGCACGCGTTTCTTGCCTTCCGTTCTGATCACCGGTGCATCGCGTGGAATCGGTCATGCAGCTGCCAAGGCTTTTGCTGAAGCAGGGTGGGATCTATTGCTCGTTTCGCGCAGTGATGCTGCTCTTCAGTCTCTTCAGTCTGAGCTGAGCGCGCTTGGCGTTCGTGTTGTCCATCAGGCGATCGATCTCACAGACTCAACCGCCATTGCTCCTGGGATCGAAACTCTGCTGAACCAGGGTCTTCGCCCTTCCGTTCTCATCAACAATGCTGGTGCTGCGTGGACCGGGGACCTGCTCGAGATGCCCCTGGAACAGTGGAACTGGCTGTTTCAGCTCAACCTCACCAGCGTTTTTCAGATGTGCGCTGCCGTCATCCCTTCGATGAGGCCAGCGGGTGGGTTGGTGATCAACGTGAGCAGTCATGCGGCCAGAAATGCTTTCCCGGGCTGGGGCGCATACTGCATTTCCAAGGCTGCTCTGGCCAGTTTCACGAGTTGCTTGGCGGAAGAGGAACGTCAAAACGGAATCAGAGCCTGCACTCTCACACTCGGTTCAGTGGACTCATCCTTGTGGGATTCTCCAACCGTGAGCAGCTCATTCGACCGGCGTGCGATGATACCTCTAGATCAAGCAGCGGGAGCGCTTCTTCATCTTGCGAAACAACCGTCGACCCAGGTGATTGAGGACATGACGCTCATGCCTTCTACAGGCGCATTCTGAATTACTCACCATCTGCCACTTAGCAGCATCCCCTTACGTTTGACATGACTTCAATCATCCCCGTTCAGGCCGGTGAGCTCTCCGACTCCGGTTCTAAAAAAAATAAGATGTCTAAAAAAGCTGCTAAAAGTGATATTGAAATTTTGACCTCTGTTTCTGCACGTATTCGTGAAAGAATTAAAAATGATGGTGGTTCCTTTTTGGCTAATGACAATATCGCCGAATATATCAAGCCTGGTGAGCTGATTGAGTTGGGAGTGGAGGTTGCGGACCGAGTCCGGGATCTTCTCAGGACTCTGGTCATTGACATTGAAAATGATCACAACACTCGTGAAACAGCCGAGCGTGTGTCTCGAATGTATATCAATGAGGTTTTCAAGGGTCGTTATCACGATCAACCCAAAGTCACAAGTTTTCCTAACGCAAAGAAGCTAGACGAGATCTATACCGTCGGGCCCATGACAGTGAGATCTGCATGTTCCCACCACTTCGTTCCAATCATTGGAAATGTCTGGATTGGAATCAAGCCAGGAGAGCGAGTCATTGGTTTGTCCAAATTCAGTCGTGTTGCGGATTGGGTTTTCTCAAGACCTCACATTCAGGAAGAAGCTGTCATGATTCTTGCTGATGAAATTGAGAAATTATGTGAGCCCCAAGGTCTGGGCATCATCATCAAAGCTGAGCACTACTGCATGAAGTTGAGGGGAGTGAAGGAGCCTCAATCAAGTATGGTTAATTCCGTGGTTAGGGGTGATTTCCGCCACGATCCAAGCCTGAAGCAGGAATTTTTCGAACTCGTGCGTCAGCAGCAGGCGTACGGAATCTGAACTGCGGCTGATTTCTTGCGCTGCCCGAATTGAGACCTTGTCTGAGCTTCAATCGGTGACGGGGCCAATCGCATTGCTGCTGATGCGTTTGATCTTGCCGTTGCTGTCGCGCACGACCAGCACAGCCATGATCGTGCTTTGCTGATCATCCGCACTGACCTGGTAGGTAGTGCCGGACGCGGACTCGATCAGGATCCAGTTCCCCTGCTCACCGCGGCGATACCAGTGGACACCGAGTTCATCAACCTCCGCTCCCTGGAGCATCGGCTGAGCCTCGAGCAATGCACCTTCCCTGGCTTGTCCGGCCAGCACGAAGCGCTTCAGTCCTTCGATGGTTTGCTCAAGATGGCCTTCCCGCTGAAGTCCCTGGTCGATCTGTCCATCGAGCACCTGGATCTGTTGCTGCGGGCTGGCCGTCATGCCAGGCACACACTGCAGACTGCCGTTTTCAAGTCGGCATCCCGGCAGCATGCCCTGGGCTGAGAGCCCAAGAGGGGCTGCCGCCATCAGAGTGAGGCAGAGTGACGTGGCCCGGAACATGGGAACTGTGGTGGGTGGATTCAACCTATCCCTGGTCGGCGGCATGGATCCGGACTGCCTTGATTAGCGCCTCGACCCGATGGAGATCCTTCACTCCAGGGCTGTGCTCCAGCCTGCTTGAGGCATCGAGACCAAAAGGACTGACCTGATTCACCAGTGCGGGAACCCATTCAGCGCTGATGCCCCCGGCCAGCCACCAAGGTAGATCGCTGCTGATCCGCTCCTGCAGGCGTTCAAGCCAGGAAAGGTCAAGGCGATGCCCCGTTCCTCCCAGCTGCTCCGGACTCCAGGCATCAAGAAGCAAGGCATCCACACTGGTGGCGTAGGCGTCGATGCGTTCGAGATCGGCCTGTTCCCGAAGCCGCAGGGCCTTCCACCAGCGGATCGAGGGATACAGCTGACGCAGATCGGCGCATCGCTCTGCTGATTCCTCGCCGTGCAGCTGCACCACCGATGGTTGTCCCTCCCCGGTCAGCGCTGATGCAAGATCTTTGTCGCTGAGGTCGGCTATTACCCAGACGCGTCTCAGCTGGGGATGTTCCTGGGCCAGTCTCGCGAAGATCTCCCTGCGTCGGGTCGGCTCAACGAAACGTGGAGTGGACGGCACACCGATGACGCCGATCGCATCAACCCCCATGGCTGCTATCTCACAGGCCTGGTCGCTGTCGGTCAGACCGCAGATCTTGAGGGACAGCCCCTGATCGACCATGGGGGAACAGCTGTTGATGTCCTTTCTAGGATTGAGACAACACTCCCGGCTAGCCGGCCGGAGAAGCATTTGGGTGACGGCTGGCAACTGATGCGCATCGGCGGGATTCCTCTGAGGGTTCATCCCAGTTGGTTCATCGTGCTGGTGCTGTTCACCATGGCCTTTCAGCAGCAGGTCGCCAAGCTCCCAGCTGCTGAGGGTGCCGTCTGGATTAGCTGGTTGATGGGGCTGCTCACTGCACTGCTGCTGTTCGTGTCCGTGCTGCTGCATGAGCTTGGACATTCGCTGGTGGCACTGCGTGAAGGCGTGAAGGTCAGCAGCATCACATTGTTTCTGATGGGTGGAGTGGCCCGGGTGGAACGCGAATGCTCCACGGCGATGGGCTCCCTGAGGGTGGCTGCCGCCGGGCCTGCGGTCAGTCTGGTTCTCGGCGCCGTGCTCCTGTACAGCGTGCATTCCGCTGAACATGTGAGTCCCCTGCTGGGGAATCTGGTGGCTCAGCTGGGAGGTCTCAACCTGGTGCTGGCATTGTTCAATCTGCTGCCCGGCTTACCGCTGGATGGAGGCCTGATACTCAAATCCCTTGTGTGGCAATGGACCGGCAGCCAACGTCGGGGAATCCAGGTCGCGACAGCCAGCGGCCGCTTCCTGTCTCTGCTGGCCGTCATGATCGGTTTCTGGATCTTGCTCAGGGGCGGCGGATTTTCCGGTCTTTGGCTGGTGCTGCTTGGCTGGTTCGGAATGAGTGCCTCCCGCACCCAGACCCAGACCCTGGCTCTGCAACAGGTGCTCAAAAGGGAGACCGTCGGGCCGGCAACCTCGAGACGATTCCGGGTGGTGGAGGCGGACCAGACCCTGCGCAGCCTCAGCAAACTGCGTCTGGGGGCTGCGGACAACGGCGATCCCTGCCTTCCCGACTGGGTGCTGGTCTGCCGGGGAGGCCGTTGGATCGGCTTCATCACAGATCAGCCTCTCAAGGATCTGCCCGTTCAGCAGTGGGATCGTCAGACCATCGGAGATCATCTCCAACCGCTTGATCGTCTTCCATCGATTCAGCAGACGTCACCTCTCTGGGAAGCGGTGGTCGAACTGGAGGCAACCGAACAGGGCCGCCTGCTTGTTCTGGGTCCGGCCGGTCTTCCTGATGGGACTCTCGACCGGTGTGACCTGGGTGAAGCCGTTCTCAAGGGTCTGTCGGTGAAACTGCCCGAGGCCATGCTCACGGCCGCCCGGCGTTCCAACACCTATCCGTTCGGGATGCCTTTGGCGCAGGTGGTGAAAAGCATGCAGGCTTCAGGTCTTCTGGATGATCAGAGCGCTGGAGCGTCCAGTCGATAAGCCTCGGCGCGCTGCTGCATGAGGTTTCGCTCTTCAGGGCTTAGTGCTCGATCAGTCCAGTCGTGAGTCGACAGTCCTTTGCTGAAGCTGGAGATCAGCGCGCGTTGAACCGCTGCGGCATCAGGTGATGACGGTGTCCACCGCGGTGGATCGTTGCCGAACACGGCTCTCCAGAGATCAGCAGGAGGGGTCAGTGGAATTTCGCCGTGCTGCAGGAGATGACCGTGCTGCCAGAACTGAGCGCTGCCGATGCGTTTGGTTCCTTCCGCATCCACCAGGTCGGCCGCTGTGGAACGGGCAAAGCAGTCAACGGCTCCTCCCTGCGCAGGTGCATCCCCGGGATTGAGACTGACGCCCAGTTCCGAGAAGCCGCAGGTGATCCAGCGGTTCACCTGCCGGTAAGCCTCCCGTCTCTGTCGCGGGGGGTCAGGCCAGACCAGCGCATAGGTCAGCCCGCCCGCATGCAGCACGGAACCTCCGCCGCTGGGTCGCCGGATCAGATCCAGCTCACCTGCTCTGGCCAGGCTCAGCCATGAACCCGGAAGCTCCCTCTGATGTCGGCCCAGGGAAAGTGATGGTCTGATCCAGCGATAGAAGCGCAGCACCGGTCCGGTCAGCTTCAGAGTCCAGGAGTGCTCGAGCAGAAGAGCGTCCAGCGCCATCTGTTCGGCACCGCTGAGGTTCAGGTCCGGCAGCAGGCGACCACCGCCTGATCGCTCGGAGCGGCAGGATGCTGGCAGCGTCATGGCGGCGATGACATTGGCGGACGTGCTGCTGGCCGTGCCGTTGGGACTCCTGGCGGGAGCTCTGGCCGGTCTGCTGGGAATCGGTGGTGGACTGATTTTCGCTCCTCTGCTGCTCTGGATGGGGCTCAGCCCCCATCAAGCCCTGGCCACGAGCACGTTCGCGATCGTGCCCACGGCGATCGGTGGCAGCTACACCCACTGGCGAGCGCGCAATCTGCCGCTCAGGCCGGCCATGGCGATCGGATTGTCGGCCTTTGTCACCGCTCTGGTGTTCAGCCGTCTCGGACGACTGGCTGCAGGCTGGCAGCTGCTGACGCTCCAGGCCCTGCTCTATCTGCTGCTGGCACTGATGATTCGTGGTGATCGCGGCGATCTTGAAGCGGAGCGTGATCAGCCTCTGCCTCTCTTCGGTCTCATGGCTGTGGGAGTTGTCGCGGGGCTGGCGGGGGGCATGCTCGGCCTCGGTGGAGGCTTGCTGATGGTTCCATTGATGGTGAGTGGGCTGTCAGTGCCGATCCGTCAGGCGATTCGTCTCAGCACCCTCGCAGTGGCCTGCTCAGCGAGTGCTGCCTCGTTGCAGTTCCTTCATGACGGACGCGGCCAGTGGATGCTGGGTCTTCTGCTCGGAGCCGTCGCGGCGTTCGCAGCCCAGTGGACTGCATCCCGGCTGGATCGTGTCAATCCAGGAACGCTCGCATTGCTGCTCAGAGCGCTCTCGGTGTTGCTTGCTTTTGACAGTGGCCGCAGAGCCATTCAGCTGGCGTTGCAGGGAGGCTGATCCTTCCGGATCAGTTCAGCACACTCAGTTCTTGCAGGTCGACCTGCTGCATCCAGGCTGAGAGTGCCAGCAGGGAGGCACGATCCGGCAGGCACAGGCAGCCGCTGCCGGGGTTGCAGTGATGAATGCCCAGTCCGCTGCGGCTGGTGTCAAAACGGGGCGTGAGATTCACCCAGATGTCCTCACCCCAGGGTTCCGGCGGGGCCAGGTTGTACTCGCCCACGGGGAGTGGGGCTCCGTTGCCAGGAGACCAGCGACGGTCCAGGCCCTGGCTGCTGGCTGTCCCGCTCACTGCAGGCCATCTGGCCAGGATGTTGCTGCCCTGGCGCAGTTCCAGCAGCCACAGGGGCTGTTCATGATTGCCCTTCAGGTCGGAGCGTCGGGCTGTGAGCTGCAACCGCTTCCCATGCAGGCTGACCAGCAATTCCTGAGTCGGGCCGCTCTGGCCGGGTGGCAACGGCAGCGGCGAGGGTTTTGCCCTGGCGACTTCCGGGGAACGCGTCGGAGTGACAAGCTGCGCTTGGGTTCCGCAGCTCCCGGTGCAGAACGCCAGCAACAGCAGAGATAATCGAGTCCAGCTCTTCACGGCATCCCTGCTGGCGATTGATCGAGCAGCTCCCAGAAGCCTCCATCCAGCTCGAAACCGAGGCTGGCAGCCATCAGGCTGAGGTTGCCCCGCTGTCCTCCGGACACGTTCGTCGAGCTGCCCAGCTGGTCCAGCAGCATCAGACGATGGGTGATCCAAAGCTCCAGAGCCTGAGGGTCAAAGCGGATGCCTTCACTTGGGCTGAAATCATGTGGAACCAGCATCGCCACGTGCTGAGCAAGGCTTCCTCCGGTTCGGTCCAGCAACAGAGGCAGCCATGGGTATCGGGCGTCAGCGCGCAGTGCCCACAGCCGCGGTTCAGGACACTCGCTCAGCTCTCTCGGGTCATCGGCCTGTCGAGGCCATTCATAGCGCAGTTCCAGTGCAGCACCGTCATCGAGCAGTTTCTGGAGCGGGCGTTCCATCCAGCCTGAAAGTGCCTGCAGACTCAGTGTTCTGATCGCCTCTGCGTCGATGGTCACCAGGGAATCAGGACTCAGGGCTTCCATGCGGGTGTGACAGGCCTTTGCGAATGATGGCGCCCCGAGGCCTGCGCAGGAAAGAATGCAATGGTTTCAGGCTTCCGTCATGGTCAGCACCCTTACCCAGACCGAAATCCTCATCGCTCTCGTGGTGGCTGCCCACGCCGGTGTGCTCGCCATCCGTCTGTGCGTGAGTCTCTACAACGCCTGAGCTGAACGGGCCTCTTGGCATGAACGGTGCGCCGCGTTACAAGCGGTCATGCATAAAGCCGTTACCTCAGCGCCTGATGCCGCCTCACTGGCGGCTCTGCTTCAGCAGCAGAACGACCGGATGGAATTGTTGTGCAGCTCCCTCGCATTAGCAGTGAAGGGTGGTCTGATCTTCCTCGGTGTGGTCAGCGTCGTGCGCTTGTCGATGGCTTACCAGGAGCGGCTCGACCGGCATGGAGAACTTGCAGCTGTTGTGGATGTGGAGGCCAGCAAGTTGCAGGGGCTTCAACATCGTTTCGACACCCTGTTCACGCTTGGCGGGGATGAGCGCTTGATGGATGAGCAGGAACAGTGGATTGCTCCGAACCGTCTGCGCGTGATCTGGCGCTGATCGGCAGCCCGCTGCAATTCATGACCGATCGCCGGAGGGTCATTCATCCGACCGGCAGACTGAGCGATCTGCACCGATCCTTCCGATGCCCTTCCCAGGCACTGTTCTGATCACCGGAACCACCTCCGGGGTCGGCCTGCATGCCACAAGCGCTCTCGTGCAACAGGGCTGGACCGTGATCACCGCCAACCGCTCCCCTCAGCGTGCCGCCGCCGCTGCTGACGCGCTGGATCTTCCCCCGGAGCGGCTGAAGCATGTGCTGATGGATCTCGGTGATCTGGACAGTGTCCGTCAGGCGGTGGATAGTCTCCCTGGAAAAGTTGATGCGCTGGTCTGCAACGCCGCCGTCTACAAACCCAAGCTGAAGCGGCCGGAGCGTTCCCCGCAGGGTTACGAGATCTCGATGGCCACGAATCACTTCGGCCATTTTCTGCTGGTTCAGCTGCTGATGAATCGGCTCGGAGCGTCGTCACACCCCTCACGCCGTGTGGTGATTCTCGGCACTGTCACGGCGAATTCGAAGGAGCTTGGAGGCAAGATTCCGATTCCGGCTCCCGCTGATCTCGGTGATCTCTCAGGTTTCGAGGCCGGTTTCAGGGAGCCGGTGTCGATGGCCAGCGGCAAGCGCTTCAAACCAGGGAAGGCATACAAGGACAGCAAGCTCTGCAACATGATCACCACGCAGGAACTGCACCGTCGCTTCAACCCCGACACCGGCATCAGTTTCACGTCGCTTTATCCAGGGTGCGTTGCGGACACGCCGCTTTTCCGTAACACCCCAAGGGCTTTCAGAAAGATCTTTCCCTGGTTTCAGAAGAACATCACCGGCGGCTATGTCTCCCAGCCACTGGCCGGGGAGCGTGTCGCTCAGGTTGTGGCCGATCCGGAGTTCGCTGAATCAGGGGTGCACTGGAGCTGGGGCAATCGTCAGACGAAAAACGGTCAGCAGTTCAGCCAGGAACTGTCCGACAAGGTGACCGATTCCCAGACCGCTGAGAGGGTCTGGGATCTGACCATGCAACTGGTGGGGCTGGGGGTGAAGGAGTAGGCCTCAGTCAAATCCCAGCAGATCGAAGATCTCCCGATCCTTCAGCGAGGTGGCCTCCAGGGGTTCGACCTTGTCGATCATGTTCTGAGCCAGCTTCAGATACTCCTCGCGAACGGCCTGCACCGCCTCGTCGTCGTCGTCCATTTCAAAGATGGTGCACTTCTTCAGGCGGGAGCGGCGAATGGCATCCACATCCTTGAAATGAGCCATCGTGCGCAGGCCCGTGCGCTCGTTGAACTTGTCGATCTGATCGGTATCGGCGGAGCGGTTGGCAACAACACCACCGAGGCGCACCTTGTAGTTCTTCGCTTTGGCCTGGATCGCCTGCACGATCCTGTTCATGGCAAAGATCGAATCAAAATCATTCGCGGTCACGATCAGGCAGTAGTTGGCGTGCTGCAGCGGTGCGGCGAATCCCCCGCAGACCACGTCTCCGAGAACATCGAAAATCACCACGTCGGTGTCTTCCAGCAGGTGATGCTCCTTGAGCAGCTTCACGGTCTGGCCGGTCACGTAACCCCCGCAACCTGTGCCGGCCGGGGGGCCTCCGCTTTCAACGCACTGCACGCCGTTGAAGCCTGTGAACACAAAATCCTCCGGTCGCAGCTCCTCGCTGTGGAAGTCCACCTCCTCGAGGATGTCGATCACCGTGGGCACCATTTTGTGGGTGAGGGTGAAAGTGCTGTCGTGTTTCGGGTCGCAGCCGATCTGCAGAACCCGCTTGCCCAGCTTCGAGAAGGCGGCTGAGAGATTCGAGGATGTGGTGGATTTCCCGATCCCGCCTTTGCCATAGACGGCAATCACCAGGGTCTCCTCCTGGATGTTCAGCGATGGGTCCTGAAGGACCTGCACGCTGCCTTCTCCGTCGGCCGGTCGCGTCAGGGTCGTGGTCATGCAGCGACCTTTGCAAAAGGAATCAATCTCATTCAACAGCAACAGATGCACCAGCGCCGATATTCACCAACAAATGAAAGATCCTCTGCTCATGATTTCTTACTTGTTCTATTTTCTTTTAATTGATTAAAAGAAATTGAGTGCAATTGCTCATGCCTTGTAGTGGGCTTTTGCGTCATAGAGAGTCTCGCTGCTGATCTCCAGGCGTCCTTCCTGGCGTGCGTAAGTTTCGGTGTTTCGGCGTACCTTGCCGCGCACGAAGAAAGGGATTTTCTTCAGCTCAGCTTCTCCATCGGCGGTCCAAACCGGCCCCTGCTGCTCAGCGCCTGCCACTGCCCCCGAACTGGGCTCTTCCACGGCCTGTTCCTTGCCACCGGTATGGCCGAGGTGGCTCTGATGCCCGTCCACAAACTCAAAGTCATGGCGGAACATGCCGATCAGGTGTTCTTCAAGGCCCATCATCAGCGGATGGACCCAGGCATCGAAGATCACGTTGGCGCCCTCCCAACCCATCTGGGGGCTGTTGCGTGCAGGAACATCCTGCACATGCATCGGTGTGCTGATGACAGCGCATGGCAGTCCCAGGCGTTTGGCGCTGTGGCGTTCCATCTGGGTGCCAAGCACCAGTTCCGGAGCGGCTTCGGCCATGGCCGCCTCCACCTCCAGATAGTCATCGCTGATCAGTGCATCAAGGCCGAGCTCCCGAGCGGCTGCACGCACCGATCGCGCCATCTCACGGCTGTAGGTGCCGAGGCCGACCACTCTGAAGCCGAGTTCCTCGCTGCAGATGCGTGCTGCTGCCAGCGCGTGGGTGCCATCACCGAAGATGAACACCCGTTTGCCTGTTAGGTAGGTGGAATCCACGGATTCCGAGTACCAGGGCAGCCTCGAGCATCGGTAGCCCTCCTCGTCCGTTGGGGGATCCAGGCCGAGAAGTGTGTGCACCTCCACCAGGAAATCGTGGGTGGCGCCGACGCCGATCGGCACCGTGCGCGTGAAGGGCATCCCGAAGTTCCGTTCCAGCCAGCTGCAGCTTGATTCGGCGATCTCCGGATAAAGGCAGACATTCAGATCCGCCTGCGGGATGCGCTGGATGTCGCTGACGCCGGCTCCAAGCGGAGCAACCACGCCCACATCAATGCCGTGCAGGGTGAGCAGTCGCTGGACCTCGAGCACGTCATCGCGGCATCGAAACCCCAGCAGCGAGGGGCCGATCAGATTCACGCGAGGTCGGCGGCCCGTGGCCATCCACGCCTTGGGATCGTGCTGCGGCTGATCAGGCACCTGAGCCTTCAGCAGATTGCGCACAAGCTGATAGAGCGTTTCCGCTGCCCCCCAGTTCTCTTTCTTGCTGTAGGCGGGCAGTTCCAGCGTCACAACGGGCATGTTCAGGCCCATGCCCTGGGCGAGGGCTCCCGGTTGATCCTGAATCAGTTCTGCGGTGCAGCTCTCGCCAACCAGTAAGGCGTCCGGCTGGAAACGCTCCGCTGCCTCGCGAACCGTCCGTTTCACCAGTTCAGCGGTGTCGCCTCCCAGGTCACGCGCCTGAAAGGTGGTGTAGGTCACCGGAGGACGCTGCCCCCGCCTTTCGATCATCGTGAACAGCAGGTCTGCGTAGGTGTCGCCTTGCGGTGCATGCAGCACGTAGTGCACCCCTTTCATCGAGGCGGCGATGCGCATGGCTCCCACATGCGGCGGTCCTTCATAGGTCCAGAGCGTCAGTTGCATGGAAGTCAGGCGTGAATGGAGGGATGGGATGTCTGCGGATGCAGAGCTGGATGAATCAGCTGTCTGCGGCGCAGGGGGCGTGAGAACAGTTCGGCGAGATCTCCGGCCTGATCAATGCCATGGATCGGGCTGAACACCAGTTCGATCGACCACTTGGTGGTGATTCCCTCCGCTTCCAGGGGGTTGGCAAGGCCCATTCCGCAAACCACAAGATCCGGATGCCGTTCGCGCACCCGGTCAAGCTGTTGTTCCACATGCTGACCTTCCGTCACCTCGGTGCCCTCCGGCAGCAGGTCCAGCTCCTGCCCCATCAGTTCGCGGTTCAGATAGGGCGTTCCAACCTCCACCAGCTCCATGCCGCATTCCCGTTGCAGAAAGCGTGCAAGCGGGATTTCCAGCTGGGATTCCGGCAGCAGCACGATGCGTTTCCCCGCCAGTTCCGCTCTGTGGGGTTCAAGGGCCATGCGTGCCCGTTCTTCCAGCGGATCCAGCACGGAGGTGACCCGATCCGCCGGCAGATTGAAGTCTCTGCAGGCGGTCTCCATCCAACGGCGGCTTCCCTCCGCGCCAAGCGGGAACGGTGAACTCAGCACCCTGGCGCCCCGTTCCCTAAGCAATCGTGCGGTGCTGCTCAGGAAGGGCTGGGTGAGCAGCACGGTGGTGCCGGGTCCCACACCCGGCAGTTCCGTGGATTGCCGCGGCGGAAGACTGCACACCGTCTCGATTCCGAGTCGCGCGAACAGATGAATCAGGCGGTCCTCAACCGCATCCGCCAGGGTTCCAGCAAGCAGAAGCTGTCGCCGATCGGAGCTGGGGAGGAACGGCACAAGGGCTGAGAGCGCGCCGTCCTCCCCCTCGGTGAATGTGGTCTCAATACCGCTGCCGGAATAGTTCACCACCCGAACCCGTCCCTGCAATTCCTCATTGAGACGTTCAGCAGCCCTGGCCAGATCGAGCTTGATCACTTCGCTCGGGCATGACCCCACCAGAAAAAGTGTGCGGATTTCGGGACGTCGCCCGAGCAATTCCCGCGCCACTCGATCCAGTTCGTCGTGGGCATCCGCCAGACCTGCCAGGTCCCGTTCATTGAGGATGGCCGTGCCGAACCTGGGCTCCGCAAAAATCATCACGCCCGCAGCGCTTTGAATCAGATGGGCACAAGTGCGTGATCCCACCACAAGGAAAAACGCATCGGGCATGCGTCGATGCAGCCAGACAATGGACGTCAGGCCGCAGAACACCTCCCGGGGTCCGGATTCCTTTCTCAGATTGGCGCCCATCGGGATTCCTGAGCTCTCCTTCCCTTCACCATGACTCCGGATGGGCCCAGCTGCCCAGGCGTCTGAAACTCTTCGGGATCAGTACAGCCCGATTCCACCAATCTGGATACATTTCGGCCGTTGACCCGGCCCCCTGATGGCGTCCCTGCGTATTCTTGCCGTCGCCTTTGCTCTGAGCCTTGCTGTTATGGCCTGCCAGTCAGCCGATAAAAGGGCTGACAACGATCAGATTCAGGTGGTCAAAGGGGTGGAAACCGTTTGTGATGCCCAGGCTGATGTTGATGCCGCAACGGACACTGTCAACAATTTGTCTCCCGAATCCACCGTTGCAGATGCTCAGAAAGCCGGCGAGAGGCTCAAGGCTGCACTCTCAGCTCTCAACAGGGCTGAGCAGCAGCTTGAGAGGGCTGAGGTGAAGGAGTATCGCGATCAGGTGGGCATCTTCAGCAACGCCGTTGATGAAGTCAGCAAAAGCAAGGATCTGACCCTTGCGGAGGTTTCTGAGCAACTCAAGGCCAAGGCGGTTCCATTGCTGGAGGCACGTCGGCAACTCATGTCAGCAACCGTGTGCATCGACGCCGATGAGTCGGCTGCTGCTGACGCCCCGCCCGAGTCCGAGTTCTGAGTCTGGTCTCAGAGACGGCGGCGAAAGCGATCATCAGCGAAGCTGCCGCCGCTGCGACCATCCGAATCATCCATGCGACTCAACCGCCAGACGTTGCGGCTGACCCGACGGGCCCTGAGGCCGCCACGCTCAACCGTTTCCGTGCCAGGCCTTGCTCCAAGCAGATAGGTGACCTCAGCTGTTGTCAGAGGAGCACCGCTTTCGACGGCCAGGGCCGTGAGTTCGAGTCTCTGACGCAGCTGCCGAACCATCCCGGCATGGCTGTTCCCATCCGTTTCCAGCCAAGGCATCTCGGTCTGGCCTTCGCTGGCAAGACGCTGCATCAGGCTGTAGCTAACAAGCCCAAGGGCCTGTTCCGCGTTGAGCTCGGTCGAAAGCCGGCCAGGTTCCTCGGTTGTTTTACGGGTGGAAGCCATGGCTCACAGGGAGATTTGGCCGAAGTTATCGGCTGAGTTCCGCATGGCAAGAGCAGGCGCTGCTGCTTCTTGATCGGCTTCCGGTAAGATCCGCGCCATGAATCGTTTTGCCGGCTTCGACGCCAGGGAGCGGCGGGTTGGCGGTAGCGCTCTCGTCACCGGTACGGAGGTTGAGACCTCTGAGAGTGGTGCAGGCCGCATCATCACCACGGATTCAGAATCCACTCTGCTGAAGCGGAGAAACAGCCTGCTGGAGTCAATCGAGCTCCGCACGCATGTTTTCATCGACTCCCTTCAGCCACAGCTCGCTGCCTACATGGGATCGGTGAGCCAGGGATTTCTGCCGATCCCAGGCGACGCCTGCCTCTGGATGGAGGTTTCGCCGGGCATGGCCGTGCACCGGGTCACCGACATCGCCTTGAAAGCCAGCAATGTTCGTCTGGGACAGATGGTGGTTGAGCGGGCCTTTGGCTCCATGGCTCTCTACCACAGGGATCAGAGCACAGTGCTCCATTCCGGTGATGTGGTCCTCGAGGCCATCGGCAGTTCCATTGAGCAGCGCAATCCGGCCGAAGTGAGCTGGACGGAAGTGATCAGGGCCATCACTCCTGACCATGCCGTGCTGATCAATCGCCAGAACCGTCGTGGCTCGATGATCGAGGCGGGGATGAGCATGTTCATCCTGGAGACCGAACCCGCCGGCTATGTGCTGATCGCCGCGAATGAAGCGGAAAAGGCCTCCAACATCACGCTTGTGGATGTGAAGGCGGTGGGTGCTTTTGGACGTCTCACCCTTGCGGGGCGGGAAGGTGATGTTGAGGAGGCTGCGGCCGCGGCCATGCGTGCGATCGAGATCGTGAACCGCAGCGCTGCACTGCGCTGAGCGTTCAATCCAGCTGCAGTCTTCTGCGCAGCCCTGGTGCCAGTGCACGCGCCGCCTTGCCACGGCTGCCCAGCTTCGATAGCTGGGAGGGGTTCAGCTCTCCGTAGCTGCATCCTGCCTCTCGCACCCAGAAGAGGGATTCGATGCCGCCTCCCGGATAGGCGGGTTCGCAGAGAAGTTCACCCCAGCAGATTCCCTCTGACTGTTCATCGCAATCACCATCGGGAGAGCAGAGCACCATGGCACTGCGGAAACGGGCACTCCGGTAGGGAACATCAGCCATGGCCAGCATCAGTTTCGACAGCTTTTCCGCATCGCTGGCGGCGAGTCGCGCTGTGTAGAGCCCCGGAGCTCCGTCGAGAGCATCAACCTCGAGACCGGAGTCGTCAGCAAGAGCCCAAGATCCAGTTCTTGCCGCTGCTGCGCAGGCCTTGAGCCGAGCATTTTCGAAATAGGTGACACCTGTCTCCTCAACATCGAGATCGGCGGGTTGTCGCTGAACCTCCACGTCGATCGGCCCGAGCATCGACTCGATTTCAGCAACCTTGTGAGGATTGCCGCTGGCGATGATCAGCGTGCGCAAAGCGCGGCTCCGGATAAGGAGCACCATTGTGTGTGATCAGGTGTAAGTCTTCTGAACTTCTGCCATCAGCGGAGACCTGGACAGGTTGAACATCCCACCCGGAAAACCCGGATTTTCAGGTATCCGAGGTCAACGCTATGAATCTTTTCCTGTTCTGCCATCGCTTGTGTGGGGCCGCTGACGCTGAGATGCACAGCGTTTTAGATCAGTCCCTGACAGGGTGATCAGCAGGGCTTATCAGGTTCACTACGGACAGTGATCCCGAGAAAGGTCATTAGCTCTTGACGTGCCGACCTTCGGCAGAGCAATGTCACCGGCGAACATCCCCCCCCTATTCCCGGTAGGTAATGGCTAACGAAACCATGGGCATCGCTCTCGGCATGATCGAGACACGCGGCCTCGTTCCTGCGATCGAAGCGGCTGACGCCATGACCAAGGCTGCCGAAGTGCGCCTGATCGGTCGTGAGTTCGTCGGTGGCGGTTACGTCACCGTTCTGGTGCGCGGTGAAACCGGCGCTGTCAACGCCGCTGTGCGCGCTGGCGCTGATGCCTGTGAGCGCGTTGGCGACGGCCTTGTGGCTGCTCACATCATTGCCCGCCCCCACCGTGAGGTTGAGCCTGCACTGGGCAACGGCAACTTCCTTGGTCAGAAGGACTGAGACGGGCTGAGCCTCTGAATGTCGAGGTCCCATCAACTCACGCGCCTTCAACGACTTAACGGAGTTTTCTTATGAGCAAGAAGTACGACGCCGGGGTAAAGGAGTACAGAGACACTTACTGGACTCCGGATTACGTCCCCCTAGACACTGACCTGCTGGCCTGCTTCAAGTGCACCGGCCAGGAAGGTGTGCCCAAGGAAGAGGTCGCCGCAGCTGTGGCGGCCGAATCTTCCACCGGCACCTGGTCCACCGTGTGGTCCGAGCTCCTCACCGATCTCGAGTTCTACAAAGGCCGCTGCTACCGCATCGAAGACGTTCCTGGTGACAAGGAATCCTTCTACGCCTTCATCGCCTACCCCCTCGACCTGTTCGAAGAGGGTTCCATCACCAACGTTCTGACCTCTCTGGTCGGCAACGTGTTCGGCTTCAAGGCTCTTCGCCATCTGCGTCTGGAAGACATCCGCTTCCCGATTGCATTCATCAAGAGCTGCTACGGCCCCCCGAACGGCATCTGCGTCGAGCGCGACCGGATGAACAAGTACGGCCGTCCCCTGCTGGGTTGCACCATCAAGCCGAAGCTCGGCCTGAGTGGCAAGAACTACGGCCGTGTTGTCTATGAGTGCCTGCGCGGCGGTCTGGACTTCACCAAGGACGACGAGAACATCAACTCCCAGCCTTTCCAGCGTTGGCAGAACCGCTTCGAGTTCGTTGCGGAAGCCATTAAGCTGTCCGAGCAGGAGACCGGTGAGCGCAAGGGTCACTACCTGAACGTGACCGCCAACACTCCCGAAGAGATGTATGAGCGCGCCGAGTTCGCCAAGGAACTCGGAATGCCGATCATCATGCACGACTTCATCACCGGTGGCTTCACCGCCAACACCGGTCTGTCGAAGTGGTGCCGCAAGAACGGCATGCTGCTCCACATCCACCGCGCCATGCACGCGGTGATTGACCGCCATCCCAAGCACGGCATCCACTTCCGCGTCCTTGCCAAGTGTCTGCGTCTGTCGGGTGGTGACCAGCTCCACACCGGAACCGTGGTCGGAAAGCTGGAAGGTGATCGTCAGACCACCCTCGGCTACATCGACCAGCTGCGCGAATCCTTCGTTCCTGAAGATCGCAGCCGCGGCAACTTCTTCGATCAGGACTGGGGCTCGATGCCCGGCGTGTTCGCAGTTGCATCCGGCGGTATCCACGTGTGGCACATGCCCGCACTCGTGGCGATCTTCGGTGACGACTCCGTTCTGCAGTTCGGTGGTGGTACTCACGGACACCCCTGGGGTTCCGCCGCTGGTGCTGCTGCCAACCGCGTGGCTCTTGAAGCCTGCGTCAAGGCACGCAACGCCGGTCGCGAGATCGAGAAGGAAAGCCGCGACATCCTCCTGGAAGCCGGCAAGCACAGCCCTGAGCTGGCCATCGCCCTCGAGACCTGGAAGGAGATCAAGTTCGAGTTCGACACCGTCGACAAGCTCGACGTCCAGAGCTGATCGCAACCACGGCCGGTTCCAGTGACCGGCCAAACCTTTTACTTACACCCAGGATCCCCATGCCTTTCCAGAGCACCGTGGGTGACTACAAAACAGTCGCCACCCTGGAGACCTTCGGCTTTCTTCCGCCGATGACCCAGGACGAGATCTACGACCAGATCGCCTACATCATCGCCCAGGGCTGGAGCCCGCTCATTGAGCATGTCCACCCCAGCAACTCCATGGCCACCTACTGGTCTTATTGGAAGCTGCCCTTCTTCGGCGAGAAGGATCTCAATGTTGTCGTGAGTGAGCTCGAGGCCTGCCATCGCGCCTACCCCGACCACCACGTGCGCATCGTCGGTTACGACGCCTACACCCAGAGCCAGGGTGCCTGCTTCGTGGTTTTCGAAGGTCGCTGAACCCTCGAACCCTTGGTTCCAAGCCCTGAATTCCGTTCAGGGCTCCAGTTTTTAAGGGGGCAGCGCCCCCTGCTCCTTGACGACTTCACCGGGCGGACATGGCAAGACTTTCCAGTCGAGAACTCGCACTTGAGCGCCGCAGAGCGCTGACCACCTCGGGTAAGAAAGCGTCCGCCGCGATCGGTGGAAACAATCGGGTCAGAACGGTCAGCGATGCCCGTCCGACGCGCACCGAGGCCACCATTCCTGCTCAGCCAGCGACGTCAGCACCCGCAGCAACTGTCCCGCAGTCCCCGGTCTCACTGGGTAGAACAGCGGCTCCCTCACGCAGTCCCCAGGGAAAGGCGCAGCGTCATCCCAGCCGTGAACTGGTGCTCTCCCGCCGTGAAGCACTGTCGCGTCGAGGCAAGTCTGCGTCCACCAGTCGTGATCGCAACCGCGCTGACGTAGCGCGTGAAGCCCCTGCAGCGGCAGTTTCCGCCCCAGAGAAAACCGATCGTCCCGCCGTCACTGTCGAGCTGACTCCGCGCTCCGGTGCAGGCCGATCCGGTCTTGATCGTCGCAAAGTCACCCCCAAGAGGCGTTCGATCGAAAACCCCAGCCGTGCTCTGGTGCTGGCGCGTCGCGACGCCATGTCGAAACACGGCAAAACCGCAGGCAAGCAGCCCACCAGTGCGGCTGCGGTTGCGCGTCAGGCCAACCCCGATCTCTCCAGCCGGGAGATTGCTCAACAGGTGCGTGAGCTGCGGGCCAGAGCCGGTGCCATCAGCAAGCAGAACGCCGGTGTCACCCGTCCGTGCGGCCCCAATCGGCATGGTGCCAAGCAGGCCGCTGCTGCTGATGCCCACTGGAAAGTTGGGCAAAGCATCACAACCACCGGCCAGACCGTGACAGGCACCCAGGCCAATCGCTCGGTCAAAACCACCGGCAATGAAGCCAGCACCTGTCGCTCAATCACCGGCACCGAGTATCTCGGTACGGAGGTGTTCCAAACTTTCTGTCAGCAGACCCCCGATCCGACAACGCCCAACAAGGTGCGTGTCACCTCCACCAGTCACGGCAACCGGGTGACGGGCAACGAAGTCGGTCGCTCGGGCAAGGTCACCGGTGATGAACCCGGCACTTGCAAAAGCGTGACGGGAACTGAATATATTTCCGCTGATCAGGCCGCTGCCTATTGCGGTGGATCCAACCCATCACCGCGCAAGGTCGGTCACAGTCTCACTCTTGAAGGCCGCCCTGTGAGTGGTGTGATGGTCGGCCGTTCCGCCAGTGTCACCGGCGATGAAGCCGGTGCCAATCGCAGTCTCACAGGTGATCAGTATCTCGGTTCCGACCCTCTCCCCGATGGTCGTCCTGCGACCAAAGTCGGCCTTTCCGCCACGCTCTCAGGAACCGGTGTCACCGGCACCATGGTTGGTCGCTCCTCCCAGGTGACCGGCGACGAGTTCGGGTCCTGTCATCGCGTCACAGGTGACCAGTACATCAGCTCCGAGCAGGTCAACGGCTTCTGCGGCACCAATCCCGAGCCCGAGGCAGCCAAGGTCGGTTTCAGCATCACCAATCGCAATCAGGTGGTGAGTGGAACCCGCACCGGCCGTTCCGAGCGTGTGACCGGAGATGAGCCCGGCAGCTGTCAGGCCGTGACCGGTACGCCCTATGCAGGTCTCGAACAGGCCGGTCAGCACTGCGGAACTCCGGCTGTTCAGGCAATCCGCGAGCGTACGCCTGTGCGTCCCGGCACTCCCTCCGCAGCCATGACCGGAATCCAGCCCGGAGTCGGTGGCGTGATGACCGGTGACAAGCGCGGAGCCTGCGAAGCGATCACCGGCACTCCCTATGTGGGCGCCGATCAACTTGCCGCAGCCTGTGGCGCCGATGCTCCGGCCGGGACCGAAACCCACGGCCAATCTCCGGAGGGTGCTGCCTGGACTCGTTTCAGCGTGATGTCACCCGCCCGTGCAGCTCAGCAACAGCGAGACTCACAGGGCTCCGTCACCGGAACTTCCTATGAACAGGGTCATCGAATCACAGGTCCCTTCGACATGGCCGGCGGCAAGGTGACCGGAACGGAGCAGTTCCGCTTCGATAACCGTGACTTTCAGCGTCGCCAGTTCCAGCCAACCGTGGCTGTTGTCAGTGAGCCTGCAGTTCAGCCCTCCTCCCGTGTTACCGGCGAAGGTTCTTCCACCAAGGTGACGGGTGATGACTGGGATCGTGGCGAGCATGTCACAGGAACCGAAGGGGCGTCAGCCCGTCGTCGCAATCCCAGCCGTCCCGGCCCCATGGGCGCCATGGCTCCGTTCGAACGAAAGCGCAATGTTCACGAAGACTGGCCTGTCAGTCCGGTGACAGGCTCCAACGGCAACACCGACAAAGGTTCCCTGATCACTGTCTCCGGCGGAGCAAGGGGCTGATTCGCGAATGGTTCGCTCCATGCCAAACCGTGGCGGGCGACCCCTTGCGCCCACGGCTCCAACCCGGCGCCAGCTTCAGGAATCGCTTGTTCAGCGAATCACCACTCCTGGAGCCAGCACTTCAGCTGAGGAGTCCAACGCACTGCTTGGCAGCACAACGCGGCAAACCACGCTGCAGCGTCGCCAGGCTCTGGCGACATCAGGAAAGGCGGCTCTTCCCAACGCTGGAGCGGTTTCAGGAAGTCGCATTCGCACCCAGGCGGATCGCCGTCGCCCCAAACCCCTCAATCAAGCCAGGATCAAACGCGCAGAGTCTGGAAATGCCGTTGCCGTCAACCTCAGCAGAACCTCACTTCCCTGGTCGGTTGACATTCATCCACTGACCGATCAGGAGGCCAACGACCGGCTCAGGGTTTACGAGCTGGAAGTGAAAGGTCGCTTCGATCGGATCGTGCCACTGCTCAAGCGAGTGTCCGCTCTACAGCATGAGCCTGACTTTCTGATACAGGCTCAGCGCATCGCCCGCTCCGAGCTCGGTTTCGATCTCCCCGATCACATTCTGGAGAAGTCCTGGGTCAGGCCCCTTGACATGCGCGCATTATTCGCATGGTGTGTGTTCCAGTCGCATCAGCTGTTCAGCGAGCGTTTCTTCCAGGACGATCCCCTGAAGGCGGCATCAGGCAGTCAGGCCTCGGAGGAATTCAATGGCTTCCTTCTCGACTGTGGATTCCATCTGTTGGATGTGACTCCCTGCGCGGATGGCCGGTTGGCCCACACCATCGCCTACGCACTGCGCATCCCGTTCAGCGCTGTGCGTCGCCGTTCGCATGCCGGCGCGATGTTCGATGTTGAGAACACCGTCAATCGCTGGATCAAGACCGAGCATCGCCGTTTCCGCGAGCAGGTTCCCAACGAGGCGCATGCTCCGACGCGCTATCTCAAGGTGGTGGCCTACCACTTCAGCTCTCTCGATCCGACGCATCAGGGCTGTGCTGCCCACGGCAGTGATGATTCTCTGGCTGCCGCCTCGGGGCTTCAACGTCTGCATGACTTCCGTGAAGCGGTTGAAAACAGTTTCTGCTGTGGCGCTTCCGTTGACCTGCTTCTGGTCGGCCTGGACACGGACACCGATGCCATCAGGGTTCATGTCCCCGCTGAAAACGGTGAGATCCTTCTGGATCAGTGGCTCTGTGCGAGGGCGCTCTACGAGAGCACCTCTTCGCTCACGGTGCAGCAGGCCAGAGATGCCGTTCAGGCCGCAGTGCAGACCCATGTGTCGTCTGCGCCCGACGAGGGGATGGTTCGCTTCATCACACGGCTGCTTGTCAGCAACATCTCCCAGCAGGACTATGTTCGCTCGCTTCATCACGGTCCCTACCCGGATGCCGGGCATGCGGAGCGTTTCATCGGGGTCGGCATCGGTTTCAAGGAGGTGCACCTTCGCAACCTGACCTACTTCGCCCATCTCGACACCGTTGAGCAGGGAGCGCCGGATCTGGATGTGGGAGTGAAAATTTTCAAAGGCCTCAATGTGGCGCGCGATCTTCCGATTCCTGTCGTCGTGCGTTTTGACTACTCGGGCAAGGTTCCAGGTGCCAGGGAGCGCGCCATCGCTGATTGTCATCGAATCCAGAAGGCCATTGATGAGCGGTATTCGACGCTCGTCAATGAGGGTCTTCTTCACACCCTTTTGACCATTCGCGACCGCGACCAGCCACACCCGGCGGTGGCGGTAGGTTCCACACTCGATCCCGTCCAGCAGGAGGCTCACTGACCATGCTGATCGTCAAGGTTCTGAAGCCGCTCGTCTCGACCAACCGGATTCCTGGACTGGAGCACAGGCATCTGCAGGTGGTACTAGACGGCAGCTCCAAAAAAGTTGCTGTGGATGCGGTCGGTGCCAAGCCCGGCGACTGGGTGATCGTCGTGGGCAGCTCCGCTGCGCGCGAGGCGGCGGGCAGCAAGTCCTACCCCAGTGATCTCACCATCGTGGGAATCATTGACCACTGGGATCCCGACGCACCCAAGCCGCCGTCATCAGTCCCTGCCTCTCCTGAAGCCCCCAAGCCCTCACCAGCCCCCAAATCGGGAGAGTTGAGCTGATGGAGATCATGCAGGTGATGGGAACCCTGGTCTGCTCCTATCGCGTGGGAGGGCTTGATCACATGCACCTGCGCGTGCTCAAAAACAACAAGGGCAAGCAGCTCGTTGCCGTTGATCCTGTTGGAGCGAGGAAGGGCAACTGGGTGTTCACCGCCAGTGGCTCGGCAGCCCGATTTGCCTGTCCCAACAGCGAAGTTCTCACGGATCTGACGATCAGTGGAATCATCGACCACTGGATGCCTGATGGGTAACAGATCTCTTCCCGTTCTTCACCCCATCCTTCTCATCACTTCCCATGGCTAGATCAGCTCCCCGTCGTCGCTCCTCCGCATCAACCGCTGCAGCATCAACGACGTCAGTGTCTGCAAAAGCCTCCGGCCGGCTGTCCTCCGGGGCGAAGAAAACCACTGCATCCCAGGCGGCCGCGGCCGGCTCTGATTCCGCAGCCTCTTCGGCAACGATTGATGTGACGCCCGTCGCCAGCAGCACCTCAACAACCACCCGGCGCAGCAGCTCTGCCCGCAGCAGTTCCGGTCGTTCCGTGGCAGCGCGCAGTGCCAACTCCCGTCGCTCCTCCTCGTCCTCCGGCTCATCGGGATCCCGTGTTGCCTCCGGGGCGGCCGCGGCAGCTGCGGAACCTCCGGTGCAGGGCATTGCTCTCGGCATGATTGAAACCCGCGGCATGGTGCCTGCGATCGAGGCGGCGGATGCCATGACCAAAGCGGCTGAAGTGCAGCTGATCTGCCGCGAATATGTCGGCGGCGGCTATGTCACGGTGATGGTTCGTGGCGAGACCGGTGCTGTGAACGCGTCGGTGCGCGCCGGTGCCGATGCCTGTGAGCGTGTTGGTGACGGCCTTGTGGCGGCCCATATCATCGCCCGCCCCCATCAGGAGGTTGAGCCCGCACTTCTGCCTACCAATGTGCGACGACGCAGCTGATCAATAACGTTCGTGTGCATCATTTCGGACTAGATTCCGCGGCCAACACGAACCTCGACGGCCTTTCAGGTCTCGTTGCTCTTGACTTCAGCTCTATCGCTGCCAATTCAGACCGCCTGGTTGATTCCGCTCTATGGATTCGCAGGGATGCTGGTGTCCCTTCCCTGGGCTTTCGGCTGGTTCCGAAGAGACGCCCATCGTCCTCCGGCCTATCTCAACATCCTTCTGACCCTGCTGGCCGTGATTCACGGCAGTCTTGTCCTGAGAGACGTCATGGCCAATGGTCCAGCGGTGATCGGCATGCCATGGCTGTCCGTCGGTGATCTCAATCTGGAGATCAGCTTCAGCCTCTCCCTCACCAACGTTTCAGCACTCGAGCTGATCACCGGGCTGAGCCTTCTCTCCCAGATTTATTCGCTGGGCTATCTCGACAAGGAGTGGGCGTTGGCGCGCTTCTTCGCCCTGCTCGGGTTTTTTGAAGGTGCCATGTCCGGCGTGGTGCTGAGCGATTCCCTCTTTCAGAGCTATTTCCTTCTGGAGATGCTCACCCTCTCGACCTATCTGCTGGTGGGCTTCTGGTACGCCCAGCCGCTTGTGGTCACCGCCGCCCGTGATGCATTTCTCACCAAGCGCGTTGGTGATGTGATGCTGCTGATGAGTGTGGTGGCGCTCACGGCCTGGTCGGGGGTGACGGGCTTCGATGATCTCTACAGCTGGTCGGCCCAGGACACGCTCACCCCACTGGCTGCAACGCTTCTCGGCCTGGGGCTGGTTGCTGGTCCGACCGGCAAGTGCGCTCAGTTCCCCATGCATCTCTGGCTGGATGAGGCCATGGAGGGCCCAAATCCCGCCTCGATTCTGCGTAATTCTGTGGTGGTGACCTGCGGAGCCATCGTGCTGCTCAAGGTCATGCCCCTGCTGCAGCATGCCCCTGTCACCCTGGTGGTGCTTCAGGTGATCGGAACGATCAGCGCCATCGGCGGTTCACTGGTGTCGATCGCCCAGGTTGATATCAAGCGCACGCTGTCGTATTCGACGACCGCCTATCTCGGTCTGGTGTTCATCGCCATTTCCCTTCAGGTGCCCGTTCTGGCTCTGTTGCTTCTTTATGCCCATGCCGTGTCGAAGGCACTTCTCTCGATGAGCGTGGGCGGAGTGATCGCATCCACAAACTGCCAGGACATCACGGAACTCGGTGGCCTGGGCAGCCGTATGCCGGCAACGACAGGCTCCTTCCTCGTTGGCGGCGCAGGGTTGGTCGGTCTGCTCCCGCTCGGAGGATTCCTCTGCCTGGCTCAGGCCGTCGAGCTGGTCGGAGCGAGAGCGGCGGTTTTCGTGCCCGTTTTTCTGATCACCAATGCCCTCACAGCTCTGAATCTCACACGGGTGTTCCGTCAGGTCTTCCTTGGACCTTCACTCGCCAAGACCCGCCGGGCGGCAGAGATCAACTGGCAGATGGCACTGCCGATGGTGGCTCTCACCGTGATCGTGGTGCTGACCCCATTCCTGCTGATTCGTCTGGAATCCCTGGATGGTCTGCTGGCCTTTCCATTCTGGGCAGCAGCTCTGGTGGTGGGCAGTGGAGTCGCCGGTCTGCTTGCCGGTGCACTCGTTCCTCTCAACAAGGCCTGGTCCCGCTCACTCAATCCGATCCTGCGCTGGTTTCAGGATCTGCTCGCCTACGACTTCTACACCGAGCGTTTTTACAGGGTCACGATCGTCAATGTGGTGGCCACCTTCTCGCAGCTCGCCGGCTGGTTCGACCGCAATGTCGTCGATGGTGTGCTGCATGGCCTGGCCCGCTTCTCCCTGTCCAGTGCCGAAGGTCTGAAGCTGAGCATCAGCGGTCAGACCCAGTCCTACGTGCTCACAGTGGTCGGCGCCATCGTGCTGCTGCTCATGTCACTGAGCTGGGTTCTGCAGTGAGGTCATCATGCTGACGATTCTTCTTCTGATCCCTTTTCTCGGTGCCCTGCTGGTCAGCGTGGTGCCAGGTCACGACAGCTCCAGCCGCAGCCGCAGCATCACATTGATCACGCTCGCCGTTCAATGTCTGCTCAGTTTCGGACTGCTGATTCCCTTCACCGCAGCCGAACCCGGACAGCAGCTGGTGGACATCCTTCCCTGGCTGCCGCAGATGGGTCTCGAGTTCAGCCTGGGGGTTGATGGCCTTTCCCTGCCCCTCGTGCTGATGAACGGGGTGCTCTGTCTGGTGGCTGCAGCAGCCTCCCGCTCTGTCGAAAACCGTCCACGCGTTTATTTCGCTCTTCTGCTGGTGATCAGCGGCGCGGTGAACGGTGCGTTTCTGGCCCAGAACCTTCTTCTGTTCTTTCTGTTCTACGAACTTGAACTGATTCCTCTCTGGCTGCTCATCGCCATCTGGGGTGGTGCCAACAGAGCCTATGCATCCACCAAGTTCCTGATCGTCACCGCGGTGTCCGGTGTTCTGATCCTGGCGGCTTTCCTGGGCATCGCTCTGGTCACAGGAAGCGTTGATTTCGGAATCCGACCGATTCTCACAACGCAGATGGGAATGGGCAGTCAGCTGGTTCTGATGAGCTGTCTGCTGATCGGCTTCGGCATCAAGATTCCGCTTTTCCCATTCCATACCTGGCTGCCTGACGCACATACCGAGGCATCCACTCCGGTTTCAGTGCTGCTGGCGGGAGTGTTGCTCAAGCTTGGAACCTATGGTCTGCTGCGTTTCTGCCTCGGCCTCTTTCCGGAGGCCTGGTCTGCAGCGGCTCCATGGCTGGCCGGCTGGGCCGCAGTCTCTGTGCTCTATGGATCACTGGCTGCCATTGCGCAGACCGACATGAAGAGGATGGTGGCCTACAGCTCCGTCGGCCACATGGGCTATGTGCTGCTTGCCGCCGCAGCTGCCACCCCACTAGCTCTGATCGGTGCACTGTTTCAGATGGTCAGTCACGGCCTGATCTCAGCGGTGCTTTTCCTCGCGGTAGGAGTCGTCTACGAGCGCACAGGCACCCGAGACCTGAATGTGCTCAGGGGTCTGCTGAACCCTCAGCGCGGATTGCCGCTGACCGGAACCCTGATGATCATCGGCGTGATGGCCAGCGCCGGTATTCCCGGCATGGCCGGCTTCATTTCCGAGTTCCTGATCTTCAAAGGCAGCTTCGAGATGTTCCCGGTGGCCACCCTGCTCTCGATGGTGGGTTCAGGACTCACAGCGGTGTATTTCCTGCTGCTGGTCAACCGAGCCTTCTTCGGTCGTCTTGCAGTGGCTCCCGGGGCCAATCAGAATCCAAGAATCCTGACGCAGGTCTCCTTCGTTCAGCAGATCCCCGCTCTTTCGATGTCGCTGCTGATTCTTCTACTCGGTGTCGTTCCGAATCTGCTTGTGGGTCTCAGCCAGCCAGCCACCGCCCAGCTCAGTGAACTCGCCACACTGGTCCAGCCTGGAGGGCTCTCATGACCACCACCGCCAGACCTCAATCCAGCGAAGCCACCCTTCCCGATCTGGAGGAACTGATCCGGCGTCTGCTCTCGGATACGCCTCTCCTCGCCGACACACCCGATCATCTGCTGCAGGTGGTCAATGTGCTTGAGAGCTACGGCCTGGTGCTGGATGCCTACAGCTGCAATCTCGTTCACCAGGGGAAGACACAGCTTCTCAACCCGTTCCCGGTGTTCCGCTTCTTCCATGAAGGGTTCACACCCAAGCGCCTCTGGGAGCATCTGATGGGTGATCGCATCAATTTTGAATACGCGGAGTACTGCCAGAAGGCGATGTTCTGGCACGGCACCGGTGGGATGGATGCCTATTTCGATTCAGAGCCTTTTGAGGATGTATGCCGTCGCGTGATCGCGCTGCGGTCAAAGCGTGATCCCCTGCTGAGGCTGGTCAACGCGCTCTACCCGGGCTTCGCGCCCGAGGCCATCCGTTCGATGACCACCATCTATGCCCTCGGTCTGTTCTGGAGGGTGATGAGTGACATCTTCATCGATCTGGCTCGTCGTTATCGAATCGGTGAAGTGGCCTGTGTGCTTGATGTGGTCCATCACATCCGTGATGGTCTGGTGACCGCTGCGGGCAATCCGATCAACTACGAGGTCGAGGTTGGTGGTGAGTCCGTCTGGATTCTTCCCCCGGAAGCGGGTCTCACCTTCCTCGTGGATGTGGCCGTGCCCTATGTGGAGGCCGTGTTTTTCCGGGGTATGCCGTTTCTTGGCACGGTCTCCTACAACGCCCAGGCCCGTCAGATCGCAGCTGACCAGAGCCAGTTCAAGTACGGAGCTCTCTACGCCGATCCACTGCCGAGCATGGGCGCCGGAATCCCTCCCAGCCTCTGCATGTCGGACATGTTCCGCAATCTTCCCGAGGAACTCAGCCGCTGGTACGACCATCACGGCCGGGCCCAGGCTGATGCCCATGTTCAGATCTGCATCAGCTTTCAGAAATCGATGTTCTGTGTCACCAATGCAGCGATCGCAGGCACCATGCCCCACCCACTCGACACGCAGGATCCTGAACAGCAGGCCGCCAATCACGCCTATGCCTCCGCCTGGTCGGAACGGCTGATGGGCTGTCAGCGGGTGGCTCTCCTCTAGGTTTCGGAGAGGCCAGCAGCTTGCCGATGGAACCTTGGAATGAACGCAAGCGTCCTGTCTGTCTGGAGAAGCGTTTCGAGTTCGACAGCTACAGCTCAACCCGGGATTTTCTCGATCGGCTCGGCGAGTTCAGTGAACTGCAGAAGCGCTACCCCGATATCAGTTTCGGAAAAACCTATGTGAACATCACCCTGCGGCCCGATGAGGACGCAGACGATGCGAGCCTCACGGAGTCCGATCATGCCTTCGCCGCGGCGATTGATGGACTCATCGATTGACCTCGAAGCCAGTTTCCATGCTTCGGGAGTTGCCGAGGTTCTCGAGCAGCTGGACAGCGAACTGATCGGTCTGCGACCCGTCAAAACCAGAATCTGTGAGATCGCTGCTCTGCTGCTCGTTGATCAGGCCCGGCGTTCCCTGGACCTGGCCACTGAGGCGCCGAGTCTGCACATGTCGTTCACCGGTCAGCCCGGAACCGGTAAAACCACCGTTGCTCAGCGGATTTCACAGATCCTTCACCGCCTGGGATATCTGCGCAAGGGGCATGTGATCACCGTCACCAGAGATGATCTCGTTGGTCAATATGTGGGGCACACAGCTCCGAAAACCAAGGAGATGATCAAGCGCGCCCAGGGCGGAGTCTTGTTCATTGATGAGGCCTACTACCTCTACAAACCTGGAAATGAGAGGGATTACGGAGCCGAGGCGATTGAGATCCTGCTGCAGGAAATGGAGCGACAACGCAGTGATCTCGTGGTGATCTTTGCTGGCTACAGAGACCGGATGACAGCGTTCTATCAATCCAACCCAGGTCTCTCATCAAGGGTTGCCCACCACATCGATTTTCCCGATTACAGCCAGAACGAACTGATGGCGATCGCTGAACTGCTGCTGGAACAGCAGCAGTATCGATTCAGCGAGAAAGCGGCGGAGGCTTTTGAGAGCTACATCAGCCGGCGGCGTCAGCTGCCCTTCTTCGCCAATGCCCGTTCCATCCGTAATGCTCTCGACCGTCTGCGGCTGCGGCATGCCAATCGCCTGTTCTCAAGGCGTGATCAGTCCCTTGATCGAGAGGCTCTGATCACCATCGAGGCAGCGGATGTTCTTGCCAGTCGTGTGTTTCAGGGCGAGGTGGAGGGAACCGATCCTGCCAAGCCGCTCACTGGTGGGCAGGACTGAGCGAGCTTTCCCGTGTTCAGCTCGGGCTGGCCTGTTCCAGATCTCGTCGGATCAGGGCCATCAGGTAGGAGGGGGCCTTGTAGCGACCAGGCAGGCAGCGGTTCAGGGTTTCCAGATGCCCCCAGCACACGGTTTTTTCAATCTCCTTCACCTCCCGACCCTCTTTGAGCAGTCGACGCAACGCCTTGCAGTACAGGGGATAGCCCGCTTCCAGTTCGCCGATGGTCAGCTTGGCCTGGGCCATGAAGGTCGGTAGGTGCTTCTCTAAACCTATGAAACCGCCGGATAGCTTTATCCCAGCCAGGCGATGCAGTCGATTTCCACCCTGGAGCCCTTGGGAAGTGCTGCCACCTGAACGCAGGCTCTGGCTGGGCTCACGCCGCTGCCGAACATTTCGGCATAAATGGCGTTGACGGCCTGGAAGTCAGCAAGATCAACCAGGTACACGGTCGTGCGGACCACTCGCGCTGCCTCTGTTCCCGCTGCTCTGAGCACGGCCTGAAGATTGCTCAGCACCTGCCTGGTTTCCGCCTCGACATCGCCGCCGCCCACCATCTCACCCGTGGCAGGGTCGAGAGGGATCTGCCCTGAGCAATAAAGCCATCCTCCAGCCTGCACAGCCTGGTTGTAAGGCCCCACCGGTGCCGGAGCCTCAGCGGTGGTGATCGCCTGATGAGTGGTGGTCGACATAAAAGGGCATCACAATGGGGCTGCATTTTCGCGCTTCGTGTCGATGGAGTCCCTCCCAGTCGAGATCGACGGTCTCTGGCACAGCTATGACCCTTCCCTCGCTGACTGGACTCTCCAGGAAATCAATCTCGGACTGCAAAGCGGAGAACTCGTGGGATTGCTGGGACCCTCCGGTTGCGGCAAGACAACACTTCTGAGGCTGATCGCCGGTTTCGAGCGCCCAATCCGGGGCAGCATCCGCCTTCACGGCCAGGAAGTGGCCAGCCCCCAGCTCTCGGTGGCCGCTGAGCGCCGCGGTGTGGGCATGGTGTTTCAGGACTACGCGCTCTTCCCCCATCTGAATGCCTGGGACAACACCTGTTTCGGTCTTCGCCGCGGGCAGGACAGTGCCCGGGCGGCCTGGCTGCTGGAGCTGCTGGGCCTGGAGGAGTTGAGGGCGCGCTATCCCCACGAACTTTCAGGGGGACAGCGTCAACGATTAGCTCTGGCAAGGGCCCTGGCACCGGCACCGTCCGTGGTGCTGCTCGATGAACCGTTCTCCAATCTGGATGTGGAGGTGCGTCTTCGTCTGCGCAGTGAACTGCCGTCTGTTCTGAATGCCTGCGGCGCCAGCGGTGTTCTGGTCACCCATGATCCAGAGGAGGCACTGGCGATCTGCAGTCGGGTGGCGGTCCTGCGTGACGGGCGTCTGCATCAGTGCGCCAGCCCGAAGGAACTTGTGGAGTCACCCGCGACGCCATTCGTGGGCAGCTTCGTGCTGCAGCGCAACGTTCTGCCCGTCTGGAACGACTCCGCCGGCGACTGCCTGCGCTGTCCCCTGGGTGACCTTGAGAGACCCGATGACTTCCAGGTCGATTCCCTGCCCGAGGAGGCAACGGTTCTGGTCGCGCCCGAAGCGATCACACTTCATGAGGATGCCGATGGGAAAGATGAAGTGGTGGGTCGGGAGTTCCTCGGTCACAGCTGGATGTACCGGGTGAGGAGCGGTGACCGTCAGTTGCGACTGCTGAGACCTCTTGCCGAGGATTACCAGCGTGGTCAGACCTGCCGACTGTGTTTGCAGCCCGGTTCGTCAGTTCTGCTGCATCCGCAGCGTCGCGCTCTTCTGAGCCGTGCTAGCTGAGCGCTGATCAGCCTCTCCAGCTGTCCTTGTGCAGCCTCAGGTCCCGCAGCTCCTCCACCGAGCAGGCTCTCAGAAACAGGTTGGTGCGGCGTTCCTCTCCCATGGTGCTTGGCAGCGAGAGGCCACCACGTCTGCGCAGTTCACTGACGCTGCTCAGGCGTTCGGCAATGGCCTGGTCATCAGGTCTGAGGGCATGGGCCCATCGCAGATTCGCCTCGGTGTATTCATGAGCGCAGTGCACGAGGGTCTCGTCAGGAAGATTCTCGAAGCGCTGCAGGGCCAGATGCATGTCCTCGGGTGACCCTTCCATCAGACGCCCACAGCCTGCGCCGAAGAGGGTGTCCCCGCAGAACAGCACAGGTGTGGGATGGTCCGTGGAGCTTCCCTGAGGCAGCACAAAAGCCAGATGTGCCCTGGTGTGCGCTTTCACATCGATGACCGTGACAGGTTGTCCCAGCACTTCGAGCTGCATCTCCGGCTCAATCGAAACCGTCTGGAAGGGAATCCTTGTCCGGTCGGCGGATGCCGCGATCACTGCGGCTGTCGGCCACTGACGCAACAGATCGGGAGTGCCGCCGATGTGGTCCGCATGGTGATGGGTCTGCAGAACGGCCCTGAGGATCAGCTGTCGCTCTTCAATCCACTCGGCAACGGGTTCGGCGACGGAGGGATCGACCACCACAGCCTCCTTGCCCCTTGTCCAGATCCAGACGATGTTGTCCTCCAGGACCGGAAGCGGCTCGATTCCGTCGCTCTGACAGGCATGACCCATCGTTAAAGTTTTGAGCGATGCAAGCTTCCATGATCACCGTTGCACTGGCCAAGGGCGCGCTGCTGCGGGAATCCGTGGAACGTTTCAGGCTTGCCGGTCTTGATTTTTCGGCCGTGCTCGATCCCGACAACCGTCAGCTGATGGTTCCTTCGGTCTGTGGCCGCGCCAGAGCTCTGCTGGTCCGAAACGGAGATGTGCCGGTTTACGTCGCTTACGGACAGGCCCAGCTTGGTGTGGTCGGGTACGACGTTCTTCGCGAGCACCAGATGCCTGTTGCGCATCTCGTTGATCTCGGTTTCGGCGGCTGCCGCATGTCCGTCGCCGTGAAGTCCAGCAGCGGTTATCGCAGGGCCACCGACCTTCCTCCCCATTGCCGGGTGGCCAGCAAATTCACCCGCTGTGCACGCCAGTATTTCGATTCGATTGACCTCCCCGTTGAGCTGGTGCATCTCACCGGATCCGTTGAACTCGGTCCGATCACGGGGATTGCCGAAGCGATTGTGGATCTGGTGGCGACCGGTCGAACGCTTCGTGACAACGGTCTTGTGGCCATTGAGGACCTCTTCCACACCACCGCCCGTCTCGTGGGTCATCCGCTCTCTCTCCGTCTGGATCAGGGAGAGCTGCAGGGGATCATCGATGCCATGGATACTCCCGTGAGAGAGACGGTGAGCTCGACCTGATGGCCGGTTCCGATCTTCAGCGCATCAGCCGGCTGGGGCGTTACCTCGGACGTGACCGCGGTCGCCTGCTTCTCACACTGGTTCTGCTGATTCCGGTGGCGTTCGCCGGAGCGATCCAGCCCCTGCTCGTTGGCCAGGCCATCTCGATTCTGCGCACCGTCTCCGGCGCGACCAACGAGGCGGTCACTCCGTTGCTTCAGTCGCTTGAGCCCACCTTGGCCCTGCGACTGATCATTGCTGCCCTGCTGATTTCCGTGCTGGTGCGCCTGGCCCTGCAGGGGGTGCAGAGCTTCAACATCCAGTCTGTTGGTCAGCGGCTCACGGCCAGAATCCGTCGCGATCTGTTTGCCCACGCGATGGACCTCTCCCTGAGGTTCCATGACCGCATGCCGGTCGGCAAACTGCTCACACGCCTCACCAGCGATGTCGACGCGCTGGCTGAAGTGTTCGGCAGTGGTGCTGTTGGGGTTCTCGGCGATCTCGTCACACTCACTGTGATCGCCGTAACCATGTTGCTGATCGAGTGGCGACTGGGTCTGCTGTTGTTGTTGTCTCAGGTTCCCGTCACTTTGGTAGTTCTCTGGCTCCAGGCCCGCTACCGCAAGGCGAATTACCGGGTGCGCGAGGAGTTGTCGCAACTGAATGCAGATTTTCAGGAAAATCTGCAGGGTCTGGACGTGGTTCAGATGTTTCGTCGTGAAGCCTTCAACGGAGCCCGCTTCGAACGAACCGGCCTGGCCTACCGCGAAGCGGTGAATGGAACGATTCTTTTCGACAGCAGCATCTCCGCATTTCTGGAGTGGGTCTCGCTCGGAGCTGTGGCGGTGGTGCTCGCCCTGGGTGGCTGGATGGTCACCTCCGGTGCGATGGGGCTTGGCACCCTCACGACCTTCATCCTCTTCTCTCAGCGTCTGTTCGATCCGCTGCGGCAGATGGCGGAGCGATTCACGCAGATCCAGGGCGGACTGACCGCTGTTGAGCGAATCGGAGAACTACTGGAGGAGCCACTGGAAATCAGGGATCACACCTTGACGGGCCCTGGAAACACCCAGGAGAACCGTGCCGATCTGCAGCCTGCACCGCTTGAGGTGATGTCGTCGCAACGTGGTGAAGTGGTGTTTGAGGGTGTGCACTTCGCCTATCGCCCTGATGAACCGATCCTTCGGGATCTCAGTTTCCGGCTCGCCCCTGGCGAGCATGTGGCACTGGTGGGTCCAACCGGTTCAGGCAAGACCACCGTGATCCGATTGCTCTGCAGGCTTTATGAGCCTCAGCGGGGTCGGATTCTTCTGGATGGCCGCGACATACGCTCTCTTTCACTGCCTGATCTGCGTCGACAGCTCGGCGTGGTTCTGCAGGACACGTTTCTGTTCAGTGGCAGCGTCGGCGACAACCTGCGTCTCGACAGGCAGATTGATGATCGACAGCTCATGGATGTCTGCAGGGAGCTTGGACTCAGCTCTCTGCTGGGCAGGCTTCCTCAGGGGCTCGACACCGAGCTGCGGGAGCGTGGCGGCAACCTCAGCTCAGGCGAGCGTCAGCTGCTTGCTGTGGCACGGGTCGCGATCAGGAATCCCAATGTTCTGGTGATGGACGAGGCCACCGCCTTCATGGATCCTTCAACAGAAGCAACCCTGCAGAGGGATCTGGACCGCTTGCTGGAGCGTCGAACCGCCGTGGTGATCGCCCACCGGCTGGCCACTGTCGAGGCTGCCGATCGGATTCTGGTTCTGCGCCGGGGACGTTTGATCGAGCAGGGAACCCATCTGCAGCTGCGGGCTCAGGGTGGGCTCTATGCCGAACTCGCCGAGCTTCAGGAACGGGGGCTTGCCAGGCTCTGACGTTCAACCCAGCTGATCAGCATTCGGCGGAGGACCTCCGGCTTCTGGCGCATGGGCAGATGGCCGCATCCCTCGATCTGTTGATAGTCATGACCTGGGCTGTAAGCCGCGAGATGGCGCACATAGCCCGGTTCCATCACCTGATCCCTGTCGCCGCTGATCCACAGGCTTGCGACTCCCAGTTCCGAAACCAATCCCGGCAGATCGCGCACGGCACCGCGACTGGTGCTGTTCACCAGCAGTCCTCTGGCAGCTCTTCGTTCAGCCTTGAAAGGTCCAAGCTCGCCAACCGGTGGCGGCAGCCGACCGAGAGCATCCGGACGCAGCTCCAGAATCAGCCGTCCGAAGCTGCGCAGGCGGCGAAAGGGGCGGGGCTGGTAGATCCCTCCACCGGCTGCCAGCAGAACAACCCCGGTCAACCCGGGTTGTTCCCGCTGACGCAGATGGGCTTCAGCATGCAGCACCACGCTGCCTCCGAGTGAGTGACCCAGCAGCACGAACGGTCTTCCCTGCGACCTGTGAACGGCTTCCTCCGCCAGCCAGCGGCCATAGGCCTGCAGGTTGGGCAGCATTCCCCGGGGCCGCTCCGCATCACCGAAACCGGGCAGATCCGGGCACCAGAGCTCGATCTCGGGGTGCTTCTCGCTCCAGCACTCAGCGAACGGCGACCAGACCTGCCTGCTTAAAAGCCAGCCGTGCACAGCAATCAGCAGTTGGGGAGCAGGCATCGTTGCGGAACTTGCCCTCCCACCTTGCCTCTCTGAGCGCCTTTCGTGCGCCAGGATCGTGACAATGCCGCATCGTCTGTGATCGACGCCTCCCTCACTCCAGAGACCCTGCAGGTGATGTATGGCGATCAGGCGAAGCTTTGTGCCACACCGAGCAGTCAGCTCACCCTCGTGTTCAGTCAGCACCGAGACTTTGATCTGGTGGAGCTGGAGCAGCTGCTGGAGGCGGTGGGCTGGAGTCGCCGGCCTGTGCGCAGGGTGCGCAAGGCCCTCGACAACAGCCTGATCCGGGTGGGCCTATGGCGTCACGATGCCAGGATCCCGCGCCTCGTCGGCTTTGCGCGCTGCACCGGCGATGGAGTGCTTGAGGCGACCATCTGGGATGTGGCGGTTCACCCCCTCTATCAGGGTTCCGGACTCGGCAGCCAGCTGATGGATTACATCCTCGATGCCCTGCGTGCCCTGGGCACCGAACGCGCCACGTTGTTCGCTGACCCAGGGGTTCTGCCCTTCTACAAGCGCCTGGGCTGGGATCTTGAGCCCAATGGTCACCGCTGCGGCTTCTGGTATGCGAACTAAGTTCGGTAATACCGCTCGGCCAGCAGCTCCGCAGACTCTCCACGCTTCCAGCGCCATCGCAGAGATGCATTGCGACAGCTGCGCCGCAACACACCATCAGCCTGCCAGCGCCGCCCGTCAGTGGTCAGCGGCAGACCGATCCGCCTCAGATCACTGACGCGACTCAGCCGCTCCACCAGGTCCAGATCCTCCATAAGGGGCAGCTCAGCGAAGCCGCCGCAACGCTCGTAAAGGCTGCGATGCAACAGCAACCCCTGGTCACCGTAAGGGCGTTGCAACCAGCGGCTGCGCAGGCCCACACCCCGCTCCAGCAGTCGCCTGGCCGGAGTGGAGGGTCTGATGCGCAGATCGAAATACCAGGCGGATCGCGCGGCTGATGAAGCCTGCAGCAGGGTGCTCAACACCTTTGGCAACTGCACCGACAAACGGCTGTCTGCGTGCAGAAACAGCAGCCAGTCGCCAAGAGCCTCAGCAGCTGCGGCGCGAAGTTGGCGGCCGCGGCCAGGGGGATGCACCTTGATCAGACACGCGCCTGCCAGAGTTGCGATCCGCTGCGTTGCATCGCTGCTTCCTCCGTCAGCCAGCAGGATCTCCGCACCGGGAGTAGAGCGCTGCAGATCCGCCAGCAGCAGTGGCAACCGGGCTGCTTCATTCAGGCAGGGGATCACCACGCTCAGCCGCTGGGTGAAGCCGTTCATGCCATCCATGCCTCCAGATCCTCAACCCGGTCGATGTCATTGCGCGCGTCGAGCAGCGCAGGTGTCAGACCTCGCTGGCAGGCCCGCTCCCAGGTGAGATGGAAGACCTGCTCGCTTCCCCACGGGATCGAATGGAACGGCCAGCGGGGGGCTCCCGCTGGCGCGGCTCCAAGACCCATCAGCCAGTAGCCACCGTCCCGTGAAGGTCCGAGAACCAGTGGGGAGTTTTGCAGGAGTTCAATGGCTCTGATCAGGTCTCTTGGAGACAGATCGGGAAGATCCGTGCCGATCAGCATCACCGGAGCACCTGGGTGAGCGGACCGTGCGCGCAGCACCTCCCTATGCATGCGGTTTCCGAGGTCTCCTCGGCCCTGCTCACTGATGGTGGCCTCGGGAAGCGAGCAAAGCCAGCGGCGCCTCGCTTTCCTGCCGGCGCCGCTGATGGCAATGTGCAGATGAAGCTGTCCATGCTGGGCAAGAGACTGAGCAACGGTCAGGGTGTGACTGATCAGCCGGGCCTGAATGCGTGCTGCGGCTGAAGGGCCCAGTGATCGGGCAAGACGCTCTTTGCAGCGTCCGCTGGCGGGCCAGCGGGTCATCACCACGAGAACGGGCGCGCTCATCGGATCAGCCCGTCAAGGATCACTGCTGTCTGGGGAGTTCCTCGGGTTTCACCATCAGCTCGATGCTTTCACCATCGCGTTCCACAACGATGAGCATGGCCTGGCCGACCTGTCCACGGTCGACCGCCAGCTGCACTTCGGAAGGGTCCTGCACCTTGGTGCCGTTCACCTCGCGGATCAGGTCGCAGGGGCGGATCCCCGCTGCCGCGGCAGGGCTGCTCTCCACCACTTCGATCACCACCACGCCGTTCAACTCAGGCACCTCGCAGAGGTTGCTGTTGGCGGCTGCATTGATCTCCTTTGCCAGCTGGGGCGTCAGGCTCTGGAGCCGGACCCCGATGAATGGATGGGATGCCTGCCCGGTGCTGATGATCTGCTGGGCGATTCTTTTGGCCAGATTGATCGGGATGGCGAAACTGAGACCTGCTCCGGGTGCCTGACGAATCGCTGTGTTGATGCCGATCACCTGACCGGCGGCATTGATCAGCGGACCGCCGCTGTTGCCAGGATTCACTGCTGCGTCGGTCTGGATGTAGGGCACCCGCTGCCCTTCACCAATGGCGTTGGTGCGATCCACCGCACTGATGATTCCTGCCGTAATGGTGTTGTCCAGCCCCAGCGGATTGCCGATGGCGATGGCCCATTCCCCCGGCCTGAGATTGCTGGAATTACCGAGCGGCGCGACGGGCAACTTGTCCGCCACCACGCGCACCACCGCCACATCGGTGAGGGGATCACCACCCAGCACATCACCCTTGAAACTGCGTCCATCGGGCAGCGTCACCGACACCTGGTCCGCACCTTCCACAACGTGTGCATTGGTGAAGATCAGACCATCGGAACGGGTGATGAATCCCGACCCCTGCCCAGCTTGTTGCTGTATCGGCGCTCTGCCTCCGAACAGATTGCCCAGCGGGTTGACCACTCGCTTCACGGTGTCGATCCGGACCACGGCAGGCCCTACACGGTCCACCGCCTCGACAATGATGTTCTTGCCAGGTTGCAGGGGGGCTGATCGGGGGCCGTCGCTCACCTCCGGCAGGGGATCGCTGGCCGGAGGTTGATCCAGGCCGATGCGCTGCTTCCAGGTGTTTCCGCAGCCGCTCAGCCCTGAGCCGATGAGACCGGCACCGATGAGCGTCAGGGCTCGCTGCAGAGGTTGCTGGATGGCGGAGGCCATGAAGATGTGTGATGTCGTCAGCACCTCATTAAAGACGGACTGATCAGCCAGGGGTGCGTAGATTCAGCCACCGTGATTCGGAGGGTGCTGTGCTGACGGGTAGTGAGCTTTGGAGCAAGGTTCAGCAGGCCCTTCAGAGCAACCTCAGCAAGCCGACCTTCGAGACCTGGATCCGCCCTGCCCAGTGCAGCGGATTCCGGGAGGGAACGCTCACGCTGCTGGCACCCAACAGCTTCGCCAGCAACTGGCTACGCAAGAACTACGCGGCCACCATCGCCGATGTGGCCGGTGAGATCGTCGGCAAGCCTGTGATGGTGTCTGTTCTGGCGCGGGATGCCGAGGACCTCCATGCAGGTCAGGGATCCAAAGCGGCAACGGCGGCAGCTCCGCCTGCGCCGGTCCCTGCTCCTGCTGCGCCCACCTCTTCTGCAGCCAAGGCTCCCCGCCGTCTGCCGGGGCTGAACATGCGTTACGTGTTCAACCGGTTCGTGGTGGGGCCCAACAGCCGCATGGCTCACGCCGCCGCCCTCGCCGTCGCCGAGGCTCCAGGCCGTGAATTCAACCCGCTGTTCATCTGCGGAGGCGTCGGCCTGGGCAAAACCCACCTGATGCAGGCGATCGGTCACTACCGCCTCGAGATCGACCCCGATGCCAGGGTGTTCTATGTCTCCACCGAGACCTTCACCAACGATCTGATCGTCTCCATCCGCAAGGACGGCATGCAGGCCTTCCGCGATCGTTACCGGGCCGCTGATCTCATTCTCGTGGATGACATCCAGTTCATCGAGGGCAAGGAATACACCCAGGAAGAGTTCTTCCACACCTTCAATGCGCTGCATGAGGCGGGACGACAGATCGTGATCGCCAGCGATCGGCCTCCCAGCCAGATCCCAAGACTGCAGGAACGTCTGATCTCGCGTTTCTCCATGGGACTGATCGCTGACATCCAGGCGCCTGACCTGGAGACGCGCATGGCGATTCTCCAGAAAAAGGCTGAGCAGGAACGTGTCTCCCTGCCCAGGGATCTGATTCAGTACATCTCCGGTCGTTTCACCTCCAACATCCGTGAGCTGGAGGGTGCGCTGACCAGGGCCGTGGCCTTCTCCTCGATCACCGGGATGCCGATGACCGTTGAATCGGTTGCGCCCATGCTCGACCCCAGTGGCCAGGGGGTTGATGTCACGCCTCAGCAGGTGATCGACAAGGTGTCGGAAGTCTTCGGTGTGTCTGCGGATGACATGCTCAGCAGCAGTCGCCGCCGTGCCGTCAGTCAGGCACGCCAGGTGGGGATGTTCCTCATGCGTCAGGGCACAGGACTGAGCCTGCCGCGCATCGGCGAGACGTTCGGTGGAAAGGACCACACCACGGTGATGTATGCCATTGAGCAGGTGGAGAAGAAGCTCGGCACCGATCCACAGCTGGCCAGTCAGGTGCAGAGGGTGCGCGATCTGCTGCAGATCGATTCACGTCGCAAGCGCTGACCGTGGCTTGAGGAGATGACGGCCAGCGAGACCATGTCGATCGCATCGGCTGGATGCACTCCTGACTGAGCGTCGATATTGATGCTTCCTCTCTTGTTCAGCGCAGATACGAAGCGGACATCGATGGAGTGTTCGTCATTGTTGCTCGATTCAGTTTCCGCCGGTCCAGCCGGCCAGATGGGAAGCAGCCGCTGACTGGGTCAGCCGCCGTGCCGCCGGCAGGGCCGGATCCAGCTGGGCGGAACTGAAGGGAGGCAGGGGACGGGTACGCAGCCATGCTCCCCATCGGAACTCGTGATAGGGGATCAGCCGCTGGGGCCTGATCAGGCCCTCCTTCTTGAGTTTCCACACGAGACTGCGGTAGGGGTCGTCTTGAAGCCCCAGCAGTGAATGGGGCAGCTCCGTCGGGTGCCATGGACCGTTGCCGCGTCCGTCATGGAGGTACAGCCAGCCCCGATGCTGAAGCGCCGCGAGGGCTTCGTCGCGGCTGTCGCTGGCGAGTTCAGCGATCACGTAGCCATAGGTTGTGACCTCGGGGTCCATCTCCAGAAGTGCTCTGAGACGGTGGTGTCGATCCACCATCCAGAGCTTGCCGATGCGGTCACGCACCAGAGGTACAGGCTTGCTGCGCAGATAGTCGAGGCGTTCCTTTCTGCTCTCCTGACTGAAGTCCCTCTGACGGCTGCGCACCTCTGCAAGCCCCACGCACATCTGGGTGGGCTGAAGGTCATGCACCCGGACCTCGATCAGGCTGTGCGCATCGTCATGATCCGGAATCCGGTCGTAGCGAGGCAGATGCACACGGGACTCCAGAGCTCGATTGCCCCAACCCTATGTCGGTCTCACGGATCGGTCGGCCTGGCAATCCGGATCGGTTCGTTGCAGATCCTGAAACCAGACGCATCAGAATGGATGAAGTTGAGTCTCAGCTGCGGTGGACCAGTCGTTTGATCTCGTGGTGCTCGGCGCCGGTTCCGGTGGCCTGGCTGCCGCCAAGCGGGCGGCACGTCATGGTGCCAGCGTCGCCATCGTGGAGGGAGATCGTGTTGGCGGCACCTGTGTGATCAGGGGTTGCGTTCCCAAGAAACTGCTGGTCTATGGATCCCAGATGGCGGATCAGATGGAGGAGGCCTCCAGCTACGGGGTTCATCCATCGGAGGTCCGGATCGATTCCGCGCAGCTACTTGCCAATGTGCGTGCTGAGGTGGATCGCCTCAATGCTATGCACATCGAATTCCTGGCCAAAGCCGGGGTCACTCTGGTCAATGGCTGGGGACGGTTCGAGGATGACCGTCACATTCTTGTCTCTGCTCAGCCTGGTGGAGAACCTGAGCATCGTCTGCGCGCGGAAAGGGTGTTGATCGGAGTCGGCGGGCGCCCCCAACGGCCCGACATCCCAGGGGCCGAGCTGGGATGGGTCAGTGATGACATGTTCCTGCTGGAGCGCTTTCCGAAGCGTGTCGTGGTGGTGGGTGCAGGCTTCATCGCCTGCGAATTCGCCGGTATCCTCAGCGGTCTTGGTGTGGAAGTCACCCAGCTTGTGCGGCGTGAGTCTCTGCTGCGGGGCTTCGACGCCGAACTGGCCGGAGTGGTTCAGGAAGGAATGGCGGAGAAGGGCGTGAATCTTCAGTTCACAACGAGTCCTGAAAGCATTGAGGGAACGCAAGGAGATCTTGTGGTCTGCACAGATCGTGGGGATCGCATCCCCTGTGGCGGTGTGCTGCTTGCCACAGGACGCCGGCCTTTCCTGAAGGGACTCAATCTTGATGCAGCGGGTGTGTCGATTCAGGAGCATCGCATTCCCGTCGATGCTGATCAGCGCACCAACGTCTCCCATGTTTTCGCCGTCGGTGATGTGACCGATCGCATCTGTCTCACTCCTGTGGCGATTGATGAGGGTCGTGCCTTCGCTGACAGCATCTTTGGAGACCGTCCGCGTCAGGTGGACCATGAGCTGGTGGCCAGTGCGGTGTTCAGTCAGCCGGAGCTTGCAACGGTGGGAATGTCGGAAGAGAACGCCATCGCTCAGTACGGCGCCGATGGCGTGGTGATTCACAGGGCCCGGTTCCGTTCCATGGCGCAGGCACTGCCGAAGCGCGGCCCCCGCTGCCTGCTCAAGCTCGTGCTGGAAGCGGAAACCGAGCGAGTGCTGGGCTGCCATATGGTCGGAGAGCATGCCGCTGAGATCATTCAGATGGCAGCGATCGCGGTTGGGATGGGAGCGACCAAGGCTGACTTTGACCGCACCATGGCTCTGCATCCCACGGTGTCAGAGGAATTCGTCACCATGACCTGAAAGCCAGATCATCCCAGCGATCTCCCAGTCAGCTGTGGAGTCTTGCGTGGAGTGTTTCCGCCATGCGCAGAGCCAGGGCGATGGTGGTTAGCCCCGGCCCGACGCTTGGGCAACTCGGGAAAACACTGCTGTCGGCGATGTAGACGTTATCGAGTTCATGGCACTTTCCGGTTGCGTCCACAACGGATACGGCGGGATCCTCACCCATGCGGCAGGTGCCGCAGGCAAAGCCCACAACGCTGAGAGGGGCTTCACCGCGGGGATGAACGGGCTCTGATGTGACCACCTTGGTGTACGGATCGGCCTCCACCGATTTGAGCGTATCGATCCATCTGTACACCAGTCGGTCATGGGCTTCCCGGTTGTTATGGAGGTAATTGATGCGGATCTGCTCCTTGTTCAGCCAGACTCTGTTCTCCTGATCGGGAAGCACTTCGGTCATGGCCCACCAGGCCACCGTCCGGGAGGCGAGGCGTTTGATTCCAAAGCTCGGAATCAGTTTGCTGATCAGCGACAGGACAGGTGGTGATTCTGCAAACAGCGCGTCCTGAAGCACTCCTCCAGCAGCCTGAATATGTCCCAGCGGGAAGCTCACATTCTTGTCTCCCCAGTAGTAGTCGTTGACTCCATAGGACCGCGCATAACGGCCGCTGTTGGGTGCTGCGGAACGCTGCAGGATGGAGGTGATCTGCACATTCATCAGATTCCTGCCCACCTGGTCCGATCTGTTGCCGAGGCCGCAGGGGTCTCGGCCACTTCTGGATCTCAGCAGGATCGCCGGTGTGTTGATTGCGCCGGCCGCAAGCACGACCAGATCGGAGGAAAACAGCCAGATCTCCCCTTCCACATCCGTCTCCACTCTTTTCACCTCCCGTCCGCTGGGATTCACATGCAGCCTGAGAACCTTGGCTTTGTGGCGAATGTGCAGATTGCCGGTGTCGGCATGCGCGAGTCCGCAGAGCTCGGCATCGCCAACGGGATCCCGTTCATCGTCTGACCAACTGAGTGGCAAGTCATAGGGTTGACATCCCTGACGCAGCAGACCTTCACGCAGCTCCTCGAGGAACGGCATCACCGCGCGAGGTGAATGCTCAAAACCCTTGCTTCGCGATGGTTCCGTTGGATCGACGCCAGCTTTGCCGTGGACCCGATACAGCGTTTCAGCCTGGTCGTAGTAAGGAGCCAGGTGGTTGTAATCGAATGGCCATGCCGGCGAAACCCCCTCCTGCAAAGGCAGGTCGGTGAAGTCCTTTTCGCGCATGCGCTCGAGCACTGCTCCCCAGATTTTGGTGTTTCCGCCAACGGCGTAAAACGTCTGGGGTGAAAAGGGATCGCCATCCGGTCCGAACCACTGTTCATCTTTGATCCGCGGGCGGTTTTGCCAACCCTCCTCCACCGCTTCGCCTCGTTCGAGCACAAGCACACTGCGGCCTTCTCGGCTGAGGGCCCCCGCCAGGGTTGCTCCTCCGGCACCACTGCCGATGATGATGATGTCGTAATGGCGGTCGTCGATGATCATGGCGATGCTGTCGCTTTGACGGCCGGAAGAATCAGCTTGTTCAGGTCGTGCGTTGCCATACGTAAATCAACAGGAAAAGAATGATCCAGATGACATCCACGAAGTGCCAGAACAGACTCACTGAAGTGACTCCCATATCACCTTTCGCGTAATTATCTGGGAGAAAAGAGCGGAACAACATCAAACCCATCAGGAAAATCCCAGTGATCACGTGAAGACCGTGGAAACCGGTCAGCAGGTAAAAAGTTCCGCCGAAAACACCGCTGCTGAGAGTGAATGTGAGCTCCGACCATTCAACATATTGCCCATACACGAAATAGCTGCCCATGGCCATCGTAAGCAGCCACATCGCTCTGAATCCCCAGAGGTTTTTTTTGTGGAGATAAACCTCTGCAAAATAAGCAACAAAGCTTGAACTCACCAGAATGATCGAATTGATCAGAGGCATTTTTGTTTCAAGCCCTTCAACCCCATCGGGTAACCATTCAGGGCTCGTGATCTTCAGCACGGCATAACCGGCGAAGAAGGCAATGAAGATAATGCTTTCTGAGCACAGAAAGATGATGAATCCAGTGAGGTTATGGCCATCGTGTTGGACATGCCCCGGGGTGTGATTCAGAGGTAGATCTGGATTGGCACCTGTCATCAGGTCATGCCTCAAGCGAGCGGCGGATGTAGAACTCCTCATCCTCGACAAGGGGATGCCCCATGCCATAGCCATAGGGCTCACTGATCACCGTTGGGATATCGTCCTCGAAATTCTCGGCAGGTGGAGGCGAGGGAAGCAGCCACTCCAGACCGATGGCTCTCCAGGGGTTGGGGGTTGCTCTTGGCCCCCTTGCCCAGGAGCTGACAATGTTGAGGATGAAGGGAATGGAGGCCACGCCAAGCATGAAGGCCCCTATGCTGGCGATCACATTCCAGAGAGCGAATTCGGGGTCGTAGGAGGCAACGCGTCGCGGCATGCCGTAGAGGCCTGCCCAGTGCAAAGGGAGCCAGTTGAGTGTTGCACCAATGAAGGTGAGAGTGAAATGAACTTTTCCCAGGCCTTCGTAATACATGCGACCGGTGAACTTGGGGAACCAGTGGTAAATGCCTGCGAAAACGCCGAATCCAATGGTGTTGAAGATGATGTAGTGAAAATGAGCAACAACAAAGTAGGTGTTTCCTACGTGGATGTCGATCGGTACTGTTCCCAGCATCACACCGGTGATGCCTCCGAAAATGAAGTTCACAAGGCCTCCGAGCACGAACAGCATTGACGTGGTCAGTCGGATTTTTCCTCCCCACAATGTTCCCAGCCAGGCGAACACTTTTACGCCGGTGGGTACAGCGATCAGCATGGTGGTGACCATGAACAGATTGCGCATCCACTGTGGAGTTCCGGTGTAGAACATGTGATGCACCCAGACGATCAGTCCCAGGAAGGTGATGATGAATGAGGCCAGTGCCACGAATTTGTAGCCGAACAGAGGTTTGCGTGAATAAACCGTGATCAGTTCCGAGAAGATGCCGAACACAGGAAGCACCATCACGTACACCGCCGGATGCGAGTAGAACCAGAAAAAGTGCTGGTAAAGCACGGGATCTCCACCGCCTTCAGGTCTGAAGAAGCTGGTGCCGAAACTGAGATCGAACAGGAGCATGATCGCTCCACCGGTGAGTGCCGGAAGACCGATCAGCTGAAGAGTCTGCGCGGCCCATGCGGTCCACACAAACACCGGCATGCGGAAATATCCCATGCCCGGAGCCCGCATGCCGATGATCGTGGTGACGAAATTGACGGCACCCATGATTGAGGAAACGCCGGAAATAGCTACGGCAAGAATCCAGAGAAATTCACCATTGATGAAATGTCCCAGAGGGTTCTGGATGCTCATCGGTGGGTAAGACCACCAGCCCGATGAGGCAGGGCCGCCTGGCACGAAGAAACTGCTGAGCAGAACGACAGCAAAAACCGGCACCAACCAGAAGGCCAAGGCGTTCAACTTGGGGAAGGCCATGTCCGGAGCCCCGATCATCGTGGGGATCAGCAGATTGTTGAAGCCGTTCAGGACCGGGAACAGAAACAGGAACAGCATCACCGTTCCATGCATCGTGTAAAGACCGTTGTAGACGCTGGGGTCCACAAGATCCGCCGGTGGAGTGATCAATTCCCCTCGCATCACCATGGCCAGCAACCCACCCAGGAGAAGGAAGAGAAGGGAGAGCCCGATGTATTGAATGCCGATCACCTTCGCATCGGTGTTGAAGCTGAAGAAGCGCTTCCAGTTGTCGGGAGCACCTGGAACGGGGTGGGGCGCCTTCAGCACCCTTGGGTCGTAATCGGTGATCGTCATCGTTTCAGGAGTCGTGGGGCGCTTCGGGATTACCGGGGTCGTTGACCATGGGGGGAGCTGCGGGGGCAACCGTTGCCCAGCCGCGGTTGCCCTCCCTGAGGCGTTTTTCGTAGAGAGGGGTGCCAGGGCTCAGTCCCTGCACCATCGGGAGCTTGGCGGTGCTTGTCAGCCATGCGTCGTAGTTCTCCTCGGATTCGACAATCACATTCGTCTGGTTCTGGGAGAAATAAGCGCCGCTGAACATGGCGTCGCGCAGCCTGAAACGTCCTTCTTTTGTGGGTGTAAGGCTGTAGGAGATCACACTCCCTGGAATGATGTCCTGCTTCAGGCGGAATGCAGGGATGTAGAAGCTGTGGATGACATCATTCGAACTCAAAAGGAAATTGGCCCTCAGATTCACCGGAAGATGCAGTTCGGAACTGCGTACTCCATTGGGATAAATGAACTCCCAGGACCATTGCCTTGAGATCACTTCGATTGGGCCGACCTCACGAGTTGCATCAAGGGTTGCAACTGTTTCAGGTGCCTGATTGACGGCAACGTCATATTTCTGCTTTGGGCCAAGTGTGGCAAGCGTTTCATTCACATGGATGGAATAAGACGCGAGAGCCATGACAATCACGAATGGAATCACGGTCCATATGATTTCTAGCTTCGTGTTGCCCTCAATTGGCAGACCATCACTTTCGTCATATTTTTCGGCTCGGCTGAAAAGGATGGACCAGAGGATGAAACCCACGCAGCCGATGAAGATGAAAGCCCCGATGCCCACCTCCAGGCTGAAAAGATCATCGACATAGGGAGCGGCCGTGGACGCCGGGACCGGCAGCCATCCGTAGGCCCAGCGGGAGATCTGATAACTCGCTGCGACATCAATCAGCGTGCAGACCAGAACCACGGCGAGGAGCCTGAGTGGAGGGCCCTTCCTCGGGCTCCGGCGAGCGGATGTCATGGCAGAGCCTCCTTGAGATCGACTCCGGCAGCCAGCAGTTGGTCTGCTGTGATGTGGACCCCGAATTCACTGGCGAGCCATGCCCCGAGGCTTCCATGAACGCCCATCACAAGCAGGATCGTGGCGCCACAGAAGAGATACAGCCAGGTCACCTGACGCCCAAGGTCCTTCCGCCAGACGAAGCGCTGGTAGCCACGCCAGATGGTCATCGCCACGATGATCAGCAGCAGGGCCACGCCTCCGATGGCATGCCAGAGCATGGTGTTGATGGCGTTCTGCCCGATCACGGTGCGAATGTCCCCAGGAAGAGGCACTGCCAGGAGCATTTCGTAGAAGCCCGCAGCCACCGTGAAAAAGGTGATCACGCTGCAGGCCAGCACGTTGTACCAGCCCACGTCGTGAAAGCCAGTTCGGGTCACCGGCAGGGCCAGAAAGCGGAACACCCGCTTCTCCAACGGGTAGAAGGCACCGGCGAAATCGAAAGCGATTCCGATCGCGAACAAGCCGATCGTGAAATGCACGAGATTCGGATGGATCGGGATCGAATAAGGCAGATCATTGGCTCCCAGCTGATCGGCGATCTCATTGATCGGAGAGGGAATCGCCATCAACAGGCCAAGAATCGCGGAGTTCATGACACCGCCCCACTGCGGATGGCATCAACAACAGGGACTGTGTGCAGCCCGTAGATCCAGACGAGCATGTCGCCCAGATACACCTGACAGAACACCAGCGTGGCGAGAACTCCGTCAAGAACGAGGAATCCTGCGGGCAGACGGGTGGGGTCCTTCTGACGCACCACATAGCGCCATCCTGTGAACAGGCCGAGCACACCCGCCAGAGACCAGCCGATGGTGCTGTGGTAATTGAGGATGTCGCGAGCTGCTCCGTAGGGACTTGCCAGGCCTGCTTCGATCTGACCGAAGATGATGGCGACGAAAATTGCAATGGTCGCCACCAGAAGATTCCAGAAGCTCACCTCGAAGAGATTTCGTCTGCGTGTGATCACACCCAGCAAATCGAATACAACAGTGATCAGCGCCATCGCGATCACGAAGTGCACGACGATTGGATGGATGACATCCAGCCAGGGCAGATTTTTATCGTTGAGAGGTGGAAGCAGCTCGAGCATCGGCAAGCCGAGCAACGTTCCTCAAGGATGGACAGCATTCAGGGAGCAGTCAGCCCTTCGTGAACGAATGCTCGCGATGATTTGACACAGCCCTTGCAATGAGCTCGCGGAATCAGCTCGGCTCGTTGGGTTGCTTCAGTCGCTTGCGTTGCAGTTGTCGCCAGTACAACCCCGCCTGAACAACAATCACCACGACCACAGCCGGAACCACGAGGCAGAGCATCACGAGGCGGAATTCGTCCTGCCAGCTGGGCATGGTGCGTGGCAGAACCTGATCCACGACATAGAAAACGTAAAGTGCCAGCAGGATGCCTCCCTCCAAGCGGCTGATCTTGCCCTTGGTCCAGAAGATGGGCATGCAGGCCAGGGCGGTCATCAACATCACCGGCATGTCCCGTTGGATCAGGATCGGGCTCACCTCCAGTCCGCCGGCTCCCGCTGCAGCGATCGAACTGGCTCCCAGAACCATTAGGTGATTGAGCAGATTGCTGCCGACGACATTGCCGATCGCCAGGTCTGTGCGGCCCTTGATCGCCGCCACCAGCGAGGTGACCAGCTCCGGCATCGAGGTTCCGGCTGAAACGATCGTCAGTCCGATCACCGCTTCGCTCACACCCAGGTAGGCGGCGGCACCGCTGGCACCGCTGACGAGAATCCTGGATCCGAACACCAGAAGCAGAACGCCGAGCAGCAGAGACATCAGCGCCTTGAGGAAGCCGCGCTTGCCCTGGTCGGGATTCACTTCGGGTTCAGCCCCTTCAACCCCGTCCGGCTCCTCACGGGCGGTGCGGATTTCCCAGATTGAATTGATCACCAGGGCCAGCAACAGAGCCACCCCCGACTGCCAGGTCACCCGTCCTGCCGAGGCCATCCCCCAGACCGCAGCGGAGACCGCGATCATCAGCGGAACATCCCTGCGCACAAGACGGCTTTCCACGCGCAGCGGCATCACGACAGCGCTGCTGCCGAGCACGACCATCACATTGAAGATGTTGCTCCCCACCACGTTGCTCACGGCCAGGGAATCCAGTCCTTGCAGAACGGAATTGACACTGACGAACAGCTCCGGAGCGCTGGTTCCGATGGACACCACAGTGAGGCCAATCACCAGCTGTGGAATTCCGAAGATCAGCGACAGCGTCACCGCCCCCTGGACGAAGACCTCGCCTCCGGCAAACAACAGGCCGATCCCGATGAGGACCTCCAGAACGGATGTCAGAAAGTCGGGCATCATTTGCAGCGGCCAGACCTCATTGTGCGCTGCCAGCTAATGCCCGTCCGGAAATAACCCGCTGCGATTCAGTCCGTTATGCGGACCGGCAACTAGCATTCCGCCACATTTGAAACGGTTCGGCGTGTTTCTGAATCACATCAGCACACGCAACGTCCGCGGGGATGTTTTCGGCGGTGTGACGGCCGCCGTGGTCGCGTTGCCTATGGCTCTGGCCTTTGGTGTGGCCTCTGGCGCCGGTGCCGCCGCAGGACTCTGGGGCGCTGTGATCATTGGCCTGGTGGCCTCCCTCTTCGGTGGGACTCCCACCCTGATCTCCGAGCCGACTGGTCCGATGACGGTGGTGTTCACCGCCGTCATCCTCAGCTTCACAAGTCAGATTCCCGACAAAGGCACCGCCCTCGCCATGGCCTTCACCGTGGTGGTGCTGGCCGGTGTTTTCCAGATCCTGTTCGGTTTCTTCCGGCTGGGCCGCTACATCACGATGATGCCCTACACGGTGATCTCGGGCTTCATGTCTGGGATCGGCGTGATTCTGGTCGTCCTGCAGCTGGCTCCCTTTCTCGGTCAGAGCAGCCCACCCGGAGGTGTGATCGGAACGCTGGGCGCTCTGCCGGAGCTGGCAGCTGGTGTTCAGCCGCTTGAGCTGGGGTTGGCCGTGATCACCCTGCTGATTCTCTGGTTCACCCCCGAGCAGCTGAAACGATTCTGCCCGCCGCAGTTGCTGGCTCTCGTGGTGGGGACCGTGCTGTCACTCACGCTCTTCGGTGACGCTGATCTGCGCAGGATTCCTGAATTCACCGCCGAATTCCCCAGCTTCAACCCCCCAACCTTCTCGGGTGAGCAGATCCGTCTGATGGTGGTGAACGGTGCCGTGCTCGGCATGCTCGGTTGCATCGACGCACTGCTCACCTCGGTCGTGGCTGACAGCCTGACCCGTACCGAACACGACTCCAACAAGGAACTGATCGGGCAGGGACTGGGCAATGTGATGTCAGGTCTGTTCGGTGGACTGCCGGGAGCCGGAGCCACCATGGGCACTGTGGTCAACATCCAGGCGGGTGGTCGTTCAGCCCTCTCCGGCATCGTCCGCGCGTTGATTCTGATGCTGGTGATTCTGCTGGCAGCTCCACTGGCATCCCAGATTCCTCTGGCGGTGCTGGCGGGAATCGCTCTGAAGGTGGGCTTCGACATCATCGACTGGAGCTTCCTTCAGCGCGCTCACCATCTCTCCATCAAAGCCGCGTGCATCACCTACGGCGTGATCGGCCTCACCGTGCTGGTTGACCTGATCTGGGCGGTGTTCATCGGGGTGTTCGTGGCCAATGTGCTCACCATCGAACGCATGACTGCCCTGCAGGCAAGGGGTGTGAAAACCATCAGCACCACTGACGATGACGTGGAACTCCCGGAAGATCAGCAGGCCCTTCTCGATCAGGCGGCTGGTCGCCTGCTGCTGTTCCAGCTCACCGGTCCGATGATCTTCGGTGTGGCCAAGACCATCAGCCGAGAACACAACGCCATCGAGGACTGCGAGGCGGTTCTGTTCGATCTGACCGAGGTCTCCCATCTAGGCGTGACGGCATCACTGGCGCTTGAAAACGCCATCAAGGAAGCCGTTGAAGTTGGCCGGTCTGTCTACCTCGTGGTGATGAACGGCTCCACCCGAAATCGCCTTGAGAAGCTCAAGCTTCTCGAGCTTCTGCCCCAGAATCACGTGAGCGAGAATCGGGAGGAGATTCTGCGCCGTGCGGTGGGTGAGCTTCCAGTCCTTCAGGAGGTCTGACTTGGCGGAGGTTCCAACGTCCCTCGTGCTCCGCCGTCCGGATGACTGGCACGTGCACCTCAGGGACGGGAGCATGCTCCGTGCTGTGCTGCCGGCCACGGCGAGAACCTTTGCCAGGGCCATTGTGATGCCCAACCTCAGGCCTCCGGTGACCTCGGTCGTTGAGGCTGTGGCCTATCGCCGCAGGATTCTCGAAGCTCTGCCGGATGACATCAGCTTCGAGCCGCTGATGACGGCCTATCTCACGGATGATCTCGATCCGGATGAGCTGGCCAGAGGATTCGCCCTGGGTGCATTCCGGGCGGCCAAGCTCTACCCCGCCAATGCGACCACCAATTCAGCGGCCGGTGTGAGCGACCTCTCCAGGATCTCGGCCGTGCTGACGCGGATGGAGGCCATTGACATGCCCCTGCTGATTCACGGCGAGGTCACGGATCCGGATGTGGATGTCTTCGATCGTGAGGCCATGTTCATTGAATGGCATCTGAAACCTCTCCGCCAGCGCCACCCGCGCCTGCGCATCGTGCTGGAGCACATCACCACCGAGGAGTCGGCGACTTACATCCGAGAGGCTCATCAGAACGGTGATGACCGGATCGCCGCCACGATCACTCCGCATCATCTGCATCTCAACCGCAACGCGATGTTCATCGGCGGCCTGCGCAGCGACTTCTACTGCCTGCCGGTGGTGAAGCGGGAATGCCATCGCAGGGCTCTGGTCAAGGCTGCGACCAGTGGTTTGTCCTGCTTTTTCCTCGGTACGGATTCCGCTCCCCATCCCCGCTCCGGCAAGGAGTCATCCTGCGGTTGCGCGGGCATCTTCAATGCCCTGCACGCACTGGAGAGTTATGCCGCCGTGTTTGAACAGGAGGGAGCTCTTGAACATCTCGAGGGCTTCGCCAGCGAGCACGGTCCTCGTTTCTACGGCATGCCGCTCAACACCGACATCGTGAAGCTGGTTCGACGGGAGCAATCCGTTCCAGCGCGCCTGGTTCCGCCCGAATCCGCTCGAATCGGGGATGACGCTCTTCCCGACAGTGAATGGCCGCTGCTGTTCCATGCCGGAGAAACTCTGGCCTGGTCTGTTGAACTGGATCAAGCTTCCGGTGGAAGCTGAACCTGGCCCGGCCAAGCCATCTCTAATACTTGGTGCAAGGCGTTCTTCTGACCCAGCGGAGAGCTCCAGTCAGGGTTCCCAGTTGTTGAACGACCGACGCAGAGCTGGTTGATCAAAGCCCTGGGCTGCTCATCATGATCCCGCCGTCTGCGAAAACACTGGTGGCCGTCATGTAACTGGCACCGTCGCTGGCCAGGAATGCCACCACAGATGCAATCTCCTTCGGTTCCGCCATTCGACCCACAGGGATTGCGGAATTGAGTTTGGCGAGCAACTCGGGATCCTTCATCGTGGATTCGTTGATCGGCGTGGCCACAGCACCCGGACCCAGGTTCACGATCGAGACGCCCTGGCTGGCCAATTCCACCCCTGCTGTGCGGGTGAGCATGCGGACTCCTCCCTTGGCCACGCAGTAAGGCGTGTTGTTCGGCATTGGCCAGTCCTCATGGACAGAGGAGATGTTGATGATGCGCCCACCATGTCCCTGCGCGATCATCTGTTTCGCGGCGAACTGGGTTGCAAAGAACACTCCACGCAGATTGACGTTGAGAACTCTGTCAAAGTCATCGGGCGTGGTGTTGAGGATCGAGGTTCTGGTCTCGATGCCGGCGTTGTTCACCATCACGTCAACCTTTCCGAAGGTCTTCACGGCGGTGTCGACCAGGCGCTGAAGATCCTCCAGTTTCCCAACATCGGCCTGAACACCGATGGCCTGGCCCCCAAGCTCACCGATCTCCTCCACCAGTTCTTCGGTTTGATCCGGGTGTGAGCGGTAGTCGATCACGACCTTGGCTCCAAGGGAACCAACCGCTTCCACGATTGCCTTGCCGATACCGGAATTGCCGCCCGTCACGATGATCACCTTGTCACGCAGACACAGGGGCTCCATTGCATTGGGGACCTGAGTGGCCATGACAGTCAGGGCAGGACAGCTTCTCGATAGCCGTTTTTTCTGGAGCTGTCAGTGCTCCCTGTCTGAACGGCGGTCAACGCGAAGCGTGCTGTGTTGGCGGCCTTCAGCCCCAGCGATGCAGTTGAGTGATCATTTTGGCGACAACAGCCGTCCAGCCCGTCTGGTGGCTGGCGCCGACGCCAGCGCCGGTGCAGCCGTTGAAGTATTCATTGAACTGGAATAGGTCCTGCCAGGCTGCATCGTTCTGAAACAGCTCCACATCTCCGTTGAAGGCACGTCGTCCCTCGGCATCCCGTCTGAAGATGCCAACCAGCCGCGTCTCCAGTTCAAGTGAGATCTGCCAGAGGTTCAGTTCACGTCCAGAACCTGTCGGGAATTCCATCCTGAATTCGTCTCCGAGGGCATGGCCAAATTTCTGCAGAGCTTCGATCAGCAGATAGTTGATCGGCATCCAGACCGGTCCACGCCAGTTGGAGTTACCTCCGAACATCGCGACGGGACTGTCAGCGGGGCTGTAGCTGATCGTCGCGTAGTCGTCACCCTGTTGATAGGAGTAGGGAGTTTTTTCATACACCTTGGAGAGACTGCGGATTCCGTAAGCTGAGAGAAATTCCTGCTCGTCGAAGACCCTGGTGAGAATCCGCCGCAGTCGATCAGGCGGCACGATCGAGAACAGCACACGATCGCGATGCCATGAACCCAGATGGCTGATCGCCTCAAACGGCGCCCCGCGCTCCTCTCCCAGATCCGTGAGATAGCTGCGCACATCAAGTGAGGGGATGGCTTCGACAGTGGAGGCATCAAATGTGGCGATGGCGAGCAGCGGAATCAGGCCGCTCAGAGACCGTGTCCTCAGGTAATCACTGCTTCCGTCCGGGCGCCTGAGCACGTCGTAGTAGAAACCGTCCTGCTCGTCCCAGTTGACGAAGCCACGCCCGCTGGGGCTGTTCAGGGCGTAGGTGAGACGACTGAAGTCAGTCACGAACCGTTCGCAGAGGCTTTTGTATTCCTCTCTGTCTTCAGACAGCAGAACGCATGCCTCGAGCATGTTCAGGCTGAGCATGCCCATCCAGGCTGTGCCGTCCGACTGCTCGATACGGCTCCCATCCTTCAGGGGGTAGCGGCGATCGAAGATCGCGATGTTGTCGAGTCCAAGGAATCCACCTTCGAAAAGACTGTCGCCGTTACGGTCTGTGCGGTTGGCCCACCACCCGTACTCCAGAAGCAGTTCGCGCAGGCTTGCACGCAGAAAGGGATAGTCATTGCGGCCATAGCAGCGTCTGGAGATCTGGAAAATACGCAGCGCTGCCCAGGCACCGATCGGTGGGTTGGCATCGGAGAGTGCCCATTCATAAGCCGGCGACTGACCATTGTTGGCGGTGTAGGACGCCTGGCGCAGCATGCGCGACTGGCGCTTGGCTTCGCCTGGATCAAGCTCCGCAAACGCCACCGCATGGAACATCAGGTCCCATTGACAGAAGTAGGGATACTCCCAGCAGTCAGGCATGGAAATGATGTTGCGTGCCCGGAGGTTGCGCCAGTAAGCGTTTTCGCTGTGCCAGCGCTCCTCGGGCGGCTTGGCTGAGTTGCTGTCGCCTCGCAGCCAGCGAGCCACGTACCAGCCGTAGAACTTGCGGCACCAGAACAGACCTGCCGCAGCTGCTGCGTGAATGGCTCTGTCCTCATTGTCGAGACCCGGTGCCACCCAGTGCAGGTGGTCCTGCCAGTCCTGGCGACGCTGCTCAATGAGGGCGGAGACTGCGATCGACTCGGGCGCTGTTGTCGCAGACCTTCCGCTGGTCTCGCGTCGGCAAAGTCTCAGATCCACCTGCCAGACCTCACCTGGATCAAGCCTGCGCTGCAGATGCAGAGCGGCCTTGCTTCCGGTCTGATCCGGATTCACAGCATCAGCCTGCGCTTCGATCAGATATCGGTGAAAGGCATCTTTCACGTAGGGCTGCTTCAGAGGCTGGTTGTAAAGCCGCTGTGTGTTGGTCTCGTTTTCGGTGAACAGCCAGGTTCCAGTCTCGCTGCAACTCAGCCCGTAGGAGCCCAGCCCCGCAACATCACTGCTGACCAGCAGGTCATCCTGCAAGCAAAGTGATGGTCTGCCGTTGTCAGGCTCCTCGTTCCTGCCCCATTCCCAGGTGTTGCGAAACCAGAGGCTGGGAAGCAGATGGAGTTCGGCGCTGTCAGGTCCATGGTTGGTGAGCGTGAGACGGATCAGCACATCCTCCGGTGATGCCTTGGCGTATTCGACCTCCAGATCGAAGAAACGGTTTTCAGCGAAGATGCCTGTGTGCACCAGCTCGAATTCCTGCTGTTCTCGACCGCGCCGCCTGTTCTCATCCCTGAGCTGTTCGTATGGGAAGCGCTTCTGCGGATAGCGGTAGAGCGCTTTGGCGTAACTGCCAGTGGGCGTGCCGGCCAGGTGATACATCATGTCCTTGATGTCTTCACCGTGATTGCCCTCGGGATTGCCGAGGCCGAAGAGGCGTTCTTTCAGAACGGGATCCTCGCCGTTCCAGAGCACCGGGGCGAAACAGAGCAGGCCCTGCTCATCGCTGTAGCCGAGCAGCCCGTCTTCGCCCCAGCGATAAGTGCGCAGATGGCTGTGGTCAAAGGGAAATGATTCCCAGGCATTGCCGTCAGCGGAGTAATCCTCGCGAACCGTTCCCCACTGTCTGTCGCTGAGATATGTTCCCCATCGATCCCAGGGTTGATGGTTCCCGTCGCGCTCTCTGCAGCGAACGAGTTCTGCAGGTTCCTCTCCTAACTGAGAGCTGGAGATCGCCGAAGTCGACATGAACGAACCACTCTCCTGTCCCAGAAGCTAGTGAGGGTGCTCTGGAATGCCCATCATGCAAAGGCTTTGACCATGAACGGTGACGGGAGCAGGGGGCATGAACACCAACAGGATCTTCATCACAAACATTGGGCGAAGTATTTGATATTTGATGTTTTTTGAAAAATTATTCGTTCATTTTTTCCACTAGTTGCTCTCTGGATTGCCCTCTGGCTTTTCTGCCTGTTTGTTATCCGTTTTGTTTTGGTGCAACTTTCAGCCACGCTTTCCAGTGCCAGTGCAAGCACTCCTGCTTCGTCTTCATCTGGGACTCCAGTTTCGCTCAGCGACACAATCCCACTCATCCAGGCCCCTTTTCTTTTCTTCAGAACTGTACTTAGCCAGCAGGTCCAGAATGATCTGATCATTTTTTGATTGCAATACGAGGTATTGCTTTGCACTAGATATGCTCAGAGATGTCTAGATTCATTGAAGGCAGGGCTTCATCAGGCCAATTGTCTTTGCCAAACAAAGCATCTCCAATGCTCTGGAGCAGAGATCTGCTCTCGCTGAGCTGTTTTCGAACACTGAATTCAATTTCCTCAAGTTCGCTTTCTTCAAGCTTTAAAGTTGTAATCAATTCTCGATATGCTGAACGTGCATCAGCATTGATGTCGAGCTGATCCTCGGGGTTGCGTGAAACTCCTGCGACTAATCCTGCGATACGTGCAGCAAGGCAACGGTCTCCGTGGCTGCTGAGTTGTTTGCCCAGGTTTGATAGTTTTGGGAGGTTCTCCTGGGTTATCCGAGGTACAGCTTTCAAGCCAAGTTGATCCGGTAACCCCAAGATCATTTTTTCCTCCTCTTCGGAGATGGATCCATCACTCAGAGCGATCACCTGAGCAATCAATAGAAGTGTTGAGTGGCTTGCTTCATGCGTCATCTATGCAGGACTCCTCAATGGTTGCTCTTCAGTCTGATGCAGGTCAAGCAAAGTTCAATCCAAGTCATCAGCAGTGGGATATTCCACTCTGTGTGCAAACAAGCAGAGAAGAGTCTTCTCTATTAATGTTCCTGTTAAAACTTTTGGCTTCAATAAACTCAAATTGCTTGTATTGAGGTCGATGAAACTTTTCGGTATATATTTAATCTGTCTCAACGATTTCAAAGAAGCGTAAACATACTCCTGTTCTTTTTTCGCGCCTAGTCACGTCATGGAAATTGATCTGACATCGCTGAGCTGCTCCTTTCAGCCAGGTCTTATCGATTGTCTTGACCACGGCCCAGAAGGATCATTGAAGCCAGCTTGACCCTGTTGGGGGAAATCCAGCGGTTTTTATCGGCCATCTCCATGACCTCCTTGATGAAAAAAGCGTTCGCTTCTCGCTTCGTCATAGGTGTTCCTCGTCACGTCCTTGTTACTCCAGCTGAAGCCGGAGATTCAAGTGCTAGGAGTCATTCCTTCAACCACTTGTGCTTTAAGGAATGGTGTTGAGTCTCATAGAGAGCACTTAGGGCATTCAGCAGGCACGACTGGAGGATTGATCGGATTCGACGGAGCCTGTGACTGAGGAGCCGCCGGCTCAACCACGATTCATGCCTTCAGAAAAGGTTTCAAGGAAGCCTCCATGCCCTGCCAAGACCTGCATTCGTTCGGCGCTGTGAGCGACATGTCCGTGTCCTTGGCAGTGCCCGGAGTCTCCTGTTGCCAGGCAGGTCGTTGCTCGTTCCAGCGGATTTGCTCGAGCAAAAGAACCATGTCGAGAGAGTTTGTTGATGAACCATGGGTTGTTTCAGGCGACTGAAACGCGATTGGCATGCATTTGGTGGTCTTTCTCAGGGAGGCCAATCCAAGACTTTTGGAACACGCACACACCGCTCCTCGCACAAGCACATGAACAAGCTGGCTCTCAATCTGGGATGTTTCATCCCGCCTCATTGAGGTAAGAACTCTGCAGATCATCGTGATGTAACTCCGAAGTATGGATCTGCGCGGGTGATTGCAAGTTATTTATGGGAGCAGCGGGACTTGAACCCGCACGTCAATAAATTGACAACAGATTTTAAGTCTGGGGCGTCTACCAATTCCGCCATGCTCCCTGGTGTTCTCTCGGTTTTCTGAGAGGTGGGTTGATTCTACACGCTTGGTTGCCAGTGAGACAACTTGAAAGCGTTGCGTTCTCGGGGTTACATTCCTCGAAAGTTGAAATAACATACTAATTGCTTTCGATGTTTTTCCAAAGTTATTTGTTTGTGTCAAAGTTTCTCATGCCATAGAACGAAAATCCTGTTGAAGCCCCACTTGCAACAGGGCTGGTCTCTTCCTTGCGTTGACGACTCAAGCACTTTCTTTCTTCATGTTCAGGTAGGCGAAAGCCTTGAAAAGAAATCTGCAATTTGATCCCAGACTTCCTGATCTTTGGTAACGATTTAGGAACCCATGCGTTCGGACAATCTGATGTCGGATTCTCCCGATTTATCGAATCAATCTCTCTGTTATTTGCCCAATAGTGATAAATAGCTGCATCATCCAACAGTTCTCTGTCTGCCGGTGCATCTCGATAGGCGCGTACCGGGTTGATTGGTATGGCGAGTTCGATTTTCATTCCATGGAACACAAATTTCAGGTTGCTTACGTCGCCCCTCTTTTTCGTTGGCAACGGCTTCCGCTGGCCTGAATCTGTCGTCTCGCTGCTGGCGTTGTGGACGCCCTTGAGCTGTCACGAAACCGGTGAATTGTTGTCGACGTGATCGAGGCGGATGACCTGCTTGTGGTCTGTTTTGCAGTCGTGCCGCTTGGATGCCTGCCGCAATCAGTTGCCAGCAGCGGCAAGAATCAGAGCAACCTGATTGATCCAGTTGTCTTCATCGAGGCACACACAGGTTTGTGGATAGCATTGCCTTTATCGATGCCTGTGAGCTGTCACCAGCAGCGATGCGGCATTCTAGATTCTCTTTTAGTGGCCCTTTCGCTGACCATGGAGACTCTCTTCAACGTGATTTCCCTGGAAACCCTTTTGGTGATTGGTGCCTATGTGGCACTGGGCGGTGCCTATCTGGTGGTGGTTCCTCTCCTGCTCTATGCCTGGATGAGCCGGCGCTGGCCCGTGATGGGCAAGTATGAGCGCCTTGGAATTTATTCACTGGTGTTCCTCTTCTTCCCGGGATTGATTGTGTTCGCCCCATTTCTCAATCTCCGCTTCAGCGGCCAGGGTGAGGTCTGACTGTTGACGCGTGCCGGGGTGTTGAAACTGGGCTTCGGTCTCCTTCTGGCCGGCGGTCTGGGTTACTGGCTGTTTCAGGCCCTCGGACTGGAAGGGTTTTCCGCAGGTATCGCCGCGGAGGCCCTTCTTATCGTGGTGGTGTTGGTCTGGACCAGTTCCTATCTGTTCAGGGTTGTGACGGGGCGCATGACCTACATGCAGCAGCGCCGTCGCTACCGCAGCGGATATGACGACCTCACCGCTCAGCAGCTTCAGGAACGTTTTGATGCCATGACACCGGAGCAGCAGCAGGCTTTGATGGCTTCGATTGCAGAAGAGGAGTCCAGTCAGGCAGCGGACTAGTTCCAGTCGACCTTTAGGCTCGCCTGCATCACAGTTTCAGAATCCGTGACAGAGGTGTCCTCGCGCATTGCAGAGGTCTTTGTGAAGACCGCCCGAGAGCAGCGTCTGGCACTCATGCCCTTCGTGATGGCTGGCGATCCTGATCTGAAGAGCACCAGTGAGGTGTTGCTCAGTCTTCAGAACCATGGAGCCGATGTTGTTGAGCTGGGTATTCCCTACAGCGATCCTCTGGCTGATGGGCCGGTGATCCAGGCTGCAGCTCACCGAGCGCTGGAGCAAAACGTCACTCCCTCCAAAGTTCTGGAGATGTTGAGTGGGTTGCGTGGACAATTAACAATGCCGGTCGTGCTGTTCACCTACAGCAATCCTCTGCTGAATCGAGGAGCAGAACGTTTCTTTTCGGAAGCCGCCGCTGCCGGAGTTTCGGGCTTGGTTGTTCCTGATCTTCCCCTTGAGGAGGCTGAACGTCTTTCACCTTTGGCAGCACAACATGGCCTCGATCTTGTACTCCTTGTTGCTCCAACAACTCCGGAACCAAGGAGGAAACGGATCGCTGCTGCAAGTCGCGGGTTCACTTATCTGGTCAGTGTCACGGGTGTAACCGGAGAGCGATCATCGCTTCAGGAACGTGTCGGTCTGCTTGTCACTTCCTTGAAACAATGTGAGAAGGGTCCTGTTGCCGTTGGCTTTGGAATCTCCGGCCCTGAGCAGGTTCGTCAGGTGCGTGAATGGGGCGCTGATGGAGCCATCGTCGGCAGTGCTCTGGTCAAAAGAATCGCCGCTGCACAACAGGGCTGCGCAGCGGCGGAAGCAGGTGAATTTTGCCGGGAACTGCGAGCAGCAGCCGGCTGAAAATCAATCTTCGTCTTCGTCGGCGCCGCCTACTGGCACGAGGCGAATCTGTTTACGCCCGAGCTTGATCTCAAACTCATCTCCAGGCTTGAGATCAAGCATGGCGGTGTAAGCCTTGCCGATCAAGAGATTGCCGTTTCCTTGCACGGTTGCCACGTAGGAAAGTTTGCGACCACCCTTGCCTATACCTGCTGAACCACCACCAAGTTCGATGCCCTTGGCATTGAGAAGTGCTTCGTAGAAAGCAGTGAAGTTAACGCGATCAGACCCATCCTTCTTTTTTGAGACATAACCACAGGCTGTTGCCAGGTCTGTTTTGGAGACGTCACCTAAATCCTTGACCTTCGCAAGGAGTTCAGCACCAGTGAGCATCATCGTTAAAGAAATCTACCCCCTGAACATAGCGCTTAATGTGCAGCATGTGCCAACCTTTCGGCGCAGTTTCTTTTCAACCGGAGGTGAAACTATGGCTCGATTCGTTCTCTGGGGGATCTATTGCGACAACGCATTGGAAAAAAGAGTGCCCTTCCGTGATGAGCATCTTGAGCGTCTCAACGCTCTCAAGGAAAATGGGACATTGATCACCCTCGGCCCAACTGTTGACAGCACTCACGTTTTTGGAGTGTTTGAGTCAGACAGTGAATCAACCGTGCGCGCTCTTGTGGAGGCTGATGTCTACTGGCGTGAAGGAATCTGGACTCAACTGGATGTTTATCCCTGGATCCAAGCGTTCTGAGCCTGTTGCCAGATCCACTCGGCAACGACGTTGTCATTGCCTTCTCCAAGGGCATCGGCATAACCACTCATTTGCCCGATTCCTTCACGCGCGATCTGCGCGATTGCTTCAGGATTGTTGAGCTCTCGTTTCTCCAGAGCCTTGAGCTTCAATGTTCGTCCTCGGCGAATGATATTGCCACCGTTGGGATGACATCCGGCGCAGTGCAGATCAAACAATTGTTCTCCAGATCCACTGATGCCCCATGCAGCTGCCCCCTGCCAGAACAGTGCGATCACCACCAGCGTTCCTGCCAGGAGTGTTTTCATCCACCAATCGACAGGAGATTTCAGTCTGCCTTCCTGCCCGATTGCGATGAATGGCAATAGCGTGTTCACAGGATCACCACAGTCGTTGCTGAACGGATGGCGGAAGAAGATCTGCAGCGCTTCCTGTTGAAGGTTCAACAGCTGAATGAACTGGTCAGCAGCATTGATGCTGATCCGGAGCGTCGGCGTCAGCTGGCTGCGTGCTCAGATCACAATGCCGTGGTTCAGCTGGCCTTGTCATGGGGATATTGCATCGGCCGACGCTGGGGTGAACCGACTGTTGAAGCTGCTACTTCCTCCAATCTGCTTGTTCCAGCCTCTGCCGCATCAGGGCACGAAATCGAAGAAGAGCTGTGTTCGGGCAGGGATTGGCGATTGACGAGAATCAGTTCCAACGGGTCGTGCAGCCCCGTTGATTTCTGGTACGAGCAGAATGAGCACGAATGGATCACCGTGCTGAGAGGCAGTGCAAGGCTGCGTCTTGAAGATCCGGATGAATCGATTGAACTCAGCGTGGGGGATCAGTTGATGCTGTCAGCCGGTCGACGTCATCGGGTTGAGAGGACGGATTCTGATCCTGGAACGGTGTGGCTCGCTCTCTACTGGAGTGTGCCTCCAGGCGACCATCAGTCTCAATCGAGCGTTTGACCAGCCAGTAGGCACCGGCCAGAGCAATGGCGGAAACGCCAAGGCCGACCAGAAGCTGAGGTTTGTCATCGCCTCCAATAGGGAGAACAATCACTTTTCTGGCCACTGCAGTGAGTGCCGTGACGAGAACCAGTTCGATCTGCACGACGTGGCGACGCAGGTAGCTGGTGATGTTTTGCAGCACCTCCAGGGCGATCAGCACGGTCAGCAGATCGCCGAGAATTCTGATCAAACCATCGCCCAGCCAGTAGGAATCCTGTTCGTTGGTGATCAGCGAGAGGGCAACGCGAATGGAGAGCTGCACGATCGATGCCGCGATCACCACCGCAGTGATCACGGTGAGCACGATGGCGACCTGCTTTTCGCCCGCATCAACCCATTGCAGAAAGCTTCGACGTTTGAAACGGGGCTTGATCACTGGTCTCAGTTCGAGCTGAACGGGTTGAAGAAGGGCTTGGCTGGTGTATCTCCCGGCGGGTTCACGATTTTGGTGTTGCAGGTGATGGAGCCATCCGCCCCTTCAACGCAATCGGTTGGCACCACCGTGCTCTGTTCACCGGTGCGGCTGTTGGGGCCAAGGAGCCACACTTCTGACTGACCCATGGCGCCCTGGGGAAGCATCACGGAGACAGCAGTGAGCAGGCTGACACCGAGCAGTCTTTGCGGGACGGAGACCATGAAGGGAGAGAAGGGATATTCCCATGTTGCCTGTGATCGCGTTCAGCTGGCGCAGTCGTCTCTGATTTCACGAAGCAACAGATCCAATTGACCGAAAGGATCAGCGCTGCTCTGAGAGCTGCTTGCATCTGAATCGCCGTGGTCGGGATGTCCTGGATCGGCTGCCCATTCCGCTTCGATGGAACAGAGTCTGGCCGCCAGCCGTGGCATGCCACCGAGTGCATGTTCGCGCCCCAGAACCTCCATCAGTGCAGGCATGCGCGTGGAGGTGGCTCTCAGGCTGCGGCGCAGATCAGACTGCGTTCGCCCCTGCTGCTTGAGCCAGTCCTTCAGCAATGCTGCAAGGTCATCCTCCAAGTCTCTGGACCAGCGAGTCATGAGCGGCCGATCGGGAACCATTGATCCAGTCTGCGTTGTGCCCGCTGCCTGATCTCGGGGGTGATGTGATTCCGGCACAGTCCCAGCACAGCGGTGATGGCCACCAGGTCATCCGTGAAACCTGCCACAGGCAGGAGGTCCGGGATCAGATCGGTGGGAACGAGAAGATAGGTCAGCGCCGCCAGCAGGGTGAGCCTCGCCTGGGAGGGCGTCGCCGGATCAAGCATCATCTCAAGCGCTTCAAGCGCCGGCCTGGCAATCGATCGTCCAGCGCGCTTCAGCAGTTGCCTGAATGCGGGCTCATCAATGACTTCACTGTCGAGCAGCTCGGCATCAATCACCTCCGCGTTGAACTCAGTGGCGCCGGACGGTGAACCAGAGGTCATGGCGAAGGTGGCAAAGCAGTCATCAACAACACTGTCACTTCTGACACGTGATGCGACAGGTGGACAGCCGAATGGCCTGAGGTCGGGTTCCCGTTCAGACGCTCATCTCAACCAGGCCGTGCTGGATGCCGGTCTTGCGCAGTTTGCGCAAGGCGCGCTGCACCACCTCACGGCAGTATTCACGGCTGCAGTTCATGTGCCGGGCCACCTCGGCGAGCGTACGCCATTCATGACTGCCATCAAGTCCGAATCGCAGCATCACCACGGTTCGCTCCTTGGGGGTGAGATTGGATTTATCCAGCAGTTTCCATGCGGAAGCGGTTCTTTCTGCGATTTCCGCGCGTTCCATCGGTGGAATTTCATCACTGGGAAGAACATCAACCAGCTCTGATGGGTCTGATTTTGACTTCACAACTCCCTGCAGGCTGACGGTCACGCTGCGTAATTCACACCCGAGCAGATCCTCCACCTCGCTGAGGGAGATTTGCATCGATTCGGCAAGTTGTTCCGATGTTGGTGGTAAGCCATTGCTCTGCATCAGACGAGCTTTCGCAGCACGCAGTTTGGTGAGTTTTTCATTCACATTCACAGGAATGCGAATGGTGCGGCTCTGCGTGGAAAGAGCACGATTCAGTCCCTGGCGGATCCACCAGTAGGCATAGGTGGAGAAACGGTGACCTCGGGTTGGGTCATATTTCTCAACAGCGCGTGTGAGTCCGAGGGTGCCTTCCTGGATCAGGTCCAGCAGGTCAAGACCCTTGCCCTGATAGCGCTTCGCGAGATTCACCACCAATCTGAGATTGGAGGTGATCATCTGATTCTTGGCTCTCTCTCCGCGTTTGATTGTGCGCTTTTCTTCATCGCTGTATTCGCATGCCGGCCCGCTTCCGCCAGCGAGCTGACAGCGTTCGATAAGAGCGACCATGGCCTGCACTTTGCGACCCATGGTTAACTCCTGCTCAGGTGTCAAAAGTTGATGTCTGCCGATTTCGCCCAGAAATGCACTCAGTGAACTCACCATCACATGTACGCCCGATTTCCTTGAACCTAGGGCGAATGTCTTTTTATCTGGTACGTGTAATGAAGACTGCGGAATTCATATTTCAGACGTAATTTTGAATTTGTTCGGAATTCAAGTTTTGTTCATAGTGTGATTCGTTTCGCTTCATATTTGCATTGAATTAATTGTGCACATCGGCCGCCTGAAAGCGACAGTGGTTTCCCTTCAGCCGCTACTGTCGCAAGCAACAAATGTTTCGCCACCATGCCGCTGGCCACCGTGCTGAATCCGGAGATTGCCAAGAGTGCTGGGGTGGCCTACATCCATTACCTGAGCTTCATGCTCTGCTTTGCGGCATTGGTGGTGGAACGCCGGCTGATTCGTCCGGATCCCGATCGCAGGACAGCCACCGCCATGGTGATCACTGACATCATTTATGGAATCGCGGCACTGGCTCTGCTGGTCACAGGAATTCTGCGGGTGCTGTATTTCGGTCAGGGCAGCGAGTTCTACACGGAGAACCCTCTGTTCTGGTGGAAGGTGGGCCTCTATCTGAGTGTGGGGGGGTTGTCGCTGTATCCCACAGTCACCTACATCCTCTGGGCGATTCCCCTGCGCAAGGGCGAGTTGCCCAGGGTGGGCCAGTCGCTGGCAACACGTCTGGGCTGGATCATCAATGTGGAGCTGGTGGGCTTTGCCATGGTTCCGATGCTGGCCACACTGATGGCTCGCGGTGTAGGCCTTTCCGCTGCATGAGTAGCTCGCCCGATGCTTGAAGATCCCTGTCCGCCTGTTCAGCAGGTCCGGCAGCTCGAAGGTCAGCCCTTCAACGGAGCCGCTGCAGACACAGCGCCTGGCTACGGGGCGCGTCTGGCGAGTACGGCTTTCGGGATTCCATCGTTGCCGCGCTGGTGTGTTTGGGTTGAGCCGGCTGCTGCTGAAGTGGCGGATCGTTGGGAGCAACGCTGGCTGAATGCCGTTGATGAGGCCCTGAATCAGTGGATGCCTCTGTTGCCGATCACACGTGTGAGTGATCCCAGCCGTGCCCATATCCGTGTGCAACGCCGACGCCCTCCCCGGCGTCAGCTGTCGGGCGGATGGCGAGCCAGCAATGGCCGTGCCGTGCTGCAACTTCTGGAAGTCCGTCGCAATGAGGTCTGGCGCCTGGAACCAGGCGTGACGGTGCTTGTGTCTCCGGAGCTGCGCGCTCAGTCCTTGCAGGCAACCGCGCTGCATGAGCTTGGTCACGCCTTCGGTCTCTGGGGCCACAGTGATGATCCTGCCGATGCCCTGGCTCCGGTTCAGGGAGCAGCGCCGGTGCTTTCGCCATCCGCTGCTGATCGACTCACGCTGGAGTGGTTACGCGATCAGCCCACACGCTTCGGTGAGCCCCTCCAGCCTGCGCCTGCCGCGGGCAAGTGACAGTGTCCCCCGCCAATGCTCTGAGCTTCTGACAGGCAGGGCAAAAGTCGGCATGCTGCATCCAGAGAACGGTTGCCCGCCTTGAGGATTGCAACGTTGTTGTGGTTAGTGCGTTTGCAACGATCACTGCTGCTGGCTGTCGTGCTCATGACGATTGGCGGTTGTGGTGCGTCTGGTCCCCTCTCCGGGAGAGGCAACGCCGCCAGCGACAGGATCAGGATCCAGCTCGATGGAGCCCAGCCTTCTGCCAGCACAGGCGAGTTGAACCACAAGGGTGAAACCATTCGCTTCAAGGTGGGGTACGGGCGCAACGGCATCGCCTGCGCCGGCTCAACGTTCGAGGAGGGCTGGACTCCGCTGGGCAGCTTTCGCGTCAATGCGGTGCTCAGTAATGATCGTTTCCTGATGGATCCTTCCGTGGTGAAGCAGTCGGGGAAGACGGAGGCTTATCTGCGCGAGAATCTCTTCCGCAACATGAGTTCCATCGACTTCAAAGGTGATGGTGAAACCGGTGAGTACGGGCTCGGCTACATCAGTCTGGAGCCTGTGCCTGCAACACCTCAGCCGTTTCGCTTCAACACCTATGACGGCAAATTCCGCTGGTACAGCTTCGCCATCCACGGCACCAACGACCCCAGCAGGGTGGGGCAGTCGATCACCGGTGGCTGCATCAATGTGGATCGCAATGTGATGACCGAGCTGCTCGAAACCGTGCAGCTCGGGGATGAAGTGGTGATCAGTTCCGAATCTCCCTGCACCCCCTGAATCAATGCCTGCGCGGTGCTCCGCGACGGGCCACTAGCACTTCCTGCACCTGGCGCCAGCTCACACCGTGATGGGCCAGGGCCACCTGAAGATGGAAGAGGATGTCGGCAGCCTCGCCGGCAATCTCCTCAGCGTTGTCGTCTTTGCATGCCATCACGAACTCGGCACTTTCCTCGCCGATTTTCTTGAGGATGCTGTTGTCACCACCCTTGAGCAGTTTGTTGGTGTAACTGCCTTCCTCAGGATGATCCCGGCGGCTTTCGATCACGCGCATCAGCTCTGTGCAGGCGTCAGCAGGGGGTGCAAGCGACTCCGGCCCCCCCGGGGCGCGTTGATCACTGTCTTCGTAAAAGCAGCTGCGAGCTCCGGTGTGACAGGCCACATCGCCTGTCTGTTCAATCGTGATCAGGATCACATCCGCATCGCAGTCATAGCGGATGCTTCTCACTTTCTGGGTGTGGCCGCTGGTGGCGCCCTTGTGCCACAGCTCCTTGCGTGAGCGGCTCCAGTAGTGGACCTCCCCGCTGTTGAGTGTCAGTTCGATGGAGTTCCTGTTCATCCAGGCCACCATCAGCACCGCACCATCGAGCCAGTCCTGGGCGATTGCCGGGATCAGGCCCGCATCGTTGAAACGGAGTTGATCAATGAAGGCTGAGGTGAGGGGCTGCATCGGGCTGCGCTTGCTGCAGATGAACACAGCACGAATCCTGACGCAGTGCCCTGCCACATATTGCCTGCTCAGAATTGTCCGAGACTGGTTGCCGGTCATCGTTGGTTGACTGAGTTCGGCATCGATACGTTGAACGCAGAGTCGCGAACGTTGTGATGCCCTCTGGTCTCAAGCGAGCAATGTTCAGCAGTGGAATTGTGCTGTTGGCCTGTTCACTCGCCACTGCGACCTCTGCTTCGCAACGACGCGGGTCAACACCTCTCGATTTTCTGACCATCCGAAAGGCCTCCAGTCCGCGGATCTCGCCTGATGGTGAGACGGTGGTTTTCGTTTTGGAGGAACCAGGACCTCAAAAGGTTGGTCAACCCTGGCGAGGTGATCAGGACCTTTGGAGAGTTCCTGCAGACGGCAGTGCGCCTCCCCAGCGCTGGATCTCAAGCCCACAGCGGGACTGGTCACCCAGATGGTCCCCGGATGGAGACTTGCTGGCCTTTCTCTCCAAGCGCGGCACCGCTGAGTCAAACGGATCCACATCACAGATCTATCTGAGCGATTCATCTGGCGCCGGGGTTCGTCAGCTCACGCGTGTGGGGGGAGAGATCTCCGCATTCCGCTGGGCCCCCGACGGCAGAAGCCTCACTTTTCTTGCTTCAGACGACCTCAATCATTCCGACAGCGCCCCCCGTCCATCAAACCGGCCTCTGCCTCTGACGAAGCTGTATCAGGTGACTGTTTCAGGAGAGGAGGTGAAGCTGATTTCACCGTATGAACTGAATGTGATCGACTTTGACTGGTCACCGGACGGCACCCGAATTGCCGCTCTGACCTCTCCAACAGCCAAAGTTCCGGATCTGGTCAGTGCCAGACAGTTGGTGATCATTGATCCTTCACTGACTGAGGTTGAGCGCCGTTTCCCCAATCGCATCGGTTGGGACTCCCCCGTGTTGTGGTCGCCTGACGGGCAGTACATCCATGTTGATGTCTGGAGACCACCAGGAGATGCATGGTCTCCAGCTTTTATCTCAACCACCGATGGTCAGACTCAGGTTGTACTTGATGGTGTTCGGGCCACGATCGGAGACACACGCTGGTCTGCTGACTCGCGTTTTCTATTCGGCCAGTTGTTGGAGGGCAACCAGACGTCTCTTGTCAGGATTGAGCGAGAGACGGGTGCCATCCAACGGCTGACATCATCTGGGGCCAAATTGTTTGAGAATGGTACATACACCGCTCACGATTCATCGGGCCGTGTTGTTCTGCTCAAAGCTTCCGCATCGACTCCGCCAGATCTCTGGTTCGTTGATTCAGGTCAGGCTCCCAAACAGCTCACGCGTTTGAATCCGCAGATTGATCAGATCCGATTTGGAGAGGTGCGTGAGCTGCGATGGAGCAATCCAGATGATGGTCAAACGGTGCATGGATTTTTTGTCCTTCCCCTCGACTATCAGTCGACTCGACGTTATCCGATGGTGACGATTCTGCATGGTGGTCCTACATCGGCATGGCAGATCGGATGGTCGGATGGTTTCACGGATTGGGGCCAGGTCCTGGCTGCCAACGGTTACATCGCATTTTTTCCAAATGTGCGGGGTTCACTTGGAGCTGGAGTTGATTACGCCAATGCAAATACAGGTGATTTAGGAGGAATTGATTATGTGGATGCGATCAGTGGAGTCGACGCAATGGTGTCGCAAGGATTTGCTGATCCCAGGCGGCTGGGTATTGGGGGTTACAGCTATGGCGGTTATCTGAGCTCATGGAGCATCACCCAGACAACACGTTTCAAGGCAGCGGTGTCTGGTGGAATCCTGTCTGATCTGATCAGCTTTTATGGCACAACAGATATCCCTCAGTATCTGACCATTCACCTCGGAGAACCACCTTTTCCTGAACAATCACTGGCATGGCAGCGCTCTCCGCTCAAGCATGCTTCAAAGGTGACAACGCCGGTGTTGTTTTATGTGGGTGACAGTGACCAACGCACACCCCCGGGTCAGGTTCATCAGATGCATCGTGCCGTTGAAGATGCTGGAGTGAAGACCTTGAAGGTCATCTATCCAGGAGAGGGTCATGGATTCGTGGACCGAAACAATCAATTGGATCTGATGAAACGGATGCTGGCTTGGTATGGGCGCTACTTGTCACCAGCTGGAGCATCTCAATGAGAAAATCGGCCTAGATCAGGCTTCAGATCGCGATTCAAAACCCATCGCAGTTGGCTTCAGTTAGTTGCTTGTAGCTGGAGTCACTGTCAGCTTTTGACCGTCGTGTCTGCGCTTGCTGCAGATGTAGACAGGAAGAGGCCTGCCGCAGTGACATCTCTTTTCCTCGATGCCTTCGCCTCCCGCTGGTCACACCTGCAGTAAGCACTTCGAGGGCTATCCCTGCTGCCATCGGCAGTGGCAGCACCCCGGGCATTGCCGTTTCGTGCACGGTTACAGCCGCAGCTTCACGGTTTGGTTCGCTGCCTTTGAGCTGGATGCCTGTGGTTTCGTGGTCGACTTCTCCAGTCTCAGGCCTCTGGAAGAGCAGCTCAGACGGCAGTTCGATCACACCTTTCTGGTCAATGCCGATGATCCGTTGATGGATCAATGGCAGTCTCTCCACGACCAGGGCGCACTGGACCTGCGCGTGATGGACAACGTGGGCATGGAAGCCACCGCTCAGTTGGTTTGGGGCTGGACCAACACGTTGTTGCAACAACGTGATGCAGGCCGCAGCTGCTGCTGGAAGGTGGAGGCGCGGGAAAACCGGGCCAATGGAGCCTGCTATGAGGCATTGCCCGAATGGTTCAGCACGGTCACCCGGCAGCCAGACCAGTGATCAGCGCAGCACCAGTTTCTGCTGCTCCTCGTTGCCGCTTGCCGGCTGCACATCCACGTTCACGTCATCGCCATCGCTGTAACGTCCCGCCAGGATGGCCTTGGCGATTGGTGTTTCCAGTTCGCGTTGGATCGCGCGCTTGAGCGGACGGGCTCCATACACCGGGTCATAGCCGGCATCGGCAAGCCAATCGGTGGCGTTATCGCTGATGCTCAGACCGAGCTTGCGCTCCGTGAGACGTTTGCGTAGACGTTCCACCTGCAGACTCACGATCCGGCGTAGTTCGTCTTTGCGCAGGCTGTGGAAGATGATCTGATCGTCAAGTCGATTGAGAAATTCAGGCCTGAAGTGGCCGCGCAGGGCTTCATTCACCCGCCGTTCCATCTCAACGTGCTGCCCGTCATCACCGCCGAGATCCAGGATCGACTGGCTGCCGATGTTGCTGGTGAGGATCAGAACGGCATTGGTGAAGTCAACCGTCCGGCCCTGACCATCGGTGACTCGACCATCGTCGAGGATCTGCAGCATCACATTGAATACGTCGGGGTGGGCTTTCTCCACCTCGTCGAAGAGGATCACGGCATAGGGGCGCCGACGCACGGCTTCGGTGAGCTGACCGCCTGCCTCGTAGCCGACGTAGCCGGGAGGAGCACCAATCAAGCGACTCACGGTGTGCTTCTCCATGTATTCACTCATGTCGATGCGCACCATTGCGTCTTCGCTGTCGAACAGCTGAGCCGCCAGGGCCTTGGAGAGCTCGGTTTTGCCGACACCTGTCGGACCGAGGAACAGGAAACTGGCGATCGGTCTGTGGGGATCACTCAGCCCAGCGCGTGAGCGCTGAATCGCATCGGCCACAGCGGTAACGGCCTGCTGTTGCCCCACCACTCGCTCGTGCAGCTGGGTTTCAAGCACCAGCAGTTTGGCCATTTCCGATTGCACCAGCTTGGCAACAGGAATGCCGGTCCATTTGGCAATCACCTCGGCGATGTCGTCTTCAGTGACCTCTTCGCGCAGCAGTGATTTTTCCTGACTGCCATCATCGTCAGCCGCCAGCGCAGCCTCCTTCTCCGCCAGCTGTTTCTGCAGGGTGGCAAGGGTGCCGTATTCCAGTTCCGCAGCCTTGTTGAGGTCATAGCTGCGCTTGGCCTGGTCCACCTGCAGCTGCACACGCTCGATCTCCTCCTTGAGATTGGAGAGCTCATCAATGGCTCCCTTCTCCTGCTGCCACTGGGCATTCAGGGTGCTCTGCTGTTCCGAGAGTTCCGCCAGTTCCCGCTCAAGGCGTTCCAGCCGCTCCTGGCTGGCTGCATCCGATTCGCGGCCGAGTGAAAGTTTCTCCATCTCCAGTTGGAGGATCTTGCGATCGATCTCATCGATCTCCTCCGGCTTGGAGGTGATCTCCATCTTTAGGCGCGCGGCGGATTCATCCACCAGGTCGATGGCCTTGTCAGGGAGAAAACGGTCGGCGATGTAGCGGCTGCTGAGCACGGCGGCGGCCACCAGCGCGCTGTCAGCGATGCGGACCCCGTGGTGCACTTCGTAGCGCTCCTTCAGCCCTCGCAGGATTGAGATCGTGTCTTCCACCGTCGGCTGGTCCACCAGCACCTGCTGGAATCGTCGTTCCAGAGCAGGGTCTTTCTCGATGTGCTGGCGGTGTTCGTCAAGCGTTGTTGCACCGATGCAGCGCAATTCCCCTCGCGCCAGCATCGGCTTGAGCAGGTTGCTGGCATCCATGGCGCCCCCGGTGGCGCCGGCTCCCACCACGGTGTGGATCTCGTCGATGAACAGAACGATCTGTCCCTCGGAGTCGGTCACTTCCTTCAGCACCGCTTTGAGACGTTCCTCGAACTCACCGCGATATTTGGCACCTGCGATCAGTGCTCCCATGTCGAGGGCGATGAGCTGTCGGTTCTGCAGTGCCTGAGGAACATCGCCGTTGACGATGCGCTGCGCCAGCCCTTCCACTATGGCGGTCTTGCCGACCCCGGGTTCGCCGATCAGCACAGGATTGTTTTTGGTGCGTCGGCTGAGGATCTGAATGGTGCGGCGGATCTCCTCGTCGCGTCCGATCACAGGATCAAGCTTGCCGTCGCGGGCAGCGGCCGTGAGATCACGTCCGTATTTCTCAAGTGATTCGTAAGTGGCTTCCGGGTTCTGGTCGGTCACGGTCTGACTGCCGCGTACGGCATCAATAGCGGTTTTCAGTGCTTTGGCGTCGGCGCCTACTTGAGTGAGCAGTCGTTGGCCGCAGCGGGCGTCCTCTGCTAGGGCCAGCAGCAGGTGTTCGATGGAGATATAGCTGTCTCCGTACTCCTGCTTGAGAGATTCGGAGCGATCCAGCAGGGAATTGAGCCCCTTGCCCAGGTATACGGATTCCGGCGCAGACTGCAGCGCCGGCTGAACACTCAGATGGGCCTCCAGATTGCTCTGAAGTGCGGTTGGAGTGACGCCGGCTTTTTCGAGAATGCGGCTTGCCAGTCCGTCCTGTTCAAGCAGAGCCAGCATTAGATGCTCTGTTTCCAGTTGCTGATGGCGCCTCTTCTGGGCCAGATTCTGGGCCGAGAGGATCGCGGCCCAGGCCTTTTCGGTGAATTTTTCGGCCGTGGGTTGCATGGGTCCTTTGGTGCTGTTGTCACCGTATGGTTCCTGTTCCTGCCTGAGCTCAGGGGGACCGACCCAGTCTGTTCGGTCTGCACGCCAGCATGCGGTCAACCGATCAGGATCGGTAGGGTTCTCTGGACGATGCAGCGAGCAAGGTGGAAGGAAACCCTGTGGACTCCAGTCTGGTCACGAAACTGGTGGCCAGACTCCGGGAGCTCTACGGAGCTTCGCCTTCCGACTTGGAGAGAATGTGCTGGACGGTGGTGCACGAGCATCACCATGGTGCTGTGCCCTCTGAGTACGACATCCGGGAAGTTGATGAGGATCTCTATCTGGCAGTGCTGACGGCGGCACGCCAAAACAAGTGAGCAGAGTGAGATTAATTGACCAAATTCATATTATTGATTAAATCTTGCTTGGATTTTGCTTGAAATTTTAAAAAATTTATCCTGCATTTTCCTGGCTAGTAAATTTAATAATAGGGACGATTAGTTTTCATGGCTTCAGAATAGTGATCTTTTGTTGTTGATCAAGCGGCATTACCTTAATGGTTCCACCTGATAACGGCATATCTACAAACCGCATCTGCCTGATATCGGGATTCTCAAAGGTTTTGATGGAATAGGTGCCATTCTTCTGGTCGGAGACGACTGACCATTCCGTAATTTCATAGGTGGCTTTCGAGCCACCTCCTCCAAATCCGCCTCCAGCTGGAATCCCCTGACTTCCCGGAGGTAAATCGAATTGGTCGAGCAGATGGAATGCTGTGCCCACCTGCTCGGCTGAGCTCAGATTGGTGGGTGCATTCCTGCTGAAGATCAATGCCCTGATAAACCTTGATGTGGAGAGGAAATCGCCTGGCAGACCCTGCAATCCTGCACCTGCGCTGACAGGAGGCAACGCCAATCCGTTCACTGTGACCTCTGCCGGAGGCATGGCATTGAGGTTGCCATAGTTGCCTGCTGCAATCAGTTGATAGGGAAGCGGTGGCGAGTTGGTGTAAACAGTAGTCGGGTTGTCGAGCATATTTAGATCCCCTTCGATGTATTCCACAGAGAGGCTGTTGCCTTGGCGATCGTGCAGGATCATGTGGATGGGCACCATGCTCCCAAAGGCCTGCAGTACTGACCCATTCACCAGAACGCTTGGGAGCGACTGTTTGACTTCGGCAATGGACGCAAAATTGCTGAGTACATAAGCGAGCAATTGCCAGCTGGCGATCGAGCGATCGCTCTGACCGGCTGGAACATTCTGAAACTGTGCGTAGCCCTCGAAATACAGCAATCCTCCTGCCATTCCCTTCTCATTCATGCCATCGACGAGTGCGTCGTTGACCCCTACAGCGTTCAGGCCAATCACCGCGTACCGGCTTGTCCAGCTCAGGCCGCTCCCCTCCTGTCCAGATGGCCCGGCTCCTTTGATCACGGTGCCGCGTTGGATCAAAACGGCCTCGCTGTTCAATGGTTTGGCGAATTCCATTGTTCGGCCGTACACCCTTCCACCGTCATTGCCTCTCAAGGTGAAGCTGGTGCAGGCAGAGGCTGCGCCGATGCCTGCGCTGGCGATTCCAAACCCGATACCAAGCCCAATAGCCAGGGCTCGTTGCCTCGTTGAGGCCATAGCGTTTCTTTAGCTCTTCCTGAAAGGGTGTGAAGTGGGCCTATTTAGTTGCACCTATTCCAGGTTTTCTTTTGTCTTCGCGCCAGCTCGGTCGTCAGAAATCTCTGTGTTTCGCGTAGTTGCATCGCAACCGAGCCCTAGGCCATGGTTAAGCAAATCTGAAGGAGTGGGTTGTGAAGACTGCCCCGTCCTGTCCCCTGCATCTGGGGATTCTCGATTCACCCGACTACTGGACCGACAACGCTTTGGTTGACGTGGTTTCGCCAGCGTCCGCTTCCGAGTGGCGGCAATGGATTGAAGAGTCAGAGTCCGATTGCAGAATCGGCAACTGGGACTCGCAGGCTGGTTCCCGTGGCTGAATTGTCCTCTGTTCGGCAACATGAAGGAATGAAGATACGGTCTTGGCTGAATCGGATCGGATCCCACCTTCTGGGCTTGGTGGATGAGTACTGGGCGATGCGCGAACCCGCTCAGTATCACCGGCAGCTTCCCTGCTGCGAGCTGAAACGTGATATGGATGCCTCCAGGTCGACCGGTCAGCATTAATTCAGTGGTGCCCCGCCATATGCTTTCAAACGCTCAGGAACAGCTCCAGAGATCGGTGACGATCGTGCTGCCACTGCCCTGGACTGTGGCTAGGGGTTGATGAAGGTTCCGCTGCAGGTGCGCCGCATGTCCGTGATCAATATCTCCGGCGATAAAACTCCCAAGCTGGATCGCGTGTCTGAGCACTGGCCCCTCACCATCCAGCAGTACTGGCGTGATCAGGAGAATCGCCATAAGTCACTTCAGGGCAGGCTGTTGTCTGAATCTCTGCGTCTGCACAGTGCTCCCAGGCCGCGTAAGCACCTCTTCGCCAAGCGCCAGAGCTTTGTTTCTCCGACCCATACCCTGCGGGTGTGAAACGTTCAGCGGCAGCAAGCCGGAATGATCTTCGCTGACTTGAGGACCTCCTCGCAGGCTCCTCGGTAATCGTTGTTGATGTCTCCCTGGATTCCGTTCGGGCGGGCTTCCAGAAACGCGATTTCCTCACTCCAGTATTGGCTGTCTGCTCTTTCAGGGCCGACGGCTGAGTGACGTTCACTGCTGCTCCGGCAACTACCATCCCAGCACTGGGCGGGTTTCGATGTCGGTGGTGGTTCCGGAGGATTTTGATTACTCCGCGTCGATCTCGTTTCTGGAGATCAGGGATCAGCTGCCTTTGATCGATCCTGAAAACCTCGCTGTGGGGGATGTGCTGACCATCCTTCTGCATCTGTTTCAACAGAAGCCTGGCTTTGTGGATCGTGGACATGACACCAACAATGCCGAGACGGCATGGGTGAACGCCTATCTCTTCCGCCTCAAGCAAGGCCGTGATGATCAGGGCCTGGAGGGATACGTGGTTGAGTGCATCGGATCAAGTGTCGATCGCATGGCAGAACTGCTCTGATTCCGGTCAGTTCATATCCGGGCGATCAACCAGCTCGCACTGATTCAGCCCCTGAGCGTTGGGATCAGCTTCCTGGAGGCGATGAAGAATGTTGCGCAGATCGGCGCCTGCAAGCTCCCCGTTGGACTCCCACTTCAGGCTGGTGCCACGTCGGTTGTGAATGGTGTCGTGCATGAGCCCTCCCAATCGTCTGCACTTTCGCTGATCAGGGGGGACGGGAAGCAGCTCCACGGAAAACCCTTAAAGGAAGTTAAAAGTGTGCCTGTCGCTACCGTTTTGCGGCGCTGTGTCGTTCAGCCGAAGCCTTTCGCCTGCGCCTGTTTCGACAAGCTGCGCTGCTGGCGGCTGAACAGCACCTTGCGTTCGGTGGCTTCGCCTACGTGAGGCGCGATCTCGACACCACTGGCCTGCATGGCCAGATGCTGTGTTTTTTCCTCGTCTGATCCTGTATCGATCTGCAGATAGGCGCTCACGCAGGCCTGGGCTGTTTCGGTTGGTGCGAAATACAGCGTTCCCGGTCCTCGGCGTTTGCGGGTGAGCTTTCTGGCCAGACGTCGCTGCTGCATGCCAGCCCAGAGCTGCCCTGGATTGCGGACCATGTAACTGTTGAGGTTCTTCGCGTCGGTGTCCTCGCTCAGCGCCATGGACGTCCCGTCAACAAAGTCGCTCAGCAGAGTCACCACCGCCACGGGCTGTCTTGCAAAGATTCAGTCTGGGCCGGCGGGAGGACGGATGCCGAGGGCGCTGCGGCTGAACCAGGTTTCCATGGCCGCCACCTGATCCTGCTCAATCAGATCGGCAGGCTCCAGAGCGAAATCAAGACGTCGGGCCAGAGACACAACCTCGGCATCGTTGCTGCATGCATGCAGTTGTCGTCGCAGCGACGCACTGTGTTCAAGCGCATGCACAAAGGCGCTCAGGGCTTCTCTGCTCATCTTGACCAGCCCTTTTCCGCCTGCTTCTCAACGAATGCGGCGACGTCGTCGATTTCCGTGACACTCAGTTTGCCCTCGTAGGGGGGCATGGCGTTTTTGCCAGTTTCGATCTGGTGTTCGATGGCCTCGATCGGATCCTGGCTGTACGAGTCGAGATAGGCCTGAAGGTCGGCCTGGCTGAGGGTGCGGCTGGCCCGGATCACATTGCCGCCGCCCATATGGCAGGCAGCGCAGTTACTGGAGAACAGCTGGGCACCATGAGACAGGTCAGGGTCAGCCATGGCTGCAACAGGCAGAGCCGCCCCAAGGCCAAGCCAGAGGCTGAGGATCAGCGCCAGGGCAGAAACAGGGTTCGGCATCCCTTGGCATTCGTTTCTGTGCCAAACCTATCCATCAGCAGGCACATGAAAAGACCCCGGAGTCAACGTTGACAATCCGGGGTCTGAATATGTTGAAACCTGAAAAATCAGGTGCTGGAGGGATGGATCACTCGACGATCACCTGGCCCACCATGCCTGCTCCGCGGTGGGGCTCGCAGTAGAAGTCATAGGTGCCGGCCTCACTGAAGGTCTCTTCCCAGGATTCGCCGGGGGAGAATGCCAGATCGGTGTGGCTGTACTCATCGTGGCCTTCGAAGACGGCGTTGTGAGGGGCCATCTTGTTGTTGACGAACTTGACGGTGTCACCGGCTTTGATGGTCACAGAGCTGGGTTCGAAAGCCAGCATTCCGGAGTCTGCACCGAGCTTCACCTCAACGGTGGCGGCGCTCGCGGAAGCAACACCCACTGTGCAGGCCAGCACTAAAGCGAGGGCTGTGTAGAAAAACGATTTCAGGCTCTTCAGCATGTCGGCTGTTGAAGTTGACTAATTATAGGCGCATCTCAGAGAGATCCTCGCCTCGGTAAACCTGAATCCATAAGCACGGACTCAAGGTCAGCGGCATGGCTGGTGTCACCGAAGCGCTCCGGCTGGGTCACCGGTTCGTGGATGAAATGGCGCTGACGGATGGAGAAGCGGTCCCAGGCATTGACCTCGATCGGCAGAACCCTGATCAATGTTTCGATCAACCAGGGCCAGAGCGGCACTCCGGGGGTGCGCCTGAGTCCCCGCCAGCGACAGAGACAGGCCACCGCCTCATTGACGCTGATCGCTTTCTGGCCCATCACGATTCTGCGCACAGCACCCTGGCCGGGTTCGCTGTTGCGCTGATGCGGGTAGGTGGCGAGGTGGCCGCAGATCGCCGCGATGTCAGCCGCATGGATGAAATGAAAGCTGGCATCAGCACGCAGGAAGCGTGCCAGCCAGAGCCATTTGCTGGCATCCAGCAAACCTTCGGTGAGGTAGCTGGTGGGGAACCGGCTGCTGCCGTCAACGCGTCCTCCGAACACGAGGGTGGGGAAAACGGCAACGATTTTCTCGGCGAGAGGATGCTGCTCCAGATCCTTCAGGCACTGGGCTTTGGTCTGGATGTATTCCGTCCCATAGGCCAGTGCCTCTGTCAGGGGCTGGAGATGCCGATCCAGGATGCTGGCCGTTGAGAAATATGTGATCTGCTCGATCACGGATGGATCAAGCAGGGACAGCATCCGCTTCACGGCCACCACGTTCACCTGCTGCGCCCGCTCGGGATCCCCCCATGCGGTGGCCGTATGGATCACGCGACTCACGCTGGCCAGTTCGTCTGCAAAACGATCAGCATCGCGGAGGTCCCCAACCAGAAGCTGGATCCGCGGGTGGTCTGCTGATACGGCGGTGAGTTTGCCGGGATCGCGCAGCCAGAGCAGCAGTTCGGCATTGCTGTTGTTAAGCAGCCAGGATGTGGTGTATTGACCGACGCAGCCGCTGGCACCGGTGATCAGGACGCGCGCCGGAGTGGTTGTCTGACTCAAGCGAGAGCCCCGATCCTGTCCATCACGCTTTTGCCGGCGGTGAAGAAGGCGGCACCGTTCTCCTCAGGAGTGCCGGGGAGGATGCCATGGCCGAGGTTGAGGATGTGCCGGCGGCCGCGGGCCTTGCGGACGCAGTCATCGATGCGCGCCTCGATCGCCTGTGGTGTGCCGAACAGCAGACCGGGGTCAACATTTCCCTGCACGCCGATGTGCTCGGGGAGTCTTGCACAGGCTTCCGCCATGTCCACAGTCCAGTCGAGGGAGATGATGTCCACACCGGTCTGGGCCATTCGCTCGATAACGCCGGCACTGCCGGAGATGTAAAGGATGAAAGGGGTGTCGGGATGGGTCTGCTTGACCAGGTCGACGACCTTCTTCTGATAGGGAGCTGCAAAAACGTCATAGTCGGCCGGGCTCAGCTGGCCGGCCCAGGAATCGAACATCTGCACCACCTGGGCGCCGGAATCGATCTGGTAGCGCAGGTAGCTGGCAATTGACTCAGCGAAGTGATCGAGCAGTTTGTGCAGCAGTTCCGGCTCACGGAAGGCCATGGCCTTGATCACCGCATAATTTTTGCTGCTCTTGCCTTCCACCACGTAGGCAGCCAGGGTCCAGGGAGCACCAACGAAGCCCAGCACAGCGGCTTCGTTGCCGACGCTCTCGCGCAGGCGACCCAGCACTTCGCCGACGAAGGGCATGGATTCGCTTGGATTCAGAGGGCGCAGAGCGTTGACCTGATTGATATCGCGGATCGGCTCACCGATCTGGGGGCCCTTGCTTTCAACAATGTCGAAGTCGATGCCCATGCCGGGCAGCGGTGTGAGGATGTCGGAGAAGAGAATTACGCCATCCGGTTTGAAAGCTCTGAAGGGCTGCATCGAGATCTCATAGGAGAGATCAGGGTTCTCGGAGCGTTCGCGAAAGCTGGGGTACTGATCTCTCAGGTCGCGATAGATCTTCATGTATCGGCCGGCCTGACGCATCATCCAGACCGGAGGACGCTCCACCGCTTCACCACGGGCTGCACGCAGCAACAGAGGCAGAGAGTCGCTCATCAAGCCGAAATCAAATCAGTCGGAAACCTACCTGAAGAATCCATGCAGAAGCATTGGATACCAGGCATGCTGATCTGTTCGTCACATGGCAGACAGCGGCTCAGTCATCCGCTGTTGATTCAAGCGCGCTGAGGCTGCGCTTCGGATCGTGTCTGAACACCATCAGGCTCAGAGGAGGCAGGCAGAGGTCGAGAGAGTTCTCGTAGCCATGGATTCCCCATTCATCGGTGGGTTTGCCACCCATGTTCCCCAGATTGCTGCCGCCGTATTTGGCTGCATCCGTGTTGAAGATCTCCTCATAGAAGCCCGCCAGCGGGACCCCCACCCGGTAGTGGGAATGACTCTGAGGCGTGAAGTTGGCAACCACGACCAGCCATGTTCCGCTGGCGCTTTCCCGGCGCATGAAACTGATTACGGAATGGCGATTGTCGTTGCAGTCAATCCACTGGAATCCGAACTGATCAAAGTCATCACGCCACAAAGCCGGTTCCGCTTTGTAGAGAGCATTGAGGTCACCCACCAGGCGCTGCAGGCCCTGATGCGGTTCGTGATTCAGCAGCTCCCATTGCAGATCTCCCCAGACATTCCATTCGGCGCGTTGACCAAACTCCATTCCCATGAAGATGGTTTTCTTGCCTGGATGGGTCCACATGTAGGCCAGCAGGGCACGGGTGTTTGCGTATTTCTGCCAGTCATCTCCAGGCATCTTGTGCAGGAGATTGCTTTTTCCATGAACCACTTCATCGTGGCTCAGAGCCAGCATGAAGTTCTCGGTGTAGTTGTACCAGATCGAGAACGTGATGTTGTTCTGGTGGAACTGGCGGAACCAGGGATCGAGCTCGAAGTAATCGAGCATGTCGTGCATCCAGCCCATGTTCCACTTCAGATTGAAACCAAGACCTCCGTTGTCAGTGGGCTGGGTCACCATCGGCCAGGTGGTGGATTCCTCAGCGATCGATAGTGCTCCGGGGAAGTGCTGGAACAGCACGTGATTGGCCTGCTGGAGAAAGCGCACCGCCTCGGTGTTCTCGCGGCCTCCGTGCTCATTGGGTAGCCACTCACCGTCAGGTCGCAGGTAATCGCGGTAAAGCATCGAAGCGACCGCATCCACCCGAATGCCGTCGATGTGAAACTGGTCGAACCAGAACACCAGGTTTGCCACAAGGAAGTTGCGGACTTCGTTTCGGCTGTAGTTGAAGATCAGAGTGCCCCATTCCTTGTGCTCGCCGATGCGGGGATCGGCGTGCTCATAGAGATGGCAGCCATCAAAGAAGGCCAGGCCATGGCTGTCACGGGGGAAGTGACCAGGCACCCAGTCGATGATCACGCCGATCCCCTCGGCATGACAGCGATCGACGAAAGCGCGGAATTCGTCCGGGGTTCCGTAGCGGCTGGTCGGCGCGTACCAGCCGGTCACCTGATAACCCCAGGAGCCATCAAATGGATGCTCGGTGATCGGCATCAGCTCGATGTGTGTGAAGCCGCGCTCCTTCACGTAGGGGATCAGCCGATCAGCCAGTTCCGGGTAAGTGAGCAAGCGTGCGCCCGGTTTGAGATCCGCTGCGGGAACAGGCTGCCGTGCGCTGCCATCGGCTTCGATGAAAGGCTCCTCCGCTGAGGCATGGATCCAGCTGCCGAGGTGCATCTCGTAGACCGAGATCGGCTGGTCCAGAACGTTGCTGCTGTCGCGCTTCTGCATCCAGCCGGCGTCCGTCCAGCTGAAACCATCGAGATGACTGACCAGTGAGCTTGTGGCCGGACGTACTTCGTGCTGGAAGCCGTAGGGATCTGCCTTCTGGTAGCAGTGGCCGTCCTGGGTGCGGATTTCGTATTTGTAGAGCTCGCCTTCCCGAAGCCCAGGGATGAACAGCTCCCAGATTCCTCCCAGGCGCTGTTGCATGGGGTGCTGGCGACCGTCCCAGGAATTCAGGTTGCCGATCACGCTGACGCTGCGGGCATTGGGGGCCCACAGGCAGAACATCACCCCCTTGATGCCCCCCTGCTCGCAGGGGTGGGCTCCCATCCGCCGCCAGATGTGGTGGTGGTTGCCTTCAGCGAACAGATGGCGATCCATTTCGCCCATCCATTCCTCACGGAACGACCAGGGATCGTGCTGCTCATGGGTGATTCCTCCGCGCTCGACGCGCACGCTGTAGTCGCAACCGGGATCGCTGCTGACACTCGCTTCGAAAATCCACGGGTGGTGGGGAGTTTCCATGGCGATCTCCCTGCCGTCGATCATCAGGGTGACGCGCTCGGCCTCGGGCATCCACACACGGATCACCCAGGAGCCACCCTCCACAGGCTGAGCGCCGAGAACGGAGAAGGGGTGGTCGTGACGGCACTCCGCCAGTCGCTGAGCGTCCTCAACCATCCAGTCCTGCACAGTGATGGTCATGACGACGGAGCTTTGATAGGCCGGGAGCTTAAGCGGAAAGGCTGCTCAAACTCCGTGCCTGCCAGGGATTCAGACCAGATCCGCGGAGAAGTCGACGTTGATGATCCGCCCCCGGCGGTTGAAGATCACGAACAGATTGTCGGTCACATCGCCGAATTCGATCGTGACCAGCACCAGCTGCTGTTCTTTGCTGCTGGTCGCCACCAGCGCGTTTTCGATGTTCTTCACTCCACCGAGCACCCTTGCCAGCTTCGACCACTTGCGCTCGAGATCAGCTGGAGAAATCTCCCTCTGAAAGTCGAGGTCCAGGTAATACCGGGCTGCCACCCAACGCCTGGCAACCAGATCCTTCACGAAGTCGAGGGCGGTCTGTTCGATCGGCAGAACCGATTCAACCCACTTCCAGGCCAGCAGTTCGCCGTCGTCATCGAGCACCAGGATGAGCGGCAGTTCACGGGTACCGCTGTTGGTCATGGCCACGGTTTCCACCGTGGTGTCATCCATGCCTGGATTGATCTCAACCACGCGGAAGGATTCGATCACAGGAGCGCTCTGCAGCCGCTCACCGATGGCTTCCACACTGGTGGCTGATTTCAGGGGAGCCGACAACAGGTTGTAGATCCCCTGAGCGTTCCTGGCCTGGATCGACTGGAGCAACGCGCTGGCGGATGCCTTGGCCCTGGCGGAGCTGAGGCTGGTTCGCGCCGCGTCCTGCGCCTGCGCGAGCTGAACCTCCGCTCTGACGCTCGCCGCCGGGATCATCTCCACAGTGCAGGTGGCCATGGCAGCGGCCAGAAGACAGGAGGTGAACTTCACGGCAATCGTCAAAGGGGTCGCGTCAGTCTGCCGGAGTTCCCAGAGTCTGGGGCGTCAGCAGCGGCAGCATCCACAACTGCGCCATGCCCAGGTGCAGCTCGATGCTGATCACCCGGCAATTGGCGCTCGGTGCCGCGCAGGCCATGGCGGGGTCTCCTGGATTGATGCCAATGGCAGGCCAGGCGGAGCCGGCGATCGACAGGCGCAGCCGATCATCAGGTTGAAGTGTGGCCTGTAGAGCCTGCAGTTCCAGCTCTCTCTCCTGAAGTCTGAGGGCGTCCTCTCCGCGGACTCGCAACACGCCTGTAGACAGCTGCTGAACCCTTGTGGTGCCTGCGGGCAGTCGTGACAACGCCACGCAGAGATCGAACCCCGGCTGATCGGCGCGGACACGCAGCCGCAGTTTCGGCCTGCCGCAAAGGTTGAGGACATTGCTCAGGCGATCTCCGCTGAACGCCGCCACGTCGCTGCGTCGATCCAGAGAGCCTCGATCGCATGGCCCGGCATTCGGGCTGAGATGCCCTCCTACGGCAGGTACAGGGCGCCATGGGTCGTGCACGATCACCACCTTTCCCGGATGCTCAGGTGCTGAATCACGGATCAGGCCCTCTTCAGGGGTCAGGCAGGCAAGCCCCTGACTGTCGAGGTGCCAGCGCTGGTCGGCTGAAGGAGGGATTGAGGCATGACTCAGCACCTCTTCACCGCACCAGTGTTCGCTGATTTGATCCCAGAGCCTCAGAACGATCGGATTGGAATCGACAGGGCTGTGATCCGTATCAGGATTGTCCGCGTGCACGCTGATCTCGCTGAGAGGGGGCTGCAGATGTCGTTGGAAGAAGTTCAGAAGCAACGCGCTGCTCTCCGGCCACCACTCCAGATGGGTGGCAGGCCCGATATGCAGTTCCGGCTGACCGCCTGCCGCTCGCGACCGCTCGGCCAGATCGATCACCCCGCGCAGGTGGGGGTCCCACCATCCACCCAGCAGCAGCATGGGTTGTCTCAGCCATCGATCCGGTGGCGAATGCCGGATCCAGTCGCTGTTCCGCTCAGCCGACTGCGTCAGCCAGCGCACGGCCATGCCTTCGGGATCGTGGCGTTTCAGCAATGACAACCCTTCACGCAGATAGCTGCCGTCCTCAAGACTTCGACGCATCTCCTCCCAGGCCGCAGGATCGCCGCGACGCTGTGCCTGAAGACAGGCGAGCTGTAGTCCCCATCCCAGGCTCAGATGCCACCAGTGGGCGTTGCCGTCGCAGCTCCAGTGGTTCCGTTCGTCCAGTCCGCACATCGCCGGTGCCATGCAGTCGGGAGGCAGGCAGTCGACTGGAGCCAGCAACTGGGTCAGACCCTGATAGGAGAAGCCGTACATCCCGATCCTGCCGTTGACATCAGGCAGGCTCCTCAGCCACGTCAACGTCTCGGCCGTGTCCTGAGCCTCCTGTGAAAATCCCCGGAAATCTCCCCCCGAAGCTCCCTGGCCGCGCACGTCCTGCACAACCACAACGAAACCATGGCTGCACCACCATTCCGGGTGAGGCAGCGTGACCGTTGAAGCGATGGAACTCCCGTATGGCTGTCGCATCAGAAGTGCCGGCCAGGGACCACCTGTTTCGGGTCGCCACACACGGGAAACGAGCTCAATGCCGTCTCCGGTGATCAGTGACTCATCAGCGAACATCCGGGCAGTTGAGGCCGATCACGTAGGTCGCCACGATCTCCGCCTCGGTTGTATTGAGGTTGCGTTGACCGGCGATCACCGCAATGGACCGGTTCGACAGTGCTGATTCACCCCTGGCATTGATGGATTTGAACTGCTGACAGAGCGCCTGGGCTTCCCCGGGATTGCGCTTGACGCTTTCGAGCAGCGACGATTGAGCAAGGCTGACTGGAGTGGTCGCCAGCAGTGATGAGACTGCGGCAACCGCTGAAATTGTGAGGTTTTGGAGGGAACTCATCGGATCCTCCGTCCGAATGTGACCTCATTTGAAACGGGTGAGACGGACATGGCTGGTCCGGACGGTCAGTTCGTGTTTTGCCTCTCCCTGGCTCGCAGGATCCAGCGGCGTGCCAGAGCCAGATCCACCACTGGTGGACGGCCGCTGCGCAGCTGACGTTCCAGCCGTCCAGTGCGGGTGACCAGCTCCTGGGGTGTTGACCCGGCAATCGCTGTCACGGTGGCCAGTCCTGCATGCATGAGCAGGGCGGCATCCTGGGGGGCCAGGTCCAGGCTGCAGGCAAGATCAGCCATGCCCTTCAGGCGCCTGAGATTGCGGGCTGATGCGCGCCCGCTGGCGGCCAGTCGACTGATCCGCATCTCGTCGAGAGCCTGCAGCTCTCCCCAGGTCGTGATGCCCGACGTCAGCAGCTGCTTCCCTTCATCCCGCATGCTCTGAGGCAGGTCCTGCAGTGGATCCTCGGGTTTCATCCGGCCCGGAAATCGCGCACGGTTTCGCCCAGAATCACCGGTCTGGTCGCTCCCTCACCCACAGGTTGCAGCTGACGCAGGCGCACGGTCACCTCCGGGCTGTTGCGACCGCCTGGACGCACGTTGCCCGCAAGCTGCTGCAGGGTTGGTTCGATGGCATCAGCAGGAAAATCCGCCTGGGCCTGAGCGACAACGAGGTCCTCCCCGTTGTCGAAGACAACCGGTGCCCGCAATGCTCCCTCAATCTTGACGCTGGGCGTGTAGCTGAGACCGAAGGCCCAGCAGCTCGCCGACAGCAGCAGTGTGAAACTGCTCACCCCAACCAGTCGGAACCGGATGCCCCAGCCGGCGATGAAGGCAATCAGTGTCAGACCGAACAGCGCAGCGCCGCCCTTGGCAAGCCAGATGCTGGAGGTGGAGAGCAATTCCTCAAGCGGCATGGGCTGGTGTCCTCGGAATGTGGTCTTTATATTGCGTCGACCTCCGGCGTGTTGACGGGCATCGATGCGTGGAGGTCCTCCCAGCATGCGGCGTAACAGGATCGTTCTGTCTGTTCTGGCCGGATCCGTTCTCGGTGGCTCCGCCATCTGGGTCGCAGCCGATCGCTGGCTCGATTCGCAGTTCCAGCGCCTGCGCCCAGGCATCGAGGCTCAGATCTCCCAACCCCTGGGACATCCGGTCAGCATCGGTGGTTATCGAGGCCTTGGTCCACAGGGAATCGCTTTTGGACCTGTTGTGGTGCGCTCAGGCCCCAGCGATCAGTCGAGGGCAGAGATTCAGCGCATCACCATCGGCTTTGACCCTCTGGTCAGTCTGCAGCGGTTGCGGCCGGTGCTCAGCGTGCGCGTCAGCGGAGCCCATCTCGATCTGCGTCGCAACGACCAGGGTGCGTACTGGGTGCCGGGCTCCTTCCCGAAGCAGGGCGACCCCCCCAGGCTCGATCTCCGGGTGCGCTTCAGCGATCCTGCCAGGATCCGGATAGCTCCAGCCGGACTCAGCCTGACGGCATCCGGCTGGAGCGGCATCCGCCTGGATGAACACCGTGTCGATGCCTCTCTGCAGCTTGTTCTCCCCGACAGAGGGCGCATTGCCGTCAAGGGACGGGGCCGCTGGGTGCGTCCCGAGTTCCAGCTCACCACAAGGCTGGAACGGCTCCAGCTGTCGCGCTACCAGGAACTTCTGCCGTTGAAGCTGCCGCTTCAGATCCAGGGGCAGCTCGGTGGCAATCTGCGTCTGGGGTGGCGTAAGGGACGTGCCAACTGCAATGGGGGCCTGTCGCTGCAGAAGGTCAAATTCACCGGTCAGTCACTGCAAAACGTTCTTGAGTCGCCGCAGCTGCGGGTCAGCTGTCGTGGTGATGTGCTCAGGATTCCAAGGAGTGATTGGACCTACGGTCAATACAGGGCCTCTCTGGCAGGAAGTCTGCGTCTCAATCGTTCCTTTGATCTCAAGGGTGCGCTCAAGGAACTCGACCAGGACCGCAACCTGTCTGTTCGTCTTTCAGGTGACTGGCGTCAACCGAATCTGAGTCTGCAGGGAATCTGGGCATTGCCGGATGCCATCCCGATGGATGGATCGCTTCGGCTGGCAGCCCGGATAAGTGCTGACTGGCAGGACCCCAAGGCCTGGACGGCAACACTGGATGGCCTGGACCTCAAAGCGCCCGGTCTTGATGTGATGGCCAGGGGAGCGCTGCATCCACAGCTGAAGGTGGCGACCCAGCGGCTGTCGCTGGCCGGGCCCGCCTGGAAGCAGCTTCCACTGGTCTCGTCGCTGCTGGGCTCAGCAGCCCCCCTCACAGGAAAGCTGCAGTTAAGTGGTGAATCCCTCCAGCCGGAGCTGTCAATTGACCTGGCGCAGGTCAGCAATCCGTTGCTGCAGTCGTGGACTCTGCGGGCTGGCTGGACTGCGCAATCAGGTCTGCTCCAGCTCGAACAGTTCCGCAGTCGGGACCTCAGCGCAAGTGGCCGGCTTCCGCTCAGTTTTGGTGAGGGTCGTCTGACGGCCGGTCAGCTGGAGGCTGATCTGCGACTTGAGTCGTACCCACTCAGCCGACTTGGGCCTCTTCTGGGAACGGAGATGGATGGAACGATCGCGGCATCCGGTCGCGTGCTGGGTCCCCTCGATGCCCTGAGGCCGGATCTGAGTCTTGAACTCAACCATCCAAGAGCGGGTTCACTGCGCCTGATGGAGGACTGGCGCGGAACGTTTGTGGGTCGTTCCGCTGGTGGCGGTGTGCTGTCGATGGCTTCGTTCAAGTCGGTGATTGCCGGATCGATCGAGGCAAGCCTCGGTGCCGATTGGCTTCCAACCGATGTGATGCTGCGACGCCGCAACGGCACACTGCAGTTGCGTGGAACGCCCGCTGACTATCGATGGACGGCGGACAATCTCGTCGTCGACGGGCTTGAACTGGCACTACCCCCCAGGAAGCGCTGGGAAGGGGTGTACGGACGACTGAGCGGCAACGGCACTCTGGGTCTGCAACCGCTTGCCATGACGGCCGACCTCAGCCTCAGTCGCCCTGGAGTCATGGGACTGCAACTTCAGCAGATCCTGCTCACCGGCCGCTATTTGGATCGTCGCTACTCGCTGACCGGTGAACTGCTGCCACCTGATACGGGCCAGATCACCGTGGATGCCGAAGGTCGTCTTGATGGTCCCTTCTCGGGCCAGGCTGTGGCGAGAGGCCTGAGCGCACGCTGGCTAAGTAACAGCGCCCTGAGCCTGCCCCGCCTCAACCAGGTTGATCTCGCACGCCACGGTTCGGCCTCCGATCTGGGCACGCTGCTGATCAACACCTTCGGCGGCAATCTGGACGGGCAGCTGCAGGCTCTGCGCAACGCCCGCAGAGCCCTGCTGCAGGCGCGTCAGCAGAACCGTGACCGTGAACCCTTCCGTCTTGAGGACCTGCGCGGGCAGATGGATGCGGTGATTGATCTCAGCGGTCCCAGGTTCAATCGTCTCAATCTCGATCTCAAGGCCAAAGGCCATTTCTGGATCGAGGGCGACGATGCCGATTACGCCCTGCAGGTGAAACCCTTCACCGCTCGGATTGAAGGTCCGATTCAGGGAGGTGAGGGGACGTTCTCTCTTGCGCATCTTCCCTTCAGCCTGCTGGCTCTGTTTGCTCCTGTGCCGCGGACTTTGCTGGGAGCTCTCGGCATGAGCGGCACCTATCGACTCGACGGCTCCAGGGCTCAGATCAGCAGCGAGCTCGTGCTTGAGGATGCAATGGTCGGTTCCAATCCGATTGCACTGCAACGCGGCCAGGTGCTTCTCAGTGATCAGGATCTGAAGCTCGACCTGGCTCTCGTTTCCGACTCCTCACGCGAACCTGTGACTGTCACCGGTCGGATCCCACTGGCTCCTGACCAGCCCCTTGATGTCAGGGTTCTGAGCCTCGGAGATGGCCTCAAGTTCCTGACCGGCTTGGCCAACGACAACGTCACCTGGGACAAGGGTGAGGTTGATCTGCGCCTGTTGCTCGGCGGCACCCTGCTTGCACCGGAGGCCAACGGCTACATCGTGATCAAGAACGCCGCGTTCAATGCACAGGGGCAGAGCCTGGCCCGGGTGAACGGCTCGATCCTCTTCGATTTCGATCGCCTCGAGGTGCAGACGCTCGAAGGCCGTTTCGGGACGAGCGGTCAGTTGCAGGGCAGTGGTGCTCTTGCTCTTCTGCGCCCCTCCCCCGAGCCCAAACCCCTGCGCCTGCAGATCGAGAAGGCTCGTCTGAAGCTGCCCAATGCCGATGTGGAGGTGGGAGCTGACCTGATGATCACCGGAGCACTGGTGAAACCCGATATCGGTGGAATGCTGGAGCTCAGCAACGGAGCGATCAGGCCGAACCGCTCTCAGGTTTCCGGGTTGAAAAACAAGGGATCTCAGAAGCCTTTCTCAATGGCCGCTCCCCAGAAGACAGTCGCAACCACTGTTGATTCCGTTGATGAACTGATTGAAGAGCAGTGGGATTTCAGGGAGCCACTGATTCTCAGCGGAGCGGACATGGAGGCGGCGACCAGCCGCTCGATCAAGTCGTCCCTGCCCAAGCTTCCCTTCATCGGTTTCCGCGACCTGCGCCTGACACTTGGTCCGAAGCTGAGGGTTGAAAGGCTTCCTTTCTACAACTTCACCACAGCGGGTCTTCTCACTGTCAATGGAGCGCTGGATCCCAGCCTCGAACTGCGGGGGGTTGTTCAGTTGCTGTCGGGTCGGGTCTCCATGTTCACAACGACCTTCAACCTTGATCGCAAAGCCGCGAATGTTGCGGTGTTCACTCCATCACTCGGGCTGATCCCCTATGTGGATGTCGCGATGGTCACTCGGGTCTCCGACAACGTGACCGTCAGCAGCGACAACGAAGCCTTCAGGAGCTCGGTGTTTGATTCAAATGGTCTGGGCAATCTCGGTGCCGGAGGTCAGCTACGGCTTATCAAAGTGATGCTCTCTGCCAGTGGACCGGCCGATCGACTGGCCCAGAACATCCGGTTGCGCAGCACGCCCGCCCTCCCCGAGCCGCAGTTGCTGGCGCTGATCGGAGGCAACTCCCTGGCCGGACTCTCCGGTGCCGGTGCCGGCACAGCGCTGGCAGCCGTACTGGGCCAGTCACTTCTGTCTCCGGTTCTGGGCACGTTGACCGATGTCTTCAATCAGAGACTTCAGTTCGCTCTCTATCCCACCTATGTCTCACCGGTTGTTCAGAATGAACAGGAGCGTGTTTCAGGACAGGTTCCTCCCCAGCTCGCCCTGGTGACTGATGTAGGCGTTTCGATCACTGAGCGCTTCGACTTTTCTGTGCTGGCCGCTCCAAACCGCAACGACATCCCCGCGCAGGGAACCGTGTCTTATCAGATCAACCCGAATTTCAGCCTGTCTGGTTCGGTCGACAGCCAGGGCACCTGGCAGAGCCAGCTTCAGCTGTTTATGCGTTTCTGATGCCTGAGTCGTGCGTTCTGGGGGTGGATCTCGGGGGAACCGCGATCAAGCTGGGTCTGTTCAGCATCGATGGGGAGCTGCTGGCGGAGCATCAGCGTCCAACTCCACAGCCCGCCACTCCAGGCTCGGTGTGCGTGGAGATTGCCGAGGCCATCAGTCTCCTTGACCCCGATGGCAAGGCTGCGGTGGTGGGAATTGGTTTGCCGGGTCCCATGGATGCCGATGCGCGGGTAGCGCGCGTCTGCATCAACCTGCCCGGCTGGGAGGAGGTTCCACTGGCCGCGTGGCTGGAACCACGCCTCAAGCGCAGGGTCACCCTCGCCAATGACGGCAACTGTGCCCTCGTGGGCGAGGCCTGGAAGGGGGCAGCAGTGGGCTGCAGCGATGTGGTGCTGCTCACGCTCGGAACCGGCGTGGGTGGAGGGGTGATGCTGGGGGGTCGGCTGTTCACCGGTCACAACGGAGCGGCGGCGGAACCCGGCCTGATCACGCTGTTTCCCGATGGTCCTGACTGCAACAGCGGAAACAGAGGGTCGCTTGAGCAGTTCGCCAGCATCACCGGACTGAAGCGGCTCAGTGGTGCTGAGCCGTCTTCGCTGGCCATGGCCGCATCCGCAGGAGACTGCCAGGCACAGGCTCACTGGGAGCACTACGGCCAGCTTCTTGGCACAGGCATCTGCTCGCTCGTCTACATGTTCACCCCCCAGCTTGTTCTGGTGGGGGGTGGGCTTGCCGGAGCCAGTGAACATTTTCTCCCGGCCGTGCGTCGCGAAGTCAGCACCCGTGTCCAGGCGGTGAGTCGAGAGGGCCTGCAGATCAAGGCGTGTGCCCTCGGCAATGGTGCAGGCCGACTGGGCGCCGCACGTCTGGCGATTGAGCGTTTGCTGTCTTCGCCGTCGCGCCAGGCGGGATGATGGAATCCGTTTTGTCGAGTTTCCCGTGCAGGCCGTTCCAGACCCCTCCCCGGAGCTGCTGTCTTTGGCGACGGGCCTGCGCAGGGCCGCCACGGATCTCGGTCTGACCAGCGACGATCAGCGTCGGGTTGCACTGCTGGCCATGGCGGAGTCGCTGCGGGCTCATTCCGGTGCAATCGTTGCCGCCAACCTGACCGATCGTGAGAAAGCCGAACAGGGTGGCCTGGCCCCTGCTCTCATGGCCCGTCTCAAGCTGGATGATGCCAAGCTCGAAGGTGCGATCTCCGGTCTGAGGCAGCTGGCGGAGCTGGCAGATCCTCTCGGCCAGAGGCAGCTGCACCGCGAGCTGGACCACGGTCTTGTGCTGGAACGCGTCAGTGTTCCTCTCGGGGTTGTCGGCGTGATCTTCGAGGCTCGTCCGGATGCGGTGATTCAGATCGCCTCGCTGGCGATCCGATCCGGAAACGGCGCGATTCTCAAAGGCGGCCGTGAAGCGGAATGCACCAACAAGGCCGTCATGGCAGCACTGCAGGAAGGACTGGCGGGATCGTCGGTGTCTCCCAAGTCCCTCGCTCTGCTCACCACCCGGGAAGACAGCCTCGCTCTCCTGAAGCTGGAGGGTCTGGTCGATCTGATCATTCCCAGAGGCAGCAACGAACTGGTGCGCTTCATTCAGGACAACACACGGATTCCCGTTCTCGGTCATGCGGACGGGGTCTGTCATCTGTACGTGGATGCCGAGGCGGATCCAGATCAGGCCGTGACCATTGCTCTGGACAGCAAGGTGCAGTATCCAGCTGCCTGCAATGCCATTGAGACACTGCTGATTCATGCCGACATCGCCGGCGCCTTTCTCGACAAGGCCATCCCTGCATTCCAGGCCGAGGGAGTCAGACTTCTGGGTGATCACGCTGCCTGTGCACACGGGATCAGCGAGGCTGCCGCCGCCGCTGACTGGAGCACGGAATATCTTGCGCTGACCCTTTCCGTTCGAGTGGTGGATGATCTCGATACGGCTCTTGACCACATCCGTCGTTACGGCTCACGCCATACCGAGGCGATCGCCACCCGTAACGCCTCCACTGCCGAGCGATTCCTGCGTTCGGTCGACAGCGCGGGTGTGTATCACAACTGCTCCACCCGCTTCGCCGATGGATTCCGCTACGGCTTCGGTGCGGAGGTCGGCATCAGCACCCAGACGCTGCCTCCTCGTGGCCCCGTGGGACTTGAGGGTCTGGTGACCTATCGCTACCGATTGCGTGGCGATGGACATATTGCTGCCGATTACGCCTCAGGCGCACGTTGCTTCACGCATGTGGAGCTGGCGTGATGACCAGCTCCTCGCAGCCGCTCGACATCATCAGGATCGAGGATCTGCGCCTGTGGGCGCACGTGGGGGTTCTCGATCGTGAGCGTGAACATGGTCAGTGGTTCCGTGTCGATCTCGAGCTGCATCTTGACTTCAGTGCCGCCGCTGCCGCTGACTCCCTGGAGGCAACCGCCGATTACAGCCTGGCGGTTCAGGCTCTCCAGCGTCTGGCAGCAGAGATCTGTTGTCAGACGCTGGAGCATTTCAGCGAGTGCATGTTCGCGGAACTTGAAGGCCTGTACGGTTCCTTGCCGATGCATCTGTGGCTGCGTAAATGTGATCCTCCCATTCATGGGTTCATGGGTACGGTGAGTCTTGAGCGCTGGCGCCGTAAACCGTTCTGATATGTCCTCCACGGAGCCTTCATCCACCAGGCGTCCGCTCGTTCTTGTCCATGGGCTCTGGGACACGCCTCACCTTTTTCGGCGACTGGTCCGTCGCCTGGATGCGCATGATGTTCCTCTGCTGGTTCCCCATCTTCCGCACCGTCTGGGAGCTGTTCCCCTGAGGGCTCTGGCCCAACAGCTCGATGATCACATCCGCGGGCACTGGGGTGATGACCTGAAGGTGGATCTGCTTGGTTTTTCGATGGGCGGCATCATCGCTCGTGTCTGGCTGCAGCAGTTCGGTGGTGCTCGGCGCACCCATCGCTTTGTCAGTGTCGGCAGTCCGCAACGGGGAACGATCACGGCGCAGTGGATCCCCCCATGGCTTTTCGCTGGGCTCGCCGACATGAAACGGGGCAGTCCCCTTCTCCGTTCGCTGAATGCTGATCTGCAGGCCCTTGAACAACTGGACTGCGTCAGTTACTACTGCCGCTGGGATCTGATGGTTGTCCCAGGCTGGCAGGCCCATCTGCCTCTGGGCCGCGTGAGCAGTCTTCCCGTGTTCACTCACCAGCAGCTGATCTCAGATCGCCGCGCCCTCGATGTTCTTCTGGGAACGCTTCTGGGCGACTGAGCGGTGCTCTGTCGCTGACATGTTCTGTACCTGAGGGCACACTTTGGATGTCTTTCATGTAGTGCCGCGCATGTGTTTTTCGGCCTCTGCAAGTTTCACGGCGTCGGCCGTGCTCGTTCCCCTCGGTCTCTACTCACATCATCTCGCCACACGGCATGAAAGACCCGATTACAAGCCTCTGGCGCTGGTGCCTTTCTTCTTCGGCGTGCAGCAGTTCATTGAAGGCCTCGAGTGGACTGCGATTGATGGTGGAAACATCGAACCTCTCGCCACGCTTGCCGGACTCGGCTTTCTCTTCTTCGCCTACTGCTTCTGGATGATCTGGATCCCATGGAGTGCCTGGTCGATCAGCCGAAGCACCGATTCCACCGGTCTGCAGCGACGGCTCAAATGGGTTGCGATCGTGGCCACGGTGCTTGGCGTGGCCTTCTACACACCCATGCTTTTCAACCCGCCTGCTCTGCAGCCAGCGGTGCACAGCAATGGTCGTCTGCTCTACGACATCTCCAATCTGCACAGCATCCTTCACAACTTTGTGAACACTGAACCGATCGGTGAGTTGACCTACTGGGCTTTCATCGTTCTGCCGTTGATCGCCCTCAGAGACAAAGCCGTGAAATTGTTCGGCGTGCTCATCTTCGTTTCGATCTTCCTCACCTGGGCGACCTACAGCGCAACCTTCAACTCGGTCTGGTGCTTCTACTGCGCCGTTCTTTCGATCATGGTGATCTGGATCGTCAACCGCCCGCATCTGCGTCAGGCCTGAAGTCGATGGCTGACCAGCTGCTGGCATCGCTTGAGTCCATGGGTCAGCTGCTGCTGGCCATGGACACGGGTGTCGGTCTGATGTTCGGTGTTGGCATGTCGATGTCGGCTTCGCATCTGTTCGCTTTGCTCGCCAACCGGCTCACGCCAAAGCAGATTTTCCTGCACATGATCGTGGATGCGCTGGTTCTGAGCCTGGCCTTCATGGTCGGGATCCTCTGCCACAGCCTGATGCTGATGCTGCTGGAGGGTGTTCCTCTGCAACCGATCACCTTCGCCAATCACATGGGTGCCGCCATGTGGCCGGGTTTGTTCTATGTGCTGGCGGCGGCACCTTATGTGAGCGATCTGATCGCGCTGACTCTGCTGTCCTGGATTCATCTCAATGTGATGTTGCTGTTGCAGGCCGTCTATGACATCCCGCTGGAAACGAGCCTGGTGGTGGCGCTTCCCGGCTTTGTGCTCGCACTCTTGCTGGTGGGTCTGCTGTTCGCGCAGCGCTGGCGCACCAGTTACGAGATGCTTGCCCAGGAGGTGTCCGTGTTGACGTCGCCATGACAAGCTCTCCGTCATCAGAGACTGCAGCTGCGGTTCAGCATCAACGTCGGCGACTCAGGACAGTGCGTCGCTGGATGGTTGTGGTGCTGGTCTGCGTAGCCATGCTCGGTTCCCTTGGCCTGACGGCCGTTCGCCGGGATGCGGCTTCGCTTCTGCAGCCACAGTCACTGCTGGAGCTGATGATCTGGTTCGGTTCGGTGCTGGTGGTGGTGGTGGCCCTGGTCGGCGTTTATTCGGTGATGGTGGATTTCGTTTTCTGGGAAGGCTGGATGAACGGCCTTCCGGATCCCAGTCGTCTGTTCGCCCCAGGCAGCGAGACTTCCGATCGCCATCAGCACTATGTCGTCTACCTCGATGGCATTCATCAGAGTGAGGAAAGCCATCCTCCTCGGGTGAGCGACTTCCTCGGCTGCCTTCAGGAGTCGATTGCCGACGACACCATGCTGGTGAAGGGGATCGAGGCCTACACGATCACCAACACCGGCCTGCGTTCGACCACCTTTGCCGGCTGGTTCTGGCAGCGACTGTTCGCTCTTCAGGAGCATCACCCCAATCGACTGGTGCGTTTCATCTGTGCCTTCTGCGTGCAGGCGAACAACATCATCAAGGTCGGTATCTCATCGGACCGCCGTTACGGGCCGGTGATGAACTATGAGCTGGCGTTGAAGATCGCCCGACGTCTCGATGCGATCGGATTCAGGCCTCATCAGGCATCCCGGATTGTTCTGGTCGGTTACAGCGGTGGTGGCGAGATGGCGATCGGAACGGCTGAAATCCTGCAGCAGCTCTGTCGGGTGAGAGTGCAGGTGATCACGATCTGTGGCGTGTTCAGCGGCAATGGCGAGCTGGAGTCCGTCAATGACGTGGCGATGGTGGTGGGCAGCAAGGATCCCGTGGCTGCTCTGGGACGAATCGCCTATCCAGGCCGCCTGTCCCTGTTGCCCCTCTCCAACTGGAACCGCTGGCAACGCCATCACTCCCTGCAGCGCTACACGATCGAGGGGATGAATCACAACGGTGCATCCGGGCCGTTCTCCACAGCATTTCGCGGCGCCGTGGTGCAAGCCATCTGCAGAGAGCTGGAGCGTTCAGAGCTCAGCCCTCCGCTGAGAACTCCCCGTTGAGAGCCCGCACCAGAGTGAACGGGCTGTGTTTCGGCTGGCTTGCCGTCAGCCTCCGTTGCGCTTCGCTGCGTGACTGGCCGTTGTGGAATAGATCCTGTGGAAGTTGCTCCAGGCTCTGTCGGTAGCGGTTCACGCTGTTGTCGGTGACCTGGAGACCCGTTGACAGCAGCTGTTGCAGCTGGCGCTGCAGTCGCTGACGCCACAGATCTCCGAGCGTCAGCGGGAACAGATGGGTCTTTCCGGTGATGGCCTGCTCCAAGAGGGCTGTGGAGTCGATGCAGAACCCCAGCGCTCCGTATCCGCCCATATGCAGATGGCTGAACTGGGCCTCACTGTTGTGCACGGCTCCCATCAGCTCACACAGATCGAGGGTCTCCCCCAGCTGTTCGCCGCTGATGTCGTTCGCTGGATAATTCACTGTCCCGTTGCTTCGATCGTTCTGCCAGGGCCTCTGCAGCTCATTGAGGGCTGCCCAGCCGTTCAGACCCTCCACCCCCTGGTAGTACTGCAACAGAAGCGATGAGTTTTCCGGAGGCTGCAGCTCCATCTCCAGGGAGCAATGGGGCATCAGCGCATGGATCTCCTCGCCGTCTGCATTGAGAAGACCGGTTCGATAGGGGACCGCCAGCGGAACCTGTAGCAACTGATCACCGATGCTGGTGCTGGCACCGAGTCCAAAGCTGGCCACACTCGTGCGGATGCGGGCGCGGCACTGCCAGCCCAGTTCGCTCAGATGCTCCAGAAGCTGCCTGCCGCTGTTCGCTGCCTCGAATCTGAAAGGTTCTGATGCACTGCCTGTGCTGTTCAGTCGGTTGCTTCCCAGCGCATTGAGAATCTGTGCCATCACCCGGTTGCGCTGCCGCTCAGGCTCGGCCTGCAGGTTGGGGAGTCCCTGGTTGCTCCAGCTCAGAACACCGCTTATGGCGCTGATCTTCGCCAGTGCGCCTGGAGACTTTTTCAGCGCTTCAGGAGCTTGTTCCTGTGTGTCTGCCGCCATCGACCACAGCGCCTCAAGGGTCTGCGGCAAGTCCTGTGTCAGTCCACCGCTCAGGCAGATCTCCCTGCTGCACCAGCGCTCGAGGGCCATGAGCCCCGAGGTTTCAGAGAGTGCGGGCAGCATGTGCTGCAGGTCATCCGCCAGGGTTGCCAGCAGCAACGGGCTGACCAGGTTGTTTTCTAGCAGGCTTCCCAGCCTGCGCAGATGCTCGGGCAGGCTTGCGTGCTGCTGTCGCCAATGCCGCGGCAGCATCAGCAGCAGGGGAATCAGGCGTTGATGGTGAAGATCACTGAGCAGTTCCCGGAGGAACGCATCACGACTGATTCCCCGCCGTAGGCAGCTCTGCTCGAGCGCTGCATCGAGCGAGATCAGAGGAGCCAGTTCGGTGCCATCCTGAGGGGATGCACCCCAGGCGGGACTGAGCCTGAGCTGATCTTCAGCCATGGCTCAGGCTCCAGGCTGCTCAGGAGGCCGATGCCGCCAGTCCGGAGTGGCGGATGAGTGCGGCGCTGGTGGCGTCCCTGCCGCGAAAGCGGCGATACACCTCGGCAGGCCGCAGGCTGCCGCCAAGGCTGAGCACTGTGTTGCGGAAACGTTCGCCGGTGGCGGCCACATCATCGTCTTTCTCCAGGCCCACTTCTTCAAAGGCGGCGAAAGCATCGGCGCTGAGCACTTCCGCCCATTTGTAGGAGTAATAGCCAGCGGCGTAACCGCCGGCAAAGATGTGACCGAAAGCGCAGAGGAAGCGATCCTCCTCCACGGGCTGCAGCACGCTGGTGGTTTCCGCGATGCGGCGTCGGAATGCATCCGGACTGATCTTCAGCTCCGGTGTCCACTGACTGTGGAGACGCAGGTCGGTGAGTGCGAAATGAACCTGCCGCAGCGTTCCGTTCCCCTGCATGAAGGTACGGCTGCTGCACAGCTTCTGATAGTCCTCCTCCGGCAGCGGTTCCCCGGTCTGCCAGTGGCGGGCCATGCCCATCAGGGTGCTTCGATCCAGACACCAGTTCTCCATGAACTGGCTGGGAAGCTCCACCGCGTCCCATTCCACGTTGTTGATCCCAGCCGCTTCAGGGTGCTCAACGGTGGTGAGCATGTGCTGAAGGCCATGACCGAATTCATGAAACAGTGTCTCCACCTCCTCAAAGCTCATCAGGCTGGGGGTGTCGCCGGCCGGGGGGGTCTGGTTGCAGATGAGGTAAGCCACAGGCAGGGTGAGCTCGCCGTTCGCATTGCGTTTGCGGCTCAGACACTCATCCATCCAGGCGCCGCCGCGTTTGCTGGCGGGCCGGCTGAAAGGGTCAAGATAGAAGGCCGCGAGCTCGTCGCCGCTGCAGTCCATCACCCTGAAGAAGCGCACATCCTCCTGCCAGATGGGTGCTTCGCCGTCTGCTGCCTCAATGCGGATGCTGAACAGTCGTTCGCAGAGGCCGAACAGCCCCTCGAGAACCTGAGGCAGGGGGAACCAGGGCCGCAGGGCTTCCTGGTCGAGATCGAAACGTTCACGTCTCAGCTGCTCAGCCCAGTGGCTCACATCCCAGGGAGCGATTGCGCCGTCTTCCGATGCACCGTGATTGGAGGCGTATTCGCGCAGTTCCTGAAGCTCCTGTTGAGCGACAGGCATTGCTGAAGCTCTCAGTTCCTCAAGCAGCGATTCAACCGCGGATACATCCTCCGCCATCTTGGAAGCGAGGCTGAGCTCCGCCCAGTTCGCATAACCGAGCCTGGCCGCCTGTTCACGCCGCAGCTGCAGGATCTCCTCGATCAGCGGCCCATTGTCAAGATCGCCACTGCTGGCACGGCTGACCTGGGCTTTGTAGAGGCTTTCACGCAGTGACCGATCCTCCGCATGGGTGATCACCGGGATGTAGCGGGGCATGTCAAGGCCAAGACGCCAGGGCCCATCGGCTGCATTCGGCTCGGAACCGTCAGCGGCCTGATCACCGGCCTCCTTGGCCGCGGAGGCAAGGATCTCAAGGGCTCGCTCGGGAACGCCCTTCAGCCGTGCACGCTCATGGATCACCAGGCTCCAGTTCTGGGTGGCGTCGAGCACGTGGTTGCTGAATCCGGTGGAAAGAGCGGCCAACCGTTCACTCGTGCGGTTGAAATCCGCCTGCTCCTCACCTCTGAGGGCGACACCGCGATGCTGCATCGAGAGAAGCTCAGCATCGAGGATGCGCGTCTGAGTGCTGTCGAGTGGTTGAGCAGGGGATGACTTCAGCCTGCTGAGGGCTTCATGCAGAACCTGGCTCTGACCGAGGCGGTTGCTGAAGCGCACCACTTCGGGTTGTTGTTTCGCATGCGCTTCTCGCAGCTCGGGGGCGTTGCGAACACCTGTGAGGTGACTGACCACGCCCCAGCTCCAGCGCAGGCGTTCGCCGAGTCGATGCAGATTGGGCATCAGCTCCTCCCAGCTCAGGGGAGAGGCTTCGGACAGTCGCTGGCGGAGGGATGTTTCCAAAGTCTCCAGCTGCTCGTTCAGCGAGGTCAGCAGGGTGGGGATCTCGCTGTTGACCTGCTCGGCGTCAATGGCATCGAAGCGAGGCAGTCCCTCACAGCGCAGCAGTTCCGGGGTGCTCATTCGGGGTCAGCCGGTGGGGAGAAGGGCACGGGCGGCAACAACGGTGTGGCTGGCCAGATCGGATGCAAGTGCATCGGTGGATGCTTCATAGAGATCCATGGCGATCCGGGGCCAGATGCCGATCACCAGCGTGGGGACCAGCAGTGTGAGTCCGATCACCAGTTCCCTAGGACGCATGTCCTTCACGAAGGCGAGTGCCGGGATTCGTGGGCCGAAGAACACTCTCCGGCACATGGACAGCAGGTAGATGGGAGTGAGGACAAGCCCGATCGCCGCCAGAACGATGGAGGTGACCCTGAAGAAGGTGGTGAAGCTCTCCTGACTGGTGATGCCGAGGAACACTGTGATCTCGCTGATGAAGCCGCTCATGCCCGGTAGGGCAAGTGAGGCTAGGGAGCTGGCGAGGAAAAAGGCGAACGTGATCGGAAGAGCCTTGGCCAGGCCTCCCATGTTGGGAATCGAGAGAGTCTTGGTGCGTTCATAGAAGCAGCCGGTGACGAAGAACATCGCTGCCGCGATCAACCCGTGACTGACCATCTGCAGCATCGCTCCGCTGAGTCCGAGCGCATCGACAGCACCAATGCCGACGAGCACGAAGCCCATGTGACTGACGGAGCTGCAGGCGATCCTGCGCTTCACATTGTCTTGGGCGAAGGCGTTGAGCGCGCCGTAGACGATGTTGACGATTCCCAGAATGATCAGGGCCGGGGCAAGCAGCAGATGGGCCTCGGGCAGCATCTGCACGTTGAAACGCAGCAGCGCGTAGCCGCCCATCTTGAGCAGAACACCGGCCAGCAGCATCGAGACAGGTGCGTTCGCTTCACCGTGGGCATCTGGCAGCCATGTATGCAGCGGAAAGATCGGCAGTTTCACGCCGAACCCCACCAGGAATCCCAGATAGCAGAGCAGGCCGAAGCTTCCACCCGGCGAGCGCTGCGCCATCTCGGTCATGTTGAGGGTGAAGCTGTCTCCGGAATTGGCGATGGCCAGGCCGCTGATCAGGATCAACAGCGATGCCAGCGCCGTATAGAGAATGAACTTGGTGGCCGCGTACTGACGGTTCTGACCACCCCAGATGGCGATCAGCAGATACACCGGCACCAGTTCCAGCTCCCAGGCCAGGAAGAACAGCAGGAAGTCCTGGGAGAGAAACACCAGTCCCTGCGCGGAGGCCTGGACCAGAAGCAGGGCGAAATACAGCCTTGATTTACGCGTGATGTTCCAGCTGGCGGCCACGGTGAGCAGCGTGACCAGGCCGCTGAGCACCACCAGTGGTGCTGACAATCCGTCGGCTCCGAGGGACCATTCCAGGCCGATTGCAGGCACCCAGCTGACCCTTTCCACCAGCTGAAGCTGGCTGTCCAGCGGGTCGTAATGACGGCTGAAAACAGCGATCATCAGGCCGAGATCAGCCAGAAGAACTGCCAGCGTGAGATTGCGTGGAATCGGTGAGGGGTTCTCATCCTCTCCAGGCAGAAGAGGCATGAGCAGCGCTGCAGCTGCCGGCAGCAGCACGATCAATGTGAGCCAGGGGAAGCCTGCGTCGGACGCAGCCGACGGCGGCAGGTTGGCGTCCATGGCACGTCCGGAATTGTGATCGAACTTATCAGCTCCGGGGCCTCTCCTGAGTAGTTCTACCCAGCTTCGAGCTCAGCCTGAATCCTTGGGCTGCCAGTGACTGCCTGCCGTCTGAAGGCTGAGAAGAGGTGCCCGGCTTGCGACACCCACGGATTCCCATGCTTTCAACATCGCCTGGCTGACGGCGGGGCCGTTGTCTTCGGAGCAGAGCGCAATAACGCTTGGGCCCGCTCCGCTGATGGCACATCCCCAGGCTCCTGCAGCGAGAGCCGCTTCCTTGACCTCCTGGCCTCCTTTGATCAAGCGCCAGCGATAGGGCTCATGCAGCCGGTCGTGCATTCCATCGGAAATCAGATCGCCGTTACCGGTGCGCAGACCCTGCAGCAGCAGTGTGAGTGCGCCGAGATTCACCACCGCATCGCTCACGGGAACAGCTTTCGGCATCGCTCGCCGAGCCTCACTTGTGCTCAGCCTGATCGCCGGGATGGCCACCACCGCCTTGACGCTGTTCATCCATTCGCAGCGCACCACACGCCAGCGCTGGGATGCGGCCTTGGCGGTCATGCAAAGGCCCCCCAGCAGAGATGGCACCACGTTGTCGGGGTGTCCCTCAATGTCGATGGCCAGTTCCAGCAGTTTTTCGCGACTCAGAGGCTCGCCAACCAGAGCATTGGCTCCCACAAGCCCAGCCACAATCGCTGTGGCACTGCTGCCCAGACCTCTGGCGGGTGGGACTGCAAGACGCACTCTGGCCTCGAGAGCCACTGGTTCCTCACCTGCGGCTTTCCAGACACGCTGGGCCGCTCTGTAAACGAGGTTCTCAGCTCCGCCGCGCAGGTGAGACCCCTCCTGCCCCTCAATGATCAGTTCAAAACGCTCTCCATGGCCTTCGATGCGACGCATCGTGAAACGGTTGTTCAGATCCAGGGCGGCGCCGAGGCAGTCAAAGCCCGGCCCGATGTTGGCGGTGGTGGCTGGCACATCCACCACCACGGTCTGGCCAATGCGCGGCTGCGCCATCCCTGCTGTTCTGCTCAAGCCAGTGTCCCACCCGGCTTCGCAAGATCACGCGCACGGCAGGCGGCACTAAACAATCCCGCCTCAGGATCAATCACCGCGCGGATGGTCATTCCCTCAATCAGCGATCGGAACCGTCCTTTGCAACGCAGCGGCTCCAGAAACTGGCTGGAGCGCAGACCATCCAGGTTTTTCTGAGCTGTGCCGCCCCCGATCCACAGGCCTCCGATGCAGAGTTCCTGCAGTGCGAGGTCTCCCGCAGCGGATCCATAGGCCCCCAGCCAGAGTTCCATGGCCTCAGCCGCCAGCGGATCTCCGGCCGCGGCGGCTTTGCCGGTGATCGCTGGCAGATCCTGATAACCGGGCTGACCAGCAGCGATGGTCCGCCAGGCGTGGGCGCAAGCCCGCAGAGAATGCTGAAGGTCTAACTGGCGATTGAGAAGCCAGTTCATCACATGGCCGAGGCCGGTGCCACTCACGATCCGCTCGATCGATAACCGTTGCAGCCCCAGATCCTGCTTCAGCCACTGAGCCAGTTCCCACTCCGCATCGCTGCGTGGTGCGAATTCCCGGTGACCACCCTCGCTGGGGATGGCAAGCCATCCGCCGGCCGTCGGAAGGCCGCGCGCCATGCCGAGACCGGTTCCTGCTCCCAGGATTGCGACGGGCCCGTTGTCGGCCCCTGCAGCTGCGGGGGTTGAGCGATCACGACCCAGCTGCAGCACCAACTGCTGTTGATCACTGAAGTGCGCCAGCCCGTGAATCAAAACAGCGAAGTCGTTGACCAGCTCGAGCTGTTGCACCCCCGTCACCTCGGACAGCGACTGCTCAGTCATCTGCCAGGGCAGATTTGTGAGCTTTGCACGGCCCTGATGCACTGGCCCGGCGACGGCAATACAGCCGCTGACTGGTGTTGGTAGATTGTCAGGCGTCTGATCCAGAAAGTGCCTGAGCATGGACTCAAGGTTCTGCCAATCCGCTGATCTGTAGCGATTGGCGTGGGCCTGTTTCAGATGCCCGTCAATCTCCTCGTAGATGCAAAGAAGCGTTTTCGTGCCGCCAAGATCCCCTGCCAGGTAAGTCTTGGTGGCCATCGCTGACGATCAGCACCGCTGTCTTCAGGCTGGAGGCCGCATGACAACTCGGCAAGCAATTGGATCAGCCCAACTGATCCACCGACGCTCCGTCAGTGAGCCGATTCGAAGAGATCGAGCGGCAGTGGTCCCCAGGTTGCGCTCGGCTGAGTGTTGTCCACGCCATGACCGCTGATCAGGATGCCTTCACCCAGTCCGTGCTCGATGCGCATTCGAGCTGTGCATGTCTGCTGATTGGCCTTGAGATACACAGGTCCCTCCAGATCGGGATCGGCGATCAGATCATGGGCTGACCAGGCCAGATGCTGCTCGAGTCTGCGAAGAGATCGGGTTGCCTGATCAGCTGACAACGCCATGATTCCGATCGTGAACCATAGAAAGTGGCTCATTTCCTGCTGCAGTTCGGGAATGATCGCTTTCTTTTCAGCGGAACTCAGCGCAGGCGCCGTTCGCAGTCGATTCAGATCACTGAGCTTCATGACTGGCCGACGGTGGTCAGAGCTTCCTCCGATTTATTTTCATTGGCCTTTACGCAGTAGCTGACCAGTTCGTCAACAGAGATCTCTCCGATATCTCCATTTTTTCTGCTTCTCAGGCTGACGCTGTTGTTAGCGGCCTCTTTTGCTCCGATCACCGCTAGCACTGGGATCTTGGCTTTTTCTCCATTGCGGATCAGTTTGCCAAGCCGCTCTCCGGACTCATCAACAGTTGCGGAGATGCCTTGATTCAGCAGTTTTCTCTGAACTGTTTCGGAGAAGCTTCTTGCATCGTCACTGACTGGAAGGATTCTGATCTGCTCTGGAGCAAGCCAGAAGGGAAAGTCGCCGGCGTAATTTTCAATCAGGATGCCGATGAAGCGTTCAAAGCTGCCAAGAACGGCTCTGTGGAGCATGACCGGTGTGTGACGTGACCCGTCCTCGCCGATGAAGCTTGCATCAAGACGTTCAGGCATTGAGAAATCAACCTGAATAGTTCCGCATTGCCAGACTCTGCCGAGACAATCCTGCAGTGAGAATTCAATTTTCGGACCATAAAAAGCACCCTCTCCTGGATAAAGCTCCCATTCCAGGTTTTTGTTTTCCAATGCGTCCTGAAGTGCTTTTTCGGATTTGTCCCAGACTTCGTCGCTGCCAACTCTTTTGTCAGGTCGTGTCGATAACTTGATGGAGATTGTCTCGAACCCGAGGGTTTTGTAGACATCAAAAACAAGATCAATGAAATTTGAAACTTCATCCTGAACCTGATCTTCTGAACAGAATATGTGACCATCGTCCTGAACGAAGTTTCTGACTCTCATGAGCCCGTGCAATGTTCCTGAAGGCTCATTGCGATGACAGGAGCCGAATTCAGAAAGCCTCACGGGTAAATCCTTATAACTGCGTAATCCCTGATTGAAAATTTGAACATGGCAGGGGCAGTTCATGGGCTTCACCGCATAGTCCCTGTTTTCAGACGATGTGGTGAACATGTCTTCTTTGAATTTGTCCCAGTGACCGGATTTTTCCCACAGTGTTCGGTCGACGATCTGCGGTGTGCTGATTTCCTGGTAGCCGGATTCTCTCAGTTTTCTGCGAATATATTGTTGCAGTTTTTGATAGATAGCCCATCCCGGCGGATGCCAGAACACCATTCCGGGAGCATTCTCCTGAATGTGGAAAAGTGAGAGCTGTTTGCCCAGGCGTCGATGATCTCTTTTTTCCGCCTCTTCGAGTTGCTTTAAGTGTGATTTAAGTTCTTTTTCTGTGCCCCATGCGGTTCCGTAGATGCGTTGAAGCATCTGGTTGCTGGAGTCTCCTCTCCAGTAAGCCCCAGACACTTTCATCAGTTTGAAATGTCGAAGGTGGCTGGTGTTGGGCACGTGAGGACCACGGCACATATCCGTGTATTCCTCGTGGTGGTAAAGCTTGATGGTTTCGCCTTCAGGAATCTCCTCGACAATCTCTACTTTGTAAGGTTCGTCTCGCGATTGAAATGCCTGTTTGGCTTGAAGACGATTAACAACTTCAACATTGACATTATAGTCTTTTGCAATCAACTCCTTCATTCGAGTTTCAATTGCATTTAAGTCTTCCGGAGTAAAGGGTTTATCGTAGGCAATGTCGTAATAGAAACCATCCTTGATGACGGGGCCGATCGCCATCTGAGCTTCTGGGTAAAGTTGTTTGACAGCATGCCCAATCAGGTGGGCAAAAGAATGCCTTATGATATCAATTCCTTCAGAATCTTTTGCTGTCAGTAGGCGCAAATCGACATCATTCTCGATCGGCATTGCCATATCAAGGGATTCACCATTCACCACGCCAGCAACAGCTGCCTTGGCTAGTCCGGGGCCGATTGATGCTGCAACATCAGCAATGGTGACGGGCCCGTCGAAGTTTTTGGTTGTTCCGTTTGGAAGGGTGACGACGGGCATGGATGCGGGAGTTCTGGGATCTGATCGAATGTCTGCCGCCACTGCTGGCAGGCCGCAAGCATCCTATTAGTGGATGTACGCTCGCAAAACAACGAAGCCCGTTTCACTTGTCCTCTGATGTTGAAGGTGGTGACTTGCTGGGGTCGCTGCTCGCTTCGTTGCTCGCGGATTTCGACCACTGGTTCACCAGAGGGCAGGCAATACTTGAGCAATGCCCAGACAGTGTTCTCTTGCCGGGTGATCGTCTAGAGCTTGCAGAGAGGCTGGCAGATGGCAAACGGGCGATCGCAGCAACCCGTTCTCTCCTGGAGGCTTCCTCTGAACCTGTCGCCGTCTCGATGAAAGCGATGGCTCCATGGCATCAGCTCGTCATGGAAGTCTGGGCTCTGTCTGCACGGGTCTCCCGTTCCACGCGCTGAAGCGCGACAGCCGCTTTCTCAACGGGGGTCGGGCCTGCTTCTGATCGACTGCGCCTTCAGGCTCCCTGACGCAGTCGGTTCAGATTGGTTTTGTAGAAGGCCACGAGCTCGGCATGGCTTTTCACAGGTTGTCCATAGGCGCTCTGGCCGGCATGGGTTGGGAAAGAGGCCCATTCTGGTGCCAGGCGGTTCATGGCAGCCTTGGTGAGGCCATTGCGGTCAATCTCCTGCAGCGCTCCACGTTTATTGACGAGATGCAGTGCGGCCTGATCCTGATGCTCCGGCGCGAAGCTGGGTAGTTCCAGTCTTTGAGCCACTTCCTGCCATGTGGTCGGTAGGAACTGATAGGCCCCTGCGGCAGCACTGGAGTAGCGCTTCACGACCACTCGTTCGGGGTGTCGGGACAGATCCTCAAACTGCCCGCCTCCATAAAGGATGCGGTAACCAAGGTCTCTGCCGTTTTTCCAGGTGCCTTCCGCATAGCGGATGGTGTTGAGCAGGGCGCGCCGCTCAGGGGTGATTGTGTAGTGGGATGCGGTCTGCCCGGAAGCGGCTGTGCGGGAGGTGCTGACCGATCGCTGCGGTTCAAGTGCATTCACCACCCTGCGCTTCTGTTGAAGTCTTTCGCTGGAGCGCTCAGCCTGAAGGCCCTGTCCGAGGGACAGCGTCAACCCCATGCCAATGGCACCGATGCCCACGGCCTTAGGTGCAGCCTTGGCGATGGGGTGAATGCGTCTGGCGAGTCGATGCAGCAAACGGAAAAACTCCAAGCAAAGGAGTCGCCACCCTCGTCAATGCCCCGGGGCCGTGGCGAGGGACTCGCGTGATCTCTTGACGTGCTGCAGTCGATATGCCTAGGAAGAAAAACCCAACCAATTCTTGTGACTGGACTCGCGAGACCGGCCTGTTGGCGCGCAACCCCTCGACGTAGTGCTCTTTGATGCGCCCGAGGTTCTCATCGAGCTTTAAGTATTAGGGAATCTTTTCAATTGGCCGGGCAGTGATCAGCTGGCTCTCAGGAATCCCATGGCTTCCCGAGTTCGCTTGACGGTTTCATCGGCGACCGTGCCTGCCCGATCTCGGCCCTCTCGCAGGACTGTTTCCAGCTGAGCCCGGTCATTCATGAGCAGGCGGTAGCGCTCCTGGATCGGTTGGAGAGCGGCAACTGTGGCTTCCGCCAGCAGCGGTTTGAACTGGCCCCAGCCCATCTCCATGCATTCCCTGGCAACGGCGTCTCGTCCCTTGCCGCTGAGGATGGCATAGAGCCCTAGCAGGTTGTCTGTTTCGGGTCGCTCAGGGTTGTTGAACTCCAGGCCCCGCTCCGGATCCGTCTTGGCCCGTTTGATTTTCTTGGTGATCAGTTCCGGCGGGTCGAGCAGGGTGATGCGACTGCCCTCGTTGGGATCGCTCTTGCTCATTTTGCTTCTGCCATCCGTCAGGCTCATCACCCTGGCGCCCTCTTTGAGGATCAGAGGTCTGGGAACCTTGAGCACAGCTGACTCCTCCTCGCCGAATCGTGCGTTGACACGTTGCTGAGCGATATCACGGGCCAGCTCAAGGTGCTGTTTCTGGTCTTCGCCGACGGGAACCAGGTCGGCGTCATAGAGAAGGATGTCCGCGGCCATCAGCACGGGGTAATCGAGCAGTCCCACCGAAACGTTGTCGCCCTGCTTCACCGCCTTCTCCTTGAACTGGATCATCCTTTCCAGCCAGTTCAGAGGAGTCACGCAGTTCAGCAGCCAGCAGAGCTCGCTGTGAGCGGCAACCTGGCTCTGAACAAACACCGTGGAGCGCTCAGGATCGAGGCCGCAGGCCAGATACAGGGCTGCTGTCCTGAGGGTGTCCTGAGCCAGTCGATCCGGGTCATGGGGAACCGTGATGGCATGAAGGTCAACAACACAGAAAAAGGTGTCGTGATCGTTCTGAAGTTCAACCCAGTTGCGAATTGCTCCAAGCCAGTTGCCCAGGTGAAGGGCGCCCGTTGGCTGGACGCCCGAGAGAACGCGAGGCAGCCCCATCAATCAGGCCTCAGCAGAGTTGTCCTTGGTCCCATCGTCATCCCCTGCCGGTTGTTCCGGCATGGAGTCCGCCTCTGCAGCAGCTGTTTCGCTGGTCTGGTCGGGGACGGGTTCGGGCTCCGGTGAGGGAGGCTGCGGCTTGGCCGGGCGTGCGAAGGGATCCGGCCTCGATCCGCGCCCGGGCTCGCCGCGTCCTGCCCGGCGTCCGCCACGGTCATCGTCGCGCCTGCCACCGCCTCTGTTGCCTTGAGCCCGTTGCTGAGCAACCAGTTCCTCCAGTTTCCCTTCCTCGAGCATCTGGCCGAGTGTGCGCACTGCGAAACCGAGAACGGCCACCGTCGAGCGGAGATTGAACGCCTCCTGAAGCGCCCGCGCGGAGCGCATCTCGTTGTCGCTCAGCCTGATCCTGAAGCCGCCGCCCTCGCGGTTGCCCTGGCCGCGTCCGCCGCGGCCTCCACGACCGCCGTCGCCGCGGTTGTCACCCTGTCCGCCCTGATGGCGGGAATCGCTGTAGGAATCAGTCATGGCCTGGGGCCTGGAGTCAGGCGCAAGTGTGACGCATCACCGCTCTTCTGACAGTGCTTCCCTCGTTTCCGTTCCTTTGTTCCTGATCAGTGGCCCTCATCCCTGGCGCCTGTCATGTGCTCAGCGAGTCGGTTGCTGGCAGGATCCGTGATGCAGCCCCGACTTATTGATCGATTGCAGGCTGGGGTTTCTCCGGGCTGTATCACTGGAGGTGAGCTAAGAAGGCCAGATCTGGAGAATCCCAGTGCAGTTCCCGGCGCAATTGATCCGATCTCTGTCACTGGCTGATGGACGTGTGAACTCTGCTCTGATGAGGCGAGTGGTCCTCTCAGTGGCTGTGATCGGCACCGGCCAGTGGCTGCTGTCCGATGTGGTGCATCTTCCTGGTGGTGGGCTGGGAGTTCTTTCTGCGGCAGCGGGTCTCTGGTGGCTTTCCAGGCCTGCAAAGCCTCCCAGCTTCCGCGAGCCTGCATCCCTGAAGGGATGGATCCAGCGCTGTGAGGAGGTGCTGAACCAGTTCACCGAGCTTGAAATGGTTCTGGATCTGAAGGGATTGCGTACCCCCCGGGAATTGGAACTGCGGCGAATCGAAGCGCTTGATCTTCCGCTCAGTCTTGGTGTCGTGGCCACGGTGGGAGCGGTTCTTCCTGCCACTTCTCAGCTGCAGAAGGCGCTGGCAGGCGTCCATTCGCTCGATCTGTGCATCGCCAATCCGTTGCCGGTGTCCTCCACCTCATGGAACTGGCCTGACGACCTGCAGGAGCTGGATGTGCTGCTTCATGTTGTGCCGCTTCCTCTGCGGGCCGCTGATCTGCTTTGGCTGAACCAGCTGCCTGCGGATCGGCCGGTGTGGCTTCTACTCAGTTCTACGGCGGTCATGCCTGCTGACAACCAGCTGGAGCCGTTGCGCTGCCAGTTGCCGGAGCGATGGCATCAGCAGCTGCTTCCCTGGTCGGGGCAGACGGATGATCTGCGCTCCGTGCTGAAGCCGGTCCGTGAGCAGCTGCAGCGTTCGGAACGGGTGCGGCAGGGCACGCGCCAGCGCCTGCTCGGCAATTTGCATCGTCGCTGGCAGGCTGATCTCGAGACGCTGCGACGGGAGCGGTTCCGCCTGTTGCTGCAGCGCAGTCAGTGGATCGTGGCCGGTGCTGTTGTTGCATCCCCTGTTCCCAGTGTTGATCTTCTGGCTGTCGTCGTGGGCAACGGCCTGATGGTGAAGGAGATGGCCAAGATCTGGAATTGCCCCTGGACTGCGGATGTTCTGCAGGTGATCGCCCGGCAGCTGGGCAAAGCGGCCCTCGCACAGGGGGTTGTTGAGTTGAGTGGCCAGGCACTGCTAGGCCTGGCCAGGCTTGACGGGGCCAGCTGGGTCGCCGCCGGAGCCATGCAGGCCCTGAGTGCCGCCTATCTCACCCGGGTTGTAGGGGCGTCGATGGCGGACTGGATGGCTCTCAATGCCGGTGTGATCGAGCCCGATCTGGATGAACTCAAGCGTCAGGCGCCACTTCTGGTGGCGAATGCTGCAGAGCAGGAACGCCTCAACCTCGCGGGTTTTGCGCAGCAGGCTCGTGAATGGATCGAAGATCGCAACCGCTGCAAAGCGGCATGAGCTCATTCAGGGCAGTTGGTTTACCTTTTTTCATGAAGTGTTCATGAAGCTGTCATGAATCAATGCTGCGAGTTGACTCGAATGATGTGATTAGCAGGTCAAAAGTCGACATTTCCATAGCCTTGAAACGAATCTTTGCCGACCGACTGGAAGGCTGATTCATCTCCGTTCTCTTTCCTTTCATGGCTACTGCAATCCGCAGCGGACGCCGCGGCAGCTGGGAAAATTTCTGTCAGTGGGTCACCGACACCAACAACCGCATTTATGTGGGTTGGTTCGGTGTGCTGATGATTCCCTGTCTGCTCGCAGCAACCGTCTGCTTCATCATCGCCTTCATCGCCGCTCCCGCGGTTGACATTGACGGCATCCGTGAGCCCGTCGCCGGCTCTCTGATCTACGGCAACAACATCATCTCCGGTGCTGTTGTGCCCTCCTCGAATGCCATCGGCCTTCACTTCTATCCCATCTGGGAAGCTGCTTCTCTCGACGAGTGGCTGTACAACGGCGGTCCTTACCAGCTGGTTGTCTTCCACTTTCTGATCGGGATCTCCGCCTACATGGGGCGTCAGTGGGAACTCTCCTACCGCCTCGGCATGCGCCCCTGGATCTGCGTTGCCTACAGCGCTCCGCTGTCTGCAGCCTTTGCTGTGTTCCTGGTGTACCCCTTCGGTCAGGGTTCCTTCTCTGACGGCATGCCCCTCGGCATCTCCGGCACCTTCAACTTCATGCTGGTGTTCCAGGCTGAGCACAACATCCTGATGCACCCCTTCCACATGCTTGGTGTGGCTGGCGTCTTCGGTGGTGCACTGTTCTCCGCCATGCACGGCTCACTGGTGACCTCCTCCCTGGTCCGCGAGACCACAGAGAATGATTCACTCAACTACGGCTACAAATTCGGCCAAGAGGAAGAGACCTACAACATCGTGGCGGCCCACGGTTACTTCGGTCGCCTGATCTTCCAATACGCCTCCTTCAACAACAGCCGTAGCCTGCACTTCTTCCTGGCTGCCTGGCCCGTTGTCGGCATCTGGTTCACCTCCATGGGCATCAGCACCATGGCGTTCAACCTGAACGGTTTCAACTTCAACCAGTCTGTTCTCGATGGTCAAGGCCGTGTCATCAACACCTGGGCTGATGTGCTGAACCGCGCCAACCTCGGCATGGAAGTCATGCACGAGCGCAACGCTCACAACTTCCCTCTCGACCTGGCTGCTGTCGAGTCCACTCCTGTGGCTCTGCAAGCTCCCGCCATCGGTTGATTGAGACAGCCTGAGGCTGAAGTCTCCAAGAGATTCAGCTTTAGCTGAATCGGAAAGCCCCCTCGTGAGAGGGGGCTTTTTGATGGCTTGCCTTCGACAGAGCCGTGGATTCGCCCAGAGCGCCTCTCGTTGTCTCTTTGATTGTGTGATTGATCAACAGACGGCTTGTTCTGCTGATCAATTCAGACCGAGGCCAGCCACACGCGATGCCTGCAGACTGGCTGTTGGTCTGGTCTTGACGGTGCACCGGATGACATGACTCTGGAGTCAGTTTGACCGCAAGATCAAAGGACAGGTTCTGAAACCATGTCTCATGCATGTTGACTGAAAGAGATGAATGGTCGAACTTGTATGGCTCAGTTTCTTGCTTTGTGGGGCTGTCTGATTCAATATTTTTGCCCTGATCTGAAATCGTGCTCTTCTTCTTTGAGTTCGGAAGAGCTGCAGGTGGATTGAGCGTAGTGAATCAAATTCTTGTAGCCATCAGGAACCAGTTTTGGGCAAAGATTTCCCACTTCGATAGCTTGAGGGCAAAAATAAACTCCAGCCCAGCGGTTGATGAATCGGCCTTTGATCTCGTCGGAGAACATGAAGCCATTGCGAGCTGCATGATCAATGATCTGCTGCGGGCCCAGATCAACTAACTGTTCGCGGAAGACCTGATCCTCTCTGGCTCTGTCGATAAAAGCATGCAGTGCAGCCTTAGACATTGGGCTCCTGGATGTTTCGATCAATTTACTGCTCTGAGATTCTCTGCTCGCAATCAAGCTCACGATTGCAATATTTGCTTGCACAGGCGTGTTGTGATTGATCCTGATTGCACTGTTCTCATCATTGTTTTGATCGTTATCGCTTCATTGTGAATTGTAATTAAAAACTGTAACGCATTCTTTTGAGTGCTCTGGTTCCGCTGGGTTTGGCGATAGTTTGATCTTCTTTGTCAAGTGAAGCAGGGGTATGGCAGAGCGTTTTGATGTCTTGGTTCAGGGAATATCCAAGTCTGATGCGCTTCAATTATTGTTTGCCAGAACAGATTCTGTTGAAAGACCTTCTGATCGCTACTTTGCGGCCACGCGATTAGGCCTCTGTGATTGTGATGAAACTCTTGATGCCTTGATCAGAGCAACAAGCGATCTCACCGTTGACGAATTGTTTGACAGAATCACCCGTCGTAAAGCTGTTGAAGCTCTTGGTAGAAGAAAGGATGTCAGGGCCATTCCTGCACTGGTCGACGTTCTGAAATGCACTGATACCGAGGCTGTGATCAATTCCTTGTCAGCATTGATGAGGATTGGCTGGACGCCAAGTGAATCGGATGAGCGTCATCTTCTTAGTTTGTTGGATGGAGAGGTGACACAGGCTCGTGCAGTGATTCAGCTGTTCACGAGACTTCGCATCAAAAGTGTTTCCTCCAAGCAATCCATTGGAGGTTTATGCGATCACGAAAGCCTTCTGATCTCTGGTGCTTCCAGAGCCTGTATGGCATCTCTTTATGGTGAATATGATTTGATGAAGCCATTGGTGGCATGTCTGACAGATCTCGTTGCAGGCAAGCGGCGGTCTGCGGTGATTGATATTGGTGATTCCGGTGATGAATCCCTGCTTCCCGATCTGATCCGTGCACCTGTTTCAATGTCGCTTCGGGCTAAAAGTTTCTTTCAGATCGTTGATGCCAACGACTCCGCGTCTGATCATCAGCATCAGACTTTGCTGAAACAACTGTTGCGGGATAATCCTTTGTTGTTGGATATTAAAACCGAGTGGCAGTCTGGTGAAGATCCTTCTGAGATTGAGAAAAATCTCAGTCATCGTGATGAGGCACGGCAATACGGCGCCGCTGCCAGTCTGATGAGGATTGATCGAGACGAGTGTTTGAATTTGATTGAGAGTATGCAGGAAAGACTGTGGTCTGATTATGTCACTCACTACTATCTGACCTGCATTGTTGGATTGCGTTCCATCCATGAGAAAGGAGATCTGATCAGGTCGGCTCTTGCCGAAACCACTCCCCAATACACCAAGTCGCGAATTGCTGCTGCCTGGGCGTGTGTTGAACTGCAGCTTTTTGATCAGCTGGAATTGCTGGATGAATTGTCCAGAACTGCGGCCTGGGCCCCACTGCGTTGGTCCTGTCAACAGTCTCTCGAATCTCTGCGTGAACAGCAAAACATTGCTGCCAGCGCATGATGCTTTTCAACTCAATTGATCCGTCAAGGTTCTGCTGCCGCTGAACCGAAGTTGTCAACCCGCAGAATATCTGGCCATGTGCTGCATCAGGTCGATGCATTTGCAGCTGTAGGCCCATTCATTGTCGTACCACGCCACAAGTTTCATGAACTGATCATTGAGAGCCATGCCGGCTCCTGCGTCAAAAACGGAGGTGCAGCTTTCCCCAAGAAGGTCGTTGGAAACGATCGGATCTTCGGTGTAACCGAGGATTCCGGACAGACCATTCTGTGAAGCCTCTTTCATGGTTGTCTTGATCTCTTCGTAACTGGTCGGTCTGGCCAGATTCACGGTCAGGTCGACCACGGAGACATCCGGTGTCGGCACACGGAATGCCATTCCGGTCAGCTTTCCATTCAGCTCCGGGATCACCCGACCCACCGCCCTGGCAGCTCCAGTCGAACTGGGAATGATGCTCTGCCCTGCTCCCCGTCCACCACGCCAGTCCTTCAGCGAGGGGCTGTCCACAGGCTTCTGGGTTGCCGTGGTGGCATGAACAGTGGTCATCAATCCGCTGACGATGCCGTAGTGGTCATTCACAACTTTGGCCAGCGGGGCGAGACAGTTGGTCGTGCAGCTGGCATTCGACACGATGTCTTCTCCCGCATAGTCGTTGTGATTCACCCCCATCACGAACATCGGGGTGTTGTCCTTGGAAGGAGCGCTCATCACGACGCGTTTGGCTCCTGCCTCAAGGTGTTGGCGAGCGGTGTCGTCGGTCAGAAAGAATCCGGTGCTCTCAAGCACGTAGTCAGCACCCACATCACCCCAGCGCAGCTGACGGGGGTCTCGTTCGGCAGTGACGCGAATGTGGCTTCCATTCACCATCAGATGACCATCCACGACCTTGATCTCACCGGGAAAGCGTCGATGCGTCGAGTCGTAGCGCAGCAGGTAGGCGAGATAGTCGAGGTCGATCAGGTCGTTGATGGCAACCACCTCCACATCCGGGCAGGCCATGGCCTGCCGGAAGGCAAGGCGCCCGATGCGCCCGAAGCCATTGATGCCGATACGGATGGACATGAAGGCGTGCCCTTCTGCTTCTCTGTTTTATAGAGCCCATTCGCTGCAGTAACCCCTTCCTTTCCGCGGACCCAGACAGAGTGAGATGAGGTTGCCCCTCGATGTCCGTGGTTTTTCCGCAAGCTGACGCGTCCTGTTCTGTCTGCGCTCTTCACGGCGATGATGCCGAGCTTGCTGCCCATGAGGTCTGGCGCAGTGATCTCTGGCTGTTGCGACATCACCCTTTACCGGCTCCTTTGCTCGGTTGGTGCCTGCTTGATTCGCGGCGGCACTGCGCTGGCCCAATCGACTTCGGCGCTGATGAAGCCCGCGAGTGGGGTGGGGTGGTGCAGCGGGCCTCTCAGCTGGTCAGACGGGTCACAGGCTGCGACAGGGTTTATGCCATCGCTTTCGGGGAGGGTGCCCGACACCTGCACCTGCATCTGATTCCGCGTTGTGAGGATGATCCACGCACGGCGGCATGGTCAGTTGCCGATCTCTATCGCGATGTGGAAGCCGGAAAGGTTTGTGCCGCCCACGCTGACTGTGTGACGGACTGGTTGCGACGAGCCAGAGCCCTGGCGCCTTCTCTCCTGGATTGAACGGTCCTTTGATCAAGCGCTTTAGTGTCTGATGAGGAGGGCGTTGATGTCCCTCTGCCGGAGTCATTGACGCCAGCTTTCTCCTGTGGATTCCCTGTAGCGTTCGATCAGCATTTTTTCAACATTCGCAAAGCGTTCGATATTTTCCTCAAGTTCAATTTCGTCGTGCTTCAAATAAGCGTGATGGCGAACTTTCCATAACGTTTTGGCTTTTTTCCATCGAATTCGTGCCTCTCTTGCAGCAGATATCAATTCACTGAACTCCGCCTTTGAAAATTCAAAATTCATCTGCTTATGCTGAAGATCGGATTTCCCGGATTCGTTTCGGGGAGAGATGGTGATGGCTGGAAATCTGTTCGCGAGTCTGGCATCGGTTCTTGTCGCTGCTTCACTGGCGTTGGTTCCCCCGGTACGCTCAGACCCCATAACTCTGATCCGACTGGGTCACACCAGTGAGGAGGTGACGTTGAACAATCTGATGGCGAAGCTACCCGAAGGCGCGTCCGTCACTGAGACATCCTGCGTCAGGATCGCTACCGGCAGGGGCTATCGCTACCGTTGCCGGATCACGTTCGAGTGAACTGATACCCGTTTCACTCGTAGGGCCCGAACCGAGTGGCACAGGCGGCTCCACAGCGTGCCCCCAGAGCCACCGCCTCCCTGATGGACCATCCTGCACTCAGTCCAGCGGTGACTCCTGCGGCAAAGCTGTCACCACAGCCATAGGATTCAACCATCGGCCCTGGCAGCGGGACTGCATCAAAGCGTCCACCTGGGATCAGAACGCCTCCCGTCTCTCCTTCGGTCGCGATTCGGACGCCGGGTGATGGGTCGAGGAAGTTGTCGGGCACATGCTCTCCGGGATCCAGCCCACTGCCGATCAGGGCATCGAGCTGGACTGCTGCCTGTTGCAGCACATTCAGGTCGAGGCGGGGTGTTGCGTTCAGAATCCGGGCCCTGCGAGCATGGCGGAGTCCGTCGCTGTCTGTCGCCGAAACGAAGACGCCGTCACAGTCGGAAAGTCTCTCCCAGCCGAGATTGTCTTCGGCTGTTGGGGTCAACCGTTCTCCAATCACGGTGATCGCACGGTCTCCTCCCGGAGCCATGAGGCTGATGCCCCGGCGACTCGGCTGGTCGCGCCAGGCCACCACCGGTTCAACTCCCAGTTCCCTCAGACGCTGTTCACTGCGTTCGCCGATGGCATCTCGCCCGAGTGCGGTGAAAAACAGCACGCTGCGTCCTGTCAGACGGGCCAGCTGAACAGCGATCACAGCACCGGCTCCAGCGGGTTCCTCAAGGTCTCGGCTGGCGTGGACGATTCTTCCGGGCTTTGGAAGTTCATCAACTTCCAGGAATGTCACCCACTCCTGGTGTCCCACCACCGCGAGGTTGAGGGATCTCAGGTCCGAGTCCATGGGAGTGAGCATTGCGTCAGGGGATGGGCAGGATGGATTTGGCGGCATCGCGCAACTGCACATTGATCCTGCCTCCGACCGAATCCACCCGCACGCCTCCGGTCACATTCAGGAGCTCCCCATCGGGTGTGCTCACCAGCACAGCGCCCCCATCGGGACCGTTCACGCTGACCGGAGCGCTGACTTCTTCAACTGTGACGGGGCTGTCAACGGAGACACCGCCGTCAACGGAAACGTCGCCCTTGATCTGCACGGGATCAATCACCTGGACACCCTTCGGCACTCCCACATCACCGGCAACAGGCAATGCCGCGGCAGCTTCAATTGAAAGAGGTTCTTCTCCCTTGACTCGCACCGGTGCTGAAAGCTTGTCCACGGTGATGCCCCCCACCAGACGGACAGGAAACGGCTGGTTGAGGGGCAGCGCGATGGGAATCGGCTGGCGAAGGATCTGGATGGCAGCCACGGCAACAGCCCAGGCCGCGATTGCCACAGCAAGCGGCCATCGGCTGGCCATCATCAGAACGAACCAGCGAGGGTCTGTGCTGGGAGGGGGTGTCTGACCCTTGTCTGCCATGGCTTGATCTGAACTTGATCAACCGGTTGTACCGGCTCCCAGTGGCTCGGCCATGGGGAGAACCTGGATCATTCAGAACTTGATCAGAGTTCGTACTCCTCCTCAAACCTTTCCAGCAGACCTTTGTAGAGGGCCAAGGTTCCCTCGCTTTCCTCGGTGACCCCATCACTCACGTAGAGCTGAGCAACATGGGTGCAGGCAGCGTGCACCTGGGCGAACGCCTCCGCGTATTCGTTCTGGATGTCTTCTTCGCGGATGTCCCGGATCATGGCTGAGACAAATTCAACCTTTTTCTCGGCCGCCTTGATCTCAGCCTCCATCTCCTTGCTCAGTTTGCGCCGCTTGCGAGCCATGGCTCTGGTCTGACTGACTTCAACCTAGGAGTGAGCGTCGCAGATTCTGAACAGTCTCAGAAACAGAAGGGCAGATACTTGGCGCTGCAGGCGACATAGCCATCAACCAAGGGGCCGAGACCGATCTGGTGGACGATGCCCTGCCCGGTGATGGCTTCTGTGAGAACGCCGATCACGATGCCCAGCATGGCTGCGCGGCCGTTGAAGCGCTCAACCTGCTTGAGCTGCTCTTCATGAATGGCGTGTGCAGCGGAATCCTGGAACCACTTATCGCTCGCTTGCTGCTGATTCATCTATTCATTGCGGATATTGAGTAATGTAACAGAGGGTTGACATTCGGTCTCAGCTTTCTGCCACGGTTTTTTCACTTGCTGCCCAGTGGCAGATGGGGCCCTGTCCCTGACCGATGGCCAGAGCCTGGCGCAGGCCTTGTTTGACGTAGGCGCGGGCTGCTTCGATGGCCGGTTCGAGCTTTTGCCCGCGAGCGAGCCCCGCCGTGATGGCTGCGGAGAGCGTGCATCCGGTGCCATGGGAGTGAGGCGTTTCAACCCAGCTGCCATCGAGCCAGTGGGGTTCTCCGTCAAACAACAGGTCACGGCCGCCCTGGGTTGGTTCGCTGCCACTTTTGATCAGCACTGCGGCAGGGCCCTGGGCGTGGATCACGGCAGCAGCTTGTTCCGTATCACTGTCATCGCTGAGTTCGCGTCCGCTGAGCAGACGGGCCTCATGGCGATTCGGCGTCAGCAGAGTTGCCAGCGGCAGCAGGTCGCGTCGGAGTGAGGAGATCGCATCGTCTTCGAGCAGAACCGCACCTGTGCGGCTCACCATCACCGGATCAATGACCCTGGGAATGTTCCAGCCTCCCAGCAGTTCAGCAGTGGTCTGAATCAGACGGCTGTTGAGCAGCATTCCGGTTTTCACGGCGGCAACAGCCAGGTCGCTTTGCACGGCCCGCAGCTGAGCTTCGAGGCCTTCAGGTGGTATCGGGTCAACGCGCGTCACACCGCAGGTGTTCTGAGCGGTGACACAGGTAAGGGCACTGCAGCCATGAACTCTGAAGGTCATGAAGGCTCTGAGGTCTGCCTGAATTCCTGCTCCTCCTCCTGAATCGCTTCCAGCGACGGTGAGGGCGATCGGAGGAGTGATGTGCTGCGCCTTCATCAGGGTTTTCTCCAGATCACCGGCTTGCGGCGTTTCGGATAGAGCTCCCTGCATAGCTTGCATACCGTGCCGTCACAGCCGCGGGCGGTGCAATGTTCCCGTCCATAGAAAATGATCTGCAGATGCAACCGATTCCAGTGTTCTCTGGGAAAGAGGGCTTTCAGATCGGATTCCGTTTTCACAACACTTTCACCCTTGCTCAGGCCCCAGCGCTGAGCCAGGCGATGGATGTGGGTGTCGACCGGGAAGGCAGGCACATCGAAGGCCTGGGCCATCACCACACTGGCGGTTTTGTGACCGACACCGGGTAGAGCCTCGAGCTGTTCAAAACTGCCAGGCACTTCACCGCTGTGAACGTTGACGAGGATATGGGCGAGTTTGTGAACATTGCGAGCCTTGGTTTTTGCCAACCCGAGCTGACGGATGTGATTGTGAATCTCCGCTTCCTCCAGGGCTGCCATGGCGGCGGGAGTTGGTCCGGCCGCAAACAAGGCCGGAGTCACTTCATTCACTTTTTTGTCGGTGCACTGAGCGCTCAGCAGAACAGCGATCAGCAGTGTGAAGGGGTCGCTGTGATCCAGAGGAATCGGGGTCTCCGGATACTCCTCGTTCAGCCGATCGAGGATCAGTGTGGCCCGCTCGCTCTTCTTCATCATCAGCCTGAACGAACGAACATGATTGCAGTGCTCTGCCTGAAATGAGAGATTGGACGGCGTGCCCGCCGAACGTTCATGAGCTCTGAACAACGCCGGACCAGTTCTGATTCAGGTGATGCCTACGCAAGGGCTGTTCTCAGGGAAGAGCGGCAGCATGAACGTGAGCAACAGCACCTTGAACAGCAGCAGCACGATGAAAACAACCATCAGGAGTGCCCTGAGGTCAGTGAAGCTGATGACGCCAGTGATCTTTTCCGGCAGCACAGCCATCAACAGTCCATGGAGGGTGGTTGATTCGGCTTACAGACAAGGTCACTCCAATGCCCAAAGCGCATAAAAGTCTTACAAATGCCCAAGTAAGTGGATTTGTGATATCCGAACATTGGTATCAGCACAATGCTGAAGGGATCCCCCGTTGTGACCAGATATTCCGGCTGACTTAGGCACGTTTAGGGGATTACAAGCTGAGGCATGCTGTCAATACTTAAGCCATATCTCTGACAAATCTTGGGATATGACACTGAGCAAAGAGCAGCAACGCCTGTATCAGGCACTGATGGAGACGGACACTGAGTTGTTTTACCTCACTCCAAGAGACTGCAAGCAACTGGCGAAAGGACTTACAAGAATGGGAATCAAGACACCACAGCAGTTACGAGGCTGGTTTGATTCGCTTGCCGCTGCTGAAGAAAGCCGAGATTATTCATCTCTTCTTCCTTTCAAAGAAAAGCCATAGAACAATGCTCCCAACTAGAAATGAGATAATTCTGTCAGCTTCAATCCAGTCGGGTTTCCAGATTTTCCAAGAAATAATCACTAGGACGTCGGCTGACAAATACCAGATAATCGATTTAAAGTTTAAGTCCGTAATGCTCAGAAGCTCATTCTCAATGGGCAATTGTAATGGTTATTGCGGGCCTCAAAATTAAAACCTTTCACCATTTGCGCCTCTTCTCGATAGGGTGTTGGACTGTTTCTGATTTGAGAATCCAACCTATCCAGTACATCATAGACTTGTCTTTGGCTGTAACCTGACTGAAGCATTACACATGCAACTGCTGCAGCTCCTTGACCAAAATCATATCTAGCAGCATGTGCCGGAGCAGCGGTAAGTAAGGCACCAAGAAGCAACAGTCTTTTCATGGCGAATGATTTGCTGTCTGCAATTTATACGTTTATAAACGAATTGTCAAAATAATGACAGATGGATCTTCATTTTTGAGTGTGATTGCCAAGATTGTCCGTCAGCTACAAAGTAATCCTGTCTGTTGATGCTGGCATCGTGGTGGACAAGTGTTGCGCCGCGATGGTTGATCTCGGTTCTAATGATGTATTTGATATCTGAGATAGCAAGAAGCTGATTCGCTTCGTTCCTTTTGTTGATGAGAATGAGCGGGGATTGGTTGGATTTCCTCGTGCCAGTGTTCGATAACTTCCTGATGGCAGTGCTGGTTTACAGCGTTGCCGCCTCTGGGTCAATGTCAGCACTGCTGTTGATTGACAAGATGTTTGAGCTCACCGCAGAGAAAGGCAAGGTTGGTGAGCTGGGATCAGGAGCGTTGGATGTTGTGCTTATGGAAGGGTATGCAACCGAGCTCATCACATATGCCATGTCAGTGAGTGACAAGGTTTTGACGAAGCAATTGCGAAGGGTCAGACGGCAACCTGCCCTGATCTGTCTCCATAAAAAGACCTGGACATCTGTCGGGATTTGAGGGGTGCGTGGAGTTGGCTGTCTGTGCTGTTCACCAGACTGCTCACAACTGGTCGTAGATCACGGCCTCGTGATTGCTCCTCAACGCGAGCAGAAATTATTTGCGGGGTGGAAACGAGGTAACACTTCGTCAAGAGTTTTTGAGACCTCCGGCTCCGTTGCCGCACTGGCTACTGCAGGATCGAAGGGATTGCTCACCTTGACAGCGTTCTGTCGCTTTGGTCAGGCTGATTCGGGCGGTCGGTCTGGAATGGCCAGGTTCCGTTCCTGATTCACTCGTTTCTGAAGCTCGCTGAAGCGCACGTCATTACCGGGAACTGAAAACCAGCGGCGTTTACCACCCACCACAATGAAATCCTTCTGTTCTCCGAAGTCTCCATCAGGCATCGCTTTGCCTCCTCTCAGAGTCTTGATGGGCATGACAACCCTTTGATTATTCGAAACTAACGAGAACTCAGTTTCGACGACCGTCAAATCAATGGTTTTCAGCAGACTTTAAGGTTTCAGTAAGGTTTGGGCCTGAAGATTGGCGGTGCTGTCTCAAGAGCATTGTGATCTGATTGCTTGCACCACAACTCGCAGACCCAAGGATCTGCTCAATGATTGCCCTATCCAGCGCATTCATCCACTTTTCGGAATAGTCATATCTGTTCATTCATTTCTCAGTGGACCCTCATCAATGCCTACTTCATCGATGTTATTGATTAGAAAGATCTGAGTAAATTCCCTTGCCATCAAGCCCTCACGGCACTTTTCAGATTGAGCTTCGTGAAACCATGGTTTTGGCGGTTCTGACCAGCGGTCTGTCATCTGCTGCGACCAGTTTTGTTTTGATTATGTGGTTTGATCTAATGCCATAGGTGCAAGGTCCTGTTTGACACGCAGCGTTCTGCTGTTCGTAGCTATGCCAATGGTTTGTTGTCTTTCTGCTGATCACGGAGAATCGACAGCCTGAGATGATTCAGTCGTATCCTCTCAACATTATGCGTTGATGGCTATGTCCAGCAGGCGAATTGCTTTAGTGATCGGGACCTTGGTTGGATTGATCGCGATTGTTGCCTGGATTGCTGAAATTGATCTTGTTTTTGAGGAGTCAGCGGAGGAGCAGGCGCCAAGTCAGAAATCACTCGTCGTCGAGGAGGCGTCTTCCAGAGAGAAAGCCCCGGCCGACTGAATCCCAGGGAGCTTCAGTGCCGATTCCATCTTAAAAGTGAGACTTCAGTCCTTTTTGAATCATATCCCCCTTTAAAATGTTTATCCCAAATTGTTGATCGGACGTCAACGATTCATTGGATATGATCTTATTATTCCGTTGTTTTTTAGGTTGAGGGCTGTGCTGATACGGCTCGTAGGTATTGTCTGGACAAGGTTGATTTAATAAGTTTCTGTGGGTGAATGAATCGCTGTTATCGCTTTGACAGTCTCATTTCGACTGATTAGTCTGAAGACAGTTGCCTGGCCTTCGTGATTCAAACACTTGTTTTTGGAATACTGGGCTTGGCGTGGGCTTTTTATGTGAAGAGAACAAAAGCAACAATCAGGCGCCTCAGGCAGGAAGTTCGAGAAAACCAGTTACTTGAACATGCTGCGATCAATTGGTGCTGTTGTGCTGTTCAACGAGCTGATAACCGGGAGGAGTTGCTGATAGCGTTTCGACAGTTTGTTGATACTGGTCGGGAGATCATCGATTTTCCAGATCGTCTTGAGGAATTTATGCGTGTCAACAGCCTCACTGAAGTGCAACATATGAGGAACGTGATTGTTTTAGACAAGGTAATTCAATCGTTTGATTGAGCTTCTAAGTGATAGCAGAGAATGCTTGCTTGCTCTGGTTCTCTGCTTCTGATGGAAATGGCCTATGAAATGTCGACGGATGCTCTTGATTGACTGAATACTTTTGACTCTTTCTGTGAGTTTTTCGTTGTTTTTAGAATGATGATCAGCGTAATGAGGGTTCAGGAGCCGGGTTTGATGGCTTCCTTGACTGTTTCGACACCTTTCTGAATTGTTTCGGCGGGAACGCGGAGCCTCTGCTGCTGCGTGTTTGACCAGATGTTCACTGCATAGACAATGGCTCCCCCCATGATCAAAGCCGCAAGAACAAGACCTACACCATTTCCTCCCTGTTGGATGACCACGGGTTTTTGCTGCTCCTGATCCCCCATTGGCTGTTCTCCTCTCAGATGTATTGCCATGGTTGTAGCCATTGATTGATTTCCTGACCGTCATTGAAGACAGGTTTGATCGTTGGCTGGGTTGTCGCTATGACGAACGGCAACGTCAACAGTTCGGAGTGATCAGGTCATGCTCACCACCAGCACTCGTCTGAAACTGCAGTCCATCCTCAGACGTCTGGCTGAGGGTTCAAGCATCAGTCTTTCCGAACGCGTCTATCTGCAGAAATTCGCTGATTGCGACCGCAGCGTTTCGTCATGGCTGCGTCAGGCTCGACGCCAACAGCTTGCCAGTGGTTGTCGAAGCGGCGTGGACGGTCTTCTTGATGATCTGAACATCGGCAGCGCCGAACCCGACCAGCAACATCGCCCCGGTGCTGATGACCTCGGTGACTGGTTCGGTGGAGCTGAGCCCTGGTTGAGACGCGACTGAGGTTCGCTTAGCGTCGGATCACCGCCCGCTATGGAATCTTGAACACAACGTCCCGGGGAGTGATCTACGTTTCGACCTGGGTTGTCATCTGGGGAACGGCATCCTCGCTTGTGGATTGGCTGCTTCTCAATGCAGATCTCTATCAGGAGGGGAGTTTCGGTCAGGCTGCCACGTTCATTGGTTACGGCGCTGCTGCATCCGTTCTCGGGGTACGTCTCTCCAGCAGGTTCCTGTTCAACAACAACGCCAAAGACGGCTCGAATGCTGATCAGTCAGGGGACTAGTCGGGGGTTCTGTGCACTGTGATCGCCGCGAGCAACCCAGCCACAAATCCTGAGGCATGACCGACCCAGCTCACGCCAGCCGCTGATGCCCAGGGCAGCAGACCTGGCAACGCACTTCCGTAAAGCAGCAGAGCAACAACGCTGAGCAGAATCGACAGTGGGCGGCGCTCGAGAAAACCGATCAGCACCAGATAGCCCAGCAATCCATACACCACACCCGACAATCCGTGGGCACCGACAGGCCAGATCAGCCAGATCGGTATCTCCAGCAGAATCACGGCGATCCAGATGCTCAGATAGGCCATTCGGCTTCGTGCCAGCACCAGATAGCTGAGCGGCAGGAAGACCAGGCTGTTCGTCACAAGATGGCCCAATCCGGCGTGGCTGAACGGCGCTGTGAACAACGTCCACCAGGGCGTTCCGGGCCCCATCGCCAGATTCCAGCGACCACCGAACAGCAGCTGATCAACCAGTTCCTGGAGCCAGGCCAGGCCCAGCAGAATCAGTGGTAGAGCGTTCAATGTCTGAACAGATCCTCTGTGATCACTCAAGCAGTCTTGCCCTGAAGTGACGGAATTCAGCTCTGACCCGCTATGAACTGACCAGTCATCGAGCGGATCACACCATGACCACCAAGTGTGAGGTGATCGTGATCGGCAGTGGCATCGGCGGGCTCTGCTGCGCTGCGCTGTGTGCCCGGGCGGGGCATGAGGTCATGGTGCTGGAAGCCCATGGTCACGCCGGTGGAGCTGCCCATGGATTCGAACGACAGGGATATCAGTTCGAATCAGGTCCCTCTTTGTGGAGCGGCCTGGGCCGCTGGCCCAGCAGCAATCCGCTGGCACAGATCCTCAAGGCCCTTGATGAGCCTTTGGAAGTGATCCCCTATCGGGACTGGGATGTGCTGTTCCCTGAGGGGCATCTGCGCATCGGTGTTGGCGCCGACGGTTTTGAAAAGGTTGTGGCCGAGCTGCGCGGGTCAAAGGCGGTCGAAGAATGGCGATGCTTCGCGCAGGTGCTGGAGCCGATCGCACAGGCAGCGGATGCACTGCCTCTGCTGGCACTGCCGCCTGGAGGACTGGATGGTCTTGGACCTCTGCTGCGTCGCAGCGGTCGCCTGCTGCCCCACCTGCCTGCACTGCGTCATCTCAGTGGTGCTTTCGGACCACTGGTGGATCGCCATCTTCAGGATTCATTCCTTCGCCACTGGGTTGATCTGCTCTGCTTTCTGATCAGCGGGATGCCGATGGCGGACACCAATGCAGCGGCCATGGCGACGTTGTTCGGTGAATGGTTTGAACCTGAAGCCTGTCTCGATTTCCCGAAGGGTGGCAGTGCCTCCGTTGTGAAGGCTCTGGTGCGCGGACTGGAGAAACATGGCGGCAGCCTGCGGCTTGGAACCAGAGTGAAGCGGATTCTGGTTGATGGTGATCGTGCCGTCGGCGTTGAACTGGTCAACGGCGAGCAGCTTGCAGGCGATCATGTGGTGAGCAATGCCGATGTCTGGAGCACCGCGGCTTTTCTGCCTGAAACGACATCACCCTCCTGGCGTCGTCAACGCCTGCAGACGCCGGCCTGTGCCTCCTTTCTTCATCTGCATCTGGGTTTTGATGCCGCTGGTCTCGAGGATCTGCCCATTCACACGGTGTGGGTCGGAGACTGGCAGCGAGGCATCGATGCTGAACGCAATGCCGTGGTGGTCTCGATTCCATCGGTGCTCGACCCGTCCATGGCCCCTGAGGGGCAGCATGTTCTGCATGCCTATACGCCGGCCAATGAACCCTGGTCGCAATGGAGTGGCCTGGAGCGATCAACCGAGGCGTACGAGCAGCAGCGTGAACGCCGCTGCTCGGTGTTCTGGAACGTTCTGGAGCAACGCATCCCGGATCTCCGCAGCCGCTGTCGGATTGTGATGGAGGGTACGCCTCTGACGCACCGGCACTTTCTGTCGGTGCATCAGGGGAGTTACGGCCCGGCGCTGTCGGCTGCAAAAGGATTGTTCCCTGGTGTGCAGACACCCGTGAAGGGTCTGCTTCAGTGCGGTGCCAGCACCTTCCCCGGGATCGGCATTCCGCCGGTCGCCGCAAGCGGTGCGATGGCGGCCCATGCGATCACCGGTCAGCAGGCTCAGAAGCAGCTGCTTGAGAGCCTGTCGCTCTGAACACCTGTGAGCTTTCGTCTGTGGCGGTTGCAGAGTCGCCTGTTCAATCAGACTGTGTGCGGCCCCCGGCCAGCAGTGCCAGCACCGTGAGTCCTCCCAGCAGAACCCCTCCGGCGGCGGCAACGGCCACAGCAATCAATGGCTTGTCCTTGACAGGTTGCTGAAGTCGGGGTCTGAGGGTTTCGTCGAGCTCATGCAGCGTCGCGTCCAGTTGTTTCTGAAGAGGATCGATGGCCTCCACGACCTGCTCCCGGACGGTGCGCAGATTCGAATCGGTGATCTGTTCCTGTTCCACCACGGCGGATCGACCGTTGCTGGAGACCTTGTGTTCATGGTGTGGAGCCATGGCATCTGTTGGTGAACGTCTTCCCTGAACTAGCCACGACCCCCCGGTGAAGGACGCGCTTCGTCGATGGTTTCTTTAGGTTCCGGTGACGTTGGATAGCAGGTGTTGGCCGTGGTCGTGCAGGTCTTGAACGACAACGAGCGCTTCAAGCTCGATGACAGCGATGATGCACTGTTTTACAGCGATCCCCGCTTTGTTCAGCATCTTGACGCCGCGTTCCGCCAGAGACTGACGAAGCTTTACCGCGAGCGGATTCCCAGTTGTGCCGTGGTGCTCGATCTGATGAGCAGCTGGGTGAGTCACCTGCCTGATGACCAGAGCTATGAGCAGGTGATCGGACACGGGCTCAATGAACAGGAGCTGCAGGCCAATCCGCGCCTTGATCGTCACTGGGTGCAGAACCTGAACCGTGATCAGCGATTACCGCTGGATGATTCCAGTGTCGACTGCACGTTGATCGTTGCCGGATGGCAGTATCTGCAGCAACCGGAGGCTGTGGCTGCCGAGCTGCTGCGCATCACCCGACCAAGAGGGCAGGTGATCTGTGCTTTCAGCAATCGCATGTTCTTCACCAAGGCTCCTCAGATCTGGACCGATGGCGGCGACGGCGATCACCTCCGCTATGTGGCCGAGGTGATGATGGCCCAGGGTTGGCCCAAGCCGGAACTGATTGCTGAGCAGACCCAGCAGTCCGGTCCTCTTGGCTGGGTCGGCGCGAAGGGGGATCCATTTTTCGCCGTCGTCGCAACCAAATCGTTGCCTTCAGATTCCGTCTGAGTCGTCTGAGGGGATCGGCTGCCAGCCGCTCTGCCATTGATTGCTGTCCTGGAGATCGCTCCAATGTTCCCTGAGGCGAACTTGCGGGCTCAGCAATGAAATCAGCTCAACCCAGCGTTCGGATCCACGTCCGCCCTGAAGAACCACTCGAAAATGCCGACGACCCTGCCTCGGAGTGAGGCTGGTCCAGGCTGCAGCTGGCTTCCAAGACACGGGTTTGCTGCATGGTGATGAAGGTTCTTGATCATGCCTCCATCGGCTGTGTCGGTGTGGTCAGGACAGCGTGCAACTCGACAGCTCAGCAGTTTGCGATGGCGTCCTGCAGGCTCATCACCGGCTGCTCCCTGGAACTGGTCACCTCCAAAATTCTGCCGATCGAATCTGGTGTGTTCAGAGCTTCAATGCAGCAGCGAGCCACCAGACGGCGTGGAATGGAATCGCTTTCCTGCCTGTCGGCCCCAGTCCACAGCACGCCTTCAGTCTCGAGTTCATCCTCCCGCTCCGATAGACCCCCGGGCCGGATCACCGTCCAGTCAAGTCCGCTCTTCTCCAAAGAGCGTTCGCCGACACGTTTCCAGACCAGGATCAAACCAAAGAGGTTGAGGGGGTGTCTCCAGCGCCCTGCGCACAGTGAACTCACCAACACAACTCTGTTCACTCCGACGCGCTTGCAGCTCTCGATCTGGCGTTCAACTCCCCAGGCATCCACTTTCATCGGCCCAGTCAGATCAACGGAGGGACGGGCACCGGTCGCGATCACCAGCGCATCCGCACCGCGCAGGGAGTCATCCAGTGCGTTTCCATCCATCAGGTTGAGTCGATGCTGTTCACAGCCTTCCAGTGTTGATGGAATCACGGACTCCGGGCGCAGCAGCAGTCTGGCCTGATCTCCTGCGGCCAGTATTTCCTCAGCAACTCGAAAACCGGTCTTCCCTGATGCACCGCTTACGGCAATCGTGCGTGTCATGTGCGGTGAAGCCAGGCAGCTGACACTAGCGATAACGCCATCATCAGACCTCCTTGCTGATACACGCGCAGTCCCTCATTCGACGAGTTCCTCTCTGATCGCCTTGACGGCGCTGTCGGTTCTGTTCCTCGCATGCAGCTTTCTGATCACTGCCTGGACATGCTGCCGAGCTGTGACATCGGCAATGTGGAGTTCCTGCCCGATTTCATGATTGGTCATGCCGTCGCAGACCAGCTCGAGAACATCCAGCTCTCGTTTGGAAAGGAGATCGCTTTTTTTGAAACGACTTGGGTCGAGAATGTGGTGGATCAGAGGATCGACGTAATTGATTTTACTCTTCACTGAGTGGAGGACATGATGAATCGTGAATGTCTCGAAGCCGCGCTGAGTCAATATGATGTTTGCCGGTGAATCGAGTGCTTCCTTGAGTGATGAGGGGTTGACTGTGTTGAGAGTCAGCACGGTGATGTGATGACCTCCGGATGCGGCCAAAGCCTGGTCATGGATTGCATTCACTAGCCCTGTGCCGGAACCGTCGTCAAGCCGGCCACTGATGAAGATCAACAAGGGATCTTGCGAGATCTGAATTAACTCCAGGCATTCACTTTGCGATGTGCAGACTCCAACAAGATGTTGAGTTTTTGACTCCGGATCAATGGCAAAAAGCGTTGCTATTGATATCGCTGTCGGCTTGTGTCCACAGCAGATCAGGATCTTGTGCCCCCAGTCTGATTGGTTAATGATCTTCTGCCATTCGTCAAAGCTCTCGTTGAGAAGAATTTTCACGGAGACCTGTGAAGGCTTTTCTTAAATTATCAATCAGTCATTGATCTGATGTTTTTGAGTATCGATTCCTACGGCGCTGTTAACCGATCCACGCGATAAGTAGTCTGCTTGGAGTTCTGCTACGGAAAGCGCTTGGGGAGAGTTGAGACGGGCCGCCACCCGTCTTTTTTGTTCGCTCGTTCAGACTCGGGTTCTCTTCATCGGATTCCATGCCTGGCAAGGATGTCGATCTTGCTGTGATCGGAGCTGGACTGTCCGGTTGCGCCCTTGTGGCTGCTCTGAGGAGAAGGGACTGGCAGGGAACCATTCAGATCCTGGAGGCAGGCCGCGGGCCCGGTGGTCGTTGTGCCACAAGGCGTCGACGCGATGACCCCCTCTGGCGGCTGGACCACGGATCTCCAACGTTGAGTTTCCATGCTGCACCCCGTGGTCAGCTGCTCGAGCTGATGACTTCGCTTCAGCAACGAGGGGTCGTTCGTGTTGACGATGATCCTGTTGTCGGCCTGGACCACCTCGGTACTGCTGTTGAAGCTCCAGAGCATCCACTGCTGCAGGGGCCTCGATGGCGAGGGGTCCCAAACATGGCTTCGGTGGCTGAGATATTGCTGTCCGATGGTGCTGAGGGTGTTGATGTCGGCTTCGGAGAGCGGATTCAGTCGCTTTCAAAAGTTGATGGATGCTGGCTGCTTACCGGAGGAGTGCATGCGGCAAAACTCATACTCAGTGGCACACTGCTCGCCCATCCACGCTCACTGGCGATGCTTGGCTGGAGGGACGTTCCATTGCGACAGGCCGTTCCCGAGGGCCACGATCCTGTCCTTGATGCAGCGCTTGAATGGATCGCCGAACTCAATGCGAGCATCCGCTGGAATCTGATGCTTGAGTTTCCTGCGGCTGAGCACGATCGACTGCCGCGGCAGATCTGGCTGACGCCACGAGCGCAGAGTCATTTCGGAGTGGAGCGCATGGTGATTCAGGTGCAGCAGTGCAATCGCATCGGCCTGGTGATACATGGCCTTGATGATGGAGTGCCGATCACCCCCGAAACACAGCCGGAGTTGCTGAAAGCTCAGGAACAGCGATTGCTGAGCGTGTTGCCTGAGCTGCTTCGCCCCTGGCCTGCCCTGCAGCGGATGGTTCCCGATGCTCGTTCTCTTGGTGTGATGCGCTGGGGGGCTGCTCAGCCCCTGGAGCAGGGAATGCCGACGACACTGCAGTGGTGCCCACAGGCCAATGTGGGTTTCTGTGGTGACTGGATCGCAGGTCACGGCTTTGGAATGGCTGAGGGGGCTCTTCAGAGCGCTCTTGATCTGGCCGAGTCAATTGATTCCTGAATCTCGACCACCTCGAAAGAGCCTTTCTCCCCCCCCCCCCTCCTCCAGGTTGCGTCGAGCAAATCATCACAGGATTGTGATAACCGCTGGCCGGAATCCGAGCAGCGCGTCACAACAGAGAAAAGGTCGTTTCCCATGAGCAGCCGATTTCAGCCTGTCCGGGTTCATTCCAGTGTTCACGATGACGAGCCGTGCCAGTGCCAGGACTGCGTGGCTTTGCGTCGACGTCTGACGCAGATGGTCAATCAGACGAAGCCGTTCCCAGGAACGCATCACTCCGTTTATGCCTGCCGCTGAAGCGGAATGCTGCTCTGCGGTTTGATATCTCCTTAACGGTTGACCTGGTCTGCGAATTTTTGGACGATATTTGTTGGTGAAATCGGAAATATTGCAATCCTTGAGGATCAGTCATTCAAAACGGATTGATCATTGCTGAGAGTTTCACTCCTGCAGCACTGATCACCATTGCTTGCGCTGTTGTCAGCTGTTCTTGCTCTGCTCAGCAGCATCAACCGTATTCCGGTGCCCAGCCTGCGGTGTCTTGCCAGGTGGGAGACCAGTGTCGGCAGCGCTTGGTGAGATGTTCGCCCTGCCTGAGCAGTTGCTGCCTGAGGTTGCAGGCCACCATCGTTCGGCAGTGACCATCCACCCCGTAGGCGAAATGCTGGCAGGTGAGACAGATCCTGGCCCCCTTCCAGTTTTGAAGCTCATTTGCGTCGATGTAGCCCCACTCTTCCATTGACCATCATGCATTAGTACATCTGTACTAAACGGGAACAGTGTGGCGGGTCAAGTGGCTTCAGAAAAGTTTCCGATCAGTCGCAGGGAAATCCTCCTAACGGCGGATTCGGAGACGATGAAATGGCGTCAATCTCTGTGTGGGCATGGGGCTGGAATGGTTCCCGGAGGCGAGACCGGGAGCTTTCCAGTTCGGATGGCTCGCCACGGATTGATTGGCCACTGCCCAGACTTGTTCTTTCAACCAAGGCGATGCGCAGGTTGCTTGCAGTTCTGTTCTTTCTCACGGCATTCAGCATTGCTCTTGTCAGTGGCGTCAAGGCCGACTACTCGATTCACATCGGTGCAAGAACACCTCCAGCAGAAGCTCACTGTCACAGGGTTGGAACGCGCAGCACGGATGAGGGCAGGGTTCTGAATGTATTTGTATGCCGTCCATGAAAAAGGCAGAGTGCCAGCTCTGCCTCAAGCTTTTCTCGTCGTGCCGCCCATGGCAGGGAGACACCAGAAGAATCTCGTCTTCAGCGTGATTCGGGCGTGTGCATCGACACCAAATCATTAGCCCAGGAAGTCTGTGCATCCGGGTTGATTGGAGATCGTGTGGTTTCTCTGATGTTCAGAAACAGAAAGTTGGCATTACCTGAAAAGTGCGCTCAGTCGCCGAACCCCTTTTTGGAGGGTCGTGGTTGATGTGGTTTGTTATTGGCCTCAGTGTTCGCTGATTTGGGTGTGTTGTCGAAAAAAACGCTATCCAGCCATACGGTGATGATGTACACAGCGATCAGCATTGGAATCAGCACAAGCCACTGATTCTCGAATTCGTAGGGAAGTCGCTGAACACCGAAAATTGCAAGGTATCCAGTGATCAGAGTGAGGATGAATCTGCGGATGCTTGAAGGATTCATTGCTGGCTGAGATCGTCTGCCTGGCTTTTGATTGTTTGAATCATCTGAACAGTAAGTTCATTGCATGTTGCTTCCAGAGAATCGCATCTGATGAGCGGAGTTCAATGATGGATCCCGGTCAGCTTTCGATGTGAAGAAATAATTTCACTGAATGTTGATCGATTTGCTCAGATTTTCAAGGCGTTGTGCATTCACGCCAAGATCAGATTCACCGAGACGCGAGATGGAGCGTGCCTCCAGAGTGACGTCGTTGTTCGCTGCCAGTTCAAGATCATCAACGAAACCAAAGATTCTGCTGCTGTAGGTGGCATGAAGGTAGTTGTCGCGCTGAGTGACGATTTCGGTTCGGGGCGTGGTCTTGATCACTTCGGAAAGCTGATCCAGGGCAACGCTGGAGTCGGCAACCTGCCATGTTGCGCTTGCGCAGTGGGCAGGACTTGCACATGGACTCAGGTGCCCTCCATCAGCTCCAAGGTCGGCAGGAACCGGCCCGATGAAGTGGAACAGGCCCAGCAGGAGCGGGATGGTGATCTGAAGCAGAAACGCTGGCATGCTGATCAGAAGTTCAGGCCTCCGCTCATCTTATGAGGCCTTGGTAGTGATGATTGCTCATGATTGTTCACTGACGCCTCGACAAGCGAAATGATGGTTGCGGCGTCTCGAACGTTCCATGCAAAGGATTGATCCATTTCAAACCTTTGTAGTTCAGATTGTGTAAAACAATTTGCCGTTTTTTGGGTTTGGAGCTAAAGCTTGTAAAGCAGTCTTCTTGGTCATGAGAATCCTGATCACAATTCTGTTCAGCCTGTTGCTTCTTGGATTCGGATCTGAGGCTTTTGCAAATGATTTATCCATTTCAGCCACAGGGCGAAACCGAGAATTAACAATCAACAAGCTTTTAACAAAAGTTCCTGAGGGTGCTGCAATCACAGATGCGTCATGCAAAAGAATTGGAATTGCGGGCATCAATTATCAGTATCGTTGTTCTGTTGCCTGGGAATTCAGCAATCAATATCTGGGCGTAACATGATTGTGTCCAGCATGATTGCTTCGCCTCAATCAGGTCCAGCGCACCGGATCGTTTGATCTGAGATGTTGCACATGATCCGTCTCGCGATCGAGCAGGTCGTGACTGATCGTCAGGCAGATCGAGTCCAGGGGCAGTGAGAAGCTGCTGCAGTCTGCGTCAAACGGACCCTCCACATAGGCTCCGATGCGTTCGGCCATCAGGAACAGCAGCACGATCACCACACTTCCAAAACGACTCTGCGAGTCAGGACCCAGGTCGTGGAAGTACAACAGCATCAAGAGAACGAACAGCCAGTTGAGAAGTCTCACAAACACCTCGTAGGACGCAGGAAGAGGTGTGTTGCGGATTCGCTCCAACCCGCCGATGGCGTCGGTGCAGGTGTTTCCGACGTCCATCAGCTGCATGCGTCCGAATCCGTCGATCAGTCCTTGTCTATGGAGATCGCCGATCCAGACGCCTCTTTGTTGTCCAAGCTGCCTGAGATTGGTGGTCGCGGGTAGCCGCAGATCGCTCAGCAACTGATCCTGCAGGTCTCTGAGGTCCCTTTTCCAGAAGTTGCGCAGCTGGAAGTTCAGCTGCCACACGATGGCCACCTGCAGACGCAGCAGCTTGCGTTCCTGGCGTCCGTGAGGCCTGCTGCTGTCGAGATGAGCTCGCAGTGAGTCCGCCCAGCTTCGACTCACGTTCACAATCGTGCCCCAAAGTTTGCGGGCTTCCCACCAGCGTCCGATCGCCTGGGTGTTGCGAAAGCCGAGAAAGATCGATGCCGCGATGCCCATGATCCGAACCGCGCTTTCATTGGCCGTCCAGCTGCGGGGAATCCAGTCGTTATGAATAAGAACCGTCACCAGCAGCAGCACCAGCAGGTCGAAGCGCATTCTCCAGAGCAGCTGCAGCAAGACCAGGGCGTAGTCCTGCCGTCGTGTACTGGGCGGATAGCCGTAGTCGCCTGAGTCGATCATGGATTGCTGCTGCAAAGACTCGATCACAGCTCTGATCATCTCCGGCCACGGGGGCGTTCATCTCCACGGCATTGATTGCATGGAGTTGAGATCAGGGAGCTTTCGGGGTGGGACCTGCGGCGCGCAATCATGGTTTTCTGTTGCCGCGACCGACGCCGCGATGATCTGTGTGACCGCCAACTGCCCGGAGAGTGTGATCCTGGCCCTGGGTGCTCGCGACTGGCCGGTCTGGGCCTGTGAAATCAGTACCTTCCCCTGGCACTACGACCAGCGGGAAACCTGTTTGCTGCTTGAGGGTGATGTGACGGTGACACCTGAGCAGGGGGAGCCGGTTCGATTCGGTGCGGGTGACCTCGTCGAATTCCCGGCCGGACTGTCATGCATCTGGAAGGTTCATCAGCCTGTGCGCAAGCATTACCAGTTCGGTTGAGGGTTCATGCAGCTCCGCTGAGAGGGGTCGATTTCCTTTTCAGAAGTCAGCGTCTGCGGCCCACTGAGGTCTGCAGGGATGCCAGCCGACCCGGAGAAGTTCAACCCAGAGGCGTTCGGCTGTGTCCTTGCTGAGATGCACACGCGTGGTCAGCAGGGGCGGCCGATCTGGAAAAGATCGCCCTGAATCCACGAACACCTTCTGGTCGCGGATCCGGCTTTTTTCGTCGGCATGGAACCGTTTCGTTTCCTGGGTGCTGGGATCCTGGATCCAACCTTGGCGGGGCATCGTTTCCGGGGGGTGATCAGGGACGCACGCATCCACTCCTCGGCTTTGAACGCTGCATAAGGGGAGCTGGGAGCCATGAATCCTCTGCTGGTACGCCTGTTCTAGTTGGGTAGTACAGATGTGTCAACGCATGGCTGTCGTGTCCTGAGGATGCGCGGTGTGCCCTTGTTGCTCACGCCTAGATTGATGAGCTGTTGGATGGGCTCAGGTCCATTCATGCCTGAGTTTTCGCGCCGACAATGATTTATCTGGCTTTCCGTTACGGCAATCTTGAGATGAGCAATCTCAGTGTTGTTGTGATTGCCGCTGCAGGCCTGTTGTCAATTGTGTTTTTCGTCGTGGCCTCGATCAACACAGACACTCAGGGTCTGATTGATTCAGCTGTGCAGAAATTCGACGACAACGACACCGGTCGATCTGATTGATGCCTGCGGATCGCTTGCCTGCAACCTGAGTTTCATACAGGGATTTCAGCTTCGATTTCCCAGCCCTGATCCGTGAGTTCTCTGATCTGCAGCGGTGCATCCTGTGATGGAACCTCAACGAGGAGGAAATCCTTTCCCTGCTGGCAGTAAATCCTGGTCTGACCGATCACGGCGGGGGCTCCCGGGTGACACTTCACCATCAAACCCGGTTCTTTGGTGCGACACAAGGGAGCTGAGAGCAGTTTTGCGATTTGCTCACATCGGCAGGCAGTTTGACGCGTCCTTGTCGCCCTTTTCCCTGTTCTTTCGGGAGCATCTTTCGGCTTGACGTGACAATGATTTTGTTGCTAATGCGCAAACAGTGATGAATGCACCAATGTCTCAGGCTAGAGAGCTGATCAATGCACACCTCTACCCGGTGCTTCTGGTTTTTGCAGTGATTTATGGAGCGATCCAGATTTCTCCGATGGCCAATCAGGCGAGATATTTCAATCACTGTGTTGATGAAGTGATTCGTGAGAGCAATGTTCAGAAAATGTCATTTGCAGAGAGGCGTGCACTGGGAGTGAAAGTCTGTAACGGGTCTTCGATCTGATGCCCTGTCTCAATCAGTTGTTGACTTTGCTGGATCACATGCCTCAAGGATGCGATACATGCATTCTAAGGCGGGATTCAGTCATGATCTGTTTTGAATTCATCGAAACAGCTGCTTTGTTTTGAACTCTCACCGAAGAGTCACGCTTTTAATTTGCAATTATGCGTTTATGAATCAAAGTCTCGTTTGAAGTAGTTGTTCGCGATCTCCTCTGGCTTGAATCCTTCCAGCACCAGTTCAGCCATTTCGATCAGCCAGGATCGCCTCATCATTTTCTGATAGGGCCGACCATCAATCGTGCAGGGAAAGACCACGTCATAGCCCCGATGCCCGGCCGCGGTTTTCTCCTCCCTGCGTGTGATCCCGTAGCCAGCCTCCTGAAGAATGTTGCGCGACAGCTCGTACGGCGTGACCTGCCGTTGAGCTGCCAACCTCTGGACCCTTCCCATGGTCAGCGATGTCTGACTTGTTCCCACGCTGCACTGCTCAGGGCTTCTCGGCAAGCTTCATCTGTCTCGGTTTGGCAGTCATCTTTTTCTGTTGATTCCGGTCGCCCATCAGATGAATGCCCGCGGCATGACAATCAAAAGACCCACCTGTTCGGACGGGTTCTCGAGGCGTCTCTGATCAGATGTCGGCGGCCCTGAGAGCTTGTAAGCCCAGCATGAGATGGGTCCTGAACGATCCAAGGGCCATGACCTGTTCAACGGTTTTTCCTTCCGCGGCTGCGGAGGATGACCGTTCAACCTCCTTAAGAAGTGCGCTGACACGATCTGCCCAGTCGAAGTTCACTGCCTCCGCAGCTGATCCCTCCTCCGCAGCCGCTGCAGAACCTGCTGCTTTGAGAAGGCTGGACAATTCCTTGAAACTGACAGCACCTGGAATCTCCTGCATGGCTCATCTCTCAACAGGTGAATGAAATTAAGTCGGTCTGTTCCGCCGTGACAGTTCGGTCGGGGTGAAGATGACCGCCCAGGCAACAGCCGCGACGGCGGGGGCTGTTGTCAGCAATTCGTCTCTGTGCCGGCCATGCTGGCGTCGACAACGGAATTTCCTGTCCACCGGGTTGTCAACAGGATCATGCAAACACCCGAAGCTCTTTTGAGTCGCATTGCTGACCTGCCAGCGATGGCAGCAGGTTCAAAACGCCTGATTGTGCTGCTGACTCAGCTTGGCGATTTCGATTCGATGGAATATGCCCAGGCTCTTGTCCCTGAGCTACCCAGGCTTGAACAGGCAGGCATCCGCCTTCTGGCGATTGCCATCGGTGATCAGGCCGGAGCTGACCGCTTCTGCGCGTTCACCGGGATGCCGTCTGAGTTGCTTCAGGTTGAACCGGACGCTCGCCTGCATCAGGCCCTTGATCTGTCCCCCGGATTGCAGGCTCCGGGAGGACCCTGGCCATCATTGCTGCTGATGTGTGCCGGCATCGGTTCTCCCGGAACTCTCTCAGAGGTCTTGCGTGGCTACACCGGCGACCGTTCGGCTCCGCAACGCTTCGGTGATGATGAAGTCGTCTCGACCGGTGTGTTGCCTCCGATTCCAGCCGGACTGTTTCGCCGGGCCGGCGGCGAAGGTTTTCAGAGGCCGTTTGAGCTGGCCACCGTGCGGCTGCGCAACATGAATGAGGTGCTCCGGAACTGGAGCACCTACGTGCCGGATGATCGCTTCATCACGCAGCGGGGAGGAACATTCCTTCTCGACAGCGACGATTCCCTGCTGTACGTCTACCGAGATCGCGGCATCCTGGGTTTCTCGGCAACGATGCAGCGCCCACTTGCGTTTCTTGATCCCTGGCTGAATCATGCCGACTGATTCAGAAACGCCGATGAGTCTCCCTCCATGGCGCTCTCTGTTGCGTGGCGCCCGCCAGCGTGAGGGCCGCTCTCCAGGTGCCACCTGGCTGCAGCTGGCCACTGTCTCTGCTGACGGCACTCCCAGAGTGCGCACCCTGGTGTTCCGTGGCTGGAGTTCTGCCGGGGAACTGGAGCTGCTCACTGACGTGCGCAGTGACAAGCCTGCGGAGCTGCTCACTCAGCCAGGGGTTGAACTCTGCTGGTTGTTCCGCAAGGCCAGAGAGCAGTTCCGGCTGCGTGGATCGGCTGTACTAGTCAGTGCTGAAGAGGAACCGGAGGCATTGCTCGATCATTGGCAACGCCTGTCACCGTCAGGGCGCATGGTCTGGGCCTGGCCTTCTCCCGGAGAGCCCTTCGATTCGCAGGGACCCTGGCCGCAGGAGGTGGCCGATGCGCAGCCGGTCTCCGCTCACCTGCTGATCATGCGCATCGCCCTGGATCGTGTCGAGCAGCTCGACCTCAAGCCCCATCCTCACCTTCGCCGGTGCTGGACACGTCAGGAGGGCTGGGCGGAACAGCGTCTGAATCCCTGATTGTCCAGAGCGCCAGCCCACCACCCCTTCCCCGTGCAGCCATCCATCCCTCGGGGCTGCGGCTGACCAGCGCAAAAAACGGCTCCTTGCCGTTTTCCGGTGCCGGCAGCCTTCGCTTCAGCAAGGTGAAACCGCCGAGCCGCAGTTCCACCTGTTCAAAACGGAACTTCAGCAGTGGTTGGCGTCCACTCAGTGCGCCCGGGCCTGTGAACTGGAGGGTCAGTCCTGCCAGGGTCACGGCATTGCGCAGCTGTAGTGCATCGTCAGACCCTCCGCTGATTTCAAGGCAGGCACCGATGCTGCGCAGCAGCCAGCCATTGAAGGCACTGGCTTCGCTTTGTCCCTTGGGCCAGACGGTGTTGAGCTGCCAGCACCCCTCGATGTCGCTGGGGCCAAGTCCTGAACCATTGCGTCGAGCCTGTTTTTCGAGATCCAGTAGTTGGCTGTGCTGCATGTCCACGGGAGATCCGCTCTGGCGATGATCATGCAGCGGTGCTGCGTGGATGTCATGAACGAAGTCCGAACCGATGCGGATGCGCTCAGCTGGTCTGCACTGGAAGCCCTGGCTCCGCCCGCTGAGGAGCGGATTGAAGGGCCGGCGAATGCACAGGCCACGTTGCGTCTGTTCGGACAACCGGAATCAGCAGTGCGCGTCACGCTGTTCCGCGACCATCACGCCTGGTGTCCCTACTGCCAGAAAGTCTGGCTCTGGCTTGAGTTCCGCCGGATCCCCTATCGGATCAGCAAGGTGACCATGCGCTGCTACGGGTCGAAGGAGCCCTGGTTCACGGCACGTGTTCCCTCCGGAATGCTGCCCGTTCTGGAGCTGGACGGGCGTTTGATCACCGAGAGTGATCGCATCCTTGAGGCACTGGAGCGAGCCTTCGGGTCTGTTGGCGCGCCCATGACTGATCGCAGAGTGCGACGTCTGCGAGACCTGGAGCGTCTGCTGTTCAGGGCCTGGTGCATCTGGCTGTGCAGTCCGGGTCTGGGGGAGAGGCAGGAACGGCGCGCCCGGGATCAGTTCCAGCAGGTCGCCGAGCAGTTGGAGCAGGCGATCGCCAGCGGTGGCGGCCGCTGGCTGGATCCCGACGCACCAGACGGGCCGATTCCGGGCACCGCCGACCTGGTGTTCATTCCTTATGTGGAGCGGATGAATGCCTCACTCGCCTACTTCAAAGGCTTCGCTCTGCGCAGGGAACACCCGCTCATCGATCGCTGGCTGACAGCACTGGAACAACTGGACACCTATCGAGGCACCCAGAGCGATATGCACACCCATGCTCACGACCTGCCTCCGCAGATGGGCGGCTGCTGGGCAGATGGCAGTGAGGTACAGCAGCGCATGGCCCATGCGCTGGACAGCGGCGCAGGGCTTGATGCGCTGGAACGTTCCTGGGCGCCATCAGCTGCATCGGTGTCGGCTCAGGAACGGGCCCTCGAACGGGTGCTGAGGCATCGCTCCACCTTGCTGAACCGCAGTCCTCTGGGAGAGCGCTTCGACCAGCCCCTCAGGGCTGCACTCTCCGCGTTGATCCTGGAACAGCCTGTGAAACCGGCGAGTGGGTCGGCTGCGGCTCTGCGTTACCTGCGAGATCGGATCTCCGTGCCCCGCGACATGCCATTGGAGAGTGCCCGATCGCTGAGGCAGGCGCTCGAGTCGACCGCCGCGCTGGATGGTGATCAGCAGCCGGAGCCACTTCCCTTCGAGCACCGCTTCGACCAGGATCCGCGACCTTTCCTGAGCTGAGCTCTGCCTGCAGCCTGTTGCAAGGTGGAGGGGAGTCGATGACAGCCTGATGACGACCTTCTCTTTGCTGGGAACCGGCCTCCTCGGAGCTGCGATCGGTCATCGACTGCTTGAGAGGGGATTCACGTTGAACGTCTGGAATCGCAATTCCAGGCGCTGCGGGTCTCTTGTGGAAGCAGGAGCTCAGCAGGTCAAGCACCCCACTGAAAGTCTCGACAGAGCATCGGTTGTGCTCACCGTGCTCAGGGATGGCCCCGTCACGGCAGAAGTGGTGAAGAGTCTCGGACCTCTGGACGGGAGGACTGTCGTTCCCATGGGCACGATGGGGATCAGTGAGAGTGTTGCCCTCGCTGATCAGGTGCAAATGCAAGGCGGGGCCTACCTGGAAGCACCGGTGCTCGGCAGTCGACCGGAGGCATTGCAGGGCGATTTGCTGGTGATGGCCGGTGGGGAGCAGAGCGTGTTTGATGCCCAGCTGAGCTGGCTCAGCACGCTGGCATCACAGCCGCGGCTGATGGGGCCGGTGGGCACGGGAGCTGCCGCGAAGCTTGCTCTCAACCAACTGATCGCCAGCCTGACCCACGGCTATTCGCTGGCGCTGCGCCTCGTCGAGGCATCAGGCCTCGAGATCGAGCGGTTCATGGAGGTGTTGCGGCCTTCAGCTCTGTACGCGCCAACAGTTGACAAGAAGCTGAAGCGGATGCTGTCGCACCAGTACGGCGATCCCAATTTCAGCACCAGCCTGCTTCGCAAGGATCTGCGGCTGTTTCTCAGGGAGGCTCAGCTTGCAGGGGTCAATGCCTCCGCGCTGCAGGGACTCGCAACCCTGCTGGAGAGCGCCGAGGGCACGGATCTGGATAGCGGCGACTATTGCGCGCTACATGAACTCACGGCCGGGCGCTGATCAGCTGAGGTACCAGCGGATCAGTCCCACCACCTGGCCTGCGGGACCGTTGCCGGTGACCAACTCACCGATGATCGCCGCAGCGAAGCCCACCATGGCGGTGCGCCCATTCAGCCGCTCCACGACCTCGAGAGCCGAGGTGTTCCAGGGACGGTTCGTGGTCAGGCTCTCTCCGAAGGCTTCCAGTGGTTCGTATTGATATCGCTGGTCTGGCATGGAATGGAGCTGGTGCGGTTCAGGAGCTTATGCAATCTCCGGCCGAAACTGAATAGTGTGCTGGATCTCTCCAGGTCTCTCTGTGAACGTTGATCGTCTGCGTGAACTGTTCACCAAGCCCTACGGAATGCCCGCGCCAACGGAGTCGCAGTGGCGGGAGCTCTACGACGAAAAGGTTCGCTTCAAGGACCCCACCCAGGAGAAAGAGGGCATCAAGGCCTACATCGAAGCTCAGGACGGATTGATGCGCAGATGTGATGACGTGTATCTCACTCCAGGCGCCATTGCCGTGGAGGGTGACATCGCTTTTGTGGAATGGGAGATGGGCCTGAAGATCAAGGGCATCGAATTCATTTATCCGGGAACCAGCCGTCTGCGCTTCAACGCGGAAGGCAAGGTTGAGGATCACAGGGACTATTTCGATTTCGTCGGTCCGACCTTTGAACCTGTGCCGGTGGTGGGTGGATTTGTTCGCTGGCTCTACAAACGATTTGTTGACTGAGCTCTGCTCAGCTTCCAGACCGCCAGGCTGAGGGCCGCTGCTCCGAAACCGAGAAAAAAAGTGATGAGAGCCTCGCTGCTCATGTCAAGCATTTGTAACGTTGCTTCATCTTGGCGGTTTCGGGTGCTTCGCGTTCGCGACCGTGCATGGGTATTTCTGCTTATTTTTCCCCTGATCCGTTCTTTGGTCACACCGGATTGGGGGCGAGTCATTTACGTTTCGTAAACTATCTTTTATTTCTGTGATCAGGGCAATCCTTACTCGGCCGTTCCTTGCAGACGCAGGCCTCCTTGTACTTCGGGTCTTCACCGGGGTGCTCCTGATCCATCACGGCTACGAGAAGCTCGCCAACATCAATAATTTTGCAGACGCCTTCGTGCGTCCTCTGGGTCTTCCTTTCCCAATCACGCTGTCCTACATCGCAGCATTTTCCGAAGTTGGCGGCAGCTGGTTGCTGATCACCGGTCTGCTGACACGCTTCGGCTCACTGGCGATTCTCGGCACCATGAGCGTTGCCATCTATCACGCAGTCATCACCTCTGGCTTCAATATCTATCTGCTGGAGCTGCTTGGTCTCTACTTCGCTGCCGCCACAGCAATTCTCGCGGTAGGTCCGGGTCAACTGTCAGTGGATGAATTGATCGCCCGCAGATTCTCCCCCGATACTCGCGCACAGGCTGATCGTCTCGAGGCCGCCTTCGCTGCTGACGATGAGTCCGGCAAGGAAGTCAAAACCGATGTTGTCGCCGATGGTGTGAGCTGAAGCTCGCACCGCGCTGCCTCAATAAACCGATTGAGGCAGTGTGAATCCACTTTGCATGTGCTCGAAATCGAGCATCACCCAGGTGAGCCAGATCACCAGGGCAATCACACCGGACACCGCAGCGAAACGAGCGAAATTGCGGGCAATCAGCTCAAAGGTGCTGATCTCCTTCATGGACAAGCGGCGAGGTTCTTCATTTTGCTCGATCGATCGCTGCGCTGATGCCTTTTCATCTCGACGCGCCCACGCTCAGCCTGTTGCTTTTCGGCAGTATCTTTGCCGGCCTTCAGATCTGGTGGATCAGTTCCTTGATGGTTCGCAATCGCCGTCGTCAGGGCGGGAAACCGCTCACCAGTCAGCAGTTCCGACGTGATCTTGAGCGTATCTTCCGTGAGGAAACCTGATCAGGGATGTCTGAGATGTGCGGTCGCTTCGCTCTTTCGACACCGCTGAAGCAGCTCCCCTCGGTGCTGCAGCACAGGATGGACCGGGAACATCAGGACCGCTATGCGGAGAGAGATCTGATCGTTCCGGGAGAACCACTGCTGGCTTTTCGGTCTGATCAGTCCGGTCCGGAGGCGTCACTCATGCTCTGGGGTCTGATTCCAGGCTGGCAAAAGGATCCTGCCAAGGGGCCGAGACCCTTCAATGCCAGGGCTGAAACCGTGGCGGAGAAACCCAGTTTCCGAGGGGCCTGGCGCCATCGACGCTGTCTTCTCCCTGCCAGTTGCTTCTTCGAAAAAGGTCGCGCAATCCGGCGGATTGACCGGCATTCCTTCTGGCTTGCTGGCCTCTGGGAACGCTGGCTTGGGGGCGATGGCAGTGAAGTGGACACCTGCACGATTCTCACCACAACCCCGAATGATCTCGTCAGGCCACTGCACCAACGCATGCCTGTTGTGATTCCGGAGGGACTGGAGGAAGCCTGGATGGCGCCGGTTCACGGTCAGCAGCTGAGAGCTCTCGAGCCACTGCTGGCGCCATGGGATCCAAGTGGATGGGAAGTGGTTAACAAGCAGAGTGATGGCCAGCTTTCACTGCTTTCTGGCCTGGAAAGCTGAGCTTCGCGCTCGCTCGGTGCAAGTCTTTGGAGTTGTAGTTGCCTGCGCCCCGGCCTTGATTGATTGGTGTCCGGAATCAAGCCGGAATGATCGTTGCTGAATCAATTGATTCCGGCTCCCGCCCCAGGGGAACTTTCATCTGGGAGCAATTGATACGGCAGGCGAGCATTTGGGTATCAAAATTTAGTCGGCACTGATGATTATGGCTAACAATCAAGCTACAACTTTTCAGCGTCGCGTTGGAGAAGTGCTGATCGCACAATTCTCCTCCAAGTTGCTGCTGAATCTGATCTTTCTGATCACCTGGTTCTGGGGAGTTTTCTGGATTGTCAATGCCGGAAAATCAGACTTCAGTGTTTATTTTGCCGGAGTTCCGGCAATGCTCCTTGTCGCCGGAGCATGGTTCGCTTTCCTGAACAGAGGTTCTAACGAGAAATGAAGGAAACAAAGCAGTCTTCCTTTGAATTGCCTAAGCATTTTCGGGCCTATGGATTTTTATTCTTCATGGCTGGTGCATTTTTTCACTGCATGGATTTTCTTGGCGTTGAAGACACGCTGATGTGGGGGATGGGGCTTGGTTTTCTTGGTGCATTTCTGCTGACACTGTATTTCTGGGCGAGATATGCAGTCAACAGAAAATTCTGGAAGTATATTGCCTGACCTGTTTAATCTTTTGTCCTGAGATATCAATACCTGAGCTGACCAATCTGTTGATTCGTCCGGCAATCTGAGCATTGAATCGCTAGTGAGCATGGTGTGCCCAGGCGTTTTTCCTGTTTCATCTGAACTGGCAAAGCTGCCCTCGACTGTTGCGGCCCGGGTTTAGGGTCGATACATGGTCAGATACAGATTCCGGGAAGGAGTTCACGTCAGCTCGGATGGCGATGATGTCATTATCACGACTCCCTATGCAGCGCGATTAAATCAAATTCGTAGAATTATTCGTTTTCATTCCGTCACTGACTCTTTTAAAAATTTTCTGGAATCTTTATCGGAAAATGGTGTCTGCTGCGAGCTGTTTACCATCAATAAAGATCCTTGTGCGCAGGATTTAGAGAAATCTGATGCTGTTTTCGTTCTGGAGGGTCTGTATGCAAAAGGATTGCTTTCAACAGAAATAGGCAACTCCAAAAGTGCGGCGATTCGACTCGATCCTGTCAAGAACTCTCTCAGACTCAGGCGTGCTCCACTCGGAGATTATCGCATCAGATTTTCAAGATTTGCCAGTATTTATCCGTGTTCTGACGGACTTTCGATCAGCTCTCCCCTGTCATCAGCGAACTTGCATCTGATTGATCGGCGGTTGTTTTTTCTGCTTACAGAGCTCGCTTCAGCCTGCACCGAGGAGTCTCTCAGACAGGCTTTGCCGGATGATCTTCTCGTTCACTTCGATGATCTGATCTCCCTGCTGTTGTCATCGGGCGTTGCAGGACTTTGTGATGAACAGGGAGTTGCGGACATTGATCGCCATGCTGTTGAGGCTGGTTGGACGTCAAGGGATCTCGCTTTTCACTGTCAGACGCGCGAACACGAGATTGATCTGTCTCGCATGGAGTCTTCCCAGACTGCTGTCATTCAGGAACAGCTTCCTGCAAAGCATCAGAGAATCATTCTTCAAACAGTTGCTCTCCCAGAACCATCCAGCATCCATTGCGACCTGAATTTCTTTCAGGTCATTCGTGATCGACACACCATCCGTACATATCAAAACCAGCCAATCAGTTCGGCTGTTTTGAGTGCTTTGCTCTGGCATTCCATGCGCATCAAGGAGGAAATCATCTGCGATCCAGGTCTTCCCCGTTCCTATGAGGGTCTGTTGAGGCCAGTGGCCAGTGCCGGTGCACTTCATTCCATTGAGTTGTACTTATGCGTGCATCGCTGTCACGGCCTTCAGCCGGGGTTCTATCACTACGACTCCGGCAGGCACTGCCTGGGAAAACTGAGTGATCTGAGTGAGCCTTGCCTGCGCATGCTTGAACTGGCTGCAGCCTCAACCTGTCGTGCACCTCAGGCAGCGTCGGTTTCGCCGGGTCAAGCTCAGCAGCCGGATGTGCTCATCGTGATGGCGTCCCGTTATGCGAGACAGGCAGGCCTGCACCGACAGACGGGTTTGTCTTACGCGCTGATTCTCAAGGATGTCGGATCGATTTATCAGCAGCTTTATCTGGTGGCAACAGCCCTTGGACTTGCGCCTTGCGGTCTCAGCTTCGGCAGCAGCGAGCTGTTCGAACAGGCATCAGGGCTGCCTACTCACCTGGAATGTTCCGTGGGTGAGTTCATGATCGGAAATCCTGGTTGAATGAATTCGCTCTCCATTGCGAGCAAGACGCTCTACAGCCTGTCCTGACGGAGACGCCTGATGGTGTTTCTGGTCATCACAGGCTCGCAGGATCCGCAGCATCAGCTGATCTCGTCCTCCATTCCAGGCTGCACCACACCCTGCTCCAGAGGCAGCAGCTCTTCGTCATCGCCCGCTCGACTGCGCACCGGTGCGCTGAAGCCGCGCGCGCGGGGATTCTTGACTTCGAACGGTCCCGGTGTTCCGGCAGGCACCGCAAGCCGCAGTGCAAAGGGGTGATCCCCCGGCAGGACATCGCCGATCGATCCCACCCTGGTGCGGTTCTGAAGCACCGGCTCGCCGCTCCGATCCAGGATCCGGGCGAAGACATCCGTATCCACAACGGTGTTGCGACCGGGGTTGTTCACGCTTCCGCTGAGGACGTAACAACTGGCGCCCTCAGGTCTGGAGATGTTGCCTCGTTGTGCGTTGCTGTCCCTGGGCTGGGATCCGGGGTCGGAAGCGTCACAGGGTGCCAGCGTCACGGACGTGAGCCGCAGGTCTGCCGCCCATGCCGGTTGCGCCATCAGCAGAAGGGCGACAAACAGCAGCGAGAACAGGCTTCTCAGCATGGGACCCAGACAGGATGGGCGGACGCTATCAGGGCTCGGTCAGCCTCGCGAGCAGAGTTTGCCGCCGGTCGCTAGAAGAAGGCGTATTCGAGCGTCTGACGCTTTCTTTTTCATGCAGAGCCCCTCGTCGATGCGATCGGCCAACCCAGGCGGTCCGGAAGGCGGTCTGGTGGCCATCGTCGCCGTTGTTCTGGCCGGATTGCTTCTGCTGGGTCAGGCGCTGTTCGTGGTGCCCGCCGGTGAAGTTGCGGTGATCACCACCCTCGGCAAGGTGAGCGGGGCACCGCGGCAACCGGGTCTCAACGCCAAGGTGCCGCTTGTTCAGCAGGTCTGGCCTTTCAGCATCCGAACCCAGGTGAGGCCTGAGAACTTCGCCACGCTCACCAAGGATCTCCAGGTGATCCAAGCCACTGCCACGATCAAATACGCTCTGCGTCCGGATGAAGCCGGCAGGGTCTACAGCACGATTGCGAGCAGTGATCGCGATGTCTATCCGCGCATCATTCAGCCTTCGCTTCTGAAAGCGCTCAAATCCGTGTTCTCCCAGTACGAACTGGTGACGATCGCTTCGGAGTGGAACGACATCTCTTCATTGGTGGCTTCAACGGTTGCCGAAGAGCTGGATCAGTTCGACTACGTGAAGGTGGTGGGTCTGGATCTCACCGGCCTGGAGATCGCCGAGGAGTACAGGGCCGCCATCGAGCAGAAGCAGATCGCTGAGCAGCAGCTGCTGCGGGCCCAGACCGAGGTCAAGATCGCTGAACAGGAGGCGCTTCGTTACGACACGCTCAACAAGAGTCTGGATGACCAGGTTCTATACAAGCTCTTCCTCGACAAGTGGGATGGTCAGACCGAGGTGGTGCCAGGGTTGCCTGGCGGTGCCGGCGGGACTCCCCCGGTGATTGTCGGACGCAAGTGACGCTGTTGGAGGCGTGGAGATGAATCAGCGCGCCACCACAGGCCTGCTGATGGTTCTCCTGCTGGGTGTGATCACCCACTGCGCGGCCCGTACGCGCGTGAGGGTTCAGTACCGGGTGCTGCCCCAGCAGGGCCCACTGCATCAGCGACCTGCTCCTCCCAGGCAGGACCCTTCCCTGCCGGGTGTGCTCATGTGAGCACACCCGGCACTGAGGAAGAAAAACCGATGGATTCATCTTTTCTCTCCATCCCTGGTTAGCGGTGAGGAATCCCTCTGGAGGTTCACCATGTCCATGAAGCAGCTGGAGACGTTTATGGCCAGGGCCAACGGCAACGACAACATCCGCCGTGAAGTCGAGCAGTGTGCTGGTGATACGGCCTGTGTGGCCAAAGTCGGAATGCGCCATGGTCACAAGTTCTCCGCGGCCAATTTCAGCCGCTGGCAACGCGAGCACAAGTGATGATCCGGGCCGCCGCCTGATCAGCGTGCGGCCCCTCATGTAACGGCACGTTGACGACATCCACGTCTTTTCCGGCGGAGCTTCTAGAACCCCTGGGTCGGGAATATGTACCGTTCATGCAGATCAGCTTCGGCAGAGAACTGGCCCATTCAATGGCTGTGATGCTGCTGGAATTGCACGCCGAACTTGAAGAGTTCGCCTACCAGAACGATCATCAGGCTGAAGTGGCTGAAACGCTGACCGTCAACCTGCTGGGCAGTTCCGCTCAGGTCTGATCAGGATCCACTGGCAGTCCTCGCAGGCCGAGGGCAATCTGTCTGGCCATCAACAGACCCGGGTAAAAAAGACCTGCCCTACCTGAATCCTTGAACAGACCATTCAGGAGCTGTAGCAGAGGATCGCTGGGGGAAAGATGCCGACAGAGCATCGAGATGGCTTCGCTGCCGTGCCAGATCTGGTTTTCATCCATCAGAACGGCGCCATTACTCAGGTTGAAACCTTTGTTGCGCAGCATCGCCCTCAGTTCATGGTCGCTGCGTCCGTCTCTGATCACAAGATCGGGTAATCCACCCAACAGTTCACTGCGGTGGGCGAAGTGTCTGCAGAAAGGGCAGCCGCCGTCGTAGACGAGAGTGAAGGCCATGGTCCCATCCTGGCGTGTTCAGATGCGTTTCAGAGGGTCTTCCGATCCAGGGTCTGAAGCAAGTCTTCGTTCAGCTGAGGCGCGTTGCACTCTGAACGGTAGGTTGATGCGACTTAACAGACGGATTGCATCGGGCTCGAATGGCAGACAAGGAACTCCTCAGAGAGGTGGCGCTTGAGCTCTGGGGCTCAATCAAGAAGCTGCGTCCCGGACTTTCAAGGGACTCGAGGCTTGAGCTCACCCTCAAAGCTCTGATGGTGATCGGTGATTTGCACGATCAGGTGCAGGCGGCTGTCGTGGTGGGTCTGATTGCCGAATTGGAGCCACCCGACAGCGAGCCTGTGGGGCAGGATGTGACCAGCTCGGCTGACTCCGCTCCCGCGGTTGATCAGACAGCGGATGGTCGTCGTGTCGTGCGTCGACGCTCCCGTTCAGCTGGCTGAGTTGAGCCATCGCTCAGTGGCTCCTGCATGAGCTTCTGATCCTTCAGCAGGTCGTGTGGCGCTCATTTCATTCAGGGCAGGATCCGCATCGCTGCGAAAATCGGATGGTTTCCCCATCTGCCGGAACCGTTTGTGTTCGGGTCGATGTCAGGCAGAACGATGAACTGATGAGCAGTGGCCTCTCTCGCGAATCTCTAAAGGAACGCCAGAGGTATGCGGACTGGTACGAGGAGAAGTCAGCGGACGATCAGTTTCTGATCGATGAAATCGCTGATAGCACTGATTACATTTTCGGTGAGGAGCAGAATAATGCTTTTATTGCTCTTTTAAGGGAGAACGGGATTGAATCTGCTGAGCAGTTCGTTGATGCATTCTGTGTTGAGTATGAAGGCGTCGTTGAGTCCGATGAATTTATTGTTCTTGTTTTTGCGGGTAATTCATATTTTTTCAGACGATTATGCAGCCAATCTCAGTAGAGATTGTCTCTTGATCTTTCAGTAAATTATGACCACCTAAGTCAGTCTGTTGTAGGGGTTTGAATGGTTTGCGCGACATCAGTCCATTGGATGAATCGGCGCATGAGCTTCTATGAAAACTATGAGACGACGGGTTGCTTGCTGAAGCGTTATTGCATCTCTGCCTGGTTTCTTAAGACCCCTCTCCTTCTTTCATGTTTGAGAATGGAGCTGGAGATTTTCGTAATCTGTCTTGATTCCTAAATTGTGTTGTTGGTCTTCGACCATTACAATAGATGCCTGATTTTGAGCAGCTGCCACTCAAGACATTTCAATCTCTGGAGAACACCAACACGCTTAAAGAGACATTCTTAAACCGATGCTCAGTATCTGTGAAGGGACTCGTTTCATTCCCTGAAAGATCAGACATTCAATTCAAAAGCCGCATCCCCTTCTCGTAGATGTCATTGGCGTACCGGGTCCATTGGCCCTGCCCCCAGTATCTGAAACAGCTGGTTTCCAGCAACAGCAGATGCATCAATGCATCACGGTAAATTCGCGATTCAGAAAGCGAAGGCTGCTCGCACAGGCGTTGATCGAATCGCTGATGAAAGCGGGCGCTGAGACGCTGCATTGGTTCGAGCACATTGTCATAGCCCTCAACCCAGCTGAGATTGTTGGTCCACGATGCCCCCTCCATCGAAAATCCGTCGCCGGCTGAGCTGAGTTCAGCGATCGCCGCAGCGACGCTGTCCACATCACAGGCATCACCGGCCCTCTGCCAAAGCCGATGCTGTTGCACAGCCTGGATGCAGGGGAGATCGTTCCAGTTCAGACCAAGTTCATCAAGTTGTTCGAGATATTCCGACCCGTTCAGAGCGGATGTCTGCGGGCTGTCGTCCCGCAGACGTCGATTGGCCTGACGGAAGGCTTCCGGGAATTCGTTCATCATCACTCCGCCGTTTTCTCCGTCTGCGATCTGGCTGACCAGAGATGGGATCTCAGCATTGCCAAGCTGTTGCCGTCCGAGCCCGATCGCTTGTTCACACGGTTGCATCTGACCGACGAGTTTGGTGTCGGATCCCTGGGTCTTGATCAGAACCGTGATGCTGATCTGCTCCCCGGAAGAGGAGCGTGCCACGAGTTTGTTGGGGATGAAGCGTTGCAGATCGGCGAGAGCTGAGCCATCCAGCTGTTCCACACTGTGTTCCTGCACCAGCAGCCAGTGATACCCCGCTTCGAGCAGATCATGCACCAGGGCAAACAGCGTGTCGGGGTGATTGGGCAGATGCATTTCAGGCAGTGAAAAACCCCGCACCCGCTGGAGCGCGGCGTCGCCGAACAGATCGGCGAACTGGTGTTGCCAGGCGCTGATCTGCAGGCTCAGGTCAGGTATCGGTGTGGAGGGTGCAACGGCATGACTCCAGAATGTGCCGAGCCATTCCACATGCCGCTTCATCTCATCGTCACAGGTCAGAAATTGGAGCGCTTCGGTGATGTCGAGGCGTTGCATCTGCGTAACGCCCCACAGCAGATTTCCGGAGTAATCGAGCATGATCCGCGGGCTGCATCCCTCTCGGATCAGCTCCGTGATCAGATCAGCCATGCGTCTGTAGCAATGGGCGAAAGGCTCACCGTTGTGGTTATCTCCCTCGTCCGGATGCTCCAGCATGTACTGAAGATGTGAGATCAAGGCACCATCGGGGCCTGCGGGCACTGTGGGTTGATGCATGTGCAAGGCACAGGCGAATGCCGATTTCAGCTGCTTCAGTCCCTGCGCCGTTGACGATGGCCAGTTCCGTTTCGACTGCTCCATGAGAGTGCGCAACTGCCGCTCTCTTCCACAGATCGCTGGATGATGCTCTGGCTGAACTGTCATGAGGGCTGTTGATGATGACCAGGATGTTGCCGATGCCGCTGCTTTGTTTTTTCAGACTCTCAGTTGACAGCTCTTGCTGTTTCCATGATCAGTTCAATATGACTTTGATCTGCATGAATGAACCCCCGGAATTCAGAGTTGGTGCTGAAGTCCGGGGGTTCTTGCCAGTGATTTCACTGGTTTTTTGACCGTGCCAATCGGATGAAAGGAACGGCCTAGGTCGCTCGTTTGTTCATTGGCTTCCTGTCTGAATCTGAACGTGAATCCTTGTTGAATCCGTTGCGAAGGACAGTGGATGAAGCAAAGGAAAGCAGAAGCGAACAATTCGGCTATAAGTGCCTTGTCGCCAGGTTCCAGTGAACCTTGGCTGCGTGGATCGACGTTGATCGCACTCAGTTTCAGCTCGGTGTTGGTTGAGAGAAACGCTGGAGCATGAGAGCACAACCGAATCGCTTCTCAGATCTGCTCAGGTGGAGTGTCTGCCGACATGCGGTGCCTCCGATTGGATCTCTCCAGTGTTGTGGTTGGTCGTGCAGATCGGCAATCAGTGCAATCACGCATTGTTGCTGGCTGCTTCAGTCCTTCGCCCAGCGCTGGCTGCATCGGCTGGAGCAGTTCATGTCACCATCCGGATAGCTGAAACCGGCTTTGCGCGCGTTCTTTTCCACTTCCGCCGGGCTGGAGCCGCTGAAGCTGCGGGTGGTTTTGGCTTCGACTGTGAGGGGGGCTGCGACCAATCCAGTTGCTGTGATCAGAGCGATGCAGAGAGCGCGCATGATGCTTTGCCAGGGATGTTGATCCTGCAGATACCAGCGATTCAGGTCAAGAAATGGCAAACAATATTGTGATCAGGCTCTCACTCTCCCAGGCTTGTTTGATGGGATTGCTTCACTGTCATCTCTGCATGGGCCTGGCTGTGCTGTCAGCGCTTCGTTTTTCCGCACATGCGCTGCTGGCCTATCAACTGAACAGGCAACGTTCCGACCTTACGAATGACAGAAACGATCTCATTGGACTGGTGATGAGCGGCAATCGTTCTGGTAACGATTACTGCTCAGACACCACCCAAGCTGTTGCAGCGCGCTGACGCATGTAGAGGTCGGTCAGCTCGCGAGCCAGCTTCTGCAGCTCCTGAACGTCGGTTGTGGAATCAATCATTCGCTTGAGCGACTCAGCTTCAAACTTCTGAGAGAGGTTGAGATGCATGGAACACTCAAATGATGAAAAGAGCTTAAAGATTTGTCATGTCGCCCCGTGGATCGACTTGCGGGCTGATTTGCGGCTGTGCTCGCGGTGGCCTGACCCCGGCGTCATGATGTAAAGACTTCGTTACAAACCTCTGATGACGCTTGGCGAACTTTTTCTTGAAAGCCTGTCCACAGGCGTGATCACGGAAGATGAAGTCGACTGGCTGGCTTCTCATCAACATGCCTTCTCTCGGGCTGAGGAAGCTGCCGCAGTCCGCCTTGGTCGCCTGATGGACGATGGAGTTGTCAATCTTGGATGTCGGATGCCTCCGCGGTGGCTTCATCACCGGGAGGTCGTTGAGAACTGGATTGAGCCGCTTGGTCGCCGTCGTCATGCCACGCATGGGTGAACGCAATTCCATCGACGGGCTGAAACGGGTTCCAGCGTGAGAACGTGAAGTTCACGTTTTTACGCGATTGAATCTCACTGTTCTGCATATTGCAGGTTCCATCTCGGCTCTGGCTTGCTTGTTTCAGTCAGCCCTGTTTGCGCGTCAGCCGGAGGTTGTCCGAGCGACCTTCAGGGTTCATGTCGTTGTTGGAACGCGTCAGCGCTTCGATCTGGTCGATTCGCTGGATCAGGCACTATCAGTGAATGAAAGGATCGCTCTTCTTGCCGAGGCTTTCTTTGGCAGCCCCTACCTGGCGTTCTCACTCGAAGGTTCCGGAATCGAACGGCTGCGTCTTGATCTCAAGCAGTTTGACTGCATGCTGTTTGTTGAACAGCTGCTCGCCATGGCAACGGCTGACTCCTTTGACGACTTCGCGCAGCGGACTAGACGACTCCGCTATCGCAACGGCCATGTCGATTACTGCACGCGTCAGCATTACTTTCACGACTGGGTTCTGTCCGCACAGGACTAGGGCTTGCTGGAAATTGACACGACCTGGCCTGGACAGGCAAAACGGTCTCTGCTGCTGAACTACATGTCCAGACACCGTGATCAGTACCCCGCTCTGCAGTCTCCGCGGCTGTTCGACTGCATTCATCAGCGTGAGCGGAGCAGGTGGATTGAACAGCGGTATCTGCCGATCGCGTCGCTTGATGTCGCACTTCCCAGTCTTCGCTCAGGCGATCTTTTCGCTGTGGCCACAAGGGTGGGTGGGTTGGATGTGAGTCATCCAGGGGTTCTGGTTCGAGACGGTTCCAGGCTTGATGCCATTCATGCTGCACCTGGTCACGGTGTGATCCGTTCACGCTCGTTCGCCCGATACCTGCGCTCTCTGCCCGATGCGATCGGTGCCGTGATTGTGAGGCCGAGTTCGCGGATCATGCCCTCACAACGGCATTGATCCATAAGCTCAACGGCCCCCTCTGATGCGACTCCAGCTGAAGCCGATGCTGGTCGTGCTGCAGGCATCGTTGATGATCGAGCCTCATGCCCTGGCCCTGTTGAGGATCGGCCATCCGAACGACGATGCACAGATGAGTCTCCCATGCCCATCACGCGTGATGGGAGACGTGGCTGGCTTGTTCCCGGTGAGAAGTGCGCCATTGACAGCGGTATGTCGGCTTGAGGAGATGTCACAACCCGGAATCGAACCTGCAGTATGAGCTCAGGCGATTGACAGCTGTGCTCAACCTGATTGTTTCAACGGCTCTCACTGCGATTCCCGCGGGATGTCCGCCGGGCGTGGTGTCGCAACTCGACGATCTTTATCGATGGCACCTCGCAGAGCAGAACAAACGGACAGAGAGAACACTCGAATCACAGAAAGATGCCTTCATGCCGGCTCTCTACAACAAGCTTGAGAAGGCGTGGTCACTGAATCCCTGGGATGATGGTGCCTTCGTTGATTTCGTTGTCTTCAGCGGAACTCAGGTCTCCACCTTTGGAGCCGAAGTGATCAGTTGTCGCCAGCTTCACAAAGGGATCATCGAGGCGGATGTCGCCGTAAGAGCAGGTCTCCGCGGCCGCACCTCAGGAACCCCACAACAACTCACCTATCGCCTGATGCTGGATGACGGGAGCTGGAAAGTCAGTGACTTGATCTACAACCACCGTCACGGAGAAAGCAGCACCCTTTCAGGAATCCTCAACAACATTCTCAGGAGGGCTGCCGAACATCGTCGCGAGGTTCAATGACAGGGCTTCTGTTCTGCGCACTCCGACCCGCCCGTTCATCCAGCGCTCGCTTCTTTGAGGTGTTTGAGCAGCGATGCTGAGATTGTTTCAGTGTGCGCAGTCATCGATACAATCGAGCGGAACTCAGTTCAGGAAACCGTTTTCAAGCATGTCTCTGATCCCACGCTGGCAGTACATGACCGACGAAAGTAAAGCGTTGGTGAAGCGAGCTGCCTTGAGCCTGCTGGTGGTTTTCATTGCTGTGGTGGTTCTTCGTGCACTTCTGCCCTGGGTGCTGCTCGCGGTGATTGTCTGGTTTGTGTGGAGCTGGGTCGCTCGTCGTTGAAGGTGAACGGATGTCGACATCCGTCGTCAGCAGTCGATGTGAATCACTCCGCTGAGGTAGGGGATCACCCGACCGCTGATCAACACCCGGTCTTCAACCAGCTGGCAGTGCAGCATTCCCCCTCGAGCCGAAAGCTGACGCGCAACGAGATCTGAACGGCCCAGTCGCTTTGCCCAGTAGGGAGTGAGGCTGCAGTGGGCTGATCCTGTCACCGGATCCTCCGCTATTCCGCAGGAGGGTGCGAAGAAACGGCTGACGAAATCAACGTCGGTCCCTTGTGCGGTGACGATCAGACCACGTCCTGGAAGTTCAGCGACAGCTGCGGAATCAGGTGCGAGAGCTTCAACCTCGTGCTGATCCGCGACCACCACCATCAGATCCACTCCCAGAAAGCAAGCTTCGGCTCTGGTACCGAGAATGTCATCAAGTCCATCCGGGGCTATGCACGAGCAAGCCGGTTGCACCGGGAAGTTGAGAATGAGCTGATCGCCCAGCCGGCGAACAATCAGTGGGCCGCTGTTGGAGCTGAATTCCACCTCATCCAGATGAGGTTCATGCAGGAACACCACATGGCCGGCGGCCAGTGTGGCGTGACCGCAAAGATCCACCTCACATCTGGGGGTGAACCAGCGAAGCGCGTAGCGCCCTTCGCGGCCCACATAGAAGGCGGTCTCCGAGAGATTGTTCTCAGCGGCGATCGCCTGCATGATGGGATCCGGTAACCAGCTCTGCAGCGGGCAGACGGCCGCTGGATTGCCCTGAAACGGCCCTTCGGCGAAGGCTGCGACCTGCTCGATCGGGATTGGCATTGTCACAACAGTCTCATTGGGAGCCTTTTCGTTGGCCGTCACCGGAGGAGTCGCCCAGTCTTTCGACCAGTAAAAACACAACCCAGGCCATGGCGGCCAAACTCCCTCTGATCCAGTCGTTGCGCAGCAGTTCAACGATGGCTGTTGTGCTCGCGGTAATTCGCAGAGCGCGCAGTAGGAAGAGCTGAAACGATGGCCTCACAGGCGTTGGCTTGTCCATCGTCAATCGGCCCGCAGGTGTTTTGTCCATGCCTGACACCATCCTGGATCCGGCGTTGACTGGCATGCCGGGGGAATGCCTGCGGCGGTCGGACAGATGTGCCGGACTATTCATTTGCACGCCGATCCACACAAGGGCTACACAATCTGTTACAAAGGTGTGGAAACGCGGACTATTCCGATGGACAACGCAAAATTCGGCTTCTCATCCTTTGCTGAGCAGTGGAACGGTCGCCTCGCCATGATGGGTTTCGTCATTGGTCTGGGTACCGAGCTGCTGACCGGTCAGGGAATCCTTTCCCAGGTTGGCCTCGGTTGAAGTCCATTCAGGAGCCTGATGTTTGGGCACCTGAAGACCGAACCGGTTATATCCAGCTGGTTCTCTTCGGTGCCTTCATCGCTGTTCTGGGGGTCGGCGCCAACATTGTTGTGCAGTACCTCTGGGCATCGCTGAACGCCCTCAGCAACTATTTCTGATTCTGCTTCGCAATCGAGATCTTTTATCGATTGTGAATTGAATCCTCTGCATTGTGCAGGGGATTTTTTTATGGTCCGGTGCGTCTTGCGATCGCTGGGATCCTCACCAGGGCAGCAGCGTTCCGCTGGCGTGCCAGAAGCTTCCGCTGTTCTCAAGCGTCAGCGCATCAATCCGTGCAATCAGGCCCTGAACGGATTCCTCGGGACTGATTCCGCTGGGATTGAACTTGATCATCCTGGTCTTGACGAGCCCTGGATGGAGAATTGCCACGGCGATACCGCTGGTCTTCAGATCCACGGCAAGTGATTTTCCAGCGATGTTGAGCGCCACCTTCGACATCCTGTAACCGTAGGAACCGCCGGAGGTGTTGTCTTCAATCGAACCCATCCGACTGGTCATCAGCGCCAGTTTTGAGCCCTCAGGCATCAGTGGCACCAGAGCTCTTGCAAGCAGAAGAGGTGCGAGGGCATTCACCTCGAACTGCTGGCGGATGCTGTCGGGATCCAGGTCGTTCAATCCCATGGACTGAAGAATTCCCGCGTTGAGGATCACGCAGTCCAGTTTCTGATCGCCAAGCCCATTGACCAGAGCGGCAACGGAGTCAGCGCTGGTCAGTTCAATGCCTGATTCAATCCGCACCCCGAGGGCATCCAGCTCATCGCTGGACTGGCGGCAGACCGCAATCACCTGGTCTCCGCGACTGTGGAGCTGCCTGCAATAGGCCAGGCCGATTCCTCGGTTGGCACCGGTCACCAGATAAGTCGCCAATCGTCGTGCCGCTGCAGGTCACCATCCTGCCGTCAGCTCGTACGCTTTTCGTGTCCGGTGAACTGATTCGGCCGCTGCTGCGCGATTGTCATGGGCTTTGATCCGCGCCAGTGGTCTTCGTCGTCATCAGCGCGTGATGATCGCGATCGGCCAAAGCATTGTGAACGTGTCACCAGCAACGTGGAGGCGTTGCTGCGTGAAAACGATGCCTTGCGCAGAGAGGTGCGACGACTGCATCAGCAGCTCGATCGCCTGCATCGCCAGCACTGGAATCGCCCTCAGCGGGATCCTGATCGTGATCCGAGCCGGCAGCAGCCCTCGGCACGTGTGACACCCGAGCAGGTGCAGCTCTGGGGGGATTCGCTGGCGAAGCAGGCCGGCTGGGGCGTGCTGCGACAGCAGAGCCTTGAGGCGCTGATCGACCAGCTCAATCGCAGCAGCTTTCATCCACAGCTCAATCTGCGTCAGAGGCTCGACAGGATCGCCAGTGGTTTAGGAACCGATCTGCTCGCTGCAGTCGGGTCGCGATCCACCAAGAAAAAAGCTGCGGTGCTGGCAGCGTTTGCTCTTTACGGTGTGCGGGCCAGTGAATGGCTGGAAGAGGATCCTCGCCGTGTGGTTGCCGACCTGCGTCAACGCCAGCGTCACCAGCAGCACGGCGGCGGGGGACGGCGCACGCGGAGTGATCAACGCGCGACCGATCGTGACACCGATCGTGAAGCTGCGGGTGAGACACATGGCGGATCATGGGATCGCCGCCTTGAAGCGCTTTCGGTGCTTGGTTTGAGGGCGGGGGCATCCCAGGCGTCGATCAAGCAGGCATTCAGGAAGCTCGTTAAACAGCATCATCCCGACCTTGGTGGGTCGGCGGAGGCCTTTCGGCGTATCAACGAGGCTTATCAGTTGCTGATGACCTGAATCCAGGGAGCGTGCAAGGGCAGAATCACGCGGAATTAACACAGAGTGATAGCGAACGGTTGAGCATTGGTTGCTGCAAACCTCTTGCAAGTATCAGTGGCTTGCATTGCTCAAGTCGCGCATTATGCAATGTATTTGCATTTTTAAAGTTTACCAATCTGCAGTTGTATTTCATTTGCTATTAATCTCAGTTGCTGTTTTCCAGTCCGTTTCGCAGCGCGCAGATGTTGCCGTTCGATCTGCTGAGTCGCTATTGATTGGCTCTGGAACGTCAGGCAATTGGGAACGTGATTGGAAAGTTGATGGCAGAGCGTGATTTCTGGAAGCTGTTGCTTCTGCTCGGCGGGGTGTTTTTCCTCTTCGAGTTCCATGAGGTGGCCAGGGAGTCCAGTGACATGAATACCTGTGTGTCGATCACCAAAGATGCTCTCCTGGTGAAGGGTTTTGATCAGCCACGTTCACTTGCTGCGGCCGTGAGCCAATGCAATGGCAATCCTTATGAGCAGAAGGAATTGGAATCATGACCAAGGAAGACTGGATCCGCTTGGCAATGCCTGCATCAATCTGCCTGCTGGCAATGTCGATCTTCTCGATGCCGTTGCTGTCAAACGCAGTTCCAACCGAGATCACCGTGAAACAGGCGTGGGGCGACAGCTGGGACATCAGTTCGAAGTGATTCGCCTGTGAACTGATCTGTACTCTTCGATTGTCTCTGCACGGTCTGATGTTGCAGGCAGGCCCTACGCAAGTGAGGCCGGTGATGTCAAGAAGTCAGTTCTGATGCAGCTTTTGGCCGCGGTAAACGACTTTGTCTTTCAGATTGCGTTCAACTGCAGACTGGTTGACGACATACTGCTGACCTCTGTAAGTCAGAGTCATGAAGGTTCCTCGAAGCAAGCTCAGGTCCCGTTCCATGGCCTGTTCTCAGGTCATCGATGACTGGCTGCTGGCTGGTTGCATGCTTCATGTCGAGTGCATGCCGTTTCAGCCAGGCGAGCGCAGTGCGGCAATCAGGTTCTGCTGCATAAGATGAGCTGAGCTCGGGCGGAGAAATGAATCCCAAACAGGTGGGGGCTCTTCGGCGGGCCGTGATCTATTTTTTGGTGGGATACGGCGGTCTGGTCGTGATCAACAACAGCGGACTGGCTGCCGACCGCATGTGGCTGGCCTATCTGCCTCTGTTTGTGGGGGTGTATTTCTTCGCCCGCTGGGCTGACGCCCGGATCGCTGCATCCGGTCAGACCAAGGATGATTGAGCGGGGAGCGTTTGCAGGGTTCAGCTGCCCAGGCTGAAACGCACAATCAGGTCGTCATAGTCGCGATCGCCGCCTCCGTAGAGATCCTCCATGCCCCAGCCATTGGCGCCGAATCCGCAGAAATGTTCGAGCTTGTCGGGATTGGCCGCGGCAAAGGCGAAGTAGCTCTCACCACTTGTCTGATTGATGATCAGAGGTGCATAGATCGCGCCGCTGTCCAGGGTGATGCTGAAGGGAGCGATCATGGAGTTGGTCAACGCCAATCTGTTGTTGCTGATCAGGTCGGCACGACGGCCTGCTGCCTCGGCATATCCAGGTTCGCCGGGTTTGAGGATTGATCCGCTCAGGGGATCCACCACCGTGCCTTCGTTGTCGCTGACCGAATACCACTGAAGAATGCAGTCGTCTGCAGCTGATCGACTGAAGGAGCCTGTGACGACCACATCGTTCGCCGGGTCGGAGTTTCTGGTGTCGATCAGATCGATGGCGGACAGTTCGCTGCGGCCGCCCGGCAGATTGCTTGATGTGGAGGATGAAGCCTTGAAACTGCTGAAGAAGCGTCGGCCCTGAGGATCGCTGTAAGCCAGGATTTTCTGGCCTGTGAGCGTGTCTTCGACAGCCGTTCCCAACAGGCGACCCACAGGCCTGAGATCCCAGGGATTGCGCAGCACAGCACCATCGATCTCCACAAAGGTGACCTGCCTGGCACCGTCCAGATCGAAGCTGATCGGAATGCTGTGGTCCTGGCTGGGCACGGTGAAGGGTCCCGGAGCGGCACCGGGAGCATCGGGACTGTTGCCGGGCCCACCAGGGTTGTACACAGCGCTGTAGCCATTCGCGGATGGCATGCGCACGGCGCTGAGTGCCGTGATGGCAGTCAGATCACCTTCAAGGATGACGTCGTAGTAGTTGTCATGGTCCTCGACATAAGCCGCATTCACAGGAGTGCCTGCCGGTGCCAGATCAGCAAGGCCAACCACAGTGAGTGTGCCCCGATCCCCGATGGCATAGGGCGTTCCTGTTTCAGTGATCGTGATGCTCTCACCGTTTTGCGTGGTTGCCTTCAGCTGGAAAAACCGGCCGAAGTCATCCGGCATCAGGCTGGCGATGCCGTCCGGTGAAAACCCTGCGCTGGTGTAAAGCCGCAACCGGTACTGCGCCTGATCGCCGTAGGAATCGAAGCCACTGTTGTTCTGTGATGCGGCGCCAACGCCGATGGGCCCGCCTTCTCCCAGGTTGCTGTACCGATTGATCTTGGCGAACACCAGTCGAGGGCCGTTGCCTGCCACGTAGGAGTTGCTGCTGTTGATCGACAGCCCAACGGCGATCACCGGCCCTGATCTGCCAATCATCTGCAGCGGTGTGCCGTCGTTGACGATCGCAACCGAGGTCGGATAGCGGGCACCGGGACTGCCAGGGGTGGTGCGATTTCCGAAATCACCGGTGATCACCACTGTCTGCCGTTCGTTGTGCTCAAGATTCGGCAACAGACCCGCGACCTGGGGGGTCACCCTCGTGCCGTCACTGAGGGTCACCTCAAAGTCACTGCCGTCGGCATCCAGGGTGGTGGGAAGCACGGGAAAGCTGAACACCAGGGGCATGGTGTCGGCGCGCAGCAGGCTGGTGGCGTAAGTGCCGCTGGCACCCACCAGGCTCGCGGCGGATGTGAGTGCCCTGAGGGACGGGTTCAGAGCCGGATCAACGGTCTGCCAGGCCACATTGAATTCCGCAGCCGCCTGTTCCGCATCGGCACCCATCAGCCGTGGTACGCCCATGTATCCGTCGAAGCCGAAGTTGCCGGTCAGAAACGTCGCTTCGTCGCCGAAGAGATCAGCTCCGTAGACGATGGGTGTGAGCAGACTCGACGCCAGTGTTGATGTGTTGGCGATGTCGGCGTTGATGGTGTCGAGAAGTGGATCGGCCCACCTGGTGTAGACAAGCGCCATCGATGCAGCCGGGTTGGAGATCGAAGCTAGCCGGCCTCAGCGAACTCACCGGCCGCAGCGATCGGAATGTGCTGAAGCAGGACCGTTCGCCGATGACAGGACACAAAAAAACCTCCCGGGCATCTGCTCAGGAGGTTGCATCGAGCGATCCGGCGCAGGTGATGGAACTCAACCCAGTCCCAGAACTCCGAAGGTGATCTGGCTGACGATGCCGTGACCTGTTAGGGCTTCGGTGAGAACACCGACGACGAAGCCGAGCATGGCCACCCGACCGTTGAGCAGTTCCGCACGCACCATGCGCTCACCTTTGATCTGGCTGGCGGCTGCGTCCTGGTACCACTGGTCCTGGGCGGAGGTTGAGGAACTCATCGGTTCATTGCTTATTAAGCAACATTACGACGCTTTGTAACGGAATGCAACGCGGTCGGATCAACTGCGTCGTGAGGTGAAGCAATCCCAAGAATTTTCCGTTGCTTCTTCAACTGTCGATTTCCACCGAACAACGTGATGACAGATTCCTTGTGCAAGCTGTGTTTCAGATCGAAGAGCTGACTGATGCAGGCTGGCATCAGACCGACCTGCACCAGACCAGGGATCATGCTCTATGGCATGCAAGGTCGAAGAGCGATGCCGATGGTCACACCTACAGGGTGATCAGCAGGGAGTCCGGTCTGGTCTGCCTGATGACCCGAAACGGCAGTGAGTGCTGGGAACTCGACTGAATCTCCGCCGAACGGATCAGGTGGCTTCATTCCCAGGCCTCCGGCTCAGAGAGAGGCTGGAGGTATCCGTTCTTGTCGTAGCGCCGCACGATCTGATGGCACTGACCCTCGGGGGTGAGCCAGCGCAGTCCGCAGACCGTGTTGTCACCCATGTGCCGGTCTCGGGCATCGAGCAACAGCTCCACATGCGGCTCCGGCTGCCAGATCATCCAGTTGCCGTGTGCTCTGGTCGTGCACTGCAGCGGCTTCGCCGGCGCCACCGGTTCGCCGCCTGAGCGTGTCTCCACGATGTAGACGACCTGATCGAGACCATGAAATCCATGGCGTGCCACGATCCGCCGACGTTGATCGCCGTGAACGACGCTCAGCTCACCCGTCCAGGCGAGCGGAGTGATGGCGCTCGGGCCGAGTGACCAGGCGCCACCGGCATTCACCTGCATGGTGAACGGCACGTTCTCGAAATTCATCGCTCGCTGCTCGCCCGAGGCCAGGTAGGTGAGTTGGTTCTCGATCACGCCATCGCGTTCCTGCACCTCCAGCGATGTCGGGAAACGATCCTCCTCGCTGCCGTCGCTGCCAAGGCGGATGAAGCATCCCTGCCAATGTCCGCGGTTGTGCTGCAGCAGAGCGGCGCGGGGGTCGTGCATGGTCTCGTATCACTGAATCAGCCATCAATCGTGGCGGTCCCGCGCCACGGATGCGACCAGCTTCAGTACACGAAGGGAGGCAGATGGCTGTCTCCCTGGAGCAGACACTCACAGCGAAGCTCAGCACCCATGGAGCGAATCTCATCGACGGAGCCCACTCCGGTCAGACGCATGCCTCTTTCCAGCCCTTCGCGCAGGATCTCGAAGCTGCGTGTGAGACCGGCCTCTCCTCCTGCCCCGAGACCGGCAACCATGGCCCGACCGATGCCCACGGCCTGGATTCCATGGCTCAGGGCAATGAGGACGTCGGTGCCGCAACGGATTCCTCCATCCATCAGAAAGGTGAGCCTGGAGTTGCTCAGCTTGGGCATTTCGCTCTGAACCATGTGCAGGGTCGGTGGAACCCTGTCCATCTGCCGGCCCCCGTGGTTGGACCAGACGACTGCATCGGCCCCAACGTCTTCAGCACGCTTGGCGTCGTCGGCGCAGTGCACGCCTTTGATGATGATTGGACGATCCATGCCCCAGGCTTCGCGAATCCACTCGAAATCAGCCCAGGTCACGGCGGATGATGCGAGCTGGGAACCGATGTCGGTGAAAGGCATCGGCTCGCCCTTGTCATCGATGATGTTCACGAAGCGCATCACCCCTTCATCACCGAGGAGATCCGTGAGCCAGGGCAGTCGTGTGGACATCTGAGGCGCCAGCTGCAGCCGCCGCAGGATCCATTGCAGTCGCTGATTGCCGCTGAGCCCCTCCCAGGGATGCAGGGCCTGCAGTGGTTTCATCCGTTCATGCACACGCCGCTGGCCGGAGACACCCGTGTCGATGGTGAGAAACAGTGCGGTGAAACCCGCCTTTTTGGCCCGGTCAATCGCACGCAGGGCCGTGTCTCGCCCACCGCAGAGATACAACTGAAACCAGCACTGTTTCGAGGATGCTGCCGCGACCTCCTCCATGCGGGTTCCTGAAAGAGTTGAAAGGCCCATCACGGTGCCGAATTTGCCGGCCACGCGAGCAGCCACAGCATCCCCTTTGGGATAAATGGTGCGCAGGCTTCCCACTGGAGAGATGTACCAGGGAACGGCCAGCTCATGGCCAAGAACAGTTGTGCTGGTGTCGAGGGTCTCGAAACGGGTTGCGCCGCGCACGTTGAGAACCGTCTGTTGAAAGGCCTTCACATTGCCTTTGAGGGTGATCTCCTCATCGGCACCACCCACGAAATATTCAGCAACGATCGGCGGAACACGCCTGCGCATCCGCCTCCAGAGGTCTTCTGTGCACAGTGCATCCCGCAATTCAGAGCTGACTGTCATGACGTCGATGCGGTGGCCCCAGCTGTTGTTTCAATCAGCGAAGAGTACAAGCGCTGTTGCATGCGGATCCAAGTAGCTGGCAAGTCGTTTGGAATCCTTATCGACTGCTCGGTTCATGCGGAAGGCCGCCCCTTCCCGATGGAAGAGACGGCCTTCCTCGCTCGCTCGCGCATGATTTCACCCTGTCACGTCGGTATGAAAGGAGGAGGGTGAAGCGCTGACTGCGGCGTCCCTGGGGCCATGACGTCCAGAGGTGGGGCTGATGCGGATCCTGGGCACCTGTGGCGGTGCAGTGGAGTGTCGATCGACGTGGCGCGCCGGATGTCTGCCTGTCGAAGGACCAGCCTCACGGATGGGTGGAAACTGTTGGAGCAGGGGGCCGGAAAGTCAGGAGGCTTCTGCGATCTGGTTGGGTGGAGTGTCGGCTGTCATCAGCGCCTCCGATCTCGATGCCAACAGTTTTGGTCTCTGTGACTGCAAAGGCAATGAGCATGAAGGCGCATTGCCTCAGCCGGGGTTGAGAACGAAAGTCAGAACGGCGTGCGAACCGCCTAGTTCTCAAGGGTCTGATGCCATGGGCCTGCAACTCCAATCCGCCGACTTCGAGCATGAGGACGGCTTCACTTACCGCATCAGGCGTGAAGCACTGGACCAGGACTTCACGATCCACGTCAAACACGACGGCGACTGGGTCGACTGTGGTCTGGATCAAGCGGTCAAAGACCTTAATTTTGCGGAGTTCAAGCGCCTCGGACTGCTGATCAAAACGATCATGGATGCAGATCGCTGGGTCGCCTAGTCGACTGTTGCTGTCGGGAGAACCGTCCCTGCCCTGACGGTTCTCCTCCTTTCAGGATGCAGAGGTCAGGAGCAGGCTTGATGCGGTTGATGAGTTCATGAGAGCACGGTTCCCGGGGTTGATACCCCGGGAATTTTTTATGAGGCGCTGGTCTTTTTCAGAATCGGGAGGACATACCTAGGTTTTTCTGTCGACGACGCGTTTGCGCAGAGATTCGTACAGCCGATCAACCACATTGATCTTCATGCTCTTGACGGAGACGTTTAAGTAGGGAAACGAATCTCCCTTCCATGATTAAGGGCGCCCTGCACTTTCTGAAGTCGTTGATTGCCGGAAAAGCTGAACAACAAGCTTCCGCTGATCCCTCCCATTCGCTGAAGGAACGCACCATTCAGGCGGTTGAATCGGCAGACCCTGATCCGATTCACAAGGGTCCGCGTGGAGGTCTTTATCGCCTGGATGCCAAGGGGAGAAAGATCTATCTCAGCCAGAACTCGTCGTCGTCGGGCAAACCGCGCCGAGCCAGACGTCGCCGCCAACAGAGCTCAAAAGCCTCCTGACTGTTCAGGGGGAATCCGCGAGCGGCTTGATCAAGGGTCCGTATCGACACCAGCACTTCATCGTGCGCTGTTGATTCAGCTGCAGTTCCAATCCCTGCAGCAGACCATCCGTGATCTGCCGGAACCGAAGCTCGTTGAATACCTCGCCAAGGAAGACGCTCTCTTCGCCACCGAAGGGAGAATCAGGTGGCTTGAACGGCTGATTCAGGCGGCACTTCCCCTTCCCGGATGAACCTACTTCTGTCTTGAGAAGTGCAGGTGTGGTTATAAACGAGTTTTCAGGGGAGTGGCTAATTGACTGAAACGATTCCTAAGCCTTGCAGAAACCGGGCAAGGATTTAAAAATTAAATTGCAATCTTTAAATGCAAGACTTGATAAAAATAAACAGCTTTTAAAAATCCAGGTTGAGCATTTTTAAAAGCCATTCATGCCGTGATCTTGCAGTATTTTTTTCTTTCTATATTTTGCTGTCTATCTCATGAATATCAGAAGTTACGTCAATCATCTGATTTACTTCAAAGGCCTGTGAATCGTTGAGTGCTTGAAGATCTATACTTGAAAAGTACTGATTTTTTGTGAAAGGTCTCAGCGAGTTTGCTGGATCAGATCACTGATGAGGCTTTCTCATTGCACAAAATTGAAAAGATTCAGATGATTTCAAGCAACACCGCGCTGTGCGTCCAGCATTGGCATAGTTTTTGAAAATATGTTGTTCCAGCTTCCCAGGCTGAAATCGCCGGTTCTGATTGCGGCTGTGATGCTGCTGTGTGGTTGTGCCAGAACGACATCCGAAGGAATACCGAACCTCTCCGAGTATGGAAATCAGGTTCAGAAAGATAACCATTTCAATCTGGATTTAAGGGGTAATGAAAGTCATGATCGTCCTGCTGGAACACTTGTAATCTGGACGCCTGAATATCAGGGGATGAATCCATTTATCCAGAAGATGATCGACTCTACGATTGCGAATTTAGTGAGTCGCTTTGAATCTGATTATTCAACTATAAAAGTGATTTGGGAAAAATACTCTGATTCACACATTTACAAGAGGTATTCTCAGGAAATTTCCAGCGGATTAGGTCCGGATGTTCTTCTTTCTCATAATTTTATGATATCTCAGCTAGGAAAAAGGGGTGATATACAAAACGTCAAAGCGGATTTCTCGGGACTCAGGTATACGAGAAAAAAATTGCTTAAGTCATTGAAAGTTGATGGTAAACTTTATGCAATACCATTCATTGTGAATGTTCAGCTGCTTTGTTTTGATAAGCGAAAAATTTCCACCGCACCAGAATCACTGGATAAGTTAGTAGCACTATCAAAATCTGGTATTTCAGTTGCGATTGGTGGAAATTTTTTGGATAAAATGTGGGGATTGTCAGGTTTAAAAATTACATCACTAAATAGTGAGATAACGTCTCAGGCTGCTTTTAAAGATGGCTTGACTCGATGGATAGTCTCGTTGAAAACTATGGATTTGGAGCCTAATCTGGCTCTTTTCAAAAATACAGCAGTCATGACAGAATATTTCTCAAAGGGAAAGATCAGTATTATGAATTGCACCTCCATTGATCTACCACTGTTACGTGAAAAGATTGGATCAGAAAATTTAGGAGTCGCTCCCCTTCCCACTATCAATGGTCAGCCTGCGACTCCACGACTTACAGGCGCCTCATTTGTCTTTAATCCTTTTATGAGTGAGAACCAAAAAAATCTTGCTCATCGTTTTGTATCTTTTGCTGTCAGCACAGATCAACAACAGCAGATTGCCATCAATTGGAATTCTATATTGCCAGTTAATACTAATAGCGACTTCAGTAATCAGCTATTTCCTGTGTATAGAGATTCTGAATATTCTTTAGCGAACTCATTTATGTTAACCAGTCATGAATTTGAGATTTTAGCAAAAAAATTCAACACGATTCAAACTTTGTTTGAGGATGCAACCTCTGGCCTGATGGATCCAGATGTTGCCAGTCAAGATATTGTCAATCAGCTCTCGGTAAAACAATGACAACATCTAACCAAATCAATTTTGATCCTCTATCTCTTTTTTTTAGTGAACTTCTACATGCGCTTGCGAGGCCAGCTGTAGGCCTTCAAATTGCCTTGATTTTCACAAGTCTACTTGTAAGTACGGTGAGTGTTGTAAGGCTTAAACGAGGCATAAAAGTTTTTCGCTTTGAGTTTAATCAGAGGGCAAATATATCTGTTTTCAGTCTGTTGATAATTGGAATATCTTATGCGGTGCTTGCTATTGCCAAAAGCCCTAGTGGATTGATCAAAGAAACTGGCTTTTTGTTGATCTTGTTTTTAGCGTTTTCGCTGCTATTTCAAGCTCTCGTTCAATTCACAAAACCATCTAAAATGTTTATCATAAAAGGTTATCGAGATAAATTATTTTTACCCTCTTTTGTTGTTTACACCCTGTTTGTTATCACTCAAACGTTTGGCGATCCTGCTTCGCTTTTCTACACATCATTGGTTGAACTGTTTGGCACATCGTTCAATTTACTGGATTTAATTTTGTTCAGTATTGGCTTGTTGCTTTGGGTCAATTTTTCGACATTGACGACGCAGACCATTGAGTGGTTGTTTGGCTTTGAAAAGAATAAAAGTCGAGAGGTTTCAAAGGCTATATACACTTTAACTCGATATGGTTTGATTGGATTCGGGGTTTTTGTAATTATTGGATTAATCGGAATTAATCCCACTGTTTTTGGCTTGATTACCGGGGGGCTTTCCGTGGGCGTTGGTCTTGGATTGAAGGAAATAGTTAGTAATTTTGCAAGTGGTATCTGGCTTTTGCTGGAAGGGTCAACCAAGCCGGGTGATGTCATTAATTTGAATCTGCTTGATAATTCTTCAGAGCCTTTCCAGATTGCAGAAATCACTGATTGTGGCCTCCGGGCCGTTACGGTTATCAACTCCGGCGATCACTCAGAAAGAATTATACCCAATAATCTATTTTTCACTAACCAGATAACAACCTATACTAAAAAGCACAATATCATCGCTAGAAAGTCATACTTCGGAGTTAGTTACGGTGCTGATCCAAATTTAGTTATTAAATTTATAACTCCTGCAGTTGCAGCGCATCCAGATGTGCTTGCTTCGCCTCCTCCTTCGACTGTATTCATTCAGTTCGGAGATTCGAGCCTCGATTTCTATACTAAATTTTTCATCAAAGATGTTGCGAGTGGTATTCGGGTAACTGGTGACGTGAATCTCATTATTTGGAGTGTTCTTAAAGAGAATAATATTGAAATACCATTCCCTCAAAGAACGCTTCATTTGCCTGATGTTGTTCAGATGTCCGAATCAGACGATTCTTTCTCTGGGTGATTTGTGCGATCGGTTGAATGTTTTGTGCAGGATGTGGGTTGAGGCTGGTTACTCTCCTCAAAAGTCAATCGGCCTCGATCATTTGTTGTGCATGGTCATCAACCGAGTCATCATTTCTCCACCCTGTGTTTTTGCCACCATGTTGAGGATTGGCCTGTGAATCAGCCTTTGCATGACCTGCTGTCGTTCGAATGGTGTCTGTTGACTTGATGGCTTGATTCTCTCCAGTCTTCTTTTTCCATAGGCCTTCATCGGCATCAGTTTCGATTCAGATAGACCTCAGTCATCAGATCTCAATGCATCATGACCTTGTTGTGGGTGCAGCGTTTTTGAGCCCGGGGCTGTAGCAGCTGTCGCAACCATCGTCCCTCGCGATTGATCAGGTGTCTTGATCCGCTCAATCGCTGCGTGCGATTCAGTCACTGCCTTCGATCCTGCCTGTCGCGATCCTGTTCCGAGGATTTCGTCGGAACAGATCTGAGCTCAGAACCAGCGCTCCGATGAATCCAAGAAACTGCACCATGACCACCGATGGGCCTGAAGGCAGGTTGGTGAGTCCTGAAGCCAGCAGGCCGAGCAGTGCGCAGCTGCCACCAAGTGTCGCTGATACAAACATGTAGAGCGGGAAGCGGCGGCAGAGCAGACGGCCGGCACAGGCTGGAATCACCACGAAGGCGCTGATCAGCAGCACGCCGACCGCCTTGATCGACACCGCCACAACGACGGCGAGCAGCACAATGAAGGCCAGCCGGTGCCACCGGGTCTGCACACCGACCGCACCGGCAAGATCCTGATTGAGAGTGAGCAGCACCTGAGCGCGCAGGCTCAGGCTCAGATAGATCAGGGCCGCTGCCAGCAGCAGACCGATCACGATCAGATCAAGGCTGCTGACTCCGAGAATGTCTCCGAACAGCAGCTGACGAATGCCTCCGCGGTAAGACTCCACCAGGCTCAGAAACAGAATCGCCGCCGCCAGAGAGGTTGAGTAGACGATGTTCAGCAATGCGTCGGTGGGCAGAGAGCTGCGTTCAACCAGCTGATTCACCAGGATCGCGAAGACCACGGCGAAGGGAATCAGCACCAGGGTGGGATTGACGCCGAGCAGAATTCCCAGCGTGATGCCCAGCAGGGCCGAGTGACCCAGCGCATCACTGAAGAACGACAGTTCTCTGAGCACGGCAACGCTGCCGAGCAGTCCACCCAGGGATCCCGTGAGCAGCCCCCCCACCAGCGCTCGCTGCATGAACGGTTCGGCCAGCACCAGAGTCAGTGACTGGGCGTCAACCATGGCACTGGTGGCGGTAGGGCACCACGTTCGGTCCGTAGAGGTCGGTCAATCGTTCAGGCGTCAGCATGTGATCGGGAGGTCCACTGCAACAGAGACGTCTGTTGAGGCAGAGCACCTGGTCGCTGCTGCGACGCACCATATCGAGATCATGCGAGACATGCAGAACGGTCCATCCCTCCTGCCGTCTCAATTCGAGCAGCAGCTGCTGAAAGCGTTCATTCGAGGGCACATCAAGGCCGGCCTGTGCTTCATCAAGCACCAGCAACTGGCGCGGTCGAACAACGCAGAATGACAGCATCACACGCTTGAGCTGGCCGCCTGACAGCTCACTGAGCAGACGGTTTCTCAGATCAAGACATCCGGTTCTCTCCAGAGCCTGTTCAACCGCCTTCTGCCGTTCACTTTGATGACTCCACGGCCAGCGGGGGCCGGGAGGGTCGAAGCCGAATCCGACGAACTCCGACACGGTCAGGGGAAAATGCCCCTGCAATGACAGGCTCTGGGGCACGTAGGCGATCTGAGATCGGATGGCGCCCGACAGGTAGCCGTTGTTCGACAGGGGCTTTCCAAGAATCTGGATGTCACCTGCGGCGCGTGGCAGCAACCCGAGGATGGCGGCAACCAGAGTGCTTTTGCCGGCTCCGTTGGGGCCCACCACAGCGGTCTCGCTCTCACTCTGGAGTTCGAACGAGACCTTTTCAACGGCTAGGCGACCTGAACGTTCGACCGACAGATCGCTTACCACCAGAACCGGACTGTGTTTCAAACGTCAGTCCCCGATGGCCTTGACCAGATTGTTGACGTTGGAGCGCATCACCTCGAAGTAGGTATCCGGCAGCTTGGCTGACTCGGCTGAGCCGGTCTCAAGCGGATTGAATTCAACGATATTCACACCCAGGTCCTTCGCCAAGGCATTGAAGGAACGATTGCCCTCCTGAGGTTCGGTCAGCAGGGCCTTCAAGCCGGAGTTCTTGACCTGCGCCGACACGCGCTGAAGATCGGCGGGGCTCGGATTCATCTCAGGCAGATCCACGAGGAATTCGGCCTTGAGTGAATAACGATTGGCGAAATAAGTCGCAAAGTCGTGAAATGCCACAAACGTTTTACCGCTGTATGGCTTCAACTTGGTTGTGAATTCCGTATTCAGCTCTTTTAACTTTGCCGTGTAATTTGCGGCGTTTGTTGTATACCCATCGGTGCAGCTTGGGTCGGCCGCAATCAGGCCGTCACGGATGTTCTCAACCTGCTTGGCTGCGCGCACGGGATCCAGCCAGACGTGGGGATCGTATTCACCATGGCTGTGTCCATGACCATGGTCATCCTCCTCATGGTCGTCGTGATGATCGTCATGGTGGTCATCGTGGTGATCGTCATGATGAGCTTCGTCATGATGACCGCCCCCAGCCGCTTTGATGGTGGCAATTCCGCTGCTGGAATCGATCACCTTCAGGTTCTTGTTGTCAGCGGAGCTGATCAAATCATCCAGGAATTCCTCGATCTCGAGCCCGTTCTTGACCAGAACCGCGGCGCTGCCGAGGTCAGCGAGATCGGAGGGTGTGGCCTGAAAATCATGGGGCCCCAGATTGGGCGGAATCAATGCTGTGACTTCAGCACAATCACCCGCGACCGCTTCCGTGAACAGTGTGATCGGAAGGAACGTGGTGACGACCTTCAAACCTTTGTTCTGACTTGCGTTGTTGTTTTCGGCGCCGGGCGATCCACAGGCGACCAGCCCAACCAGGAGAGAGATTGCGCCCAGACGCGAGAACACAGATTTCATACGTGTGTGTAAACCGGAAAGATGGGGTGAAGCTCAGAGCGCGCCTCGGCGCTCTTTCTCGAAGAATGATAATCATTCTCGCGAGCTTGGGCCACGATCCTTAGCCTTGAATTCTTGCTCCGGCGCGAAATGACGTATCAAAAAGTACCCGTGACAATCCTGACGGGTTATCTGGGTTCAGGCAAAACAACGTTGCTGAACAAAATTCTGAGTGAGGAGCACGGCAAAAAAATTGCTGTGATCGAAAATGAATACGGAGAGGTTGGTATTGATCAGGGTCTTGTCATCGATGCCGATGAAGAAGTCTTTGAAATGTCCAATGGCTGTATCTGCTGCACCGTTCGGGGCGATCTGATCAGAGTGCTTGGCAACCTGATGAAGCGGCGGGACAAATTTGATTACGTGCTGGTGGAAACAACCGGTCTTGCCGATCCGGGGCCGGTTGCACAGACGTTTTTCATGGATGATGAAATCCGGGCTGAATTCACTCTCGACGGCATCGTCACGTTGATTGATGCCGCTCACATCGATCAGCAGCTGGAGCGCAGCAATGAAAGTTCCGAACAGGTGGCTTTCGCCGACGTTCTGATCCTCAACAAATCGGATCTTGTGCAGGAAGATGCACTGGTCAAACTGGAATCGCGTCTGCGGGACATGAACACCATGGCCCGCGTTGTCCGCAGCACGAACGCCGATGTGCCGGTCGAAACCGTTCTGAATCTGAGCGCCTTCGATCTCGATCAGATACTTGAGCGTCGTCCCACATTTCTTGAACCGGAATATCCCTTTGAGTGGTCCGGCGTCTACCAGTTGGAGCCCGGTCGTTATGAGATGACTCTCGAGGATGGCCCCGATCCGGCCATGTCACTTGTTGCCATTCCGGGGCAACAGTCTGATGAAGAGTCGTTGAAGCAAAGCGCGGAACAATGCGTGCGGCTGTTTGCACTTCCCGCCAGATCACTCAAGCCCGGCGATTCCATTGCCGCCAATCAGCATCTCAATCTTGAACTGGATACCAGTGGCAGAAAATCCTTTGTCTTCGATGTGAACAGCGCGCAGACCATGGGTTTCTATGCCCAGCACACCGCTGAGGAATTTGATCTCAGGATCATGCCTGCAGACCGTGATGCTCCCGTGAGCCCGATCAAGGAACGCGTGTGGGTTGCAGAGCACGAACACGACGATGAAGTGGGATCAATGGCGATTGAGCGAACGGGAAATGTCGACCCTGAGAAACTCAATCAATGGATTGGCACGCTCCTTGCTGAAAAAGGAGTCGACATCTTCCGCACCAAAGGCTTCATCAGCTATGCGAATGAACCACGTCGAATCGTCTTCCAGGGTGTTCACATGTTGTTCACCGCTCAGCCGGGCACCGAGTGGGGTGATGAACCCCGGCGTAATCAACTCGTGTTCATCGGCCGAAATCTCGATGAAGAGCAGATGCGTAAGGACTTTGATCAATGTCTGATCTGAAGGCCTTTGCACCTCAGGGCATGCTCCATGAAGGCTGGATCGCCCAGGTGGATGACTATGCGCTGGACTGCGGCTGGACGGATGCCGGCAGACATCTTCTGGTCGCCGATGTTGCCGGTGGTCTTTCCCTGTTTTCCGGAGAGAGCGGTGAACTGATCTGGCAGAAACAGGAACTGCATCAGGGAGGGTTGCTGGCCCTGGCGATTCATCCGAACGGTGATCGATTTGCCACTTCGGGCCAGGACGGATCTGTGCAGATCTGGACCTGCTCAGAGGGTGAACTGCTTCATTCCCTTCAGCCTGGAAAAGCCTGGGTCGAACACCTGGCCTGGTCAAAGGACGGTCATCATCTCGCGGTTGCAGCGTCGAAAACCGTTCACATCTACAGGCATGACGGCAGCGAGCGCTGGCGTACCGAGCAACACCCCAGCACTGTCAGCGCCGTTTCCTGGTCAAAGCCCGATGAACTGGCCACGGCCTGCTACGGCCAGGTCGCCTTTTACGACATCACCAGACAACAGATTGGCCAGAAACTGCAGTGGCAGGGATCACTGATTTCGATGGTGCTGAGCCCCGGCGGCGACATCGTGGCCTGCGGCAGCCAGGACAATTCAGTGCATTTCTGGCGGCGGTCGACTGGTCTGGATGCCGAGATGACAGGCTATCCGGGCAAACCCAGTCAGCTGGCGTTTGATCAGAGCGGCCGCTTTCTCGCCACCGGTGGCAGCGATCAGATCATCGTCTGGAATTTTCAGGGAGAAGGTCCCGAGGGTTCATTGCCCGGACAGCTGGTTCTGCATCCTGAACCCATCTCCACGCTGGCCTTTGCCCATGAGGGGCTGATTCTTGCTTCAGGTTCACGCGATGGGTCGGTGTTCGTCTGGCTGCTGGATCAGAACGGTGACGGCAATCCACTCGGGGGTGGATTCACCGGTGAACGCATCAGCTCGCTCAGCTGGCATCCGGATGACACCGCTGTGGCGGCGATCGATGCCAATGGAGGTGTGGCTGTTTGGCCGTTCAAAATTCGTGGGTGATGATTGTCGTTAGTGCGCCGGCGCACACCGCGGGGCATGTTTGAAATTCCCAGGCCCGTTCAACGCAGCAGGATCCGGCAGCTGCTTGGTCGGGAGTTTCACATCGCAAGGAGAAAGATCAACTGGATCACGGGCGGACGGACATGGGCGACGCGTTCGATCGCTCCGATGACCAGCCATTCGAAATTCAGGCACCAGTCATTGATCCTCCGCCCCCTCCGTGGAGTTGACCTGCAGCTCCAGCACAACAAGCGCCGGAATCTGGAACTGGCCATCGCCAGGATGGAGGGCGTGGTGATCCGGCCTGGCGAAACATTCTCCGTATGGAAACTGGTGGGACGTCCCACCCGCCGAAAGGGTTATCTGGATGGCCTGGTGCTGAAGCAGGGAACGATTTCCCAGGGCCCGGGAGGAGGGCTGTGCCAGCTGGGCAATCTGTTGTTCTGGATCGCAGGGCACAGCCCTCTCACGATCACAGAGCGCTGGAGGCACGGATTCGATGTGTTCCCCGACGTGAACCGATCCATTCCCTTCGGAGCAGGGGCAACACTGGCGTACAACTACGTCGACCTGCAGTTGACGAACCACACGCCGTATTGCTTCCGCATCCAGCTGTGGCTGGATGACACGCATCTGCAGGGTGAACTCCTCTGTGACACGGATTACCTATTCACCTACAGGCTGGAGGAGCGTCATCACCGGATCAAGCAACAGGTCTGGGGCGGTTACTCCAGGCACAATCAGATTGTCCAGATCCGACGCAACAGAGATGGTTCCTGCTCGGAGAAGCTGCTGGTGGAGAACCACGCGCTGATGATGTATGAGCCCCTGTTGACTGCTGCTTGAGCAAAGCTTCTGCCGTGGCTAGCTAGTTGAGTGTCGTGCGTCTCTGGCCATGGACTGGATGCTGCTGCTGTTGATCGTCGCCTCCCATCTGGCCAGTGCGTTTCTGGCCGCGACGATTGCCCGTCAGAAGGCCCGCAACAGCCGGTCGTGGTTTGTTGCCGGTCTGCTTTTCGGGCTGCTGGGATTGATCGGGGCTGCAGGAATTCCTGATCGTCACCAGATCGTCTATCTGCGTCACCTTGCGGTGGCACAGGGGTACCGCCACAGGCATGGATCCGCTGATCAGAATGGCGGCAAGGGGCCAGGCCGCTGAGCAGCTGTGGCTCAATGGCCCTGAAAAGCTCGCCATGAAATGTGGCAACAGCTACTGATGCTCAGCATTGATCGCACCGGCTCGATGATCGGTTGCTGATCGCACAGTGGCGTCTGCTCAGACGCGCTGTCATGCATCCAACGGATCAGATGCCATGGGCCTCGACGACCCAGATCAAAACAACACAGAAGGTCGCTCATGCGGTGCTGAGGCTGCCGACCCTGAGAGACGACGACAGCCAGACTTTCCGGGTGTGTCTGTTGCTGATCAGTGCCCGTTGTCTGTGCGGCAGACCGTGTCGCTTCACGCCTATCAAGGTGGTGTCACTCAGGTTGTGCAGGTGCCGCCATCAGACCTGCGCAGGAAATCACTGGAGCTGCGGCGCATGGGTTGGACCGTCATACGAACGGACGCTGTTGCCTGAGCCAGCACCGGCGGGCGCAGACGCTTCTTGATCGCTCAACTGCGGAGCTCCCCTGTGTCAGTTCTGTTGACCTGATCACTGTCATGTGGTCTTGAGAACAATTTGTTTCCGCAGAATGGTTGTCGGGCCAACAGGCGTCCGTCACCTCCATGGGGAGCCTGAGTCAGCATGGATCAAGCTGACAATCGCTCCTGGCCCTGCAACATGAAACTGCTTCCGCTTTCCGGTTTTCTGCTTCTTTCAGTGTCACCGGCTGCGGCTGAAAACCTTGTTTATCTGAAATGCAAGAACCAGATGACGCTTGCCTCCACTGAGATCAGTACGGGAAAGCTGATCAATGAGGAGCAGACCAGGGAGGAGCTGCTTTACCTGAAGATTGATCCTGTTGGCAATCGATTCATGACATACAACCCTTCTGCAGAAAACCAAAACAATCAATGGGATGATGCGCTCATCTCCGGTGGCAGGTTGAGTGCAAAAATTGTTGAGGATAATGAGGCTTTGAACGTTGAAGGAGAGCTGGATATTGAGTTTCAACCTGCGGGAAAACTGAGATCCCAGGTTTCAGCGATTGCTTTTGGAATGATTTCATCTGAGATTGAAATCACTGGTGACTGTATGGCTGTGGATGAGTCTGTGTTTGATGCTGCTCAAGAGCAATCAGGTGACAATTGATGTGAATCAACCTTTGGGCAAATATGCTCCTTCCACTGAGGATTGCTCGGCACGATGTCAATGCCGCCCATCCACCGGTATCCACTGAATCACTGGACGCTGCGGTTGTTGGGCTCGCGCCGGTGCCCGTCAGCATCTGATGATTGGCTGGTGTGATTCACTGCGGCCTGCTCTTGGACCCTCTGCTGATCGCAGCACTGCTGGCGCTGGCCAGCGCCTTTGCCGCCTGCTCCGGTCTGTTGATCCTTCAGCTCGGGCTGCAACGGGTGTTTTCGATAGCACCCTCTCTCGCGTCAGCGCCGCAGGGTGACTTGCCGGACACCTCGCTGAGTGTGGTGATCCCCGCTTACAACGAGGCGGACAACATCGGACCCTGTCTCGCCAGCGTGCTTGCCAGCGATCCCCCCTGCCGCGACTGGCAGGTGCTGGTGGTGGATGACGAGTCGTCCGATGCGACAGCTGATCGCGTGACCGCTCTGCTCCACGATCGCAGCGCCAGCGATCCTCCCTGCCGGTTGCTCAGGGCAGGTGCCCGACCCCCCGCCGAGCGCTGGGTGGGCAAGAACTGGGCCTGCACCAGAGCGATGGATGAGGTGTCCAGCAACTGGGTGTTGTTCATCGATGCCGATGTGCGCCTGCGGCCCGAGGCTCTGCGCCGAGCCCTTGCTCAGGCCAGTGGTGAGGAGGCTGATCTGTTCAGCCTGGCGCCGCGACTGGGTTGCGGCTGCCTGGCGGAATGGATGGTGCAGCCGATCATGGCCAGTCTGCTGGGCCTGGGATTCCCGATTGAAGCCGCCAATGACCCGTTGTCGGAAGTGGCATTCGCGGCTGGTCCGTTCATGTTGTTCCGACGCAGCGCCTACGAGAGCGTGGGTGGTCATCGGGCACTTGCCTCCGAGGTGGTGGAGGATCTGGCCCTGGCCAGATCCATCAAGAGCTCCGGCTTCCGTCTGCGTTATCTGCTCGGGCTCGATGCCGTGGATCTGCGCATGTATGCCGACCTGCCCGCGCTCTGGGAAGGCTGGACCAAGAACTGGTTCATCGGTCTGGATCGCGATGTGAGCCGGGCACTCGGGGCCGCCGGCGTGGTGGTGCTGATGTTCAGCGCTCCCTGGCTGCAGTTCCCTGCCGCCCTTGTGCTTCTGATGCTGGTGCCGCAGCTGTCGATCTGGTGGCTGGCGCTGCTGGGACTGTCGTTGCTGGCGATCATGCAGCAGCTGCTGCTGCGTTTCTGGCAGCGACGCCGTTTTGACGTGCCGCTGACCTACTGGTGGCTGATGGGTGCCGGCGGTCTGTTGCTGGGCGCAATCGGGCCGGTGTCGGTCTGGCGCACGCTCACCGGCCGTGGCTGGACCTGGAAGGGGCGTCAGCTGAGCTGATCAGAGTTCATCATCGAGCACCTGCGCCGCTGCCTGATCGGGCTGCGCCTCCTTTCTGCTCTCCGCCTGCCAGGCGTCCAGCACCTCGGGGAAGTGCTCCTCAATGCAGCTGTCGCAGATGCCGTGGGAGAAGCTCAGTGTGCTGCGTCGGGACAGATACTGATCGAGATGCACCCAGTCGCCTTTCTCGTCCTTGGCTTTGCGGCAATAACTGCAGGTGGAGATGATTCCTGAAGGCGTGCTTTCCAGGCAGAACGAATCAAGCAGATTGATCGAGCGTTTTCTCAGATCCAGGAACGCCACCACCTGGCGGGAGAGGGCCTGCATGATCTGCAGTTGATTGCCCGACAGCTGGTTGGGTATGCGGTCAATCACGCACAGCGTGCCGATCCGATGCTCCGCGTCGTTGTTGAGCGGAAAGCCGGCATAGAACCTGATCTTGGGATCACCGCAGACGAGCGGGTTGTCCACGAAACGCTCGTCCTGAAGCGCATCGGTGACGATCAGCGGCTGGTCGGTGTGGATGGCATGGGCGCAGAACGACCAGTCTCTGGGGGTCTCCTCAGCATCGATGCCCACCTTTGATTTGAACCACTGCCGGTCGCTGTCCACCAGGCTCAGCAGGGCGATGGGCGTCTCACACACCAGTGAGGCCATGTGGGTGATGTCGTCGTACGACTGCTCAGGGCGCGTACCGAGAATCCTGTATTCACTCAGGGCCTTGAGGCGCTCCTGTTCGAATTCAGGGATGAGAGCGGTTTTCATCGCCTGATGCATTGCCCCAACAAGGTATGCGTCATTGAAAGATTGACTGCATCCGGCAATGGAAATTCACGGCGGAGATGTTGGTCTGTGAAGTTTCAAGAGGAATGAATGAGATCGCAGATCTCCGCTGTGATCCCTCATGTGTGGGCAGCGATCGCTGAGGCTTTCTGCAGGCTTCGCTGTTCAGACGCGGCTGTAGCCCAGCAGGCTCTCATGGATCTTCAGCGGCAGCCCGAACGACTCCATCAGAGCGCGGCATTCGGCGCCGATCGTGCCGTAGACCTCCACGCTGAAACCATCACCCAGCTCGGCATGTTTCTGCAGGTACTCCTGCACCGGCGGGTTGCTCACATGGGCCGAGAAGGCCGCATCGTTGGCGTAGACCTCCGACCAGACGAAGGACTGTGGATCGTCGGGGTCCTGATCAAAGGTGTGATGCAACATGCCCGGCTCACTGGCCTGCACAGCCGCATCGGTGGCTTCAGCCAGCTGCAGATAGGCCTCCACGCAGCCAGGTTTCACGTGGATACGGGCCAGCAGCATGAACGGAGTGGATGAATCGAACGTCGCCATCGCATCAGAACGAGAGCATCGATCCTCGCTGCAACAGCTGCCGGGGATCGGTCACGGGTCACACTGTCGAAGCTGTCCGTTCCGACATCCGAATTCATGCGCACGATCGTTCTCCCTGCCCTGGCGGCTGCATCCGTTCTGCTGACAGGCGTTGCGGGCTGCTCGAACCGCGGCAGTGAGACTGCCGCTGATTCCGCCGCTGCCACAGCTGACGCCGCCTCCACCGAGGTGAAGGTGGAGGAGGTGTTCAGCGGCTCTGAGACGCTCAACGGCACTCAGCTGAGTTACCCGGAGGGAAAGACGGAGCTGCGCCTTTACAGGGTTGAGATTCCTGTTGGCGGCAAGATTCCTCTGCACACCCACCCCGCTCCGATGCTGGTGTATGTGCAGGGCGTTGATTCCGGTGAACTGCTCAACACCCGGGTGCAGCCGGATGGCAGCGAGGTGAGCAGCGTGTTCAAGCCCGGTGAAAGCTTCCTTGAGGGCTCCTCCGAACCTCACTATGTGGAGAACAGGAGCGACAAGCCAACGGTCGTCTGGGTGATGGTGGCGTCGGCCGAAGGCCTGCCCACCACCGAATGGATCAAATGACGCGCTGATGGCGCACGGTGTTCTTCAGGCCCGGGTGGCTTCGATCAGGCAGAACGGTGGTGTGGCCATGATTGCTGTCCAGTAGTCGGCTCCCAGCGTCTCCACCCCTTCCGGAGCCAGAACAGGCTGCGGCCAGCGCACCTGTTGCAGGCCGCAGTCCTCCATCAGCGTCTGCATCACTTCGCGGCTGATGTAGTAGTCGGTGAGTTCGAACACACCGCCGTCCTCCAGCGTGAAGCGGTAGTGGATCGGAGCCCCTTCCACCAATGGTCCGCTGATGCTCTTGCTGTAGCCATAGGGACGACCCGCCTCGAAGTTTGAGGGAGGGTCGTCGGGATTGTTGTTGAGCGCCACCAGCCGCCCTCCCGGACGCAGAAGATCGCTGATGGTGCTGAACTGGGCCCGCAGCTCCTCGCGGTTGCGGGCGTGGTTGAACAGATAGCCGGCGAACACCAGATCAACCGTTGTGTTCAGCCTCAGTTCGCCGGCGTCGCACACCCGGTAGTCGATGTTGAGGGGATGGCTCCGCTCCTGAGCCCGTGCCAGCTCGATCATGTCGGATGAAAGGTCGACCCCCAGCACCTGATCGGCTCCGAGCTGCCTGAGAAGCCGGGTGTAGTGGCCCTCTCCGCAGCCCAGATCGAGCACCGAGCGTCCGCTGAGATCCCCCAGAAGCGCCAGCGCCGAGGGTTGTTCCAGATAGGTGCGCCAGGGCTGCCGCTTGGCTGTCTGATATCCGGTGGCATGTCCCTGGTAATCGCTCATGCCCAACGCCCTGCGAACGTCCAGCCTATGAATGCGGGCCTGGCCTTCAGGGCTGTGCCAGCGGCACGAGGTCGATCACCACCGCCGTGGCCGGCAGACCTGAGTCGTTTCTCCAGCCGTGCAGCACACCCGTTGACTCGAAGACGGCCTCGCCGGCGCTGCGCTGGATCGAGCGGGGACCTGATCCGTCGTCGCGCACCTCTACAAGGGTTCCCTCGATCAGATAGGCGACACCCGGTCGCTGCTGATGCTGATGCCAGGCCACCGAGCCGCCGGGCGCGATCGTGATCCGCCGTGTGCGCAGCATGCGTCCGTTCAGCGCGGCGAATTCGCTGGAGAGATCCAGGCTGCCCAGGGATTCCACACTCACTTTTGCGGTGCTGGAGGGTGCATCGGGCGGGGCCGTGCGCTGTTCGCTGACGGGTGTCACGTGCTGTGCTGCGTGATGTTGATGGGCCGCTGCCGCCGGGCAGGGCAGCAGCAGGCCTGTGAGGGTGATCAGCGACAGAACAGAAGCTCGCATGGCCGCACAGGAATTGGTCACTATTGTTCCAACCACTACCAAAGCGGTGCCTGACACCGCTTGATCGTTATGAGTAACCCCATCACGCCATCCCGGGCACTGGATTTCCTGGGCCGCGTCTGTCTTGCTGCCGTGTTCGTGAACGCGGCTCCGGGCAAGATCACCAACTTCGCCGGCAACGCCGCGCGCATCGCCTCCAAAGGCATTCCCGTGCCGCTGGCGAACATCCTGCTGCTGGCAGCGATCCTGGTGCTGATCGCCGGTTCGATTCTGCTGGTGTTCGGCGGTGACACGATCCTCGGGGCGTCGCTGCTGCTGGTGTTCCTGGTGCCCACCACGCTGATCTTCCACGCCTTCCCGTTCGAGACGATCCCGTTTCTGATGAACCTGGCGCTGATCGGCGCTCTGATCCTGGCGATCACCCGCTCCACGGCCAACGCTGCGCCCAACTTCCGCCGGGTGCGTGCCGGGGCCTTCGATCGCAAAAGCTGAGGTCTTCCTCAGGCCAGCGGGCATTAAAAAACCCCACCGACCGGTGGGGTTTGCAGTGATGTGATCAGTTCGCTGATCGCCGCCTCATTCGTCGAAGACCTTGCACATCGGTGATCCGGGATGGGTGTCGCAGATCTCGTCAAGCACCTTGTCGCGGTGACGGCTGTCGGGGTTGTTCACGCCCCCGTCCTTCTTGGGGTCGAACTCTTCAGGTGAGTGCTTTTCGTTGGTTCCGTAAGGGAGCTCATACTCCTCGAACTTGTGCTTGCCATCAGACATCGCGCAATTCCTCCTGAAGAACGAATTCCTGATGTTCAGACCTTAGAGAGGCTGGAGAAGGAATTGAGCAACTTCGGGAATTCTTCGGTTGCGGTCAGTTGCCGGAGGGGCGCACGGGCGTGCGCTGGATGCGCAGTCGCTCGGGAATTTCGCTGGTGCGCGGCAGTTGCAGCTGGGCTTCAGCCCAGTCCTGCATCAGGGCTTCCAGCAGGGATTTTCGATCGCCGAACAGCCGAAGCATTGTCCTTGCATCTGAGATTCAATCTCAACAAAGCATGGTCGTTCAGCTTGGAGCAAGTGATTCTCATTAGCGTTCACATAGCGTTGTCAAAGGCCCTCCAGGGGCCCTGCGAACCCTCTGTCTGACATCAAAGAACCCGGTGATCACAAGCTGCAGCCGAACAGTAGGCCGATGCCTCGACGTTCCCTGCTGGCGCTGGCCCTGTCGGTAGGTTCAGCCGTTGGAGTCTCCCTGGTTGGTGGTCATGCCAGAGCCCTGTTGAGAGATCGACAATCCGGATCCGTGTCTGAGTTTCGCGGTGGTTCGCGGCTGACAGACGCCAATGCCGCTAACTGGACAACAACCGCTTCGCAGGCAGAAGCACTGATGGGACCCCTCCGCCTTGAACTGATCCACAGGCAGCGCATCGCTGATGCGGGTCTCGGCCTGAATGAACCCTCGGGCCTCACTCTCAATGCCGATGGCACGGCGCTCTACACGGTGAGTGATGACACCAAGGCCATCTTCTGTATGGATCTTCACGGCCGGGTGTTGATCAGCGAGTCGTTCTTTGTGGATGCATTGGATCTGGAAGGGCTTGCGCTCAGCGGCGACGGCAGTCGACTGCTGGCGGTTCAGGAGGAGACCAATTCGGTGATCAGCGTTGATCTCGATGGTCGCCGCGAACTGCAGCGGCGTTCCCTGGCGTCGATGGCCAATTACGCCAGCATCGCGATGCACTTCCCAGATCGGCCTGACAACAAGGGCCTTGAGGGAGTCACGGTCAACAGCCACAATCAGCACGTGTTCGTGGTCAAGGAAGGTCGGCCGGGGTTGCTGATCGAGCTCGATCCCGACTGCAGCACGATCCTGTCGTCGCGATTGCTGACGACGGCGAACGGTTTCTCCCATCCGAAGATCGGGTCACGCAGGCTGGATTTCTCCGGGCTGAGCTACGACAGCCGGCGCGACACGCTCTGGATCGCCAGTGACCATGGCCAGTGCCTGTTCCACTACGACTGGACTCGCGATCGGGTGCTGCAGCGCCTTGATCTGCTGCTCGATGACGGCGGCAAATCCAGGCGGGTGCGTAAGGCCGAGGGCATCGCCGTGGACTCCGAACGTGGCAGGGTTTACGTGGTGAGCGATCGTGACGTCGAGCTCTACGTGTTCAAGCTGCATGGCTGACCCTGCAACTCAGCGTGTGCTGCTGACCGGAGCAAGCTCCGGGGTGGGTTTCGAGGCCGCCAAGGTTCTCAGCTCCCGGGGGCATGCGCTCACGCTTCTCTGCCGCAATCAGGCCGCGGCTGATCAGACCCTGAGCCAGCTCTCCGGTTCGGTTCATGCCCTGATCTGCGACCTGGCCGATCTCGCTGCCGTTGAGAACGTCTGCAGCCAGCTGCTGGAGAGCGGCACGGCCTTCAACGCGCTGGTGCTCAATGCCGGTCTGCAATACGCCGGCGCCTCCGAGGCGCAGTTCTCGGCGCAGGGGATTGAACTCACCTTTGCGGTGAACCAGCTGGCCCATCAGCTGATGGCGATGCGGCTGCTGCCGTTGCTGCAGAAGGCCGCCAGTCCGCGGCTGGTGATCACCGCCTCGGAGGTCCACAACCCCGCAAGCGGTGCCGGCAAGGTGGGCAAGCCCGCGGATCTTGGAGAACTGGCGGGCCTCAGCGGCGGAGCGGGCTTCGCGATGGTGAACGGCGGTGATCGCTTCGACGGCAACAAGGCCTACAAAGACAGCAAGCTCTGCAATGTGCTGATGGCGAGGGAACTCGACAGGCAGCTGGCTGCCTCGATGCCCGTGATCGCGTGGAGCCCGGGGCTGGTGATCACCCGCAACAGCGGCGGCTTCTTCCGGTACAACAAGCGCAGCAACCCTCTGGGAATGGGGGCGTTTGCCTTTTTTGCCAGGGATCTGCTGCGCATCACGGAATCGCCCGAGAACGCCGGTCGGCTGCTGGCAAAGCTGGTGAGCGATCCGGAGATCGATCCGGGGTTCCGCTACTTCACCAACAAGGTGGTGAGCTTCGGCGGGCATCGGCTGGAGCCGACCGATACCAGCACCGAGGGCGCCGACCTGCAGAAGGCCGAGCGGCTGTGGAGGCTGTCGGAGGAGCTGATTCAGTCCGTCATCCCCTCCTGAGAGCTGGTTGCGCTTGGAAGACAGCGCAATGATGTTCCCCTCCTCCCTCCGAGTCATCCATCACCTCGGATCCCGCTAGCTGCTCAATCCAATGTGCGAGTCCACGCCAAATGACGACGATGTCCGGAAACTCAATGACGAGCTTGATGAGCATCTCGCTTCTCTTGAGGCATCACAGTTCGACCAAGACCCGACACGCCCCCTCCGTGATAACGGACCCGTGTCGGACACGCCGATAGTCACAGGCACTCAGCAGACCATGGCGGCAGTGATGGGCTTCCTCACAGCTGGTCCGGTCGGCTCGCTCGCAAGCTGGGGTTCGATCCGCGCTGTTCAGGGTCGATGGATGCTCTGGATCCTGATCGGTGTACCTGCAGCGATGCTGATCAACGTCTTCAATCTCATTGCACTGGGTGTTCTGATCAGCGGTGATGAGTCTTCGCCCGTCAGCACAGCTGAACCTTCAGCGGCTGTTGATAAGCCGAAGAGGCCGGTCAGATCGCCATCCTCCCTGCCCGCTTACAACACCTCCAACAGCGGTGGCAGCACCCTGTTCGAGAAGTGTCAGGCCATCGTTGCCGCCCAGAAGCAGGTCAATCTCTTCCGTGTCGCCCAGCTGTCGTTTCAGATCGGCTTTGACCACGACACGCCCGGGAACACCGATATCGACCAGGATTGTGAAAGTGTCGGTGTGAACACCCGCTGACCATGGCGATTGCAGCGCGATGGACGTTGACGCAGATGCTCTTGCCGACGGCTTTCGCTCACTAGCTTGTGCCGACGCACAGCAGCGCCATGGTCGAAACGGGTTCTTCAGCGAAGCAGCAATCGCACGTGGTGGTGGTGGGCGCCGGCTGGGGCGGCTGGGGTGCGGCCAAGGCGCTCTGCGAAGCCGGTGTGCGCGTGACCCTGATCGACGGCATGGCCGATCCCAGCGGCAGTGTGCCGATCACCACCGGCAGCGGCAAACCGTTCGAGGCCGGCACCCGCGGCTTCTGGAAGGACTACCCCAACATCAATGCGCTCACCGATGAGCTTGGGCTCGGTGAGATCTACACCGAGTTCACCACCAGCGCCTTCTGGTCGCCGGATGGGCTGGAGGCCACGGCACCGGTGTTCGGCGACGCGCCGCATCTGCCCAGTCCGGTGGGTCAGGTGCTGGCCACGGTGAAGAACTTCAAGCGTCTGCCGCTGCCCGATCGGCTCAGCATCGCCGGACTGCTCTACGCCATGCTCGATCTCAACCGCAGTGATGCGGTGTTTCGCAGCTACGACGCGATCAATGCGCTGACGCTGTTCAAACAGCTGCGGATCAGTGATCGCATGATCGACGACTTCCTGCGGCCCACCCTGCTGGTGGGACTGTTCAAACCGCCCGAGGAGCTGTCGGCGGCGGTGACCATGGAGCTGCTCTACTACTACGCCCTGGCCCATCAGGATTCCTTTGATGTGCGCTGGATCCGCAGCAAGAGTATCGCCGAGCAGCTGATCAAACCGCTGAGCGAGCGGCTGCGCGAGCGCTATCAGCTGACCGTGCTGGGCGGCACGCTGGCCACACGGCTGAACGTGTCGGTCGACTGTCAGAGCATCCGCTCGCTGGAGACGCGCAATGTGATGACAGGCAGCAGCGCCGTGCTCGATGACGTGGATGCGGTGGTGCTGGCGGTGGGTGCCAAGGGGATGGGTTCGCTAATGGCGCAGTCGCCGCAGTGCGGCGTGTTGGCACCGGAGCTGGTGCAGGCCGGCACGCTTGGCAGCATTGATGTGGTGTCGGTGCGGTTGTGGCTCGATCGCCATGTGCCGGTTGCCGATCCCGCCAATGTCTTCTCGCGCTTTGAGGCGCTGCGCGGTGCCGGTGCCACCTTCTTCATGCTCGATCAGCTGCAGAAGCAGACCGAGGCGGAGCTCTGGGGAGATCAGCCGGTGCAGGGCTCGGTGGTCGCCAGCGACTTCTACAACGCCACGGCGATCGCTGAGCTGAGTGATCAGCAGATCGTCGACTGCCTGATGCAGGATCTGCTGCCGATGGCGCAGCCCGCTTTCGCTGAGGCCCGGGTGGTGGATCAGGAGGTGCGCCGTTATCCGGGATCGGTGTCGCTGTTCTCGCCGGGGAGTTTCAGTAAGCGGCCGCCGCTTGAGACCTCGCTGGCGCCGGTGGTCTGCGCCGGCGACTGGGTGCGTATGGGCGCCAGGGAGCATGGCGCCAAGGGGCTGTGTCAGGAACGGGCCTACGTGTGCGGTCTGGAGGCGGGCAACTCGCTGCTGCGGCGAGGCATCGTGCGTGGTGAGGCTGTGCCCAGAACCAGGCAGCATCCCGTGATCCCGATCCGGGCCGATGAACCGCAGGTGCTGCTGGGGCGTGCCCTCAACAAGCTGGTGATGGATCCGCTGGAGACCCTGGGCATCGAGTGGCCCTGGCTGGCGAGCTAGTCGGCTGCGCCTGTCTCAGGGAAGCGCCAGTGCCGTTCCCTCGCGGCGCGGATCGGCCGCACCCTGCCAACGACCGTTGAGTTTCTGCACAAGGGCGGTGCCGCTGCCGACGCGCTGCCGGCGAACATCCATGTCTTCTTCGCCCTGGAGCTGATCGAGAGCCAGCGGCCAGGGCAGCGGTGGATCCTCTTCCAGCACCAGCGTGCTGCCGCGGCGGGAGAGATGGGGCAGGCCCACGGCTCGCTGCGGTGGTTCCCTCCAGATCAGTGAGGCCAGCAGCACCCGGCTGAGCAGGTGGGGAATGCTGCGTCCCCCGGGACTGCCGAGCGCCAGCACCGGCTCGCCCTTCTTGAACACCAGTGTGGGCGCCATCGATGACATCGGCCGGCGGCCGGGCAGGCGGCGGTTGGCGACCGGTTGATCGTCAATCCGTGGCTTAAAGGCGAAATCAGTGAGCTGATTGTTCATCACCATGCCGGCCACCAGGTGCCGACTGCCGAAGACCGTCTCCACCGAGGAGGTGTAGCTGGCGATGTTGCCGAAGCCGTCCACGATCGTCACCTGGGTGGTGCCCTGTTCGCGGCTCCTGCCTGGACGACCGAAGGGATAGCGATGGACTCCCGGCGGCAGCCCTGGAGTGGCTGCCTCCGCCGGTCTGGCCTGCATGGCTCTGGAGCGGCTGCGGATGTAGGTCGGATCCAGCAGGGCCGCGGTGGGCACGGGCCCATCGATCGGGTCATGCACCCAGTAGAGCCGGTCGGCATCGGCCCAGGCCTGGGCGCTGGCCAGCTGCCGCCAGGTCTGCGGCTCAGCGGCGCTGGAGCGCGCCAGATCGGTGCTCTGGTTGAGCAGGGCCAGGGTCTGCAGCAGGGCCAGTCCGCCGCTGCTCGGCGGCGGCATCGTGCAGATCCGATGCTGCAGCTGCTTGCTGCAGAGCGGTTGGCGGCGCAGCACCGCATAGGAGGAGAGGTCTGATCGGCTCCAGCCGCGGAAGTCGGGGTCGCCGGCCTGAAGCCTGGCCATTTCCTGCAGGATCTGCCGGGCCAGGGCTCCGCGATAGAAATCAGTTCCGCCGTGTTGCGCCAGTGCCTCCAGCGTCTGCGCCAGCTGCGGGTTGCGGAAGGGCTGATCGGCCTGGGGTGGTTTGCCGCCAGGCAGATAAAGCTTCTGAAAGGCAGGGCTGTGACCCGTCCCGATGCGCTGGGCCAGGCTGATCGAGCGCAGCAGCCGCGGGCTGGGAAGGAAGCCATCGCTGGCCAGCCGGATCGCCGGTTGCAGCCCTTTGGCCCAGCTCAGACGCCCGAACTGCTGATGGGCTTCCCAGAGCAGTGCCACCGTTCCGGGGATGCCGATCGCATCCAGCCGGGCTGTGGCCTCGCGCCAGGGCAGGGGTTCTCCGCTTGGCGTCAGCAGGTCGCCGGGCCGACTGCTGCTGGGCGCGACTTCACGGCCATCGAGCACCTCCAGCGTCTTCGCCTGCGCGTCCCAATAGAGAAGGAAACCACCACCGGCGAGGCCGGAACTCTGCGGTTCCACCACGGCCAGCACGCTCTGGGCTGTGACCAGCGCATCGGCTGCGCTGCCGCCCTCTTTGAGAGCCTTCAATGCCGCTGAACTGGCCAGGGGATTGGCGGTGACGACAACCGCAGAGCCGGCGGCTGTGGAGATGCGCTTGCGGCCGGGGTCGGAGGATTCCGGATCATCGCGGCTGACCGGCGCCGCTGCGGTTGCCGCAAGGCTGCCGGCACTCAGCATCAGCAGCAGGGCTCTGAGCAGTGGGGCAAAGCTGGGCAAGCGGAGTTCTGGGATGACCGCACCAGCCTGGCCGCTGCTGCTCGTTGGCGCGGACGTGTGTCTCAGGAGTTTGGATGGATCAGTTTCTGCTGCACTGGCCCGAGCTGGACAATCGGCTCAGTTTTCAGCGAGCACCCGCCGCCGGGACCCAGATTGCGGCGTTGTGATCGCCGAGGCCAAGGGTTCGGCCTTCGAGATGTTCGATGCCGACCCAGGCGCAGATCAGGGCATCGAGCATGTCTTCGATCGGTTTGAGAGAGGCAAGGGTGCTCACCTGCGAAGCTCTGGGGATGAACGGCGGAATTCCGGTGATCTGGGCGTCGAGGCCGGATCGGATCTCCTGAAAGTGACTCAGCAGGCGTTCGATGCGCTGGCTGATTGAGAGCTGTTCTGCTTTCCAGTACTGGGCTGAACGGCTCACCTTGTAAGGCAGCCGGTAGCTGAGATTGAGCAGGGTCAGCAGCGCCACATGGGGATAGACCTCAATCAGGGCGGCCTCAGGATGGGGGCTGGCGGCGGTCTGCAAGCGGTAGCCCAGGGTCTCAAGCTCAGCGCGCAACCGGTCGGCGATGGCTCCCGGCCTCTGCGCTGAGGGACTGTGCACAGCGCAACCTCTTGAGCCGTAGCGGCTGGCGATGGCGGTGTCGGCTGCACGTCGGCTGGTGATCGCTGTCATGGCCAGGGGCATGTCAACTGCGATGCAGTCGATGCAGCTGCCGATCCGCTGCCTGGATGCCCTGAGCAGAGCGGCTGGATCAGGCCTGCTGCCTTTGGCCTTCCGAGCCGGATCGCATTCATGATCGGATGCCTGGTTGATGAAGGCGTCATAGCTGGGAGCCAGCAGCTCACATCGCCAGCCCTCTGCGGTGTGCCGCACCAGGGCGATGCCACTCGGGTGATGGGCTGTCCAGGCGGCATCGATGCCCAGCACACTGAGGCCATCACCTTGATCAGTTGTTGCGTTGCTGGGATGGGGCATCACGCCGATGTTGATTCTGTGCGTGGCTCAGGGAGTTGGCTCGATTAGCTGTTGCAGAAATGACCGCAGCTGAAACACCGTGCCATCGAGGTAGGTGATGTTGTTGATGCGCCAGCTGCCCGTGTTGCCCTTGTTCAGTTCGTAGAGCAACCGTTGCGGAATGCCGCTGGACTGGCCCCTGAGGCCAACATCCACAGCCACTTCAGCCTTGATGCTGTCGCCCTTTTCCGCGCTGCAGCCCTTGACCTTGGCTCCGTAGGTCGCCACCTGGGTGTTGCTGAACACGTCGAAATCGATGAAGCGGCCATCACGCGCGGGTGTGAGTTGTCTGGCCTCCATCAGCAGCCTGAACAGTGATGGTGTGAAGCGCTGGCGCTGGCCGGAGAGCGCTGTTGCAGGGTCATCGCTGTTGTCCATCTGCTGCACCTGCCAGCGGTAGAGGCCATCGAGCTGATCCACCACGCCTCTGGGGCAGGGACCATCGGCTGCCGGCACGGACAGGGCGATCAGGCTGGTGGCCAGCAGAGTCAGCATGATTGCGCTTCGGTTGAGGCCAGTCTGGCTGTGATCTCGATCCACAACTGGGTTTACTGCGGCCGGTGAAGGCTGCGTTGTTGATTCCCAAGCAGCGGATGATCATCCAGTGCGAGTCAATGTTTCAGCCAATCGGTTCAGCGGGCGGAGATTGATCACTCAAAAGTGATCGCCATTTCGTTTCATTTGTCTCCGATCACACCGCATCTCTGATCCAGACACGTCATGATTTTCCAACGTGGATGGTCAAGCCGACCAGGACGCGGAAACCAAATAACCGGACAAGTTCAATGAGCAGACGAGGAATTCATCCCCTCTTGATGGGGTTGGACAAGACCAAGCGCAAACCGATCGAGAAGAAACAGGTTGAACTGACCGGCTACGAGTCGGCTCAGCGCAAGCGTTTCCTGCGTTCCGAAGCCGAAACCGAGGAGTCTGAGCAGAGCAAGGTCGCCTGAGGCTTGGCCGCTTCAGCTGACGGCATCAAGAGGGGGGCGGCATGGCCGCCTCCGTCCTCATGACGTGGACGCCCCACCAAGAGCGCTTCCCACACACCATTGATGGCAACGGAACGGAGAACGGGCAACCTCACCTGCAAATGAACTGACTGGTTCAGGAAGACATGACTTTGTGATCAAAGGCTTCCATTATTTTTTTGTTTCATCTGCAAGCAAGCTGATCATGGTTTCCTGGGCACCTGGCTCATTCCAGTAGTGACCTGGCCATCGGCTTAGGTAGGACTTGTTCTCATCACAATTGAATTGTTGCTTGAGGGTGGAGAAGTGCTCCCCCAACAGAGCTATTATTTTCTCATTACTCGTGCCTTGCTGACCTCAGACAAACCAAAGGTGGAGGCCGGCGAGCTGGATTGACTCATGCCATGGATGGCTCGTCTATCTCCACGGAACGTATTTGTACAACCACTCAGTGGAGAGAAGCCGTTCCTGATGCCGCTGGATAAGAGACGTTAAGGCGCAGTGACCGGGCTGATGAAGTCCTGGATATTTGATCAGATCCTGATCGGAACATGATTCGCAGAATCGCAGCGCTATCTCTCCTCACCGCTCTGAGCGGAGGCTTCAGTCGTGTCTCAGCCGAGCCGGTCAAGCAGCTGCTCCAGAGCCTTCCAACGAGTCTGGGATCCAATGCCGAGCTGATGTTCAGTGCCAATCCGCTGGGGCAGCTGGCGCTCAACAGCCGCCATCAGAACACCACGCTGGAGGCGCTGCTGGCCAGGATCCGTGCCGATCTCACCAAGGCCGGTTACTGCGAAGAGCCGATTCGCACCAATGTCACCCGCGGCACGTTTTCCGCCACCTGGGCACCGCCGAAAGGCACCGTTGTGGATGGCACCAAACCGGGAAACTACGCCGTGCTGTCCACACAGGCCGTGATGCTGGATCCTTCCGTGATCAATCTGAATGTGAGCTTCGCTGATGTGCTCGGCGGCAATCAGGCCGTGATCACCGAGTGTTATGGCGGATCCTCCGGCAGCTCCGGCAATTCCGATCAGAACAGCACTCCTGCTGAGCCAAATACAAAATCAAAGCCATCGGCACCGTCCATGAGGATCAAACTGTTCTGAGCCATTGCAGATCTGCCGTGAGTTCTTGTCATGCCATGGCTGGTTGGGAATCCCGTTTATAGATCGAGTGTTTCTAGACCTCTTTGCCACTGCGACTTGTGACTTTTCAGGAGTCTGCCAATAAGGAGAACTCCCGTATATCATCACGCTGAGCAAATCAGAGTCGCGGAGACATTAGTGATGGCCGCAAAGGTTTTTACAAAAGAACTAGGCTTGATCAGAAAGATCAGAAAGATCAGAAAGATCAGAAAGATCAGAAAGATCAGAAAATCATTGACTGACTTCAACTTTTTGCACTTTTAGTGCATCAATTGATCAAGACGAGATCCAAATTTGGAGACTGTGGGAGGTTCAAAAGCTTGCTGTCTAAAATCCATGAACAGAATACGTGGATGACATGTCACGCCGATTGAGTCTTGATACCGCTGGCTTCTCTAATCAACAGGCTTTACTTGCTCTGCTCATTGCATTTCCCATTGGTCTTATTGGCCTCGGCCTGGTGCTGACTGCAGTCAACCAAAACTCAGATCGTGCCGTTTTGCAGACTCCCGCTGAGCAGGTAAACCCGGATGAAGCACCTGAGGTTATTGATTTCCCCGATAATGACATGACAAAAGAGCCGGTATTGCCAGCGATTGAACCAAATGCCAGCCGACAAAAACCCCTTGCAAGTCAATCGAAGAAAGGTATTCGCAGAGAAGTCAATTGCTGGTTTCAAATGGAAACCGGCGGTCGATTGAAGGGCACCCGATGTGCCGTCACCTCTCGCGTCAATGTAAACGGCGACAAGGTTTTTGATGTTGTTGAAGCCTCAGGTCTAACAAGATCGATTGTGCTCTGGGATGATTCTGAGGCTGAAGTTTTCCTGGAGGGAGTGAGATATACCGGGAATTGGACGGTGGACAGCGATGGAGATGTTCGTGTGACTGTCGGAGATGGAACCTTTGCGTTCACACCCGAGTGACCATCATCTGCCGCTACCGACGCGGAAATACAAACCCGACGCTTTACTGATGCGATCACGAAAGCGTTCGGCTGCTTCACGGGTACCGAAACTGGCAACCTGAACAGAACCACCTGCATTGAGATAAGCATCACCGCAATAATTCCGTTTGACTCGATTCAACACGGATCGTGATGAAGGTCCCAGCACCGGCCACCAACGTCCGCTGGGGCTGGAACTTGAACCACAACTTGGCTGCCAGCGAAGGGCAGCTTCTCGAGCAACAACTGAGGGGCGACTTCCTGACCAGAGGAGCGCGATCACAGGAGCAAGAATTATTGCCACTATGAGAACAATCAAAAGCGGATGAGCAGATCGGTCCTCTCGATCAGCTTGAGATGCATCATCACCATCAGTGGGGGTTGACGGAATATCACCAGACTGAACAGACAATATTTGTGCGTGCTCGCCACGATCTGTTTGATCAAGCGATCTCAATAGGCGTTCAGCATCATCTCCAGTCTGACGAATATCACTGAGATCAGAAGGCGGCTCGCTCATGGTCCTGCCTGCTCATTGTCGAACTGATGAAAACCGCAGATGTTGGCAGCACGCTGATAGTAAGGATCAAAACGATCCCAGCGAAAACTTCGCGGGTCATAACGGCTTCGGCTGCGATCCACCGCTGCATGCGTTGTTAGCCGAGTGATTGGGATTCCAAACTTGGCCTGCCAGAGCAATACCTGTTCAGCCAAAGATCTGTATTGGTCTTCCGTGTAGCCGGAATGCGAATGCACATCACCTCGGCCATCTTGAGGTGTGATCAGACTGATATGGAGTGCAATGTTGTTGATTGAGCCAACAGCACCTGGACGGGAACGCATCGTGACATCTCCAAAAGCAGACATTCCACTTCCGTAAGCACGTTTTTCATCAGGAACCACCCGGATTCGCCTACCGTCTTCAGCAACCAACATGTGGTAACTGACCTGCTGATGATCCTCGGGGTGATTGGTCTGAAAAAGATCGACAGTTTGTGATTCGTTGATCACAGTCTCATGCAAAACAATCACCATCGGCTTTGTTTGTAACTCACGCCCCCATGAATCCTTGGTTTTTCGCTCTCCAAAGTTTGTTGGATGGGCTGGTTGAAATTCTTCTTCTGGAATTTGCAGGAGTGCTTCACACCGCTGGATCTCTGAAGGGTTAGCCGCTTGAAGTGGAGCATTAACAAGGGCCATTAGCGGCGGGAGCTTTGCTTTGACTTCAGCTTGATTTCGGTCTTCAAACTGCTCGATCAATCCATGATCATCATTTCGCTTTGAATCAGAAAACCAATTGAGCTGAGGCGGAAAGGAAGAGCATCCGCACAGCACCAGTAAAAACGCAATATGAAATCGATGCAATTTTTTGATTTTCACTGTTTACGGTAATCCCAGATTTTCCAGCGACCACTCTCTTTTTTCAAAGTGTACATCCAGTTATTGGTATTTGATGATTTTTCGTTCCCATTCGGAGAATGAAGAACCGAATTTTCAGTTACAGAGACAACAATCGAAGGCATTGTTTCAGAGGGCAAAAAACTTAAGACTCTATTGACACGTATGACGTCATACGTGTAATAACTGGTTTCCTTCTTCAACCAATTAATCGAACCATTTTCTTTGGTCAGATCAGTCCAGAGTGGACCCGATGCCACTACTTGATCGGCGAGATCGGTGTTGAACGGAGGAGCAAAGATCTGGGACTTCACAGTGAGCCATTGCTCAACAACTGATCGAGCCTGTTGTTCGCTCAGAGCCGGAGGTTGAACAAACGTTTGATTGGACCGTGGCAAAGGCTGGATTGTCGTGGATTGATCTAGGTCTTCCTGCTTTACTTCTGATGGAGGTGCCTGGGCTACGGTTGAAGGAGGCCTTTGAAGCAGAACGATCAAGACGCCAATCCCGATCAATCCAACCGGGAAGCAGATCAGCAGAACCAATAAAGCCTGCTGGTTCGTGAAACCTGATTGGCCTTTGAGAATACGCTTCATGTTTATTATTCTACGCTGTCAGTTTGATTGTTGTTATCAGCCAAAACAAGTAGTTGTTGATAGCCTGCTGCAATCATGCAAAATCCCACAGGCACACTTACGAATCCTCCTATAAGAATTGCAAGATATCCGAGCAGGATGATTCCAATCACAACGAGTAAAAATATTGTGATATCAAACCAGTGAGGGGTTACGAGTCTGCGACTGAGAGTTAGTGCATCAACAAAAGATTGAGGCTTGTCCACAAGTGCCATCCCTGCAAAAACATAGGCAACTCCCAGGTAAACTCCCGGGATAACAAAAGCCAATGAACCAAGGAGAACGGCCAGTGTCCCGAAAATCTGAAGCCCGATCAAATTGGGTACTTCAGTGACCTTGCTGAATAAATCCGAAAAAGCAAGGCTCTCACCGCGAACTGATCTCAGTCCGCCATTCAGCAGGGCGATTGAATAAATGAGCCCCACAATTGCCTGCAGCAGTGCGATTCCAAAAAGCAGGAGAGATACACCTCCAACAGCATCAGGGTTGTTCACCACCACTGCAGCAACCAGCCCATACTGAATGGCTTGCAACAAGCCGAGCACCACTGCAGCCAGTACCGTGAAGCCAACGAGTACACCGGCATTGCGACTGAATCCTTTCCAGCCTGCTCGGAATGCTTTGCCAGCCTGAAATGAAATCGCCGAGGCCATAAGCACAGTTGTATTCGCAATGGAAGCTAACTCAGTGCAAATCGTTCGCAGAGGTCTCTTAACAGCGTGTTTCCTGTTGGCAGCGCTGCCGTTCCGGCCCGTGCAAGGAGCCTGGGATCTTCGTCATGCCGCAGCCGTTGAGGATCTATTGATTGAATACATCCAGACGTTGCCATACGGCAGAAGGATCAAACCGCCGAGGCTTTTTTTCTTTGAAGGTAAGGCTTATTCGCGAGGATGCCCTAACCCTGGGATCGATGCGCCTGCATACTGCCCAGCTGACCACACTGTTTATCTGGAATTGGGTCTGGGCAATCAGGTCGCGCAGCGTTATGGAGACTTTGGTGCCTTATCAATCATCGCCCACGAATTTGGACATGCATATATGTTTAAACGCAAGCAACATCCTGTCGGTAAAGAAGGAGAGTTAGCAGCTGATGCCTTCGCAGGAGGATTTGCACGCTTTGCGGAAATGAAGGGTGCGCTCGAGGCAGGGGATGTCGAAGAAGCTCTCGACACCTTTGAAAGTGTTGGCGACTACCAGGTTTATCACCACGATCACCATGGAACGCCAACGGAACGTCGAAAAGCTTTTGAAGATGGATACCTCCAAGGCTTCCGCTTGCCAGGCGACAGTGCACCAAGGACCTCTGAACCAACTGACACCGGTCCAGCAAAACCATCACCGCGTGCACCAGTCACTCCAATCCCGGCAAACCCAGCACCAGATCCCCAGTTTGAGCGTCCACCCGCCAGCGCAGCACCCTTCGTGGGTCTGTTTCTAGGAGTTGGTCTAATGATTGCAATGTTGGCCGGAGTGTTTGCAATGTTGACCCGGGCTAGGGAAGACAAGTGGTGATACGAATACAAACTCAGGGATTCACCAACCAACAGGCCTTGTTGGTGCTTGTTCTTGCTTTCCCTCTGGGGCTGATCGGCCTGGGAATCCTCATGAGCATTGGGATGAACCTGTCACGACAAGAGCCTCAGGGCAAGGCGCCAGCAACAGAAACACCGTCAGCGCCAGTGTCCCCCTCGGAGCCGATCCGCCGGCAGCCAAGACAACCAGTGAGCGCCCTCCAACCTCAGGATCCGATCGATGCCCTCGCCGATGAAATCTTTTGGAGACGCCATCCTTCTCTGCGGGGAGTGAAGCTCACCAACCAGCAGGGTGACCTCGCTAATGAATGGGCCGCAATCCGACGCTGCGAGGCCATCGTCGACGATCGCTTCTATCAACGCTTTCCTGACATGCGCGGACGCACGATCCAAGCCGGAAACACAGCGATGATTCGAATCTGGACAGCGATCCGGGATCAGGTGCCAGGCTGCTCCTGAGACATGCGCTCTGGGTGAACGGGTCTCACTATCACAGCGCCGATGGCATCTGGGATCGAACGCAGATAACGGCCGAATGATCTCGAACGCATCACCCCACGGCCTGGAGCGGCATGGATGGCATCCACGCTTGATCTGTCCCGGACCAGAACACCGGTATGACTGACGTCCAACCCCTCAATCCGCGTGGCAATGGCAAAAAGGTCGCCGGATTGAATGCGGGGCAGCACAGATTCAATGGCGTGAAGGGGCACGTAGTGCTGAACAACCTGACGGTTTTCATCTCTGCGGCGAATGCAATCAAAAAGCTCCTGTGACTGCATCGGCCGATACAGCTGCCGCTGCTCCGACATGAAATTCAATAGCAAGGAGCGCGTGATTTCTCCAGGCCAACCAGATGTCGTTTCGAGCAGGTTCTGGCTTTGAGCTGATCGCACCCAGTCATGGAAATAATGCTGGCGTGTGCAGTAGTTGACCTGACCATCTCGGTAACGAAGATTCCGCGTGTGCTCGACGAACTGATCAAAAGAGTCGGAGAGAGCCAATGCCAGGAGCTGCTCGATGAACAGCATGCAGTCGAAGCGGGTCAGGTCAAGCCGCAGCTGCTCCGGGCCTGCACCATCCAGAGACCCCGCCAGATAGGGACTTCCCAGAAACGACTCGGCCAGTCGCGCGATCGCCGCATTGACCGTCAAGCCTTGAATCAGAGCACGAGCCTGTTCAAATCGCTCGCGCGTCCCCTCCACCACTGCAGGAGCGGGCCGCACGGTCGGTTGCATCAATGGAACCGTGATCGGAGCCTCTGCGGCGGGCACTGAAGCGGAATTCGGTGCGTCAACCCGGGCATCAGACACCAGGGCAACGGCTGTGATGGGAGCGAAGATCAGCCAGGGAGTGATGTTCACGCCGATGCAGACCAGAAGTGAAACGCTGCCAAGAACTCTGGCTTACGTAATGTGATTTCAATTCTCGATCAAGATCGATTGAGTCACCAACACTTTTCAGGGCGATCCTGGTTTGGTTTCGCACTGACCTCGCTCCTCCTGAGTGCATGCAGCGGTGCCCGATTGCCGGACTGCGTGGTGGGCGCAACAGCTCCGACGAGTGCACAGCAATCCCTCTGGAACAACACATCAGCTGCCGCCACACTGGATCTGGCCATCGATGGCAGCGGATCGATGCTTGGGCTGACTGGATCACCTGAAGCTCTGAACACCTGGAAATCGTTGCTGAAAGGCCTGAACCTTGCCGCTGCCTCAGAGGGGCTCACACTTCAGACCAAACGCGTGGGGTCCGGAACCAGCAGCACAGTCAAGAGCCCGTTGAAGGCTGCTGATCCCTGTTTCTTCCAAGGCTGCAAAGGCTTCACTCCAGTGACCTCCAGCCCGGACTCACTGTGGAAGGAAGCAGAGCTCGTTGACGGACAAATCCCGCTGAGGATGGTCGTGAGTGATCTGGAGGTCAACGACGGTGACATCGCGAAGTTGGTGGGTGCAATCAAACCGCACGTGGAAGCAGGCGCCGTCATTGGAGTGTTGGCACTGCAACTCCCCTTTCAAGGCCGTGTGTTCAACAGCCAGGGGGAGGTCATTCACGAGGGAGAAGCCAGCAGACCCATCTTTCTGCTTGCCACGGGGCCCCGTGACCAGCTGCACACCTTGATGCAATCCGTGAAAACCAAGGCTGCGCTTGCCGGCGTCCCTGCCGGGTCAATGAAACTGACGCATCTCGAAGATCAGGTGAACCGCGGCACGCTCAAGGCTCAAGCCCTTGGTGGGGTACCAGCGGATGCTGTTGGGGCAGGCGTTCCCATTCGCTTGGGCAGCACCACCTACAGCCCTTCACAAAACTCTGATTATCAATTCGCTCGTCTGTTCAACAATGCCAAAGGTCTGATTCTGAGCAGCAGCAACAATCCAAGCACTCAAACTTGGCAATCCGATCTAGGGCTTATTCAGCTTGAGACAATCTCATTGCCGGGTTATTCAGGCTCGCTGAATGGAATATCAATAGATGAATTCGCCGTGAGTGGATCTGACCTCCATGTCAAAATTGCCCTCTCATCAGGTATCACAGGGCAATCCATTCGTGCATCGGTTCCACGCGGACAGCTTCCAGAGACATGGTGGCTGCAGTGGGATCGATCAGGTCAAGACACTGACACTCCGCAAAACCAGACAGACGGATTGATGTTGCTGATGACAAGTCTCGGAAAGCTTATGGTGGCCCCTGGAACAACACCGGCAGCAGCCTTCTGTTTGCTCACAAGCTCCTAATCACGTTCTGACGATGAAAACTCTGCAGTGGCTGTTGTTAATGGCCTCGGTCGCGATTGGAATCGCTTGGATCTTCCTTGGCCAGAACTGGATCTTTCTCAATCTCTTCCCGGGAATCATGGTAGGACCGGGACTGAAACTGGATGATTATCTGCAAACTGGAAGCAGTCCAGCTTTCACGGTGTTCTGGGCAGGCTGCATCACAGCTTTGCTGATCTGGATTGCGATCACCTGGTCTGCGAAGCCACGCAGCTCCAGCCAGACCCGGCAGATGCAACCGATGTGGTGGCTGGCCGCCATCCTGCTGACGATCTACGGCTGGCTCTGTCTGGGTTGGTTCACCATTTTTCAATGGCAAATCACCGGGACCAGTCCGATCCAGGGTGGAGGAAACTTCTATCCCGTGCCAACAGGAGGTTGGGTGGTGTTGCTGGGCTTCGTGCTGCTTGATGTGATTCTGCTGTTCTGGTTGCCCACCCTGCTCGCCTCACCAAGGACCTACCGACTGGTGGTACCCGGGGCCGTCACTCTGCTGGGGAGCCGTTGACCATGAGACAGATTTTTGCCATCGGCGTGGGCGGCACCGGCGCCAAATGTGTGGAGGCCCTCGTGCATCTCCACGCCTGCGGATTGCTGGCGGAGCCAGACGGAACGCCGGCTCGCCTCGGTGCATTTTTGGTTGAGCCCGATCAGCAGAGTGCATTGCTCACCAGAGCCCAGATCGCCATCAACCGCTATGGAGCAATGCGGCGGGCCATCGGCCGCAACACCGACCGCTTCGCACGTGGCGAATTGCGCGATTACGGCCAGTGGAGTCCGCTCAATACGGCATCAGGCGCGATCAGCCTTGATCAAGTGTTCCCAAAAGCGGTGCTTCGTACCCAGGCCCCTGGCGTTGCTGCACTGTTTGACTGCCTTTTCCCTCCTGAAGAACAAAGCGCAGATTTGGAAGTCGGCTTTCGCGGACGCCCTCCCATCGGCTCGGCGGTCATGAGCCGCATCAACCTGGAACAGGAAGCACAGGTTGGGCAGTGGCAGCAAATGCTCGGAGACATCCAGACCGCTGCGGGCAGTGGAGATCCACCGGTGATCCATCTGTTCGGAAGTGTGTTCGGTGGAACGGGAGCTTCCGGCGTTCCAACACTCGGCCAGCTGCTGAAGAACTGGCTCAAGACCCAGGGGCTCACCAGCATCCAGGTGCAGGCCTCCTTGCTGCTGCCCTACTTCGATTTCGAGGGCATGGCCGATGACGACACCGGCGTGCATGCGGAATCACGCAATTTCCAGCTGAATACCGATGCGGCTTTGCAGTACCTGCGCACAAGCGGGCGCAGCTGCTTCGACCGTGTTTTTCTCGTCGGCAGTGACATCAAAGCCCGCTATGGCTTCAGCATCGGCGGCACATCACAAGGCAACGCGGCACACATCGTTGAGATGCTGGCAGCTCTGGCCGTGAGACATCCCTCATCCACCGGTGGAGGCTATGCGCATGTGATCAGCCGCTCCTCACAGCAGTGCATCGGCTGGGAAGATCTACCCGACGATGAACAGGTGGGTGAAGCCATTGCTCGCGGTGCTCGCTTCGCTGTGGCGTGGAAAAACAACATCAGCCTCGAAATCAACGACGCTCAGAAGGTGTCGATGCGCACCTTCGTCAGCGGTGCGCCATGGGCACGACGCTTCTTCCACCCTGGCGGGCGCAATGCCGATCAGGCCGGCCGCCCTGGAATCCGCGATCAGAAGGAACTCACCGTTCAGAGTGCGATTGATCAGTACTGCGACACGCTCCTGCAGTGGCTGAATCAGCTGAGCAGCAACCTTGGCAGCGGTTTTCGGCAGGAACTGCTCACGGCCTCATTTTTGAAGGCTGACGACCGATACGAGAACAATCTCAACCGGGTCGTTCAAGGGAAAGCACGACCACGACGACCTGAAAGCTCCGACACCGTGGAGAGCATCAAGTTCCGGATGGACAACCTGTCCAGCGAGGCGATTCCCCATCGCGGCATGGCCGGATTAGCCGATTGCCTCTGGACCCAAGTGGTCTGAACCGAACGTTCGCGTCACGTACTTCACCCCGACCATCTCCACCATGACTTCATCGCAGCCGCAAGACATCGTTCAGATCCCCTGGTTTCCCAAAACCGATCCACCACTCACTGGGGGAGCCCAGGCTGGCGAGTGGCAGGGGCGAGACCAACAAAGCCTCGGCACGATTGCGAAAAGCCTCGTCTATGAGGTCTCCACGACCCGGGTGAACTCACTTCCATCCCCCTGGTCACGGGCCCTCCAGTTTGAGCAGGCAGTGCTCAATTCTCGCTACCCCACGCGCGATTCCCTGCTGGAAGAGCTTTTCGGCGGGATGGCCTGTCTCGGCCTCTGGGAAATGTTCGGCCTCCGCATGGACGCTGAACGCGTGGCGTTGCTGGACCAGGCCGATCTGCGCGACGAAGCCGTGGGACCGTTCTCGCGCAGCCTGGCCAGCTCTTTGCCCGATGGCAGCACTGCACTCTCCCGAGATCCGGAAGGACGCAATCCCTGGCAGGTGGTGTACGTCTTCACCCTGCAGGGAGCGGTGGTGGGCTTCAGCTCTCCCAGCACCTTGTTCTGTCCGGCAGTTCATCTTCCTCAACCGATTCAGGGTATGGGTTGGACAGCTGGCGGTCGTTTCAGTGATCCCATTGAATTCCTGGGAGGACCTCAGCGACAAGCACTCGCGGATTGGTTCAGCCATGTTCGCAACGGGATGCTGCAAGCCAAGGATCTACAAAGCCAGACCACGGCCGGACAGATGGCTGAGGTGCTGGATCAATTCATCAACCGCTTAAGTGGCGGGCGGCTTGGCACACCGACACTCTCGGATCGAGGGCGCGTGGCCAATCTGCCTGCGAATCCTGTCGCGTTGTCATTACTGGCACGACCGGCCAAAGGCGGTGTCAGCGCTAGTCAGGCAACCTTGCAACTCGCAGATCGCCTGAAGGCGCCACTGCCTGACACCCCACGAAGTCAGCCTGTGGTGCTGGTGGATCCAGACATGCCCAACAAGCTCGGGGTCAGCGCGGCCGATATCTGCCTATACAAATCCGCCACCCTGGAATCGATTGGCTTTGATCACCAACAGCTGGAACGTCAGTACGGGCAGGACATTGCTGTGCTCACCCCCGGACAGATTTTCCTGGATGAGCTCTACCTCGTTTCCGGCGAGAAAGCGCTCATGCACTCCTGGCTGAACAGCAGGCTGGAGGGTGTTCCCACCGTGAACGGCACGCCCGTCACGCCTTTGCTGCCCTTCCATCCAAGAATCAGGAGCCTTTTCAGCAGCCGTGAATTGCAGGATCGCTGCGAACTCCGCGTGATCCAGTCGAGTGTCAGCAGCGAACTGGAAGTGCGTCTGACCCTGCCGCTTCAAGGGCAGCGCGATGGCTATTCGATCTCACGGTCTTATCCACTCAAGGAACAGAACCTTGTGGCCGAAGACCTGCCGGTGATCACCCTCTGGCCCTACGTCAGCGATGAACAATGGAGCCTCTACTACCTCTTCTGCGACGACAATCCCACCAATCTGACCGTGGATGGCTTTGCTGATTACGACCGCAAACTCGGCCGTGATGGACAGCAAACCGTCAAATACTTCACCACGCGCCATTTCCCTGATCTGGTGCGACTGAGTGAACGAGGACAGGACCGTGGCCTGCTACCGGTTACACCTCCCGCACGCAATGCGGAAACGGGGAACCAATGGCAGGTGGGCATCGACTTCGGCACCTCCTTCACCAACTTCTTCATCGATGAGGGTGCTGGACCTGAAAACCGCCATCTCGAAACCAGAGTGATCTCACTCACCCTGTCGCAGAAGGAAGAGCGCCAGCGATTGCTCAACCAATACTTCGTACCGGAAGAGATGCTTCCCAATGCGAACAACGGCGGCAATCCACCGACCGCAACCGCGATCAGCCTGCGTGGTTGGCAAGAGGTCATCGGCCAGGTGCCAGAGCTGTTTCACGAAGCGCGCTTGCGTGTGCCTAGCCCGGGGGAATTTGGTGGAGCCGAGCTGCGAACAGGGTTCAAGTGGGAACAGATGCAATATCAGAAGCCGTTCTTGAAGGAACTGGCCTTATTGATCAGTGCCAATGCCGCTGCAAATGGTGCCAGGGAACTGCAGTGGTCAGTGTCGTACCCCAGCGCGTTCTCTCCTAACGAGGTTGCGCGATACCGACGCGTGTGGATTGAGCTCTGTGATGACCTCAATGAACTCACAGGGTTGGAGCATTCGCTCAACAGCAAAGCCGGTGAAGGAGGATTGCAGACCGAAGCCGTGGCCTTTGCCAGTTACTTCGGCAACTTCCAAAACCGCCAGATGGTGCACACGTCCTGTCTGGACGTCGGCGGTGGAACCACAGACATCTCCATCTGGCAAGACAACCGACTGATCCACCAGGTGTCTGTGCCGTTCGCCGGACGTGACATCAGCTCCCAACTTCTGCGACGCAAACCCTCTTTTCTCAAAGCACTCTTCCCCCCAAGCCTCACAGCAGACATCAGCGACGATGAAGCGCGCGCGCGGCAAGACCGCAATTTCACGAGTCGTTTAGACAACATCATGCGCTACGGCTCCGATGAGTTGCTGTCTGGCCGTCTGGACATGCTGGTGAATCAGGACTCCTCCATTCAGGCGCCTCTCCAACAATTCCTGAGCCTCCTCAGTGTGAGTTTTGGTGGTCTCTACCACTACCTGGGCCATGTTCAGAAGGTGTTGCGAGATGAAGGGAAACTGATTCGCAACACACCCACGCCTGTTTATCTAGGTGGCAATGGCGGACGGCTGATCAATTGGATCGATGCCAGCTCCAGTTTCCAACGAGGCGGCGATCCCGATCGCTTGATGGAGATGCTCCAGGTCAAATCCTCAGGGTGCGAATCAGCAACAGCATCCACAACAATGTCGGATGCCTACAAAGATGAGACGTCATGCGGACTGATCAGCTCTGGAGTCAATCTGATCGGTGATTTCGACCCACGTGACGACGTGATGATTTGCGGAGCTGCGCTCACCATCAACGATCTCACCTTCAATGCCGGAGACCGGGTCGATCTCCCCCACGCCATGACTCAAATCGACAGATATGAGTTGCCAGACCTTGACGCAGTGCGCACCTTTGTGGATCACTACGACGCCAGTATTGCTGAACTGCGCATCCGTTCATTGCTGCCGATTCGACAGCTTTGTGACTTCGACACCTTCTGGGCTGAGGTGGAGACCGAAGTGCGTTCGCTGTGCTTGGCGAAAGTCGGTCAGGAAGCAAGTGATCTCGAGCCTGAGCCTGGATTCATTCTTGGACTCCGCGCACTGACCAACACCCTGGGTCGTCTCTGGGCCGAACGTTTCTGAAAGCTGCTATTTGATGTCAATGTCCTCCATGCCTCGCGTCGCTCCCCTGATGCTCAGCCTGTCGTTGTTCACAACGGCAGGAACCTGTTTTGCTCAGGAAACAGACTCCTATGAAACTCAAACTCAAATCTCAGGCAACGACCTTCAAGAGACTGAATCCAATCTCGATCCCGAACCAGAGAGTGCAGTGGTCTCACTTGAAGCAGATCTATTCAGTGCCTTGGAAGGAAGGGTCATCGAAGTAGAGAACGCTCAGCGAATCGCCAATGCCGGACTGCTGGGAATCCCCTACCCAATGCTCTTTGCCGGAGGAAGCACTCTGATCGGATTGATTGGACTGCTATTGGCAATCGCAGCGTTCATAGGAGTTGAGAAGCAAAGAGCGGCTTTGAAGCAACTCGATCGCAGAACCCAATCACTGCTCACAAGGCTTGGAGGTCTGGAAGTGCAACTGGAGCAGGAACGGATCCTGAGCCAAAACCGACCAACCCAAGCGGAACAGTCCGCGCCGATATCTCGTCCATCGCCAACTCCAACCAAGGCACCCACCCCTGAGCCATCCCCACCGATCGTTTCGAATGCTGCTGCGCAGTCAACGCCGGTCACCCCGGCCCCCGTGGCATTCAGTAAGGCTGGGTTAATCAGCGCTCTCAACAGCGGAGACCGACAACAGCTGCGTGAAGCAGCAACAGCAGAACTCAACATCACAAGCGATTCGGAAAACGCCATCGCCACAGGACGATCGATCACCACCGAATTGGAAGTAGTCCCAGGTGGTGGGAGCTACTGGCTCGTGATCCTTCAGGGCCAGACCTGGCTGTTCCCAACAGAGCGCACCCTCAAGGGATTCGCAGCTGCGCAGCCATCAAAAGGTCTGTTCCACTATGAACAGCAGACCATCGCAAAACCACAACTGCTTGAGCCGGCTGCGCTGGAAGGCTCAGGGAATCGCTGGAGAGTGAAGAGCATGGGTTGCATTGGTACTCCTTGAGGATGAGAGGTCGACACACCAGCAGGATTGAGCCACAACATGCCAACCATTAATTCCATTCATGAAGGGAAAATACGACTTAAACAACAACTCCTTTGACAACATTTCAGAGACTAGTGAAAGCCTCTTAAGTCAGCTTGAATCAGATAACAAGACAAAAAAATCATTTAAAAGTAAAGAGAGTCAAGAATCCATCGATCAACGATCAAATCTATTATTGATGATTGCGATTCTCTGCTCGGGCGGACTAACCATCCTTGGGATCATCCTGATAAGCAATAGCATCTTCCAGCGAGCTCAAAAAGATTCCAACTCTCAACAGTCAGATCAGAGCACTTTAACAACACCTAAAGCAACCACCCAATTACGTGGCAGCGTGGGCTACCCCGCAAACGGTATACCTAAGATGGCCATCTGCTCAATCAACAGCGACAATCGTTCCGAAACCTGCGAAGAATTCCCCGCAAGCGAACACAACTATGAGTACTCACTGGATCTTGATGCCCCTGGAGAATACTGGGTTTACTGGACACCACGAGAATGGTCTTTGAAAGGGCGAAAATTTTGGATTGGAGCATGTCCACCCAATCGATCAAACGCTTGCAGCGAATTTAGGGTTACGAGATTCAAGGCACATCCAAGGATTACAACTATTCCAAATATCGATATCGGGAGTTTAAATCCAGCCGCACCACTCATATTTGACTGAAAGATAATATTCGCTTTCGCGGAAATGTAAAAAAACGAGGAGATCAGCAATCAAGTTATAAAGACGAAAGTCGATCTTCAATTGCTCTAAGCCTTCGCTCAAGACTCAACCGCAAAGGATCAGACTGGACTCCAAGTCCTCCTTTTTGTTTGAGATACCAGCGCCGCCCATGCTCAACCACCGAGGCAACACCGGGTCTAAGAAGCTCTACACGCGCAGGGAGGGGTTCATCCATTGAGACTTCAAACAACCTTGAAAGGCTCTCCACCTGTGTCTGGCGTTCAAGCATCCCAGGACGCGGAAGCAGTAACCACTCCCCATCCTGCAACTCAACCACCCAAGACGTACCCTGCGCAAAAACCTCAAGTTCGATCTCGTCAATCGAACCGCTGAGAGTTCGACCACTGACACTCACAGAACGCGCAAATGGCTCAAGAAGTGCAGGGGTATTGCGATAGACATCGAGCACTGATTCATGAGGCAGGTTAAGAGCCGGAATCAACCGTTCTTGATGCTCCTCTTTCATCGGAAGCTCTGGCTGTTTACGCGGTTGATCAGCCTTTACCAAAGCCTGATCTTTTAAATTAAGCAGTTCTCCCTCAAGCTTGTTCAAGCGAGTTTCGATGTCTGAGACATCACCGCGAACACTCTCGAAACTTCGTGAGAGGTTCTCATGGGTTTCCACAAAACGGTCGCTCAGCTGGCGAACGCTTTTTAGAAGAAACTTGACTGACTCAATAATTCTTTCTGTATCCAAGGTTATTCCCCTCCCATAGCCTTGTGTGAAAGTTCAATAGACTCTTTTGCCTCACTCAAGAGCATCTCCAATTCATCATCCTGCTTGGCATCGACTGACGGTAAATCGTGATTTGAAGATTGCTTCAGGGACTGCGAAGATGTTGTTTTGCCAGGAGATGCGTCACTTGCAGATGCTTCTTCATTGATAATTGACAGGTTTGCATGCTTGATAGCGCCAGGAATCAAGAATAAATCCAGCAGCTGACCTATGCCAAGGAATCCAAAGGTAAACAGCATAATAAGACCGTAACCGGTTTGGCCTAAATACATTCTATGTACGCCACAAATGCCCACCATTGAAAGGCACCAGAGGGCATAAGCAAGAATAGGGTCTTTTTTTTCTCTTTTGGAAATCAAAAGACATAAAGAATTTTCCTTATCTTATTCGCAGGCTGCTTGCAAGGCAAGTGTTGAGGTGATAAACCATTCTCAAAGCAAAAAACAGCTATGCGCGAAGGTGGAAGTATGAAATATTGATTGCAATGTTTTTGACAGCGGCTGAGTTGAAGAGGTCTGTTTTTTATTCGAATATATGAAGTGCATCATCCTGCCGAACTCTCTTTCTGGCCTCTGTCTCTCCCGTCTGGTTGTATTAGAATTAACCTCGATATTAAGTCAGGTGCGTGGCGCTTCCATCTCATTGAACATTTATTCGAAATATATTCCAAATTAGCAATTTTTCAGTGTTCAGAGTCAATGTCTAGTAAGACCAGTTTCCGTGGTAATTTTGCTGTGAATTAAGCCAAGAATCAATCAGCTCTCTGTAGCTGAAATTTGCGACGAAGGTATCTATCTAGTCTGTCTTGATTTGTCTGCTGCAAGCGATGAGTTGATCCAATTTTGAATGATTGAATTTGCCTCTCGAGCTTGCGATGCTTTGCTTTTCTGGCATCCTCGAGCTCAGTTCAGTGTCTGTTTTCATAGCTTTCCCAGCGCCACCTCCAACCCATCAATCACCGAGGCCAGAAAGTGCAGATTCAGCGTGTCGATCGTGTCGCTCATCTGGTGGTAGTGCGGATTGCGCATGAATGAGGTGTCCGTCACCATCAGCGCGTTGTAGCCCTGATCCCAGAAGGGGCTGTGGTCGCTGCGGCGCACGGCGGGCACATCAATGCTGGCTCGCGGCACCGGCAGGGCCCTGGTTTTCACGTGTTGGCCCATGGCATGGGTGAGCCGGGCCAGCGACAGGCCGGCGCGGGCGTTGGCCACCAGGGCGATGAAGTCACCGCGGTTGCCGTAGAGCCTTTCCATGGCGGGGTGGGGGTAGCTCTGCATGCTGCCGGTGTAGGCGAGCATCTCCAGACTCACCATCAGCTTGAGCCGTTGCCGCTCAGCTCTGAGCTGTTCGGCCAGCACGCCGCTGCCGAGCAGACCCCATTCCTCCAGATCGAAGCCCACCAGCCACACAGGTCGCCTCGGTGGTGATGCGCGCCAGCGCCTGCCCAGTTCCAGCAGGGCTGCGACTGCACTGGCGTTGTCATCGGCGCCGATTGACTGGATGGGGCCGTCGTAATGGGCGCCTACCAGCAGCGGCCGGCGCCGGGGGTTGCGGCCCGGCAGTTTCAGGATCAGATTCACGCCCTCATGGCTGCCGCGCCTGAAGTGGTGCTCCTGCACATCGCCGAGCGTGGCGAGCTCTGCGCGCACGTAACTGCGCACGCTCAACAGCCCCACCGGATCCCAGCTGGCATGGCGGGGAATGGCGATGGCTTCGAGATCCTGCCGGCAGGCGGCTGAGAGCGATGCCATCCCGTCAGTCTGATTCGCCGGGCAGATACCTGGCAGCCACACAAACACGACCTGCCGGTGATCAGCTCATCACCTGCGGCTGCGGCCGGGCCTTTTACTTTCGCGGGATCAATTACAGGAACCGCTGATGTCAGATCCCACGCCACCAACGGTCTGGCCGGCCTTGCTGCCCACCTTCCTGTTCTTCGGGGGGCTGGGTTCCGCCGCTCTGCTCACCCAGCTGATCTCCTGATCGCCGCTGTGCTGGCCCTGTTTGATCGGGATGTTGGCCAGAATTGGTTCAACTGATCAATTCCCATGGCCAGCTCTGAGCGTCACCCCGACGACATCACTCACAAGCTGCTGCGCGGTTTCTATGTGCTGGTGGGATTGAGCGCCGCCGGGATCCTGGCATTGCTGATTGTTGAGCCGGCGTCCTACTGGGAAGGCGGGGCCGGCAGCTCCCAGCGTGCCCCGATTCCCTGCGTCAAGGACACAACGATGGAGATGTAGCCATCAGGCGAAGCACTGAAACAGCAGTGAAGAGAGGGCGCAGACACTGTTGTTGAAAGTGATAATCATTTTCCTTGTTGACATCTGAAATCGATAATCATTTTCATTTTTTGTGCAAAGTTGTAACTCTCAGGTGTTTCTCAGCCTCTGCAGATCTCTGCGCTGATAGAACAATTACAGACGCGATGAAGTGATGTCGGCAACAGCTTTGAAGTGTGCCTGCCCGAGCTGCAACTGCGATGCAAGCGGTTCCTCCGCAGTGTCAAAAAACGGGCAGAGCTACTGCTCGGACGCCTGTGCCAATGGCCATCCCAACAACGAGCCCTGTCATGACGCTGCCGGTGCCTGCGGCTGCAGCTGCGGTTCCTGACCCTGGTGAAAGGCCATGGACCCTCTCGCCACCGCCGTCATCGTCGCAGTGATCTGGATACCCATTCACGTCAGGATCAGTCGCTGGATTGAGCAGCGATAAACCCGAGCAATCCCTCACAACGACATGACGACTTGCCCGGCGCTGTTGGCGGATGTCACCGGGTTCGTCGTCGTGCGATCGCCCACCTCTGTGCAATCGCCGGCCGATGCTGGCCAACGCGATCAGCCGTTGTGGTGTTGCAGCTCACCTGATGGCTGATCTGGTGTCGTTTGATTTCGGCGAAACCGAACCTCCCGGGACGGTTGTCACCGCTGCTGGACGTCATTCAGCCGGCATAGACCGAAGGTATTGATTGCGGTGACAGCCATGGCTGCGGTTCTGATCAAATGCCAGTGCAATGACGACTGTCGGTGTGAAATCGACGTTGCCAGAGCGGTGATGCGCGGCGGCAAGGCCTTCTGCTCTGAAGCCTGTGCCGAAGGCCGGCCCTGCGGCTGCCACAGGGGGCTCTGTCCCGCAGCACCGGTTCTCTGATCGCTCAGCCGATCGGCGGCAGCAGCTGCCAGGTCCACTGGATCAGCCAGGCAATGGCGAGTGAATGGAGGATGTAGGTGAACTGCTCACTGAGCTTCGGGAACTGACGCCCTGCAGAACCATCCGTGTTTCCGTCAGCTGCCTCCCGGCGCAGCGCCAGGTGTGCGCCCCAGTTCAGCACCAGCCAGGCTGAGAGCCACTCCACCAACAGGTATTGATCGAGCCCGAACATCGGCAGTGCTCCCGCAGTCACTCAGGGCAACTCTCGCAAAGCTGCGATGGCCTGAACTCTTCTGGCCTAGCCCGGCGCTGAGTTCGTTCAGCACCGGTCCCACCTAGGCGACCAATCGACCATCAGATTGGATCCACAACGTGGCATCGGTCACGGCAAAAGCCCTGCATCAGCTGAGTCAGCAGCGCAGCTGAAATGCTTCCAGGCCATCGGATCATTTGCCGCTGTCCTGATTCGCTGGTTAGCGCTAATGCCCTTGCTGCGGGATTGCCGGCATGACGACTTGCCCGGCGGGGTGCCGCCAACCGGACTCGTCGTCTTGCGATCGCCCTTCACCTGTCTCGACCGCGAGCCGATCCTCGCCCTGCGGCCGGTGATGGTTGGTGTTGCTGCCGACCTGATCGTTGCCGTGGTGTCGCTTGGCTCGAATCGCTTTGCATTTGAAGCTGCATCGGTCTGTCACAGCGGACTCACCCGGTGACACGGCGTCGCTGAGATCCCCGGGTTTGCCTGCCCCGTCAGCCTGAGTCACTAGTTCGGCGTCGAGTGCAGCAACTCTGAACTGGATCGGAGCTAGATCCTGACCACTGGCATCAGGCTGCCGTGGCCGCCGAGCCGAATTGTTGACGTGCAGTTGCATCGGACCCGCTTTCAATCAGGTGGAGTTATCAACAAGCGACTGAATTCGCGTGTTCGGTTGGATGTCGGGTTTCACCGTCACGACCACTCCTGCTGGCTGGCGAAGCTTTTCCAGTCATCAATTCAGCCACCAATGACCACCGAAATCCGCAACTGGGACATCGTCGCCAAGGCGATGGAAGCCGCCGGCACCACCTCCAGCCAGATGTACATCCGCGCCAAGGCACTGGCGGAGGGCAAGACCGATCCGATGCCCACGAGCTTCCCGGCAGCTCCTTTCAGCATCTCGGCTGTTGCCGGCTGATCGCCGTCTGGCAGAGCCTCACCCATGTGAGGCTTTATTGCCTTCGTGACGAACCCCCAAGGGATGGCTGCATGCTCTTCTGATGCCGAACCGTTACCGCTTCAGTCACGAAACGTCGCCACAGCTCAGAAACGAAAGCTGGCTTGTGAATGGGCAGGATCAACTATTGGTTCGCTTCAGTGAAGCCCAGACAACGGATCAGGGTCAGTGGGTGTTGATGAGCACTTATCGCTGGATCAGACCCGACCCACCGGTTCCCCAGACTCGCCGGCGCATGCTGCGTCAGAACGCGATCGAAGCCTGGCAGAACATGCTCAAGGTGGGCTGGCGGCGCTGTCATCCACCTGTGCGCTGACCCTTCTGTTCATAATGGGTTGTTGATGTTCACAATCTTGATGTAGGTGGACATCAGCAGCAGCGGAAAAGTTCAACCTGATGAACTATCCGTTGGGATTTCTGGGTATTTTTCTCCAGTAATCCATACCTAAGTAATTTATTTACTGAAACAGAGGAATTGACGTTCATTTCCGATTCGTTCTAGGTATTCCCCACGAATGGGTATCAGTCATGTACGAACTGAACAACGATTGTGATCAGAAGCCCCTTTCCGAGAGCTGGGAAGCCCTCGACAGTTATTTCGCCTGTATCTCGGAATGTTCGATGAATGATCGAACCTGCGTTTCCAGATGTCTTGATCAACACCTCAATATCGATGATGGACTGAATCCTTCACTGGCCTCATTTGTCACGGGGCCTGCCACTCGAAAAGCGCTTTTTGACTAGAGCTTGCCTGCTTTTTCCATAACGATTGCAGCGTTCTTGGTGTGAACCAGGGCTTGGTCTGCCTCGGAATCAAGTCATGCGAGGGGTCGCAGACAGAACTCCTCCATGAGGTTGCTTGACGGCCGCGTGAGCGTCCTCGCCAGTTAAATCCTTCAGCTTGTCTTCTTTTTTGTCTGCTTCTGCTGACATTAGTGTGCCAAATATCCAACCGCACATGAAGCAGATGACAGATCAATCTCCTGCTCCGCTGTCCTGCCTGAAGTGGGGTGAAGACGGAGAGCTGTCGGCGCATGACATCTCGCTGCTGGTTGATCGCCTCGCATCTTCCGAGAAGTCACGCCGCGGCTTCAGGGATCACTTTGAGCGACGTCGAGCCAGGTGTGCAGGGCAGCAGCGCTTCGCTGGTCGATCTGTGCACGACGGCAGGATCTGAATCCAACAGTTGACGTGTCGGCCATTCATTTCTCTGCACATTGAAGACTGCATGAATGAATCGAAGCCTGAAATGGCCTGATTCCAGTCTTAAAAGCCTCCGAATCTCAGGCAGATTTCCAGCGCTCCAAGGCCGAACAAAAAGGTTCCACCCAGTAACGCCAATTCCTTTCTTGTCTGAGCCATGGGAAGCAAGGCTGAGCCGACCAGTAACGCTGCCAGAAATCTAAAGGAAATCAGTAGACCCAACGTTTCAGCTCGTGACAGCTTCGAAGAGGCTACGGCTTGTTTTTACTTAAATTCATGAAATAGGCGTAATAACTCACTGTTTTGGCTGCAGGTTTACAAAACAATTTTTATCCGGGCGTAGCAAATTAAGTCGATTGCCTGGCTCGCAGTCTCGGCGAGCAGGTGACAATCACCGCTTCGCTCGGTGGTGCGTTGCTGTGCATCTGCTGATTCCAGCAGGACAGGTAATTCAACGGATGCTGCTGGTATTCCTGCCTGGCTAGATAACAGATAAGGTCAGAGACCGTCAGCGACAACCAGGTCTCAACGACCTCCAGGGGGGTCAGTGCGCCCCCCTCCTTCATGGGCATCAGTGGGCTTCACCCCAGCTTTCGGCGACATTGCAGTCGGCCTCCAGTGGAATGTCGCCCAGATAGCGCTCCTGAAGTGTCCCGGAGGTCATGCAGTGCAGGGCGACGGCCTTCACCTCCTCGATCAGGTGACGCGGCACTTCGAGAAGAATCTCGTCGTGAATCAGACCAACGATGTGAACGCCCTGAAAGCGGTCCAGGGCAGGCCATAGATCAGCCAGCGCTGCTGCCAGCAGATCACGGCCGCTGCCCTGCACCGGGAAATTGATCCCGTTGGTTCTGCCCAGCGTCTGCATCGGTCGGATGCCGTCCGTTCCCGTCTGGTTGCTGCGCGAAGTCATGCGCCGGCCGGCGATGCTGCGCACTTCCCTGACGCTGCCGCTGCTGAACTTTTCCATTTCGCGGCTCATCTGCGGGTGCAGGCGATGCCAGGCGTCGTAAACCCGGCGGGCCTCTTTCTCTGAGACCTGAGCACCGCGCGCGCGGGACAGCAGCTTCTGCACACCTGCCAGACCGCAGCCGTAGGCCAGGGCGAAATTGGCGCGTTTGCCGATGCTGGAGCGTTCGGGATCCGCTTTTGTGATCTCGCGACCGCAGGCCTGGCTGGCGATGTAGGCATGCGGGTCGATGCCCTCCAGCAGGATCCGGCGCTGACCGTCGTCGTTGTAGAGCTGCGGGCTGGCCTGAAGACGGATCTCAATCGATGACCAGTCGAGGTCCATCAGCACCGTGTCGGGATTGCCCGTGCTCAGCGCTTTCTTGCGATCGCCGGTGATGCCCTGGAAATTGAACCCGAACTGACCGAGCTTCGCCGGTTTGGCTTCTCCCTGCCTCGCCCCTGTCCTGTACCGCTCGGTATCGGAGGGAACCTGACTGCTGCTCTCGCGAACTAGGGCGCTGGTGCTCATCCGGCCGGTGCTGGCACCGATGATGCGGTAGTGCGGACGGACCCGCCCATCGGTGAGCCTGGCTTCCTCAATCAGCCAGTTCACTTCCCTGAGCTCCTGATCCAGTGATTTCAGCTGCAGCAGCTGCTCGATCAGAGGATCGGGCAGGAAGTTCCTCAGCGTGCGCTCCTTGGTGTTCTCGACCGCTTCTCCCAGATAGCGGCTGAGAGCCAGCTGCAGCCTCTCCGGGCTCCGGTAGTTCTCAATCTCAAGCGACCTCTGCACCTCTGCGGCCAGGCTTTCCCGTTCAGCATCAGCCCGGGTCCTGGCGTCGATTGCGGCGGAGACGTCGACCGCCAGACCCCGCACCTGGCCATCGGCGCAGGCACTGATCGCTGCGCAGTCGAGCCGGTGAACCTCAACCTGCCGGGTGGTCACCAGCTGCTTGTGCAGCTCACGCCCCAGCGGCAACACGATCACCGCATCCAGAGCCGCATAACGAAGCTGGCTGGCGCTCAGTGCATTGCCCCAGTCACTGGTCTGTTCGCTTTTGTCGAGTTCCCGTTTCAGATAGTGAGCCGATGCAGCGGCCAGGCTGTTACTCGGCAGATCGCCGATGATCTGACAGGCCAGCATCGTGTCCCACCACTGGCAGAGCGGCCTGATGCCGGCGGCGATCAGAAAGGTGGCCTCAAACAGCAGATTGTGACCCACCAGCCTGCGCTGCGGGTTGCGCACCAGCGTTTCCAGCCAGTCAACGGCCGGCTGGCCGATCACGGCCAGATCGATCACCAGTGTTGTGTCGCTGTCTGCGCCATGAAGCTGGGCCAGACGGATCTCACCGCCAAGCGATGGGCTCAGACTGGCCTTATGTCGCCAGAGATCGGTGCGCCGGTTGAACGTTTCCAGATCAAAGCCGATCGCCATGGCCATGGCCTCTGGATCGGGAAGATCAGCCGCCCTGCAGATGTAATCGATGCCCGCGGGAGGCTCTCCTGAAAAAGGCAGCGGGCATGCCGCCTGAATCGGATCAGCCTCGGGGAATAGCAGCTGCTGATCAGGCACCGGCTTCAACTGACTTGCGTCAGTTTCGGCACTTTCAGCGCCATCTGGCGAGCCTGAATGCAGCGATCAGTGTTTCACCGGGCAGGCGCAGGCGTCCATCTGCAGCTCGCGCGTGACGGCTGCGATGCCCTCTCTGTCGCGGAATTCCCGATACATCGCCAGCTGCTTGTTCAGTTCCTGGCAACGGTTGCTGTTGGCTTTCATGGTTCCAACTCCAACGGTGTGGATGAAGTCATGCTGGCTCGCATAAATGCGCTGGTAAGTGACAACTGCTACGGATAACCGTCGATGTGTTGGAACGACCTTATTGAGCTGAGGTTGATGAAAAAAACCTTTCAATCTGCTCTTCTTTCGCTGTCGTGGACAGATCCTGAAACCGTACCTCTGAGGTCGGCTGACCCTCTTCTTTCGCCCATCTCAGCAGGCATAGAACGACAAGGTCCATCCCGGAGACACCCACCGGATCAGTTCTCCCAGTCACGGCAACAAGCCCTGCTGCAGCAACTGTGCCGGTTGAACTCTCTGATTCACTTCATCACCAAACACCATGACTGACACCACAGATCGTCGCTTCGGCTTCGTCAACTTCGCTGAAACCTGGAATGGCCGTCTGGCCATGATGGGCTTCGTGATCGGTCTGGGCACCGAACTGCTCACCGGTCAGAGCATTCTCGGCCAGCTCGGTTTCTGAGCGTTCCGTTGAATCGATTGGCTTATCAGGCCAGCGGCCGGACTGCGTGTTCGGCCGCTGGGCGGATTCCTCCGTCACGGTCACGCCGATGCAACGGCGATCGTTGATGTACAGCCAATCCACGTCTCACCGCGGTGAGGCTTTTGCCCTGTCTGCACCATGACCAAGCATCGTTTATCGGTTGAGCAGAAGTTCCATCTCGAGGCGGCGTTTCGGGAGATCGATTCCTGCCAGGACATCGAGCAGCTGCGTCAGCTCACCAAGCAGATCATCACGGCTCAGGAGAACGAGAAAGCCTTTGCCCGCGAAGCGATCGTGCAGATCCGGCGTGAACTGGAAGCCGCAGCGGCTCGCCGTTTCGGTTTCGCCTAGGCAAGGAGTCAGCGATGTCAGCGATCAACACCGTCAACCACTATCTGGTTCGTTACCGCAACCTCAGCGGCGAAACCCATGAGGATTGCGTGTATGCCTCCGATGCGATGGAGGCCAGGGATCTGGCCTGTGAATTCCATGCGGAACTGCGCCAGCGTCCGAACCTGATCAACGCGATCCTCAGAGTCTCCTGAGCTTTGATCCAGCCCGGTATGTCGCTCAGTCAGCGAGGCGCTGTCTGAGTTCATCGATCTGCTGGTTCAGCTGCGTGTTGATCTTCTCGAGATGACAGACCTCATGCTCGAGCGTTTGCATGTATCGGGCGATCGAGGGATCCGTGCCGCGCAGGCTCTTCCTGGCCTGTTTCTGCAGATCCTTGTCAACGTTCATTCATCGCTCGCAGCATTGGCGAGAAGCTACCGGAGTTGGCTTGGATGGAGAGCCTTGTTCTGCCGCTGTGACCCTGGGAAGATTCCTGGCCCTGTTCGTCGTTGGCGTGATCGCTGCGATCGGCCTGCAACAGGCCTGGATCTGGTGGCTGCTGGCGGCCGCCGCTGTCTGGGCGCTGCTCAGGCTGGTCAGACCCTGACCAGCTGCTTCGCTGGCTGCGGATGGTGAGCAACCAAAAGCCCCGCTCTAGGCGGGGCTGCAGGGATGTTGAACTGGACCGGCAGGTGGGGATCGGTGGCAGGAGGGCTGGGTGTTGTTGTTGATCAGCCCTCGAGCTTGGCGGGTTCGGCCTCGCCTTCTCTGAGCTCGGCATCGATGATCATCAGAGCAGCAGGGTTGCCGGCAGCGAATTTGACGCGACCGAGCAGATAGGCGGCCTCATGCTCAGAGAGACGCTGATCATCAACGATGGGGTCAAGGAAGACGGTGGCGCGCCTGTCGAGATCCTGCTCGGCGGTGCCGTAGAGCTGCAGCACCGATGCGGTGACATCAGCTTCCATGCGGAAGACGTTGGCGATGACCTGCTCCACATCAGACCATTGCTGACGGGGAGGTTCAACGGTGTCGAGAACAGGTCTCTGACCTCTTGAGATCAGATAGTCAGCGAATTTGGCGGCATGCTGCTCCTCCTGTTTTGCCTCGTCACGGAGATGCTCGGCAAAGCCGGTCAGCTCACGTTCGGCGAACCAGATGGCGGCAGCGAAATAGGCGGCGGCTGACTGACGCTCAAGGTTGAGATGAGCCTGGATGAGGTCAAGCATTTCTGCCGACATGGGCTCGGCCATGGCGCGGCCTGCAGGACCGGTAGGGATGGCAATGGTGGCTTGGGGAGTGGCTGAAGTTGTCATGTCGAACCTCATTGAGGGATGAATCAGTTCTACATCACAAAAGGGCGAAAGATAGGGGTAGAAACCGAACATTAAGCGATGAAAATTTGCTTTTGAGAATCACATTCAAGAACAGCAAATCTGCTTTTGAGAATCACAATCAGGAGCGAATAGTTTGCATTTGAGAATCAAGCTCAGCAGCGCGGATGCGCAGTTTGGAAAAGACTCTGGTCTGCCCCCGCTCGAGGCTGCTCTGCCTGTGCCCTGCCCCGGCCAGGGATAATGTTGCGTAATGTAAAGAGCATCTGGGTCGCGTTCGGCCCGCAGCTCACGGCAATCTTCATGACTTCCTACCCCTTCGGCGCCGACAGAACTGAGCTGGAAAAAGCCTTCGCGCTGCCTTCGGTGCCTGCCGACTCCCACATGGAGGTGGGTGAACCCATCCGGTTCAGTGAGTCCGAACGTGCCGTCGCCTTGTTTGAGCATCCTGATCACTGAATGGAGTGGGTATGCCTGATCAGCTCAGCTCGCAGGAGATCGACCGGGTGATCGAAATGGCCTGGGAGGATCGCACCACCTTCGAGGCGATCGAGTTTCAGTTCGGGTTGTCCGAGGCCGATGTGATTGCGCTGATGCGCTCCGAGTTGAAGTCAGGTTCCTTCCGAGCCTGGAGAAAGCGGGTGAGCGGGCGACGCACCAAGCACGGCAGCACCAGCAGCTCGGATCGCTTCCGAGCGGCCTGCCACAAGTGACATGACAACATCCCGATCCAGCTCCAGGCGCAGCGTGCTGATCACCGGTGCCTCCAGCGGTATTGGTCTGGCAACAGCTCATCACCTGCTCGATCGTGGCTGGTGCGTCTTTGCTGCCGCCCGGCGGCTGGATGCCATGGAGCCGCTTCGCAGTCGCGGCGCCCAGGTGCTGTCGCTCGACATCGCCGAGGAGGCCTCCAGGCGACAGCTGGCTGAACGGATCAATGGCGAGATTGGAGCCCTCGATGCCCTGGTCAACAACGCCGGTTACGGCGAAACCGGTCCGGTGGAGACCATGCCCGTTGAGCGCGCTCGGGCCATGTTCGAGGTCAATCTGTTCGGGTTGATCGGCCTCACACAGCTGCTGCTGCCGCCGATGCGCGAGCGTCGCCGAGGTTGCATCGTCAATCTGTCGTCGATCGCTGGGCGTTTCGTCACGCCCGGAGCCGGTTGGTACGGTGCCAGCAAACATGCGCTCGAGGGCATCAGCGATGCCCTGCGTATGGAGCTGCACGACTTCGGTGTGAAGGTGGTGCTGGTGGAGCCGGGACTGATCCGCACCGGTTTTGAAGCCGTCAATGCAAAGTCGCTGGTGCTGCAGCAGTACGACCCGGTGTGGGGACCGATGATGCGGAGTGTGGCAGCAGGCTGGTCAGAGGGATTCCGTAACGGCTCCTCCCCTGAGCTGGTGGCCAGCACCATCGCCTCGGCTCTGGAGACATCCAGGCCCAAACCTCGCTACCGCTGCGGCAGTGCATCGAACGCAGTGTTGCTGCAGCGCTTCATTCCCACCCGGCTCTGGGATGCGCTGGTGCGCCAGCGCATGCTGGGATGACCCTCTTCAGGCGGTGACCGGTTGCAGCATCGATGGAGACACCAGCTGGAAGCCGGCATCCTTGATCTTCTGGTTGGAAACGCGCGCGTTCATGCCGCGGTCGGTCGGGGAGCTGGTGTGATTCCAGAGCACCGGAGGCAGACCCTCCTGATCGCAGATCAGGGTGGAGAGCTCACGTCGGCTGAGCTGCATGTCGTCCACCAGGTTGTAGACGCCTGAAAGTCTCTGGTCACAGGCGAACTGCACGCCTCTGGCGATATCGACAAGGCTGCTCCATGCATTGATGGCATTGCCGTTCTTGGGCACCTGCTGACCTGCTGCCTCACGGATCATGCCCACCATGTCGCGCCCGGGACCGTAGATCCCGCCCAGTCTCAGAACGCAGATCGAGGTGTCGGGTCGATCGATGTCGAGCATCAGCTCCTCGGCTGTCGCCAGCATGCTGTTCACCGGTGAGCGGGTGTCGAGCGCTGCGCTCTCGTTCACCTCTTCTCCCCGCTGATCTCCGTACACACTCACGCTGCTGATGTAGGTGATGTGCAGCGGCTGAGTGCTGATGCGGCGGCGCAATGCGGCGGCCAGGCTGCGCATGCCGCGCTCGAACACATCGCCATAGGCTTCGTTCCGGCGGGTTGGGGCGACGCTGATCAGCAGCCCCTGCAGATCGCCGAGGAAAGACAGGTCCGGATCGGCATCGTTGATGTCCATCTGCCGCACGTCATCGATCAGCCGCTTCAGCTCGCGCACGTTCTCGGACGATCGGGTGGTGGCGGTGACGTTGTGGCCCGCTCGCTGCATGCGCATGGCCACTGCGGTGCCGACATATCCACAACCAATCACTCCGAATTCGTGGGCCATGTTTCCGAATCATGTCAACCCCTTTTAACGGATCTTGACCTGCTGTTGTTGCAGCGACGCCGACCGTCTGCCCTTTCCTCTGCAGCCCCGCCGTCGCTGAAGCCGCCATGATTGGTTCTGCTGATGGCGGTACGCAGCGGATGGATGACGAGAGGCAGATGCAGCTGGAACGCCTGCGCACCGTGCTGGAGGTGGCCAGGCGCAATGGCAATCAGCTGTTCATCGACAACATCGAACGCGAGATCGCAGCTCTCGAACGCGGCGACTGCTCCCCCATCGTGGAGGAATATCTCACCGACGAGGAGCGCGCTTGAGCTGCAGCAGCGTTTCGACCAACTTCGGCGCGCTGTGCGGGAGTGCGGCATTGATGGCGTTTGTTGTTCATCCCTGCTGGGCCGGTCTCGACAGCTACACGCCGCTTGACCGGGTCAACGGCTGGCTGATCGAAAGGAAGCAGGGAGCCGACGGCACACTGCGTTGCAGGGCTTTTCTGCCCTCAGGGGCGTCGTGGTTCAGCGGCAACATCCATCTCGATGCCGATGCCGAGCTTGTGGTGCCGGCGGGTCGCCGCTACGAGCAAAACAGGCAGGAGCTCGATGCGGTCAGGCAGGCCCTGGCCCGCTGCAGCCGCGACTACCTCTATCTGCCGAATTGAAGCGCGCGGATCGATTGATCACATGTCGCGCACCGGCACCACGGTCATGCCCACCGGCGCCAGGGCGATCAGGGCCAGCTTCATGTGCTGGATTCCGAAGGGGATGCCGATGATGGTGACGAAGCAGGCCAGCGCGGAGCTGAGATGGCCGATCGCCAGCCACCAGCCCGCCACCAGAAACCAGAGAACGTTGCCGATCAGCCCCAGGCTGCCGGTGCCCAGGTCTTCACGGCCCTGCAGATCCCGGCGGTTCACTGCCTCATGTCCGAAGGGCCATAGCGAGAAGCGCCCGATCACGAAACAGGAGCGTGCCCATGGCAGACCCACCACCGTGATCGCGCAGATCAGCCCGGCCAGCCACCAGCCCAGCGCCATCACCAGACCGCCGAGCACCACCCAGAGAATGTTGAGCAGGGAACTGACCATGGACGCCCGGCAATCGCGTTCTCTCCACACAATGACCCGGTCTCATGCCGTTGCCGGTGATCGTGTTCAATTGCACCAGTTCTTCAGATGTGATGACCGCTTCACAGGTGCAGCGCTTTCTTGAGCACCTGGGCCGGGATCCGCTGCTGCAGGTGAAGGTGCAGGCGGCGGTCACAGCCGATGAGGTGGCGCTGCTGGCCCAGGAGCTCGGTTATGCGGTTTCAGGCAGTGACCTGCTGATGCTGTCCGGCCGCAGCACGGCCGGGGTGCGTGTCACCCGCATTGACCATCCCGGCGAATATCCAGGCCGCTACTACTGACGTGGGCTTCGCTCGGATCCCGGCGGGGACGGTGCATTCGGGCACAGACAAGCCTGCGGGCATCTGTCAGCCTCACAGCAGTCAGAGGTTGTACGTGGCAGCCAGGTTTCTCAACAACGTCCGTGTGCGCTGCAAGCCAGGCTGTGAAGACAGCTTCATCGCTGTGACGGAGCAGTGGGTCAATCCCGACGGCATGTTCGATGCCTACTGGGCGAAGACCGGTCAGCGCAGCTACTGCTTCGTCGGTCTCTGGGAGAGCGAGGAGAAACTTGTGGCGGCGCGGCCTCTGATGATTGAACATCTCAATGCAGTGCGCGACTTCTTGGAGGAGCTGTCGACCGATCTGGGCGTGACCGATCCCGTCTCCGGCCCGGTTGTCACCCACAAGCCTTGAAACCGACCCGCGAGCAGAGGTGGAATCCGCTGATCGGCCTTGTGGTCAGCGCCACCATCGCCTGCCTGCTGATCATCACCATCGGGCCGAACCCGTTGCTCGTGGGTTATCTGCTGTTCACAGGATTGATCTGGTTGCTCCTTTCAACCGGCGTTGTGGACCAGTGATGAGTGATGACTCCGCCCTGCAGTAGCAGAGCCATTGATCCGGTGGTTCGTCAGATCCAACCTGGAATCGCAGCGGTTCTGCCCGGATTGATTCGTTAAGTCATTCAGACTTTCCGGGCAACTCGCCAAATCTGCGGCAACGTGGACTCACCCGACGCTGCATTCCGCAATACGCCGCCGGGTTCGTCACGTGCGATCGCCCACCTCTGAACGGTCGCGCCGTGATCATGGCTAGTCGCCATGCCTAGCCGTTGCATCACTTGCACTGCATCGCCCGACAAATGCACCGGCTGTGCATCAGTCGATGACGTAGTCCATCGGGTCTTCACCGTTGAAGCTGCTGCAAGGGGTCTGCGAGCGACCGCCCGGAAGCATCGTCTCCGGAATCAAACCGTTCCTGAACCCCTCGCAGAGTTCGGCTGGAGGTCTGCTGTCCACCCAGTCCTGGAAGTCAAAGTCGCTCCAAGCCAGCAGTTGTGCGAATAAAAGAACTTCCGGCATAAGGATCACTGCGTGGTTCCGGAATCCAGTCTGAGGGTTCAGATCTGCGCCTCCCGGCGAAGATTCGCGTATTTTTTTCCAGGCCAGAAGAGAAGCTTGAGGTTCGGATAAATCGACAGAATTCCCAGCGTAGTGATCAGCGACTTGACTTCCATGTAGGGGAACACCTCATATCCGGGCATGAGACTGCTCAGCACAGTGATGTAGAGCCAGTTCTTTTTCAACCTCGGACCCAGATCCCTCCAGCGCCTCCAGGCGATCGGCAGAAACAGCAGCACATTCAGAATTTCACCGAGAAGCCAAACCCGCACTGCATGCTCCGTTGCCCAAGCAGTGATGGCTGCGGAGATTTCCTCACTGGAGCTGTTGAAATATCCCCGAAAGGTCAGGGCCAGAACAACGAAGAAAACAAATCCTGCAATCAGTGATCTGATGATGGCGCCACCCCAGAAATCAAGCCGGCCCATCTCTCCTTCGTATGAAAAAAATGAAGGATTTTGTTCAGCCATATCGATCATTCTCTGATCGGTGAATGTTAACTGAACTGATGATCAGATGCCCATGCAGGGGGGGGCTCGCTTCAACCCTCTCAGCGCTGTTGTTGCGGCAGATCCGGCTTGAACCCGAGCTGGCTGAGCGGAACAGTTCCTCGTTGAAAAGAATGCTTTTCGGCTCTGCAGAGACCCGGTCTGCTTGCACCTCATGAATCTGCATCAACTCGGGAGTGCTGAGAGACAGTGCACCCATCACAGTGACAACTGAGCCGAGTAGGCCTGATTGAAACGACATGGCGAGAGAAGCAGTGGGGATGACTCCCGTCACCATCTGCGAGTTCCCGTTCTGAACCAATGATCTGATTCGGACTTGACCGTGATGTTGGTCACGACGAGATTTCCGGTTCTGCGTTCCAGGCTGAGGGATTGGTTGATCTCTGATGGCTAGGAATGAGAGATCTGATCCGATCGCCATGGTTGAAGTTCTGTTGATGGCTCAGCTGCTTGCCCAGGAATCCGGTTTTCAGCAATGGGTCGACAGCCGTGATCCTGAAGAGCTCTGTCAGATCTACAAAGACGGAATGATTCCCGACAACATGCTCCCCGGTGGACGTGCGGACAGTCCGTGCGGAGGTGGCGGCAGCGATAACCCCATGGATTACGTCATCGACTGAAAGAACCGGCTTGTGACCCTTTCCGCAGTCTCCGACCCGTGACTGTGCTGCGTCATCCTGGGTTCAATCCAGACGACCCTCGCCAGATGCCAACCCAACCGGCAACGACTGATCGCACTGAGCTTTACGGGCAAGCCAGAGGTTGGTTGATTGCCGCTGCTTCAGCAGACATTCTCAACCACTGTGCGCAGAAGGATCGTGGTCGTCTGCTGTCAACGGCGAACAACGATCTCCAGAACGGCGAGCTGTTCATCCCAGAACTCGATGAACAGACTGCACAACTTGCTGATGGCGTTGTGGAACAGGCCATTGCGACCCTGGCAATGCTGATTTCAAAGAACTGCGGAATCAATATTTCAAAAGAGGACAACTGAGCCCGAGATGATCAGCTTCTGAATGCCGCTTACTCAAATCTTTCCTGATCCGTCAGAGCCTGAATCAAGCAAGGCTGTGAACGCTCATGGTTCTGAGGCAAGTCGTCTCAGCATCAGGCGATGGGAGATCTGCAGAGAAGATGCCGAAGGCCTGCCCGGTGTGACAGCCAGGCAGGTTCACATCTTCAAGATCGAGCGCAGGATTGACCGCGATCGCCCTTTGCCCGACGACGCTCGTGAGCTTCTTCTGGAGCTGATCGAAAACCACAGACGAGACGCGAAGGCCGAGGCTGCTTCTGTTGCTGTGCGCATTGAGCAGGTGAAGAAGCGGGCGACCCCCGACCGTCTGAGGGCAATCGATGGTGCTGTTGAAGCTGGTCCGCAGAAGCTGAGTGTCGATGCCGCAAGCTGTTTTCTGCTGAACGCTCTGCACAGGATCGGGATCCAGCACCACAGCGAACTGGTTCCGAGCGTCTGGTCGGATCTTGAGAGCCTGATTCCTTACGCAGCTGTTTTTGACTTCCACACCAGCGGCGTGCCTGATGAAAACCTGACTCGTCGCTGCCTGTTCTGGGGTGCTGTCATCCGACTGGATTCACTGGATGGAGATCCCCCGCAGGACACCGATGAATTTCTCGCCTGGTGCGGTTTGGCCATGAACCGATCCGGGCAATCGCGAAGAACGGCTCAGTGGTGGTCGGATTTCACAGACAGGATGGCTGGCAGACCTGGGAATGAAGTGGATCGCCGCTTGCTGGATCTGCCCACAGAAGGCCTGCTCACGGCTCGGTTGATCAAAGCGGCCTACAAGCAAGCGGCCAGAAAATCCCATCCTGATCTGGGCGGCAGTGCTGAACGGATGATCCAGCTCAATCAGGCAAGGGATCGACTGCTGCAGGCGCTGGGGATGTGAACCAGGCCATGGCAGTGACCTCTGTCCTGTCTCGATCACCACTGCTGCAATGGCGGTGCTGTCATTGACAGGCGAATTCAATCCACCACTTCACAACCATGTCATCAGTTGGCCGTGCCCATTTGCCTCCGGCTTGTTTGAACATTTTTTCACCGCATTTGATGGCGGTGATTATCACGTAGTCTTTGTTCTCAATTGTCGGGTCGCCTTTGACGCGGACTTTCAAAACAATTTGATCATCCAGTTGTGTTTGCACCTGACCGAAATATGAGGTGCCATCAGCTGCTGAATTGATGAAGTCCCACTCTCCTGTCTTGAGCGCTTCTTGATTGCTCGCCATTGCCGGCACCGCAAGACTGAAGGCAACTGTAGCTAAAAGAGCACGCTTCATCGTCTTTGCAAGCACTGAATAACTGGTAGCCAGAAATGACTTGTTTGTCATGAGATCCGGCGGGTGATCAGTTTGATTGATTGTCTTTTGTCGACTCGATTCGCTTTTACTTCACTTAACTTTCCATCACACCTCAATCTGTTCCTGACTGCTGCAATTTATTGACAGGCGAACTGAATCCAGCTCCATCCAACAACGTCTTCAGCGACTTTCTTCCATTGACTCCTTTTCGCTTTCAGCATTTTCTCCTTGCATTTGACTCCTCTTGTCACAACATAGTCTTTATCGGCTTCATCTTTGCCGTTGACGACCAGAACCTTCAGCACAACCTGATTCCCCATCCTTGATAAAATCTGGCTGAAATAAGACGTTTCATCTTCAGCAGTTGTGATGTAATCCCAGTTTCCATTCCTGAGATTCTGAGCATTAACCACGGCTGGTGTTGCAAGTGCCAAGGCCAGAGCAGCGAAGAGAGCCAGCTTCATGTTCATCTGTGTTCTTATCTTTTAATAGCCGGTTTTCAAGTATTCGACATTGCCTGATCAGAACGTTCTCCTGCATTATTAACGCCTCATTCCACGTTGATGTCTGCACGTGGGTCACCGCTTCAGGGTCGGGGCCTTGATGTTCATGACCTGAATGCCTGATTTTGTCAGCCACTGATTGATCTGCCTTGAAGAGTCTGAGTTCAATGTCTGCAGAATTCTCTGTGCTGGGGTTAACGATCTGGAAGGATATGGGTCACAGGTCGGCATTGACCCAGTGAATCTCGCTGGAGCCCACATCAGCGATCTGAAAAAGGTTGTGGATCGTCGGATCACGTGCCCCATTCACCAATCCCGAGCATGAGTCTCGCCGGTGAGGAGGTCATGCCTCACGATCACCGTCATCCCTGGAGTCACGTCCAGAAAAGTGGTATTTACTACCGGTTCAAGCTGTCTGCTTCTTCGCCCAGCGGACCGCTCATCATGGTAGTGCGTTTGTATTGGCAGCGCTCGGGTTTGTTCGCCGTGCTCCAATCCAGGTATGTCTGTCAGCGCCTTCTGTTGTTCTGCGTGGTCAGATTTTCTGATCAGCCGAATTCGATCATGTTTCTCGACCGTGTCTGAGCCGATGTCTGTTCATGCTCACTGAGCTGTTGCTGCAACTGTCGCTCGCTGCAATTGCTGTTGTGGCCAATGCCCTTTCGGCGTTTGCCGGTGGTGGTGCCGGCCTTGTGCAGCTTCCGGCTCTGATTCTGCTGGGGCTTCCTTTCGCCTCGGCTCTGGCCACACACAAACTTGCCAGCGTTGCTCTCGGTTTCGGTGCTGCCGGTCGCCACTGGCGGGCCAGCAGTCTTGATCAAGGGTTGAGCCTGTTGGTGCTGTTGGCCGGTCTGCCTGGGGTGTGGATCGGAGCGAGCAGCGTGTTGGCTTTGCCGGATCAGATCGCAACAGCAGCTCTTGGTGTGCTCACGCTGTCTCTCGGCGTTTACTCCGCTCGTCGACCCGAACTTGGACAGACCGACCGGGTCGTGCACCACAATGTCATTCAAAAGCTGATCGGCGTTGCTTTGCTCTTCGCCATTGGCGTTTTGAACGGTTCGCTCGCCTCCGGTTCTGGACTGTTCGTCACGCTCTGGCTGGTGCGCTGGTTCGGCTTGAGTTATACGAGAGCCGTTGCCCACACTCTGATCCTGGTGGGCCTCTCCTGGAACGGCACCGGCGCTCTGGTGCTTGGCTTCAGCGGTGAAATCCGCTGGAGTTGGGTGCCGCCGTTGATCGTGGGTTCCTTGATCGGTGGATATCTGGGTGCTCACCTGTCAATTGAAAAAGGCAGCCGACTGGTGAAGCGTGCCTTTGAGGTCCTGGCCCTGCTGATGGGCGCGTCACTTCTGGTCCGCAGTCTCTGATTTGGTCCTCAGTTGGAAAGCCCAGGTTGTATTCAGGTTGGTATGGGGCGAGTGATGCTCTTCCTCGTCAGTCCACACCTGGGGTTGTTCTTTCAGAAACTCGCTGCTGCATCAGCTGTTTGTGAGTGGCATCCAGAGCTGAATCGATGTCGCTGTGATCCTCCAGGAATAAACGAAGGTAGCCACCGAATGTTGATGCGGCATATTGCTTGGCTTCAGAAGAATGAAAGTTGGATCGATATTTATTCAGAAATAGGTCATATGTTTTTTTAAACTTTGCTGCCAATTTCAAATCAGTGGAAACTTCCAGTCTGTAAGTTTCATAGCTTTTCAGGTCTCTTTCATGAATCGATAGTTCCGCCTGCCACTTTCCAAAAGGATCAAATGCAATGCTGCGATCCTCCGGAGTCGTGAGGCGATTGCTGAAAGCGTTCATGGTCTCCAACCTTCTTTCTGCAAGGTTGAGCCATAAGAGCTCAAGCTGCAATGCATTCCATACCGCCGGGTGATTCAAACCCCAGGCAGCATGCTTCGGCTGTGTGGATGTGGCACGACTCCTTGCGTTTGAACCAACTGCAAACGGCGCTTGCTGCTTCAAGAACGGATAAACAGCTTCAATCGCAGCCAGGACATTCGCTCCAATGGGGGATGGTGATTTCAAGCCATCTGATCGATGCTGAATCCAGACAGGAGAACGCCATGGAACCCATCACCGCCACCGTCGTCATCGTCGCTCTTGTGGCACTGGCTTGCTGAGCATCACCACATGGACTTACACCATGGTTTTAATTGTAGAAGTTTGCCAAGTATTCCTGGAAAGGAGACGATTTCATCAACTCGGTGATACCCAGTTCGCTCTGCCAATCGATGATCGATCTTTCCCAGCCGTCTTCCCAACGTGGGGAGAAAAGTTCAGGTACCTTTTGACCAACCGTAATACCGAAACCGATGCCATCCCAGATCAATCGACGCTCACACGGTTCGTAGGAACCACGCAGCATCCAAGAAGACAGAATTCCAATATCAATAGGGTTTGACCCAGTGCTCGCATAAAACGCCGATGCAGCAGCTTCACCTGCAACTGTGATTGGTAGGCCAAGAATTGTATGGTGAATTTCATGACAACGCACTGTCCTGCTTATAAAATAAGCCTTATTAGATTCTGGTTCAGGAAGTTCCGGTAAAGGCAGAAAGGAAATTCCCAGCTTCTTCATGCGTTGTTGTAATCACCATCCAAGACTCCCTCTGGGCATGGCCGCCATCTCTTCGAGATCTGGCCAGTTTTGTGGAGGTCGATTGTTTAGCACATCCTGAACCTTGGGAGAATTCAGGAATCTTTCAAAACAATCTTTTTGCAGAGTGGTTTCTGCTGTAATGCCAAAATATCGGCCATGTTTTAATACTTTATCTGGTTCCTTTGCAGTCTGCAGAATGGATACTGCAAGCTTTGCAGCACCCTCAGTGAATGATGAACGTACGTAGTGCTGTTTATCTGGCTTCATTGCATGGCATCGTCTTCGATAACGGTAGATTCAAGATCCTCAATCAACATCCCGCTTGCGGGGGAATAAGTCGCTGCGTTTACCCCCGTTCAGGGGGGCTTCGTCAGCAGGACTCTTGAATTGAACTTGCTCATCTCGGATATTGGCAACAGCTTCCACTGAGCATTATCAGAGGTCGCATGGTTGATCTGGTCATGCAGTGGCTGAACTAAACAGTTTTCACCAAGAGCAGCGCCAATTCTCCAGTTCCTCAATGACAGCGATCCCGCTCGCCATCACATGGCTCCATGTTGGGATGCCCCTTGGCACAAGCCTCAGAGCAGAAATGCTGCCCTCCAACTCTGATTGATCGTGATTCTTTAACTCTGCTTTTGCAAAGACTGGCTTTCGCTGCTGCCAGGTCTGCTTCAAGCCAGGGCTAAGACCTTTTTGCTTTCGTCATGCACGCTTGTTTCTACAACCGGTGGGAACAGCATGAACACAAGACAGGTGAGGATTTCATCAAGGCCGTCGTCATCCAGAGCCTGCCTGGCGGATTGTCCCGAGATCGACAGCCAGGCGCGGAGCGTTGAACCATCGCTGTGATCTACCCGAGTTATTTCACCTTGGGTGCTGTCGATGGTTTCAATGCCATGACGGTCTTCCAGGATCGCAACCACTCTCTCCAGCAAGTGTTGTCGGTTGAGTTCCGCCTCAGCCTCCAGTTCCACGAACAGGTCAGCACCTTCGGTTTCAAAGCGGACGTTGTAGAGCTTCGTGGTCATTCGTCGCTCCTGGTTGGATCCCTGTGAGGGCTGTGCATGCAGTATCGACAGAGACCATCTGTGCAGCAACGCAGCTGTCTGGTCAGCTCACATTTAGTTGCAGAAAAGCGTTATTCCACCTCAGCTATTTCGTTGCCATCAGCATTTCTTCAACCTGCAGCGTTGTGATCCTCTGTGAAACTCCGCTGTCTGCTCTGGATGAACCACTGGCAATAGGAGAGAATCAGCGTCTCTACCCGATCATCAGCGTTGGAAACCGACCGGATCAAGGTGGTGCGGGTTGTGCGTGACGACGGCGTTGAGGATGCGCTTACGCGTCGTCGTTTCGAGCATTACAACGAGGCCTATGACGAACTCGAACGTTTTTACGCAGATGTCTGCTGCTCTGATGAACGAGTTGAGTATTCAATAGTCACGGGCGAGATCACTGCTTAGGTTTCCTGAGACTTCCGCTGCAGCAGTTTGTTTCAGAATTTCGTGAGCCTCAGGTGTACTGAGCCCAAAAGAGCCGGCCGTGTCTGAATGACACTTTCGCGCTGCTGAGCCCCGGGTTAATGCGTTCAGTGTTTGTCTGAGACGATAAGCAGGGCGCTGGATAAAGCCAGCAGAAATCCGAGGGTAAGCACAAGACCGGACATGCTCTGTGAGGAATCTGCATCCACCGTGGCTCGATGAAGGACAAAGCGCATGAATGATGCGTTACTGAATACGACTCCTCTGCTGTTGGAATCTCCTCGATTTGTTCAACGATCTACCCAAGCTGATTGCCCTGACGCTGTTTCTTTCAGTTCTTATCATATCTGTCAATGCATAAGTATCTCAGGAATGCATCACCTAAGCCTGGTAATGAGCTGCATTCAGTTGTAATAATAAAACCAATTCGCTTCGTAACAGTTCCCTGAGGCAGGTGTGTGTAATGGTTGTCTTTATTCGTTCAGTGAGCTCTTTTCAGCAGACTAATTGTATGTCTTTGGTCGCAAAGATTGATTGTGAAAATCAGGATAGTCTTGACCGATGACTTATGTTCAATTTCAGCAAAAGGAGCTAAGGAAGGATAGTGGTGAAGCAAAAAAATTCTTCCTCAAATTGTTTCCGATCACTGCCCTGTCTCTAAAACGCTTTCCCCTCCTCTGCCAGCTGTCCTGTAGAACTCACAGAATTTCTGTGGGTTGCGATTCGATGGAGGCCGGTTGATTTGCCGATTACGCCAACTGCATCAACCATGACACTGAAATGATTGTCGTGCCGTCTGAGCCTTTTAATGATGCTGTTCCACTGATCCTCGCTGCTCTGGGTGAGTTGAAGTCGTCAGCACCATCGAGGGTATCTACGCATCGCTTTCTATTGGCGGCATCATCATTGATTGGCCACGAGTTTTTAAAAGCTGTGCCTTCATAAAATTCGATCATCTTTGACTTGTAATCATTCGCTTCTGAGCTGAAGCGTTTACTCAGGTAAATAATATTCTGATCCGCGTGGCATTAAGTGTGCTCACCTGTGTGATGGTGATGCGGATGATTCTGGCCAATGACCGTATTGTCTGCTTGTAACGCACGTACAGAATGATCGGTTTTTTCAGAGGATTCATGGTCCGTCTTTTCAATTCTGTTCTGTTGCTTTGCTTCGCTCTGAGTTTGCTGGTGACCTCTTGCTCCAATGCCGGTGTTCCGCTCAACGGCCCACCTGTTGTACAGGAAACCGTTTCGATGGAGCTCGGGGAAGCCGTCGAGTCTTCGACAGAATCCGTTTCGCTTGAAGCAGCAATCACCGGATCCGGTCTTTGATCCACTCTTCAGGCTCTGCCTACCAGTGCGGACAATCGTCTGAGTATCAATGTTGTGCAGGGCACAGCCTCATTGCAGCAAAACCCTAAGATCAGCAGAAATACTTAGGCCTCAACCCCACGCCAATGGTGTCCTACATCGTTCTTGCAGCAGTTGTCGGCCTTACGATTTTCCTGCGGGCAACCGGTGAGCTTGAAGCTGAGGACTGATCTCTCATGTTGTTGATCACGATTTCGCTGCTGACAGGTTTCACAGTGGTTGCTCTGGCTCTCTGAGTCTTTCCGGTATCGCCGTTTTGAGCGGCGGAACTTCTCTGTTGAGTGGTGTCTTTGCTTTCTCTGTCAGCGACAGGCTCTGTCGACCGGGAGTCGCCGTGCATTTTGCATTGCGTCTCGAAATTTCAGACCAGATCTAATCTTCAGTGCAGTTGTGGATTGTTTCCATGGGCCTGATTGGCTGGTTGCTGCAATGGCCTGTACGTGCTCTTGTGCTTCTGCTCGTTGCGGTATTGCCATTTGGCGTGGAACTCGCGGGCTTTCAGGCTGCTCTGGCATCTGCTGTGACGATCGGTCTGCTTGGCACGCTTCTGATCCTTCCTCTAAAAGTTGTCCTGGCGTTGCCATGGGCTGTTACCAGTCTTGGAGGATTGATCGCTCCTGTGAGCTGGCTGTTCGACTGGCTGATCACAGTGATTCTGTTTGGATTGGCAGCATCCTTGATTGATGGTTTTCGCCTGAGACACGGAATGCGAAGTGCTGTCTTCGGAGCAGTGGCCTACAGCGTGATCAGCACAGTTTTCATCCGTGTTCTCGGACTTGCTGATGTGGATGTCATTCGCGCTGCCGCCGCTGGTTGATCGCTCTGACACCAACCAGACAGAACACCTGGCAAGATAAGCAAATACACCTGGTTACACTCCTTTACAAAGCGTCTAAAATTCTTTACACAACTACACGTGGGCGCAGTGACCGATTATTCAGCAGCCATTTACGGCTTGATCGCCTTTGCATCAATCATCACGGCTGGGGTGGTGTATGTGTTGGCGCAGCCGACCGATCTCCCCTCAGTCAGGAAAGCAGAGGGTTGAGCCATGACATCCGCTTTGCTCCCCCTCGCTTACACCGTCGCCTGTGCGGTTGTCTTTCTTTCAGCCTTTCGGTGCATGGGCTTCGGTCTTAAGGCGAAGTCTCGCTCAGGGGACCGAACTGGCCTGAAAACAACTCACCCTGAACTGTTTGACGAAAACGGCTTGATCACCAGAGAGCAATTGCTTGTTGTTCATTTCGGTGGACTCGACGGCAATTCCCTTTTTGTTGAGCCTTGAATGGAAAATGATCTAATGGAAGTTCTCACAGCGATTGCAATCCTCCCTTTTGTTGCTGCTCTTGCAATTGGTGCACGCCAGGCAGAGCGTGATGATGAATAATTTTTAAAGTTGGCAATTTGTATGTTCACGATAAATCTGTTTCCTTGATAAGAGGCTTCCTGCAATGCTGACGCTTGCGTTCTGTGGAGTGCTCGCTCTACTCAATATCGGATTTATTATGTTCGTTCTTTTTGTCGATCAACTTTTTGTATGATTAATAAAATATTTTTTTCAAGAAGCTAATAAATTGTTTTATGAGGTGTTTAGCTGAAAATTTGGCTTGATATTGTTTGTATTTTTGATTGTGTTTGATATTGTTCGTGAAGTTTTTTGATACCGGTAGATCGCTAAAAAAAATTGAGTTGCCAGTGTCAGGATTACAGTGCTTTCTGTATAACTGAGAGCTGTTGAACAGAAAAGTGTTTTTCGATTAAATCGGCTCAGTCAAGCAAACCGTATTGTGAGAACAGAAGCGTGAATGGTCACGTCTGGTTCGTAATCACCTTCAGGTTTTTGAAGATCAGAACATAACTGCAATGGTATATGACCGGCCTGAATTTTTGAGGTGGTTAAGAGCTTTTGGCTAAGTGTGGAGTTCAGTTTTGTTGTTCAGTAAAGAGGGCAGGACATGGTTGTACCTCTTGCAACAGACATGCCGTTCAATTTCGATAACCCAATCGCCTGAAAGCTCTTGAACCAGCGCTCAACCGCTTCACGCTCTTCTTCGTTGCAGCGATCAAGAATTTCTCTTTGCAGAACTTGGCGAACTTCTGGGTCCATTGCAAAACTTTGTGCCAACAGATTCTGGCGATTTCCCTTTTGAAGGGTCGTCGGCTTGATTACTGATGGATGTTCAAAATGCTGCTGTGGCCTTGGTTTTGAGCATTTTTACTCAGTTTGAAATCCCGGCTCAATCTGCAGAAAACGCCTCAAAGTTTTTCTCTGAGCTGTTCTGTTGTGAGGCTGTTCAAATGGCTCAGATAGGCTTGCTGCATCATTTCGGCAGGCTTGATGCCGATCTGCTGACAATAGGCGCGATATTTCGCGAAGACCTGATCAATCAATGTCTCCTTCTCTGTCATTAGCTCATCCTTCAGTGCTGAACACCATATTGATGCTTTGCGATGAAGCAATCCAAAAAGAAACCCCCGCCTAAGGCAGGGGTTCTGAAAGATCAACGAGGTGTGTCCTTGTTTCCACCACGTGAGCTTTTCTCCTCACTCAGATAATTTAGCGATTCGACTGGCACAGTGCCACTTGTTGACATGCCGGTCTATTGAATGGCACAGAGGAGCTGCTAGAACTTGTTCAGTTGGTTCTCCTCACAGAGATTCCAACTCCTCACACCCACTGAAGGTCCTTCGGGCCTTTTTTTTTGCCACCGAGTCGATCATCTCAAGGCTCCTCATCCTGTCTCGCACACCATCAATGGTGTCGCGCAACAAAAAAGCCTGCCACTGGGGCAGGCCGGGTGATGGGGTCTCCAAAGTTAGGTCGCAGAACCGCTACATGCAGGGTTTTGGGCTTAAGTGTTTCAAGACTGTTAATAGTTCATTGAAAGCTGAAGGGCAGCTTTAGTAACTCCATATGTAAGGTTGAAGCACTACTATTGCTTGCAAGTACCACAAGATGTGGTGCAATCGGCCGGGTGATGGGGATCGCTTGGCTTGAGGGGGAACCGCTCCAGACTTGGGGCGGTTCTTTTTTTTGCACCAGCTGGCTTCACCAGGATCATTGATGAGGGCAATGGATTGAGCGGCCGACGGAGCTTTCTGCTGAACTGTCACCCGAAGTCTTATTCCAGCCGGCAAGTCATCCTTCAGGCAGTGCGTTTGTCATCTTTGAGCCAGATGTTTCGCCTGCTGTCCGGCAGGCGCACAACCGATCTCTCGTAGCGACTGCGGCAGCTTTGCCTGATCAGGTGTTCCTCCGCCTCCTGCAGAAGAAGTGTCAGTCTCTGGTCCGACATCACTGAGATATAAAGGGCTCTGTCATTGAGAAGCAGCTCGATTCGTTGTCAAGACATACGTTTCTGACATTTTTGTTAATTCCTCAGAGCCGATCAAGGAATCTTTGCTGCGACTGTTTTTTCGCTTAAATGTTACGCAATCTTTACAACGTGAAGTGAATTTTACATGGTATTGAGATGCGAATCTTTGCTTCTGTGTGTTGATATTTACTCTGTTCAGAGATCAGAATGTTGATAAGCAGGAGTAGGTATGGCTCGACGACGCGTCCTTCCAGGTTCTGAAGCGAGATCCACCCAGAAACTTTATGAGTTGCTGATTGGAACCGGAGTCGGCATCGCTTTCCTCGGTATGGCCACAACCTGTTACCTGGCTCTGTCAGAGGCGGCTACGGCACCTTTTGATGCCTGGATTGCCGGTAAGACTTTTTTCTAGGGTGCAATGATTTGAGTTTGATTGGTTCTGGATATTCACCAACAGGAATAATTTAGATGGTTAACGTTTCATTGATTGCATTGATTGTGCTGTCGTAGACCAAATGATGCAAAGCTGCATCTCTATGGCTTATCCAAGTCGCATCTGCCTCACCTCGAGAGGATCCACCATCGATGCTCTGGGTGGTGGTCAGTACAAAGTCTGCGATCAGAGTCAGAGCTGCACAGTGAAAGAAGGACTCTGGGCTGCTTATGAATCGCTGCGTGAGCTTGAGCAGAGACGTGTTCGCTGAATCAGTGGTCGGCTTCAAGTCGCCTGAACTGTTCAGAGATCGGGGCGATCAGGGCTTTTGACTCCTCCTCGCTCAGATTCAGGTTTTTGGCCGCACTTTCGATCAACGCCTCAAGGGCTCGCCTTTTGTTGTTGTCAGTCATCTCTGTTTTGTAGCGACTCTTTCCTGTTTCTGTAAAATTTCCACTGTTGATGGATTGCGCTAGAAACAGCATTGAGGGTGTGAAGCTGCGCTCACACGACTTTCTCAACCAGTTCATAACGCAGGTTGTGATCTTCTCCAAGTTGGATCAGGAATGCAACCTCGGATTGCGATGAGAGCAGATGGCATGTCTGTTCCTCCTGATCCTTTCCGTAGCAGAAAGTATCGAAATCAGATGGATCCCTATCTGATATGAACACGTCGCCGTTTCTGAGAACAAATTTTGTCATCGTCATGCCGCTGTGCTGATTTGATAGCCAGAGGTCGCTGCTGAGTCAGCTCTTTCCTCTGACCAGGTGGGGATCTTCTGACAGCTTCTGCCAGGGCGTCTCGGTCATCCGCTGCTTTGATCGATCAGTGTTCATGTGCGGAGGGTTTCTGGCCCGAACAGGCCAGGCAGCCCCCATTGATGCGATAGGGGGCGAGATGCCCCCGCAGGCAGTGGGTGCCGCGAAAAAACAGCACCTTACCCTGCTCTCTGGCATGGGCATCCGTGAGTGGCAGTCGAAGCCAGCTGTCCGGCACTCTCCCTTTCAGAGCCATGCGTTGACGCTCTGCCTCTGCCCGTCTCTTTCGCTCCTCACGATCATTCTTAGCGCAGACACCTTCAATCTGTAGTTCTTTTGAGCAGACCAGACAGGCTGTGACTACTGGTTTTCTGCGGTTCAGATTGGTTGAAAGCTTGTCTCCAGCCACTTCTCGCTCGCGGCCACAGCTGCAACGACACCACCAGTAGGCATTACCGCTTTTTGTACGTCGATCTGAAGCACGAATGACTGTCAGCTTTCCGTAGATCTCGCCAATCCGATTGCGAGGTTTTGATGGTATTTCAGCCTCCACATGACTTTGATCCAGCCGGTTGAGTGGTGTCTAATCCCTAGTTTTCGTCTTTCGTCAGGTCAACTCCGATTTCCTTCATGGCGTTGACGGTTTCGTTGACCGACGGAACAACCGCCACCCGTCTTTTGAGCTTGTCGAGAGGCTGCAACAACCATTTCCACATCGCTGGTCTTTCTGGTTTTGTCTGTGGCTCCAAGGTTTCTGATCATTCTCCTGAAAATTTAGCGCTTTATTCCTGCACGATTGTTAACGATGTACAGCTTTTCTCGAACTTTGATTCTGAAACCCTGAAAGTTTCAACGTGTGGTTGAGCCTGCGCATATCTTTTGTGCATTGATTGAGAAGTTAAGTTTCTGAGTTGATTCTGTTGACTTCCTGTGAGATATCTTCTTCGGTGATTGGTTTCTCTGGAAAATTAAACGCCCATGCCTGATAGATCAAGGCCAACCCCCAGAACACGATTGACCAGATTGGCCAGAAGTCGCCACGTCCTGAAAGGGCCCATATGATCACTAAGGTGACATTAGTAATCGCATAAATTTTCAGTTGTTTTTGCAACCCTCTGCGATGTTTGAGATTTGCCAGGGCTTTTTCTCTGAGATTTTCGCCGCTCATCACTGATTGTCCTTGTCAAAATAGCTTTTCCTTCATAGCAAAGGTGCTTCCTTCCGGCATTTCGCAGCCTCTCGCTGTTGAACCATGTTCCCCGAAGACTCAACCCCTGATTTGATCAACCACATTCGTCTTTGCATTGAGAAGGCGTCCAACAATCCGGGTTGTTTCCCCTTCGCCAACGTTGAGTTCTGTAAGTTCCTGGAATTTTTTTAAGAACAGTTGATCAACTTCCTCGCAAAACTGATCATAAAAGGCTGACAGTGCCTTCCTCTTGTCTTCGCCGTAGAGTCTTTCCATTCTTCTGATTCACTGATGAATCTTTAATTGTATCAAAAGTTAGTCTCCGCGAGGGTAACTACTCTTCTGTTCAAGTTGAAACTCATCAAAGAGTGCTGATGCTGCCAGTGGTTTTTTCATGGCAATCAGCTGCTCAATGCGCTTTGACCACCATTTCTCCAAGCGATCAATATCTTCACCCGACCAGACAAATGTTGGCAGCATCTGTTTCAGCTCCTTTGGATCGTGAATGAATCTGTTGAATCGATGACCTTCATCAGACAGTGCAATGATTTTAATAATTCCTCGGCTCTGATTTTTTTGAGTTGCCAATTCGGTCTTCATGAATAATCTCCCAAGTCCCATCAGGATGGGTGACTAGGAAATATTCCTCGGATATTCGTTTAAAAAAATCATTCCTCATATTTTTAATGTAAGTTGCCGTGTTGCCGTTGCGGTGTGATGGTTGATACTGCCAGCAGAATTAATGTCGCTTTTTGTGCTCTGATCTGCTACCCAAATTCATCTGTTGGATTCACCTGTGTGCGACGCAAGCGAGGGCTGAATTCTGTTATCCGCTTTGCTACAGCACTTCGGTTACTCGTGGCACCTGATGTGGTCGCATTCAATTCGTGAACGCTGTTTTGCCCCGCGCATGCTGATGCTCACGGTTGCCCTGGTGCAATCGGATTGGTTCGACTCCGGTGGGTTCTCTTCCGTTTCGGATCAGGCAGGTTGGGCTGGTGATGACTAGGGATGGTTTCACCAGCACAACTCGTTGTGAATCTGATGAACCCCAGCGATCCATCCCCCCTCCGAATTGACTTTTGTCAGGTGTAGGATTGTCATAAATTTTGCCTGTCTTAACGTCATGAGTGAACAAAAGTCGAAACAACTCTCATCTGACTTGTGTTTGCTTGTTCTACGCCTGGCTGCAGGCGTTCTCATGATTCACCATGGGCTTGAGAAATTGCAGGACCCGTCAGGATTTACTACTTTCATTGTTGATCAATATTTTCCATTTCTGCCGTTCGATCACATACTCTGGACATATCTCGCTGCATACACACAGATTATTGGTTCCGTTGCAATTATTTTTGGAATCGCTACGAGACCGGCCGTCGTTGGTTTGTTGTCAACCATGATTTTTGCAATGGTCTTCCATTTCTTCGATACCGGCTTGCAGGGTGCACCTTTTGCAGTTGTTGAGGCGCACAACTATGAATTTGAAACGTCGGCTCTTTATTTCTTCATCTATCTGGTGATCACGATTGCGGGCTCAGGAGCTCTGAGCTTCTCATCCCTCTACAAAGACCGTTTTCCACAGGCGATCAAGGCCTGGGTCTGACTGTTCAGAGCACAGATCGCTCACGAGGTTCGGCTTTTTCTTTCAGGTGTGGTGAATCGCTCAAACATCCACGGTTGGATGCTGAGTATTTCTACCTTGGTGACGCCCACCTGCGCGGAAGGCCCTCCATCCGGGAGGGCTTTTTACTGGGCTTCAGCCAGCATCTGGTCAATGGCGCGACGAGCTGCTGCGTCAGCTGCTTTGAGGGATGGATACTCCCTGCCCAGCTGTTTGAGATGCCCCTTTGGAGAGCCGAGCACGAGATATCCAGGACCGCCCGTCATCTCCTTGATGATGTAGGCCATTCCCTTGTGCTCGTATCGACCCTGGAGCATCTGACAGTCGGTGCTGATTGATCCTCATTTAGCAGTTTTATGCTTCTTCGCCTGTCTCATATGACTCCAGGCGGATCGCCCTGATCGACTGCCACAGCTGGCCTGGTTGCTCAAGAAGGCTTGAGACAGGCTGGATGAGTGAGATTAAAAATTTCACAATTGTTTGAGCAAAGCAAAAAGTATTTTTATAACTCAGAGATCGATTTGTAAAAAGAGTTGTGCAATTACTCCCTTGCACAGCATCTTGAACATTCAGTTCTTTTGATAGTTATTTACTGCTGATTCGGTCCAGGATGTTTGCTTCGATCCAACGCCTTGTCTGGGCTCTCTCTTTCTTCATGGGGGCCGGGGTCTCGAGTGCTCTGAGGTCAATATCACTTTTGTAAACCGATGGAATGTACGAGTCGTTCATAAGTCTTCTGATTAGAGTGTTTTTGATGTATTGATCTCTGATTATTGTAATAGCAACGGTTATAACGAAAGCGGGAGGGATTGTTGCGATTAAGATGCTTGAGGCGTCCGCTCCTTTTGCAAATTTCGGCAGAATGTAGATGATATTGAGGATTAGCAGAAAAAAGAAATAGATTTTGTCGTTGAGCACTCCTGCTTCCAGTCGCTGAGCGATCGACTTGACTGTGGGCAGGGTGAGTTTCATTTAACTGGTCATATTTTTAACAAGCTAATTTGTTCTCAGGATTGTTGTTGCAAAAAACATCACATTCATCTTGAACATCGAGTTTCGCTGCGACTTTTCTGCTTACGTTCATTTCGCTTTCGCCGCTTTTGGGGCTTGTCTGCTGCTGCCGATGCTGGTGATGTCTTGCGGCGTATTTCTCTCCAGGCTGAAGATTGCGTCATCCATATCAGAATCGATTCATGCACGAGTGATCACAGTGCTTCCGTCGACCGTCTGATCTGCCCATCACAACCCCCGCATGAAGCAACTCCCCGGTCGTGGCCGTCCGCCTTTGTTGAAGCAGCTGATCAGTTTCGCCGTTCTGCTGATCGCAACGGTCTGGATGGTGACACTCCTGCCTGTTCTGTTTGTGATTGGACTGATTGCAGCAGTGCTGCTGGTTCCGGTTCTCAGAGAGCTTCGTCGCGAAGTCGAACAGCTTGAACGCAGGCAGCGTGGAGATTCCCCCCCACCCCTGGACGTGACGCCATGGCATCGACGGGTCTGGAACCGCTGGCATCGTCGCTGAAGCCGTGAAATCGTGTTCCGTCAGCCCTGACCTGTTGCCATCATCGGCCTGAATCCGCTGCTGTTGTGTCTCGTGGGCTCCCCAGATCCTCTCGTCCAGGCCAGTGCCATTGCTGCCGCAATCGAGCAGCTCGCCGATCAGCTCACGCCTGCCGTGATCCGTTCGGCCCGTGCGGATCAGCAAGGCGTGGCCGATCTCGACCGGATTGAATACGCTCTTGGAACGATCGGGAAGGCTCTGATCCTCACTGATTACGCGATTGATCAGGAGAAGGACATCGACAAGCTCCAGGCCTTCAGAGAGTCTCAGCAGCGCTGAGGTTCATGAATGCAATCACTGCCAATCACTCAACATGCCTCTGATCAATCTGCGCACCTCCCTGCCTGATGTCGACAACCCGAGTCAGCTGCTTGGCGAGCTGTCGTCGATGCTGGCCATACAGACCGGCAAACCTGAGGACTACGTGATGACACTCCTCGAGACCGGCTTGCCGATGACCTTTGCCGGCAGCACCGAGCCTGCCGCCTTCGTTGAGGTCAAGTCGATCGGGGCCCTGAAGCCGCCGGCGATGACAGCAGCATTCTCTGAGTTGATCACTGCTCGAACCGGAATTCCCGCCAGCAGGATTTACATCTGTTTTGATGATGTTGAAGCCAGTTCCTTCGGATGGAATGGAAGAACTTTCGGCTGATCCGCACTCAATGTGCGGTACTGGCCGCGACCGACTGATCCCCATAGTCTGGGCTGCCAGTTCTCTGTTTCATGGCGGTTCTCGGGCGTCAGGCCATCCTGCGGGCGATCGACACCGGTGCCATCGCGATCACACCGCTCATTCCTGAGCATGTGGGGCCTGCGTCGGTCGATCTCACCCTTGCCAGCAGTTTCAGGGTGTTTCGCAAAGTGCATGAAGTTGTCGATGTGAACGAACACACCGACTACCGCGCATTCACCGACAAGGTGGACATCTCCGACAATGAGCACATCCTGATCATGCCCGGTGAAACGATCCTCGGGATCACACAGGAGCGTTTGAGACTTGGCCCAGGTCTGTGTGGATGGCTCGAGGGTCGCAGCCGGTTTGCTCGTCTGGGTCTGATGGTGCACATCAGTGCCCCCTTCATGGGGCCTGGAATCGACAGTCAGCAGGTGCTGGAGATGAGCAACTTCGGACCAGCGCCGCTGGCGGTGCATCCGGGGACAGCGATCTGCCAGTTCATTTTCCAGACCCTCGATGGTGAGGAGCACTACGAGGGGCGTTTCGCAGGCCAGAACCAGAGCAGTTTCTGAGGCGTCGCTGATCGATCAGCCTCTGGTCATCAGCCTGCGATGCCACAGGCAATGCGAGCTCCACCTCCTCCGAGGGGTGGCACATCGCTGTAGGTGTCTCCACCGGCGTGCACGATCAGAGCACGGCCACGCAGATCGTCTGTTCTCAGGCGTGGAGCCACCACTTCGGTGGTGGTGGTGCCGTCGGCATTGACGATCAGTCTGCTCAGATCACCGCGGTGACCTTTCCCGAACGGTCCCTTGTGGCTGTTGGTGTTGTCGGGGTCCCAGTGCCCCTTCGCTGCCAGCCCTGCAACGCTGACCCCTTCATCATTGCTATCCGCCATGCACGAGTCGCCGGCATGAAGGTGGAAGCCATGCTCACCCTCGCTGAGGCCGGATAGGGATGGCGTGATCACCAGCCCCTTTCTGCTGTCGCGTGCCGTCACTGTTCCGATCGACTCGCCGGTTCCTGTCTGGCTGATCGTGTAAATCTCAATGTCCAACGAGCTGGCCTGAACCTTCCCCGGCAGGAGGAGGGCGATGCACAGTGCCAACAGCGATGCGAGTCGGAGCATGGAAGCGGTCCATCTCCGGCCATTCTGCTGCTGTGACCTGCCCGGTGTGGTCGTCTGCCGCTCCCCTCGCTGCCACCAGAAGAACAGTGGAACTGCAGTTTCAGCGTGTCATGGAACGACTGCATGAGTCGCGCACGATCCCCTAGCCGATCCATGCCTGCAAGGATCGGCTGAAGGAACTGCGGATGAGGTGGTGATGGGCTGGTGGGAGGTGCCACAACCGAGGAGGACGGTCTGCATCTCTTTGGGCGGATGCATCCCGATCTGTTGCTGCTCACGCAGGATCCGGAGATCGGCTCTGGCATCCGACTGATGCGGAGCGTTCATGAGCACTCTCCTGACACACGCATGCTGATCTTTCTCAGCCGTGGAACGCAGGATGTTGTGGAAGAGAAGCTGCAGATGCTCATCGCCGGTGGTGTCTATTGCGCCGAAGACGTGCGCCCGACGTTGGTCTCGCTCGACTTTGATCAGCAAGCGAAATTTTTGGAGCATCTCCGCGAACGTGAGAAGGAGGCGGTCTGTGCGGTGGCTCGAGGTCTCACCAACAGCGAATTGCAACGGCTTTTCAGATCTCCACCGAAACGGTCAAGAGCCTTGTGTCTGACTGCAGAAGCAAGCTTGCGGTACGGCAGCGCACACAGATCGTGGAGTCAGCGCTGATGCATGATCTGATCAATCTTCAGCAGCTTTGACCGAGTGAGATCTACGGCTGTGATCGTCGTGGACCGGGCAAGTCGATAGCTTGTCGCGTGTTGATGCTCTGGGTGAGTCGGGTGAAGGCAGTCCTGAATGGAACAGTGCTCGCTGAGAGCGACGACATCGTGATGATGGATGGCAATCCCTACTTCCCAAGGAAGGCCATGCGCAAGGAGTTTTTCCGCGAGTCCAGCCACACCACGGTCTGCGGTTGGAAGGGCACTGCCCGCTACTGGGATGTGGTGCTGGCTGATCAAGTGCTGAGCAATGCTGTGTGGAGTTACGAATCACCGAAACCCGACGCCGACAATATCCGTGAGCGAATCGCTTTCTATCGCGGCAAGGGGGTGGAGCTGAGCTGAGGCTTCAGCGTTTTCTGCGTCGACGATCGGCCTTGCGTGTGCCTCCGTAGCGGTAGCCCTGCTGAGCAGCCACCCTCGTCCAGCATGTTCTGCAGACGAACTTCCATTGGGGTTCCGAATGGCTGCAAACGCGATACTGCACGGGGCCAGCCAGCCTGCAGAGGTCACAGCTGAAATCGCTTTCAGTCATGACTCAGCGCTCGAGGGCTCCATCGCGCCAGGGATAACGACCGTGTTTCAGCAGGATTGAACGGTTGCGTCGGGCCACTTCGGCGGTTGCAGTATCCACCCAATGCTCCATCAGAGGGATTGCCATGGTCACCGTCTCGAGGCATTCGGCATGCAACAGCGGCATCAACCAGAACTGTCGCCGTGCCCTTTGTGGTTCGCTTTCGAGCCAGTGCTGATCGAGTGCCAGTCGGCTCAGGCATTGCGCAAACTGGTCCCCCGCGTAGGCGCGCGCCTGGTTGCGCCAGATCTGCCGACTGAACTGATCAAGCAACAGCACCAGCGCCAGGGCTGAATCCTGACGGGTTTCCCAGTCACTCAGCTGTTCTTTCTGAGCCGCATGGGCAAGTTGCCCGAATTGTTCGCTGATGCGTCGATCAAAGGCTGGATCCTGGCGGAACCACTGCCAGGGTCTGCATTGCTCGAACCAGAAGTGAAGAATCTCTCCGGCCTGGGCGTTTCGCTCAGGCGCCATTGCGGACCCGCTTGACCGCAAGGCCAGCCTCTGCAGCTGTGATGGCTGCAAGCAGCAGCAGGCCGACCAGGCCCACAAGCTGATTGCTTGTTTCCGCTTCCTCCGCTGCGTTCTGGCCAAGTGCGGCACCGGCCACAAACCAGGCCGCCGCCAGAGCGGAGGTGGCCCAGTAGGCCTTCCAGCGACGCTGGTACAGATAACCCGCACCAAGCCCGGGAAAAACATTTAGCAAAATGGCCACCCAGCCCGCTGATGCGGCCAGAACCTGGTCACGACCGGGCAATGGCGATGGTGCGGACTCTTCCGGGTTCATGCCTTGTTCTGATTGGCTGCATAAGCCACGGCTCCGCCTGCAACCAGGGTCAGCAGACCGGTGCTCAGCAGAAATCCGGTGAGAAGGACCAGGCCGATCAGGGAACCAAGCAACGACATCTTCACACGCAATAACTTCGATTTGATCAGCATGATCAGCAGCAACGTCACCGTGGCCTTGAGTCCTGTGATCTTCGCTGCACTGATCGGGCAGAAGGGAACAAAGGGAGGGAGCATTGGATTGGACCAGCACGAGGGTGCGACCTTGCCACTTTGTCGTTTTCGGAGCGCTGCTGTGGATCAATCAGTGCGATGGCTGAAGCTGCTGCTCGGGTGGTTGATGCGGTTTCTGCTTCTGCTCTTGGTGATTCTTCCGGGCGTGATGCCGTTGTCAGCGGCCTGGATCTGCGATGGAGACCGGCTCACAGCGGAACCCATTCAGCTTGGGCGTGACGCATTCGGCACTATGGACCAACCGATTCCCAACATCGCAGACGGCACAGTGCCTGGGGATGTGATTCTGCTCAGCTGGCGAGGCGTCACCCTGCAGCTGCCTCGCACCAACAATGCCGGTGCTCCCAGCTACACCGATGGTCGCTGGTGGTGGCAGGTGGAGGATCCTGAGCATCCGGATTTCCGTCAGCGCAGGGGAGCAATCGTCAGCTATGCCTGCAGCCCAGAAGACTGATGCTCCTGCCTCAGGCTGGTGCAAGCCCCTGCACCAGCGAATACTCATAGGCAGCAGCCGCGAGCAGCAGCACACCGATCACACCGATCAGAATTCGACCGTCGATGCGTTCCATGGAGAAACTGTCTGCGGGGCAGAACCGTTGGCAACTAAGGCTAGGTGTGATGCTGCCTGGGAGCTACAACCCGTCATTCCGATGGCGTTGCTCCTCGTTGTCGGATCTGTTTGTTTCCCGTTGAGTTCAGCTCAGTAGCCAACACTCACGGATCAATAACGATTCAGCAATGACCATCACCTGAGGAGACCTCAATTGCTTTCTCAGCAAGGGCAGATGCTTCCCGTTGACATCAGTATGGATCCAGTCACTCGGATCATCAGGCGGGTTTGAGATGTGGGATGTCTGCAGCGAAAGATATTGCTGAATCACGCCTTTGGCGGAACAAGTCTCAATGCATGGCGAGACTGTATTGCAGCTTTGTAAAGCCAAGAAACATTGTTGAAAAGTTCGGATTTTGTCGCTAAAAATCATTAAACGACTTTAGAAGCATGGCGAAAAAGCTGACACTTTTATCGGATTTCAAGTCATTCATCAACAAAGGCAATGTTGTTGACCTGGCAATTGCTGTCATTATTGCTGGAGCCTTTGGGAAAGTGGTCGACTCGGCAGTCAAGTTGATTATGACCAGTGCACTCGAGCCTGCCATGAGCAAGGCTAATGTTCAATCTTTGTCCCAGTTGCCCGGCGGGGAAATCATTGTTGCTTTGATCAACTTCATTGTCATTGCTTTTGTCTGTTTCATCATTGTCAGAGCTGTTGAAAGAACCAAACGCAGAGAGAAAACCGTTGAGGCATCAACACCTGATCCACAGGTGCAGCTCGCCTCAGCAATTACACGACTCACCGAAGTCATGGAGAAACAGTCATCTGCAAAAGAATGAGCTGATTCAATTCTTCCAAGGACAAAATCACTCATTCAGGTTCTGAATCCTTTTCAAGACCAGGCATTGACTGGCCTTTGTAGAGATTATCGAGATGTGTGTCGGTCTCCATCAGATTCCAGCCGTCATCGCGGAGCATCGAGTTGATCACCTGATCGCGGTAGTCGACTTCCAGAGCTCCGTCGATGCCGAAGGCATCCATGATTCTGTCGCGATCGTTGATCAGCTCTTCGCGAAAGAGTTCATAGAGGTCAGCGTTTTCGATCAGGCCTGGATCGGGCTTGTCTTCCATTCGCCAGAGCCATCGGTAGAAAAAGGGTTTGTGCTTCGTTTTTGTGCGCACGATGGTCATCAGTTGATCGATCGTCAGCAGATCGCATCGGGTCTGTGCGTCCCAGATCTCCGCATCACTGAGGGTTCCCGCGGTCTGCTTGCAGTGATCGAAGAGGGCTTTGACAACCTGCTCAGCTGAGCAGTGGAATGGAAGTTCCCGGTGAGCGATCCCCTCCTGCGCCAGATAAACCATTCGGCTGAGGTCGTTCCTGGTGAAGGTTCCCTGCAGGGCATACACCGCAGAAGCTTTGCGGATGTCCCAGTACAAACCTTCGTTATCAGCGCAGGCCTGGCAGATGAATGCATCGAAGGCTTTCTGATCATTGGCACTGATGTGAATGGAGAGAGCCTGCACCGCAGCAGCGAATTCCTGTTGCAGCTTCTGATCAAAGCTCTGCTGATGTCTGAGGTAGGCCTCACTTCGACGCCAGTCGCTCAGGTTGTCTGACCATCTCACCGGTGGAGCAGGGTCACGGAACAGCTGGAACCTGTCTTTCCCTTCCAGTCCCCAGTTGTAGGCGGAGAGATCCTCAGCTTTCACCCCCTCCACCAGATGGATGTCATCACCCTGGCGGCTCGAGATCAGACGCACCACTGCCAGCGAGCTGTGGGGCAGTTCGATCGTGTCGAGGGCGATCACTCCTTTTCCCTCGCTCGACAGCTCGATCAATCTGCCGCCTTCACGGTGGCTGAAGCTGTGCAGGCAACTCTCCGGTATTCGCTCACTGCGCACCTTGCCTGTGACCGGATCGATGCCGATCGAATACGACCCGATCGGAGTTCCGTTCAATCCTTTCGGTCGCCATGCGCTTTCATCCGTGCGGCAGATCACGATCACTCGATTGTCCACCTGGCCAGGCATGGCTCCTGTTGAGAGGGCTGGACCCTAAACGGTCCGCCTGAAGCACAAAGCTGCCTAACGTTGAGGAACGAAATCGTTGGTATGTCACTGCACGATCCGCGCTGGATACTTGTGGCCTGGGCTGTGGTGGCGGTGGCATCCGCACTGCGCTTCTGGAAACTCACCGGACCGTTCCGCTCCAGGATGAAGTCGCAGCAACGCCTTGATGCGCTCAATCCGGAAAAGGCGCGTGCTTCTCTCGAGCGCTCCTGGTTGAAGAGCGACACCAGTCACCATCGCTGAATACCATCAGGGAATGGTTCAGTCGATGTCACAACAACAGCTGGAAAGGGAATTGCTCAGGGCTCAGGAGATGGGGCGCTGGCTCAGTGACGAGGAGCTTGAGGAGCTTGAGCGTGATCAGAGAGCGTTGCGACTCGAACGGGAACAGACAGCGAAACGTCGCCTGAAACTTGGTCTGCTCACCGTTATCTGTCTGATCATTCCACCCCTCTGGCCTGTTGCCCTGGGGCTCAGTCTTCATCTCCTTTTCCCGCAGACCTTCCGTCAGCTGCTCTGGTTTGCCGGTGGCAGTCTGCTGATGCTGGCTCTGCTGGCTGTCGGTGCCGGGGTGACTGTTGTGTCGCTGATCTGGATGCTGATCAATTGAGTGGTGTTGCCTGCGCACCCTGAAAAGCGTTCAGAGACTGAGCATTAACCAGGCCAGCGAGCAACTCACCAACAAAGCGATGATCCCCAGCAATGCTCTCCAGAAGCGGGGATCGTTCGGTTGAAACACGAATGGTGAATGACGTTGTTCAGGTCAGCCTGATGGAACCGTTATCCACCTGTTTCAGCAGGTCACTGCGAAGCTTCAGATCCTGGTCATCAAGATCCTTGCGTGTGAGCAAGGAGCGGTAGGCAGCCTCGCTGATGCGGCTGTGAAGCTTGGCGTTCAGGTAAAGCTCAACCATGCACGGTCAAATCCTTGGAAAAACCTAAAGGTTTCGCCGGCACGTTGTGAAGTTCGTCGCCTCTTTGAGCACAGTGAATCTGTGCTTTTTGAGCGATGACTTCCTGAATCGCCTTTGTCAGCCACCGCTGGCGATGAACGGTGGCGTTTCCTGTTTGAGAACCCAGCTGGTGGCAGCTTTCTGGGTCTGCCAAGCCTGCATCAGTTGTCTGGCCAGTTGACGAAGCTGATCCGCGTCCTGGGTTGTTTCGAGGGCACGATTGAACTGCTCGATCTGGAAGTGCTGTTCTGTGGTGAGCTGAATGCTGCCGTTCATGCCGATCTCCATGGGGGAGTGAGCGCAAGGTATCGGTATGAACCAAACGATTTGTTGCAGATCACACGGTTGTCGAGGTTTTTCAGTGACTCCTCACTTAAAAGCGCTTTTTATGTTTTTGGGCTTCCTGGCCTGTTTGGGTGGCGTTTTCAGCGTCGAAATCCGATTTGCAGTTCAAAAAATTCCACCGGAAACGCCGTCAGGGCCGGCCGCAGCTTCTCAAGTTCCTCGCAGGGACCATGCACTTCAAGCCTCATGAGTTCGCAGGTCTGCAGGAAGTTCTGCAACAACTCCCCCACGTTTTCCAGATGGGCCAGCGCACCGGCGGCGCCCCGGTAACCCTCACGGCAGTGCAGAACGTTGCCCGCTCTGGAAAAGCCGTAGTAAAGGCAGAGAGGTTCTCTGCCGGAACGCTCCACAAACTCCCTGCACAGTTCCATCACCCGCTGCTCGCTTTCAGCGGGAATCCGGAAGTAGGGATGAATCGAAACGCAATGATCGTCGGCTTTCATCACAGAGGAATCCGGTTGCCCATCTACTAGCCAGGGCCAACCTCTCCGGCTCACTGTTTTCAGCTGTGCAGAGTTCCGCCGGCGAGATGACGTTGCTGATTGACGCTGAAGGCCGGCTGATCACGGGGACTGCGTCCCTGCTCATGTGCTCGGGCCGAAACAAACCGGCGACCGGCCCTGTTGGCATCTTCCACAGTTCGGTAATTGCCAACATGGGTGTAATCCAGGCCATCGCTGGTGGCTGACACCGAAAAAAGATTGTTGGTGACGCGTTGAACGCTCCAGTGCATGAAGCAGGACGGGGCGGATTGATGCAGAGCCATACCATGCCGGGAGCTGAATTGTGTTCAAACTATGACCGTCATGGGATCACCGAGCGGACGCTTCTTAAATCTCAAATAGGTATTTATTTTTGCTAAAGCTTTTGATTCCTGTTCAGAGTCTTCGCGATTTCGTCGTTTCTGCATCGCATGATCTCGCTTTCAGTTGCTGGCAAAACCAATGATTTTTAGTTGTTTCAAGATGGCCTGGGTGCGCGCAAGCATCGGTCACTTCACTGATTTCTAAAATCTCTGAACGTTGTTCTGCTGCTGGTTGTTCAACTCGATGTCAATTCCACCTGAAAACTTGGTTGTTGTGACGCCGCCTCTGAACGTGATTGCCCGTTCGCTTCTGTGAAACGCCCTCGGGATCGCCCCACAAAAACCTGTCCTGTCTGCGGCAGACCGTTTCAGTGGCGAAAAAAATGGAAAGACGTCTGGGATGAGGTGCGTTACTGCTCTGAACGCTGCCGTCGCCATAAAAAATCCCCGATCAGCGATCGGGGAAGCTGACGCCGGCAAATGATGTCCTCATCACCCGGCCGACTCCACCAATAGTTCTGGTGTGTGGTTTCGTGCAAGCCCCAGATCTGGTGTCAGCTGAACAGTCGATCGGTGGGTTGGTCATTCCTCGCTTCAATGTCTGAGCGTTGATGTCCTGCGCCACCACATCTGGCGTGAATGCCTGGAGGGGTGTCGCTCGGATTCGTTCGATGCTTCGGATTACAGCTCGAGAAGCAGATCAGGGCCATCATGTTGGTTGAGGCATTGATCGCAATAGTTCATCGCCGCAGACATGCATCGGGGATCGTCATGTTTGAGATCGTCTGTGTTCTGATCCTTCCAGTGATGTTGATCGTCTATTACACGATTCAGCGTCTTGTTGTGCATCACAGCAACATGGAAGTGAAGCTGCTGATTCAGGATCTCGTCGTGGAGGCCATGAACAAGCATGCCCATGATTTTGACGACTGAATTGTGATCCCGATGGTGGGCAGCAGCGCAATTGCCTGCTTCGCCTGCATGCCATGACGCACGAAGTGGTGGCATTCGTGTTCGTGTGGCGGGTCGCGGAAATCAGGGCGGGTTCTGACGCCTGGAGACTCTCCTAAGCTCCGCCTGATGAACTTTCTCTTGAGCGGCAGAGGTTTGTTGAACCGGGGCCTTCCCGCTGGATTGATCTGGATCGGTCTGCTCTGCATCACTGCGTCCTGTGGAAGCACCTCTCGTCTGACATCTTCTGCTTCCGACAGTCGTCCCAAGGTTCTGACCACCTTCACGATCCTTGCCGACATGGCCCGAAATGTCGCCGGCGACAGGCTTCAGGTGGAGTCGATCACCAAACCAGGAGCGGAGATCCATGGTTATGAATTCACGCCCAGCGACATCGAGCGTGCTTCGGGAGCCGATCTGATCGTCGAAAACGGACTGGGGCTTGAGCTCTGGGCCAGGCGTTTCACGGAAGCGGCCGGGGATGTGCCGACCGTGACCCTCACCGATGGTGTTGAACCGCTGCTGATCGAGGAGGACGCCTATGCGGGAAAACCCAATCCCCATGCTTGGATGTCTCCCCAGGCTGCTCAGCTCTATGTGGATCGGCTGGTTGAGGCCTTTTCACAGCTCGATCCTGAAGGTGCGTCACAGTATGCGGCCAACGGCGAGGCCTACAAAGCCAGGCTTCAGGAGCTGGATGGCGAACTCCGCGACTCGCTCCAGTCTCTTCCTCCCGACAAGCGTCTGCTGGTCACCTGCGAGGGCGCATTCAGTTATCTCGCGCGCGACTACGACCTGGAGGAGGCCTATCTTTGGCCTGTCAACGCCGAAAGTCAGATCTCGCCACGTCGCATGGGCCAACTGATTGAACGGGTGAAACGCGATCAGGTTCCAGCGGTGTTCTGTGAAACCACAGTGAGCGACAAGGCTCAGCGTGAGGTTGCCAGGGCCGCAGGCAGTCGTTTCGGTGGGAGTTTCTATGTCGATTCCCTGTCGGATCGCAACGGTCCTGCCGCCACCCTGCTTGATCTGCAGCGCCACAATGTGAAACTCATCCAATCAGGGCTGAGTTCCGTCTCCGATTCAATGCCATGACGATTCGGATCGCAGCTGATCAACTCTGCGTTGACTACAACGGGTCCGTTGCGCTCTACGACGCATCACTGACGCTGCCCGCCGGATGCATCTGCGGAATGGTGGGGATGAACGGAGCCGGCAAGTCCACCCTGTTCAAGGCACTCACCGGGTTCGTTCGACCTTCCCGGGGAAGGATTCGCATCAACGGTCTCAAGGTGGCCGAAGCCCAGCGCGAACAGGCTGTGGCGTATGTGCCTCAGAGCGAGGGCATTGATTGCGATTTCCCTGTTTCCGTCTGGGATGTGGTGATGATGGGTCGCTATGGCTCGATGAATCTCCTTCGCATTCCACGTCAGTCCGATCGTCTGGCGGTGCGCGATGCCCTTGAACGGGTTGAACTGCTGGATCTGAGGGACCGGCCTCTTTCCGCTCTCTCCGGTGGCCAGCGCAAACGTGCCTTTCTGGCCAGAGCCATCGCCCAGCGGGCTTCCGTGCTCCTGCTCGATGAGCCTTTCAACGGCGTTGATGTGCGCACCGAGAAGCTCATGGCCGAACTGTTTCTGCAGTTGCGCAGTCAGGCCTGCTCGATTCTGATCTCCACTCACGATCTCAGCCATGTGCAGGATTTCTGTGATGTTGTGGTGCTGATCAACAAGACGGTGCTGGCCTACGGAGAAACCTCGGAGGTGTTCACTGCGGAGAATCTCTCCCAGGCGTTCGGTGGTCTGCCTCCCGATGTGCTCAGGGGGCAGACCCCTTGAGCCTCAACCGGTGTTTGCCGAGCTGTTCGCTGCAGAAGGACGCTGATCAGGAGGTCATTCACCTTGGTTGAGCTGTTGCTGGAACCTCTCCGTCACGATTTCATGGTGCGAGCACTGGTGATCAGCGCTCTCGTGGGGGGAGTCTGTGGTCTGCTCTCCTGCTACATGACACTGAAGGGTTGGGCCCTGATGGGTGATGCTGTGTCCCATGCCGTTCTTCCTGGCGTGGTGCTGGCCTATGCCCTGGGACTGCCGTTCTCGCTCGGGGCTTTCGTTTTTGGTGTGGGCTCGGTGGCCGCCATCGGTTTCGTGAAGCAGAAGTCGCGCATCAAGGAAGACACGGTGATCGGGCTTGTGTTCACAGGCTTCTTCGCTCTCGGTCTTGTGCTGGTGTCCAAGACACGCAGCAACATCGATCTCACCCAGATTCTGTTCGGGAATGTGCTGGGGATTTCCGCGGCTGACATCCAGCAGACCTGGATGATCTGTCTTGTTGTTGTGGCTCTGCTGCTGCTGTTCCGCAGGGATCTTCTGCTGTTCTGCTTCGATCCCACCCACGCCCGCTCAATCGGCATCAACACCGGGCTGCTGCACTATCTGCTGCTGTCGGTGCTCTCGCTGGCTGCGGTTGCCGGTTTGCAGACGGTCGGAATCATTCTTGTGGTGGCCATGCTGGTGACTCCCGGTGCCACGGCCTACCTGCTCACCGATCGCTTCGATCGGATGACCTGGCTGGCAATCGGCAGCAGTGTTCTGTCCAGTCTTCTCGGGGTTTATCTCAGCTACTGGACCGACAGCTCCACGGCTGGCTGCATCGTTCTTGTGCAGACCGGTCTGTTCCTGATGGCGTTCCTGCTGGCTCCGCGTCACGGAATTCTCTGCCGACCATCCTCCTGAGCTTTCTGCGCGATGGTTTGCGCATCCCGTCGATCTAGCTAACTAGCGCTTAATGACGAACTTCTCGATGTCTTTGATGCGCCGATCATCTGTTGCCGCTGCCGCTTTTGCAGTCTCATCGCTGGCGTGTTCACAGGTTCAGTCCAAGCCTGTTGTTCAGGTTTTCGACACTGCAATCACCGAGGCTGAAGTCAATCAACTCCAGAAGGGTTGGTGTGATGCAGTGCTGGCCATCAGCAACGCTTATCAGAACGGCGGCTATGACGCCGCCAAAGCCAAGGCCTCCGCAGTGATCGACACGGCCTATGCCTATAAGTTCGGGCCGGTCGCTTTCAAGCCCACCTATGCAATCGGCGACAGCACCTTCCGCACCACTCGCGATGGTGCTCTCGCCTACTTCGTGGGCCCCGATCCCACGATCCCCCAGTTCAGAGACAAGAAGCTGGGATTCGCCACCTACCGACACTGGGTCAGCTGCGAGATCAAGGACTATGTGATGCAGTTGCTGGGCAACACCGCCAACACCTTGGGTCGGGTCATCCTCACCGATTCACAGGGTCAGATCGCTGAGCCTGAGAAAACCTGGACCTTCCTGCGTGAAATCGATGGCTCGGTTCGCATCGTGCTGCATCACTCGTCCGCACCATTTGATGCTCGCTAGTTCGTAAAGGAGCGCATCGATGACACTTCCGATGTTGGAGAATGGGTGAAACACATCTGCGTTGTCCAGCCTGATGCTCCTCACCAACCGATCCGTCGTTCGGGGTTCTCTGGTCGCCCTGGCCGCACTCACACTTGTGGGAGCACAATCGGCCCGGGCCCACCATGTCCCAGGCGATGACCACACCGGCACCCTTCTTTCAGGTCAGGCCGCTTCGCCTGCCCAGGGCAAGCAAGCTGTGTTCAGCACAAGGGCTCAGGCCGAAGCCGCAGCTTCAGGCTTCAACTGCGAGGGCGCTCACAAAATGGGCAATCAGTGGATGCCTTGTGCAGACCACGGCCACGGCGACTACTGAACGTTCCGTTTGTCTCAGTCCGTCAGAACAGTGACGGACTGAGACCACTCGGTCCTAAGTCGTTTGAAAATCTCTGATCATCGGGTCGGACAGCGGTCTTGTAAGCGTCCCCGATGTTCCAGTCGAGATCTGATGCGGGCTTGATCCTGCTGATTCTTTGTTGTGGTGTAAGCGATTCGTTAGTGGGTCATCAGAACAATGAGGACTTTTTCAGCGCAATCAACGAACAAGCTCTTCGAAACGCCGGGAAGTGATGTCTGCCCCTGCCTCCGAGTCGTTCCAAGTCGCCCACTTCCTGAACCACGCTGATCTCGACATTGCTGACGCGGATCTCTAGCTTGATCTGCAGACCCATCAAGGTTTTGGCTGTAGGGCCCAGGGCTGAATGACGAGACTCGCCACGGCCTGGGCCATTTTTCAGGGTCTGCTGATCGAGGCCATCCCGTTTCTGCTGCTGGGTGTCACGATCGCCGGCCTTGCCCGCTGGTTGGTGCCCCAGTCGGCCTGGGTGAAGCGTCTGCCTCGCAATCCGCTGCTGGCGCCGATCGTCGGTGCCCTGCTCGGGTTCGCACTTCCGGCCTGTGAATGCGGCAATGTGCCCGTGGCCCGGCGACTCCTGGCCAGTGGTGCCCCGCTTGGAACGGGATTCGGATTCCTCTTCGCCGCGCCTGTTCTCAACCCTATTGTTCTCGCCAGCACCTGGGCGGCGTTCCCCGACAAAACCTGGTTGCTGTGGGCACGGCCAGCGGGGGCCTTCTGCATTGCACTCGCTCTCAGTGCTCTGCTGGGGCTGATCCCCGAATCCCGACTGCTGCAGAGCGCCCTGCTCGAAGAGCGCAGGCTCAGTCAGCCGCTGTCCAGCCTCGGGCTGCTCGAACGCCGCACCGGACTGGTGGGAGTCGGACCGGTCCGGCCTGAAACCCAGGCCGAATCCACGACTTTGGTGCCGCGGGAACTGCTGTACCACAGCACCCGAGAGTTTCTCAGCCTGCTTACGTTGCTGGTGATCGGCAGTGCTCTGGCCGCCGTCGTGCAGACCTGGCTGCCACGCAGCTGGCTGCTGGCGCTGGGCAGTGCGCCGACACTTTCGATCCTCGCGCTGATGCTGCTTGCCCTGGTGGTGTCGGTGTGCTCGAGTGTGGATGCTTTTCTGGCACTTGGTTTTGCTGCCCAGGTCACTCCCGGGGCACTGCTGGCTTTTCTGTTGCTGGGGCCGGTGGTTGATCTCAAGCTGGCCGGATTGTTCACTGTCCTGCTCACACCCCGTGCCATTGCGATGACGGCGTTGTCTGCATCACTGATGGTTCTGCTCATCGGGCAGTGGGTGAATCTTGTTCAGCTCTGACCCGGTGCCCGCTCCGATGAGTCCCTTCCATCACCTGCGCCGAACCTCGCTGCTGCCCTCACTGGTCCTGACACTGTGGGGGTGGGTTCTGGTCTGGAGCAGCCTCTCCTCCCGTCTTGATCTGCTTCTGAATGCGGCGTTTCATCCGGTTGTCGCCATTGCAGGAGTGGTGCTGATGCTGCTCGGACTGATACAGCTGCGTCCGTCTGATCGACGGCGCAGGGCTGTTTCGCCCTTCGGCTGGCTGTTCTCCGCACTGATGGCGGTGCTGATTCTGATTGTCCCCCCCGAGCCATCCTTCAGTGATCTGGCGGCAAGCCGTCCGGACAGTCTTCCGGCGGCGCCGACTCTGAGCTTTTTTCTGCCTCCTGAGCAGCGAACTCTGACGGAGTGGGTAAGGCTTCTGCGCAGTCAGCCCGATCCCGAACTGCATGTCGGAGATCCCGTGAAGATCAGTGGATTCGTTCTGGATCGCCCCGGTGAACCGCTTCAGCTGGCCAGGTTGACCGTGCGCTGCTGCCTTGCCGACGCGACACCCGCGGGTCTTCCCGTGGACTGGCCTGCTGATGTCGATCCTCAGGCGGATCAATGGCTCGAGATCGAGGGGACGATGGCCGTTCAGGAGCGCAACGGGGTGCCGGTCAGCGTGGTGAAGCCCACTCGACTGACTGTCATTCCCAGGCCTGACCGACCGCTTGAGCCATGAGGGCACGTTCTTCGGCCTCATCGACACGGCCGCGGCTGCTGAGCGGATGTCTTGCGGCTCTCGCCGGTCTGACTCTGCTGCAGCAGCAGATTTTGCTGCGACGACCACCCTGGCTTCAGTCGGTTGCCATTCAGCCCATCCGTTCCGGAGCCGCCGCGCTTGATGTCAGGTTCAGCAGACCGATGGATCGCGCCACGGTTGCGGCCAGTTCACTGGTTCCGGATCTTCCACACAGCTGGTTCGGCCGGCAGGAACGACTGCGGATTCTTGTGGAGTCTGTTCAACCTGTTGTTGAGCCTCTGCGTCTTGAGCTTCATGGTCAGGATCTGAGGCGATTGCCCCTCACAAAACAGGTTGTCTGGTGGGACCCGCGGCCTCACCTTCTCGCTGCGGTCCCCAGCGGTGATGGTGAGCGCCTGAAGCTGCGTCTGAGAAATGGACGTTGGCTGTCTCTCGCGCCACCGCAGCAGCGCATCCTGCAGATCGAGCCACTGGGGGATGGCTCCGGTGTTGCCATGGTCAGCGATGACAATGAGGCACGCCAGCGTGTGCTGCTGCGTCAGCTCAGTCAGCGTGCGATTAGCAGCCTCAGACAAGGTCTCGCTGATCCGCAGCTCGGGTCCCTGGATGAGCTGGAATCCGGAGAGTCGGGGGCTCTGTTGTTTGCTCATCTGAGCAGCAATCAGCTCGGAGAGTTGCTGGTTCAGCTCGGGGGGTTCGAGCCGGACAGTGATCGCACCTGGATTCAGTCCAGGGGACGGAAACAGCGGTCTCTGGATCTGGAGGCCAGCGGCCCGCTGCGTCTCCTCCCAGATGGCAATGGTCTTGTTGTGCCCTCCTACGACGGCCTCGAGTTGTTGCCTCTCAATCCGGATTCAGATGGTGTCTCCCGACAGTCCCTGCCAGGAAGTCGGGAGGTGAAGGCTTTCTGCTCCGGTGCCGGACGCGCACTGCTGGTGCGCCACTGGCCCGATTACCGCCGATCGGTTGAGCTGGTGATTCCGGCCAGGCCTCCCCGGCAGGTCTGGCTCGGTGAGGCCGGGGTGATGGCGGCAGCCTGCGACAACGGTGGAGAGAGGCTCTGGCTGGTGCTGCGTGAAGCGGGACTGCGCACACAGGACACGCTGTTGCAGATCGACAGCGAGGGCAGGGAGATTCGCCGTCGATCACTGGGAGGCTGGCGCCTGAGTTCAGGGGCTGAACTCGATTACGACCCGGTGGGTGATCAGCTGCTGACGGTGGTGCAGAAGTCAGGCGATGATCAAGGCAGAGTGGCTTTGATCTCAGGCAGCACGCTCCGTTTCGATGTGCTTGAGCAAGCGGCGGTGCTGGCCAGATGGCTGCCGGCCGGAGGAGCGCTGACTGACTTTTCCGATCCGGCTCGGTAGCTTGACTGAGAATCGTTCTCATTGCCCATGAGGGTGCCCCCCCTCGTTGCGCAAGGTCTGTCTCTCTCCTACGGCAACCGTGTTGTTCTCGATGATGTTTCGCTGACGCTGGAGGCTGGAACGCTCACGGCCCTGGTGGGTGCCAATGGTGCCGGCAAATCAACGCTGCTCCACCTGCTCCAGGGACGCTTGTCTCCGTCTTCCGGACAGGTCGCCTGCGATGGGATGCCGGTTCAGAGCTGTCGCGACCGGGTCGTTCTGATGCCACAGAGGGGCCGGATTGACTGGTCTTTCCCGATCACCGTGCGTGAGTTTGTGGCTCTTGGAGCGATCACGAGCCGTTCCTTCGGATGCTGCGACCGGGATGCGGCACTGCAGCGTGTCGGACTGGAAACTCTCGCTTCACGACGTCTGGATGCCCTGTCAGGTGGTCAGCAGCAAAGGGCCTTGCTGGCGCGGACTCTGGTGCAGCCATCGCGGGTTTTGCTGCTGGATGAGCCCTGTGCAGCCATTGATCCCCCGTCTCGGGAGCAGTTGATTGGTCTGATGCGTCAACTTGCCGATGCAGGGAAGACCCTGCTGGTGAGCAATCACGACTGGGGTGCCGCTCTCGAGCTGTATGACCGGGTGATCATGCTGGATGGACGCGTTCTGGCGGATGGACCTCCGCTGCAGGTGCGCCACATGCTCGGCAGCCAACTCGCTCCGGGGGGTGCCGCTCATGAGTGAACTCGATCTCTGGCTGGTTCCTCTGCTCATGGCCTTGCTCGTGGGTGTGCTCTGCCCGGTGACGGGCACCTTGCTGGTCACTCAGAGACGGGTTCTGCAGGCCAATCTGATTTCCCATGCCGTGCTTCCTGGTGTGGCCGTGGCCGTTGCGTTCGGACTGGATCCGGCCATCGGTGGAGTGATCAGCGGTCTGCTGGGTTCCATGGCGGCCGAGCGCCTGCAGCAGGGGCAACCCGCTGGTCAGGAAGCCGTGATCAACACCGTTCTCGCAGGGTTCCTCGGCCTGGGGGTGTTGCTGATTCCAGTGTTCAACATTCGTCTGGACCTCGAAGCGCTGCTGTTCGGCGATCTGCTGATCGTTGACTGGTCGGATCTCTACAGGGTGCTGGTGGCTGCCGCTGCGATGGCACTGCTGCTGCTGACCCGCTACCGCCATCTGGTCTTTCTGGGCGTTGATCCGGAGGGTGCCCAGGCCTCCGGGCTGTCAGTCAGAAACCTGCAGCTTGTTCAGTCCCTGGTGACATCGATGGTGATCGTCAGTTCCATGGCGGCTGTGGGCGTGATTCTGGTGATCGGTCTGCTCTGTGCGCCGGTTCTGCCAGGCCTGTGGCGCGTGAGAAGTCTGCGTGCCGCGATGCTTCAGTCCGCGCTGGTCGGCCTGGCCCTCAGTGCCGTGGGCTTTCTGCTGGCGGTGCCGCTCAACCTGCCTCCCGGGCCGTTGATCGGTGTGGTCTGCATGGTTCTGCTCTGCATTCCCCGGCTGCGTCCCGCCAACCCAGCCTGACTTGCAATGGCAGTGAGAATGATTATCATTCCTGGAGATCTTTTGTCACACGTTGCCTTTTCCTCTTGTCAACGCTGCTGCGGGAACGCTTTTGGCGGCTGCCAGTTCAGCGCCCACGGTGGTTGCGGTTGATGGTGTTCTTTGCGACATCACCAAAAAGCTGGTAGCTGATCAGGCTCGCGTGATCTGCCTGATCCCTCCGGGCGCAGACCCCCACACCATGGCTCTCAGGCCAGCGGATCGGTCCAATCTCAGCAAGGCCAAATTGGTGCTGCTGAACGGCTACAACCTCACACCTGCTCTGAAGGGCGTCAAAGCAGGTGGACCGGTGGTCTCCGTTGGAGAAATCGCTGTTCCCAGCAATCCCCTGAATGATCCGCATCTCTGGCATGACCCTGCCATTGCGGCCTCGATGACCAATGCCGCAGCCGCCAAGCTGAAGCCGGTGTTCAGCGGAAGTCAGGACGCAGCAATTGACAGGCGCCGGGCTGCCATGGATTCAGTGCTCAATTCACTCGGAAGCTGGACCGGCCAGCAGATCCAGACAGTGCCCGCGGATCAGCGTGTTCTGATCACAGGACACCGGGCTTATTCCTTCCTGGCACGTCGTTTCGGCATCCGCGAACTTCCCGTCGTTGATGAATACGCCACCGGAGGACGGATGCGTCCCTCCAGCCTGCGTTCCATCAGCAAGGCGATCAAGAAATCAGGGACCAAGGTGATTTTTCCTGAGGCATTGCCTCCCTCCAAGACGATGCGTCGCATCAGCAAGGCCAGTGGAGTTCCTCTGGCAAGCAAGCCGTTGTTTGCCGACGGCCAGGCCCCAGGAAAAAGTCTCGTGCAGACAGCAACCGGCAACATCTGCACGTTCGTTGTTGCCCAGGGCGGCAGCTGTGATGAGGCCAGCGCTGCACAACTGCAACAGCGTTGGGCATCCATTCGTTAATTCTTGAAATTTTTCATAAAACATTGAACCACTTAATTTGATGATTTTCTCTCGTCTTTCTTTCCTTAATGCAGCCTCAGCTTTTGCTCTGCTGTTCGCAGGTGATGCCGCAATTCGCGGTGTGTATGCCCATGGTGGCCATGGCGGAGGCGAGCAACTTCCAGAAGGTAAATTCCGCGTCACTCCCGTAATCACCATCGAGGGGCATGGCGGTTTCGAGACCAACCTTGATGGCAAACCTGAGCATTACGCCATTGATGGCCAATTCGGTTACGTCTTCGAGTGGGGTCTCCCCAACAACGGCACGTTTGCCATTGAAGCCGCCATTGGTCCTTCTGCAGTTTATGGAGAAGCCGAACACTTCTACGGCATCGTTCATGCTCACGGCGATGATCACGATGATCATGACGACCATGATGATCACGACGATCACGACGATCACGACGATCACGATGATCACGACGATCACGATGATCATGACGACCACGATGATCACGATGATCACGATGATCACGATGATCACGATGATCACGATGATCACGACGATCACGACGATCACGACGATCATGGCCACCATGACCATGGATCAGGCGCACCTTTCAAGCGCACCGATGTCAGGGGTTATCTCGCTGCCCGTTATCAACCCAATGAAAAGCTGGCTTTCCAGGTCGCCTGGATGCCTTACTACGTAACAGGTCCTGGTGAGGAGTTCGGTGAGGGTCTGAAGAATGAAGTCGGCATCACTGTCAACTATGCCTTCGGTGACGGTGATGTGAACTTTGCTTTGGGTGATGGACTGGAGGACGTGATTGACGGCGTTTTCATTTCCGTTGAAAATCGCACTGGCTGGGAATCAGACAGTACTTACATCGGTAATTACACCGATGTGTGGCCTGGTTTCGGTTTCAATGTCGATCTGCTGAATATCACCCTGTCAGGTGGTCCGCGTTTCTATGTGCCTGGTAGCTACTCAGGTCTTTCTTCCCGAACTGACTGGGGTGGTGAACTCGAGCTTGAGTACCCGATCACAGACAAGATCGCACTGTTCGCTCACTGGGAGCCGATTTACAGCTCCGAAGACTGGGGTTCTGAAGGTGGTAAGGGATGGAACCATCACATCGGCACCGGTGTGACATTCTCGTTCTGATCAGTTGGGATTGTCGGCACATCCTGTGCTGACAATCACTTGCCTATGAAATGCTGCAATCCTCAATTGCAGCATTATTTATTTTGTTGTTCTGAGTTCCGCTGACTTGTTCTGTCGCTCGTCAATGTTCTCAGCTATCAACTCCCATTGGTCAGCTGATTGGCCTAATTTTTGATCAGCACTTCTTTTGGGTTTGATGGAGCTTCTGATCGTCATCATAGGAGTGATATCTCCTGTTGACGGCTAAAGAGCTTGCTAAAGTTTTTATCAATGGAAGAAATCTGCAATTTATGCAATCTGGTATTGGTAAAAATTTAATATTTGATCAAGTATTTATGGATTGATGCGATAAGGATATGAGTCACAGGGTCATCATCGAACAATGCCTTTCAGCTCGCTTTTTTAATCTGCATCCACATGATTGTGCTGACGTCAATCTTGATCAATGTCTCAAGGTGTTCCTGAGTTAGTGCTCTTGCGTCATTCTCGCGACCTTGAAGTGTGAGCTTGGAGAGTTGGCCCATGCACCAGTTCTGCACCTCCGCTGCCTGTGCTCTCCGACACTTGTGATGGCATTGTTCAGGAAGATCCATAGAACTTGATGCGATCCTGGATTTCTACTTGTGCGCATGATTGCTTGTGGACCCAAGCTCAACAACCTCAAGTAGCGAAATGCACCTTGAATCGAATCAGTATCAAATGTGTTCCCTCATGCGTTGATTTCGCTCTGTTTTTGACCTTTGTTGATGTCAGTTGATGCCTGGAAATTCTGAACGTCATCGCTGCTTATCACCAACAAGTTTGTGTTGCTTTGATTGGCTATTTTCTGCTTAAGTCACTCACTCTCGATCGTCAGAGGACTCGTCTTTGCTCGGCTGAGTGGTTCTGATTGTGATCGCTGTTTGACTGCAGACTCAAGCTGGCTCTTTCTGCTGTGTGGGATCTGGGTCGCATCTGCTGCTGAACGTGTGGCTCTGACCATGCAACTGGCTGGTTTGTGAAGAGGTGCTACGGCTGATCGACAACCTCTTTCTGCTCTCTAGGCGTTGATTGTGTTCGCATCCCAGTGGCTGCTCTGGCGCTGTTTTTGCAGGCCCCAAGTGGGATCTGGTCGGTTGCGATGGTTGCCATCTGTACGTCGCCGACCACGTCTTGTCGGCTGTTCAGGTAGCAAATGGCTCAAAGGAACCCCCTACTGCTTCTGAGAATCGCTTGCATGAAGGAGAGTTTTGCTTCTAGAGTCGAGATCGATTCTCAATAGCAGGACGTTTTCCGTCCATGACTCTCTCGGCTTACCGGTTTCTTCCCGATGCCCCTGTGGCGTTGATGACGATGCCTCGCCATCAGACCGTGTTGATCGACCCGGCTTCTGCTGGCCAAGGCAGCATTCTCGAGGTACATGACGGCTTCTGCCGTGTCTATTGCCCCTGTGAGGAGACAGAGGGCATGACTCTGGCGTTCCTTCAGGCGGGCGATCGTCTGAGAACTGACCGTCTCTGCAGTGAAGGCATCTGCGTTGAAGCCCTCACTGATCTGCGTCTTGCTCGCAGCGTTTCATCTGAAGACGAAGTCGGAATGGACGCCGTCAACGAATGGACTCTGCAGCTTCTGCGCATACGCCACCTCGGTCAGGCTGAGCAGCGCCTTCATGCGCTCTTCGCTCTTCTTGTCAACCGACTGGGCAAGCGCTGCAGCGACTGCTTCCAGCTGCCTTTCCGCCTCACCCACGATCGTCTTGGGGAGCTGATCGGTGCCACGCGTGTCACAACAACCCGCCAGGTCTCCAAGTGGAGAAACGTTGATCAGATGAACTGTTCTGGTGGTGAATTCACCATGAATTTTTCGATCGACATGATCAGCACTGCTCCTCTGACCCATCTCTGATGGTTGTGATACATCGCCAGGGAATCAACCTCATGGCATCACTTTGCCGTGATTCAGATCGTTTATCCAGGCGGAGTATCCAGATCAGGCAGCAGTGTGAACTGTGTGTCAATCAGACGCTGCTAAGGCGGCTTCATCATGAGCAGCGTCTGATTGAAAAACGTCTTAAGAACCTGCAGCAGCTGATCTCAGGAATCAATCCTGATCTCAGCCTCGATCCACTGGCCCTGGAATTTGCCAGTGAAGTCGCTCAGAGGGCGATTTTGAAAACACAGTCTTCAGTGAACTGACTAGCTCAGCTGAGCGGGATGTGCGACGCCTTTGCGCAGTTCGTTGTCAATCACCAGGATTGCGGCAGCCTGCCCATCGGCGAATTTTGTACGTCCAATCAGATGTGCTGCCTCGTGTTCAGCTTTGATCTGTTCCTCAATCATGGGTTCCAGGAATACCGCGGTGCGTGAATCACCACAGCGTTCAGCAGCCATCAGCAATTGTTGAAGCGATGTGGTCACGTCGCTTTCCATCAGGAAAGCTGTGCTCATCACATCGAGAATGGTGACCCACGACTGATCGGGCGCTTCGAGAGCCTGAACAATCGGTGACTGCCCACGTGCGATCAGGTAGTCGGCGACTTTGGCGGAATGTTGCAGCTCTCCTGTCGCTTCTGATTTGAAATGAGCTGAAAAACCTTTCAATTCCCTTTCTGCCATCCAGATTGCAGCGGCGAAATAGGTCGTCTGGGCCTGACGCTCCAGGTTGAAGTGCTCCTGAAGTCCCTCGAGCAATCCAGGGTCCATGGATTCAGCCATGGCCCGACCTGAGGGGCCAACTTGCGGTTGAACGTGCTTTGAGGGATCAGACAGCATGGAACCACGGTGGCTATGTATCAAATGTACATGACCTGGCGAGTCTTTGGATGGCTTTCTGGGTTGTGATTGATGAGCGTTGTATAATGAGATGCATTCTCAGCAGCTCGGATCGTGCCGGTTCCCCAGCCTCAGAAAAAGAAGGGTTGCAAGAAGTCGAAATGCTCCAAGTGGAAGGGTGGTCAGTGCAAGTGCGGCCGAGGTTGAGCGAACAGCTCGTTCTGTTTGGCTCGCATTTGCGGAATATGGATCCGCATCCTTTTCGTCGCAACATCAACATCAATCAGGTTCTGGCGTTGCATCCAGCCAAGGTGTCGACTGACCGTCGGTCTGGTGCTGCTGATGATTTCGCCGATGCGTCGATGTGACAAGCCTGAGATCGTTGTCTGATCCACGGAGCAGCCGTCCTGGTCACAGCGGTTGCTGGATGCCAGCAGTAGAAGCAGCTTCATCAGGCGCTCTAGGCTGTCTGCGGGTTGTTTGATCTCGTAGAGGTTGAGAATCCAGTTTTCGAGAAATTGATTGCTCTCGACAAGTTGACCTTTCGGGTTGAACTCAACTCGGGAGGCTTCAAGAGCTTCAATCATCAGTCTTCGATGATTGTTCCAGGCAAAAGAGTGAGACTGACCCGCGTGAATCAGCGCAAGTGTGGATTCATTTGGTGTGTTTTCGTTCTCGTTGACGCAATAAAGGCGGATGAATCCATCAATTATTTTTAATTGAAAAAGCCTGTTTACGCTCCCATTTGTGATTATTCTGTGCTGGCTTGATTTTTTCAGTGTGATGACTGCTGTGACAAGCGTTGTTTGATTTTTTTCTGCCTGCGCCATGGGGTTTACAGCTGCACGATTCCTGTGGTGCACCCGAGATTGATTATTTATAACAGTGCAGGCGTGCCTGCGATGCGTGTTGTTTGATACGCGATCCGTCAGTTTTGCGAATGGGTCTCTTTTGCTTGGGACGAATGTCAGTTCATGCGGTCAGATTCTGACTTTGCCCACTTCCGCGCGAAGCGGAGAGCGTCCTGTTTCGATCAGAATCGGTTGTCGATTGAAAATCTCGACGCGGATTCCAGTCCTGGCCACAACGACCACAGATCGGGTGATGGCCATCACTGAGATGACAAGGGCGGCAGGCCAGCCCAGGGCCATCAGCAGCTCAGTCAGATCTTGCATCGTCTTGCGGTCGCTTCCTGTTCCACGGGTAGCAACCGCTGCCATCGCTGTGTTTTCCTGCTCCAGTCCTGCCGATCATGCTCTGTCTTGCGATTGGTTGGTGGGGGGGTGACGGAATGAGTCCGGCCAGGCACCATGGTCACCCGTGTTGATTCCCATGCGTCGCATCGCCTGGCTCCTAGGGGGCGTTTTCCTGCTGGCCCTTCCCGTCTCAGGGGCCGGGTTGATGGAATTGCTCGACAGCATGAAACCGGTGCGCCCAGAGCGCTCGCAGTTGCAGCTTCCAACGCTTCCGCTGAGGCCGGGACGAGGCAAGAACTGGGTTGGTGAGCGCATGCCCAAGGAGGGTGCGGCCATCCTCGTTCTGGCTGGCCACGCCGATTCCCAGAGAATGTATGGCTCAGGGACCCCCGGCTGGGCCGTTGGTGTGGGTGGAGCAGCTCCGATGCAATCGGGGATCACTGACGAGCTCTACTGGAACCTGCGGACTGCCCGAGCCGTTGTGGCTGAAGGACAGCGCCAGGGTCTGAACATCAGCTTTTATGACCCGGGGGTTCGCACGATCCGCAACGTTCAGGATCCACGCACCAATTGGTCTGTCGGTCAGAAACACGCGTCCGAAGGTGGCTACGTCGTTGAAATCCATTACGACGCCTATGCACCCCACGGCATCGGAGCGGGAATCATCCCTGCAGTGGCCTATGGCTTTTCGGTGATGGATGAAGCTCTGGCCAAGGAATTCGGGGCTTATCCCTATGACTACCGAGGCATGCTGGGGGGGCCGCGCAGGGGCGTTTCCATGCTGGAAATCGGCATGCTGGAAGGCGCTCTCGAGCGTGGGCTGCGAGATCCGCGAAAACGCAAGGCGACGCTGAACAGAATCGCCCGACGGATCGTTTCAGCACTGCGCGAAGGACTGGAACAGGGAACGTCTCTGAAGGCGGTCTGCCCTCCCACAACCGGGATCGCCGCCTATTGCCGTTAGCGTTCAGAACCTCACACCCACGGTCACAGCGTGGTGTTGAGGTAGTCCTCCAGTCGATCCTTGGGGATGCGCTGATCCGAAACAGCTTCGCCCACAGGCAGAAACAAAGGCATGGTGATCTGCCCATCAATCACCAACGGGATGAGCGGTTGACGGTCCACTCGCATCTCGCCGCCAAGCTTCTGAACGCACAGCAGTTCAAGAACCCCGTCGTCGTGTTGACGCTGGTAGAGACGTGCATCCTCGATTGTTGCCAGGTGGCACGGTGCAAAACCATGACTGGCGACGACTTCACTCAGTTTCAAAGCTCGGAAACCCCCTCTGCCGATGGCGCAAGCAGTCCCATGGTCTGGCGGATTCGTGGGGAGATCTCCCGGATTGAGCGTTCCAGAGTGAGTGCCTGATGCCACTGACCCGCTGCCTGTGCTGCGTCCTGCTGATCCCAGAGATTGAGGCGTTCACTGAGCAACTGCAGCAGTGGTTCAGAGTCGTTGATCGTGTTTGTTCTGTTGGTGTTTTGTGTGTTCTGCATACAGACACTTTCAACGCCAAAACGCCCAATATCAATCCAGCTGTGGGCGTGATTGCCGAGCTGAATCGTTCGGTTCACCGCTTCTGCGGTTGCTGCAGAATGACCGGGAGATTGCAATCCATGGTCAGACATTCGTTGGTCAGAACAGCTCTGCAGCGTTCATCAGCATGAATCTGATCCTGCTTCAACCTGATGATCTCTGGACAGGTTCCAGCTGCTTTCTGGCGAAGGGACGCCGAGCAGACCACATCCGTTTCGTGTTGCGCGCAGCTGTCGGCGACACGCTCCGGGTGGGACTGTTCGGCGGCGCTCAGGGCTCCGGTCGGGTTGATCGCATCGATGATCTGGGGGTGACACTCTCCGTGCAGTTGACGGACCCGCCACCTCGGCGACATCGCTTCGACATTGTTCTGGCGCTTCCTCGCCCGAAAATGCTGCGACGCATTCTGCGCACGGTTGCGGAATTCGGTGTGAGCAATCTGCATCTGATCAACAGCGCCAGAGTCGACAAGAGTTACTGGCAGTCGCCGCTGCTTTCCGAGCACAAGATCAGAGATGCCCTGATTGCGGGAATGGAACGCTCACAGGACACCATTGCTCCACGGGTTCACTGTCATTCGCGTTTTCGCCCGTTTGTGGAAGACGAGTTGCCTCTGCTCTGCAAAGGCCGCCCCTGCTGGATCGCTGACAGGGGAGCGCCGTTGGCGTTGACACAAACCCCGTGTTCGCCCGCTCTGGTGATGATTGGTCCGGAAGGAGGATTTGTGCCTTATGAAATCACGCTTGCGACAGCGGTCGCGGGGCAGCGGGTTCATCTCGGCGAGCGCATTCTCAGTGTTGACACCGCTCTGTCTTCGGTGCTGGCGCAGGGGTTGTCTGAGGATCTGTTGGCGTGATGAGGCCGTTTTGCTCCATGAGGTTGCGATCAGCTCCAGATCAGCTCCAGGTGAATCGAGGGGTCGAGGCTTCGCTTCACTGGGCACTGTTCTGCAACCCGTTGCAGCAGTGAGCGCTGCTCTTCGCTGAGATGCTGGGCCAGCTTCAGGTGAACACGCAGGATCTCCACTCTGCGAGGTCCAGTCTCAGTCATCTGTTTGTCCACATCGGCTGTGCTCCCCTCGATTGACCAGCCCCTGCTGTTCGCTGTGATTCCCATGATCGTGAGCATGCAGGTGGCCAGCGCGGTGGCCACAAGGTCGGTGGGGGAAAACGCTTCTCCTTTCCCCGCATTGTCGATTGGAGCGTCGGTCATCAGCACGGCACCGGAACGCTGGTGTGTGGCAACACAACGCAGTTCGCCGCTATACCGACAGGACACAGTGGGCATGGTTTCCACCAGCATGGTCTGCCCAAGCTGGCAACACAATGGAGAATTGAGATGACTTTCTCATTGAATTTGTCAGATTGACAGCAGTCGTGAGGCTGTAATCCTATTCATTAATGATCTGTTTTGATCATCTTTCAGGAGGTTTTTTCGACAGAACTGTACGCAGGATCTGACTTGAATTCAGGTTTTAGGACGTCGCGACCCCACTCATTTGATGTCAAAGTGGGGTTGACATTGAGGTGGTCAGTTCATCTCTGGGATGGCGGGTTTCACGCATACTCCCTGTTCACCAAAGCTGTTGGCCAATATTCTCATTCTGGCTAATTTGAAGTGGCGAAATCTGCATGTTTCAACGGCAATAGCGATATGGCTACTGGAGTGACGAGTCTCGGTCATCAGCAGCGTTTGCTCGTGATGCCGGATGATGGCGAACAGGCTGTACTTGATCTGCTCGTATCTGCGAAAACCAGTCTGCGCATCAAGCAGTTCAAGCTTCAGGCTCCTGCTGTGATCAAGGCCATTCAGGATGCCCATGATCGCGGAGTGAATGTGAAGATCATGTTGAATCCTCACACGTCAGGAGGAAATCGATGGAACGATGAAGCCTTTGAGTTGTTCAAGAAATCAGGGGTCGATATTCGCTGGACGAGTGAGTCTTTTCCTGTGACGCACGAAAAATCAATCGTTGTTGATGATCAGTTTGCTTTGGTTGCCACTTTTAATCTGGCTGAAAAATACTTCACATTAACGAGAGATCATGGTCTGGTTACTTATAACCAAGATGCTGTGAAACAGGTGATTGCAGGTTTCGATGCTGACTGGAGCAATCAGGAGTTCAAGCCCGATCTGACGGTCGGTCTTGTTTGGAGCAATCTGCACAGCCGGGGGCAGTTGGCCAAGCTGATTGACAGCGCAAAAACGCATCTGTGGATACAGCATCCGAAGTTTGTTGATGCAGTCATCCTCGATCGGATTGTTGAAGCCTGTGAAAGAGGTGTCAAGGTGCATCTGTTGTGTGGTGGTAAACATGGAATTTCAGACTGGGACATCTATGACACATTCGGGAATTTGCGGGTGATGTCGCGCTTTGGGGTCAAAATCCGGCGTCAGAAGAATTTAAAGCTGCATACCAAGATGATTATTATTGATAAAAAATCAGCGGTGATTGGGTCAATGAATATTGACAGGAGTGCCTTTGACATCCGACGTGAACTGGGTATGGAGACAGATGCCCCTGAGGTGATTGCCCGCTGTTGCGAATTGTTTGAGTCGGATTGGCACGCAGCCAAGGAGTATTCGGCACCTGATCCGCTTGATCCTTCCCTCCATGATCACGGCGAATTGTCACCCGACCCGCATTTCATTCATGAGTGATCAACCTGAGTCTTCATTGCAGTCCGAACAAGCTGATCGTCCCGGACTTCGTGAGCTGTTTGTTTGCATGACGCAGGTTGCTTTTTCTGCCTTTGGAGGAGGAATGTCGCTCTGGAGTCATCGCATCATTGTTGAACGACGTCAGTGGATGACTTCGGAATCGTTTGTCACTGGTTTGACCGTCGCCCGTCTTTTTCCGGGGCCGAATCAGATCAACATGTCTGTTTATATCGGGTCGATTTTTCAGGGTTTGCCTGGATCACTGGCCGCTGTGGCTGGAATCATTCTGTTTCCTTTCACGCTGCTGATGTTGCTTGGCCTGCTCTACTTTCAGTTCAGTGCGATCGCGGAAGTCAATCGTCTGTTGGCCGGCCTTGCGGCGGCGGCGGCTGGCATGGCGCTGTCAATGGGGTTCAAGATTCTGGAGGTTTACAAAACCGATTATCTGGCTCTGGCGATTGCAGTGATTGTCTTTGTCAGTCTTCAGGTCTTCAGGTTCCACCTGATTCCGGTTGTTCTGGTGGCAGGTCCGGTTGCGATGAGTTTGTACTGGCCTCGAGGACCAGGCCGATGACTGCGTTGCAAACCTGGTGGCATGTGGTGCTCACCTTCCTGAAGTTGTCGTTGTTTTCGATCGGTGGCGGCAACACCCTGCTTCAGGCCTATCACCACGAGGTCGTGGAAACATTCGGATGGCTGACGAACCGCCAGTTCTCCGATCTTTACGGACTGGCGGAAGCAGCGCCGGGGCCGAGTTCCATGCTCGTGGGTCTGCTCGGTCTCGGCGCCGGCTGGAAGCACGGACCGGTCTGGGCGCTGATAACCGCCTATTCAGCGGAGCTCGCGATCCTTTTGCCATCCACTGTGGTCATGCTGATTGCCGCGGCCTACTGGAATCGCTGGCGTGACTCCCCATGGAGGATCGCTTTTGAACGCGGTCTCGGGCCTGTGACGCTGGGCATTCTTTTCTCCGTGAGCGTCACGGTTCTCAAAACAGCCAATCACAGCCTGATCGCCTACGCACTGTCCTTCATGGTCTGTTTCTTCGTTTTGAAGACCAAGATTTCCCCGCTTGTTTTCATTGGCATCTGCGGCCTTGTAGGGGTGCTTGGTTTCGTGCGTTGACAGGGTCCGCAGCGCTGTTGCTGATCAGATCAAATGCTGTTTACCCTGAGTCACTGCAAGTGGAGTGACTGTCCCCGGGGGGACAACGACAAGATGACAGACAACAGCGAACTGGCGGGACTTCAGGCCCTTGTCGCCGACGTTGGCAGCGGCAACGTGATTGATGCCGAACTGCTTGAGGGTTGCACTGTGCAGGCCCACGAACTCGATGAGATGGATAAGGATCAGGCTGCCTGTGTGGCTGCTCACTGCTTCTCAGTGCTTTTCGATCACAAGGTTCAGCAGATCGAAGGAATGGCTGCTGATGCCGTGGCCGGCCTCTGGCACGGCAGTGTTGATGGATTTGCCTACACGATCAGTCGGGATGATCTCGGTGATCTGGTGCTGGATTTCAAAGTTCCTGACTGATGACCGTTGATGAGCTTCGTCAGGATCTTTCCGAGCGGATCGGCCGGCCTGTTGAAACACTCCTGACACGTGATGGTGAAACCGTGCTTGAGGTCTCAGATCTCTATCAACCTTCGCCTGCCGGCTTTGGTGGCCAACTGCGGCTTCGTGATGGAACGCCGATGGCCTGGGAACTCTGGCTGGAGGATGGTGACAGCTGGAATTTTCAGTCTGCGCTGCTGGCTGAGTGAAGCCGGTTGATCGCCCAGCTCATTCGCTGTCGCAACAACGGCAGGATCGGCCCTGATCGCAGTTGTCTGCGGATGCTTCGGCGTCAAGTCTGAGCAGATCCATGGTGTACTCCGCTCTGAGGTCCCACTCACTCCACTGGATGACGCCGGCATCCCCCACATCTTCCGGAAAGGCGATCTGGAAGTGCTTCCAGCGTTTCTGGCTGACAGGTTTGAAGCTCACAAGCCAGTCCTGATCTGGATCGGATCCAAGATCCCGAGCATGGCTCAGCATTTGTTCTGCATGCACCCGGTTGTCTGGATGACGGTTCTTTGACCAGTGTTTCAGTGCCCTCAGGCAAGGGTCATTGGCAGCAATTCCAACTCTGAGAAGCCCTTTTGCTTTGTCGGCAACCTCCTTTTCAGACTGCATGACATGTCTGATGCCGTTGTCGTCAACCCAGGCCGGGTAAGCCATGGGTTCGAACATATCGGCGCGGGTGAACCAGACCACTGGGCTCTCCCCGGAATAAGTCATTCCCATGGAGGGTTTGAGCGATCTTGTTTTAACCAGAGCCACCAGTTTGCTTGCATCCGTATAGTGCCAGGCGATCTCGGGTGCTGATCCAAATCCTTTCATTCGACCATTTTATCTCCCATTTCCTGAAGCTGATGTCTCTAAGTTGACTGCCATGATCACTTTCAGGAAAGTAACACTTCAACTAGAGCAACAGGTTGATCACAGCGATTTTGATCAGTGTTGCTGCCGCTGACGAGTCAGCGTGTTTCAGCTGGATTGATCGGGATGGATATTTGTTGCATTCAATGTTGAGTGTTGTGTATGGATCAGTGGTTGATGATGCGATTTGTTGTGAGAGTTTTTGTTTGCTAAATTTTTGATATGCATTGGCCTGTTTCGCGCATATTGGCAGCTCCATCTCTGAGGTGTGCGGGTGGGTGAAAGTTCGAACAATGACGGTGGTTTGCCATTCAAGGAACCTGTTGATTCAGCTGAATTGACTCTGGCTGCTGATCCCATCGAGGATGATGCGACTCAAAGTGCTGCGCTGGTTGAGTCGTCCTCCGGTATGCCTGATGCACAAAAATCTGGCGAGTCGGATCAGCCGGTCGATGAGCTTCCGGCTACGCGACTGCTCGAGCAGCTTTCAGTGGGCTTCGATTCGCTCAAAGGATTAAATCTGGAAGGTTTCAAGCAGATCTATCCAATCTTTTTAATTCTGTTCGGAGTTGTCATTCTTGGTTTGATTTTAGCGTTTATTGCCCACTTTCTTGATTCGATCAACCATATGCCGCTTGTCGGAGGGCTGTTTCAGGGATTGTCTGAGCTCGTTGGCCTCGTTGCACTGGTCCGTTTGGTTACATCGAATCTATTGCTGCAGCACAAGAGAGCGGAGCTTTATGCCCGCATTGCTGATCTGAAAAAGGATCTCATTGGAGGGACGGATTAATTCGAATTGAATTGAAAAAATTAGACTTTATTCCTCAATGACAAATCCGAAACTTTTAAAGATCTCGTTGTTTGAATGGATGATTTTGCGTGCACCTTCCTGCTGAGAAACAGCAAAGCCTTCCTGCGCGAGGCGCCTCATTAGGGCGGCGGTGTCTTCGAAACGCTCTGCCATGTCTTCGAGGGTTCCGCAGTCTGCGGAGAGAGTGGATTCGTCCCAGGTGAAGGAAGCCATGGCGGTTTCTGGAAGAGATAGACCAGTACTGCGTCAATGCAGATATGCAAAATCTTAAGGCCTTTGTTTTGTGTCCGTTGAAGGCCTCGCAACGCCGATCCTGCAGGCCTCTTCAGCCAGCAACGACTCTCTCTGCCAGCAGACGGCCGAATTCCTCATGCAGTCCCAGTCGACCATCAATCTCTGTGATGCGATCCGCCTTGCCTGCCAGCGTCAGCATCTCCTGTTTGGAACGGGGAGGTGCCTCCATGGCCAGTACCACGTGAAGCGGGCATTGCAGCTGCTGAGTCTGTGCGAGCCACCAGAGTGCGTCAGGCGCTGAATCCAGACCTCCCGTGACGAAGGCAACGCTTGCGAAACGTGCCCCGGGTTGACGACTGATTCGTTGTTGCTGCCTGACACGTTGAGGTGTCAGCAGCGCTTTGTTCACCCAGACATGGCGACGCAACATCAGCTTCAGGATGACCCGGCTGGTGTTGAGTCGATAGAGGATCGATCCCACCAGAGGCAGTTCCACCAGCCGTCTCACCCAGTTGAAGTCGGTTCCCGGTCGTCCGGTCATCGTTGGCAGTGGGCCTCGGAAAGTCGGTGCAACCAACACCAGCTGGGCCCATTCGCCTGAGCATTCCTCCGCCAGTCCAAGAGCCAGCGGGGCGCTGTGGCCTGCGGCCACAATGTTGATTCTGCGATGGTCCGTCCGCTGTAGATGGGCAAGAACGCTCCTCAGAACAGAACGGAGCGACTCTGCGTTGTAGGTGATGGAGGGACGGTCGCTGTCTCCAAAGCCCGGCCAATCGAAGCTCACCAGCTGACAGCCTTCACCCATGGCATCAGCAAAGTCATGCCATTCAGCCCTGGTCGACACGGTGCTCAAGGCCGGCAGCAACAGCCAGAGCGCTCCGTCGCTCGGCCCGCGCCGCTCAAGTGTGATGCGGATCTCGCGGCCATTCAGGATGAACCGGATGTTTTCGGGAACACCGCCGATACGGGAGCAAGCGCTCATGGCGACTTCAGTTTGATCGGGTCGTTGCATGTCTCCAGCTTCGCTCTGAAGCCATGGTCTCCACCTTGATGTTGCAAAGATTTGCCGAGTCATCCCCGGCCTTCAATCACTTCGTCGGCAGGTCATCCCGTGATCGGGTGACCTGCCTTGAACAGCTGACGCGCCAGGTTTCAGAGTTGAAAGGCTCTTCGCTCCAGGTCGCAGTCTCCGTTGGGAGACAGCCCCTGACGGCGCATGGCCTGCACCTCCGCTCTTGCGGCTCTCAGGTCGGCGCGGAAGACAGGGTCGTTGTGCAGCTGAGCAACGGTTCCCGAGGCGATGACCTGGCTTGCCTGCACATCACTTAGCCAGTGCACATTGCACATGTAGCGGCTTTTGCCGTACTCGACTCCTCTGGCGAGGATCGCATCACGTCGTTCCGGTGCGATCTCGCTGAGAATCAGCGCCCATGCCCATCCCGCAGCGGTATGGCCTGAGGGGTAGGAGCCGTCGCCTCTCAACATCTCCTCTTCATCGGGCGTGCAGATCGACTTGCCGTTGACCATGAACGGTCTGGGGCGCTGATAGTTGTTCTTGGCCTTGTAGGTGGCCAGGCCGGCATCGCTGAGTGTGCGTTGCAGCAGTGTGTAGAGCCTTGGCGTTCCATCCTTGGTGATCGGGATTCCGAGGGTGCAGGAGTAGATCGCGGCTGCCTCGGGGAAATGCAGATTGGCATCGATCGCTGCGACCTCCCAGCGCGGACTGCCCTGCATAGGGAAGGTCGACTCGGCATTGGCCACATCAAGGTCATAGGCCAGTGATCCCTGCCTGGGAGGGGGGGGCAGCAGCTTCAGTGAATCGGGTACGGAATCGGGGGGGAGGTAGCCCTCGAGCAGACCATGCTTGATCGTCTTGAGATTCGCCGGTGAACCAACATCCGGTTCGCAGTGGGTCGGCGTCTTTGCTCCGGCAGGCAGTGATGAAATACCGATGCCTGCAAGCAGTCCCACAGCGGCGCAGCTGGATACGAATCGACTCATGGGTGGTTGCTGTTCATGCGTTCACGGGCTAGCAATCGTTGCGGTGCAACCACAACCATCCGACCTCCAGGTCTGCACTCAATGGATCAACAACACCGACAGTGACTTGTCAGGAACGGGGTTTGATCAGCAGTGTCACCCCTGATGCCGTGATCACAACGGTGAGCAGTCCAAGCAAAGCCGGATAGAACGACTCGAGATTCAGCCAGCCGAACCTGCCGGTGTGAATCTTGAGTAGCCAGAAGGCATCAATTCCCTGCTCAAGCAGAACGCTGTACATGGACCCGCTGATGGCCGTGAGTAGCAGGGGTGCAGCTGCGATCGGAACCAGCCAGCGGTGTACTCGTCGAGCCTGACGTTGAGAAACGGAGCCACGCTTCATTGCTTGCGCAGTTGTTGATGCAGTTCGCGTTCATCAGCGCATGGCATCCAGCGACCGTTGTTCTCGTGAACTGCGTCACAGCCGATCTGTTCAGCGCGTTTCCAGGCCTCGGTTTCTGATTTGTAGAGGCCCTTGCTGTGGGCCAGCGCAGGATCGGTCGTCAGAACCAACGCTGTAAGTGCAAACACAAGAGCTGATAGAGCCATGATTCAGAAGGAGATTCAGACTCTCTTGCAGTCTGCAAGCAACTTGACATCACCATCATGCCGGTGGCGGGTTCGCGCTGGCTGGCGTTCAGGCCGCTAGAAGGTCTTTTGTCGCATGTCTGGGTTGTGCGATAACGCCGGTGTGACAAGAGTGGCCAGTGATAACCATTCTCACCACAATGTGGAAAGCAACTGATTGAACATGCGCGCTTTCGCCCTCGCCTGTCTCGCCGCCATGGCCGGCTTCGGTGGGCTGTCACCGGCACCTGTTCACGGCCATGCGGGGCATGGTGATGAGTTTGTTCAGACAGGTTCGGTCGGTCAGGTGAAGGCCAATGTCAAAAGGGATCAGATGCTTGGCATCGCAACCGAAAAACCAAAGCTCTCGGCCAGCGGTGAATTGAGTGTGCCCAATGTGGCCATCGTCAAGGCCTATGGCGAGCCCTACGTCTTCGTGTACAGCGGCACCACCTATGACCCGGTCGTCATCAAGCCAGGCTCCGTCTCCGTGGATCGCACGGTTGTTCTTGACGGTGTGACGGCTGACGAGAGGATCGTGGTCTCAGGCGCTCTGTCGATCTTCGCTGAATCGCAGAAGAACAAGCGCTGACTCTGTTCATTCCCTGCCTCTCCTTCGGAGATCCGACAGTTCATCGATGCTCAACAATCTGCTGAACGCCATCCTGCGCTGGTCGATCACCCGCAGATGGCTGGTGCTTGTCAGCTCCCTGCTGATCAGTCTGATCGGCGTGATCAATGTTGTGCAGATGCCGCTGGATGTTTTCCCGCCATTTGCACCGCCACAGGTTGAGATCCAGACGGTTGCTCCCGGTCTTGCTCCTGAGCAGGTAGAGCAACAGATCAGCGAGCCGATCGAAGCAGCCGTCAACGGTCTCGGCGGGGTCGACCTGGTGCGCTCCGCATCCAAGCCGGGTCTGTCGATGGTTCAGGTGGTGTTTCGTGACTCCGCCAACCTTGATCGTGCACGGCTGGCAGTCTCAGAGCGGCTGCAGCAGGTGCGCACGCAACTTCCTGCAACAGCCCAGGCTCCGGAAATCTCGCCGTTGCTCTCCCCTCTGGGAACGATTCTCCAATACGCCTTCACGCTTCCTGAGAACGCCACACCTGAACAGGCATTGCAGCTGCGATCGCTTGTACAGCGCACCTTTGAGCATCCATTGCTTTCCATTCCCGGCGTCGCGCAGGTCACCATTTATGGAGGTGACACTGCACAGACCCAGTTGCAGCTTGATCCGGAGGCACTGCAGGAGCGGGATGTGGCTCTCAATGAGGCGGTTGAAGCCGCGGGAAAGGCCCAGTTCAGTGGTCGCGGCGGGATCCAGATCTCCGGTGGTCAGGAACGTCTGATCCTCAGCGAACATGCCATTGCTGCTGACGACGACATCGCTCGCGCTGTCGTGCGAAACGGTGATGGTCGTGCCCTGGCGCTGGGCTCAGTTGCGAAGGTCAGATCCGGATCTGCGATCCGTCGCGGCGATGCCAGCCTCAACGGACAACCGGCAGTGGTGTTGATGATCAACAAGCAGCCGGATGTCGATACGCCAAAGCTGACACGCGCCGTTGAAGCGGGCATGCGCAGGCTTCAGTCATCGCTGCCAGGAGATGTCTCGGTCACCCAGACCTTCCGTCAGGCCAAGTTCATCGAAATCGCCATCCGCAATGTGAGCGAATCCCTTCTGCTCGGCGTGGTGATCGTGGCGGTGGTGCTTCTGCTGTTCCTGATGAACTGGCGCACAGCCTTGATCGCTCTCAGCGCCATTCCGCTCTCGCTGCTGGTGGGCCTGCTGTTGATGCGTGGTCTCGGCCTGCAACTCAACACGATGACACTCGGTGGTCTGGTGGTGGCCATCGGCTCCGTTGTCGACGATGCCATCGTCGATATGGAGAACTGCTACCGGGGTCTGCGCAGCAACCGTCAGCAGGATGAACCTCTGAATCCTCTTGATGTGGTGTTCAGCACGTCTGTGGAAGTGCGTCAGCCGGTGCTGTTCTCCACCTTGATCATCGTTGTGGTCTTTGCACCGATCTTCACCCTCAGTGGCGTGGAAGGTCGCGTTTTCATGCCGATGGGCATCGCCTACGTGCTGTCGATTGTCGCTTCGACGGCCGTGGCACTCACCCTGTCACCGGCACTCTGCGCCCTGCTGCTGAGTCGTGCTCCTCTGCCTGCCGCGGCGTCGTGGGTCGAATCTCGTGTTCAGCGGCTCTATAAACCTCTGCTTGAGGTCGTGCTGCGATCACCGCGTCGGGTGCTTGTGCTGGCGCTGTCGGCGGTGGTGGCCACTCTGCTGATTCTTCCCGGTCTCGGCCGGGTGTTTCTGCCGGAGTTCCGTGAGCAGTCACTGGTCAATTCCATGGTGCTCTATCCAGGAGTTTCGCTGGAGATGACCAGCCGTGCAGGTCGTCTGCTCTCCCGGGAGCTTCAATCCAGCGACGATGTCGACTGGGTGCAGGTGAGGGCCGGTCGTGCACCGGGCGATGCCGATGGCGCCGGGGTGAATATCGGCCATGTGGATCTGGAGTTGAGTGATCAGGCGATGAAGGATCGCCCCGCCGCGATCGCCCGCATCCGTGAGGTGTTTCTCGGTCTGCCTGGTGTGGCGCCCAACGTGGGTGGATTCATCTCCCATCGCATGGATGAGGTGCTTTCGGGAGTGCGCAGTGCCATCGCGATCAAGATCGCCGGTCCAGATCTTGAGCAACTGCGCCGTCTGGGTGAGCAGGTTCGTGATGTGGTGAGCGAGGTTTCCGGAGTGGTGGATCTGCAGCTGGAGCCACAGTTACCGGTGCCTCAGATCCAGCTGCGGATCGATCGCGCAGCAGCTCTGCGCGAGGGGGTCAGTGTGGCGTCGCTGGCCCAGGCCGCTGAAGTGGCGCTGCATGGCACGGCCGTTGGCTCGCAGGCGTCCACCAGTCTTCGGGCCCCTCTTGTTGTCACACTGTCCGCCGAGCAGCAGGGTGACCTGCGGGCGTTGCAGAGGCTTCCGATCCGAACCGCGTCAGGTGCACTCAAGCCGCTCGGGTCCTTCATGACCTTCGAGCAGACCACTGGTCCCAACGAGATCAACCGTGAGGATGTCTCCCGAAGAATCGTCGTTTCCGCCAACGTTGCCGGCCGGCCTCTCGGTCCGGTGGTGAACGACATCCGCCGCGAGGTGGCGAGGTCAGTGACATTTCCTTCCGGCTACACCCTGCGCTATGGAGGACAGTTCGAGTCGGAACAGCGTGCCACCCGTTCCCTGGTGCTCTACAGCCTGCTTGCCGCCGTGGTGATCGCCGCAGTGATGGTGATTGCGGTGCGTTCCCTGCCTGCGACAATTGCCATTCTGCTCAATCTGCCCCTTGCGTTGGTGGGCGGTCTCGTTGCAGTCCTGCTCAGTGGAGGTGTGCTGTCTGTGGCCTCGCTGATCGGATTCATCACCCTGTTCGGTGTTGCGGTCCGCAACGGCCTGCTGCTGGTCGACAACTACAACCGACGGCATCAGAGAGGTGAGGCCCTGATTCCATTGATTCGGGCGGGCACGCTCGATCGACTCAACGCGATCCTGATGACCGCACTCACCTCATCGCTGGGGATGTTGCCTCTGGCTCTGGCCTTCGGAGCCGGCAACGAGATTCTTCAGCCGCTGGCGATCGTGGTACTGGGTGGTCTGGTCACGTCGACCCTGCTCACGCTGGTGGTGATTCCCGCTGTATATGCACGTTTCGGCGCAAGGCTGCTCCCTGATGCGATGCGCTGAACAATGCAAGGGTGCATCCGGATCAATCGTGGCTAGCAAGGGATGCAGCTCATCCATCAGCGGGTTCCCATCGCTGATCATTTTTCGCGTCGATGGTTAAGCCACAACGACCGCCCGGAGGCCGACCAGCACACGATGCAGCTCATCGCCAGCTCAAGGCCTGTCACCTGCGCGCCAGACGTGCCCGCCAGGGCTGGCGGCCCTGGATGCTGTTCGGCATCGCCTCACTCTTTTACTTCTACGAATTCTTCGCCAGGGTTGCCCCCGGGGTGCTCCATTCCGAGCTGATCACGGTGTCCGGAGCCAGTGAGGCGGCGTTCGGTTTCTCGATGAGCCTCTATTTCCTCGCCTATGCACCTGCGCAGCTGCTTGTCGGGCGTCTGCTGGATCGTCATGGTGTTCGCGCGATCGCGGCTCCAGCCTCTCTGCTTGTTGCGCTGGGATGCCTGCTGTTCGCCATCACCGACAACATCGCTGTGATGGGAGTTGCCCGTTTCCTGCAGGGGCTCGGAAGTTCCGTGGCCTATCTGGGTGTGATCTATCTCTCACTGATCTGGCTGCCGCCTCAGCGTCACGGAATGGTTCCTGGCATGGTCACCGGTATCGGAACCCTGGGCGCGGCGACAGCGCAGCTGCCCTTGCTGCTGATTTCACACCGGTTCGGCTGGAGAATGCCCCTGTTGATCTGTTCGCTGGCAGGTGTGTTCATCGCCTGGCTGGTCTGGAGCTATCTGCCGAGACGACCGAGCTGGTTTGTCGAGCTGATGCGAGAGGATGGCTTTGATCCGCAGAGCCCTGAGCCGATGGGCTTACAGCTCAGCAGGATTCTGCGCCAAAGCAACCTGTGGATTCTCGCCCTCGCTGCAGCAGGGATCTATCTGCCTGTTTCCGTTGTCGGTGATCTCTGGGGGGTGTCGTACTTCAGTATTGAGACAGGTCTGCCCAGTGATCAGGCCAGCCTGATCACCACTCTGGTGTTCATCGGCTTCGCCGTCGGTGGTGTGGTTGCTGGCCACTGGTCCGATCGCATCGGTCAGCGCAAGCTGTTGTTCACGTCTGGTGCCATCAGTGCAGCCTGCTTCGCCGTGCTGCTCTGTTTCACTGGCAGCCTGCCGGACGGTGTTGTGGCTCTGCTGGCGGCGGCGTTGGGATTCGCCTCCGGCAGTCAGCAACTCGCTTTCGTGATGGTTGCTGACATCGCCAAGCGGCACACCCGAGCGATCACGCTCGCTTTCGTTAACTGCATTGTGATGCTGTTGCCGGTGATCGTGCAGCCGACTGTTGGTCTGTTCTCACAGCTGGGGTTGCCGTCGGGGGGCAGACCTTCATCCATGCAGGAGCTTCAGGGCTACGCGGTGGTGGTGGTGGGAATGCTGGCCGCGGCAAGCCTGAGTCTTCTTGTCAAGGACACCAGACCGAGGGATGAGGAAGCTGGTCTGATGGCGCATTGAAATCAACTTTGACGCAGCAGTGATGGAGTCGTCATCGACCTTTGATGTTCTTGTGGTCGGCGGCAGTGGACGCGTCGGGGCATCAACAGTGCACTGGCTCAACAAGCTGTCTCGCCGTTGCAGCGAGGGCATACCATTCAGGCTCGCCATCGGCGGTCGCAGCAGGGCCAACTTTGAGTCGGTGCGCAACCGTCTTCAGCTGCCGGAACTTGTCTTCAGTCCTGTGGATCTGGATGCGGGGGCTGAGTCGCTCGTCTCCGCTGTGCGTGGCGCCAGGCTGGTGGTGCACACTGCCGGTCCGTTTCAGGGGCGTTCGCAGCCTGACCTGCTGCGGGCCTGCATCGCCGCTGAAGTTGCCTATTGCGATGTCTGTGATGAGTTCGCCTTCAGTCGCCATGCCAGGGAACTCTCGGGTGCTGCCGCTGCTGCCGGGATTCCTGCTGTGGTGTCATGCGGAATCTGGCCTGGTGTCAGTGCCCTGTTGGCGGCCGAGGCGGTGCAACAGCTGGGCGGACCGCAGGTCTGTGACCGTGTTGATCTGAGTTTCTTCACAGCTGGCAGCGGTGGTGCCGGGCCCACCATCGTCAGCGCCACCTTTCTGCTGCTGGCCACCAGGGTGCTGACCTACGTCGACGGCATGCTCGCCTGCAAGGAGCCCTGGACCGAGCGACGCGTCATCGACTTCGGCGACGGTGTGGGCAGGCAAGCCTGCTTTCTGCTTGATAACCCCGATGTGCCGACCACCGTTGAATCACTGGGCGTTGCCAACTGCGCATCGCGGTTCGGCACCGCACCGGCGGCCTGGAACAATCTTTTCGCTGCCATCAAACTGCTGCCGGACGATCTGCTGCTCAACCGCGATGCGATGCAGCGCCTCGCCCGTTTTTCGATGCCCATCATCAGGGCTGTCGATCAGTGGGTCGGTGCCACCAATGCCATGCGCATCGATGCCTGCAGCAAGGGTGGTGAGGGCAACGGCACGCCCGACAGGATCACCCTTCGCTGCGTCCATGCCGATCTCCAGGATTGCGTTGGTCAGGCCACAGCCGCTTTTGCGATGGAGATGCTGCGAGGGCGTTCAGGCCACTCCACCGCAGAACAGACCACTGCGGAACAGACCATCCCGGCAGGTGTCTGGTATCCGGCTGAGCTGCAGGCAACAGCCCGCAACAACATCCTCAACGTTGCGCGTGAGCAAGCGCTGGTCTGGGAGGTGTGAGCATCAGCGGCATGTTCGTTTTCAGGCAATCCGCGCGATGCAGCGGAAACCGAGGTGACTGGTGCTTTCCCCGGCTTCCTGGGGAGAGCGGGCAGCCGGACGGAACCGCAGGCAGTACTGAGGCGAGCAGAGGTGCGAACCACCCTTGATGATTTTCAGATCGCCTCCGGCTTCGGATCCTGAGCAGCAGCAGTGCACACTCGGATGGTCCTGCCAGGCGCTTTCCGTCCATTCCCAGACATTGCCCGCCATGTCGAAAAGGCCGTAGCCATTGGCTGGGAAGGAACCCACAGGCGAGGTTCCCTTCCAGCCATGCGCCCCGCGGTTGTCAAAGGGAAAGTCCCCCTGCCAGGTGTTGGCGAACAGCGTGTCTCCCTGATTCGGTTGCTCGCCCCAGGTGTAAGTGGCTCCATCAAGACCTCCGCGCGCACACCATTCCCACTCCGGCTCATGCGGCAGGACCAGACCTGCCCAGTCCGCATAGGCGCGGGCGTCGTGCAGGGAGACATGTACAACGGGGTGATCCATCCGCTCGTTCAGGTCGGATAGGGGGCCTTCGGGGTGATGCCAGCAGGCGCCGGGAACCCAGGCCCACCACTTGCGCCAGTCATTGAGTGGCACAGGCCCCTCTGTTCCGATGAAAACCACGGAACCTTCTCGATCTTTGCGCTCAGCTGTCGTGACGTAACCGCTGTCGTCGACGAAGTTCTTGAACTCTGCGTTCGTCACCAGCCTCGACTGAATCAGTACATCGTCGACCTCCACCACAACGGTCGGTGACTCTTCGATGTAGAAAGCGGTGGATCCCATTGAAAGTGATCCACCGCGAACGTGAATCAGCCCCTGCGTCTTGGCGTTGTTCAACTGCAATTCACTCGGTTTCGTTACTGAGGAAACGACGTCATGCTGAAGGTCGGAGGATTGGGATGCTCCTTGAGGGAGGTTAGATAGTTGCCGACGATTTTCATGTACGGACCCAGAACCCAGGCGCATGTTCCGACCACGTTGAATTCCTCCCTGGGATCCCTCTCGATGTGGAACATCGACGGATATCCCATCCCCTCCGCTCGGTAGGCACAGACTCCCAGGGATGATGGATTGGTCTGAGACTGGATCACCTGCTTCGGATAGATGCGCCACTGTTTCCAGCGCACAGCGGCAATTTCACCTCCGATGAAAGTGATCAGATGATCGCGACTCGATCGTTCGCTTTCACCAACGAAGAACTTCCATTGATTGACGCCGTCGTAAGGACGATCGTCGGGGAGGCTGGAACCCAGCATTCCTGCGATGGTGGGCACGAAATCGTGGATCGACACCATTTCATTGCTTTTGCGAGCAGGAATGTTGCCCGGCCATGACACCATGCCCGGGACGCGCAGCGATCCCTCGAGCACGTCGCCGACTTCGCCCCGGAAGGGGCCCGGTGAGCTGCCCTTGAAGTCTGTGCTGATCACCTGATTCTGAACCGGTCCATTGTCAGAGAGGTAGATGATGATCGTGTTGTCTCTGATCCCCGCTGCTTCGACGGCCGCCACAACCTGGCCAACGCGGTGGTCGTGCTCCATGAGCATGTCCCCGTATGGCCCCGATGACGATCGATTCTCGAAGTCGCTGTGGGCTCCCTCCGGGTAGTGCACGTGAGACCATCCGACATAGAGAAAGAAAGGATCGTCGCCGGCGGACTTCTCCTTGATGAATGACGTTGCCGCATCGGCGATGTCACCTTCAACGTGACGGCGATACGCGAGGTCATAGGGGCGAACGCGGCGCAGGCTGCCGTCATCGTTCGACTCCCAGATGTGTGACTGCGCTGCTTCGATCTGCTCTTCGCTCAGGCCCGAGCGACGCATCGTCTGTGGATAGAGAGTGGCATCGGTGGTTTCCAGAATGCCGACGCGGTAGGAGTCAAATCCCTGCCTTGTGGGGATGCTCTGCTCCTCCTCTCCCAGATGCCACTTGCCAACCATCCCCGTGGAGTAGCCGTTCTCCTTGCAGATTTCGGCGAGGGTCAACTCCCCCTCCTGCAGGGTGCTGGGAGTCCCGCCCACGATGATGCTGTTCAGGCCGGAGCGAACGCTGTAACGGCCGGTCATCAGGCCAGCCCGCGAGGGCGTGCAGCCTGGCTCCACAAAGAACTGGGTGAGCATCAGGCTTTTTTCAGCCAGGTCATCGAGATTCGGCGTCGGCATCCCGCGCAGATCGCCGCCGCTGCCGTAGCAGCCGAGGTCACCGAAGCCGATGTTGTCGGCGAGCATCAACACAATGTTGGGCCGTTCGGTATCGGCCTTCCAGGAAAGGTTCCCAACGGTGCCTGTCATGGTTGGAGCAAGAGGCGTTCGTTGTTCTGATAGCTCGCAATTGCTGAGCACTTCCCAAGGCGATGCTCATCTCGCACAAACGGGATCGAGGCACGCGATTCAGCTCGCATGGACTGATAAGTCTTGATGCCATGCAGCTGACTCAGTGGCTTTTCCGATGGTTCGTGATGTTGCCAATTTGCGCTCTTATCTGTTCATCAGAACCCCGGCTCTGACCGGAGCGATCCTGCCGGCATCGGGACACTGAAGCGGTTGGTGCAGTCAGCCCCTAGCTTTGCGCTCTCTTCAACGTGATCAGATGTTCCCGGGCCTGGTTCCGATGTCGCGCGACCGGAAACCCGAGGTGATGGATCAGCCTGGCCTTGACCCTGCGGAACACGACCGGGCACTGCGGGGTCTGCGCCGCATCAACGCCATCAGCCTTTGCGTGCCTGGATTGTTTCAACATCTGCAGGCCGTGGCGCGTGAGGCGCCCGGGAATCGTCTGAGTGTGCTGGAACTGGCCTGTGGAGGGGCCGATACAGCCATCGCGCTGGCAGCAATTGCCAAGCGGCGAAAACTGAACTGGACGATCCAGGCCTGCGATCTCAATCCGGAAGCAATTCACATCGCCCGTCGCAATGTCCTCAGGCAGAACAGCAGCGTCGATCTGTTCGTTGCCGACGCACTCGACCCCCCTGAAACGGAGATATTTGATGTGGTGTACTGCACCCTGTTCGTTCACCACCTCGATCCAGCTGATGTGGTGCGCCTGCTCAGTGTGATGGCAAGCCGGGCGCGCCGTCTTGTGCTTGTGGATGATCTGATCCGCAGCCGCCTTGGTTACGCGCTGGCCTGGGCAGGGACCCGCCTGCTGAGCCGATCCTGGGTGGTGCACTACGACGGCCCTCTCTCCGTAAAGGCGGCATTCACCCCTTCGGAAATACTCGACCTCGCTGCCCGGGCCGGCATGCACAACCCTCTGCTGGAACGCAACTGGCCCGAGCGGTACAGGCTTTGCTGGAGACCCAACTGAGATGCAGAACAGCTGGGATGTTGTTGTGATCGGAGCGGGAGTCGCCGGTGGGCTGGCTGCGCTCGATTGTGCGCGCCGTGGTCTGAGTGTTCTGCTTGTTGAAAAGCGCTCTTTTCCCCGTTGGAAGGTCTGCGGTTGCTGCTTCAACGCCAACGCCCAGGCCGCACTGAGTTCCGTGGGGCTGTCGGATCTGATCCGTGATCAGGGGGGTGTGGAGCTTGATCAGCTGCGTCTGGGCTGGAACGGCAGCATGCTCAACCTGGCGTTACCAGGTGGCTGGGCACTCTCAAGGGAGCGCTTCGACCAGGCTCTGGTCAGTGCTGCTGAAGCCGCCGGTGCCAGGTTGCGGTTCCAGACCGGTGCCGTGCTGGAAGAGATCTGCTCCGGTGAGCGCATGGTGCGACTGCGCCCTTCCGATGGTGCTGCAGTTGAACGGGTCCGAGCCCGGGTGGTGCTGGTTGCCGCCGGACTGCAGCATCAGGTTCTGGCCACGATCGATGCTTCGAGCACCCGGATCGCCGGGAGTTCAAGGCTCGGGGCCGGTTGTCTGATCGATGACGATGATGACGTTTATGCATCCGGCGCGATCCACATGGCTGTCGCTCGGCATGGATACGTCGGCCTGGTGCGACGCGAGGATGGAGCACTCAACCTGGCTGCAGCCTTCGATCCAGCTGCACTCAGGTCCGCCGGTGGTGCGGCACGAGCGGCTCGAGCGGTGATCAGTGAGGCGGGCTTCGCTGTTCCTCGCGCTCTGGAGACATCGCGCTGGCAGTTGACCTCAGCCCTCACCCGACACGCGGATGCGTTCGCCGGTCAGCGCTTTCTGCTGCTGGGTGACGCCTCCGGCTATGTGGAACCGTTCACCGGTGAAGGGATGGCCTGGGCACTGGCCGCCGGTGCAGCAGTGGCTCCCTTCGCTGAGGAGGCCCAGCGGCGATGGAGCCGCGATCTCGAACAGCGCTGGCATCAGAGGCTCAAGCTGCTGACGGTGAATCGTCAGCGTCTGTGTCGTCTGCTGTCGACGTTGTTGCGACAACCGCTCGCGACTGACGCCATGTTCAGACTGGGCGGTTATTGGCCGTCGCTGCCGCAGCGAGTCATCAGCAGCCTTAACCAGGTTTCACCCCATGCGCTCCCCTCAGATTCATGCCGCTGACTCTTCATGGCATCGGAACGGCAGTGCCGGCTCAGCGGCTGAACCAGCAGGAAGCACTGGCAGTGGCCCATCGGATCAATGGCGGCAGCTCCGACCAGGCCAGGTTGATGGATCGCATCTACCGAAAAACAACAGTGCTTTCGCGTGGCAGTGTGCTTCTCCAGAATGACGTTGATCACGGCGCCACCCGGCAGCATCTGAGCTTTTACGGCGCTGACAGTCCTGGAACTGCGGAGCGGATGCGGCTCTTCGATGAGCATGCGGGTCAGCTTGCCTTGCTGGCTGCTCGCGCAGCGCTGAACGACGGCGGGTTTGCGCCATCGTCAATCACCCACCTTGTGACCGTCAGCTGCACTGGCTTTCAATCACCGGGCGTCGATCTGTTCCTGATCGACCAGCTGGGTCTGTCGGCAGGTGTGCAGAGAACCCACATTGGATTCATGGGTTGTCACGGTGCACTCAACGGATTGCGTGTCGCCCATGCCTTTGCCGAGATGGACCCCGATGCCGTTGTTCTGCTCTGCTGCGTGGAGCTTTGCAGCCTTCACATGGCCTATGGCTGGGATCCCGAGAAAGTGGTGGCCAATGCTCTGTTCGCCGATGGAGCTGCTGCTGCTGTCTGTTCAGCTGCACCGCCCTCAGCTGATCAGGCTCTCGTGCTGAGAAGCAGCGGCTCAACGGTGATCCCCGAAAGCTCCGACCTCATGCACTGGCAGATCGGTGATCATGGATTTGCAATGGGGTTGTCGCCACGTGTTCCTGAAACGGTGGGTGCTGCACTGTTGCCCTGGTTGCGGTCCTGGTTGAGTTCACGTGGTGTCGATCTTTCCGAAGTGCGCAGCTGGGCCGTGCACCCAGGTGGTCCTCGGATTCTCTCCACCTGCGCAGAGGTTCTCTCGCTGAACCCCAGGGTTCTGGAACATTCCCAAGCTGTTCTCCAGGATCACGGCAACATGTCGTCGGCGACGATCCTGTTCATCCTTGAGCGGTTGTGTCGGCAACCGGTGGCAGGTCCCTGCCTGGCGCTGGCCTTCGGTCCCGGTCTGAGCGCTGAGGTGGCACTTCTCGAGTGTCGGATGACTGCCTGAACACGCTCAGTGTGCTGACAGCCCAGGAGTCATCACCCCGTTGTGTTCCATGGAAGCGCTGGAACAGTGGAGAAGAGCATCAGCAACAGCCCCTGGGCAACAAGAATGGTGCTGCATCCGGCCAGAGTCCAGCGCCGGGATGCTGTTGACAACCAGTTCGTGTAAACACGACTGAGCCAGGGCACCAGCAAGTAGCCGGTCAGCAACACGGTAATCAGGTTGCTGATCAACATGTTGAGGGGCAAAGGCAGGCTGCCGAGAGTTGATCCACTGACCCACATCAGCACCATCACAGATGGATATAACGCCAGCCAGACCAGCAGGTTCACCTTCCAGATCGGGGTTCGTGATGATCCATTGGCCTGAATCCACTGGTCAAAGGAGCCTGCCTCAAGGTGGAAGCGATAGTGATAGCCGATCAGTTCCTCCGCTTCATTGAGCAGCTCCCTTCGTTGTGGACTGTCCAGCCAGCGAAGGCACTGCTCCAGTTCTTCAAAGCGAACATGCGTGGTGACCTTCAGTGTTGAACCATTGCCTGAATCCTCATACACAACGTCCTGTCCGAGGTACCCGGTGAACGTCATGGCGGCGCGATTCATACGCTCCTGAACAGCCTGGTATTCCTGGCGCTGTGAAGCGCTGACCGAGCTGTGAATCGTGTAGACAAATTGACCTTCGGTTTGCTCAGGCATGGTGAAGCTGACCTTTGATGCTCAGTAGCGAGCCCCGTCGGGCAGCTTGCGGAATTCATCCCACACGTTGCAGGCCTCGCACTTGAGAATTTGTGTGAGTTTGATGTCACGCTGATCCTGAGGTTTCTGCATGTCGTTGTTGATTGCCTCATCGGAAAACAGATCGTTGTAGTCCGACCAGGAAGCTGCGTAGAACACGTTGCGAATGCCGGCCCAGTAGGCCGTGGCGTAGCACATTGGACAACATTCGCAGCTTGTATACATCACACAACCGGACAGATCCCAGGTTCCCAGTTTCTTGCAGGCTGCTCGGATCGCGTTCACCTCAGCATGGGCGCTTGGATCAAGATCCCTCACCACACTGTTGCCTGCCGATGCCACGATTTCACCATCCTTGGCCACCACCGCACCGAATGGACCTCCGGACTTGTTGACGATACCGGCTTCACGCATCTGGCGGATTGCCTCGCGCATCAAGGCTTCGTCATGCTGTGCCATCGCTCTGAACACTGTTTCTCTGCAGCGTGGCGATGACCACCAGAGGCGACAACAGATGGAATGAAAACGATAGGCAGTTGATCGCTCAGCACAGTCTGCGATGGCCTGTCATTGAATTAAATTATCCGTTGATTTGCTCAAACATTGTGCGGATGCCTTTCATCTTTCCCCTGGCATTGTTCCCATTTCTTCTGGGCCATGGAGGCGGTGGAGGCGGTGCTGAATACTCCAAGCATGCATATTCGGTTTGGGCAGAAGAGCATGCCGAATATCGCTGTGATGCCTACAGGCAGGGAATGAACTGGGATGAAGCTTTCGCCTATGCGATGGATTCTTCAGGTCAGGGCTGGAGAGCTGTCTTCGTTTCCTATCCTGAAAAAATCAAGGCTTATAACGCCGCAATTAAAAGAGACTGTCAAACGCTTCATGTTGAGACATGGAACAACAAAGTGAACAATTAATCGGGTGATTGAGCTCTGTTGGCCTCAAGTCTCAGATACATCGCCATGTTCCGATTGAACGTTTGAGCAGCTCATTGCTTAACAGGCTTGCTGCTGGGCCATGCAGCCGTGAGGGGGTAATTTCTTCTCAGCAGCTGAATTTGATGTGAAGCGCGTTCTCTCTGCGCTGATTGGCTTCGGTGCCCTGGCAACCCCGGGATCGGCTGCCGAGCGAATCAGCTTTCAGCTCGGTGAATTCGAAAGATCCATCCCAGTCGCCGAACTTGTTGACTATGCGGCAGGGAAGTCTCCCGGTACTGCCCTCGCCGATATCCTCCGCTTTTTCAAGCCTTCAGAACAGCAGGCACTGCGCAAGGCACTCAATCAGTCGGCCCCCGTGAGTGCCGTGATGGCCTCGAACTATCTCTCCACAGCTCTGGGCAAGCGAACGCTTCAACAGCTGGTGAAGCTGATCAACCAGCCCACGGAAGTTGCCGGTAACGCCCTGGCATCCGCCTTGATCGAAGGAGCCGCCAACGGCGACAGCCTTCGTCTAACGGATGTGCTTCAGGCCTATCCATTACCCACGATCCCTGTTGATGTGGCCGCTGTCGGCTCGCTGCTGCGATCCCTCACTCAGGACCTCAATCTTCAGAACAAGCTGTTTTCGCGTTTGGCTGCACTTGGCGGTGCTCCGCAGCCCGGCCCGGATCTTGTGGCAGCAGCACAACCTGGCGGCATCCGTTTTGAACAGGTGCCCTTCAGCTTCAAAGGTCATTTCGTCGACAGCATCAAGGCTGGGGCCTATCTGCCTGATACGGCAACGGCGCAGAGCCAGGCCCCGCTGGTGGTGCTTGCTCCCGGCCTGAATACCGACATGAATGCACTGCTTTATGTCGGTCAGACCCTGGCCAGTCATGGCTACGCGGTTGCGGCTCTCGATCTTCCCTTCACCAGCGCCGACACGATGACGGCTGCCATCAAAGGCACAGGAGCCATTCCCCCTGCGAATGCCTGGTATCGCCAGCCGATCACCGTGAGCAAACTGATCGACCAGATCGAGCAGCGCTGGGGGAAAAGGATTGACACTGAGCGGGTCGGGCTGCTCGGTCAGTCACTCGGGGGTTACACAGTCACGGCTCTCGCTGGCGCTGAGCTGGACTGGCCCAATCTGATTCGTGGCTGTCAGCCGCTGAATGATCCACGCTCTGTGATTCTCAATCCGGCGCTGGTCTGGCAGTGCAAAGCACCCGGTCGTGTGGTGAAACAGACGAGCTTCCGTGATCCTCGTGTGAAGGTTGCCGTGGCGGTGAATCCGGTCACCAATCCGATTTTCAGCAGCCGATCCATGGCCCGCGTTGAGGTGCCGATGCTTGTGATCGCCGGTATGAAGGATGTTTTCGCCCCGCCTGTTTCCCAGCAACTCACGCCCTTCACAAGTCTCCGCCAGCCAGGTTCATTGCTGGCGATTCAGAAAAACGGCACACATCTGTCGTTCCTGGATGCCACCTCGAATCTCCCTGAGGTGATCACGGGTCCGGATCAGTCCCTTGCCAGACAGCAACTCCGGGGGATGGCGAAACTCTTCTTCGACAGGCATCTGCTGGGGCAGACAACGACCCCAGAGCTTGCTCCAGAGGGTAACGGCGCGTTCCAGACTGGTTCATCTCCCCTGCCCTTGTTGTTGCGATCGTCATTGACGACGCAGCAACTGGAGCAGGCTGAACCAGGACTGAGGGAAGTTCCCTGATGCATCGCTGCTGGTGGTCCCGAGCCATGCTGTCTGATGTCATGCCATCTGGGTGGTGAGGTCATGTTGAGCCTGCCAACCTGATGTAAGGGATGCTTCCTCGATGTCATCAGCAGCAAGCGATTCTGAATTTCTCAATAACGACGAGGACCAGGTTGCAAGGAACCTTGATCAGATCATTCACTCCAACACCTACAAACTCGCCCACCAGGATCTCGATCTGCTCAACAGTGCTTCGATGCGAGGAGTCAGGATGCTTCTGGAGATCAGTAAACCTGAGCTTCAGCTGGAAGAGGCCGGCATCAGGTCCACAATTATTGTGTTCGGAGGTGCCCGCATTCAGGAGCGGGCTGTCGCTGAGTCGTCTCTCGAACAATCACTGATGGCACTCAGCGCAGATCCTGATTCGTCTCAGCATCAGCGCAGGGTTCACAAAGCCAGAAAACTTGTTGAGCTTTCAGCGTTTTATGACGCAGCCAGAGAGTTTGCTTTTCTGGCTTCAAGGCATGGTCAGCCCGAAGAGGGCACCACCCCAGGTTGTTCATCTCATGTGATTGTCACTGGTGGTGGCCCTGGAATCATGGAAGCTGCCAATCGCGGAGCCTTTGATGCCGGTTGTCGTTCGATTGGGCTCAATATTGATCTTCCTCATGAGCAATATCCCAATCCCTATATCACTCCAGATCTGTGCTTCAAGTTTAATTATTTTGCGCTAAGAAAATTTCATTTTGTGATGCATTCGGTTGGCGCAGTTCTTTTTCCAGGCGGGTTCGGAACGTTGGATGAACTGTTTGAAGTTCTGACCTTAAGACAGGTTGGGGCGAAACGCGCGATGCCAATCATTCTTTTTGGAACAGAGTATTGGTCGAGAGTGATCGATTTTGATTTCATGGCCGAATCAGGTCTGATTGATGATGAAGACCGGCAATTATTTCAGTTTGCTGATACTCCCGCTGAAGCATGGAACCTGATTCGGGAGCAGGCCCCGAGTCGTCCTTGACCGATTCTTCCAGTGGGTTGCCAACCTGTAGATGGGGTTTGTGGAAATCCTCTGTGACTGCTGAGCTGCTGCCGTTGACCAATGCCGTCGGTCGCGTTCTGCTCGGCAAGGAGAAGCAGGTGCGTCTCGCTTACAGCTGCCTGCTGGCGGGGGGGCATCTGCTGATTGAAGACCGTCCCGGTATGGGCAAATCGACCCTTGCCGAGGCTCTGGCAACCGTGTTTTCACTGGCGTTCAAGCGGGTGAGCTTCACCAGTGACCTGCTCCCTGCAGATCTCACCGGAATCAACGTATTCAATCAAGCAGATTCAACTTTTCACTTTCAGAGGGGACCGCTATTCACTCAGGTGTTGCTGGCGGATGAGATCAACCGAGCCAGTCCTCGCACCCAGAGCGCACTGCTCGAGGCCATGTCCGCCGGACGAGTGAGTATCGATGGCACCAGCCATGCTCTGCCTCACCCCTTTTTTGTGATCGCCACACAGAACAGTCTCGATCAGGTGGGTACGAGCCCTCTGCCTGAGGCACAGCTGGATCGTTTTCTAATGCGCGTAAGTCTTGGCTTCCCAGACCGTGATGCGGAGCGTCAGCTGCTTCGTGGTGATAGTTCTCCTGTTGAGAGTCTTCAGGGGGTTGATGATCAGGCTCTGCTTCAGCTGCAGCAGCGCTGTGCGGTTCAGTACTGCTCCCAGGAACTGCTGGAGTATGTGCTCGACCTGGTAGAGGCGAGCCGCCTGGGGCAGGAGGGGTTGTCGCCGAGGGCCAGCCAGGGTCTTGTGGCGGCTGCACGCGCATGGGCACTGATCCATGGCAGAGACCATGTGCTGGTCGACGACGTGCAGGCGGTGTTGCCTGCTGTGGTGGAGCATCGCCTTGATGCCGGCTGCCCAGCAAACGCCGGTACACCCCTCAGCACCGATCTTCTGGAGCGGGTGAATGCGTTGCGATGAGATCAGGCTTGGGCTGAGATCCCTTTACATCGTTCCCAGTCGCTTCGGCCTTCTTTGGCTTGTCGGGGCGGCGTTTCTTCTGCTGGTGGCGATTCAGACCGCCAGTAACAGCACCTTGCTGCTGGGCTTCCTGATGTTGGGCGTCATGTTGCTGGCGATGTTTCTCACCCACGACACGCTGCATGGTCTGACGGTGCGCTGCGGTCAGCCGCCACCTGCATTTGCCGCAGAAACCGTCACCTACCCGCTGATTCTGGAAACCCGTTCACCTCGGCCTCCGATGCGTCTTCGTTTTCGCGACGGGTCTGAGGCTGCAGACCTGCAGTTATCGGCGGGAATCTCCACGCTGGCTCTCCCCTGGAGTCCGCAGTGCCGAGGCTGGCAGCAGCCACCCCAGCTGCAGATTGAGACCATCGCTCCTCTGGGCCTGTTCATTTGCTGGACGCGCTGGCTGCCTCCACAGACTCAGTTGATCTGGCCGCGCCGCCGCTCAGGTCCGGTTGGGGAGCGAATAACGTCTCAGTCCCGCGATGGTCAGGATGAATGGCACGATCTTCGCGACGTGCGTGATCAGGAGAGACCAGCAGTGGTCGACTGGACCGGTGCCGCCAGGGGGCGGCCACTCCAGGCGAAGGTGTTCGCCGATCCCAGCAATCACGAGTGGATGCTGGAACCGGCGTCGGGCCTGCCACTGGATCGGGCTGTGGAGCATCTGGCTCAGCGGGTGATGCAGTTGCATCAGCAGGGTGTGCGTTACGGCCTGCGCCTGCGCGGAAAAACCCTGGCACCGGATCTGGGCCTGCGGCATCGCAATGCTTGTCTGGAGGCATTGGCGACCGCATGATCCGCAGGCTGCCAGCTGAAGCGCTGGCCTGGTGCGCCTTCCCGCCGCTGCTGCTGCAGTGCTTTGCATTGAACAGCGCGGCGGCGCTCACCTGGCCGACCTGGGCCTTGGTGATTTGCACCATGTTCAAGTTGAGGGAGACACGCAGGCCTTTTGACCGCCGGTTGGTGGCGTTTCTGCAGTTGCTGTCAGCGGGGTTGCTGGCGGCTCAGCTGCAAAGCCTTTTGGCTTCCGCTTTGCAGTTGATCGCCGCATGCACCGCATTTGCAGGGCTGCTCAGTCAGGAGCTGCAGGGGATGTTGTCGTTCCGAGGACTTCTGCAACGCAGTCTTCAGCTGCTGGCGGCAGCTCTACCACTGGCCCTGGTGCTGTTCCTGCTTGTTCCGCGCATCCCTCCGTTGTGGACAACGCAGCTTGGGCCTGCACGCGGTGCCGTCACCGGCCTCTCCTCTGATCTCGATCCACTCAGCATCGCGACATTGGCATCGGTGGACGCATCCGCTGCCCGCATGACGGTGGCTCAGGGAGTCGTCATACCAGACGACGCCTACTGGCGTGTACTGGTGCACGAAACATTTGATGGTCGTCGCTGGCGGCACCGCGACTCCCCTGAACCTCCGACGTCTGTCAGGGATGTGCGCAGCACTGCGCCGATCAGCCAGTGGTGGGTTGTCGAACCCTCAGCAACCCGTGCGCTCCCCTGGGATGGAAGCTCGGCCCCGGTGGCTGCGGATCAGTGGATTGCGTCCGAGGGGGAGCTGTTGATGAATGTCGCCTCACGACAACGCCGGGCCTATCGATTGCAGGCCGCTGGGAACACGCAGGACTGGCGCCGCCGCCCACCGCTGGCGAGTGAGCGTCAGCTCCCGGCGGTTGGATTTCCACGGCTGAGGCAGCTTGGAGAAGGGTTTCTCAGCCTGCCCAGTGATCGTGAGCGTTTGACTGCCGTGGAGGGATGGTTCCGCAGTCAGCCATTTCAATACAGTCTTCAACCAGGCTCAGCGTTGGATCTCGACGACTTTCTGTTTGATCGTCAGCTGGGTTTCTGCGGTCACTACTCCAGTGCACTCGCGGCCTTGTTGCGTTCTGCGGATGTGCCGGCCCGCGTCGTCAGCGGTTATCGAGGCGGGCGATTGGTGAAGCCGCTGAGCGGGGCGAACTATCTCGAACTGCGCCAGAGCGATGCCCATGCCTGGGTGGAAGTGTGGTTGAACGACAGCGGCTGGCAACGTGTCGACCCGACGCTCTGGATTGCTCCGGGTGCTGAGACTCCTCTCGCACAACAACTCCCAGCTGCTATGCGGGAGGAGTCTGAGCTGTCCTGGTGGCAGTGGATTCAGCGGCAATGGTGGGGACTGGATCTGGTCTGGACCCGTTGGTGGCTGGGTTTCGATCAGTCCAGTCAGCAGATCTGGTTGACACGGTTGTTCGGTGATCAACAGCGATGGCTTGGTCTCACGGTGCTGTTGACGTCGATGGCCTCATCCAGTCTGGGGTGGGTGATGTTGCGCCACTCGGTAGCGGGGCGTCAACCGCTTGATCAGTCGCTGCGCCTGCTTGCTCGGTTTGGTGTACATCCCTTGCCTGGCGAAAGTTTCGCTCAGCTCTGCCAGCGTGCCGCGCGCCTGCATCCTGATCATGCCGATCTGTTTGCAGCCATGGCTGATCGGCAGCAGCTGATCGCCTATGCCCAGCTCAGTGCTCCCAAGCGAAAGAATCTTCAGCGCCAGTGGCGAATGATTCGTCGACGTCTTCGTTCTTCTCTTCGAGGATCATTGTGAGTCTTCTCCTGACTGAAAAGAACTTTCCCCGTAAGCCAGGTTCAATTTGAGCATTCGATCTGTTTTTGTTGCCCGCTGCTTTGAGCTCGCAGAGATGGTTGGTGGCGCCATGGAGCTGCTGAGCTGGATTTCTACAGGGAATCAGTCCAGGTGAAGCAGCCTCCGCGCCGTGTCTCTGCAGATCATGGTCTTAGCGGTTTGATCAATCGCAGCCTGGTCGATCCATCGGCCTGCGAGTTCGATGTCTTCATAGGGGTAATCCGTGGAGAACATGATGCGTTCCGCGCCGAGAGTCGCGATCGAACACTTCAGTGCAGCGTCATCACAGACGCCTGAAGTGGTGATGAAAAAATTTCGTCGGAATACGGCGCTGGGTGTGGTGCTGATGTCATTGCGATAGCGAGTCGACGCATAACGACTGTCCAGTCGCCACAGATAAAAGGGCAGGTTCTCCCCCATATGTCCAAGGATCACGTTGGCGTTGGGATGTTTTTCGAAAACGCCTTTCACAATCAGGCGCAGCGCATGGGTGGCGGTGTCAAATGACCAGCCCCAAGTGGCACCATCGAGTTCCTTCACCATCGAAGCGGGTTGGTTGGTGGGAAGTCCGGGATGGAGATAAAGGGGTACTTCAAGCTGCTCGAGTGTTGACCACAGCGGATCGACTCTGGGATTGTCAAGGTATTCACCTTGTGTGCTGCCGTTGACAAGAGCTCCAACGAAACCCAGCTCGCTCACGCATCGCTTCAGCTCTGCACAAGCGACATCGATATCCTGAAGATTCAGTGCCGCAAAGCCTCTGAAACGCCGGGGTTGTAGCTCTATCGCTGCATGCAGACAGTCGTTGGCATGTCTGGCAATATCCGATGCTTCGGACGAGTCGGCGATCGCTTGAATTCCCGGCGCAGTCTGTGACAGCACGGCGATCTCAATCCCGGCTTTGTCCATATTGGCCAGTCGCTGTTCAGCCAGTTCAGGCAGCAATGGTTCAATCGCGCCCAGCAACTGTGGGTCGAAAAACTCCAACTCCGCTGATGTGGGGAGAAGTTCTCTGATGGAGAAGTGTTCTTCGAGAGCGATCTTGTTGATGGTTGGCTCGTTATCTGTTTCTACTTGTGATGCTGGGGTGCGGTTCTGGTTCACCATCGAACTTTCTAATTGCAGTGGTTTTTGTGGAGTGGTACCTGCGTTGTCTCTGGTTTGTTGTGCCACTGGGCTTGATTGTGTTGTGGGTCACTGGCAAGACACTCGAGGCCTTGCGCTCAACGTGGCTGCCTTTGAGCATCTCCATCATCTTCAGTTTGTGGAATGCTTCGCTAGAGCCGCTGAAGGGGCTTGCAATGGTGTTTGGTTCAGCTAGTCAGAGCGATTCTGAGATCTGAGCGAACTGAAGTCATCAATGCTTATAAGAGACTGTTTTTTTATGGAGTTCCCTCTGTTCGTAATTAAACGGTGAGAACTGGCTCGCAGACTCTTGCTTCGTCGTTCCTTTCTGCGAATGGGTGTGCTTGGTGCTTTCGTGACCAGCGTCAGCCTCGACTTGATCAGGACGACCCGAGCCAGTCTTCGATTGTCCTGGGAGGAGTTCATCAGACAGCCGACGTTTCAGCGGCCTCGAAATCGAGAGACCGTTGTTCTTGAAATAGCAACAGCACCCATCACAGTTCTGGGAAAAACCGTTGTCCGCGGCTGTATTCGGCAGCTGAATGGTCAGCGCGGATTCACCACCTCGCAAGCCAAAGGCATCAACCTCGAATTGATCAACCGATTGCCGGTACCTTCATCGGTTCACTGGCATGGCTTGATTCTTCCTAATGCCATGGATGGGGTGCCGTTTGTCACGCAACCACCTATTCCACCGGGACAAAGTCAGCGGATCCACTATTCGCTGGTGCAAAACGGGACCTTCTGGATGCATTCGCACTATGGCCTGCAGACCCAGAGCTTTGTGGCTGAGCCTTTTGTGATTCTCGATCAGGAGCAGGAGATGTGGGCTGATCGAACCATCACAGTGATGCTGCGCGACTTCAGCTTCACTCCAGCCAGCCAGATCCTCAACAACGTCATTGCTGGCGAGCGCGGCGGCGGCACGGCTATGTCCAAACATTTAGCTGATTTCGCATGGCATAAGCCGCGTTTGTTGCTCAGTCAGCAATGGGATCCAGTGAAGCAACGCTTTGGCTGGAAACGGGAGCAGGGGAGTTTGATGATGGCCCCGGATGTTGTTTATGACGCGCTGCTGGCGAATGAGCGGAGCCTTGATGCTCCGGAAATTATCGATGTTCTGCCAGGTGAGACCGTGGCGATCCGCTGGATTGCTGGCAGCGCTTTCACGAGCTTTTTCCTCGACCTAGGTGACCTCAATGGCGAATTGCTCCGCACTGATGCCAATCCTGTGGAGCCAATCACCGGCTCGGTGTTTCAACTTTCTACGGCTCAGCGGTTGACGCTGCGCATCAAAGTCCCAGAAGAGCCTGGGGTTTTTCCACTGCTGGCTCTGGGTGAACGCAGCAACTTGCGCTGTGGCGTTGTGCTGCGCAACAACCCGAAACTCAGTGCGCCCGCTTTGGCTCCGCAAACGGATCAGTGGACTGGTCGCCTCGATTTCACTCAAGACAAGCAATTACGGGCACAAAGACCCCTTGCGGTTCGCTCTGCTGAGAACACGATCCCTGTTTCTTTGACAGGCCCTGCTCCCAAATACACCTGGGGCCTAAATGATCGTTTTTATCCCTACCGTGATCCTTACTGGGTTGAGGAAGGCCAACGTGTGGAGATGGTGTTCTTTAATCCCACCCCGATGGGACATCCCATGCATCTGCATGGCCATGAATTCCAAATTATTGAAATCGATGGCCAGCCGTTGGCCGGCGCTATGCGCGACACCGTATTTGTCCCAAAAGGGGGGACCTGTCGCATTGCCTTCGATGCAATCCATCCTGGCATCTGGGCTTTCCACTGTCATATCGCTTACCACCATGCTCGCGGCATGTTCAACGTTGTGGCCTATCGCTCGTCCGATCTGAGCTGGTGGAACCCAGAGGGCTCCAGTCAGGAGCAACTGGCTTTCTGACGCTTCTTCGTTCGGTGATCACCTCAGACCGTTGAAATACTCTCAACAGGTTTTATGCCTCGGTTCTGTATTCACAGAATTGAAGATGACAATGGATTCTGAGCAGCTTCAAAGCAGCTCCTGCATGGCGCCGCCTCTAGGCAGAATCGTTGTGTGGAAACCTGAATTGCGTGGCTGCGAGCAGCATCCAATCTGAGGATCAGCGCTGGTCCTGGTGGCCGCTGCTGCCACCAGGCTCCCCGTTTTTGTAATCGGTCTGAGTGGCTTGTTTCCCAGTTGTCCTCAGTTTTTTGTGTAACTGGGCGTGATTGTGGGCAACCGCTGGATTCAGCAACTGCATCCAGTTTTCGAATGGCGTGATTGTGCCGCTCGATCAGTCGTTACTGAAGAAGTTGCTATCCCAACATCGCTTTTCGCTATTGCCGCTCCACCTTCACTTTCATGATTGCACCGGGTGCTGGTACGTACGCACGAAGGACTCCATAGAAGTCTTTGCCAGTGGGGATTCCGTTTTTTCCACTTCCATCAGGACTGAGTGTGATGGTTGTTGTTCCGTCTTGGTTCGGCTCTGAGGAGAATGTGGTCCGGTCGTAGATCTTCAGATCGTTCGGGATCAGCAGTTTGTTATCGGTTCCATAGAGGGTCACCGAGAAGTAGCCGCCTGGGTTGTAGAGCCCTGCAGGCACAGTCACTACATACGTCGCATCACCGCGTAAAGGCGCACCGGTGTCGTCGACCAAGATGGTGCCGTAACGGACCGTGTCTGAAGGCGTTCCTAGCTGGCCCAACTTCACTCCGGCTGCGAGGTCGAGGAAGCTGACGTCTCCGCTGACCCGACCGAATGCGTCATCGGGGTTGATATAGGTGATCACCGTGTCGATCACGGCCTGGGCGTTCTTTTCCGTCTCTGCGCTGAATTGCTTGACTTCACGCTGCATGTCTCCTTTGCCGCCCTCCATCTGGAATTGGCTACGGGAGGCGATGACTGCGTCCAGGTTTTCGACAACGACCATTCTGGTCAGCACCAGACCTTGATCCGTTTCAAGCTCAACCACCTCAAAGTCGCCCTCGGGCATCGCTTGGCTGGGTCGTTTGAGCAGGATTGGCTTGGTTGGGTTGGTGATGACAGCAGGCACATTGTGCTTCATATCGAAGATCGACACCGACAGGAATTTGTCGTACGTAGGCGTGGTCAGGATCGCCGGGCCTTCTGAAATCGAAAACCAGTTGTAGCCGTAGTCGACAGTGGCTTGTGGTGTGACCACGGTGGTGTCGCTGGGATCCACCAAACCGGTGAACTTGAAGGTGCCCTTCTCGTTCTTCTCCAGCCAGGTGTTCATCATCTTGACCTGTTCCTGATTCGGAAACTCCCTCAAGTAGGACTCGACAGTATCCTGTGCTGCTGCCATTGGGCTCAGAGTCAGCAGAGGCAGGAGGCAGAGGAAACGACGAAGGCGTTGAGACATCTCAGAAATTCTGAAGGGGAACGCGGTTTTGATCCCTTTAAGGATGATTTTTGCAGTTATCCGACTGATGTCACTGACTTTGTTATCGACATCTCAATTCTCTTTTGGCTTTGATCACCTGTGGCTTGAGGTGTCGTTGGTGGCCCTGTAATGCCTTTGAGAGTATCTCTGCAGAAGACCCAACCTTGACCGCAGTTCTCTGCCCGATTCGCCTCTAGGCAGAATCGTTGTCAGGAAACTTGAATTGATTGGCTGCGAGCAGCATCCAATCTGCTGATCAGCGCTGGCCCTGGTGGCTGCTGTTGCCACTTAGATCTCGGTTATATGTATGGGTCTGGGGGGCTTGTCCCTGAGTTGCCTTTGATTTGTTGTGCAACTGGTCGTGATTGTGGGTGAGTGCTGATTCGCAGCCTGAATGGCTATCAGTGTGGCCCTCGTCACCACTGTTAAGGTCGGTGGAGATGCCATGCATTTGGCAATTTCACTGGTCGTTGTTTGTAGGAAGTCGTTACTGGTTCTGGTGTGGTGATGGCGGGGGGCCTGAAGTCGATGGCGTGTTCCGTAGTAGAAATGCCTTAGGCGAAGTTCAGCGGTTGCCAGGTCAGCACCATGGCTGCAAAGCCAATGAAAGTAGCTTTTGCATGGAATTCATGCGGCCTCGTTAGTGGACTTGCGCCTTGTCTAGACCTTGATCAATCACCGATTAATCAAGACAGTTGCTTGCTTTTGATTGTGATCGGGCGATGAGTGTTTCAAGCCAGCCTTGAAGGGTTTGAATCACGTCCGGCTGCAACCGGTAGTAGACCCAGCGACCACTCTGCCGATCACTCAGCAGGCCGCATTGTTTAAGCACCTTGAGATGAAACGACAGTCTCGATTGGGCCAGGCCTAGATCGCTCGTGAGATCGCAGACGCAACGCTCGCCGGAGGCCAGAGCCTCAATGATTTGCAACCGGTTGGGATCCGCAAGTGCTTTGAGCAGGCTCTGAACCAAGGCGGGATCAGCGGTCGTTTGAGCTGGGGTCATGGAGCAATGGTCTGGATCAAACGCCTATGAGGAGCGACCCGTAACGTTATCGACAGCCACCAAGCTAGTGCTTGCATCAATCAGGATTGATGCATCAAGATTGGTTGATCTATGCAACGTTGCTGGGCGGTCTCCCGATGCGCATTGGAATCAACGGTTTCGGCAGGATCGGCAGGCTTGTGTTTCGAGCGCTCTGGAACGGCCCAGGTATTGAGCTTGTGCACATCAATGATCCTGCCGGTGATGCCGCGGCAGGAGCCCATCTGCTGGAGTTTGATTCGGTGCATGGTCGCTGGAACAAGGCGGTTGATCGCAACAGCGACGGCGATGGGTTCAGCATCGATGGGCACTCGCTCAGTTGGTCGCAACACCGCCATCCAGCCGACGTTCCTTGGCAGGCCTTCGGGGTGGAGATGGTGCTGGAAGCCAGTGGCTGTTTCAAAACTCCAGAGACGCTCTGTGGCTACTTCGATCAGTGCGGCCTGAAGCGTGTTTTGGTGGCTTGTCCGGTGAATGGAGTCGTGGCAGGTCACGAGGTTCTCAACATCGTGTACGGCATCAACCACCACCTGTATGACCCAGCTCGCCACCCGCTGGTGACCGCTGCCTCAAGCACCACCAATTGCCTGGCTCCTGTGGTGCAGGTGGTTCATCAGGCCTTCGGCATTGAGCACGGCATGATCACCACCATTCACGACATCACCAACACTCAGGTGACCGTGGATGCCTTCAAAAGCGATCTGCGGCGTGCCCGCTCTGGTCTCAACTCGTTGATCCCCACCACCACAGAATCGGCCAAGGCGATAGCGATGATCTTTCCGGAGTTGCAGGGCAAGCTCAACGGTCATGCCGCGCGGGTGCCGTTGCTGAATGGTTCCCTCACGGATGCTGTTTTTGTACTGAAGCGCTCGGTGACTGTTGAGCAAGTGAATGCCGCCTTCGCTGATGCCGCTGCGGGTTTACTCCAAGGAATCCTTGGCTACGAAACAAGGCCCTGGTGTCGTGTGATTACTCCAACGACAGCCGCAGTGCGGTGATTGACGGACCATCAACGATGGTCGTGGATGGCACTCAACTCAATGTCTACGCCTGGTACGACAACGAGTGGGGTTACAGCAGTCGGATGGTGGATCTGGTCTGTCATCTGGTGAATCTGGAAACGACCTGAGTGTTGCGATGAACCTCTCAGCCCTCCAGCAGTACGCCTTGGTGACGGCCAATTACTGGGCCTTCACGCTCACCGATGGAGCCTTGCGCATGCTCGTGGTGTTTCACTTCCACGCGCTGGGCTACAGCACACTTGAGATCGCGTTTCTGTTTCTGTTCTACGAATTCTTCGGTGTCGTCACCAATCTCTGTGGTGGTTGGATCGGAGCCCGCTACGGGCTACGGCTAACGCTCTGGGTCGGCACCGTTTTGCAGATTGCCGCACTGTTGCTGTTGATCCCGGTGTCGGCAACCTGGCCGAAGCTGTTCAGTGTGGCCTATGTAATGGCAGCCCAGGCGATCAGTGGTATCGCCAAGGATCTCAACAAGATGAGTGCCAAGAGTGCCATCAAAACTGTGGTCACCACCAGTCGTGCTGACGTTGATCAAGCAGACAAACGGCTGTTCCGCTGGGTCGCCGTTTTGACCGGATCCAAGAATGCCCTCAAAGGTGTGGGCTTTTTCCTTGGGGGAGTGTTGCTGACGGTGTTTGGCTTCAGTGCGGCTGTGGCCTGGATGGCGTTCGGCTTAGCTCTGGCTCTGCTTCTCACCTCGGTGTTGCCGGCCGACATCGGAAAAATGGCGACCAATCCGAAATTCTCTGCGTTGTTCTCCAACTCGCAGGGGATCAACATGCTTTCACTGGCTCGCTTCTTTCTGTTCGGAGCCCGAGACGTCTGGTTTGTGGTGGCACTGCCGGTGTTTCTCGAGGGAGCCTTGGGATGGTCTTCTGGAGAGATCGGCGGCTTCCTCGGCCTCTGGGTGATTGGCTATGGCATCATTCAGGCCAGTGCTCCAGCTCTACGAAAACTCTGGACTCAGTCCAGCAGCCCAGACGTGAAGGCTGTGTCGTTTTGGTCTGCTGTTCTCACGGCAATTCCTGCATTGATTGCCGTGGCTTTGTGGAGAGATGTCGACGTCGCGATCGCCATCACTGCTGGTCTTGCCGCCTTTGGCGTGGTGTTTGCGATGAATTCCTCGATTCATTCCTACATGGTGTTGGCATTCACTGAACAAAAGGACGTCAGCCTCAATGTCGGCTTTTATTACATGGCCAATGCTGCAGGCCGCCTCGCCGGAACGATTCTTTCTGGGGCCTTTTTCATGCTTGGTCGTACGGATATGGCTGGTATGCAGCTCTGCTTGTGGGTATCCTCTTTTCTGGTGCTTCTGTCTTGGCTGAGTAGCTTGGGTATTCCCTCTTTTAAATCGTCTCTGGCTTGTCAGTAGAGCAACTTGCGACGAGTTTTGGCCGGTGGTTCCACAAATAGCGATCTCGAGATAATTATTGCAGTCATGAAGGGCGATCTCAGGGCAACTGAGGGCATCTCGGCAGAGGACCAAAGCTGGCCTTGGTGGCCGCTGCTGCCAATCTGGAGCCCCTAATTGCAAAGGCTCTAGGGGGTTGATCCCTAAGTTGTCCCTTGATTTTTATGCAACTGGGCGTGATTGTGGGCAAGTGCTAATTCATAGCCTGTATTGCTATCAGTATTGTCCTCGTCATTACTTTTTAAGGTCGGGGGAGATGTCATCGACCCGGCAATCTAAATGGCCGTTGTTTGTTGGCAACAGTAATGGCTCAGCTGTTGTGATTACTCTGACCCTGATGTGGGTGGTGTGTTCCACAACGCCTATGGCCATGGCTACGTTTGGCGTTTGTCATGACAGCACCATGAATACAAGGCCAAACAAAGTACCTTTTCACAGAATGAGGACTTGTTAGCGCTCTTAAGTCTTGCCTGGATTTGGATTATTCATTGATCAATCAAGACAATTGGTTGCTTTTGATTGTGATCAGCCAATGGGTGGAGTGATCCAATCCAGAGTTTAAGTTCACTCTTCGCCTTCAAGTGTGACAACCACCTTTCCGATCTTGCCGGTGAAGCGGAAGGGGACGTCGTAATCCTTTGTGAGGGGCAATCCGGCATCCCTGCCAACATCCAGACCTTCTGTCATGGAGAAACGGGTCGGTACCGTTGCCGGAATATTTCCTTTTGCCACTTCCTCGCCGTTGAGGAGAAGGGTGACTGTTGCTCCTTTTCCAACTCCTCCTCCCTCGTAGTCGAAATCGGCCACGAGCGTGTGGTCACCTGCGGGGAGCACATTTTTGCCCTTGATCGTGTGCTTGTGCTCCGGGTAGTGAGAAAGCGAGTACTTGAAGGTTGGCTTGCCTTCGAGCAGCATTAATCCCCAACCGGCAAACCAACCGCCCTGGGTGATGATCATTCCTTCGGCACCACCTTCCGGGATGAAGAGTTTGGCAGTGATCTTGAATGAGGTGTTTTTCACGCTCACTGCTGCTCCTTCAGGGATGCGAAAGGTGCCGTCGTAGTACACGAACTCCTTCCGGCCACGGTTTGGTTCCGGACGGTTGGCAGGGTCGGCCCGCTCGATGTAGCGGTCGTCGAGTGGAAAGACTTGGTTCTTCTTGGCTTCCGATATAAAAATGGCACGAAGTTCCTCAAGCTTTTCGGGGTTCTCCTTGGCCAGATTCTTAGACTGACTGAAATCCTCTCTGAGGTTGTAGAGCTCCCACTCGTAGTCGTTGAACGGATCAGGATTGCTGGGGCCCCTGCCCTCCCAGGGCAGTCGCTTCGGAGTGCTGTTGGCTATCCATCCTTCATGGTAAATGCCCTGGTTTGCAATGACCTCAAAATACTGGGTCTTATGTTGCTCTGGTGCATCAGGATTATTGAGCGTATAGAGCAGGCTCTTGCCGTTCATTGGCACCTGCTTAAAGCCATTGATTGTTTCTGGCTCGGGAAGGCTCGCAGCCTCAAGGATGGTGGGTACGATGTCATTAACATGACCAAATTGGCTGCGGACAGCACCAGGATCCTTAATTCGGTCGCCCCACATTAAGGCCATTCCAGTGCGGGATCCTCCCAGGTGGGAGGCAATTTTTTTGTCCCATTGGAAAGGCGTGTTCATCGCGTGCGCCCAGCTGTGGGAGTAGTGATTTTCGAACCACATGCCTCCGAATTCATCCAGATTTTCAAGCATGTACTCGGGCCGATCGGCCACCTTGTTGCCCATGGTGGCAATCTCACTCGTCATTCCGATGCCTGTGGGATCCTCCGCGCTTGAGCCATTGTCTCCCATGATGTAGATGACAAGGGTGTTCTCCAACTCGCCCATCTCTTCGATGGCATTAATTACACGACCCACCTGATAATCGGCATGCGCGAGCGCAGCCGCATAGGCTTCCATACCTCTCGCAGCAATCCGTTTCTCATCAGTATTGAGTTCGTCCCATTTCTGATAATCATTCGTGAAGGGATTGAGTACGGCATCGGCAGGAATGATTCCCATCTCCTTTTGCTTGGCGAAGGTCATTTCTCGCTGACGATGCCAACCGTGGTCAAACTTCCCCTTGAACTTGTTTAACCATTCTTTCGGAGCGTGATGGGGAGCATGCGCAGTACCCGGTGTGTAATAAGCGAAGAAAGGCTTATTGGGCCAGACGGATTTCTGTGTCCTCATCCAGGCGATTGCACGGTCCGCCATCGCCTCATCAAGGTGGAAATCCTTCTTCCCTAGATAAGGCTCGATGGGCACCGTGTTCTCATAAATCGGCGAGCGGTACTGATGGGCATCGGCTCCAAGAAAACCGTAGAAATATTCGAAGCCCAAGCCTGTTGGCCAGAGGTGGAAGGGGCCTGCGGGCGAAGTCTGCCAATCCGGAACATTATGGTTTTTGCCAAACCAGGAAGTGCCGTAGCCGTTGGCGGTGAGAATCTCACCGATGGTGCCGACACTGCGGGAAACTAAACTGTGATATCCCGGATAGGGCGTCGAAAACTCCATGATGATGCCGGTAGAGGCGACATGGTGGTTGCGTCCCGTGATCAATGCTGCCCGCGTGGGGGAGCACACCGCCGTGGTATGGAATGCGTTGTATCGCAATCCTTCTCTCGTAACCCTGTCGAGGGTGGGAGTTGGAATCGGGCCGCCAAAGCTTGAACTTGCACCGAATCCCACGTCATCCATCATCACCAGCAGCACGTTCGGAGCACCCTTTGGTGCTTCGATCTCCTTGGGCCAATCAATAGGATCGCTTCCACCCACAGACGGAGCAATCTTTCCGAGTTCTTGGTACGGCTCGATCGGCAAGTGGCGTCGGTCAGGCCACTCGGTAGACAGAGCTGGGGCACATGTTGCACACCCCGCGATGGAAAAGAAGGCAGCAAGGGCGTACAGCAGCCTCAACCGTTCAGATATGGCTCGATCTCTCATTTTGTTGTGTCCCTATCGCGACTGAATTGATTTGTTATAGATGTAGCGAATAATGTTTATGCGGTTTATTTCAACACTTTCATATCACCGAAAATTACATCCGAAACCGAAGATTCCCTTATGGCAGGACTTCCTAAGAGCGTTTTGCCATAGCGGCATTCTCCAGATATCTGAGTGCTTCTGAGGGCATATCGGCTCAGGATCAAAGCTGGCCCTAGTGGCCACTGCTGCCACTTAGGAGTGTTTGATTGCAATGGTTCTAGAGGGTTGATCCCTCAGTTGTCCTCAGTTTTTTGTGCAACTGGGGAGCTGTGTGGGCAACTGCTCGACTCCCAAATCGGCATGACGAGGCTGGGTACTTTGAACCGGCGGGACTGGGATCCGTCGTTGTGACCCTTGTTTCAGTCTTGTGGAATCAAGAGTCAACGGCTTGAGGAATGGTCCCTGAGGGTCTTGAACCCTGGTTTCAGCTAAGCAGTCGAGAGCGGCGGAAGAAAAAGCTCATGGTCTGGCTGGTGAACAGGCATGAAGGGATGCTCATTCAGCTCAAGGCCGATGCAGCAACGCGACACGCTCAGTACATTCTCGTGAGCGACTATCCCTTTTCAGCACTGCTTGGGAAACCCATCAGGCAGAAGCGAATTCTTAGCACCTAGGCATCGAAATGGGATCAATCTACAGAAAATCGGTTGGCAACGCTGCACGCGTCCATAAGAAAAAGAATGCACTATCAGTACCAAGTTTTTCTGCAGCTCGATTAATATTCAAGCAACAAATTCCTTTCGTACCAGAGTTTTCAATCTTCATGCGTTCTCTCCCGATTGCTTTGTCCTTGGGTCTGGTTTTTGGCGGATTGGCTGAGCGGGGTCCGATCGCCAAGGCTCAATCTGCTGATGTCACAGACATCAAAGGTGCACTCAGCCCCGGAGAATTCAGGGCCTATGGAAAGAGTTCTCCCAAGACACTGAGATCTCGCATTGGTGATCTCACCTTCACCAAGGGTGGTTTTGCCGGAGGGTATCCCAGTCTTGAGACCATCGATGCACTGAAGAACGAGCTCGATTTTCACAAGGCAACGCAGGCTTATATCTGGGCCGTTCCGATTGTCAGTTACGCCCGATGGCTTGAGTCCCATGAGGAGCTTTTCGCTGCCAAGGATGGCCAGATTGTGCGGCTGACCTCTCCCAGGGCAAAGAAGGGAATTCTGACTGCCAATGCCACGACTCCCTATGCAGTTGCCTTTGCCGATCTTTCGAGAACAGGTCCATTGGTTTTTGACATTCCCAAAGGAATGTCAGCAGGGGTGGTCAACGACATCTGGCAGCGTGGCATTCATGATTTCGGGATGTCAGGTCCTGATCAGGGCAATGGCGCGAAGCTGCTCATCCTTGCGCCTCAGATGGCTATTCCCGATGGTCTGGATACCAATGAGTACACCGTCATTCGCAATGGCTCGAATATTGCGTTTCTAGGGATCAGGGCCCTGATGCCCGATCCTGTTGAGGCCGATCAGTTGTTATCAAGCTTTCGCATCTTTCCTTACGCAAAACGAGCCAATCCCACCCTGCATCCGATTATTGACGTGGATGAAACCACCGAGTGGGGGCAATGGCAGCCCCATGGGATGGCCTACTGGCAAGCCTTGAAAAAAATCATGGATCGCGAAGTCTTTGAAGATCGCGATCGCTTCTTCCTGAGCATGCTCGCCTCGCTTGGTCTGGAGAAGGGCCAACCCTTTCAACCAACGTCTGCTCAGGCTGAGGTCTTGAAGGAAGCTGCCGTGATCGGTGAGGCCATGCTCAAATCGATCACCTTTGATAAGCCCTTCTCGAACAATGATCCCTACAAGGGCACCCACTGGGATCAGCTGATGGTGGTCACGGTGGATGACCGAGATGGTGATATGGATCAGCTTTATCGCAGGGCTGCATTCACCTGGGAAGCTGTTTCAAGGGGCAAGGCCTACTACATCGAGCAGGCAGGCATAGGACAGCAATATCGGACGGCATACAAGGATGGCAATGGCAACTTTTTGGAAGGCGACAAGCACTACAAGCTGACGATGCCGCCCAACGCGCCTGCTGAGGTGTTCTGGTCGATTGTGGTTTATGACGTCAACACCCGCACGCTGATTCACAACGATGAAGGCAGGGCTGCACTGAGCTCAAGAACGGGTCTGATTGAGAACGACGATGGTTCAGTGACGTTGCATTTCAGCCCTGAATTGCCGGTCGGCGTTGAGAAAGCCAATTGGATTCAGACCAATCCCGATGAGAGCTGGTTCTCCTATCTGCGCTTCTACGGACCGACTCAGGCCTATTTCGATCAGACCTATCCCTTGCAGGACATCATGCCTGTGAACTAACGATTGCATGAGAAAGCTCCACAAAGGGGCTGCTAGCAAAAGTTTTAGTCGGGAGGTGAAATCAGTCCTTCATGCCACATCAATGTCGTCAGGCAATCCAATTCAACAATCAGGAGATTAGAGAATGACAACCAAGCACCTCATGCTCACCGCCGCGGTTCTTGCAGGGTCAATTGCCGTTTCACCCCTTCTAGCGCAGGAGAGTCCAACCTATAAGGCGAAGGTTCCCGAGAAATTGCTAACTCCCGACAAGATGGAGAGCAGCTACCTCGGCGACCTGACATTTCAAGACGGATTTCCAACGAAGGAAACTCTCTCCAAAGTGAGCAACTTCGTAGATATTTCCCGTGCAGTTGAACTGTTCATCAATGGAACGCCAGCCGCTTCGATGTATGGAATGCTTAACGGGCACGTCGAGATCGGTCTCGAGCCCAACCGCTCGGTGGGGATTACTGAGGAGTTGATGAATGCCCGTTCCCTGTGGCTGACGCCACAGACGACCACGCCCTACGTGCATGCGGAAATCGATGTGAAAGACGGACCCGTCGTGCTCGAGATCGGCACACCGGTGCTCGGATTTGTGAATGATGCCTTCTTCCGTTATGTCACAGACCTTGGATTGGTCGGAGCCGACAAGGGCCAAGGAGGCAAATACCTTTTGGTGGGCCCTGACTACGAAGGGGAGATCCCCGAAGGATATTTCGTCTCAAAGACAAAGACTTACCGCCATTGGGCGTTGATGCGTATCGCCGCTAAGCCAGGTGAAACCAAGAAAGCTATTGAAGCCTTCAAGCAGACCTTCAAGATTTATCCACTTGCAGACGCCAACAATCCGAAGACGACCGAATTTATCAATCTGTCGAATAAGCAATACAACACCATTCACGCCAATGATTCGAGCTTCTACGACGAGATCAATGAAGTGATTCAGTATGAGCCCGCGACCGCCTGGGATCCTGAGCTTGTAGGGCTAGCTGGGGCGATTGGCATCAAAAAAGGACAGCAGTTCAACCCGGACGATCGGATGAACAAGATTCTCACCGAAGCTTCTACCATTGCTAATGCCTATGCCCGGGTTGCCGTCTTCAGACCTCGTAACGAAGAGGTTTACTTCTACCCCGGGAAGCGCCAGTGGTATTCACCCCTTGCTGGAGGGAGCTATGAGTTTCTCAATAACGGCGAGCGAGTGTTAGATGATCGCCTGATCTTTTACTACTACGCCACGGGCAGCACCCCGATGATGGTCAAGCCGATGGTTGGCAAGGGGTCGGTCTATGCGATGGCAACCACTGATATCAATGGCGTGCCTCTGAATGGAGCGATGACCTACAAGGTGACTTTGCCTGCGCCGATCCCGGCCAAGGACTTCTGGTCGTTCATGGTCTACGACAATCAGACTCGTTCGATCCTCGAGACCGACCAGGTCACCGGTGGTTTGGATAGCAACTCAAAAGGTGTGAAACTGAATGATGATGGGTCTGCGACCGTTTACTTCGGTCCCAGTGCACCTGAAGGACAAGAAGGGAATTGGGTGCAGACCATGCCCGGCAAGGGATACAACGCGATCCTTCGTCTCTACGGTCCGCTTGAACCATGGTTCAACAAAAGCTGGATGCCAGGCGACTTCGAATTAGTCAAATAGCTGGTCAATCATCATTTAAAAATGCATTCAGGCGGACGCACCACTTGCGTAACGAGTGGTGCTGTTCTGTGCCGCAGTTGGTGCTTTCCCCCTGGCCTGATCCATTCCTCTGCAGAATCACTGCATTGATGGGGAGCGTGGTGGCTGCCAGCGGCATCCAATCTGAGGACCAAAGCTGGCCCTGGTACTGCTGCCACTCAGGAGTGTTTGATTGCATTGGGTTTCATGGAGTAGTCCCTGAGGTGTCTCTGATTTGTTGTGCAACTGGTCGTGATTGTGGGCTAGTGCTGATTTGCTGTCTGAGCGGTGTTGTTGTGAATGCCTGAGTAGATGGAATTAGATGATTTGAAATTTGGCGGTGAGATCGTTGAAGTCGTAGTCGGAGGTTGAGATCTTGCTGTCGTCCTCAAAGGCAAAGAGGTTGCAACCGAGATTTTTGACGTGAGAGGAGCCGTAGGTGTGGATGTCACCTGCTGGGTTGATCAGAACAGGTGCATAGAAGCCAGCGTCTGCGGAAGAGAGAGTCCATTCAATGGTCTGCTGCTGCAGGCCAGTTGCGGTGGTGATGCTGCCGCCGGGATTGATGAGGCTGTCGCTAACGGCTTGATCAAAGGCATCAGCTGCTGTGTTGTTGTACCCGTCCACGGTGAACTCGCCTGAGGATGTCTGGTTGAGCTTGACGAGTGCAAAGCGATTGATGAAAGAACAGTCGCTGTTGAGAGTGATCTGGAGTGTCTGACCGTCTGCAGGGATGGAGGAGAGATCAAGGATGGCGTCGTGGAGCTCTTGTTGCTCGGCGGCGATGGATGTGGCGCTGGGATCGGGAGAGGCTGAGGAATGGCTGATGTCGATGATCAGATCATCGTGATCGCTGTCGAGTGTGTTGTCGTTGAGGCGCAGCTTGTAGATGCCATCGCTTTGCTGGGTGATGGTGTGTTGCGGAGAGCTGTTGATGGGCTGGTTGCTGCTGGATTGTCGGAAGGAAATGGTTGAACCTTCTGGAATGAAGATGGCGTGATCACCGCAGTTTTTGGAGAACTGAGTGGCGCCGATTGAGCCAAGGACGTTGTTGTTCTGATCGATGAGGATGAGGGTGTTCTGCAGGCTTGTGCTGGCAGAGAGAACTTTTAGATTGAGCCAGAGGCCTTGATTGTCGCCATCTGTGACGGAGAAGGAGTTGTTGTCGTTGAGGAGAAGAGTGCTTCCTGAGTCTGAATCGCGACTTAAGTCAATACTGGATGTTGAGTCGTTATTGGATGTTGAATCGTCAGAGGACGAGTCAGGAGCAACCGTTTGATTGCGTCTTGAGTCTTGCTTGGAGGTTGAGTTATCAGAGGAGGGGGCAGAAGCAACGGTTGAGTTGTTGGTGACGGATTGAGTGCTCAGGGTTGCGGCGTCATTGCCGACTGAGTCTTGAACCGCGTTGGCATCGTTGGAGCTTGTGGGGTCGCTGTAGGCAACAGTGATGGTCTCCGTTTTTTTGATGGTGTTGGCGAGTGTGAGCTCAACGGTGGAACCGGAGATTGCTACAGCAGTGACGGCATTGGCTACCCCGCCTGAGCTGACCGTGAAGGCAGAGGTGGACGCTGTGGTTGAGGAGAGAGTTTCGTCGTAGGTGAGGACAACTTTGGTGCCGGCGGCGTTGGTGGCAGCTGAGGAGAAGGTGGGCGCAGTGGTGTCGAGACTGAAGACTCTTACGTGGCCAGCACGAACACCAGTTCCAGGTCCAAGCCCATGGTTGTATTGGGCACCGATGGCAACGAAGCTGCCATCGCTGGAGAGTGAAACGCTGACGCCGCTCTTGTCACCAGCGGCTTCTCCATCGATATCGCTACCGAGTTGATTCCAGGAGGAGGAGGCTGAATCCCATTGGTAGAGGCGTGTATGGCCTGATTTATCGCCGTTGCCATCGTTGTAGAGGGCACCGATGGCCATAAGGGTTCCGTCGCCGGAGAGGGAAACGCTGACGCCGCTGTAATCACCAGCGGCTTCTCCATCGATATCGCTACCGAGTTGATTCCAGGAAGAGGAGGCTGAATCCCATTGGTAGATGCGCGTATGGCCCGAATCTGTGCCATTGCCATCGTTTGAGCTGGCACCGATGGCAACGACGCTGCCATCGCTGGAGAGGGAAAAGCTGACGCCGCTGTAATCACCAGCGGCTTCTCCATCGATATCGCTACCGAGTTGATTCCAGGAGGAGGAGGCTGAATCCCACTGGTAGATGCGCGTATGGCCCGTATTTGAGCCTGTATGCCTGTTGCCATCGTTTGAGCTGGCACCGATGGCAACGACGCTGCCATCGCTGGAGAGGGAAACGCTGACGCCGCTGTAATCACCAGCGGCTTCTCCATCGATATCGCTACCGAGTTGATTCCAGGAAGAGGAGGCTGAATCCCATTGGTAGATGCGCGTATGGCCCGAATCTGTGCCATTGCCATCGTTTGAGCTGGCACCGATGGCAACGACGCTGCCATCGCTGGAGAGGGAAACGCTGACGCCGCTGTAATCACCAGCGGCTTCTCCATCGATATCGCTACCGCGTTGTACCCAGGAGCTGCCGTTCCAGGCATAGATGCGCACATGGCCTGAATCTGAGCCATTGCCATCGTTCTGCATGGCGCCGATGGCAACGATGCTGCCATCGCTGGAGAGAGAAACCCCCCTCCTATGGCCGCTGTAATCACCAGCGGCTTCTCCATCGATATCGCTACCGAGTTGATTCCAGGAAGAGGAGGCTGAATCCCACTGGTAGATGCGCGTATGGCCCGAATCTGTGCCATTGCCATCGTTTTGGTGGGCACCGATGGCAACGACGCTGCCATCGCTGGAGAGAGAAACCCTGTGTCCGCTGTTGTCACCACCGGCTTCTCCATCGATATCGGGGCCGAGTTGGGTGAATGACATCGCTACGCCTCAGCCGGATGAGCGCGCTGATCCCCCAGATCAGGCGCGAAGGGTGTCGCCTCGACGCCAGCATTGGACCCCCTGTTCCAAGGGAAATCCCCTATTAGTGCGTGAGAGGGAATAACCAAGTGCAGGCTTGATCTTCACGTGATTATCGAAGCGGCAATGCACTGCTGCGACTGGTATGTGGTCCGATTCGTGCACGATTTGATCAGGCCATCGCTTGGTTTCCATGAGAGGCGACAAGAGGGGGCTGAGTCTTGCTTCCGGATTTCGAGGTCTGTTCGATGCCACTGGCTATTGGGCAGTTCCCACACACCCTCTGCATGGCGCCGCTTCTAGGCAGAATCGTGGTGAGGAAACTTCAATTGAGTGGCTGCGAGCAGCATCCAACCTGAGGATCAGAGCTGGCCCTGGTGGCCACTGCTGCCGTTGTATCCGTACGGGCGTCGTGCCACTCATTTCGAGGAGCTGATTCCAGGTGAGATCTGGAGTCTGGAGCAGCTTCAGGGTGTGTATTACGTGGCGGTGCCGATCCGGCTCACGGTGGTGAAGGTTCCCGGCGGCCTGATGCTGGTGAATCCGCTGCCGCCCACCGGCGAGCTACGTGCCTTGATTCGCACGCTCGAATCTGAGCATGGCCCGGTGTGCAGCATCGTGTTGCCTACAGCCTCCGGCCTCGAGCACAAATTGCCGATGGGGCCACTGGCACGGGCCTTCCCGGATGCTGATCTCTGGGTCTGCCCCAATCAGTGGAGCTTTCCGCTGCAGCTGCCACTCTCCTGGCTGGGGATCCCCGCAGCCAGAACACGGGTGCTGCTCGACGATGGTGTGCCTCATCCAGAGGTGTGTGAGTGGATTTCACTTGGTCCCCTCGACCTTGGTGTCGGCTGCTTTCAGGAGGTGAGCTGTCTGCATCGGCCTTCGGGCGCACTGTTGGTGACCGATGCCCTGCTGGGTATTTCCTCGCAACCACCGGAAGTGTTTGAGCGCGATCCATCGCCATTGCTGTTTCATGCCCGTGATCGGGGTGATCAACCGTTTGACGACACCCCTGAGAACCGACGCTGCGGCTGGGCGAGGCTTGTGCTGTTTGCCTCCTACCTGCGCCCCGAACCCCTGGATGTGCCAGGACTTCTGCAGGTGATCCGGCATGCTTTCCGGCCGGGTCTGCGGACGGCGCGGACTCATTTCGGGATCTATCCCTTTGCCTGGAAACCGGGATGGCTCGACTCCGCCAACGCTCTGATGGGAGACGATCAACCGAGATTGCAGGTGGCACCGGTGCTGGAGCGTTTGGTGCTGCCGAGAGAACGAGAGGCGTTGATCAGCTGGCTCGCCTGTGTGGAGCAGCTCAAGGACGTGCGCTGGCTGGTGCCGGCCCACTACTCAGCTCCCCTCATGTTTTCAACCCTGCAGATCGTGCAGTTGCGCGAGCAATTGATGATGAGGCCATGGGCTCCCAGTGAAGGCAACTGGGAATTCCTCGGCAGCATCGATCAAACGCTGCTTGATCTCGGCGTCGTTCCCAACGCCTCTCAATCCTGAAAGCTCGTCAACGACTGGTCGACTCAGAGATCGGACTCTGAGTCGATCGCCATCTCGTCGTCGCCGAACAGAGTTTCCTCCAGTTCCTTGCGTTGTTCCATCTGACGAAGGAAGTAGCCCGTCATCATCGCGGAGGCCAGCATGTTGGCCAGGTTGTCGCGATTCGACGTCACCTTCACTTCGAACTGTTCGCCGGGAAGCATTCCCAGCAGGCCCTGAACGTTGTGGCGAATGATGTCCTGAATATCCGGACTGGCCGATTTGGCCACGCGTTGCAGCACGTCTGGAGACTGATCCTGCAGGTACTGAATCAGGCCATTGACGGGCTGACCCTCCTGGTTGTCAGTGGTCAGAAACTCCGGGTTGAACATCCCATCGCTCTCCGTCATGCCCCTGACCCTATCGCAGCTGTGCTCTTCGTCACCAACGCGTCCTGTTGGGAGAACCGAATCGGACCGAACCGGCTGAGCGGCCAGTAGCGCAGGATTGCCGTTCCGATCACATCCGCTTCCGGCAGCGGGCCCCAGAGGTGGGAATCAAGGCTGGCATTGCGGTTGTCCCCCATCACCCAGAGCTCGTTTTCGGGCACGGTGATCGGAGCCATCGCATAGCTGATCTCCTCGCCCAGCCAGGGTTCCGCAACAGCATCTCCATTGCGCCAGAGCCGGCCATCACGCACCTCCAGCAGATCTCCTGGTCTGCCCACCACGCGTTTGATCAGTGCAGCATCCGGGTCGTAGCCCGCCTGCACCAGCTGTTCAGGCACGCGGAACACCACGATGCTGTTCAGCGGCAGCGGCTGATGACGCACCCGATCCAGGCGGGGCCGCAGTTTCTCAACAAGGATCCGGTCCTGAAGCTGCAGGGTGGGCAGCATGGATCCGGATGGAATCCAGCGTGGTTCGACCACCTGCCAGCGCAGCAGCAGTGCCAGCAGCACCCAGAGCAGCAAGGAACGCCAGCTGCCCTGACGCTTCGTGGTGTCGGCGGATGGTTCGCTCATCTGCAGAGGCCGCAATCAGGGTTGGCCTTGAACGAGGATCGCATCAGCCTCGGCATCCGGTCTGAGTCACGCCGCCGACAACCTGTCTTCTGCAATCGGTCTGCTGCTTGGCCTGCAGCGGCATGGCCTGCAAAGGGTGCTGCTCTGCCCTGGCAGTCGCTCCGCACCGCTGGCACTGGCGGCCGGTGGTCTGGCCGAGCAGGGATTGCTGATGCTGACGACAGCCGTCGATGAGCGCTCCGCCGCCTTCCACGCCCTCGGCATGGCTGCAGCATCAGGGCGTGCTGCGGCCGTGATCACCACGTCAGGAACGGCCGTTGCCAATCTCTTGCCGGCGGCGGTTGAGGCCGATCGCTCAGCTCTGCCGCTGCTGTTGCTCAGCGCCGATCGTCCGCAGCGCCTCAAGAACTGCGGTGCCAACCAGACGGTCAATCAGGAAGACTTTCTGGCGCCCGTCTGCCGTTCGTTCACGACCGGCCCCCTGGAGGGTCTGCACCTGCTGTCGCAGGCCCAGCTGGAGTCTTTGGCGACAGCTGCCTGGGAGCAGACGCTTCAGCATCCCGGGCCTGTGCATCTCAATCTTCCCTTTGAGGAGCCCTTGCACCCCAGCCGCGAGGAACAACAGCTGGCCTGGTCCTGCTGGGATCTGGCTGGGAACGCGCAACGTCAGTTCTGTCGGCCGTTGTCACCCGCCCTCTCTCAGCCAATGGATGGCTTCGACTGGTCCTGCCCCGGTGTGGTGGTGGCGGGCCCCTGGCGAGGACTGGAAGCGGACAGGCCCGCCTATCAGCAGGCACTCAGGGCAATCGCTGAGTGCACGGGCTGGCCGCTGCTTGCCGATCAGCTGGCTGCGGTCCCTGCGGATCTTCCCAATCTGATCCGCCACTGGGAACTGCTGCTGCCGCAGGGTCTGCCTGCTGCTGACGCCGGTCTTCAGGTGCTGCGTCTGGGGCCCCTGCCTGCAAGCCGGCGACTGGAGAGCTGGTTGCGAGACCTGGGCTCCGGCCAGTTGCTGATCACTGAAGGCGAGTCTCGTTGCCTTGATCCGCTGGGGTTGTCGCGTCAGTGCAGCAGTGGCCTCGCGGCCTGGTGGAAGGCGATCAGCGCCAAGGCCCGCTTCTGTTCGTCCAGCTCCCAGGCACTGCTCGCGGCCTGGACTGAGGCTGATACCCAGGTGCAACGTGTTCTGGATCAGCAGTTACCCGCTGCAGGTGCTGTCACTGAGCCCGCACTGATGAAGGCCCTGCCTGACCAGCTGCCTCCCGGGTTGCCGTTGATGCTCTCGGCCAGCAGTCCGGTGCGCGACTGGCAGACCTTCGCAGCCGCCGATCTCGGGTCGCGTCGTTGCTTCAGCTTTCGCGGGGCTTCCGGCATCGATGGCACGCTTTCACTGGCCCTCGGTCTGGCCCGTGTTCAAGGCCCCACCGTGCTGATCTGCGGTGACCTCGCGCTTCAGCACGACAGCAACGGCTGGTTGCTGGCCAGCGAATCCTCACCCCCTCTGCTGGTGCTGCTGATCGACAACGGCGGTGGCGGGATTTTTGCCCAGCTGCCGATTGCCTCGATTGCATCCAGCTCGTTCGATCAGCTGTTCGCCATGCCCCAGCGCCATGACCCGCTTGCTCTGGCAGCGGCCCATGCGGTGCCCGCTCGTCAGCTGAGCCGCCTCGAGGATCTGCCGTCAGCTCTGGAGTGGGGACTGGCGCAGCAGCGCACGGCATTGCTGCGCATGTGCACTGATCGAACCGCCGATGCCGAACTGCGCCGGCAGCTGCGCGAGATCACGGACGCCGCACTGCAGCAGTCCCGGGGCGGTACAACGGAAGCCTGATCGTTGTCGCTGTCATGGCTGAGTCGTTGTCCCGCGCGGTTCTGCCCGGTGATTCGGGGGTGACGTGGCAGCCCTGGGGGCAGTACGAGGATGTGTTGCTTGACCGCAGCGAAGCCGGCATTGCCAGGGTCGCCATCAACCGCCCCCACAAACGCAATGCCTTCCGCCCTCGCACCGTGGCGGAGCTCTGCGATGCGTTTGCTCGTATCCGTGATGACAGCAGCATCGGTGTGGTGCTGTTCACCGGCGTCGGTCCTGCCGAAGACGGTGGTTATGCCTTCTGCGCCGGTGGTGATCAGAGCGTTCGTGGCGACGGCGGCTACCTCGATGAACAGGGTCTCGCCCGGCTCAACGTTCTCGATCTGCAGCGGATGATCCGCAGCCTGCCCAAGGTGGTGATTGCACTGGTGGCCGGCTATGCGATCGGGGGCGGCCAGGTGCTGCACCTCCTCTGTGACCTCAGCCTGGCCGCGGACAATGCCGTGTTCGGTCAGACCGGGCCTCGGGTCGGCAGTTTTGATGGTGGATTCGGTGCCGGCTATCTGGCTCGTGTGGTGGGGCAGCGCAAGGCCAGAGAGATCTGGTTCCTCTGCCGTCGCTATGGGGCTGAGCAGGCACTCGCCATGGGGTTGGTCAATGCTGTGGTCCCCCTCCAGGAGCTGGAGGCTGAGGGAGTGCGCTGGGCGCACGAGGTATTGCAGCACAGCCCCACGGCAATCCGTTGTCTCAAGGCCTCTTTCAATGCCGAGACCGATGGGCTGGCGGGGCTCCAGGAGCTGGCTGGGCAGGCCACCCACCTGTTTTACCGAACCGAGGAAGGTCAGGAGGGTCGTAACGCTTTTCTGGAGAAGCGCGATCCCGATTTCTCGTCTTCTCCCTGGTTGCCCTAGCTAAACAGGGAGAAATTCCCCTGCTTGGCGCAGTGATGCCGGTTCGCATCCCCTTGGTTTCAGGCCTGACGGCTCTTGCCGCATTGCTGTTGTCGCTGCCTGGGGCAGCGTTGTCCGTTGAGACCGAGCTGATCAATGTTGACGCTGCCGATCAGACAACTCAGCCTTCCTCAAAGCGCGAACCCGATCCGATCCCCCCTCTGGCTGCACCGGTCTCGGATGCTGAATCGATGCAGCGGGTTCCTGATGATCTTCTGCAGCGTGTGGGTCTGCAGCTGGTGCTGGATCGTCAGCACCGCCAGCTGCTTGTTCTCCACGATGGTGTGCTCACGCGCCGCTTTCCTGCTGCGGTCGGCACCGTGGGCTGGGAGACCCCCGCAGGTCGTTTCCGTGTGATGCAGAAGGTCAAGAAGCCTGTCTGGACGCATCCGGTGAACGGCAAGAAGCTGGGCCCGGAGGATGCAACCAATCCGCTGGGAAGCCGCTGGATCGGTTTCTACCGCGACTGCAAGGGCCGCGAAGGCTGGGATGGGGAGCAGTATCTCGATATCGACGGCTGCACGGTGGCTGGTTTCCACGGCACCCCTTATCGCTGGACGGTTGGCCGCGCCGTATCCCACGGGTGTGTGCGTCTTTATGAGGAGAACGTGCAGGAGATCTTCGAGATGGTGCGTGTCGGAACTCCAGTGACGGTGCTGCCCTGATCCCACTGCGTTCATCAGTCTGATCACAGGCCATTGCGCTTAAAGTCGCGCCGCTTAGCCGGAATGATCGTCCATGCGTGTGCTGTTTGCCGCCGCTGAATGCGCACCCATGGTGAAGGTGGGCGGTATGGGCGATGTGGTTGGCTCACTGCCTCCGGCGTTGGCCCAGCTCGGTCATGACGTGCGCCTGATCATGCCCGGCTACAGCAAGCTCTGGAGTCAGCTGAACATTCCCTCTGAACCCATCTGGCGAGCCCAGACCATGGGTACAGACTTTGCCGTCTTCGAGACCCGCCATCCCACCAATGGCCTGCCCCTTTACCTGGTTGGGCACCCCGTGTTCGACCCGGAGCGGATCTACGGCGGTGAAGACGAAGACTGGCGTTTCACCTTCTTCGCCAGTGCCGCAGCCGAATTCTCCTGGAATGTGTGGAAGCCTCAGGTGCTGCATTGCCATGACTGGCACACGGGGATGATTCCGGTCTGGATGCATCAGGACCCTGAAATCAGCACGGTCTTCACCATCCACAACCTCAAATACCAGGGGCCCTGGCGCTGGAAGCTGGACCGCATGACCTGGTGCCCCTGGTACATGCAGGGTGATCACACGATGGCTGCAGCGCTTCTGTACGCCGAGGGTGTCAATGCAGTGTCGCCGACCTACGCGCAGGAGATCCGCACCTCCGAATACGGCGAAAAACTGGAGGGGTTGCTGAACTACATCGCAGGCAAACTGCGTGGCATCCTCAACGGCATTGACCTTGAGGCCTGGAATCCCGCCACAGACAAGTCTTTACCGGCCAATTACAGCGCTGATGATCTCAGCGGTAAGCAGGTCTGCAAGCGTGAGCTCCAGGAGCGGATGGGGCTTGAGGTGCGCGATGATTCATTCGTGCTGGGAATGGTGACGCGCCTGGTTGATCAGAAAGGCGTGGATCTTCTCCTTCAGGTCGCCGATCGACTGCTGGCTTACACCGATACCCAGATCGTCGTGCTCGGCACCGGCGAGCGCGGACTGGAGTCGGGTCTGTGGCAGCTCGCTTCCCGTCATCCAGGCAGGGTTTCGGTGTTCCTCACCTACGACGATGCATTGTCACGATTGATCTACGCAGGCAGTGACGCCTTCCTGATGCCGAGTCGCTTTGAGCCCTGCGGCATCAGTCAGCTCAATGCCATGCGTTACGGCTGTGTTCCCATTGTTCGCAAGGTGGGTGGCCTGGTTGACACTGTGCCCCCGCACGATCCCCGCAACGCTGCTGGAACGGGCTTCTGCTTCGATCGCTTCGAGCCGGTTGACTTTTACACCGCACTGGTTCGTGCCTGGGAGGCCTTCCGGCATCAGGACAGCTGGAGACAGCTTCAGCTGCGTGGCATGCGGGAGGACTACAGCTGGGCGCGCTCGGCCCTGGAATACGACCGGATGTACAGAGACGTGTGCGGTCTGAAGGAGCCCGGACCCGATGCTGCTGCTGTCGAACGCTTTTCCCAGGGCCAGCAGGCTGATCCTTCCCGCAACGGAATCATTGATCCGGATCCCGATCACGCGGCCAAGCAGGATGTCCGGAGTCGCAGTGGCCGCAACCCCCTGGCTCGATTGCTGCGGCAGTCTCGTCCATGAAAGCGGCGCAATGACTTCAGCAACGGCCATGATGATTTCAAGCGTGATTGCATAAACCGATCGGCATCGAATCTCCGCTGCTCGACACTTGAGTGATGCAGGACCAGGACGCAAGAAACGAAAGCTCGCTTCCAGCTCCCTACCAGAGCCCGTGGGAAGCGTTGCGACAGGACCTTCCGGCAGCTGCTGCCGATCTGCGGCTGCGCCTTCAGGAACTCTGGCGCCGCAACCGAGAGGGTGATCTTTCGACTCCAGGGTTCTGGCCGCAGGATCTGGCACCCCTCTTCTGGCCTGTGTTGCTGCTCGTTCTGTTGCTGGTGCTCAGCCTTGGTGTCATTCAGTTGCGCGGAGCACTGAATGCCACGGAGGATGACTCCGTGCCGGTTGTCGAACGCATTCGCACGACTCCCCTTCCCGAGGCCAGGCCGCTGACGGCAGAGCCGGAATCGCTTCAGGATTCCGTGGATGCTCCAGCGATGTCTCATCAACAAGAGCCGCTTGCCCCAGCTCAGCCTGAGCCGGTCGCCTCGCCATCGCTTCAGCTCGACCCCCCGATCCTTCAGGTGGATCCTCTGTTGAATCTGCTGGCAGAGGTTGACGCCGGTGGTGCAGGTTCAGCGGGCCTGCTGCAATCCGCCCGTCCTGTTCCTGCTGAGAATGCTGCTGTGCTCTTGGTGGACACTGGCCGATGGTCCGCTCTGCCTCCGTCTGTTCGTCTGCAGCGCGCTGAAAGCTGGTGGCGCACTCTTCAGGACCAGGGTTATGACGCCATCACCGTTGAAGATGTTGATCAGCATCTGCTGGCCCGGCCAGCACGGGTGGGCGGCGGCATGATCATGTTTGATCCATCGCCCTCGCCATGACGCTGCAGCTTGCTCAGTTCGTGCAGCTCTGGGGGCCTCCTCTTGTCAGTGGAGACGAGAAAGTTGATCTTCAGGTCGATCTTGGCGCTGTCTGCACGGACAGTCGCCAGCTGCAGCCGGGTGACTTTTTCATCCCACTGCGCGGAGATCGATTTGATGGCCACACGTTTCTGAATCAGGCTGTGCAGCTCGGTGCGCAGGCCGCTGTTGTGGCCACAGACTGGAGCCATCCCCTGCCGCCGGGTCTGCTGCACTGGAGGGTCGACAACACCCTCTGGGCCTATCAGCAGCTGGCCACACTGCACAGGCGTCAGCTGTCTTCCTGTGTGGTGGCTGTGACCGGTTCGGCCGGCAAGACGACCACACGTGAGCTGATCAAGGCAGCACTGTCGCCGCTGGGAGACGTTCAGGCTACTGTCAGCAATAACAATAACGACATCGGTGTGCCGCTCACGCTGATGGGTGCTCATGAACACCATGCAGCGATTGTTGTGGAGATGGGAATGCGCGGACTTGGTGAGATTGAACGTCTCTCCCGCTGCGCAGAACCAGCCATCGCCGTGATCACCAACATCGGCACGGCCCATATCGGCCGACTCGGCAGTCGAGCCGCCATCGCGCAGGCCAAGTGTGAGATCACTGCTGCTCTGGATCCCGAGGGTGTGGTGGTGATCCCGGCTGGTGATGCTCTGCTGGAGAGTGCATTATCGGGTTGCTGGAGCGGACGCATTGTGCGCGTTGCTCTGCAGGGAGACATCGGCGTTGAAGGCCCCGATGTTGCCGGTCTGCCCGCAGCCGATCCTGCCGCTGCGGATCTGATCGGGGCCTATGAGCCGCAGCAGGGTGTGCTCAGCCTGGAGGGCCTGTGCTTCCGCTGTCCGCTGGAGGGTCGTCACAACGCCCGCAATCTGATGCTGGCACTGGCGGTGGCTGCTGAACTCGGCGTTCCTCTGGCGGACCTCCAGGCAATTCAGGTGGATGTGCCCAGCGGCCGCAACCGACGCATGAGCATCGGCACACTCAATCTTCTCGATGAGACCTACAACGCGTCGCCGGAAGCCGTGTTCGCAGCCCTGGATCTGCTGGCCCAGCAACCAGGCAGGCGGTTTGCCGTGCTCGGCACCATGCTCGAGCTCGGTTCCAGCAGCATCGAGCTTCATCAGGCCGTCGTCTCCAGAGCTGTCGAGCTCGGTCTGGATGGACTGGTGGCTGTGTGCTCCGGTAAGGAGGCCATTGCGATGGAGAGTGTGGCAGCACCTTTGGAGCGCTTTGCACTTGTTGAATCTCCGGAACAGGCCGCGGAGAGCTTGAACGCCTGGCTACAGCCCGGTGACACCCTTTTGCTCAAGGCAAGTCGCGGAGTTGCTCTTGAGCGACTGATCCCTCTGCTCAAGGAACCCTGAGATTGGAGGTTCAGGCAGCGATTGAGCTATCCAGAGTTTCCTCACAGCGAATCAGATCAATGGCATGAGGATGGTCTTTGATGTAAGGCACCGCCTCCATAGCCAGCACCCTGGCTTCGAACGCATCACCGGCGTAGTAGCAGGTTTCGATCCTCTGGCAGTTGGCGTCGCGGTATCGCACCGTGTAGCGCTTCTGATCGTTCATGGATCCAGTGATGGATGCATCCAAAGTCGCGCATGATTCCGGTGAGGTCTTCATCATCACCTGTAGATAATCAGGGAATTCGCAATTACTTGTCTGATTGATTTTGTCTGGGCCAGGTTTTCACAACCGTCTAATCAGCGGCTGGGATCGTTGTGCTGAATTGATCCGCTTGCGGCAGTTCAATCGGATCCATCGTGATCTCGTTCCAGCCGTTCTCCTCACGATTGGAGATCAGCGGCGTCAGTCGAATCTTCAGGGGATGGCCCTCGCTGATGTCGACCCTCAGTGCGCTGTAGGCCTTGCCGCCGTTGCAGTCTGCCCAGCGCCTGCCCACATAGAGGTCGCTGGTGGCAATCATCCGCGGCTCTCCTCTGTTGCATGATTCCGTCAGCTCAGGGCCCTGCCCGCGCTGGTCCCGAAGGCTGTAGCCGCTTCCGCCGCAGACAACCCAGTTGGTGAACGAATCACCGTGGCCTGTGTCGTGTGTTCTCAGGATCTCGAGGCAGTGGGCATGACCGCTGAGCACGAGATCGACGGTTCGCAGACTGCGGTTCTTGCGCCCGAGTGCTCTGTTGACGTCATCCAGAACATTGCGCAGCCGCTGCCGGATCCCCAGCGTGTCGGCCTGCGACCATTTGGTTCTCTCCGTCACGTAGGGAGGGTGATGCAGCGTCAGGATCCGGCCGCGCGTACTGGGATCCCGGTGGGATGCGATCAGACCGTCCCGGAGCCATGTGAGTTGTTCGCCATCCTCTGCGGCATGGCGATGAAGCTTCCTCTGAAGATCCAGTCGTTCCTCCTGCAGTGTCTCCAGATCGTCCATCAATTCATCGCGATGTTGTTCGTCGCGAGCCTGAAGTGACAGGGCCCTGAGGCAGTGGTTCTGTTCGTCGTCCAGGGCTCTCAGCTGTTGTCGCAGCTGTGCCCGGTCGTCGTCACCGCTACCGCTCAAGGGAGCAATCAGTGTGTTGGAGTCAAGAGCGAAGACGTCCACACCGGCATGGCGGAACCGGTAGTAGCGGTTCGGAAGCCTGGTGTGGATACCTGGTCGGTACTGCAGACAGCGACGTCCATCCCACTCACCCATGTAATAGCGGTCGAGATACTCATCAAGCCGACTGCTGGGCACATCGGACAACATGTCCATGAAGGCGTGGGCAAAACCCCCTCCCAAGTCGGAGCCGCGCCAGCTGGTGTCCACGTCGTGGAACCACTGCAGATGGCGTCGCACGGGCAGCGTCAAACCGGCGAGCGTTGCAATGATCGGGGCCAGATCGTAGTAATCGTGGTTGCCGAGCACAGGCAGGAAGGGCTGGTTGAACAGCAGTTTCCGTGGGCTGATCTTTTCCCAGCTTTCGTCGCTGCTGAGCCATTCCCGGTAAGGGCGGATGAAGTTGGTGCGGTACTGGGTCGCTGCTCCGACCAGGTAAACCACATCGCCTGTATGCAGCAGAAACGCTGCCTGGTCTTTATGCACCAGTAGTCGTTCGGCGATGTGCCGTGGTGGGCTGTGACGGCGGTGACGACCTGTTCCGCTGTCGCCGAGAACCAGAAAGTGAAAGGCGGAGTGTTCCGCACTGTTCATGCCCGGCTGCTCGATCACCAGTCGTGTCTGGTCGATTGCCCTGGCATGGATCGCAGGATGCTGCCAGCGCACACGATGCGCCATGCGCATGATCTTGCGCTCGATCGGCGGGTCGCTGGCGAAATTCAAGGGCTGAGACGGATCGGCGCAATAACCTTCAGTGCATCGGGGATTACGGATACCGTCATATGGTCGGTTTCCTCGATCTCACCATCGATCACCATGGTCTGTGGCTTGGGAAGGGTCACGCTCAGATGATGGGTGCGTACGCAGAAGATATCGGCATTGTTGGCGCTGTTCTTGAGCACGGCTGATTTGGCCAGGCTGGACAGCACCGAGAAGCCACCCATCCGGCCCCGTGGTGAGGCGATGATCACCTCCAGCTGACCGTCATCGGGGATCACCTGACCGAATCCCTGGGCCATGACCGATGTCGCCGGCGCGGCATTGGCCACGGTGATGGCACTGGCATGCACTTCCGTCGCTTCACCGTTGATCAGCAGTTCGGCATCGAAGGGTTGCTGTTCCACCAGCTGCCGGGCTCCCGAGAAGATGTAGGCCATCGGCCCAAGCATGTTCTTCAGCTCACGGCTGGCCTTGTTCACCATGCCGGCCTCGAAGCCAAGACCCGCCAGCAGGATCATCGGCCTGTCATTGCAGAGCGCCACATCCACTAGCCGCGTGTTGCCCAGGATCAGATTGGTGCATGCGGCTTTAACGGACGTGGGGATACCTAGAGCCACGGAGAAGGCGTTGGCTGTTCCCCGGGGGATGATGCCGAGAGGAATGTCAGTTCCTCGCAGTGCACTTGCCACGGCACCCACCGTGCCATCGCCACCCGAGGCGATGATCAGCGATTTACCCTGCCCCTCTTGATCGAAGGCTTTGATCTCCTTGATCAGTTCCTGTGCCTGTTCACCGGGATCCAGTCCCGGTTTGGTCATCCATACCTCAAGCATGATCTGCGGCTCGAGGTGATTGCGGATCTCGGCCAGCTCGACATTGGGATCGCCTTGCCCTGAAATGGGGTTGAAGATCAGAAATCCCCTGCGACTTCCCTTGATGCCGCGTATCAGCGCCGATGCGGTGGCGGGATTGAGGGCGATGGGCAGGTTGTTGAGCAGCGCAGCCCTGAGGAGCGGCTCCGACAGCACATCTCCGGCACGTTCGGCTCCCGGCGCTGGGAAGTGGACCAGGCCGCTGATCTCACCGTGCAGAATCGTCGCGGCCAGTTCGATATCGCCCCCTTCAGCGATGGCCCGCGACGGTGTCACAGCAAGATTGTCGAGGCTGCCGTCGCTGATCATGCGCTCAAGCACATCCTCAGCAACGAGAAGATCGAAACCCTTGAGCACCTCACTGTTATTGCAGACCCAGGATCTGAGCGCCGAACAGACTGTCAGATCGGCATTGAGAACAATCTTCGACGGCATCGATGCTCAGTAGGGAGGTCGGGCATCAGGAACAGGGGTTGCTGTGGAGTCGAGAACACTCCCCTTCGCTGACGGTCCGGTGGGCTCGATTGACGGCGAACATGCCATCAACAACACCCTTGTTGGTAGTGGATCCAGCGTTCAGCGTCAGCTCATGATTGAGGCCTCCAGATCCCGATAGTGCTGAGTTGGACCTGTGGCGATGTCGGAGCGAGGGATCCTGCCTTCTCCTTCTTTCTAGGGCTTTGCCCCAGACCAGTTCTCCTTGCTCGTTTGCTTGGCACGGCCAATTGCCAGAGCTCCATCGGCAACGTTCTTGGTGAGTGTGGAACCTGCGGCCACCGTGACGCCTTTGCCCAGCGTGATGGGAGCGACCAGAACTGAATTGGCTCCTGTCTTGCTGCCGTCGCCGATCACGGTGCGATGTTTGTTCACGCCGTCGTAGTTGGCTGTGATCGTGCCTGCGCCCACATTCACCTTAATGCCAAGCTCGGCATCGCCGATGTAGCTGAGGTGATTCACCTTGCTGCCGTTGGCAATGCTGCTCTTCTTCACCTCAACGAAGTTGCCGATCCTGCAGTCGTCGCCAATCACGGCGGCGGGCCGCAGGTGGGCGAACGGACCGACTGTTGTATTGCTGCCAACTCTCGCGCTGTTGATCACCGAGTGCACAACGGTGACGCCTGTCTCCAGCACCGCATTCTCAAGAAAGCTGCCGGGCCCCAGTCGACAGTTGTCACCGATCTGACAGGTGCCGCGCAGATGTGTCTGAGGTTCGATCACCACATCCGTGCCGAACTGACAGGTTTCACTGACTGTGCAGCTGGATGGGTCGATGAAGGTGACCCCCTGATCCATCCAGTGTTCCCTGAGTCGCTGCTGCAGGAGGGCTTCGCACTGAGCCAGCTGGCGCCGGTTGTTGATGCCGTTCACCTCATCGCAGTCGTTCACTTCCAGATGCATGGCCCGTTCCAGCATCTCAACGGTGTCGGTGAGGTAAAGCTCGCCCTGATCGTTGTCGCTGCTCAGCGCAGGGAGCACGGCTGCAAGCTTGCGCCAGTTGAAGCAGTAGATGCCGGCGTTGGTGAGGTTGTTGCAGCGTTGCTCTTCGCTGCAGTCGCGATGTTCAACGATGGCGCTGACTTGGCCCTCGGCATCGGCAAAGACCCGTCCATAGCCGGTCGGATCCTCGAGTCGTGCAGTCAGCAGCGTGACATCGGCGCCACTGCTTCGGTGGCTGGCCACCAATTGATCGATGGTGTCTGCTCGCAGCAGGGGAACATCTCCGTTGAGAACCAGGAGTTCTCCTGCGAAATCCTGCAGGGGGGGCAGCAGCTGCTGCACTGCATGACCGGTGCCGTTCTGAGGCTCCTGAACCACGAATTCGAGACCATCGATGTGGCTCAATCGTTGTTCAACCCGAGCGGCCTGATGGCCCACGATCAGAATCCTGCGCTCGGGCAGCAGATTGCCTGCGCTGGCCAGAACGCGTTCTACCAGGGTGGCGCCGGCCAGCGGCTGCAACACTTTGGGCAGTGCACTCTTCATGCGGGTGCCTTTGCCTGCAGCCAGAACAGCGACGGCGAGCATGAACAGCAATGCGGATCGGGCGGAATCTACCGGGATCCGCCAGCTTCAGCCCAGGTGGGTTCAGTTCAGGAAACGTGGCTGTTCTGTTCAGCGACCCACGAGGGTGCAGCTGGGTTGACGAATCAGGGCATGAGCCCGCTGACGGGTGCAGTCCATTGGATCAAGCACCGTGCTGAGCCGCTCGTCGTCACGCAGAGCTTCAAGGACCAGAAGACTCCCGTAGAAGACGATCTGGAATGTCCAGGCATCGAACCCGGACAAGGTGAAAGTCATGGCAGAAATGCACATCACTTTCTTCAGCCTGAACCTTCATGGGGCCCAGAGCGAAAATGTCTTGAACTCATCACCTTGGTTCAACAGAAACGATGATCAACACTGCCTGCCTGGCGGTGTGTTCCGGCTTGCTGAATGCTTTGGCGATGAGAAAAAAAGTCTGATCAGATCATTCGGCTGAATCCTGTGCAACCAGTTTGTGAATGCACTGAGGCAGAACAATCCAGGAAAACCAACATCACTTCAGTGGTCCCTCCACCTCCGCTGCCAGGCACTGGTGCTCTCCAGATCGCAGCAGTCCTGCTCGAGCTTCCGCCTGTGCTGGATCATGCCGGCTTCGTCTTCACCATCAGGGTCGCGGTAAGGCACAGAGGCGCGGGTCTGCAGATGTTCCTCTTCCATGGCACTCAGCGCGGTCCATCCAGGCCCCTCCACTGCCAGGCTGCCTTTCTCTGACTGTTTCTCTGCCAGTGTTCCGGAGCTCCATTTCTCCAGCTTGTGCGCTGCCGTCAGCAGTGAACGCAGTTCCAGTCCTGCACGTCGCAGGCTGCTTCTCACCGCGGCGGCTGTGCAGTACGTGAGCAGGCGTCCTCCCGGAGCCAGACGGTCGGTCAGACCAGCCAGAAACTCCTCGCTCCATAGCTGCGGACAACGACTCGGAGAAAAGGCATCCAGCAGGACGAGGTCCGGCTTGCAACTCTCAGGCAGATCCTTCAGGTTCAGACGCGCGTCTCCCCAGGCCATGGTTCCCTGGCCTGCGCAGTCATTCCAGCTGCCGGTCCGTCGAAGCTGCTCAAGCCGATTCAGCACCGCAGGTGGCCACAGATCACAGAAAGGCTTGTGATCCAGTGCTCTGGTCAGGGGGCGCTGATCCAGTTCCAGCCCCCACCACAGCATCCGTGGCGCATTGGTGCAAGGCAGCGCGCTCATCAGCGCGGCGCTGTTGTATCCCAGACCGAAGCAGACATCCAGCACCTTCAGTTCATCGGCCTGTGAAAAACGATCAAGCTCCGCTGGTCTGACAAACTTCGCTATCGCCTCCGCCAGTGCTCCGGAGGAGCTGTGAAAGGCCTCACCAAAGTGAGCGCTGTGCAAACTCAGACTGCCGTCGTCTGTTTCAAGAGCTCTGAGCTCCCCGAGCGGATGGGTCAACAGTGCAATCGCTCAAGATCGTTCCAGAAGGTTGGATAGCTCACTGCAGCGGCTTCGCTTCGAGCCAGGGTTGAATCGCCCTCGGCCATCACTGCTGCCACCGCAAGGCTCATGGCGACTCGGTGGTCGGTTTCACTGTCTAGCGGGACACCTTTCAATGGTCGGCCTCCGCGGATGGTGAGTCCGTCGGGATGCTCCTCGATATCGGCTCCCATGGCCTTGAGCTGGCGTGCCATCACCGCCAACCGATCCGTTTCCTTCACCCTCAGTTCAGCGGCTCCGCTGATCCGGCTTTCGCCGTCGCAGAAACACGCCGCCACGCTGAGGATCGGGACTTCATCAACCAGTCTCGGCATGATCTCATCCCCGAACTGGAATGGTTTCAGTGAACCGTTAACAACGCGCAGATCTCCCACAGGCTCTCCTGCCACATCGCGTTTGTTGAGTACATCGATCTTGGCTCCCATCTGATCCAGAACTTCGAGAACACCTGTGCGGGTTGGATTCAGACCAACATTTTCAACGGTCAGATCGGCACCAGGCACCAGCGCTCCGGCGATCAGCCAGAAGGCTGCTGAGCTGATATCCCCGGGAACCACAACATGTTGACCCTGCAGGCGAGATCCGGGGCGCACTGTGATGTGGCGACCCATTTCGCCCCCTACATCAAGATCGGCCCCAAACGCTTTCAGCATCCTTTCGCTGTGGTCGCGGGAATGTGCTGGTTCGATGACGGTGCTGATTCCATCGGCGGTCAGCGCAGCCAAAAGCAATGCTGATTTCACCTGAGCACTGGCAACAGGTGTGCCGATGACGGCACCACGCAGCCTGCGGCCCTGAACTGCAAGCGGTGCGAAGTTGCCCTGGCCGCGGCCACGAACCTCTGCGCCCATCATCGAAAGTGGCTGTCCGACCCTCTGCATGGGTCTGCGCCTCAGAGACGCATCACCAGTCAACACAAAATGGCAACCATCGCGGCCAGCCAGCAATCCCAGCATCAAGCGCATGGTTGTGCCTGAGTTGCCGCAGTCGAGCACTACATCGGGCTCCTGTAGACCGTCGAGGCCAACCCCCTCAACGGTGATGGTCTCACCATCGGCAATCGGACTGATTTCAACTCCCATCGCTCGCAGGCAGGCTGCTGTGCTGATCGGATCCTCCGCCGGAAGCAACCCTTCGATTGTGGTTGTCCCGTCCGCAATGGACCCAAAGAGCAAGGCGCGATGTGAAATCGATTTGTCCCCAGGTACCCGCACATGCCCCCTGAGAGTTCCGCCGGATCTAAGTTGCCGTGCATCTCCTGGGGTTCCCGGCACGTGATCTCTCGGCTCAGTGGTTGGAGTCTATGAGCTGTCAGTCAAAACACTTATGGACGTGTTTTTTACGGGATGTTTTGTCTATATGTAATAAGTTCTAGAACAATCCGACAAGTTTTAAAAAATCTGAAGTAGCAGAAAGGTGTTTAAATTTAAAAGATTTAAAAAAACTTTTTCTTAGATCGCTTATGTTTGAAATGTCCCATGAGGTAACATTCGTTGATTTTTGATGGGTAGTTAATAAAGGCTTGGATTCGTAATAATTAAACAATAATTTCTTAGCTAAGAGCTGTTGCAGTCAGGAAAGCGCCACTTTTTTGGCCACGAGAATGTTCAGCTCATCGAGATAGTTGCGGGCAGCCTGCCAGTCTTTTCTCCTGACAGCTTTGTTGTACGCGTTGATCAGCTGCTGGCGGTGAAGTTCGTAGGCGGTGTCCATCTGAGCGACCTGGCTACGCTGAATTTATGGATTTTTCAAATGGCCCGAGTGTTGTTCTGATGCGGTGAAGAGTGATCGATGTGTTGCCGAGTTCGATGGCATGGGATTGGTTGGGACTTGTTGCATCCGATCGCGTTCTCGAGTCGTCTTTTGGGCCATTGACTCTTTCTGGCAGATTGATTTGTTGCGGCTGCGGGTCGCAATCATCACCTGTTGGGCCGGTTTGTGTTTTGACCCTTTTCACTCGGTGCCTATCGCTTTGAATTGAGCGGCTCGGTTGCCGAGAGGTGTGCGGCTGCTCAAGGCTCTTGTGAATGTTGACGCTGGCCGCCGGTGCCTTCTGTCTCGAAAAGCCAATGAGAGACTTGTTTCCTGTTGCCTGATGCCGCCTCTGCCAGCTGCCTCTTAGGCCATAAGGATTTGCCCAGTGGTTTTGTCGAACACGGGGTTGGCTGCTTGTTGCACTGATCCACAGGTGCCCTGCTCGTCTGTGAATTGGCGATTAGGTCTTTTGAACTGCTGTCTGGGCAGGGGCAGGACGTTTTTGAGGTAGCAAAGACGCTGTCCGTGCGTTTTAATACGGTGCGAGGCAAATGCCTCTTCCTCTTTTATTGGTGTGAGGATCAATGAAACTGTTCAAGCAACTGCTTGTTGCTCCTGCGGCACTGGGCCTTCTGGCCCCGACAGCTGCTATTGCAACTGAAGTCAATGTTGCTGGTGTTTCTGACTACGCCCCTGTGTCTCAGGACGCAGTGGCTGTTGACCAGGTCACCAGCATCACCCAGTTCTCGGATGTTTATCCGACCGATTGGGCCTATCAGGCACTCAGCAACCTGATCGAGCGCTATGGCTGCGTCGCCGGTTACCCCAACGGCACCTACCGCGGCAACCGTGCGATGACCCGCTTCGAGGCGGCTGCACTGTTGAACGCCTGCCTCGACCGAGTCACCGAAGTGACCGACGAGCTCAAGCGTCTGATGAAGGAGTTCGAGAAGGAACTCGCCATCGTCAAGGGCCGCGTTGATGGTCTGGAAGCCCGCGTCGGAGAACTGGAAGCCACCCAGTTCTCCACCACCACCAAGCTGAAAGGCAAGGTCGACTTCGTTGTCGGCGGTGTTTCCTACGGCGGAGACGACAACGACAACATCGAGCTGTTGTACGAAGACGAAGATGATGACGACAAAGTCACCGGTTCGATCAAGTACACCGATTTCGGTCTGACCAGAACCGAAAGGGATGCTGATGGTGGTTACGTCAGCCGTAAATACCTTGGTAAGGATGCCTTTACTTTCATGTACAGGGCAACTCTGAACCTGAACACCAGTTTCACTGGTAAGGATCTGCTCTATACACGTTTGCGGGCAGGTAACTTTGATGGTCCTTTCAACGGAAAGACCCTCAGTGGCCTGGCGCAGCTTGCTGTGTCCAAGAACACCAGCAACGCTCTGAAGGTTGACAAGATCTGGTACGAGTTCCCCCTCGGAGCTGATTTCCGTGTATATGCGGGTGCTCTGATTGAGAACTACTACATGTTGGGCGCCGCACCCAGTGTGTATCGCCAAATCCTCAAGCAGTTCAAGCTTGGTGGTAACTACGGTGCCTACGGCGCCAGCACCGCACCTGGTGCAGGTATTGTCTGGAAGCCCGGTAGCCAGACTAACCCTGGTGATGCCAAGTTCAGCCTTTCACTGAACTACACCGCCAAGCGTGGTAACAACTCCGACCCGACGGCAGGCGGTATCGGTGCAGACAATTCAGGTGGCAAGTTCCTGGCTCAGGCTGCATATGGCAGCCCCCAGTGGAACGTTTCTGCGGCTTATGCCTATTCCCAGCAGAACACTACGGTTGGCTTCGGCACACCTCTGGGCAAACTCAGCAAGTTTGCTGTTGAGGATGCAAACGGCAAGACCAAGATCGTTGCCGGTAAGTTCGCAGATGCCAACCAAGTTGCAATTCGCGCCTGGTGGCAGCCTGAGGAAGCTGGTTGGATTCCCAGCATCAGTGCTGGTTGGGGCCTTACCTCCTACAACGGGGACAAGGATGGCTACATCGGAGATTGGACCTACAAGAACTCCGATGGCAAGGTTGTTGAGTACAGCCCTGACGCCACTTCTCAGAGCTGGATGGTCGGCCTGAACTGGAAGGACGCTTTCCTCAAGGGCAACCTCCTCGGCTTCGCTATCGGTCAACCTCAGTTCCAGACTGACCGCAAGGAAGGCACTCCCGATGATGGCAACTACGCCATGGAGCTCTACTACCAGTTCCAGGTCACTGACAACATCGCGGTTACCCCTGCCATCTTCTACCTGTCCCGTCCTTACGGTGAACTCACAGGTACTTCCAACGCCTATGGCAGCAAAGGTGGCGATTCCTTCAACACCTTCGGCTACCTCGTGAAGACCACCTTCCGTTTCTGATCCAGAACGGTTGATTCTTCTTCAAGCTCCCTCTTGGAGGGAGCTTTTTTTTGTTATGCAGTAATGCAAAAAAAAAAGAGGCCGTCGGGCCTCCTTTTTGATGACGGTATTGACTGACTGGCTCACCAGCAGTTTTCGCCTTCACCAATCGGCACACAGACATCTTCCTCAGCAGCTTTCTCAGCAGCTTTCTTGGCGTCGGCGTCCTTCTTGGCCTCAGCGTCAATGTCCTGATCAGTGCTCCACTCCTGCAAACCACCACCCATGGGATTGGTGTCAGCAAGAGCCGCTGGAACTGCAACCTGGCTGCTCAGTGCCGCCGCACCGGCAAGAAAAATGGAAAGAGTTGACCTCTTCATCCCAGAAATCACCATTTATATAGGCTTTACCCATTCTAAGTCGTTTCAGGTGGTGTGATCACGTGCCCAGGGATCGCAGTAAATTCGTATACGCAAGAAACACAAGATCCAGTTCTTCGCTTCGGCCGTGTTTGGCGAGCAATCCCTTGGCTCCTGTATCGAGCTGGAACAAGGTGATGCGATCCCCTTCATTTTTCAGATAGCTTTCAATCCAGCCAACGCAGGCGACGCGCTCTCCCCTGGTGACTTTGTTGACTCGGTGCATGGTGGAGCTTGGATAAATCACAATTTCACCCTGTTGCAATTCCAGCTGCAGAGAATCAGTGACGGTGTCAACTTCCAGCGATCCACCACTGAATGAGTTGTGGTCCGATAAACAGAGCGTGAAGGAAAGATCGCTTCTGCCACTGCTCATGTAGGCGTTATCAACATGGCTGTCATATCCACCTCCGGTTCGTGTTCTGCTGATCAGAAATCGATGCAGCTTTCGCGGAACGCAGAAACTTTTGATGGCAGGGTGTGACCACATCGCTTTCTGGACAAGCTTGTGAATCTCCTCTCTGACCGGAGATGTCTGAGAGATCTGCTCATTGATTTTTCCTGATCTGGCCTGCGCGCCCGCTGTTGTTCTGCCATCAACCCATTCAGCATTGCTGACTTGGTCCAGGAGCTCCCGGCACTGTTCAGAACTGAAGAGCTGAAGCTTGATGTGGTTCATCGTTGATTGAGACTGGTATCAAATGAGAATCAGCTTGGTATCGACTTGGTGAGACGTTTCCGTTTTTCGCAGACAACCTCAGAGGGGTTCTTGTGTTTTATGAAGCTGCTTGCCATCCCATTGCTTGCGTCGCTGTCTTTGCTGACGGCTGCTGCGCAGGCTGAAGAAGTTCGTGTCTACTCCGGTCGTCATTACAATACCGACAGGCAGAGTTACAAAGCATTCTCTGATAAAACCGGTATTAAAGTTCGATTGATCGAAGCTTCCGGTATCTCTTTGGTCGAGCGAATCAAGCGTGAAGGAAGCAACACCAAAGCAGATGTGATCATTCTGGTTGATGCCGCCAGGATTAACAATGCGGCCAAAGCCGGATTGTTTCAGCCGATCAATTCAGCAAAACTGAATTCTGAAGTGCCTGCGCGTTATCGCGATCCGGGTAACCGTTGGTTCGGAATTGCGAGACGTGTTCGCGCCATCGTTATTAATCCGAATCAGGTCAATCCATCCCAGGTCAAGACCTATGCACAGCTTGCATCTCCTGCTCTGAAAGGCAAAGTCTGCCTGCGTAATCGCAAAAATGTCTACAACCAGTCTCTGGTGGCTGATCAGTTGGCGATTCGCGGAGAAGCCAACACCAAGGCATGGTTGAAGGGAATGATCTCCAATGTCTCTCAACCCTATTTCCCGGGAGATATTGCTTTGATTCGTGCTGTCGCTCAGGGCAAGTGTGGTGTCGGCGTGGTCAATCACTACTACCTTGCGCGTATGCGTGCGGGCATCAACGGAGCCAAGGATCAGAAGCTTGGTAATCAGGTGAAAATTGTGATGCCTGATCCCGCTCATGTGAACATCAGCGCAGCCGCGGTTTCCAAATACGCCAAGAACAAATCTGCAGCTGTCAAGCTGATCGAGTTTTTGGCGTCACCCAACGGGAGCAGAGGCATCGCCGGCCCGACGTTTGAGTTTCCGCTGACCGGTGTTGGTGGTTCGACATACCTCAAGGGAATGACCAAGTTCACTCCCGATAATGTGTCGATCTCTCAGTTGAGCGCACTCAATCCCAAGGCCATCCAGCTCATGGCCCAGGCCGGTTGGCAATTAGTTGATCCAGCAGATAGCCGAACAGCTCAGGGTTCGGCTCCCTGTTGCTGATGTCGGCTAACCCGAGTTCCTCCAGGCGATCTGAAACACGTTGTTCCAGATCGTCCGGTCTGCTCAACGGTTCTCCCCAGGAGTGGTTCTTTTCGGGTCCCACCTTTGTGGTGGCATCGATCGCAAGACGTCCACCTAGTCCGAGTTGTTCGCTGGCGAAGTCGAGCGAATCAAAGGGTGTGTTCTCCAGGGTGAACAGATCCCTCTGGGGGTCCACCTGTGCGGCGATCGCCCAGACCACCTGGCGTGGATCGCGTACGTTGATGTGGTTGTCGACCACAACCACGAACTTGGTGTAGGTGAACTGGGGCAGTGCACTCCAGAACGCCATAGCAGCGCGCTTCGCCTGTCCCGGGTAGGCCTTGTCGATTGAGATCACCGCAAGCTTGTAGCTCAGTGCTTCCATCGGCAGAAAGAAATCCTTGATCTCAGGGATCTGCTGGCGCAGGATCGGCGTGTAGATCCTGTTGAGCGCAATGGCCAGCATGGCCTCCTCCTTGGGAGGTCGACCGCTGAAGGTTGTGAGAAAAATCGGGTCCCTGCGCTGGGTCATGCAGTGGAATCGCACCAGCGGTGAGTCCTCCACACCTCCGTAAAAACCCATGTGGTCGCCAAAGGGGCCATCGGGCATCACCTCACCCGGTGTGATGGTTCCCTCGAGAACCACTTCACTGTGGCTAGGAACCTGCAGATCAATGGTTTTGCATGGGCTGAGCCTGACACCTTCACCGGCGTAGATCCCTGCGAACAACCACTCACTCAGCTGCACGGGGATCGGGGTGGCTGCCGCCATCACCAGCAGTGGATGCACGCCGATGGCAATGGCGATCTCCAGTTTCTGTCCCCGTGCTGCTGCCTTGCGCAGATGTCCCGCACCACCACGGACGCTCAGCCAGTGCACGGTCATCGTGTTGATCGACTGCTTCTGGAGCCGATACACCCCAACGTTGGGGACTCCGGTTTCGGGATCCTTGGTGATCACCAGCCCGAGCGTGATCACGCCTCCGGCATCGCCCGGCCAGGGTCTGATCAGGGGAATGTTGTCGAGATTGACCTCATCGCCTTCGAATACCTGCTGCCGGCATGGAGGCAGCAGATCCCGATCCGGTCTTGCCTTCACCAGATCCCAGAACACCCTGGCGAATTTCTTGGTTTCCCCGAGCCCTTTGGGAGGTCGCGGCTGCTGCAGCAGCGCCAGACGCTCGCCCAGATCTTCCAGTTGTTCTGGATGGTCGAGGCCCATGCTCCAGACAACCCGCTCCACCGTGCCAAGAAGATTGACCGCCACGGGCATGGTGGATCCGATCACGTTTTCGAACAGCAGCCCGGGTCCTCCGCTGGCCAGCACCCGATCGGCGATAGCCGCCAGCTCGAGATCCGGATCAACCGGTGCCGTGATCCTCTTGAGCTGTCCCCTCTCCTCCAGCAGCTGAATGAAGGCACGCAGGTCGCGTGTGCCTTGACCGGGGCGGAACAGAGACATCTGGAAGCCACCTCGTCGGGGGTGATCTCGGTACTGTGACGCACGCTGACGGTGAGTGTGGCTATGCAGGTTTCCTATTTTCATGCCGCCGCGGATGTTCCCGAAAGTGTCGGTTCCGCTGAGGGGCCCGACGCGGCTGTGGTGATTGATGTTCTGCGTGCCACGACCACGATCGCCTGGGCATTGCAGAACGGTGCCGAGGCGGTGCAGGCTTTCGCTGACCTGGATGAACTGCGTCGTCAGTCTGATCAATGGCCGAAAGCGTCCCGCCTGCTGCTGGGAGAGCGCGGCGGCTGCATGCTCGAAGGTTTTGATCTGGGCAACTCGCCTGTGGCGGTCACGCATGAGCTGGTGCAGGGCAAGCGTCTGTTCATGAGCACCACCAACGGCACCCGCGCTCTGCAGAGGGTCCGCGACGTGGCCTGCGTTGTCACGGCAGCCCTTCCCAACCGTCGTGCCGTTGCCGAACGACTGCTGGCGAACAAGCATCGGTGGATCCTGATTCTGGGAAGCGGCTGGGAAGGGGCCTATTCACTCGAGGACTCCCTCGCCGCCGGAGCGATCGCTGATCTGCTCGTAACGGCGGGTGCTTCGGTGGGGAATGATGAACTCCAGGCCGCGCTCAGCCTGTGGAGGCAATGGCAACACGATCCTGAATCCTGTCTTCGCATCGCATCCCATGGACAGCGGTTGATGAGAATCGGCGATCACGATGCCGATTTCCGTTGCTGTGCCGGTCTGGATCAGATCAGCGTTGTACCCACTCAGGATGAGCCCGGTGTCTTACGAGCCGTACGAGTCTGAAGCGCGGAGCTCGCATCAGCCATAGCATTTCCTCGACTGAACTCAGATCTCTGTGCGTGATTTCCTGGCGGCGGCCGTGCAACTCACCAGCGGTTCCGATCCGGAAGCCAATTTCAGTTCTGCCGAGGAGCAGATCGATCTCGCAGCGCGACGCGGAGCTGAGCTGATCGGGCTCCCTGAGAATTTCGCCTTCATCGGTGACGATGACCAGCGACTGGAACTGGCACCGGCGCTCGCGGAGCAGGCCTCCCGTTTTCTGGTGACGATGGCGCGTCGCTACCAGGTGGTGATCCTGGGCGGAGGCTTTCCCGTTCCGGCCGGTGATGCTGCGCACACGTTTCAACGTGCTCAGCTGGTGGGCCGTGATGGCCAGATCCTCGCCAGTTACGACAAGATTCATCTGTTCGACGTTGATCTGCCGGACGGCAGTTCCTACCGGGAGTCAGCGTGTTTCAGCCCCGGTTCGACCACGCCGCCGGTCGTGGATGTGCCTGAACTCTGTCGGGTGGGGCTGTCCATCTGTTACGACGTGCGCTTCCCTGAGCTCTACCGAGATCTGATTGGAGCGGGAGCTGAGTTGCTGATGATTCCAGCCGCTTTCACGGCCTTTACGGGCAAGGATCACTGGCAGGTGCTCCTGCAGGCCCGTGCCATCGAAAACACCGCTTTCGTGCTGGCCCCCGCGCAGACAGGTCTGCATGCAGGTCGTCGTCAGAGCCATGGCCATTCCATGGTGATTGATCCCTGGGGCACGGTGCTGGCGGATGCGGGCGTCAGCCCTGGAGCAGCCGTCGCGCCGGTTGATCTGGACCATCTCGAGCGCATCCGCCGTCAGATGCCCTGCCTCAAGCACCGCAGAACCGCTCTGTTCTGATCCGATGCTTCGGCCACCTCGTCGTCTCAGCGCTCTGCTGGTTGCCCTTGTTCTGCAGAGCTCAGGCCTGCTGCTGGCGTTGCCCGGTCGCGCCGCCAGCGCTCTTGCCGCCTGGTCGCTCGGCAGCGACGGGGTTCTGCAGCTGCGCACAGCAACAGGCGCCCGTCTGGATGCGTTTTTTGAAGCGGGCGAAGCCGGTCGCGGACCAAGGGTCTGGATCGATTTCCCCGGTGAACTGAGTCGACCCCGAAGACTGCGCGGAAGCGGTCCGGTTCGCGAGATTCGTCTCGGTAAGCCGAACCCCGGTGCAACCCGTCTGGTGGTCGAGTTCAAGCCCGGTGTTGAGCTCGACCCCGGACAGCTGAAACTGATCGGCACCTCACCGGACCGCTGGAAGTTGATGTTCGAGGGTCTGACGACCCGAGGCCTGCGCAGCATCGGTGAAGGCGATCTCAACCGCTCCGGTTCAGGTCGCTGGGGAGGCGTTCGCATCAAGCCCACCCGAACACCTGTGAATGCCGCCGGACTGCCGAGTGTGCCGCGGGGGCGTTACCGGGTCGTGATCGATCCCGGTCATGGCGGACCTGACCCGGGCGCAGTGGGCATCAGGGGGATTCGTGAGTCTGAGATTGTGCTCGATGTATCTCTGCAGGTGGCCAGGCTGCTGGAGGCCAAGGGCGTTCAGGTCACCCTGACCCGCACGGCGGAGGTTGATGTTGATCTTCCCCCCCGGGTTTCACTGGCCAATCGAATCGGTGCCACGGCGTTTGTGAGCATCCACGCCAACGCCATAAGCATGTCCAGGCCGGAGGTGAACGGCATTGAAACCTTCTACTTCTCCGATCCCCGTTCCGCCCGGCTGGCCGCACATATTCAGCAGCAGGTGCTGAATGTGTCACCGGGGAGTCCCAATCGCGGGGTTCGTCGTGGTCGTTTCTTCGTGATTCGCCGCACCACCATGCCTTCGGTGTTGGTGGAAACCGGATTTGTCACGGGCAACCTTGACTCGCCGCGACTGGCAACGGCATCGCACCGGCGTCGACTCTCGCTGGCAATCGCCACCGGCATCCTGGAGTACCTGCAGGGGGTTCGATGAGCATCCGTCTCGGCCTGTTTGACAGCGGTCTGGGTGGACTCACCGTTCTCCGGCGAGTTCTCGAGCGCCATGGATCCCTTCAGGTGGTCTATCTCGGCGATACCGCCCGTGTTCCTTATGGCAGCCGCTCTCCGGCGGAAATCCGCTCGATCGCTTCGGAGGTGGTGGGTTGGCTCCGGCAGCATCAGGTCACAACGGTGGTGATGGCCTGCAACACCACCAATGCACTGGCCAGGGATGTCGCCGAGGGCCAGGCCGGTGTTCCTGTGGTGGGGCTCATCGGGGCTGCTGCCGCGATGGTCGCGGAACCCCGCGTCGGCGTGCTGGCCACACCAGCGACCGTGGCCTCCGGGGCCTATCGGGAAAGCATCGAGGCCCTTCGTCCGGGAACGCTTGTGGTGCAGCAGGCCTGTCCCGAATTCGTTCCCTTGATCGAGACCGGGGATCTTCGTTCGCAGGCACTGCGTGTTGCTGCAACCCGCTACCTGCAACCACTGCTGGAGGCTTCGGTGGAGTCCGTCGTTCTGGGCTGTACGCACTATCCACTGCTGGTGCCGCTGCTCAGGAACCTTTTGCCTGGCTCGATCCGCCTGATCGATCCGGCTGTTGCTGTCGCCGGTCAGCTTGATGCACTGCTGGGGAAGCCATCACCGGGAGGGCTGGATCAGCCTCTGGCTCTGGAGTCAACCCGCATCTGTGTCACTGCCGATGCTGAAGGATTTGCAGATCGTGCCACGCCCTGGCTGGGGCAGCGGCCACGGGTTGAGCTGGTGCAACTGCAGTGACAGGCCGGCGCCTTCTAGGATCTGCGCACCGAGGGGATCCATGACCACCGTCACCGAGTTGCTGGAGCCGGTTGAGGCGGATTTGGAGATCCTGCTCAGCGATCTTCGCAGTCTGATCGGCGCAGGACATCCGATCCTTCAGGCCGCAGCGGAACATCTGTTCAGTGCAGGCGGCAAACGTCTACGGCCAGGGATCGTTCTGCTGATTTCAAGAGCACTGGCCAGCGACGGCGGCCTCACCTCCCGGCATCGCCGGCTGGCTGAGATCACTGAAATGATCCACACCGCATCACTGGTTCACGACGATGTCGTGGACGAGGCAGCCACCAGGCGCGGTGTTGAAACCGTCCACAGTCGTTTCAATCACCGTGTGGCGGTTCTTGCCGGTGACTTTCTATTTGCCCAGGCCAGCTGGCATCTCGCCAACCTCGACAACCTCGATGTGGTTAAGCTTCTCAGCCGCGTGATCATGGACCTGGCTGACGGGGAAGTGAAGCAGGGGCTGTTCCGCTACGACACGGGGCAGACCTTCGAGACCTATCTGGAAAAGAGTTACTGCAAAACCGCTTCCCTGGTTGCCAACAGCGCCCGTGCAGCTGGTGTTCTCAGTGGCTACACGGAACCTCAGCTTGAATCCCTTTATCGCTACGGGCGCCAGCTGGGGCTGGCCTTCCAAGTGGTGGATGACATTCTTGATTTCACCGGCAGTGACCAGCAGCTGGGCAAGCCCGCAGCAAGCGATCTCTCCAGCGGATACCTCACTGCACCGGCGTTGTATGCACTGGAGCGCAATGCAGCCATGGGCGTTCTGATCGAGCGTGAGTTCAGCAATGAGGGTGACCTCGATGAAGCGCTCGGCATGGTGCGTGACTCCGATGCGATCGCCAGGACCCGCCAACTGGCGGAAACCTTTGCTCAGGAATCCCGGGAAGCTCTCACCTGGCTTCCCGATTCCCCCTATCGAACGGCGCTGTTGGAACTTCCGGATTTCGTACTCAGCCGCCTTTACTGATCAAGCTTTCCAGGCTGACCTGGGCTTCGCTCAGCCTGCGGATGACAATCAACCGGCTCAGTTTCATCGAGTTCTCTAGTTGATCAGACAACGGCACCTCGGCCTCGTTCGATCTGAGCAGACGCCAGACCAGGCAGCCCGCTGTCAGGGCTGAGCGACAACCGGCCTGAGAATCTTCAAAGGCCCAGCAGTCTTCAGGCCTGACACCCAGACATTCAGCGCCCGTCAGGAATGGATCCGGGGCTGGTTTTCCTGACCTGATCCGAGGATCGTCGCCGCAGATCATCAGTTGCAGCAGATTCACCCAGGGATGGTTCGCGATCTTGCGCTGCACTGACTCCCGGTCGCTGCTGGTGACCAGAGCCATGGCGATGCCGAGTCGTCTGGCTGTCCGCACCAGCGCTTCGGCTCCCGCCATGGCCTTGGCTTCCGGCAGCAACTGCGAAGCGATCGGCTGCCGGACGGCGAGCAGTTGCTCCGGAGTGATCGGTTGCTTGATCCATGAGCAGACCAGTGTCGCGTTGTCGAGTCGTCGACGTCCCTGCAGCTGGAGCAGTTGTTCCTCCGCCAGATCACTGCCGAAGTGTCGTGCCGCCTGCTGCCAGGCGCGCGCATGCAGCGGCTCCGTGTCCAGCAGCAGGCCGTCCAGATCAAACAGGCAGGCGTCAGGTGGGTGGGTGAGCTGATTCAGAGACGGCATCTCTGCTTGCAATGGACGAGGGCCGAGCATGCGGCCGCTATGGATCTCTCCTCAGCATGCAGCCCCGACAGCACGGATGCAGAGACTGATGCGCCTGAAGACTCTGCCTTCGAAACGGTTTGATCCAAGGTTCTGTCTGAATGCGCCGTGGCAACTATCTTTTGCCCTAGGCGCAACAGGGAAACCCCCGATGACGAGCGAGAAATCCACCATTGAAAGCGTGCTTGATGAGCAGCGCGTTTTCGAGCCGTCTCTCGACTTCTCCCGATCTGCTCGCATCGGAGGCCTGGAGGCCTACAGGGCAATGGCCGATGCTGCCCGTCAGAACCCTGAGGCCTTCTGGGGAGACGCGGCGCGCAGTGAACTGTCCTGGTTCACGCCATTCGAAACAGTTCTCGACTGGTCGGAGGCACCGTTCGCGCGTTGGTTCGAGGGTGGCACCACCAATATTTCCCATAACTGTCTTGATCGGCATCTCCAGAGCGAGAAGGCCAGCAAGACCGCACTGATCTGGGAAGGGGAGCCCGGTGATGTGCGGCGTTTCACCTATCGGGAACTGCACGCCGAGGTCTGCAAAGCCGCCAATGCCCTCAAGGCGATGGGAATCGGCAAGGGCGATCTGGTTGCGCTTTACATGCCGATGGTGCCCGAGGCGGCGATCGCGATGCTCGCCTGTGCCCGCATCGGGGCACCTCATTCCGTGGTGTTCGGTGGTTTTTCAGCCGAAGCTCTGCGTGATCGTCTGATCGACGGCGAAGCCAAGGCGGTGATCACCGCTGATGGTGGTTTCCGCAAGGACAAGCCTGTATCGCTGAAGCCGGCTGTGGATGCCGCGCTTGACGATGGCAGCTGTCCAACCGTGCAGTCCGTGCTGGTAGTGCAACGCACCAAGCAGCCTGTGGAGATGGTCGATGGTCGTGATCAGTGGTGGCATGAGCTGGTCGACGTGCAGAGCGCAGACTGCCCAGCGGAGCCGATGGCCAGTGAAGATCGTCTGTTCGTGCTGTACACCTCAGGATCCACGGGTAAGCCCAAGGGTGTTGTGCACAGTACGGCGGGATACAACCTCTGGGCCCACCTCACATTCCAATGGATCTTCGACATCCGTGATGACGATGTCTACTGGTGCACAGCGGATGTGGGCTGGATCACCGGCCACAGCTACATCGTCTATGGGCCGCTCTCCAATGGCGCGACCACGGTGATGTACGAGGGGGCACCGCGTCCCTCCAAACCTGGGGCCTTCTGGGAACTGATTCAGAAACACGGCATCACGATCTTCTATACCGCTCCCACGGCGATCAGGGCATTCATGAAGAACGGGCGTGATGTGCCCGATCAGTACGACATGAGCAGCCTGCGTCTGCTGGGAACCGTGGGAGAACCGATCAATCCTGAGGCCTGGATGTGGTACCGGGATGTGATCGGCTCCGGTCGCTGTCCGATCATCGACACCTGGTGGCAGACCGAAACCGGTGGCGTGATGATCAGCCCTCTGCCTGGAGCGACCCCCACCAAGCCGGGTTCGGCGACATTGCCGTTGCCCGGCATTGAGGCCGATGTGGTTGATGCCGACGGCAACAGTGTCGGCGCCGATGAAGGCGGATACCTGGTCGTGCGACGTCCCTGGCCTGGGATGATGCGCACCGTCCATGGCAACCCCCAACGGTTTCGCGAGAGCTACTGGGAGCACATCCGTCCCGCTGACGGCAGTCACATCTACTTCGCCGGTGATGGTGCCCGTCGTGACGCCGATGGCTACTTCTGGGTCATGGGGCGTGTGGATGATGTGATCAACGTTTCCGGTCACCGGCTCGGCACCATGGAGATCGAGTCGGCGCTGGTCAGTCATCCGGCCGTTGCGGAGGCTGCGGTTGTCGGTCGTCCAGATGATCTGAAAGGGGAAGGTATCGTCGCGTTTGTCACCCTTGAAGCCGGGCGTGAGCCGGCTGATTCCCTGATCGCAGAGCTGCGCTCGCATGTGGGCAAGGAGATCGGCCCCATCGCCAGGCCGGATGAGATCCGCTGCAGCGATGCACTGCCCAAGACCCGCAGCGGCAAGATCATGCGCCGGATCCTGCGTGCCCTTGCCGCCGGCCAGGAAGTCACGGGTGACACCAGCACCCTGGAGGATCGTTCGGTGCTCGATCGGCTGCGTGCCTGATCCCGCCGTTCCGGTGCAGTGAGGGACGACCGATCGCCGCTGAGTTTTGAAATGTCTGAAACTCTCCAGCCGTTCACCAGCTCCTCACCAGATCGCAGGGCATTGTGAATTCAGCAGGATTCAAGAGTGATGAAACGCAAGCCCAACGTCAGCTACCGCTACCACCACATGGGCGTTCCCACTTCAGAGCAACGCGCTGGTGAGCACTACAGCTCAACCTTTCGGATGTACACATCCGGTGGCGAGGATCCCGGAGGATTCCGGATTCAGTTTCATCGCTTTGCCCCCGGCAGCTGCCTGCACCCACTGATTCAGTCCACCCCGCATGTGGCCTTTCAGGTGGATGATCTGGAATCCGCAGTGGCTGATGAACACCTTCTGCTCGGGCCCTACGAACCTTTCAGCGGCTTCCGGGTGGCCATCATCGAAGACGAAGGTGTTCCGATTGAGCTGATCGAGACGACGCTCAGCGACGAAGAGGTCTTTGGAGAACCAAAGGCCAATTCAGTGATCTACCCGGAGGACACGGTGCCACTCAGCGCCCAGGAGGTGATCAGGTCCTGAAGCCGTTTCACCTGCTGCTGTCGGTCACTGCCTTCCGCCCAGTCGCCCAGAAACTGTCTGCGCAGGCCGGCACTGGCGGGGGTGAGGTGATCTCCGGGCAACCTGAGAAGCTCGCTCTGGTCTCCCTGGCGGGCCTGCAGAGCGGAGATCAGGTCAATGCTCTGGTCGATCTGATCACGGTTGAAGCGCACCAGCTGATTGCGGGGTTGCAGATACTGACGCTCGATCAGCCTCAGGGTTTCCTTGGGACTGGGACTGAATTCAGTGCTCACCCCCAGGCTTGGAGCCACCACCCCGAGCAGGGGGATGGACTGATCCGCGGTGAAGTTGTTGAAGCTGAGTGCCACAAGGCCACTGCAGTTTCTCCCTCCATCGGGAGCCAGCAGATGCAGTTTGCAACCCAGGCTGTGGCCGAGACGCAGAGGTGCTGAAAGGTGTCCCAGTCGCTCCTGATGTCGTGTGCGACAGGCGCGCATGGCACTCCAGGCCTCGCGTGCCTGGAGCTGATGGTCGAAACCTGGCACATAGCTCCAGGCATGCACGGCAACTCCGCGGGCAGCCAGTCCCTCGAGCAGGCGTCGATAGCTGATCTGAGGCGTTGCCGCCAGATAGCTACCGCCCACAAATTCCACCAGTCCCCTTGGCTGACGCGGGTACAGGGTCCAGCAGTCCCGAAAGCGAACCCAGCTGCTCATTGGCTGGGCTGTAGTGAACGAAGCACCTGCATCGCCTCGCGGACGTGAGCCGGGCCGTCGAGCAGATTGTTGAACACATGCCGGATCACACCTTGTCCGTCAATCACGTAGGTGACGCGCGATGGCAGCAAGCCGAGCGTCTTGGGCACGCCGAAGGCTCTGCGCAGACGTTGATCGCTGTCACTCAGCAGTGGAAAAGGAAGCTGATGCCGTTCTGCGAAACGGCGATGGCTGACCAGATCGTCACCACTGACGCCCCAGACCTGAGCACCCAGCTGTTGAAGTTCCTGATGTGAATCACGGAATCCGCAGGCTTCGGCGGTGCAGCCAGGGGTTTCGTCCTTGGGATAGAAGAACAGCACCAGCGGTGTGCCGTTGCGATCGTTGATGGCGCAGTTGTTGCCTTCGTGGTCCTCCAGGTTGATGGACGGAACGCTGTCACCAACGGTGAGGGCCATGACGAGGAGTCGGATTTGTGGCGAAACCTTAGGCAGGGTGGATGAAGGACGGAGAATGGTCAGATCCAGGAGGGAGCCAAGCGCATGGAGAATCATCCGATTCCCGGTCAGCTCGATCTGCTATCTGTGAGTGGTGGTCAATCGGCTCCGGCAGCTTCAGGGGTTCTGAAGCGATCTGCCCCCGCCTCATCAGCTCAGGAGGTTGACGCAGAGTCCGCGACAGTGCGCACGCTGCTGATCATCGACACGGAGACCACCGGACTGGACCCACAGCTTGATCACTGCCTTGAAGTCGGAGTGATTCTCTTTGATGTGCCCAGCCGTCAGGTGCTCGCTCAGCACTCGTTTCTTCTGCCGGTCGAGGCCAATGCGGCTGAGGCGATCAATCGCATTCCCGCCGCCGCCACCAACCTGCCCCAGCCCTGGCGTCCTGCCCTGAGCTATCTCCAGTCGCTACTGGATGCCGCTGATGTGCTGGTGGCCCACAATGCAGCGTTCGATCGCCAGTGGTTCGGCCGAGGTCACTTGCCGGCCACCGACAAGCCCTGGCTCTGCAGCATGGAGGAGATGCGCTGGCCGGCGGAACGTCTGCTCAGGTCCAGGCCCTCGGTCCGGGACCTGGCGCTTGCTTATGAAATACCGGTGTGGGCCGCACATCGCGCTCTGACCGACTGCATCTACCTGGCGGAGGTGTTCCGTCGCTGTGATGAGCTTGAGCAGCTGGTCAAGCGCGGCCTCGAGCCTCGTCAGCTGATGCGGGCCCAGGTCTCCTATGACGACCGCCATCTGGCCAGGGACGCCGGTTTCCGTTGGAATGAGCCGGTGAAGGGAGCCTGGGCGAGACGTCTTTCCGAGCGAGAAGCCCGCGATCTCGATTTCCCGGTTGTGCCTGTGGACCCTCCAATGCCCATGGCGTCCTGATTTGCTTCAGCAGTCGGAAGCCTCGTGGTGGGTTTGCCGGGGCTGGGGCTCAGATCGCCAGGCTGGATGCATGGATCTTCCCAGGCATCCACCGTCCATTCGTTCGCGTCTGCAGCGATGGCAGCAGGTGAGGACATGGGCGCGCCTGATTCGTGAGGCGGAATGCCTCTGGCATGTGGATGTGCGGGAACTGAAGCGCCTTGGTGCTCTCGAGCTCTCGCATCTGCTGGATGAGGTGCCTTCCTGTCAGCGGGCACGTGTGAATCGCTGGCTGATGCGTTATTCAGCGTCAACGCGGCTGCCTTCGCGAGCATCCCATCACCAGCCCTGAAGGGCTGGTGATGGCGCCTGAATCGCCTAGAGCACTTCCGCTCACTGCTTTCAGCTATGGGTGGAACGCTTCTACTCGAGCCATCCATGCTTTTTGCCAGGCAGGTTCTCAGGTTGTGCACCTTGCTCGCTGTCGGAACCGGTGTCTGCGCCTCGACTGAGTCGTCTCTAACCAGTGTCGGCGCCTCACTCCCCGCCAGGCTGTACAGCGAATGGTTTGCCCGGGGGGCCAATTCAGGGGGGGTAAAGATTCAGCATCGATCCGTTGGTTCCGTTTCAGCTCGGTGGGCCCTGATCCGCCAGACCGTTGATCTCGCTGTATCCACTGCTCCGATGCAGCCCAGGGATCTGGCCAAGGTGAGGCGTGGTGTGGTTCAGATTCCCGTTCTGGCGGAAGCCATTGCCTTCGCATACAACCAGCCCGGGTGCGACTTGAAGCTGACTCAGAAGCAGGCTGTTCAGGTTGCCAGCGGCATGATCACCGACTGGGAGCAGCTCGGCTGTAAACCGGGAGCTGTGAGCTGGGTGCATCGCTCCGATCCCTCCGGCATCACCAATGCCTTCACTCTCTCCATGCAGGCATTTTCATCCCAGTGGTCTCTGGGCACAGGCACGTTGATTCGCTGGCAGGCAGACAATGCACTCGCTGCCAAGGGCAATTCCGGAGTCGTTGCCGCTCTGCAGAACAAACGAGGTGCCATAGGCTATGTGGGTGCCTCCATGCTCGGGGGAGGCATCAGAACCGCAGCGCTCGAGAATGGCTCAGGCGAGTTCATCCAGCCCGATGGGATCTCAGCTGCTGCATATCTCAAGGGCATGCAGCTTGATTCGAATCTGGCCGGCATTGACCACAATCCCTCAGTGGATGGTTCCTATCCGATCGTCACGTTGATCTGGGTTCTTGCCTACAGATCCGGGAACGGCATCAAAACGGAGGCCATCAGAGACACCGTTGACGTCATGCTCAGCAGGCAGGCTCAGAGTCGGGCTGAACAACTCGGTTTGATACCTCTCAACGACGAACTTCTCAGCAAGTCGAGAGCGGTCGTTGAATGGATTGGCCAGTAACTGCAGGCCACCTGATCGGTCATTGGCATGTTTGACAATTTTTGAGGCCTGTTTTTTCTGATCTTTCGATACTTTTGAACGCTCCTTATTGATTCGATTGAGGAAGCTTCGTCTGGGTCTGTGATGTTGCGCTCCATACACTCGTCGGTAGGGAATCTTCAGCCAGTGCTGTCGATTCTCCAGCAGAATCAAAATCGTCAAACACAAGGTCCTGCCTTCTGGACTCGAGTTTCCAAAACCGAAATCGCTTGCACCTAGCCGCGGGAAACGTTGTTCCTCTGCACAAAAACAGGCTCTGGCTTGTGGTCAAAGGCATGGTGAAGCTCGGAGCGGTTTCTGTGCATGGAGACGAACTGTTGCTGGGCCTCGCCGGCCCCAACGAAACGTTCGGTGAGCCATTGAGCACGGTTCAGGCCTACGAAGCTGTGACTCTCACCGACTCAGATCTTCTCTGCATGACCATGGGTGAAGTGCGGGAATCACAGGATCTCGCCAATGATCTGCTGGGTGCGGTCGTGCTTCGTCATCGCCAGTCTGAATATCTGCTGTCGCTTCTGGGTCTGCGTCGTGTCGAGGAACGCGTGAGGGGATTCCTGGAGCTGCTTGCCCAGGATTACGGGCAGCCCTGTGAGCAGGGACTACGTCTGAATCTGCGTCTCACTCATCAGGAGATGGCCAGTGCCCTGAGCACCACCCGTGTGACGGTGACCAGAGTGATCGGATTGCTGAGAGATGAGGGCTGGCTCAAGATCGATGGTCAACGCCATCTTGTGATAACCCACCTCCCCTGCAAGTGAGACTCACCTGAAGCTGAACAGTCTGGAGTTCTTTTTTCGGTGGTCAATGATGTATTTGCTAACCACTGAATCACGCCTGAATGTATAAAAAAAGACCCCTCAGATGAGGGGCCTGATCGGGTGATTGGACTGTGACATCGGAGCGGCGGGATTTGAACCCACGACCCCTACTACCCCAAAGTAGTGCGCTACCAAGCTGCGCCACGCCCCGATGGCAGTTGAAAGCTATCACAAGACATTGCCTCCATTCGGGCGTCGCTTGATCCGATTCAGCAGTCTCGCTGTGAGCCTGTCGCGGCTTTCGCTCGCATACCCCCAGAGCCGCAGTTGTCTGCCCAACTGACGCAGTGCTGAAAGATTCATGGAGGCAAGCTGCAGCTCGGGCAGTGTTCTCCATGCTCTGGATGCCATCGGCAGGTTGGATCGGCTTTTCTTGTCTCCCAGACTGAGCGTGCCCTCGGCGATCCATTCCGGAATCAGCACAACCAGAACCGCGATCAGTCCATAGAGCTCCACCAGACCCCTCGGCAGTGGATGCAGGCGTCGGGGTGGCTTCGGCTCAGGGATGGTGGGCACGCAGCGCGACAAGTCCAATCGCCCCCAACCTTGCCAGGTCTGTTTGACCTAAGGGAAGGCAGTGGTCAGATCGCCAGGATTCTCCTCGTGGGAGCGCTGACCTGGGCAGGAGGAGATGGGGATGGATCACGCCACAGGAATGGACGCTCCTGATTCGTTCTGGGTTTCAGCGAGAAGGCCATCGCGAAGACAAGAATCACCGTCAGTGCAATGACGGCGATCACCACCCTGTCCGGAAGTGAGTCATTCATGTCTGCAGCTGAATCGGAGCGTTGTCACCGCGCAACACACAGTGACTGATGCTCCAGTCGTAGTGGCTCCAGACCTCACTGGGCAGCCGGTACTCGGAACCTTCAAAGTCACCAAGGCTGATCCGGGTGGGCATGGCGGAGCAGTAGGGCCTGCTTCCGGGTCTCGCCAGGTATTGCTGGTGGTAGGCCTCAGCGAAATGAAAGCTGCGGTCAGCAGCGATCTCGGTCGTGATGCTGTCCCGCTCCGCCTGGGTCAGGGCCTGTTGATACCAGTCGCGGCTGGCTAGAGCCAGTTCCATCTGACGAGAAGTGCTGGTGTAGATCGCTGATCGATACTGGCTGCCCTGGTCATTGCCCTGACGATTCCCCTGGGTGGGGTCGTGACATTCCCAGAACAGCTTCAACAGATCACTGACGTCAATGGCTGGCGTGCTGTACACCACACGCACGACTTCGGTGTGGCCGGTACGTCCGCTGCAGACCTGTTCGTAGCTGGGCGCTGGAGTCTGGCCACCGGCATAGCCAACCGCTGTTGACACCACGCCTGGCAGTCGCCAGAAGCCCTTTTCCGCACCCCAGAAACAGCCGCACCCAAAGACGATCTCCTCCTGATCCTCCATGAGTGGGGCCTTCAGTGGCGTTCCAAGAACCACGTGCCGGTCCTTGCTGTCGTCGTCCTGTTGTCCCTGCTGAGAACCGGTGAGCCAGTTGGGCAGCATCACTTCACTGTCTGGGTTTCAACCCTAGGCAGATGTCACCGGATCCAGGCGAATGTGGTTGAGCAGCGTGGTGACAAAGGCGAACAGCAGGAATGGAACGCTGAGCACAAGAATCAAACCGACCCCCACAAGAGCGAACAGCGGTCGGGACGACCCCATCAGGGCCAGACCTGCTGCCAGGCTCACGAAGATCACGGCCATCCAGGCCAGGATCTGCCCGTAGATATCTCCGAACGTGAGTGTGCAGCGGACCGAGAAAGGGGTACCTGATTTCATGGCTCGGCAGCAGAGACTCCAGCTAAGCCAAGGCCAGCGGGTTTGTCGCCCGTACGTTGCACAACCTTTGCGTCAGACCACAGATTCCAGCCGCTCCGCCGCCTGTTCCCGTTCCCAGAGGCTGCGATACAGCCCTTGTTCTCTGATCAGATCAGTGTGGTGGCCCTGTTGCACCAGCCTTCCCCGATCCAGCACCAGGATCCTGTCACAGGCCGCTGCAGCCGACAGCTGATGGCTGATCATCACAATCGTTCGCTGAGTCTGACGGCGGACTGAGGCAAGGATCTCCGCGGCTGTGTTGTTGTCGACGCTCGCCAAGGCATCGTCCAGCACCAGAACAGGAGCTTTCAGCAACAAAGCTCTGCCAAGTGCGGTGCGCTGCCTCTGCCCACCGCTGAGGGTGATTCCCCGTTCACCAACCAGTGTGTTCATGCCATCGGGGAACCCTCGCACATCGGCCAGTAATCGGGCCTGTTGCGCAGCTGCCTCAACCCGGTTCTGGCCTGCTTCGGGTTCGCCGTAGCGCAGATTGTCAGCCAGGCTGCTCGTGAACAGATATCCCTCCTGGGGGACGAGGGCGATCTGCTCGCGCAGGTCATCGAGTCGAAGGCAGGTGAGGTCATGACCGTCCAGGAACAGCTGACCGCCAGGCACCTCGACCATCCGCCCAAGCGCTCTGGCGAGTGTGGTCTTTCCACAACCGACAGGTCCAACAACAGCCACCATTTCCCCTGAAGCGATTCGGAAATTCAGCCCATCGAGGGTGTCGGAGTCGGACCCGTCGTAGCGAATGTGCAGGTTTCGTGCTTCGAGATCACCTCGCACGGGCAGATCAAGATGTTCCGGTTCAACGGGATCGCTGATCAGCGGACGGCGGGCAAGCAGCTCCTCGACGCGCTCCAGGCTGACCTGCCCGGTCTGGAAGGTGTTCAGTGTGAATCCGAGCAGAGCAGTGGGAAACACCAGGCGCTCCACATAGAGAATCAGGGCGACCAGACTTCCGATTGATAGTGAACCCTGTTGAAGCTGGCCACTGCCGAGAGCGAGCAGCAGCAGCAGGGAGATGGAGGAGATCCCCTCCAGCAGTGGAAACAGGGTGCTGCGTGTGCGCGCCAGCTGGATGGCGGTGTCGCGGTATCCACGGTTTCGTGAACTGAAGGCATTCAGTTCCTGCTCTTCCTGGCTGTAGATCTTGATGGCAGCGATGCCGGACAGATCTTCCTGAATCAGTTCGCTGAGACCTGCAAGGGCTTCCTGCTGTCGTCGCTGCTCCCGCATCATTCGTCCACCGAACAGGCGAACGACCCCGAGCATCAGCGGGTAAAGAGAGATCGCTGCAACCGTAAGTCCCGGATCGATCGCCAGCATCGCCGGCAAAGTGAAGGCGTAGGCCAAAACGGTGTTTGTGAGACTCAGCACCGCAAAACCCAGCAGCCGTCGCACGTTTTCCACGTCGCTGGTGGCCCGGCTGATCACTTCACCGCTGCCTGTTTGCTGAACCCACCCCGGCTCCTGGAGCAGCATCTGGTCAAAGAGCCTCTGGCGAAGTTCAACCTCCACCTGACGCCCCACTCCGAACACGAGCTGACGGGAGATGAGCCGTACCACACCCATGCTGCTGGCGAGCAGCACGATCCACCCCGCCTGCTTGAGCACGTCTGCAAAGGCGAAACCCTCCTGAAGGTCATCGATCACCCTGCGCACCTCCAGCGGGATGGTGACGCTGAGAATGTTCACCACAACCAGAGCGATCGCACCCATCAGCACCGCGCGTCGATGGGGCTTCAGGTAGCGGCCGATCAGATCGAGGCGGAAGGCGGCCATCGCGAACCCTGAACAGTGATCAACCTAGTCATTGAGCTGATGCTCAGGAGGACAACCTCCTCGGGCAACGGTTGCGATCGACCTTGAACTGGCCATCGCCTTCTTTTTAAGGGATAGTGTTGAAGTCCCCATCACCCGGCCCGGAGTGCATCTGCACCCGGGCTTTTTTCTGTCCGTCGATCTCCAAGGCTTCGTGCCTTGTTTTCCCATGGTCTCTCCATCTGTTTCCTGGCCCCAGACACTGGAGCATCTGCTCAACGGCGGAGTGCTCGTTCCCGACCAGGCAGCGGCACTGATGCGGGCCTGGCTCTCCGAGGAACTCACTCCGGTTCAGACAGGAGCGTTCCTGGCTGCGATCCGTGCGCGTGGAGTGAATGGAGCTGAACTCGGTGCGATGGCCTCCATTCTGCGAGAAGCCTGCCCTCTTCCTGGAGCCCGCCCGGATCTGCTGATGGTGGACACCTGCGGAACGGGGGGTGATGGTGCGGACACATTCAATATCTCAACGGCCGTTGCATTCACGGCTGCAGCATGCGGAGCGAATGTGGCCAAGCACGGCAATCGAAGTGCCAGCGGCAAGGTGGGTTCTGCCGATGTGCTGGAAGGACTGGGACTGCATCTGAAGGCACCTGCAGGCCAGGTGATTGAGGCTCTTGATCAGGCCGGAGTCACGTTTCTGTTCGCTCCGGCCTGGCATCCCGCTCTTGTGAATCTGGCCCCGCTGCGGCGAAGTCTGGGGGTGCGAACGGTGTTCAACCTGCTCGGTCCCCTGGTCAACCCTCTGCGACCCAACGGACAGGTGCTCGGGGTTGCGACGGAAGATCTGCTGGATCCAATGGCAGAGGCCCTGCAGTGCCTTGATCAGGAACGTGCTGTGGTGGTGCATGGTGCAGGTGGCCTGGATGAGGCATCGCTGGCGGGACCCAATTCACTGCGCATCCTGGAAAAAGGAGTGCTGCGTTCCGAGTGCATTTCGGCAGAGGATCTCGGCCTTCAGGAAGCATCGCTGGATGCACTGCGCGGCGGAGATCTTGTCTGCAATCAGAGCATTCTCAGTGAGTTGCTCCAGGGCCGCGGCACGAGGGCCCAGGCTGATGTGGTCGCTTTCAACTGCGCACTGGTTCTCTGGGTTGCCGGTGTGGAGATGGATCTGAAATCCGGAGCTCAGAGAGCTCTTTCGGCTCTCAGTGAAGGACTTGCCTGGCAACGCTTTGAGCAATTGCGGCAGGGGCTGACCCCCGCCGAGGGAAGATGAGTGCTTCAGCGCTGTTGAGAGGATTCGTCTGCTGATGACTGCTTCATCCAGGGAGTCGGCGTTGCTGGTGCTGGCCGATGGCACTGTCTTCTCCGGTCTGGCCTGTGGTGCCGGCGGCAGTGTGGTCGGTGAGGTTGTCTTCAACACCGGCATGACCGGTTACCAGGAGGTGATGACCGATCCCAGTTATGCCGGGCAGCTGGTCACGTTCACCTATCCCGAGCTGGGAAACACCGGAGTCAACCCCGATGATCAGGAGGCGGAGCAACCACACGCCCGTGGCCTGATCGCCCGCCAGCTCTCACCGGTGGCCAGCAACTGGCGCTCCCGCCAGAGTCTGCAGGATTGGCTGGGTGCGCATGGTGTTGTGGGCATCCATGGAATCGATACCCGTGCTCTGGTACGCCATCTGCGCGAAACAGGCGCGATGAACGGTGTGATCAGCTCGGATGGACGCTCCGCCACCGAGCTGTTTGAGGTGTTGCGGTCTGCGCCGTCGATGGAAGGCCTGAACCTGGCCGACAAGGTCTCGACAACCGAGCCCTACAGATGGACTTCATCCTGCGCGGTGGATTTCGACCGTCGACTGCGGAGTGATCGATCCGAGACTCCTTTCCGAGTCGTTGCGATCGATTTCGGCATCAAGCGCGCCATTCTTGATCGATTGGTGAGTCATGGTTGCGATGTCACGGTGATGCCGGCCTCCTCCGATCTGCAGAGCGTGCTGGCCTGCCAGCCTGAGGGTGTGTTCCTGTCCAATGGACCGGGGGATCCAGCGGCCGTCAGCGATGGAATCGAGCTGGCTTGCGGCCTGCTGCAGCAGCGTGATCTCCCCCTGTTCGGAATCTGTCTCGGTCATCAGATTCTGGGGCTGGCCATGGGTGGCACCACCTTCAAGCTCGGCTACGGGCATCGCGGCCTCAACCATCCCTGCGGCACCACCGGGCAGGTGGAGATCACCAGTCAGAATCATGGTTTTGCCCTGGATGCAGAGAGTCTTCCAACGGACAGCATCGAGGTGACCCACCTCAATCTCAATGATCGAACCGTGGCGGCGATGGCCCATCGTCAGCAACCGATGTTCGGGGTGCAGTACCACCCGGAGGCCAGCCCAGGCCCTCATGATGCCGACCATCATTTCGCCCGTTTCGTTTCGCTGATGTCAGATCGGCGCTGATGCGTGGTCTGTATCGGAGACCATCACTACACTTCGCACGACGACGACGCAAGCTGGGGGGTCTGGACCCATCACTGAACTGCAGCGATTGACGGTTTCGCTCCGTGGAGGCTTTGAGCAGAAGGATGGTTGCCTGGTGTTTCACTTCACCGGTCAGCTGGATGCCTACTCCGAAAAGCAGTTCATCACTTATGTGATGGATGTCCTCAAGGCCAACGCCTTCCCGGCTGTCTTTGATCTGAGCAAAATCGACTTTCTCGATTCCTCCGGTCTCGGCGCCCTGGTGCAGCTGGCCAAGCAGTGCAACGACGCCAAACGCAGCTTCGTGGTTGTCGGCAATGCCCGTGTCACCCAGACCGTGAAGCTGGTTCGACTCGAAGCCTTCCTTCATCTGGTGAATGATCTCGAGACGGCCTACACCCAGCTGGCTGCTTGAGCGACTGGATCCGGCTTCAACAAACCCTCCCGGCCGGTTCGAGCGAACTGGGTCCCCTGCAGCTCGCCTGGCTCGGGGATGCCGTCTGGGAACTGCATCAACGTCTGCGGCACTGCCGGCAGGCCGGGCGATCCAAAGATCTGCACAAAGCCGTGGTGGCAGAGGTCCGGGCTGATGCCCAGGCGATTGCCCTTCAGCGACTCGAGCCCTGGCTCACCGACGAGGAAAGGGATCTTGTGCGCCGTGGGCGCAACCGAGCAGGCCGGGGTCCCCGTGGCGCTGACCCCGCTGCTTATGGGAAGGCCACGGGATTTGAGACAATGGTTGGCTGGCTCTTTCTGCAGAATCCGACGCGGCTTGCCCAGCTTCTGGATCGACTCGAGGAGACCGAAACAGCCCTGTCATAACCATCGATTCCATGAGCTCCCGTTTTGATCGCCGCCCCCCTCGTCCCTCACGCGGTGGCGATGCTGCAGGCGGTCGACCGTCTCGGGGAGGTCCTCGCGGTCGTCGTCCAAGATTTGAAGGCAGTCCCACGGGATCCCGCCGCAGGGATGGAGACGAAAACCGGTCAGAGTCGCCCTGGCGTGAATCGCGGGACGGAGACTTTCGCGGACGTGGGCAGGGCAGGAACGGGGCATTCCGAGGAGGACCGAGGGATCCATCAAGGTCGTCCGGTCGTTTCGAACGCCGCGATGGTGAGCGTCGATTCGACAAACGGCGTTTTGAGGACCGCCGTGATGGCGAGCGTCGTTCCGATGAGCGCCGATCCGATGACAGGCGCTTCAGTGATCGCCGAAGCGGTGATCCCCGTTCCAAGCAGGGTCGCTCCGATGACAGGCGTTTTTCGGAACGTCGTTCCGGAGGCCGCAGGTTCAGTGATGGCGATGCGCGCAGCGTGCGTTCCCCCCGGCCGCAGCATCAAGATCGCCAGGTGGATGAGCAGCCGCGCGGGGAAGCGAGTCCTCATGACGTCGATGCTGTGGCTGATGATCTTCTCTGGGGCCGACATGCCACCCAGGCGGCTCTCGAGGCGGGGCGCCCGATTCACCGCATCTGGTGCACCGGTGAGATGAGGAGTGCTCCAAAGTTCATGCAGCTTCTACGTGATGCCAAGGCATCTGGAGTGTTGGTGGAGGAGGTCACCTGGGCGCGTCTGGCTCAGATGACCGGCGGTGCCGTCCACCAGGGAATCGCACTGCAGACCGCAGCCGCGGACACTCTGAATCTTCCCGACCTGATCGAGGGATGCAGTGATCTCAATGAACCACCTCTGCTGCTGGCTCTTGATGGACTCACGGATCCCCACAACCTCGGTGCAATCGTGCGATCCGCGGAAGCGTTGGGAGCCCACGGTGTGGTGCTGCCTCAGCGCCGCAGTGCAGGTCTCACGGGATCTGTGGCCAAAGTGGCCGCCGGTGCTCTGGAGCATCTTCCCGTGGCCCGGGTTGTCAATCTGAACCGGTCCCTGGAAACGCTCAAGGATGCTGGTTACCGCGTGGTCGGCCTCGCTGAGGAGGGTGATCAGACACTCGAGGAAGTCGATCTCGAAGGCCCGCTCGTGGTGGTCACAGGATCCGAAGGGCAGGGACTGTCCATGCTCACCCGGCGTCACTGTGATCAGTTGATCCGTATTCCGCTGCGAGGCGTCACACCCAGCCTGAACGCATCCGTGGCAACGGCCCTTTGCCTCTATGAGGTCGCACGGCGCGGCTGGATGAAAGGCCTTCAGGGTCAGAATCCCTCCCCGCCGATCGTGCGGCCCCAGCTTTCCCAGCCGCCTGTGGAGGCTGCGGAAGCATCCGAGGCGGACGGAAGCCTGCAGTCCGATGAGACTGAAACTGCCTCTCCGACGTCCCAGGTGCCTGCGATTGATCTGCAGATCGAGCGCATTCCGCAGACCAGCTCACCTCGCTTCGACGGCAGCATCGAGCTCTGAATTCTTCCGACAACCCTGAATCAGTGCACAATGACGGTGTCTTCAACGCTCCGCCATGGGCCCTCTGAACCGACCGATGCGCTCGCTTGCCAACGGTCTAGGAATGGCTTGGTGGGCCAGGGTTCAGACCCATGGCCCCGATGTCACCTACTGGTTCGGTCCATTTGTGCGTCGCTCGACCCTCGAGCGGGAGCTGCCTGCTTTTCTCAGCGATGTGGCTTCTGAATCTCCTGCATCACTGGACCATTCGCTGCTGCGCTGCCGTCGTACCGAACCCTTCACGATTGAATCCGAGGGATGAGCGCTGCGTTCAGAACGCATCTGGCTGATAGCGTCTCAGCTGCACGCAAATCCTGACCATGGCGATCGCCGAATGGCGTCAGCAACTGGCGAACGGGGAGGTGTCCGCAAGGGAGCTCACCGACCATCACCTGGCCAGGATTGATGCGGTTGACTCCAGCGTGCATGCCTTCCTGGAGGTCACGGCCGAGCGTGCTCGCGCCGATGCCGATCGCATCGATGAGTCTCGAGCTGCTGGAGAGGACCTTCCACCACTGGCCGGCATCCCACTGGGAATCAAGGACAATCTGTGCACCAGGGGAGTGCGCACCACCTGTTCCAGTCGCATGCTGGAGCAGTTCGTGCCGCCTTACGAATCCACGGTGACGGACCGGCTCTGGGCCTCCGGAGCGGTGCTTCTGGGCAAGACCAACCTGGATGAATTCGCCATGGGCGGATCGACCGAAACCTCTGCATTCGGTGCCACCGCCAACCCCTGGAATCCCGAGCATGTGCCGGGAGGCAGTTCCGGAGGCAGCGCTGCTGCGGTCGCCGCTGGTGAGTGCCTGGCCTCGATCGGTTCCGACACGGGTGGGTCGATTCGTCAGCCCGCCTCCTTCTGTGGTGTGGTCGGACTCAAACCCACCTATGGACGGGTCAGCCGCTACGGCCTCGTGGCCTTCGCCAGCTCCCTGGATCAGGTGGGTCCTTTCACTTCCTCCGTTGCGGATGCCGCCGAACTGCTGCAGGTGATGGCTGGCGCGGATCCCCGCGACTCCACCTGTCTGAAGGTTCCGGTTCCTGATTACATCGCAGCACTGTCCACCCCGATCAAGGGGTTGCGTGTCGGTCTGGTCAAGGAATGCTTCGACCAGGCAGGACTGGATCCGCAGGTGAAGGCTTCCGTGCTTGCGGCGGCCGATCAGCTCCAGGCCCTCGGTGCTGAACTCGTGGATGTGAGCTGCCCCCGTTTCAATGACGGCATCGCCACCTATTACGTGATTGCGCCATCGGAGGCATCCGCGAATCTGGCCCGCTACGACGGTGTGAAATACGGGTACCGGTCCGAGGATGCAGCTTCACTGGCGGCGATGACCGCCAGAAGCCGCGCCGAAGGTTTCGGCAGCGAGGTGCAGAGACGGATTCTGATCGGCACTTATGCGCTGTCAGCCGGTTATGTCGACGCCTACTACAAAAAAGCGCAGCAGGTGAGAACGCTGATCCGTCGCGATTTCGACACCGCGTTTCAGTCAGTTGACGTTCTGCTGACGCCCACAGCCCCCGGCACGGCATTCAGGAACGGTGCCCATGCGGATGATCCGCTGGCTATGTATCTGGCCGATCTTCTGACCATTCCGGCCAATCTCGCTGGTCTGCCTGCGATCAGCGTTCCCTGCGGCTTCGATTCCGGCGGTCTCCCGATCGGAGTGCAATTGATCGGCAACGTGCTCGAGGAGTCTCGTCTGCTTCAGGCTGCGCATCAGTACGAGCAGGCCGCGGATGTCATGAAGTCCAGGCCTGAGGCCGCACTTGTGCCCGCCTGAGTTGATCCGTTCAGTCTCGAGGACACCGCATCTGGTGTTGGAGTAACTCTGTGTGCACTGCATCTTGCGCATGCGCCTAAGCTGGGTGCATGGCATTCGTTCCTCTTCACAACCACAGCGACTACAGCCTTCTGGATGGTGCCTCTCAGCTGCCTCAGATGGTGGAGAGAGCCAAGGAGCTTGGGATGCCGGCTCTGGCCCTCACCGATCACGGTGTGATGTATGGCGCTGTCGAGCTGCTGAAGCTCTGCAAGGGCAGTGGTGTGAAGCCGATCATCGGCAATGAGATGTATGTCATCAACGGATCGATTGATGACCCGCAGCCCAAGAAGGAGCGTCGTTATCACCTGGTCGTGCTGGCCAAGAATTCCGTCGGTTATCGCAATCTCGTCAAGCTCACCAGCATCAGTCATCTGCGCGGCATGCGTGGCCGTGGAATCTTTTCGCGCGCCTGCGTCGACAAGCATCTTCTCGCTGAGTATTCCGAAGGACTGATCGTGGCCACCGCCTGTCTGGGTGGAGAGGTGCCTCAGGCGATCATGCGCGAGCGACCGGATGTGGCCCGTGATGTTGCCAGCTGGTACCAGAGCGTTTTCGGTGAAGACTTTTATCTCGAGATTCAGGACCATGGGTCTCCGGAGGATCGCATCGTCAATGTGGAGATCGTCAAGATCGCTCGGGAACTGGGGATCAAGGTTGTTGCAACCAACGACGCTCACTACCTGACCCGTAATGATGTTGAGGCCCATGACGCCCTGTTGTGCGTGCTCACGGGCAAGCTGATCAGCGACGAAAAGCGCCTCCGTTACACCGGCACCGAATATCTCAAATCTGAGGAGGAGATGGCTCACCTCTTCACTGATCACCTTGATCCAGAGGTGGTGCAGGAAGCCATCGCCAACACCGTTGCCGTTGCTGAAAAAGTCGAGGATTACGACATCCTCGGCCGCTATCAGATGCCGCGCTTCCCCATTCCTGATGGGCATACCTCGGTCACCTACCTGCGGGAGGTGACCGAGCTGGGTCTGCGTGATCGACTCGGTCTCACTGCGGCAGACACCATCGAGGAGGTGTATGCCGAGCGGATGTTGCATGAACTCAAGATCATGGAACAGATGGGCTTTCCCACCTATTTCCTGGTTGTCTGGGATTACATCCGCTTCGCCCGCGAGCAGGGCATTCCCGTTGGTCCCGGCCGTGGATCTGCCGCTGGTTCACTGGTGGCCTATGCCCTCGGGATCACCAACATCGACCCGGTCAGCAATGGCTTGTTGTTCGAGCGCTTTCTCAATCCCGAACGCAAATCGATGCCTGACATCGACACCGACTTCTGCATCGAACGCCGCGGCGAGGTGATCGACTATGTCACCCGGCGCTACGGCGGCGAAAAGGTGGCACAGATCATCACCTTCAACCGCATGACCTCAAAGGCCGTGCTCAAGGATGTGGCACGCGTGCTGGATATTCCTTATGGCGATGCCGACCGACTGGCCAAGCTGATCCCTGTGGTGCGGGGCAAGCCGGCCAAGCTCAAGGCGATGATCGGCGATCAGTCGCCAAACCCCGACTTCAAGGAGCGCTACGAGAAGGACCCCGTCGTGAAGCGCTGGGTGGACATGGCTATGCGCATCGAGGGAACCAACAAGACGTTTGGAGTTCATGCAGCTGGGGTGGTGATTGCCGCTGATCCACTCGATGAACTTGTGCCGCTGCAGCGCAACAACGATGGTCAGGTGATCACCCAGTACTTCATGGAGGACGTGGAGTCGATGGGTCTGCTGAAGATGGATTTCCTTGGGCTGAAGAACCTCACGATGATCGACAAGACCCTGGAGCTTGTCGAACAGACCAGCGGCCAACGGATCGATCCGGATCAGCTGCCTCCTGAGGACGAGGGTACCTTTGACCTGCTGGCCCGAGGAGACCTGGAGGGCATCTTCCAGCTTGAATCCACTGGAATGCGCCAGATCGTGCGTGATCTCAAGCCATCATCTCTGGAAGACATCTCTTCGATCCTGGCCCTTTACAGGCCAGGTCCACTTGATGCCGGCCTGATTCCCAAGTTCATCAACCGCAAGCATGGCCGTGAAGCGATCGACTTCGCCCACAGCACGCTGGAGCCGATTCTGAGCGAGACCTACGGAATCATGGTGTATCAGGAACAGATCATGCGCATCGCGCAGGATCTGGCCGGCTATTCACTTGGAGAAGCGGATCTGCTGCGGCGGGCCATGGGCAAGAAGAAGGTCTCCGAGATGCAGAAACATCGCGGCATCTTCGTGAAAGGTGCATCGGAGCGAGGCGTTGACGCCAAGGTCGCCGACGAACTGTTCGACCAGATGGTTCTCTTCGCTGAGTACTGCTTCAACAAAAGTCATTCCACGGCCTACGGCGCAGTGACTTACCAGACCGCCTATCTCAAGGCCCACTACCCCGTGGCTTACATGGCTGCCCTGCTGACGGTGAATGCCGGGGCTAGCGACAAGGTTCAGCGCTACATCTCCAACTGCAATGCCATGGGTATTGAGGTGATGCCTCCGGATGTCAATGCCTCCGGCACTGATTTCACCCCGAGAGACAGCCGAATCCTCTTCGGCCTCTCAGCGGTGCGCAACCTCGGTGATGGTGCAATCCGGGCCTTGATCCGCTCAAGGCAGTCCGATGGTGCATTTCAGTCACTCGCGGATCTCTGTGATCGTGTTCCCTCCAGCGTGCTCAACCGACGCAGCCTGGAATCGCTGATCCATTGCGGTGCGATGGATGCGTTGGAGCCTCAGGCCAATCGTGCGCAGTTGATCGCCGATCTTGATCTTCTGCTCGACTGGGCCGGCTCTAGGGCGAGGGATCGTGCCAGTGGACAGGGCAATCTGTTTGATCTGATGGCGGCACCGGCTGATGACGCCCCCGACAGCAGCTCGGACCTGAGCCTGGCGCCCAAAGCCCCACCGGTCAAGGACTATCACCCCAGCGAAAAACTGAAGCTGGAGAAGGACCTGGTGGGCTTCTATCTCTCAGATCACCCGCTCAAGCAACTCACCGCACCTGCACGGCTGCTGGCACCCATCGGCCTCGGCAGCCTGGAGGAGCAGGCCGACAAGTCGAAGGTCAGCGCCATTGCCATGGTCAGTGAGATGCGCCAGGTCACAACCCGCAAGGGAGATCGCATGGCGGTTCTTCAGCTTGAGGATCTCACCGGGTCGTGTGAAGCCGTTGTGTTTCCGAAGAGCTACGCGAGACTCTCCGATCACCTCATGGCCGAAGCGAGGCTGCTGGTCTGGGCCGCTGTGGACCGTCGCGACGAACGGGTGCAGCTGATCGTGGATGACTGTCGCGCGATTGATGATCTGCGACTGCTGTTGGTGGAGCTGGATCCTGATCAGGCCAGTGACGTGGCTGTTCAGCACAAACTGAGGGAGTGTCTCCAGGCCCACCGTCCTGACCAGGATGAGCTCGGTGTGCGTGTTCCTGTGGTTGCAGCTGTGCGCAGAGGCCCCGAAGTACGTTATGTGCGGCTCGGGCCCCAGTTCTGCGTCAAGGATGTGGCCGCGGCTCAGAGGCACCTGCAGAACAGTGCATTCACGGTGAGCTGCAGTGACCCGTTGATGAATTGAATCGAGCGAGGTCAGCTCTGTTTCTGAGCTTTGATCGAGCTGCGCAGGCGTTGCAGATTGGGCTTCAGATGCTCCAGTCCCAGCAATGTTCCCGGCTGGGATTCCCAGCTGGCGGAGAGCACGCCGTAGCTGAGACCAGCCAGGCCAAGCAGAAAGAACAAGCCTGAAGCCACCAGTGTGATGCTGGGTGGAATATCAAGGATTCCCCGGCTCACCAGCAGATAGCTGATCACAAAAACAGCCATCCCCATCACGGATGGCACTCCGGTGGAGATGGCAACCCGTCGGGCCATGCGGTTGGCTACATCCTTTGGGATGGCCTGATTGCGACCGGTCTCTGGGGCTGAACGACGCGGTTCAAAGGGGAGAGGGTCGCGCTTCTCAGCCATGGTGGATGCAGATTCCAGGGTGCGGCTCAGCCGCGGATGCCCAGTTTGGCGATCAGGCTGGTGTAACGCTCTTCGCTCCTTCCTCTCACATAGCTGAGAAGCCGCTTGCGGCGACCAATCATCTTCAGAAGACCCTGCCGTGAGGAATAGTCGTGGGTGTTCTGCTGAAGGTGGCTGCTGAGCTTCGAGATGCGCTCGCTCAGCATCGCCACCTGAACCTCAGCCGATCCGGTGTCGGTGGCATGGGTCTGGTGGGTGTTGATCAGCTGCTGCTTTTCGGTGGTATCGAGCGACATGCGCGGCGTCTGGCCCTGACAGTGCAAACAACTAATTTACCCTCCCGAGGTCCCTTCAGGCTGATTCGCTCAGCCAGCGCAGACTGGCGCGCAGCCACCCTTCGCCATCGTTCTCTTCCGGCACATCGGAACCACTGGCGACAGCGCGCATCGCCCGCCGGATCTCGAGGTCCTCGTAACCGAGAGTCTCGAGCGTGAGCTGCAGCTCTTGTAGAGAATCGGGCTGAATCGGCAGTGCTTTCAGGTCGCTGCGGTCAACGATTGAAAGAGGCATCTCATCGGTCACCGTCGACCAGGCGCTCAGTCGATCTCGCAGTTCCACAGCGATGCGCTCAGCCGTTCGCTTGCCGACCCCCTGCGCCTGCGTCAGCCGTTTCAGGTCCCCTTCAATGATTGCCTGGACAAGTTCCGTTGCCGTGCAGCAATCAAGCAGTGACAGAGCCATCTGAGGACCCACTCCGTTCACAGCGATCAACGTCCGGAACAGGTCGCGGTCTTTCTGGCTGGGGAACCCGTAAAGGCTTGAGCCATCGTCCCGCTGCACCTGATGAATCCAGAGGGTGCATGTGGCTGATAGCTGTGGAGGCTGATCCCGTCGGGTCAGCTGCACTTCGTATCCGACGCCTGAACAGGCCATAACAACGCCACGACGCCCGGCCTGCTCCCAGGTTTCGATCAGTTCACCCTGCAGCCAGCCGATCATCGAACGTTCCTGTCTGTTGACTCCTGACTGCATTCAATGATGCCTGCTGCAGCAGGATTCAGCGCCCCAGCAGAGTTTCCTCGGCGAACCGGTGATCGATCTGCGGTCACTTCGGGGGGCTGCATGGTTGCCTGGATCTCATGGCCTGCACCCCGGGCAACAGCTGCTCATGCCACTCGGGGGGAGGTCATTGAAGCCTTCATCACCCTTTTTTGTTGCTTCTGACATCGTTCTGGAAACAGGATCAGGGTGACATTGAAGATCATGATCGGTTGGTTTGCTGTTGAGAATCAGCCGCAGAAAATATCTTTGTTTCTGTGAATCAGTGTCTGGTGGATTCTGTCGGCCCGGATGAATGTTCACCGACGGCAAGCTATTGCAGGCAAACTCCCTGTTTCAGTCTCTTGCCTGTCGCAAAGCGACTGGTTCAGAGCTTCGACCGTACCTCCGATGGCGGCTCTCCTCACTTCACACGGCGTTGATGCTGATTAAAACTAAATCTGTTGTCTGAGAGCTGATTCGAAATCATTACCGCTTGTTCAACTGCTGCTGTCAGAGCTGGATTCATGTCTGCTGATTCCAATGTGGTGGTTTTGATCAGCTAGTTGATCAACTCTGATCCAAGTCGATGTGAATGCAATGAAATTTTTGGCCTCACTTGCTGCTTTTGCACTACTGGCTTTGCCTGTGAAATCCGATGTGCGTCCGATGGTCGGCGATCTCATGGCTGAAAAACTGTATTACGCAGAAGGGCGTCAGCATCCTGATCATCCCCTCCACAATTCTCATGAAGGACTTTGGGCTGGTTCAGATCGTTGAACTGTCATTGCTTGATGTTTTCTTTGTGAATCCATTTTTGGTTGATTCCCTGCAACTGAATTCTCTGCAGAGGCTTTGTAGCTTTCGTTACCTGAGTGGTGCTTAGCGTGTGAGATTGTGAGTGATTAATTTCTGAAACATGGCAAAGTTGCGACTTGCCCTTTACGGGGCCACTGCACTCGCTGGTGTTGCCTGGCCCTGGTATTGCATTTTTAAGTTCATCAAGGAAACCGAAGCTCTCGGTCTGACCGATCCAGTTGAAATTGTCGAGTTGTTCTCTCAAGGGGTCTGGGCGAATGCGTCAGCGGGTTTTATTGCAGCTGATCTAACGCTTGTTCTGATTGCTTCCTTCGTTTTTTATGTGGCTGAAGGTATCAGGTTGAAGATGAAATTCTGGTATCTCTATATAGCCGTTACTTTTGCTGTCTCATTTGCGTTTTCATTCGGGCTTTTCATGTTCAACAGGGAGCGCAACATGATGGCAGCAGCAGCATCCGATCAGTCGTAACCGGACGGGAATGGTGGAGTCACGCAAGGCTTCAGAGTTCGAAGTTCCGACTTCACCATTACCATTGTAGTTAGCCTTGACTCGACGTTTCTTGACGATCACTTCAGGCAGCGGAAATGAACGGTATCCAGTTGATCGGAATTACGGAAATCAACGTTTCTGATTTTTTAGGACGCTTTTCGATGTTTAACCCCATCCGCAGCTTGTGCAATGCGTTTCTGGCAATGTTGCTTGTTGGTCTGATCAGTGTCGGTCTGACGTCTTGTTCGTTCGGAGATCAACCACCACGTGGTGTGATTCTTAGCGCCCTCGGTCAGCAGATTCAGCTCACCCAGAGCGCGATCGCCCGCTCCCTTGATCTGGAGGCTTCGGGGGTGCCGGAAGTGACCCGTGTCCGTCTGGAAGAACAGGAAAGCCTGAGTATCGGCGATCAGAAAGGCGTTCATCTCATCGGTCGTTTCGACTGGCGGCTTCCCGGCGATGTGGTGAAGGTTGATAGTCCGTTTGAACTTTTTCTTGAACGGGGCGAGCGAGGTCAGAGCTGGCGTCTGGCCTTGCCGAGCGGATCCGATGACGGCAGTTCCCAGACCTGGATCACCTATCCCCTGGCGATTGATCCGGCCTGATTGGTCTGTCTGGCGCTGAGGCTGATTAGCGTTGCTCCGAGCACGCACATTGCTCCGATGATCACCGTACCGGTCACCGGTTCAGCGAAGATCAACACCCCCCAGAGGGTGGCGAACACCACCTGCACGTAATTGATCGAGGTTGCCCGCGCAGCGGGCAGCGCAGCAAGGCCCTCGGTGAGCCAGACCTGTCCCAGCTGCGTCAGTAGGCCGACCCCGACCAGCCATAACCATTCTGATCCCATGGGCAGAACGAACCCTCCCACCAGCAGCGGCAAGGTCGCCGGAACCGAGACCAGTGGGAAATAGAACACGATCACCAGAGGGTGCTCACGCACTGAAAGCTGGCGCACGCTCACGTAGGCGAGTGCGGTCAACAGTGCTCCACCGAGTCCGATCAATGCTGAGAGAGGAGGAAGCCCGGCCATCGACTGTCCGGCCCATTCCGGTTGCACCACGAGCAGAACACCGAACAGTCCGAGCGCGACGGCCAGGCTGATCCGCTTGCGGATCGGCTCCCGGAGCAATGCCCAGGCGCAAAGTGTTGTCAGAGTCGGATACGTGTACTGAAGAAGGGTTGCAGCCGCCAGAGGCAGGCTTGATATGGCGTGAAAAAACATCAGCAGCGCACCCGTGCCGAGCGCTCCCCTCACCAGCAACAACCCTTTCTGCTGCCCCCAGGGCGATACCCCAAGCAGTGACATCATCGTGAGTGTGATCACGAGGCTGATCACCGAGCGAATCAGAACGACCTCGGCCACTGGCAGACGTCCTCCGAGGTGTTTGACGCAGACGGTCATCAGACTGAAGGCCAGAGCCGCGCCGACCAGACTGACGCAGGCCTTCCATTCCTCGGGGCGCTGCGATCCGCGGATGGTTGTCAGCAGTCCTCGCATTCAGCGGTCTGCACGGTAGTTCTCAACGATGCCATCCACCGGTTGGTCTTCAGCCTGCCAGGACCCTGTGCGCAGGATTCGGTTCAATCCACAAGTGAGCCCGGATCGCGCATCACGATGCGATCGGTCAAGTCAAGGATATCTTTGTCGTGAGTCTCCATCAAGGTCGCGATCGACGTTGAACGTGGTCTCTCGCAGAATGGGCTGATGGTTACCCCCCGACTCCATCCACGCACTATCGAGGCCGTCAAGGAGCGGGCCGACATCGTTGATGTAGTCGGTGAGCACGTGGTGCTCAAGAAGAAGGGGCGTGAGTACGTCGGGATCTGCCCCTTTCACGACGACAGCAAGCCGTCGATGACGGTGTCTCCCGCCAAACAGTTTTATTACTGCTTCTCCTGCGGCGCCGGTGGGAACTCGATCAAGTTCCTGATGGAGTTCCAGCGACAGAGCTTCAGCGAGGTGGTTCTTGACCTTGCCCGTCGTTACCAGCTGCCGGTGGAGACCGTCGATGGACCTCAGCAGGAGCGACTGAAACAGCAGCTGTCCCGCCGCGACAAGCTTCACCGTGCGCTGGCACTCGCCACGGGCTGGTTCCGTTCCCAGCTGCGAACCGACGCCGGTGCTGAGGCTCTTCGCTACCTGCGCGAGGCGCGTGGTCTGAGCGAGACCACCCTCGATCAGTTCGAGCTCGGTTACGCGCCGGATGAGTGGGATGGCCTGCTCAAGCATCTGCAGCAGGTGGAGGGACTTGCTCCCGAGCTGCTCGAAGCCGCCGGCCTGGTGGTGCCCCGCAAGGGTGGAAACGGTTTTTATGACCGCTTTCGCCATCGGGTGATCGTTCCCATTCGTGATCGCCAGGGACGGGTGATCGGTTTCGGTGGTCGCAGCCTGGATGGCAGCGAACCCAAATACCTCAACTCGCCTGAAACGGAGGTGTTCGAGAAGGGCAAACATCTGTTTGGGCTTGATCGGGCTTCATCCGCGATCCGCAAGGACGACAGAGCGGTGGTGGTGGAGGGTTATTTCGACGTGATCGCCCTGCATGCCGCGGGTGTCACCAACTCCGTTGCGTCCCTGGGAACGGCCCTCAGCAGTCAGCAGATCACCCAGCTCTGTCGCTGCAGTGATGGCAAACGCATCGTTCTGAATTTCGACGCCGATGGCGCCGGCGTGCGCGCCGCCAACAGAGCGATCGGTGAGGTGGAGCAGCTGGCTCTCCAGGGTCAGCTGGAGCTGCGTGTTCTTCACCTGCCGTCGGGAAAGGACCCGGATGAATTTCTCAAGGAGCATGGGGCAGGTGATTACCGCGCTCTGCTGGATCAGGCGCCCCTCTGGCTTGACTGGCAGATCGAACAGGTCCTGGAAGGACGCGATCTCAGCAAGGCGGATCAGTTCCAGCTGTCGGTGTCCTCCCTGGTCGCGCTGCTTGGCAAGCTCCCCCAGTCCGCCATCCGCACCCACTACATCCAGCAGGTGGCCGAGCGCCTCAGCGGAGGACAGGGGCGTCTTGCTCTGCAGCTGGAGGAAGATCTCCGGCAGCAGGTGCAGGGTCAGCGCTGGCATGGACGCTCAACCCGACATGAGAAAGCAGGTGAGGCCTCTCAGCGGGAGCGCTCCGAGGCGGAGATTTTGCTGCTTTATCTGCATTGTCCCAACCATCGGGCTGGAATCCGTCAGGAACTAAGGCGCAGAGAGCTTGAGGATTTCGCTTTGCAGCACCATCGTCTGCTCTGGTCAGGCATCACGGATCTGGAGGAGGGCAATCTCGGCAGTGTGCGTCTGGAGGCAATCAGTCGAGGACAGGATCGCGGCGATGAACTGGCCGATCTCGATCTGCCGCGATTGCTCACGGATCAGCTTCTGCTCGAGAAACGTGATCTGGTTTCACGTCTCACACCCCTGCTCGAACCGGATGAGCTTCAGCGGGTTTCACTGGCTCGGCCGATGGATCAGCTGCGTGGAACGGCGGCGATGCTGGAGCGTCAGAAAAGTCACAAACGCTGCCGGCATCTGCTGGAGGCCTGGACCGGGCAGCGGTTGCAGACCCTGGAGCGCTGCATCGCTGTGTTGATCGACCAGGAGAAAAATGAGCATTCATCTACAACGGATGACAAAAACGTCGACATGGAGCAGCGGATCCACGCGATGTTTGAAGACCTGAACGCTGAAGCTCTCAGGTTTCAGGAGTTGTATTACAGCGAACGTCGACATATTCAGCATCTCGATCAACAGCGCTGCGCCGGTTACGCCTCGGAACAGCTACCAAGCTCAGAACCTGCCACATCGGTCAACGGCTGAGTCACCGACCCATCCAGCCTCCGTCGACAACCAGGGTCTCTCCATGCACATAACTCGAGGCATTGCTTGCGAGAAACACCACCGGTCCGCGCAGATCCTCAGGGGATCCGAAGCGACCGGCGGGGATGCGTTCCAGAATCTGCCTGGATCGCACTGGATCCGACTGAAGAACCGCAGTCATTTCCGTGTCCACATAGCCGGGTGCAATGGCATTCACCCTCACTCCGCGTCCAGCCCATTCATTGGCAAGTGAGCGGGTGAGATTGGCGAGGCCGGCCTTGCTTGCGGCGTAGCCGGCCACATTCAACCCTCCCTGATCACTCAGGATCGAGGCGGTGGAGATGATGCTTCCCCTGCCATTCGCCAGCATCGATCCGCCGATCCGGCGACTCACTCTGAACGCAGAACTGAGGTTGACCTCCAGCACCATGTCCCAGAGCGCATCGCTGTGATCCTCAGCCGGTGATCGCCGCACGATGCCGGCGTTGTTCACCAGCACATCGATCACCGGATGCTGGCTCAGCACCTCCTCCAGCACAAGGTCGACGGCATTGCGGTCCCTCAGGTCGCATCGATAACCGTAGAACCGGCGACCTCGCCTGCGGATCGCCTCCCCAACCGCGCTGTTGCTCGGATTCAGTGTCGCGCTGATCCCAATGATGTCTGCACCTGCCTCTGCCAGTGCATCTGCCATGGCCAGTCCGATCCCGCGGCGACATCCCGTGACCAGGGCCACCTGGCCGTCCAGCCCGAACAGCGAATTCTGCATGGTTTGGTGCGTGCCTAAACGGTCATTCTTGAGCTTTCAGGCACTGGGCAGCAGACCTTCACGGCGGCATGATCGGAAAGATTGCGTCTGGAGTTCTTTGTCTGAATTCTTCGAAGCGTTCTGGCATGGTGAGGGCATCGGTGATGGCGGTGATCTGCAGGAAGCTCTGCAGGCTTTCGTGACCGTCAAGCCTGACGACAACGACTGGATTGCAGCTTGTGCGGTCGAGGAGGCTGCTCCGAGAATCGAGCGATTTCCTTCATTTGATGCCTATCTCGATAATCAGGACCCTCTGGAAGTGATTGAGGTGACAGCGCAGATGATTGTGGTGGCCATTGAACAGCTGCCTGTCTGATGTCTTCTCTATCCATTGATTTTGCGGCCAGCGCGCCAGTGAACGATCTCTGGCCATCACTTGTGGAGAAGCTCGGCCTCGAACGTTCGCAGCGCGCGGTGCGGCAGGCTCTCGATCTTCAGGCGATGCAGGGCAGCGATGACACTTTGCCGGTTTTGTTCTGCGAGACCTGTGGTCTTGCGCTTGCCAGCACTGATCTGCTGCGTGAGCAAACCGGGCTCAATGGCCATGGAGATGATTTTGTGCTCTTGTTTTCCTCCAGATCCAATGCAGTGCAATTGGTTTGTCCGAAGTAAGGTTTGATTTTTTGGTCTCGGATCTGACGCGTATTCAATGGGTTGGAAAAGAGTTGGAAAAATCCCCTCCTCTGCTGTCGTTTGGTGTTTCTTTCAGTGTTTTTACTTTGTTGTGTACTGAGTGAGACCTGCTGCGCTTAACAGTTGCCGCTGAAATGAGAGCTGGTTTCTGTGCTCGGAGGCTTCTGATTGTCGACGTTCTTGTTAATTTTTGGAACAAGCTTCAAGACAAGGTAATGAAGAGATTATCAGCCCTCCTTAGTGCTCTGCTTTTCTCAGCATCACCTGCCATTGCTGATGACTTTGTTTATTTGGAATGCGTGACTAAGTCTGTCACGACAACAAAAGACCTTAAGTCAAATCAAATTACAAAGAAAGATGAAACGACTGTGACAACGCATTTCAAGGTTGACTTAGCAAACAGCCGAGTTCAATCGGCAAAAGATTCTCAATGGGATGAAACTGAACTTGTCAATGGCACATATATTATTGATGAAGAATGGACAGTGAATGGATTTACTTCGTCCATGAAGTTTTCCATGCAATTAGTTCCTCCTGGTAGGATTACGGGAGATGGTTTATCTCGTAATGACTCCATTTTAGAATCATCCACTGCTAGAGGTATGTGCAAAGAAGTTGTTGCTTCAGTATTCGAGGAGGCTTTGAACCAATGAAAATCTCACGCTTCTTCGATTAATAATCTTCTGCTTCGGCTAGAGCGATAAACCATTCTCTGAGTTGTTTTGGGGTTCTAATTCCTACCCGTGTAAGACCTTTGACCAGTTGCTTGCAGTCACGCGGAGAGCGGTAGATCTCAGTCTCTATCTGGACCAGTTCCTCATACAAGCTTCTTTGCTCGTCAGTGAGGTCTTTATACCAATGCCAGTCGGTAAGCACACCGATACCTCATATCGCTAACAGCATCGGATCTGGATTCAAATCTGTGATCCCCTATTCGGGCCATTTTTGGGATGCTTTAGTGACTTTTCTCACCGTTTATCTTCACTCTTCTGATAGTTATAAATGCCGTCAGGCGATAAGAGCTGGGTGTCAGTCGGTCACTTGAGGCCAATGGTGGAATGACCAAACCATTCAGTACCAATCCAAAATAGGCGGGCTGGGTTCCGTCTCCCCAACAGATCAAGACCATCGAGGAGGCACGGCATCTCCTCGGCCTGGTGCCTGAAGAAGACGGTGATGCCACTAACCGCCTGCGGGTCAACACCCTGAATGTCTCTTCACGACTCCATCCAGAGCTGACTGACTCCCAGCAATTGATCGACGACGCTTTTGATTTTCTGGCGAAGCAAATCGATCAGCGGCTCCGAAGTCAGACAAAAAGAAACCCCCGCCAAAGGCAGGAGTTTTGAAAACTCAGCGGGAGTGTGTCCTTGTTTCCACCCCGTGAGCTTTTCTCCTCACAAGGAAACAGTAGCTAGCTGATTGGCACAGTGCCAGTTCTTTGTGAACCAGTTGGTGGAACGACACAAGTAAGGGCTAAAACCTTGGTTAGTTGGTTCTCCTCACCGAGATTCCAGCTCCTCACACCCTTCACAAGGGAACTATTGAAAGCAGTTGGCTTTGACTTCCCAGGTGGAGCAAGAGGCTCTGCGATGGGAGACATTGTCAATGTAATGTCTACAGGAACTGTTGTCTTGTCACCCACTCGCGTGAAAGCTGCACACCTCAAGCCAGGGGACGACCTCCAGATCATTTTTAATCCAACGTCTAACTCATTCGTTCTGAACAAGATCGAACCATCTGAGCCAGAGCTAGAACCAGAGCCAGAGCCTGAGGTAGATCAGCCTTCACTTGATGATGATTGGTAGTTGAAATGGATCTAGTCATTGCTTTAGGGATTCCCCTTGTCACCATCTTGGGACTCACCATCATCTTCACAACTGATGGTGTTCCAAACTGGGTTTATAACATCAACAGCAAATACAGCAGGAGCATCTGGCTCTATGGAGTGATCGCATTGAGTATTGGCTCCTTGATAATTGTAATGTTCAGAAGGTAGTTACAACAAAGGGACGGTCTCTCTCTATTAATAGGACCGAAGGACTTATTCGTAGCACTGGGGCCAAAGCTTCTTTAACTCCTGAGAGGCCTTGAGAAAATATTGTTTGAATGGGATTAAATCTGGGTCTGCTTCTGCTTCCACATAAGAGGCTTGCATGTACTCCGCTGGATAGCCTTTGGAAACTCTCCCTGCTTCGGCTGCCATACAAAGAGCGGTTCCCGCTCCAACATTGTATGCAAACCAAAACATCCCTTGATCTTTCTGGCTATCAGCCTTGGCAGGAGCGGATGTCGCTAGCAAAAGACTTCCCAACAAGATAAGGGTCTTCATCGAATGGTTTTTCATCAACCGACTGTAGGCCGAAAAAATGCTGGCGCAGGCGAACACTTCTGCTGCCTTCATGGCCCTAGATCATCCTATCTAAGGCGTCTTTGTGCCCCTCAGGTAGGCCTTGATTCGATTGTGCAGCTGTGTCGTAGATAGAGGATTAGAGCTGTTGCAGGTCAATCTGGGAGGAGCGATGTTTAGGGGTTGGCTCTACTCCTCTGGCTTACATGACGCCACTTTTTAGATCTGATCTAATGCGTCCCTAGTTGAAAGTGCAAAGACCTTCGTATTCGTGATAAGTGACAGTGATTTTCTTTCTACTCGCTGCAAGCACGTGCTTTTCTTCGTACTCACCCAGATCCTCTACCAATTCGAACTTTGCAGGAGGTCTAACTGAATCGATGCTTTCATTTCCGTCAGCGTCATTCTCTCCTAATCCCCACACCCACCAGATGGTCATTGGATAAGGGGATAATTCGACTGTTTTAAGGCACTTGTGTACTGCTGGCCCCTCAATCTCTAAAGGCCACGATGCGCTCCTGTCCTCTGCCATTACTGGCAAACATCCGAATGCCATCAATGCCAGAAGCACGTTGGTCTTCATCGCTTTCCTTGCTTTTTGGTATCGAGGTTGTACTTGAAGTCAATCTGAGGGGACCAATGCTTTTGCCTTTTCAATCTCTTTGATCAGATCATTGATCGTTTCGGGTGAGCCTTGGATTTTCTGGACGGCCCATAGGGCTGACTCAAGACTGTCGATGAAGGTTTGGTTCTGATCAGGGAACTCAGTGCTGATGAGCTTGTACGCCATTAATGAGTTCCGTTGTGACATCGCACACTAAGCGGAACTACCAAGCAGCCTCAGCAACAGTCCAACCAAAGCCTTTGAGCTGAAACCACAAGGCAACCGCGTCCTCGTATCTCATATCTCTTCGTGTCTTCAACAGAGCAGGCTGACCATCAGGCATCGGTCTCCCGTGATCAACGAACACCCTCTGGTCTTTGACCCAGGTGCTGTTGTGATCCCTGTGGAACCGAACAAGCTAGTAGCCCTTGAGATCCTTAAGCCATCCATTCATGAAAGCAGTACATCAGTACTGCTGAGTTTAGGGGCTCCAGGGTCCTTCGTCAGGAGTCTTGTAATCTCAGGCTCCTGAAATCACCCCCCTGTCTTCCTTAGGGAAACCTCAGGGACACCCTTTTCAGTTGTTAACATCAACAACAAGAACTGCTCCCTGAACCCACTGCTGTAACTGGGGTCTGAAGGATTTACTGTAAATGCAATTTCCCAAATAAAGGAAGGCCGCCCTTCCCGGTGGAAAGACGGCCTAACTCGCTCGTTTGTGCATTGTTCAACCCATCGCTAGTAGAGAAGGGAAGGGGTCGAAGCGTCTGGCTAGAGGCGCCCTGGGGCCATTTGCTCTAGGTGTCGGGTTGTTTTCTCCTAGGGCACCTAGGGCGGTGCAAACGGAGCGGCGATTGGCGTGGCGCACAAGGTCTGCCTACCAAAGGACTAACCCAGGTCATTGTTGAGACTGTTGGAGCAGGGGCCAGAAGTCAGTCTGCTTCTGTGATCTGCTGGGGTGGAGTATCAACCGTCATGGGCTCCTCCGATTGCGTGCACTTACTTTCCACCCGTCACGAGGTCTTGGCATCAGTCGAATCGCTCATTGTTCTCCAGAGCAAAAAATCCAATAGTTAGGACGGCGTGCCCAAGTTCAGACGAATGTCAGGAGCGATGAACTTCGACGTGCTGTGACCAGATCAGCTGCGCTGCTGCTGCTGCTGCTGCTGCTGCTGCTTGGCCTGGCGCCGCCTGCTGCGGTCCTGGAGACCGTCACCATCCGCAGCTGCTACGACGGTGACACCTGCCGAACCACTGACGGTGAACGGATCAGGCTGGCCTGCATCGATACGTCAGAACTGAAAGGCAAGGGGGCTCAGCCGGGACGGGCCAGAGCTGCTCGGGATTACCTTCGGGAGTTGGTGGTCGGAAGGTCTGTCGGTTTTCGCAGAATCACCACGGATCGTTATGGCAGAACCGTCGGCGAACTATTCGTGAATGGGATGAACGTGCAGCAGGCGATGGTCGCCAGTCGCCACGCAGAGATCTATTGGAAGTACGCCAGCCAGTGTCCCTGGACTCGCTGATGCCACCAATTCCGCCGATCAAGCAGTGTTTGCCATTCAGCAATAGCGGCGGTCGATCCGACAAAGTCTTTGATTGGCCTGCCAGGCAGGCCATGATTCATCAGGTTTTGGCCGCTTATACATCAATATCAATGGCCATAATGTCAGGCTCAGCAGCATCTGCATCAAGACCATTTCCAGCCATTCGGAGACATGAATCCAGATGTTCGTATGTCCGGCAACAGATGAACGATTCCAGAGTTCGGTCATGTGGTTATTACCGATGATTCAGTCTTAGCTGATCGCTCACTGAAGGTCATCGGAACTTCAACTCAGCAGGTCTTGAATGATTTACCTCTGGTTGATCCTGCTCAGATGATGTGTCAGGAAGGTGTTGTCTATTGCTGAGATCCCTCGGTCAACTGAACATACCGAACACCTGTCCGAGAATTCCCTTGCCGGTAAAGGCTTCAACGGTGATTCCGATGGCCAGTCCCAGCATGGCCATGCGTCCATTCAGGCGTTCGGTGTAGAGAATCACCGGATCAATTGATGTCTGTCTGGGCCCAAGCGGTGAATTTGGCGTCAGCAACGGAATGATTTGCTCGAATATGGAGCAAACCTTAAGGGTGTTGATCGCTTGCCAGCTGTGTCAAAAGCTCGCGTCGTGTCATTTGCTGTCGCTGAACTGAATCAGCTTCCAAAGGCAGCGTGTCGCTGAACACATTGCAGCACCACGAGTCCCTGGATTCGGATGCGGAGGACCGTCTTGTTGATCAGACTCGATTCAGCGATCCTGTTGTGCGATGCCCAAGGTGTTTTTCGGCAGATTTTCTCTCCTTGTGTTGATGGCATCGATGGTCTGTGCCGGCGTCAATCCATCCCAGGCACAGTCTCAGGATCGTCGGATTCAGGATGCGATGCGCTGCCAGAAGGTTGAGGAGCGATTCATCCTGGGTCGGGATCTGGGGATGAAAACCGGTTTCAACATGGGCGGTGGTCAAGAAATACCGGCAGCAGTCCGACAACGTTTGATGACTTCAGCGTTGCAAGCAATCGACCAGGTTTTCAACTGGAAAGTTGTGGAGCAGGACTACATCAGGATGTACGCCGAGAATTACACTCCAGTGCAACTGGATTACATCCTCCAGCTCTGTCAGCAGCCCTCTTACCGCCAGTTGATGATGGTGGAACTGCAAATGATCGAAGATGCTCTTGGCATCGGCGAGAAATATGCGCCGCAGGTTCAGGAGGCGACCTTAAAAGCTTTCCAGGAGGTTCTTCGCTGATCGGTGGAATCAATCTCCTTTGAGATCATCCTCCAGTTTTCAGTAACGAATGAGTTCTGCTTGCGTCCTGCCAGGTGAGAGCTTCAGGTGCTTGTGCCGACTGTTCAGTTACCAATAAAACAGCATTGCTTGCAACCTGTTCAGGCTTGCAGCGCAGGTCCTTGTCAAGTTCATAAAGCAAGGCGAAAGCGAAGACAACAACTGTTCCGCCCAGAAGCATCCAGGTCTGTTTCCAGGAATGTGAATCGTTGAACGACTCGATGTGAATCCACGATTTTTTCGAGCTCTGGTCGTCCATGCCGACACCATTCATGGTTTAAGGATGGCCGCGATTCCCATCGATGACATCAGCCCTGAAAAGCCTGGTGCATCGATCCGACTTGTTCTCAGGTTTATGCATGCACCTGGAAGCAGGAGGACTGTTGATTTCAGCCCTCCTGCTTCTCGCTGTTCAGGAATTGCCGTGGGGTGTTCCCCGCGAACCTGGATAAACCGGTCTGGCCAGGAGTGTTAACGGCTTCGAAGTCTGAGTTTTCTTCTGTTGCGCTGCGTTCTTGTCAATCGACGGCATAGCACCAAAAGCGGTTCCTCTAGGTGTAACCCAGGTTGATGCCGAAGTGCACCTTTTCCCAGCTTCAGAGAGAGTTCACATGTGGTTTTCAGGAATTCAGGTCATCCGTGCGTCCTGATGACTTGCAGTTCTGCTGCTGTTGATCTCGCCACCAAAAAAGGGGGCATGCATGGCAGCCCCCTCACCACTTTTTTTGACTGATGTTGCGCCTGTGGTGTTCAGGCCACTGAAATGCTGTGAGGCGCAGCAGGGAAACTTGTCGGCATGGGATCGATCTTGCCTTCAGCCATCACCTTGGCGCGGCGGTACATCTGACTGTCGGTGGCGCCTTGCTTCTCCATGGCGGCGGCGATGACAGCCCAGTTGCGGATTTCGTCAGTCATTGGAAACAGCGATTGATCAACGAAACAACCATCGCGAAAGCCTGTGGGGTTCCGTGATGGAGATACCCGCACAGCAAGAACTCGCGGAGCAGCATCGGCAGGCTTACACTCCCCGACCAGAAAAATGGATACTGTTGCTGCTGCTACGTCAAGACAGTGGTTTGACTTGTAATAATTTCTCAATCTTCAAGTCCGTCTCATGAACGAGCCCGTCGCCACCTTCTCGTATGACTTGAGCGCTCTGCGGCTCGAATACAAAACAACCTGCGATGCATTGCGTAACTGGCCCGGCGGCGATCCCAATGAGCAGGACTTTCTTGAGTGCAAGAAACAGGAAATTTTCAGAGCACTGGCTGAACAATCTCTTCAGCTCACCGTCTGAAACAACACGGTCTAGAGCTCTCCAGCAGACAAGACGCCTTTCCAGACCGCTGCAGGGATTGAGTCACAGGGGCGGATCGCATTCGGAGCGAAGATCCCCAAATCGGCAATCTCACGTCCGGGCCTCCTGCTGATACGACCGTGATTGGTTCAACATGAATCTAGGCGTTGTTGTTCAGTGCGTCGTTCCTCCATTGCTTTCGCGTTCCTGTCCTGTCTGCTGATCTCTCCTGCACTGGCGATTCCAGCCATGGATGATCTCGAGCTCAGACTGCAGGGTGAAGCCAAGGGATGGCTTGATGCCACTTGCACCTACTACGGACTGGGATGGATCACTCCTGATCAGGGAAGGAAGGCTCTGAAGCGTCTGACGCTGCTGCTCAAGGCGCACTACCTCGACCCAGAAGAAACAGAGCGGGCAAAATCCGCTGCACTTTCGAGAGACCCGCAATGCATAAGCATCTGGCCGGAGTCACTTCAATGATGTCCGCTCAGCCTCAATCCAGCTTCACGCCCACCTGCATCGAGATGCTGTTGTTCACTTTCGGACTACGCAGCTCGTTGTAGATCGTCTGACCGTTCAGGGATGTGAACAGGCGCTGATTTTTCATGGGAAAGACCTTCAACGCGATGGAAAAGATGTTGTTGGTTGAGATTCCGTTGACGTAAGCCCCGGTATAGGTGTTGGTCACTGTGAGACTGGCGGCTGAGCTGGGTTTCCACTCCAGTTCCGCTCTGGCCGTTGATGCTGCGAATGTCTGCCCGCAGACCGGATCTGCGTTGCAGCCATCCCCTCCCCAGATCGTCTCGATCGAGGGACCCAGTGACACTGTGAATCGTGTTTTCTTGTTTTTGATCAGGTCGTAGCCCAGACCAATTGAGCTTTCAAAAACATCGGTACCGGAGAAGTTCAGTGTGTCGTAATTGAAACGCGCACCTGCATAAGCGTGCAGGCGGCTGTTCAGGTTGCGGATGTAGCGCAGCTCAGCATCGCCCTCATTCGTGTCTGTTGTATTGCCGCTCTCCCCCTCGTCACGGGAGACCTCGTATTGGGTCATGACTTTCAACGACACCTTGTCGGCACCTGCGCTGTAGCTGGTGTCAAGCTGCGCTGTTCCCCCGGCGGAGAGATCGTTGTCGGTGTTGGATCCTGAAACGCCACCCGACAGACTCAGCTTCCACGGTTTGGGTTTCGGTTCGGGCATCAGCGCGGTTTTCGGGATGCTCAGTCGTCCCAGAACCGGGTGCTGCAGCACCGTCGTTGTGTCTGTGCTTTCCGATGGAATCAGCGTTCCGTGCAGCGTGTCGCCGTTGCTCAGCTTGAGGGTGACCTGCTCGGCGACAGCCGCTTGTGATCCCAGCAGAACAAGTCCTGCCGCCATGATCTGGATCCGCCGCAACACAACCTTTCCCTCGGTAACGGCCAGATCTTTTCATAAAACCAAGCCTCTGTTGTTCAGGCCTGCACGACCGGGACCTCGGTCAGTCGTGTGGTGGCGGCCCGACCCAGGCGCTCCCGCCGCATTGTCCAGCCGGAACGCAGGCCGCAGGCGGCCCATTGCACGGTGCCGCGTCCGTAGCGCCGGTTGAGGCTGTCGATGGTGTTCATCAGTGCGTCCCGCTGTTGCAGCTGCGCTTCTCCGCATGGCACCAGCAGATGGTGCTGCAGTTGTTCCGTGTCCTGCAGATGCTCCATCAGCACGCCGGCCTTGGCGAGCTGACGGTGGGGCTGAAAGATCCGTTCCACCAGTGGCAGCGCTGCGTTCAGAAGTGTCTGTGTGTCGTTGCTGGGGAGGTCCAGGTGTGTGCTGGCGCTGCGGCTGTAGAAGCCGGGCACGAACGGACTGGTGCGGGTATACACGCTCAGTGAGGCGGCTCGTTGACGCTGCTTGCGCAGTTTTTCGGAGGCGCGCACCACATAGGTCGCCACGGCTTCGCGCAGCTCTGTCAGGGAGGTGATCGGTCGACTGAAGCTTCTGCTGACGCAGGTTTCCTGCTTCGGGGATGGGGCCAGATCGAGAGGAAGGCAGGCGTGACCCTGCAGTTCCCTCTGCAGACGCAGGCCAACCACACCCGCCTTGGCCCGCAGTGGGCCGCTGGCCATGTCCCGCAGCTCCCGGGCATTGCAAACCCCATGCATTCGGCACCACTGGGCCAGTTTGCGGCCGATTCCCCAGACATCTTCGATGGCGATCGTTTCCAGCCAGCGGTCCCGGTTGCTGCAGTGTCCGAGATCGAACAGTCCTGCATGCGGAGCTTCCACCTTGGCCAGGCGGTTTGCCAGTTTCGCCTGGCTTTTGCTGGCTCCCAGGCCGATGGCGATCGGCAGCCCCAGATTGCGCCGGGCCAGGGCGCGCAGCCGCCGGCCCCAGGGAAGTAGATCCCCCGCCACCGGACGGCTGATGCGCGCGAAGGCTTCGTCGATCGAATACACCTCGAGCTCCTCCACCTGGCTTTCGAGAAGGCTCATCAGCCGCTGGCTCATGTCGGCGTAGAGGGCGTAGTTGGAACTGCGCACCACCACGCCGCAGCGTTCCAGCGTCTGTCTGGCCTTGAAATACGGCGTTCCCATGGCAATCCCGAGCGCACGGGCCTCGGCGCTGCGGGCCACGATGCAGCCGTCGTTGTTGGAGAGCACCACCACGGGGCGGCCGATCAGGGCCGGATCGAGGCTCTGCTCGCAGGAGGCATAGAAGTTGTTGGCGTCGATCAGGGCGGTGACCTGAGCCATGGCGTTCAGAGGGAATGAATCACATGAATGGCCACCCCCCAGATCTGCGCGTCATCGCAGGACTGCAGATCGAGAGGTGGATAGCTGGGATTGGCTGCTTCCAGGCGCAGCCGGCCCTGATGGCGCATAAGGCGCTTGAGGGTGAAGCCGCCGTCGAGAACAGCCACCACCACTCGCCCGGGGCGTGGGTCAAGGCTGCGGTCCACCACCAGAAGATCGCCGTCATGGATGCCGGCGCCGGTCATGGAGTCGCCGCTGACACGCAGAAAAAAGGTGCTGGTGGGATGGCGGATCAGCTGGTCGTTGAGGTCGATCCCGACGTCCACATAGTCATCCGCCGGGGAGGGGAATCCCGCTGCCACCCGCTCTCCGGCCAGTGGCAGATGCTGCGGCATGCGCTTAGGGCGCAGGGGCTGCGGTGGCTGAAGAAAAGAACGATCGATCTCCACGGCAACGGGCTCCACAGACCGGAGACCTCAGGATAGTACAGATGTTCTATGGCGGTGACTGTCTGCGGTCCGGCTCCAGCTTGCGGGTGATCAGGTCCGCCAGTGCTGAAGCGATCGCAGGCTGAGCCTGGCTGTCGAAATGGATGCCATCCAGTGATGAGGGGCTGGCCACCGCCTGAACATCGAAAGCGAGCACATCAAGCTCTCTGGCCAGCTGCAGGTAGCGACTGCCGAGGGCCTGGGATTTCCTGTCGGCCCCCTCGTAACCCCAGGCCAGTGACTGCGGAGTGCTGATCATCAGCGGCGGTGTCATCAGAACAATGGCTGGAGGCTGTTCGGGCCGTCCTCGCGGGCCGCAGTTGAGTGCGCTGCGGATGTCGTGAATCAGGATGCGGGCGCTATCAGTGATCTGTTCGGGGGAGAGGTTGAGATAGTCCTTGCTGTCATTGCAGCCCAGCGCCAGGACCACCACGTCGATCGGTTTGTGACTGTGCAGAGATGTCATCAGGCTTGATCTGCCGCTGCAGCTGTACTGCGCGCCATATCTGGCTGCCCCGATGGGGTCGTCGAGCAGCCAGGTGCGGGAATTGAGGCCGTCCTCCACCGTGCGCCAGGCATGGCCGGTCGAGTCCCTGTTCAGTAGGCGTTCCAGCTGATTCGGCCAGCGCGTGTCATGGGGCAGTCGCCCACCGCCGTCTGGGTTGAATCCCCAGGTGTTGGAATCCCCGAAGCAGAGGATGGTCCTCGGCTCATGGGCCGGTGCTGTCATCGATGGCAGGTGGGGGCATAGATTCAGTTCAGCCATGATCCGGATTCGGCGCCACGGCGACCTTGACCGTGGAGGATGCGCACACTGAGATTGTCGTGATGGCTGCTGCTCCTTATCTCGTTGCCCTCGCCCTGATCGAGCAGGAGGGCCGCAGAGCTCTGCCGCTCGCCGGGCGTTCCCTGAAGGCTGAAGAAGCCGCTGCGGAACAGCCCACTCAGGTGGCCCATGTCCTGGCTCTTGAGCTGCTGCTGCGGCTGTGGCAGCGCAGTGATGACGGCGCCCTGAAGCGTGCGAGCGGCGTGGAAAGCCTGCTGCTGGTGGAGTTGCCGATGGAGTGTCTGCCTGAGGATCTGCCGAGGCTCAAGGCCGACTGGCTCAACAGCGGCGACATCAGGGCTTTCCAGAAGGGTCTTCAAGCCATTTGCGGGCGAGCCTGGACGATGAGCATCGCCAAGTTCGAGCCGATCAGTCTCACCGCCTGGTCCGCCTGATTCGTCGTCTGAAGCTGTTTTCAGGCTCGGTGATAAGGACTGCCCTGCAGGATTGATCTGGCTCTGTAGAGCTGTTCCAGCAGCAGCAGGCGAGCCAGCTCATGGGGAAAGGTCAGGGGTGAAAGGCTCAGTTGCCAGCGCGCCGAGGTCTTGAGCGCATCGCTGAGGCCATCGGCGCCACCGATCACGAACGCCAGTCGTTCAGAGCCGAGGTCTTGCAGGCGTTCAGCAAAATCGATCGAGCTCAGGGCAACCCCCTGTTCCATCAGCATCACGGGAAGCTCATCAGGGCGCAGAGCCTGGCGAATCGCCTCGGCCTCCTTGTCACGGGTACTGTCACGCAGTTCGGTGATCCCGAGGCCCGGCAGACGTTTGAGATAGAGCTCCACACCCTCCTGAACCCATCGCTTGCGCACTTTGCCGACCGCGATGATGCGGCATCGGGAGATGTTCATGGCACGCGGATTCACTCCGTCAGGTCGTCTTGTTCCTCAAGAAACATCTGCCCGAAAGCCACATAAAGACTGTCTTCCTCGCTGCCGGGAACAACGGCACGCCGCTGGGGGCGGGTGTTCCTGCCCTTGCCCTTAGAACGCAGCCTTGAAGAGTTCGCTGATTTCGCTTCAGCTGAATCCTCAGCTGTTGAAGACTGAGCTTGAGCATTGCGTGTCAGGCGTCGTTCGTTCTCCTCCCGTTGCTCCGCATCGCGCAGTCTCGCCATCAGATGCTCAGGAACGGTGCCGTCTTCACTGACCTGCATCAGTTCATGAAACAGTGCTTTGGGGTTCTGTTCGGTCTCCACCCTGTGGAGGGGGCGATTGATCTTCGCGGAGCGCTTGGTTTCGTTTTCAGGTGTCGGGAGTGCCTGCGGAAGTTCGCGTCCAAGTTGCTTCAGTCGTTCGAGACTGCGCGGATCGAAGCTCATGAGCAGCCGAGAGTGTCGCGTGTCTGACGTCCGGTGACCGGATTCGTGCCTTCGGCTGCTGCGCAGAGGGTTTTCAGGGCATCACCCCGGAACGGCACGTTGGTGAAATCGGCACCGGTGATGGTCACATCGATGAACCTTGTGTTGAAGGCGAAAGCGTCCTCAAGCACGGCATTGGTGAGATTGGTGCCATCAAGCACCGCTGAATCAAGCGTTGCCTCACGCAGGTTCGCCCCGGAGAGGTTGGCGTCCTGAAGCTTGGCTCCATAAAGGCTGGCGCCCTGCAGATCGCTCCCGGACAGATCCGCTTCACGCAGGTTGGTGAGGTTGAAGGTCACGCCCTGCATCTCCCGGTTGGAGAAATCAGAACCGATCAGCACCTGTTTGGCGTAATCCATTGCCGCCTGCACCGGCTGCGACGGCACACCGATCAACAGAGCAAGGGCAAGAAGAAAGGCCAGCAGATGTCGTTGCATCACCGGTTGAGAAGCATCCGTCAAGCCTAAGGCGCTCGATCGCTGGCTCAGGGGGAACGCTCTGCGAATCCTGCGGCGAGTGTGCGTGCGCGCTGTTGATGCGAAGAGCGATCCCGGTCTCTGGGCGGAACAGCGGGCTCTGGCTCTGCTGAACAGCCGTGGCTGGCATTGCCTTGATGCGCGTTGGACCTGCCGCTATGGGGAAATCGATCTGATGATGATCAAACCGGATCGCCCAGCACCACGTCTGCTGATGGTGGAAGTCAAAGCCAGAGCGCATTGCGGGTTTGATGGCTGGGGTGTGAGGGCGTTTGACGCCGTCAAGCGCCGGCGACTGGCCCGAGCCCTTGCCTGCTGGCACACTAGCGCACAAAGACTTGCCGCCAACCCATTGCAGGCACTAACTTCCTGCTCATGGGGCGATTTTTCAGCTACGAGCGGGTCTCTTCCTCCCGCCAGGCCAATGACGGCAAAGGGCTAGAGCGCCAAGCCGGAGACGCTGAAACTTGGTGCGCAGCAAAAGGGGTTGAACTCGACACCGAATTGTCCCTGGCAGACGAGGGACGCAGCGCCTTCCACGGTGATCACCTGAAGGGTGCTCTCGGGCAGTTCCTTTCCCTCGCTCAAGAGGGAGCACTTGGCAATCAGCCAACGCTGCTTGTCGAAGCAATCGACCGTTTAAGCCGTCAGGAGCCCCTAGACGGGCTTCAGGACGTGCTGCTTGCCCTGGTCCGGGCAGATGTGACCTTGATCAGCCTTGAGGACGGTGCGGAGTACAGCCGCGCCACCTTGCGCGAGGACGGCACCAAACTCGTAATGCTGGCTTTGAAAGCTCAAGCTGCGCACGAATACAGCAAACGCCTTTCTCGCCGGATCACTGCAACTTGGGATCAAGCAATCGCAGAGCTTGAGGCTGGACGGCTGCCACGTGGTGAGGTCTTTGTTCCGCAGTGGTGCGAACTCAACAGTGATCGCGTTCGCTTGATTCCTGAGAAAGCCGACGCAGTGCGGCGCATCTTTGAAATGGCCCTGCTCGATGGACCCGTCACCATCGCCGGGCGTCTTAATCAAGAGAGCTACCCAACGATTTCTGGCAAGCCGACATGGACACGATCAGCGGTCAAAGCCGTCATTGATGACCCAAGGACAAGGGGCGCGGTTCGGCTCAATTGGCAGCGAACTCTCAGTGCTGAACGTCGTGCCCGTCGTGGGGAGAGAGCAGAGCGAGAGATGGTTTTTGAAGATGTCCTGCCTGCAGCCATCACGACTGAAAAGTTTGCTGCTGTTCATGCCGCCATGGCAGAGAGGCATAAACCAAAGCAGCGCCTCGGCAAGCAAACCGATTTCCAGATGGTTTCGCAGGGTCTGACCTTTTGCTGCTGTGGAGCAAGGGTCGGCACTACTGCCACGAGCAGCGGCAGGAAGCTCGGATCGCGCAAATGGCTGCGATATGCCAAGTGCCGCCACCGGTGTGATCACCGCGATGGCTGCCGTGGGATTGGCTACCGGCTGGAGAGGCTGAATGCGCACATCCTCAGTCGATTGCAAGCGGGGTTGCTGCAGCGGTTGCTTGCTGCCAATACCGGCAAGGAAGCGCAGATCCGTGCAGAGCAATCAGCAGTCACCGATCTGCAGGGAAAGCAGTCATTGGCAGAAGGTCAGCTGGCTAATGCCGAACGCATGTTCAAAGACGCTTTGAAGCAGGGGCAGCTTGATCCTTTGTTCAAGGAAGCCGTCGCTGAGGCACGGGCAGATATGGAATCAGCCGCCAAAGCCTTGGCAACGGCTCAGCAGAGGCTCAATGCCCTACGCCGGGACATCGACACCGCATCCTTCGACCAAGCCATTTCTGCGTTGTTCACAGCCTTTGCTGAGGGGACGGACACCGCAGAGCAACGGATGGAGCTGAATCATTGCCTGCGTAAGGCTGATGTTCGGGTCACGCTCGATAACCAAGCGAAGCGCGTCGGAATTGCGGTTGGCGATGGGGAGGTTGATTGGCAACCGATGAACGAACACATCGACCGAGAGGCACTGCGCCTGGTGATGGTCGAATCCAAGCGATTCAAGGTTGAGGTTGATGATCAGATCCTTGATGCGTTGCAGCGGATGGCAGCGGATCAGGACGTTGAGATCTTGGACGTGGGTGCAGCTTTTGCGGAGATCCTGAGATCGCGAGGCAAAGAGCTGGCAGACGGTCCATTCCTGGTGGATACGGTCCCGCAGCCTTAGCGGGGCGGATTGGGTGACTCCTGAATCCAGCGGCTTATTGGACTAGACCCACAAGGGGTCAGACAGCCAGTCGCTCACTGAGAGCGGCGGTGCCGTGCAGGTTGGTGAAATTGCTGACCTGCTCCAGCAGTTGTCGCTCAGATGCCTCGGTGTCCCGAATGATCTGAAGCTGGTGCTCATCAATGTGAGCAGTGATGCAGTCCCTGGTCATCTGACGCAGGGTGTCGGGGTTGATGGCATCAACCTCAACGCTGACGTTGTGACCGAACTTGGCGCTGCGACTGTCTGATTTTTTGGTCGGACGGGTCGGCAGCCCCATGGCTTCGATCTGGTCATGGTTCACCGCAACGCGGTGGAAGTGGAAATACCGCTGCAGGAAGTCATCGCCCCCTGAAAGTTCAAGGATGAACTCACGCAGGCGGGCTTCAGTGCTGCGGCTGATGTCCACTCCGCTGGGATCGAAATCCCCGAAGTAATAGACATTGGCTGATGGCGCGTTGGCATCGGTGATGATCCCGTTTTCCGCTTGTCTGTATCGGCTGTGAATCTGACGCGTAAGGGTCTCTGCCGCCTCCCTGATGAAGCTCAGGGATGGATACCCCTTGCAGGGCATCAAAGGCACGTCATATTCCTTGGTCACGTCATAGAAAACGCCTGTTAGGGCATCTTTCTCGATCCAGACCTCGCAGTAATCAGGGTTGGTGGACGGGTCCCACAAAGCGCGGCGGTATGCCCTCTGAGAGGACGCCAACAGGTCATCGATGCCGCCATAGGTTCTGGGCTTGTGCATCCAACGGGTGTTGTCTGCCAGCCAGTTCCAAGGCAGTTCACCGTTTAGCCGCATTTCCTTTGTGAGCCTGCAAACCGTGCTCTTGTATTCCTGTTCAGTCTTTTGAATGATGAACAGAGAAACCAACTGATAAAACAGCTGGCGGACGGTCATGGGTGCGTATCTCTCGCACAGTTCGTAGATCGCAGCTTTGACGCTGTCAATTTCGGCTTTAGTTCGGCGCATAGTTGCTTAACTCCAAAAGGTGGTTTTCGCAGTTGCGCCGCTGGATTCAGTTGTCAAGTTGCGGTGCCGGATCAGCCCCCAAGGGCGTTCTCAGCGGTTTGATTTCGGTTTGATTTGTGTGGGACTAGACCCACAAATGACAAAGTAGGGCATTTAGATACACCTTACCCGCCAATTTTAATATAACACAAATTCGGCTAATTGTCAACCTCTAATTGATTAGTATTGCTAATATTGTATAAGCTTAACTTATATATAGAGACCCCTTATTTACCTCCTAAATATACACCATTCAAACGGTTTGCACTATGAGAAACAGTTGAACCGTGCAGGCGTTGATGCGTCGATCTGATCAAGCTCTGCATCCAGCCGATCCAGAACCATTGCATCGGTCAGTCGCTTGGCAGTCATCGCCAGATGACTCAGCCCCAGCCTGATAACCGTCGCAACCCCTTCAGGGTCTCCATCACCCAGTACCTCCATGCACGGTCCCTCCAGTTGCTCAAGATCCGCCAATCCCTGCAGACACGTCAGCTCGACTTTGAGCATGGGCGAACGGCAATGACCAGAATCATTTTGGTGCTTTGGATCAAATGGCTGCCCCTCACGACGAGATCAACAGGATCGAACGTGAATTGGATCAACAGGCAGGCAAGCTGAAAAAGGCTCAGCCATCAGGCAAGACAAGCAAGCATCAAAGCCTTGATGCAGTGGTCGCAACATCCGGGCTGCTGGTGGTTGTGGCTCTTGCCATCGTTTTTGGTGGGCGTCTCAACGTCACTCAACGAGCAGCATTGACGGGAGGAGTCCTAGGCGGTGCTGCAGGGTTGTTGGTTGGTTACGGCGTTGGGCGGATTCGCTGAAGGCAGCACGAACAGCCGGTGTTGTTTCGCCATCGTGGCGGCATGCCGAACAAAGACCGCCCGCTTGTCGAGAGACACCCGCCAAAGGATGGTGAGGGCTGGTTAATGAGTGCCCAGGAGCAGAAGGTCTGCCGATTCCGCAATGCCAATCCGACAGCCCATGCTCAGTGGGTTGTTGTCGAGACCAGACCGCTACGCGGCAGGGGTCAGCCAGTCATCAGACGCATGCTGCGCCATAACGCCATCGAAGCCTGGGAGACCATGCAGAAGTCAGGTGGCTGGAAACGGTGCCCGCCTAGGTGGTGACGCCACTGTGACCAACCTCACAGCCCTGCATGAGGCCGGTCATCGAGTCAGACGCTGAATCCGGAGATGGTGTGTCCATCGAGAGGGAACAACCCTCCACCGTTTTCAGATCCATGGCTGCATTCATGAAATTGGGCGACGTCAAAACTGGGTTTCAAGCAGATGAGCTAACCGGCACCTTCAATGCCTTGAACGAAACGACCAACCTCAGGCCCCAACAACGGGAAAACAACATAGTTATTCATCCGCAGTTCCAAGAAACCAGCAAGTCGGTCATTCATCCGCAGTTCCGCACTGGTCTGATCAACCCCGGCTCCATGCAGCCTGCTGATGAGCTGACCGGTACCTTCAATGCCTTGAACGAAACGACCAATTTCAAGCCCACCCAGAGAGAGGAGATTGGTGTCATTCATCCCAGCTACATGCCCACCCAAGGCGATGAGATCGGCGTCATTCATCCGAGCTACAAGCCTGACCCTCGGGGTTACGACACAGGTCCGATTGGCTCTCTGTCAGAGACATTTGGTGAAGGCGATCCAAAAATGCTTGGCCCCATCAGTGGTGAGGGTCCTTTTAAGCCTCAAGGTATTGATGCCAAAGGCAGCGTGATTGTTGGCGATAACCATTTCAAGCCAGGTCGTAGCGGCGACTCCCTGATGGGCATGCGAAATGGCGTCAGGGAGAACATCGGCGCCAACTCCCTGATGGGCATGCGAAATGGCGTCAGGGAGAACATCGGCGCCAATTCTGGTCCTGGTGGTTCGACCTACATGACTGAAACCTTCGCTGGATCCTTTAGCCTTATTAAGGGCGATCTTCCTTTAGAAAATGATCCCTTCCAGCCAGCCGCTGGGATGGACAGCTTCGGGAGATCACTGAACCCTGTTGCTGAACTCGGCAGCACCTCTGGTCCTGGTGGTTCGACCTACATGACAGGACAGTTCGAAATGCCCACTGACAACCTCGGAACCAATTCTGGTCCTGGTGGTACGAGCTACTGAGTCACGACGTTTCAACGCAATGCCCCGCTCTCACGAGTGGGGTTTTTGTTTGCCTGCAATTACTTCTGCCCGTACAGATCGACCCAATCAACGGCTTCGACACCGCCATCAATCAGTTGCTTGCAGCGCCTCTGTGCAGCTTTGTTTTCCTCATCGCTGTGAAACCTGGAATTGGCAGTGAACTGACTCCATCTGCCCTTTTCCAGAATCTCGTTTTCCGCTTCTGCCCTTGCCTTTGGCGGTAGGGGCCTCCGTCTTTTCTTTGCTGCCATCAGCGCAGGCGAGACAGCATCTGCGACATCATCACTGCTGCATCACGAAGGGTGATCGCGATCGGATCATTCAGCCGTGCGCTTTCAGGGGTGCGTTCAAGCTCCCATCGAATCCGCGTCAGTGTTCGCAGTGCTGCGCGAACCCTTAGTTCAGGTATCTTCTGAAGCTCCTGCAGAAACTCACGAAGATCACTGAGTGACTGGCCTTGGCCACAGAGGCAATCCCATGCCGTGGCAAACGGCTCTGCAATCGTCTGTAGCGGGCGCATGGCGACGGACGAAGGTGTGCTTCAGGTCAGCGTTAATCGCGTCGTTGATCTCTTTCAGGTGGTACTTATCCGTCGCCTTACCAGCCTTACCTCTGCTGAGGTCAATGTTTCTCTTGCCTTGTTCTAGTTGCTTGCGGAATCCCTCGATGTCAAGTACATACATCTGCTCTTCACGCTCATATTGCTGTTGAATCAGGTCTATCTGATCACTTCCCTGGTTGCGGCTCTGTTGCGTCATTAAAGATTTCCTGATTGAAGGCTTGCTTATGCTTGTTTTTTGGATATCTTTGCCATATTTGACATGTCATGGCCTTGAATAAAATAATTAATGGCACTTATCAGCCCAAAAAAGACTTTGAGACAGACGTCGAGCTGAGTAGCTTGAATGGCCATGATTTTACTTTAACCGCTAAAAAAAATATATTTTTTACTCTGTCTGAGTTGCAGCGAGATCTCGACTTGTATGTGGTTAATTTAGATAAAAGCGGTGCCCCTCTGGCGGTTGATGGTATTTTGTATAATGCTGGTGCTTCATCTAATCCCGGCACTGAAGATGAGAGCATCTTTTTGCAATTAAAGCCTGGCAGCTGGAGGGTCTATGTCAGAGAGAATTTGGGGACTAATTTAGAAAAACCCTTGAAAGATGGCAATTTCAATTACAAACTAGAGATCGATAGTCAATCATTTTTGGAGAATGCGGTCTTAACTGATGACCCATTTCTGGACTACCAATGGCATCTTTTTAACACAGGTCTTCTGAATTCAAATCTAGTTACTGATGTAGAAGGAAGGTTTGCTCAGTCTATCACCACTCCTAATATTGATATTCTTGCACCTGAGGCGTGGAAGTTGCGCACTGATGGTTCAGATGTGATCTTGGCGATTATTGATGGTGGAGTTGATTTGACTCACCCAGATCTTAAGGAAAATCTTTGGGTGAATCCATTAGCGAATCAGGATGATCAATACAAAAATGATATCCATGGTTGGGACTTTGTTAATGACAGTCCAAACATCATTCCTGATGATCACGGAACTCATGTGGCAGGAATCGCAGCCGCTAAAGGTAATAACGGAATAGGTGTTGCGGGCGTTGCTTGGAATGCAAAAATCATGTCTCTGGATGTTTTTGCGCCTGGCAAAAAAGATGGTAGGGAAATTATAGACGCTATGCATTACGCCATTGATCATGGCGCCAAGGTGATCAATATGTCATTGGGCGGAAATCGCAAGATCTCAGCTTCCGATATCAAGAGACTCGATTTGGAATCTGAGTATAGAGCGGCATTCCAAAAAGCCTACGACAAGGATGTTTTTATTGCAGTTGCGGCAGGAAATGAAGGTGATAGAAGAGGAGACCTTAATCGCTTCGAGCAAGCCGGAAATATGGATGTATATTCCTCCTCCCCGGCGTATTTCAATCAAGAATTTTCAAATGTTGCCTCCGTAGTTTCTTCTGATTCGTCTGCCAATAGATCTCCTTATTCAAACTATGGCATGACAACAAGTATTGCAGCACCCGGAGGTGATATAAGTAAATCTGAGGCCATTTACGTTCCTAAGGCTGGTGATTCAGGTGAAACCATTGAGGCCAGTCTCAATTACGGAATCTTGAGTACATTCCCCGTGGGAAAGGTGGATTCATTATTTGGTGATGGCTATGGCATGAACCAGGGTACTTCGATGTCTGCACCTGTCATTTCGGGCATGGCAACTCTGATTCGCTCAGCTAATAGCTCAATTACAGCTCCTGAAACATTGGCGATTTTGAGAGCGGGGGCTACTGTTGAATCAACTTTAAAGTCTTATGTGAGTGGCGGTAAATCGGCAAATCTTTATGACTCCCTTTTATTAGCTGAGAATTGGACTGGGCCAAGTGATTTGCTGAAGGTCAATCAGTCGGCAGAAACTCCAATTATAAATTTGAGCTTTTTAACAGGTGCTATGAAAGTGAAAGGTGAAGTGACTGTGTCTAGGAACGCAGCATTTGACCCTATCACTGGCTTTTACCAAGCTATTAACGAGTATGGTCATGTGTATGATTCGCTAGGCAACGTTTTGAAGCCTGGCGACGAGAACTATTCTGCGTCGGCTTTGGCTGAGTCAAATATTGTTTCTAGCATTTCAAATGTAAGTCTTGAAGATGGTAAAAGTATAGATTCAGAAGTTGTCCTTGAAGATTCAGCCTTCATAGCGCCATTTTCGGTTGTTAATGGCGAAACTTGGTTTGCTTTCGCAGATGCGAATACTGATGGTTTTGCCCATTTCAAAATGCTCGGAGATAACACATTCGGTCTGGAAGATATTCGGGGAGGCGGGGATCAAGATTTTGACGACCATATCATTAGCTTTAAGGCTACAGAAATCATCTAATTGTCATAAGGTCTTCTTCAAATACTATGTGATAATTATTCTTGAGTATTCAGCATGGTCAGCAATAAGTCTCTTGTTACCATTTTAATTTGATTCTATGAAGAATTTATGCCTGTTAAATGCGTCCATGTCAACGGAGACATTCGCTCGTTCGGGGGATGCGCCGTCACCACCGTTTCGGCGACGGCATCTTGCCCTTGACTAATAACTAATGTGCTCAATCATGCCAGACATTGAAGACTTGAGTAATGATTGCGATCAGAAGGTTCCCAAGGAGGCGAGACACAAATTGATAGGGCATTGCTTTAATTAATCAATAACGTCTGCATTCACCTTCGGCTCCTGTCAAGAACTTTGGAAACACCGTACTCTGCGTTCTCACAAAAGCAAACTTTCCCCCTTCATCTTTCAATATCGTGATCTCTGTTTTTGTGTTCATTATCTCCTCTATAAGTTCAACTGTCTTCCAACTTCCGTCTGCATACCGGTCAGAGATAGCAGTACGCCAAGGACCCCAAGGACCCCAATCATCTCCTTCGATAGGCTCGCTGTACTTCACATTCCCGTTTGGTCCATCGACTTCGACCATCAACCGGATCTCGGCCTTCTTTTCTGGGAGATGATTACCTGCCGCGTCAGTAATCCAGGTGAAGCCTTTCGCTTCGCACCAGAAGAACTCACCCCCAGCCCTCTGAGCATTTGCATTTAATAGAGGATACGCAAGAGTTATTGCCAGGAGAGAGACGCAAGATGTAATCGCTGAACGAAGCATTGAGTTGTAATCAGTCCGCGCATGATGCCGGGCTTTGCTTGGTTGCGCCCGTTGAGACTGAGATAGGTAACGGCACTGAGGAAGATTTCGTGCCTATTGAATAGCTAATTACCTGATCTATCTCTGCTCAACTGCGCTCAATCCACCGGCCTTGCATCGTGTCTATCTAGCGACTTTAATCCTTCTTCACATCCTTCGCCTTCTTCAATTCTGTGCGTTGCCAGACATCCTTGGGATTCTTTACAAAGTTTAGACTTCCCCCAATAGAACGACAAGCTTTGTGAAATTCTGAATCAAATAGAGGTATTTCATTACCACGATCATCCGTAACCATTGGGTCGGTTATGCTCTCGGTATCTGCGACTGGCGACGAGAAAATTGTACGACCGTATTTGTCATAGCATTTAATTATGAAGTAATAATCATGCACCCTTACATCCCTGTTGCTTGGTGTTGCTGTTAGAGCATTGATAACAGGTTGTTGTTGAACTTCTTTGCGTTGTGCAGTTGTACTTGCACCACCAAAGCGAACTTTAAGATCGGCTGAAACTCTGGTTTCAAATGCCTCGTCATAGGAGATGTTTACGCCAGCCGTTAAGCCACTACTGATCTCATAAGCCAGGCGTCCAAGCACACCAGAACCATCAGCAGATCCAAGATCGCCATGTTGGTAGTAGTAACCAACAGACGCATTCCATTCTGGAGTGATGAAGTAACCAAAATCAAGGCCGTAGGTGTTGAGTGCACCGCCTTGATAAAACCAGTTCAGTGGTTGCTCGGTATCACCAATCGGAATTAAGGCATAAGCGTTGAAGTTCCAGTCATTGGAAACTGCTTCCGCATTGACTGCTACTTGCTGGAAGAACGCACTCTCCTCTGTGCCGCTAACAATGATGCCGGTATCGGTTCCGCCTGTATTCATCGGACGGCTGTCATAACCACCGTTGATGCCAAACATCCAGCTGCGGTCTCCATTCAGCCATCGGTAACCCATCCGAGTTGAGGTACTGACAGTGGTGCCAGCGACATCGGTGTTGATGATGCTGCTCTCACCCGCTCGGTCAGCGAAGTTGGCGTTGATCAGTGCATCAACGAACCACACGCTGTTGTCGCCAACAGACAGTGGCAGGAACCCTCCGATACCAGCCTGATTCGGCGTGCCAGCACCCTGCAGTGCTCCCTGGAAACCAAAGGTGGGTTTGACCACATCCTTGAGGCTGATGCTCATCACATCACCGAGATCCTCTGCACTGCCGTCCTGTGCCTTCAACGGCATTGGGGCAATGGCAACAGCAGAAGCCAGCAGTCCGATTGAGAGGCGGCGAAGCATGGATCAGGCATCAGTCCGCGCATGATGCCGGGCTTTACGTGGTTGCGCCCGCTGCGGCTGAGCTTGGTAACGGCACTGAGGAAGATTTCGTGCCTATTGAATCCAACTGAACGTGGCACAGCGGCTCTCCCCTGCAGCAGCCTGACAAAAAACGCCGTTTCCGAAAATGCCGAGTTTCGGAAACGGCATGAAACACAGCCGCCTGACTAAAAAAGGCCCATACCGAAAACAGGCATTTTCGGTATGGGCATTCAACACAGCAGCCAGCCAGCGGGGTCTACCCAAACAGGGGAGGCAGGCGCGTGGAAGACCACCTGAATGGGTGATGTGAATCCGATTGATTCCGGAGATGGTGAAGAGGTCCAGGAGGGAGACCTTCACTATTCACTTCAAATAATGGCTTCTAAAATTCGGACATTTCACGATAATCGCAAGGACGATAATATAATTATTACCGGCATTCTCTGCGGCGTTTTCAATGTTTTTGCGACAGTTCCTTATGGAATTCGTCAGCGTAGTTGGCGTTTAGCATTTATTCCATTTGCGGTATCTACAGCAATAGGCATGGTAGACAGCGCAATTGATCCAAACAATGAAGATTGGATGAAATGGAACAGCCCTCATTTGGAAATGACAGCTTATTTTGCTTGCGGTTCTACCGCTGCAGCACTTGCTTATCTAAACAAAAAGGAGGAAGAGGAGAGTGACGGACGGGTGCGCGGTTGAGTAGTCAAAAGGTGATGTCAATGATTTGTCGGGAAGCCTGAAGCCATGAACACGGGGCTGAGAGCTATACAAGACCCGAAAGGGAAAAGCAGGGGGCGTTGAGTAGTCGCTATCTATCTCCCGACAAAACAACCTCACACCAATCACACCCCGCCAAGTGCGGGGTTTTTTATTGCAGCGGGGAATGCTTTAAGGAGTTGCACCCAATCGATGCCCGTCTACACGTTGACCACAGTGACGCTGCTCACTGAACTCCTGCTGGCGCTTAGAGAGAGCAACCCTGACGGCTTCAAGCTGTTGCTGAATCTGGGCTTGCAGGAACTGGGCCTGGAGGTCTTAGAAGAGCTAACGCGTGACTTCCTGGTGCCATTGCTCAGCGAAGCAGAAGCTGACCGAATGGTGGCTTGGCACTGGGGTTTGAGCCTCTAAATACAAGTCATTACAGGGCTTTTGGAGCCTTGTGAGCAACATCACAGGCACCTGTGATGCAGGTCAATAACTGGACCGCTGAATCCGGAGATGGTGTGCGTGTCGGAGGGAGACATCCCAGCGACACAAAACACACACCACAAAGAACAATGACTTTCAGCTTTTACTCAAAATTCAACACAAGCTTCACAAAAAAAGCACCAAAATTCACGAATTTTTCCAGTAAATTTACGAAAGGCGTTACCATCAATAAAATCAAAGAGCTTGAATTCGATGCCAGCAAAATCCACTTGGATTTAAATAAGAAGATCCAAGTGGGAATGACTTTAGATCATGGCAGTGTCGATACAACTGAGATCAAAGATAAATTCGACGGATATCAAGAAAATGATAGAAATTCAAAGCTAATAGGATATGTCGGAAAGTTTGATAATGGAGACAAAACTGAAGGGTGCGAAACCGGTGAAATTATTTTGGGAACCGTTGGTCGCCTGGCTGCTGGCCTTGCAGCAAAGGGCCCTGGTGATGCGGTGATTATGGGCAACGTAGGAGCAACCGGTGGTGTTGGATTTGCTGGCCACCTATGTGAAATGGGAGAAAATATCGGTGATTTTGTTTATGATTTGTTTAACGACGATGAAGCGACTACTGACACCTCGGAAGCGGAGGAAGATCCAAGTTCAACTCCAGCAAGTGAGCCAGAAAAAGAACCTGCTAATGAGCCGCAAGATGACGTTTCAGATGAAGAGCCAAATCAATCTTTGCCTGAAGACGATTCTGATGAAGAGCCAAATCAATCTTTACCTGAAGACGATTCTGATGACGAGCCAAATCAATCTTTGCCTGAAGATGGCCAAGGAGAAGACTCATCTACACAGTCAAATAACCCTATTGACGAAGGGCAGGGTGGAAATGATGAAGAAGCGGGTTCGTCTTTTGGTGATACCGATAGCGACATCAACTGGGGCCCAGATGGACAAGCTGGCGGTGAAGACTCATCTAGTAACGGATCTAGTGATCAACTTGATCCGATCACAAACTGGGGGCCTGATGGAAAGCATAGTGAAGCACAATCTACAATGAGTCTTGGCATTGGCATCCTTGATCCATACACTAACTGGGGTGATTCACAATCTGATAAATATGTAATATCAGATTTCTCTGGCATTTTAGGTGACATCGATCCGACTCATAATGACTCTGACAACGATGTATCAAATCTGGTGGAATCAATGACAGCTGTAGTTAGTGATTTCTTTTGATTCATAACCGCCGGGGAGCCTGATGCTCAATAAGTAGATGAAAGCCATAAAAAACCCTGATAGGGAAAGGCAGGGCAGGATGTGTGGTTCCTGATGTAACTCCCGGCAAACAACTCAGATCAATCACGCCCCGCCAAGTGCGGGGGTTTTTATTGGCTACCTCAACTGATCGCTGGAGAGCAGCCAGCACTGCGGGTCCGAAAAGGGGCTCTTTCGGACGTGCAGTGCAAAACGTCTCGGCGCACGCACGAAAACCCCCACTTTCGTGAACGCGCTCAATACAAGCTCAGCCCCTTCATCCTTCCAACTTCCATATCCAGCGTCGTCTCCCCACGCTCAATCCGTAAATAAGCAGACCTAACAACCATCGCGCCAGACTTTCCCATAAATCCATTATTACTCTGATAAGCACGAATTAATGCCCTAGCAACAGAATCATTCACATCATTATTCGCATTCAAATCAACCTGTCTCATCAATAAACACTCGTCATCCTTGAATGATAAGGCGTTCGATATTGATGCTGCCCCTGTTGCGCTGCAGTAAGCACATACCTAACAGCATCAGCAGAATGATCCGGTGCAGCTTTCTCCATATCCTCTGGATTCCGCTCATCTGAAATGCAATAAGGCAACGTCTGCCATAAGCTCTCACATCGCTCTGAAATAAACAGCCCAGGCCCATCACTGCCCGCTTGCCACAGCAAACTTTTCATCAACTGCCATCCCACCGCACGACTGCTCTTCGGACTCCCTGTTACCTCCCAGCCATACTTTGAAAACTCAGAAGAAAGAGTCACTGGGTCCGTATATCCTCCAAACCCCAACTGCGCAGTAACGGCAGAATCCATCACTACTCTCCGCTTATCAATACTCCTAAACACCATTCCATGACGCGCATACAAATCCCGCACTCTTGCAACAAACTGCGGGGCAGTCAGTGAGCGATCACCCCTATTCCATTCTCTCGATCCGTCCGGTTGAATCGAGCAAACATATTCCTCGTCGACAACAACCCAACTGCCTCTCGGTATATGGCGTTCCCCGACCCACATTCCCTCCTGCACCTCTGCCATGAGCACGACGCATGCAGGGCTTGCCGTTCCCCAGTCACCACCAACCCAGCAATAACGTCCTCTGCTTTCGTTCCTCAGCACTCCATCGCCGTCAAGCGTCCATGGAATCTGGAAATCACCGGGCAGCATTGATCGCTCAATGCTCAGACAACTTCCAAAAAATCCAGCGGTGATCTGCCCCCATTCACCCAACAGTTCAGCGGCAATCTTTGATTCATCGCCAAAGCAGCTCGCACGCAGTTCCTGCTCGTATTGATCTGGGTTGGACAGGAATGGATTGTCCCTAAGAGTGGACTTCACCCAGACCGCAGGCTGAGCACCAAAGAACTCACAGTTGAAGATCCTGTTCGGCAGTTGCTTGGTGACGATGTAATCCCTGATCCACCAACTCCCAGGGCCAAGCGGGTTAGCCGTGGCAATGAACTTCGGAATCACAGTTGGATCCGTTGTTCTCATTGATGACCGCGCTCTGAGCACGACCTGCGGATCAGCTTCCTGCCCCAGCTCATCCCAGAAGATGTGCGAAAGGTCTTCACCCTGGATCTTGTTAAAGGCGTCTCCAGCGTCCATATGGATGAGCTTCAGCGTTCCGCCATTGCTCAACCTCCACTGACGTTTTGCCTTGAAATACTTCGACCCAGGCATCAACGTCGGGATCTGCTTGAACAGCAGGTCTTCGAGCTTCGACAGGCCAGCAAGATCACGTCTGATCAACACACCATTGAATGAATCGCCGCTAATCAGCGCGAAATATCCAATCAGCCAAATCATCAGAATTGACTTGCCGCCACCACGGCCACCAGCGAGAACGAGCGTGTTCAGCTCATCGACGGATTGCACCAAGCCAGCAACCTTCCGTTGCCATGGGCTCAGTTGAATGGTTCTGGATTGCTCTGTTGCGCTCATTTGATTGCCTAATTACTTGTCCAAACAGCGTCCAAAACCCTTGAAATGGACGGATTCTTGGGAGCCCTAAAGCCTTAAAAGCTTGCAACGACAGGCATCTGAAGGGTATGCGTCACTGCGGTGATGACAGAGACGCAGGATCAAACATCGATCGCCTGCTGATTCCATTCCTCGGCGCTGAGCTTTCCTTGCTGCTCGCCCTGACTGAGGAAGTCTTTGACGACATTGACCTGCACCGCCTGGACGTTGGCATCAGGAGCAAGCTGATTGTTCAACTGCCGCGCACGGCGATCGTGATGCGTCGAGAGGGCTCGAAGCAGAGCTGGGTCCACTCTGTGCTCAGTGACCTCCTCGACTGAAACCTTGCCACTGGGTTCGATGAACCGCGTCACCGTTTTGAACCCGTGCTTCACCTGTTTATCGATCTCGGCGCGGATCTCCGCTTCTGATTGATTCCATCGCTCCTCTGAAACGGCGATGCGTTCTTCGATGGAGAGTTTATTTACTGGGTGATTCTTGGCTGCCTGTTTGATCAGCTGAGAAACGCGACCTTGAGTTATCTCCAACTCGGCAGCAATTGCATATTGCGGTGCGCCATTGATGTGCATCTCCCAGCACCTAATCATCAGAAATTCGCGTTTCTGCTTCTGCTCTATTGATGCACTCATTTGTATTAGAGCCTCTGATATTGGTTGATTTTATTAGATGTCATTAGGCAAAGCATGCAGGGGGGGGAGGGGGATAGGTATGTATATGCGGTCAATCGGGAATTTATTGCTGAGAACGGTTGTGAGGACTGAGAAAGCAGAGAAAAGCGTCTCGGGAAAACGAATGACTTCCTGATGATTCCCTCAAAATCCTGAGGAATTCCCGATCAGCTACAAGCAAGAAACCTAGTAATACCAACCATTTATAAAGATATTTTCCTTCTTCCCTTTTACACATACCCCTATGTGTGACCCCCAATCATTTGGGTCAAGCGGCATTTGCCTACTGGAGTGAGATGCCAGCTGGCGCCTGACTTTTTAAGCCAACCGTCTTGGCGGAGTTTGGTGAGGTTGTTCCGAAGGGTGGAGTCATTGCGTCCGGGGAGCAGGTTGGCGACAGCGTTAGTGGTGGTTGCGGTGCCCATTTGTTCGAGGTCAGCAATGGTGATGAGAACGTCATCACGGCAATTGCGCACCATTTCGCCTTCCACGATTTGGAAACCAGCAGCCGCGAGGCGGTAAAGAAATTCCCTGGATTGGTATCCGCGAAGTTTGTGCGCAATCCATCGAACGCACTTGGGCTTGTCATCAGAGACGGGTTCGACGCGGATCTCATGAACGGCGTAGGGAATCTGATTGATGTTTTGGCTTCCGCCTGCACCGCCGATGCCTTTGCCTTTGGTATTGCCTGAAGGGTGGTGAAGGTAAAGAGCACTGCAGTGCTTGCCTATAAGCGCCTGAATCAATCGCACGATGGTGCCGACAGGACCGATACCGAAATCAATGCCTGCGAGTTCCAGGACGGCTTTCCATGAGTCGATGACGACTAAGGCGTAGTCGTTCTCTTCAAGTTCGGTCTTGAGTTCTTGGAGACCTGCAGGGGTGACTGACCATGCGCCAGTGCCTTCGATTTCATCAGCCCCCCAATGTTCGATGCCTGCAACCCAGCGAGGGTCATCTGCGATGCCTAGATCTTCTGCGGTGTTTTGGAACATGTCATAGGCACCAGTGCCGCCGTCAGAGCCAATGAAAAGGACTCTGCCTGTGATGTCAGAGGGGATTTCATGATCAAGAAATGGCTCGCCTGTAATGACTGACCAAGCAATGGAAACGGCTGCGGTTGTTTTGCCTGCACCACCGGGACCGAACAGCACTGCATCACGTTTCCACGGCAGGAATCCATGAATGAGCATCTGCTGCTGCTCGCCTTCGCGTGTCTGATTGGGTGCGCGGCCTTTGCGCTTTTTGGTGTGCGATTGGCTGATGGCCAGTTTCCAGCGATCAGCGAGTGCTGAATACATCCGTGTCTCGATGTCTGGCCTCTTCAAACCACGCCAGCCCAGCTCCGAGATGATCGCCATCTCCTTTTGCCACGTGTCGGTGGTTTTAAGCCGGAGATCGAGGAGTTCATCAACTTTCAGGCCAATGAACTCATCAAGGGGAAGGTCGTCTGGATGAGGTGTGGGCTGACCGTTGGCGGTAGGCAGTTCAAAGACCTCAGCGAGATCAGGTGGAGTGGGAGCACTGCTCATGTGATCTGCTCAGCGATTGCATAAACAGCCGCACGGCAAGGAATACCGAGTTCTGTCTGTTGAAACCGCTTGGCATCGTCTGCCATCAGGGCAATGGATTTCAGGTGCTCTTCGACGCGGAGCTTGTGGAGTTGCTTGAGGTCTGCATGCTCACGCCAAATGGTCGGAAGATGCGGGGCTAGAGCAGCCGCTTTTGTTTGCGCATCGTCGATCAATGCGAATGAAGCGGTTAGTTGGTCTGGAGTGGAGTCATAGAAATCAGGAATATTCCATGCGGCATCAAAGGCAAGGAAGAACTGATCAAGGATGGAAGTCCATTCATCGCGTTTGGTCTGAATGGCGAGCAGTTCGCGGGGGCTGCTTGGTGTGCGGCGTTGAATATCGCGACGCCATTGATCGCGTGATCTTGGGCGATGGGGTTTGAAGACAGCTGCTCTGCCGCTATGACCACCGTTGTGGTGAATGAATGCCCAGACGGCTCCACCGATGGTGATGGTGTCACCTGATTTGAGATCAGTGCCGGTGTGACAAAGGATGGTCTCGTCGTTCCATCGACAATCGGAATCTTTGGTGCGTTGGCACACGGGGCAAGGTTGATTGCGTCCTGAAGACTTCACTCAATTACCCCTTTCCAGATTTCGACTTGCTGCGTGAATGTCGTGCCACGTTGCTTTGCAACGCGAGCAACGAAACACATAACTGCCGCTAGCTTTCGATCCCTTTCGACATCGACAAGGGCGTCGTAAGCGGGTGGAAGCGGTAAGGGCTCAGCCCACCAAGGGCTGTCTTTACCTTCGTGCCCCTGCGTAGGGAGTTGCTTTAACATTGCCATGTGAAATGCAAGTAGGTCCCTGGGGTGTTTGGGTTCACCGCCAGGGATTTTTTTGTGTTCAGGTTGGTTTGGTTTCGGTAGCGAGGAGTCCAGAGCAGATCAGCTCGTAGACGGCTTTATTGCGTGAAGCGAAGCCGTATTCGTAGCGGAAGTCTTCGAGACGTTGGCGAGTTCCCGCTGGCACACAGATTGAGAAAGTTTCTGTTGCCGGGGGGAGTATTTTGGCTTGGGTGGACGACATGGAGGGTGAAAAGAGCAGAGCGGTTTAACAGTACCGATAGCACCCCTAAAAAAGGAAACTATATTATTGACTAACCCTTTAGATTGAGCTGAAGCGATATTATTGCTTTCGCGTTATTAGACCCACTAAGCATTAAAAAGCCCCTGTGCGACAGGGGTAAAGCGGTAATACAACTTCAGTTCGAAGATGTGTCTCACGCGGTTAATTCCTGATCGTCTGGGATAACGGCACCGGTGCATCTCCAGATGCTTTCGCCTGGCTTGCGGTGAGCAAGGGCAGCTGCCCCTGTCCCGTAGCGTTGGCCCTCGTTCAGCAGGGTGAAGAGGTCGTTGGTGCCGTCATCGATCAGATAAAAAATCACTTGCTCCTGAGTGGTCATTGATCTGAGGGCTTAGGTCCAGCAAGTCGTTATGAACTTGCTTGCTGGCAGGCGCATCATCCCTGGAGCGAGCGGGGCCATCTTGAGGTGGTGCTTGCGCTGGTGCCCCTGCCGCCGAGCTCCCGACCTGTGCGCTGGATCAGGGTGCCGGAGCTCCTGAGGTTCTGATCAGATCTTCAATCCGCTTGATCGCCAGCGGAAGACCCGTTGAAACATCGCGGACGATCAGATCAGCGCAATCTCTGAGCGGATGGATGAATCGCCGCTCCCCCGGCAGCATCTGCATCACCGTCTGACGCAAGACCGACAGGCTGGATCGCTGGCGTTCGCGCACATCCCGGCGCAGGCGGCGAATCACCCTGATCGGCAGTGATGCGCTCACGTAGATCAGAAGATCGGGACGGAGATGATCCATCAGCAGCTGGGGGCCGAACGCTCCCTCCAGCAGCACAACCTCCCAGATCTCGTTCAGGGACTCCCAGCTGACATCCCTGGTGCCCATGTCGTAACGGCGTCGATGCTGCAGACGTCGCTCGATCAGAGCCTGAACGTCTCTGATCAGCGCATCCCTGTCGATGGCATCGACCGTGTCGAATCCATAGCGCGAATCCGGTGTCCAGTGCTCGCGGTAGTAATCATCCGAGCCGAAATGCACCGCCGGGATTCCAGTTCGGGCAAGCGATCTGCGCAGCTCTCCACTGAAGTGAGTCTTACCCGCCGCGGAGGGGCCTGCGATGCAGATCAACAGGGCAGGTCTGTCCATCAACCGCCCAATGACTGAACGTCAGCATCATCGCGTTCCGTCGCGACTCCTCTGGTGCACAGTGAACCCGTGGCCCGCTTGAGATGAGCTTCGCAGGACATTCGGCCCGCAAACGGTTCGGTCAGCACTGGCTGCGTGATGAACGGATTCTGGATCGGATCCTTGAGGCTGCGGAGCTGGCGCCGGGAGATCGAGTTCTTGAAGTGGGGCCGGGCCGTGGTGCTCTCACCGATCGCCTTCTTAAAAGCCCTGCAGCGCTTGTTCATGCCGTCGAACTGGACCGTGACCTGGTTGCAGGCTTGAAGGAGCGTTTCAGTTCCAGGCAGCAATTCTCGCTCTGCGAGGGGGATGTTCTGGAGGTGCCACTGACGTTGCCAGACGGCTTCCAGGCCTCGAAGGTGGTGGCCAACATTCCCTACAACATCACAGGGCCGCTGCTGGATCGACTGATCGGCCGGCTTGATCGGCCTGTGGATCCTCCCTATCAGCGGCTCGTGCTGCTGGTGCAGAAAGAGGTGGCTGAACGAATCCGTGCCCGTCCAGGGCACACCAGTTTCAGCGCTCTGAGTGTGCGTCTGCAGCTTCTGGCCCGATGTGAAAGCGTCTGTTCTGTGCCTCCTCGCTGCTTTCAGCCACCTCCCAGGGTGCAGTCCGAGGTGATCAGGCTTGATCCTCTGCCGGCGGAGCAGCGCCCTGATCCTGAGCTCTGCCGCAGCGTGGAACGGTTGCTCAAGCAGGCCTTCCTGGCAAGGCGCAAGATGCTGCGCAACACGCTGGCGGCAGTCAGGCCTCCGCAGGAACTCAAGCAGCTGGCGCTGGATGCGGGGATCGATCTGCAGCAGCGACCCCAGGACGTGGATCCGCAGAACTGGGTTGCCCTGGCCAGAGGATTGAACGCAACGGAACGGTCCGGCTGATCCGCCGTGGTTTTTCAAACGAAACACGCTCTGCTTCGTTGCAAATTCCTCTGCTGACTGTGGATTAACCTCCGAATTCCTGTCGGAGCTCCACCGACTTCGCTGCGTCCTGTTCATGACGGCTCCGGTCTGCGTCAGCGCTCCGGCCAAGATCAACCTGCATCTGGAAGTGCTAGGCCTGCGGGGTGATGGATTCCATGAACTGGCCATGGTCATGCAAAGCATTGATCTGGCCGATCAGCTCGATTGTGAGAACGCCGCGGATGCCAGCCTGACCCTCAGCTGTGACCAGCCAGAACTCAGCTGCGGAGAGGACAATCTGATCCTGCGGGCGGCACGGCTGCTGCGTGAACGATCCGGATTCAATGAACTGGGCGCACGCATGCATCTGCACAAGCGCATTCCCATCGGCGCCGGCCTCGCCGGGGGGTCGAGTGACGGAGCAGCAGCACTGGTGGCCCTGAACACCCTCTGGGGGCTGGGCCTGAGCGCTGCCCAGCTCGAAACGCTGGCAGCCGAACTCGGGTCCGATATGCCGTTCTGTATCGCCGGCGGCACCCAGCTTTGTTTCGGCCGGGGAGAACGGCTTGAAGTTCTGCCGGCAGTCTCGGCGCCGATGGGAGTTGTTCTGGTGAAGGATCCATCCATCAGCGTGTCGACGCCATGGGCCTATGGCGAATGCAAACGCCAGCGGCGTGATCATTACCTCGAGGGAGAGCCAGCATTTGAGCGGCGTCGTGAGTCCCTGCGCTCATCTTCATGGTTGCAACCGCTGCGAGCTCAGGTCCCTCCACCCCTGCGCAACGATCTGCAGGAGGTGGTGGAACCGCAGAACACCTCTGTGCAGCATGCGCTGAAGCTGCTTGAACCTCTTTCGGGACAGATCGGTGTGGCCATGAGCGGTTCGGGCCCCAGTTGCTTTGCTCTCTTTCAGAACCGCAACGCTGCAGAACGGGCCCGTCAGGATTCTGACCAGCTGTTTCAGGATGCGGGGTTGCAATCCTGGAGTTGTTCTCTAATTCCACACGGCGTCAGGCTGGTGACATGACTGACAGCGACACAGCCAGCGCGAAACCACGCAAGGGACCCCTCAGTTTCCTGTCAGGTTCCGTCACCAGCCTTGTGCTGGCCTGGTTGAGTTTCGGTCTGAGCAAAAAAGTGGTCGTCTACCTGGCGACACACTCTTCCAACTTCAGCAGCAGCACAGCCCAGAACATCGCGTCTGCCATGAAGACGCTGTTCATCGGCATGTGTTTCCTGGCCACATTCAGCTTCGCCTTCATCGGACTGGGCCTGTTCCTGGTGTTTCTTCGCAGTCTTTTCATGAAGGGAGAGGTCGACACTGCCTAGCCTCGGCTGAGAGCCTCTGCGGTCATGACCATCCACGATCTCGGTCAGCTTGTTCTGCTTCTGTCACCGGGGCTGCTTCTTTCGGTGTTGCTGCTCGCCACCTTCGCCGCCGGGGGCTGAACACACCTGGACTGAGATAGCTTGGCCGCTGACGCCGGCATGGCCGGGATTGCAGCAACGCCGTGGCAGGGACGCTTCTCTTCAACGCACTTCGTGAAGCCATCGATGAGGAGATGGCCCGCGATCCACACGTTTGTGTGATGGGAGAGGACGTCGGCCATTACGGCGGCTCCTACAAAGTCACCAAGGATCTCTACGAGAAGTACGGCGAACTCAGGGTTCTCGACACCCCGATCGCTGAAAACAGCTTCACCGGCATGGCCGTCGGTGCCGCGATGACCGGTCTGAGGCCGATCGTCGAAGGCATGAACATGGGATTCCTGCTACTCGCCTTCAATCAGATCTCCAACAACATGGGGATGCTGCGCTACACCAGTGGTGGGAATTTCACGATCCCGACCGTGGTTCGTGGTCCCGGGGGAGTGGGTCGCCAGCTCGGCGCCGAGCACAGCCAGCGACTTGAGGCTTATTTCCATGCAGTTCCCGGGATCAAGATCGTGGCCTGCAGCACGCCGACCAATGCCAAAGGCCTCATGAAGGCGGCCATCCGCGACAACAATCCCGTGCTGTTCTTCGAGCACGTGCTGCTTTACAACCTCACTGAGGAACTGCCCGACGGCGAGTACACCTGTGCTCTTGATCAGGCGGATCTGGTCAGTGAAGGCAGTGACATCACGATCCTCACTTACTCAAGGATGCGCCACCACTGCCTCAAGGCTGTCGAGCAGCTCGATGCCGACGGGATCAATGCCGAGCTGATCGATCTGATCAGTCTCAAACCGTTCGACATGGAGACGATCGCCCGCTCGATCCGCAAGACCCACAAGGTGATTGTTGTGGAGGAATGCATGAAAACCGGTGGCATCGGTGCCGAGCTGATCGCGCTGATCACAGAGCATTGCTTCGATGACCTTGATGCCAGGCCCATACGGCTCTCCAGCCAGGACATCCCCACCCCCTACAACGGCAATCTCGAGAACCTCACCATCATTCAGCCGCACCAGATCGTTGAAGCGGCTCAGACCATCGTTCGTCAGGGGCTCTGATTGATGGCCCGCCAACAGGGCTGGTTCGCCCTCATCCTTGCGCTCGCCATTGCGGCAGCGGCCGTGCTGTCGAGTTTCCCGCTGCAGCTCGGTCTTGACCTGCGGGGGGGCAGTCAGCTCACCCTGGAGGTTCAGCCGGCGGCTGAGATCACAACTATCGGCGCCGAGCAGATGGAAGCCGTCAAGGCGGTTCTCGATCGCCGGGTCAATGGACTCGGCGTCGCTGAATCCACGCTGCAGACCGTCGGCGATGACCAGCTCGTTTTGCAGCTTCCTGGTGTCACCGATCCCACTCGAGCCGCAGACGTGCTCGGGAGCACAGCACTGCTGGAGTTCAGGGCGCAGCAGCCGGACACGCAGGAGGAGGTTCAGAGCCTGCGTCAGCTGAGAGCCCAGTTGCTGAGTGTGCTCGACACGCGATCCGCAGAGGATGATCCCGAGCTCAACGCAGAGGAGCAGAAGGAGCTTGAGAAACGTCAGAAGGAACTGGGTCTTGAAGGAACAGCCAAATCAGAAACTGAACAGCTGGAGCAGCTGCTTGAGAGAACCAACAGGGAAATTCTTGATCGCTTCGAGCCCACGGCCTTCACCGGCAAGCAACTGATCAGCGCAGGTCGTCAGCAGCAGCAGAACGGTTCCGGGTGGGAGGTGACGCTGAATTTCAACGCCGAGGGCGGAGAGAAATTCGCCCAGCTCACCCAGTCGATCGCCGGCACGGGACGGCTGCTGGGCATTGTTCTCGATGGTGAACTGATCAGTGAAGCCAGCGTCGGCCCTCAGTACAAGGCCGCGGGGATCTCCGGTGGCACGGCATCCATCTCCGGCAATTTCACCGCGGAGGATGCCCGTGACCTCGAGGTTCAGCTCCGGGGTGGTTCGCTTCCCTTGCCGGTGGAGATTCTCGAGGTGCGCACCATCGGGCCGTCACTGGGAGCTGAGAACGTGCGACGCAGCCTGATCGCCGCTCTGTCGGGTCTGGTCCTCGTCGGCGTTTTCATGCTGCTGATCTACAGACTCGCCGGTGCTGTGGCCGTCATGGCTCTCAGCCTGTACGCCCTGTTCAACCTGGCGGTGTATGCCCTGATTCCTGTCACGCTGACGCTTCCTGGCATCGCAGGGTTCATTCTGAGCATCGGAATGGCGGTCGACGCCAACGTGTTGATCTTCGAGCGCATCAAGGACGAACTGAGGCGAGGCAACACCTTGATCCGATCCATTGAGACAGGGTTCTCCGAAGCCTTTTCCTCAATCGTTGATGGTCATCTGACCACGCTGATCAGTTGTGCAGCCCTCTTTTCCCTGGGCACAGGCCTCGTGAAGGGTTTTGCGGCAACGCTCGGCATCGGTGTTCTGCTCAGCCTGTTCACTGCGCTGACCTGCACCCGCACCCTGTTGCGCTTCCTGATGAGTTACCAGGGTCTGCGGCGTGCGACGAATTTCCTGCCTGCAAGGCAACTCCCAACGACAGCGTCCTGAGCCATGGCTTTCAATTCATCCGGATCTGAAGAGCGACCTCTGCGCTTCCCGCTCACAAGCCGGCGACGACAGGTCTGGCTCGTGTCGGCTGTCTGCGTCTTGCTGAGTCTGATGGGGATCGTGCGCAGCTGGACTGACCCTCAGATCGGACTGCCTCTGAGACCGGGACTCGATTTCACTGGAGGAACTCAGATTCAGCTCGAGCGAAGCTGCGCTGACACCTGCGACCAGCTCAGCACCATCGCGGTTGAGGATGCCCTTCAGCGGGTTGACCTGCCGGCACCGGAAGGTCAACCATCACCCAAGCTGGAGAACGCCAGGGTTCAGCTCCTGGATCGAGGTCAGTCGATCGTGCTGCGCATGCCCGCACTCTCCGCTGGCCAGGGCCAGTCGGTGATTGAAGCGCTTGAGCCCGTAGCCGGTCCCTTCGAAGCCGGGGGGCAGTCCGTCGACACCATCGGGCCCAGCCTGGGCGGTCAGCTGTTGCGCAGCAGTCTGATTTCGCTGCTGGTTGCGTTTGCAGGAATTGCTCTCTACATCACCGTTCGCTACGACCCTCGCTACGCCTTTCTGGCCCTGGTGGCCCTGGCACACGACATCGTGATCGTTTGTGGAATTTTCGCCTGGCTCGGGCTCACCACCGGTCTGGAGGTCGACAGTCTGTTCGCTGTTGCCTTGCTCACCATCGCCGGCTATTCGGTGAATGACACGGTTGTGGTCTTCGACAGAATCCGCGAACGCCAGCGGATCGATGGCGACCTGCCGCTCTCCACGCAGGTTGACCGTGCTGTTTCAGCCACGCTGACCAGAACGATCTACACAAGCGGTACCACACTGCTGCCCTTGTCGGCTCTCATTCTGTTCGGGGGTTCAACGCTCTACTGGTTCGCCATTGCCCTGGCGCTTGGTGTGATCATCGGCAGCTGGTCAAGCATCGCCCTCTCGCCTTCTCTTCTGAGCATCTGGCCCTCACGCTCCGGTGCCGCTGCCAGTGCCTGAAAGCGCAGCCCGGGCAACGCTTCGATCCCAGCGCTGGATCCCTCTGTTGTTGCTTCTGCTGGCACTGAGTGATCTCAGAACGGAACTGCGACTGCTGGCGGACCAGATCACCTTCACCTCATTGATCTTCGCGGTGCGCCATCACCTGCTCGCAGTGGTGGTGCTGCTCCTGCAACCGTCTCTCTGGCGCCGCTACGGCCCTCGATGGCGCAGTGCTAATAGCGAAACTGCCGATAAGCCCTGATTCCCAGAGAGTTCCGCTGATCCGGAGAGAGGTCGGCATTTTTTTCAACGTCGAATTCCAGGCAGTTGAAGCGTCGGTAGGACGCCACCTGAGTGCACTGCCGCCGGGGGCGCTCACTGGTCTGGACCCGCACGTCCTCAACCATTTTGGTGGTGGGAAGCCCTTTATCCAGGCCGGCATCCGCTGCCCTTGAAGCGTCGTTCAAGGGAGTCTGCTGAAAGGAGCAGAGCTCTTTGGCGAGATCCGTTGCCGCCTTCTCGAGACAGCTTTCATAGGCGGCTTCGATCCGGGCTCTCCGCTTCTCATCAGCCAGAAGTTCGAGTTTGCGTCGTTCCTGAAGTGTGAGAGGTCTTGATCTGCGAACGCGTTGCCTGGACGTGACGGTGAAGTTCCCGCCCTCCTGGATCCAGCGTTTGGATGCCTGCTCCGCCTCCGCTTGTGTTGGGTAGGCGGGAATAGGGAGCTGAGCCTCACTGGAGGCCGTGCTGCGGCGCAGATTCGCGTAGAAGAATCCTGCGTAGATCAGAAGGCCCAGTATTCCGCTTCCGGCCACCGTTGCGAACACCATCAAAGAGGAGGGCCGCTCCACGGATCTCGCTCAGAGAGGGTGAAAACTAGCAGCCTCCCGCGGCTGCCCGCTGCCCTGATGCGTTGTGCTGTCACGCTTCTGCCTATTCTGCCCGCGTTGTCAGAAACCACCGCCATGTCGCTTGATCTGGATGCCAAGAAGACACTGCTGCGGAAAATTCCCCATGGCCTTTTCATCTGCGGAGTCGCGGAAGGTGATGAGGTGAATGGATTCACCGCCAGCTGGGTGACCCAGGGATCATTTGAGCCCCCCCTGGTCGTCATGGGAGTGCGTGCCGACAGCACCAGCAACGGCATGATTCAGCGCACCCGACGTTTTTCCCTGAACGTGCTGGCTGCAGACCAGAAGAATCTGGCTGCGACATTCTTCAAACCCCAGGCGGCTGTTGGTGGTCGCTTCGAGGCGGCTCCCTTCGAGCTCGGCTCCCTCGGTCTGCCGATCCTGAAGGATGCACTCGGTGGTGTGGAGTGTGAACTGGTGGGCGAGCTGGCCCATGGCGACCACACCGTGTTCATCGGCGAGGTGAAGTCAGCTGTGCTTCATCGAGACGGTGACGCGCTCGAGCTGAGCAGCACCGGCTGGCAATACGGCGGCTGATCTGCTCCTTCAGCTCCAGCGGTCCATGATCTTGCCGACCACCACCTGCTCCATCCCCACCTGAAGCACCACCACGAGTGGCAACGCTAGGAGAACGCCGGGCAAGCCCAGCAGAGCCCCCAGGCTCAGCTGGGCTGTGAGGGCAATCGTGGGCAGGAGATTCACCGTGCGCCTGAGCAACAGCGGAGTGAGCACAAAGGCTTCCAGGTTCTGCAGTGCGAGGCGCAGCACAAGCACCTGGAGCATCAGCTCCGGAGAGATCATCAGCGCCAGGCTGAGAGGAAGCAGTGTTGCCGCTGTAGGGCCGATCGTGGGAACGAAGGTCAGCAGTCCGCAGATCAGTGCCGAGAGCAGCGCCAGTGGGACGCCCAGAAGCGCCAGCCCAGCCCAGGTGCACAGAAACATCGCCACAGCGGACAGGGTCATGCCAGCCAGCCAGCCACCCAGAGCGGTGCGGCACTGGTCCAGCAGCTCCTCCATGGATGCACGGGCGGGCCGCGGTGTCGCAGCAACCACCATGCGTCTGTGAGCCAAGGGATCCAGGGCCAGCAGCACAGCCAGCAGGCTCATCAACAGCACCTGAACCAGACCGTTGGCGGCTCCGCCGGCCACGCCAAGCAACTGGAATCCGAATGGCTGAATACGTTCCCAGCTGAACTGGTCGGGCAGGTCCTGAGCAAGATTTCCGAGCAGAGGTTGATCGGACAGCAGAGCCTGAACCTGAGCGAACAGCGAGGGCAGCAGTGTGGTGAGCTGTTCGAACTGGTTGATCAACTGCGGCAGCAGCTGCTGCATGACCAGCAGACCGCCCACGATTCCGATCAGCAGCACCGTCAGGAGCGCGATCGGACGCGGGATCCGATGTCGACTGATCAGATGGTGAACGGGAACATCCAGGGCCACAGCCAGAACGACCGCACCGAACAGCACCAGCAGTACCCAGCGCAGCTGCCATGTCAGTAGAGCAAGCACCACGAGGGTGAGAGCCGCCAGCAGATTGCTCGGGTTCATGCGGCTGCGCGGCGCTTCTTCCAGGGATCCAAGAGGTCGTGAATCACGATCTCGCGGATCAGAACCTGCATCACCACCGCCAGTGGCAGGGCCATCAGCAGCCCGAGTGGTCCAAACAGAACCGTGAAGATGAACTGCGCTGTAAGCGTGAGACCAGGAAGCAGGTTCACCTGGTGCTGCATCACCGAGGGTGTGATCACATAGCTTTCAACGTTCTGGATCACCACATAAAGCCCCAGGACGGCAACAGCCTTCCAGGGAGCATCAAGCAGAGCAACCGCCATCGGGAACACGGTGCTGAGAGTGGGCCCGACGTTGGGAATGACATTGAGCAGTCCGGCCAGCAGTGCGTTGGCCATCACCAGTTTCACGCCGAGCAGTGACAAGCCGATTCCGGCCAGGAGCCCCACGCAAAGGGAACTGATCAGCACGCCGATCATCCAGCTGCTGAGGGCTTCGCCGCATTGCAGCAGAATGGTTCCGGCGCGTCTCCGATAGAACGAGGGCACGAGTTGAATGGTCACATTGCGGTAGGCCTCAGGCTGGATCGACACCATCAGAGCGACGGCGATCACAAACAACAGCTGAACAAGCCCGCTGCCGAGATTGCTGGCAAGGCCGAGCAATCCTTTGATGCCTCCGCTCACTCCGGACGCCAGGGCTGTGCTGCTGGGGAGGGACGACAGGCCTCCCGGCACCAAACGCGATCCAATGTCCGATGGGGTGTCTGCTCCGTACACCAGTGATGACGCATGACTGATCCAGCCCATCACGATCTGCTGGAGCTCACGCGCTGCATCGGGCAGCTGCACCAGCAACTGCTGGAACTGGCTGAAGAAGGGGGGAATGATCACAGCCACTGCAATCGCCACGATCAACAGAAGGCCAAGAAGGCAGAGGCTCAGCGCCAATGGCCGCTGAATCGCCCAGCGTCTGCGAATGGCCCCCACAATTGTGCAGATCGCCATGGCCAGAACCACAGCGGCAAACAGATGGATCAGAACCTCACGGAGACTCCAGAGCAGAAGCCCGGATGTCAGCAATGCCGCAAGTCCGAGCCAGTGCTGAAATTTCACCCGTCCGTTCCTTCCTCACTGGAGGCATTGTCGCCGGAGTTCTGCGAATAGCCCATGCCGTTGGCATCCGCATAACGTTGCGCAAACCTCATGAAGCGCTCGAAATCCGCCTCGCTCTTCCAGGTGTAGGTCGCCTCCAGAGCAAACGGCTTGCCGTTGACAAAACGACCGTTCACTTCACGGGTGACCATCTCACCTTCCTCATCGACCATCCACATGCCGGCGATCGCTTCCAGCGTTTCGGGTGCAAGGGCCTTCGGCTCCTCGAAAACGAATTTGGCCTGACCGGTTCGACCGTCACGGCTGCGGGTCATGCGGATATCGGGAACAACCGGCTCGTCAGTGCCGCGGAAGAACTGAATTGCCGCCTTGTTACCTTCTGCCATGGTTCAAGAGCTTGAAGGTGTGGATCTTAGTTGCAGATCCGCGGAGCGATGTGCCCTTTTTCCAGAAGCAGCCTGGCTGATTGGCTGGTGTCAAGACCCTCGAGATTCACAGTGACTCTCGCTGGAGAACGCTCAAGTTCACGGTCGTAGCAGCTGTCGTAGTAATCGAGCATTGCCAGACAGGCGAGATCCCAGTTCTCAGCATCAATCGCTTCAAGCGCCTGGCGGGTGCGCTGCGGGCCGAGGCGTTTCTGAATCCGTTCGGTGGCTTCGCGCAGATCGGCCTTTCCATGGCTCGAGTAAACCTGCACGAGTCGCTCCACTCGCTCCCTGTCACTGCGCTGAATCTCCAGCACGGGAGCCTTCCGCATCTGATCGAAGAGGCCTTTGGGAATCCTGCAGCGTCCCACCTGGATGCTTTCGGCTTCCAGCCAGATCTCCGTCGCACCGTTTTGATACAGATACTCAAGACCTTCCGCGAGCATGTTTTCGTAGTGTTCGCTGGTCGGTTGTGCAGGCAGGCCGAGATTGCCGAAGCTGCTGCCGCGGTGACTGGCGAGCCCCTCAAGATCAATCACACCTGCACCCTGTCTGTTCAGTTCCAGCAGCAGGTCTGTTTTGCCTGTTCCAGTTCTGCCGCCGAGCACCCGCAGTGGCCAGGTCTGGTTGAAACGATCCAGGACCCAGCGTCGGTAACTCTTGTAGCCCCCTTCCAGAACCGTGACGGGATGGTCGCTGAGCCCAGCCAGCCAGGCCATGCTGTTGGAGCGCATCCCTCCTCGCCAGCAGTAGATCCTCAGAGGAGCAGAAGGTCGGTCGGCTGCCCCGGTAAGTTCAGCAGACAACTGAGCGAGAGCGGGTCCGCAGAGCTGCAGACCGAGTTTGATCGCATCCAGTCGTCCCTGCTGCTTGTAAGTGAGACCGACTTGATGGCGCTGATCGTCTGTGAACAGAGGCACATTCACCGCGCCCGGCCAGTGCCCCTGCATGAATTCCGAGGGAGTTCTCACATCCACGACTGGCCCCGCCGCTCTGCGGAACTCATCGATGCCGGTCAGGATGCTGTTGCCCATGCCTGACATAGTGGGCCAACGCTGAGCCAGTCAGTGCCGGCACAACGCCATGCTCTCCGGACGACCACCAACCACCCAACCCGGCATTGATCAGTTGCTGGATCGACTGGTTTCCGGGTCCTCCCGACAGAAGCGTTCCACGGCTTCAGCGCTGGAGAAGGTCTCTGAGCAGCTTCCCGAAAAGGCGGAGGAGGCTCTGAAGTCCTACTCCCGTGATGGCGATGACTGGGGAGCGGGCTGGATTCTTCAGATCCTTCAGCGCCATCAGCCGGCAGCTCTTGAGGCCATTCCAGGAGTTTCAGGTGGTTGGTTTCATGCGCCATCGTCCCTCGACATCGATTACACGCATCTGCAGCAGGCGCTGCTCAGGGAACACTTCGAAGAGGCTGACCGCCTCACCAGCTGCGCCCTGCGTGAACTGGCGGGTGAGAAGGCGGTGCAGAGGGGATACGTCTATTTCAGCGAGGTCCCGCCCATGGAATCGCTTGATCTGACCACCATTGACAGGCTTTGGGTCGCCTATTCCCAGGGGCGCTTCGGGTTCACCGTTCAGGCACGTCTGCTCAGCGCTCTAGGTGGTCGCTACGAGAGGCTCTGGCCCAAGATCGGCTGGAAGAATGAGGGGGTCTGGACCCGTTACCCGGGCAGCTTCCTGTGGAGCATGGATGCTCCTGAGGGCCACATGCCTCTGGTCAATCAGCTCAGGGGAGTGCGTCTGATGGATGCGCTTCTTCAGCATCCAGGCCTGGCCATCAGAACCTGAGGGTGTTTGATTTCCTCTGGCAGAACGTCAGCAGGCCGGTATGGTCGAAAAGGATGAAACGGTCCTGATGTTCAGCCGATTTCTGCCTTCATTGCGGTGGGCTGATTTCATCCTTCCGTCCACATTCCAGCTCAGTCCGTTGATGGAGCTGTTGCTTGAGCCGGTGGACTGCACTGAGACGTGCTCTCGCCTTCAACTGGGTCTGCAGGAGGCACTGGTGAATGCGGTGCGTCACGGTAATGACGGAGATCCCAGAAAGTGCCTAAGGATCCGACGCATCCTTACGCCGAACTGGTTGATCTGGCAGATCCAGGATGAGGGTGACGGCCTGCCCAGCCATGCCCGGGAGGGCTGTCTTCCCGATCAGCTTGATGCCGATCAGGGGCGTGGTCTGTTTCTGATGCATCAGTGTTTCGATGACATCCGCTGGATCCGTCGTGGCAACAGAGTGCAGCTTGCCTGTCGTCGTCCGGGGACCAGTCAGGGACCAGTCAATGGCGCGGACATCCAGGGTCTTTCAGTTCACCCCTGATCCAGCCGAGGGCCTGCTGGGTCAGCGCTTCAACATCATCATTACGTCCGTTCTGGAGCAGCTGTGCCAATGCCGCAGCCAACAGTTCAGCGCCGCGTCGATCGGCATCTGATTTAAGTCTGTGCCACTCACGATCACTGATGCTCAGGCTTTGATGCAGATTCAGCGCCTGTTCAATCGCCTGTTCAGGCCATTTCTTTGCGGACACGTCGGCGTTTGATCAACAGTGATGCTTCTATCCTGACCTCTGTGATTCCCGGTGGTGGTGAACAGGCGGTTTCGAAGTCGAGGGGCACTGCATGGGCTTCGCTCTGTTCTTCGCTATCAACCCAGGGCCTGGGAAGGGAATGATCGTCGCTCCAGCCGTCGGATCCAGCAGCGCCGTCTGCTGCGTCAGCTGATCGATGCGGATCCCGATGCTCTCAACTGGCTGATCACTCCGGAGAGGGGCCAGCGATTCTGGAGAGCACTGCGCTGGGGGGGACCCGCTCTGTTTCTGGGATGGTGGCTGACACGCTGAACCTCAGGCTGCTACCGCTGCTCCATCGACCACCACCAGTGAATCAGGGGCTGCCTGAAGACGCTCTTCAGGATGAGGCTGGCCTTCCTGCGGTGAAGGAAGGGGCTGGCCTTTCACCCACGCCTGGTAGAGAGCCCGCCGACGGCGATCCTCTGCAAGCACAAGACGATCCGCAGCGGCATTCGGGCTTTCGCCTGGATTCAGTGCCGTTCTCAGACAGATTCCGAACCCGTGTGCTTCAACCTGCACCTTGCCTTCCATGAAGACAACCTGAAACGTCCATCCCCGCAGCCAGCGGATCCGAAAAGGATTCGACATGGACGGAGTCCCTGAGTTTCTGCACCATATGGGGTTCCCCTGCCCGTGCAAGCGTGTTTGTCAGGGAATCACTGCGCCAGCGTGTTCAGGCCTTGGTGGCTGTCCACACCCGTGTCATGAAATGGGATTCGGCATGAACATCGCTGAATCCGGCATCCTTCAGCCTCTGGTCGATGTCATCGATGATGAAATCTCTGTAGTAGGGCTCATGGAACACGCGTCTGAAATTGTCCATGGCCACATCGAACTGAGGTGAATCTTTCAACTGAACCGAGTCAGCCAGAACAAGCACTCCACCGGGTTCCAGAAGTCGATAGCAATCCTGCAGAACCGCCTGCCGGGCAACAGGAGGAAGCTCGTGAAACAGGAACACGCAGGTCACTGCCTGGAAGCCGGCGTCATCAAAGGGCATCCGTTCCGCGTTCCCCTGAACCAGCTGTACCAGAGGTTTGTTGGACTGGTTCAACCAACGGTTGGCCTGGCGAAGGTAGGCCTCGGAGAGATCGACGCCGACAAGGGTGGCTTCCGGCAGGGCGGCCCGGATCTGATGGAGGGTTCGGCCGGTCCCTGTGGCCACATCGAGAATGCGCAGGCTGCCCTGCGGGCGATCTGCAAAACGGTTCAGTCCCGCACGAAGCGAAGGCAGGATCCGACGCCGCATCGCATCGGCGGCACCGTTGAAGAGAATGTCAACCTGAAGGTCATAAAGCTCGGCTGAGTGGTCGCTCAGGTAGCCATCGGTCTGATGGTGAAAGTTCTGGAGGTAATACTCCGGATAGAGATCACGGTTGTTGAGGTCCGGTATGTCCTTGACATCTCTGGCGCGTCTCCTCGCCCAGTTGGACGGCAGATCCAGCCAGACCCGTGGATAGCGACCAGCCCATTCCAGCCAGGGGATATCAAACAGCAGTGACTGTGGATAAACGCCGGATTCAGAGTCCTGCCAGTCTTTCTCGTTCAGCGCATCGAGGGACTGACGCAGCGCGTTGATCATTTCATTTGGAACCGGCCGCGTTTTCGGCACGACATCCGGCGCCACCACCTCCATCACCTTGGTGCTCAGCTCCTTATGCACCAAGCCTGCGAGGCTTCGCCCCTGCTGCATGGTGCGGTAAGCGATTTCAGTGAAGCTGGGCGCCATGAAACGGATCAGTTCCAAGGGGTATTTCAATCGATTGAGACGCCCGCTGTGGACCTCTGGTGACGCCTTCCTGAAAGTTCTGTGAAGGTGCCGTAAAAATGGTAGCCGTTGCTACAGAATTAATTCAAGACAACCAGGAGTTCTCGATGGCCATTGAGATGACTGCCCCCGGAGCTGTGGTGTCGTATTCAGGCAATATTCTGGAGCGGCGGCAGCGAGCAGCGGCTGAATTTCTGGCATGGGCAGACCACCATGCCCATGACGTGCTGAGACAGCGCGCCGCTCAAGCACAGGTTGAAGGTCATCCTGATCTCACGGACCAACGCAGTGCTCTTGCCCAACAACAGGTGTGTGCTCGCCGTCGTCTTCACGCCAAGCAACTGCATGAAAGTGCTCTAGCCCACCTGAGGCATGGCTGAGACGGGAAATTTCGGTTGTTCATCCAAGGCTAAGCAGCACCAAAAAAGGAGCCGAAGCTCCTCAGTGGTGAAGGTGAGCCTTGATTGAAAAACTGATCAGGCGTCGTAGTACATCACGAATTCGTGGGGATGCGGGCGCTGACGCAGCTGCTGCACCTCTTCGTATTTCAGATCGATCCAGTTCTTGATGAAGTCCTTGGTGAAGACGCCTCCTTCCAGCAGGTAGTGATGGTCGTCGTTGAGGGCTTCCAGTGCCCCGTTCAGCGATGCGGGAACAGTGGCGATCTTGTTGAGCTCTTCGGCGGGAAGCTCGAAAAGGTCGACGTCCACGCCGTCACCGGGGTCGATCTGGTTCTTGATGCCGTCAATCCCGGCCATCATCATCGCGCTGAAGGCGAGGTAGGGGTTGGCCAGCGCATCGCCGGAGCGGAACTCAAGTCGCTTGGCCTTCGGACTGGGCCCGGTGAGCGGGATGCGCACGGCAGCGGAACGGTTCCCTTCCGAATAAACCAGATTCACCGGTGCTTCAAAGCCTGGAACCAGTCGCTTGTAGCTGTTGGTAGTGGGGTTTGTGAAAGCCAGGAAGGAAGGCGCATGCTTGAGAATTCCACCGATATACCAACGCGCTGTCTGGGAGAGATTCGCGTAGGTGCCTTCTCCGAAGAACAGAGGCTGACCACCTTTCCAGAGGCTCTGGTGCACGTGCATACCTGAGCCGTTGTCGTTGAAGACAGGCTTGGGCATGAAGGTCGCTGTCTTGCCGTATTTCTTGGCAACGTTGCGCACGATGTACTTGTACGTCATCACGTTGTCGGCGGCCTCGATCAGTTCGGCAAATTTCATGCCCAGTTCGTGCTGACCGGCGCCGGCCACCTCGTGGTGGTGCTTTTCGGTGGGAATCCCCAGCTGCGCCATCATCAGCAACATTTCTGAGCGAATGTCCTGAGCGGTGTCATTCGGTGCGACTGGGAAATAACCTTCCTTCTCTTGAATTTTGTAGGCGAGGTTGCCGCCTTCCTCGATCCGGCCTGTGTTCCAGCCGGCTTCGATGGTGTCAACGCTGTAGAAGGATGCGCCTTCAGCGGAGTTGTAACGAACGTCGTCGAACAGGAAGAACTCCGGCTCAGGCCCGAAGAACGCCATATCGGCCAGACCCGTGCTCGCCAGGTAGGCCAACGCCTTCTGTGCAAGAGCCCTGGGGCAGCGCTCATAAGGTTCGCCCGTGCGGGGATCCTGAATCGAGCAGATCATGCTCAGAGTCTTGTGCCTGTAGAAGGGATCGACCCAAGCGGTTGCAGGATCTGGAACCATGGCCATGTCTGAGGCGTTGATCGCCTTCCACCCCCTGATGGATGAGCCGTCAAAGGCCAGACCCTCTGTGAAGGATTCAGGCTCAATCAGGTCCTGACAGACGGTGAGGTGCTGCCACTTGCCGTGCAGATCCGTGAACTTGAGGTCGATCAGCTCGATGCCCTCATCCTTGATCTGACGAAGCACGTCCTGCGCGGTTTTGGCCATGGCGGGGGGTGGATCCCGTAAATCGCGTTGACCGTAGATATCGATCCGCTGCTGTTTTGTATCAACGGGCACTTTTTTGCCTTCCGTCTCGCTTGCTGCCTCTTGCCAGCCACTTGGTAACCGTTTCTGTCAGATTGCTGTGATCGCCTTTGTTGGTGCAGGTTTCAACCCGTTGTCGGTGTTACCTTCCAACCAACGTGGACAGGGCTTGCATGCGCGATGCCATCACCGGACTGATCGGCCAGTACGACCAGCTGGGTCGCTATTTCGATCGTTCAGCGATCGATCGCATCGAGAGCTACTTCGATGAGGCGGGAATCCGCGTTCTTGCCGTTGAGATCATCAACCGCGAAGCTTCAGAGCTTGTGCGTGAAGCCAGTCAGAGGCTGTTTCAGGCCGACCCTGAACTGCTTCTCCCTGGCGGTAATGCCTATACAACCCGCCGCCTGGCTGCCTGCCTGAGGGATATGGATTACTTCCTTCGCTACGCCAGCTACTCCTTGATCGCCGGTGACAGCACCATTCTCAACGAGCGGGTTCTGAACGGACTTGATGACACCTACAAAAGCCTTGGGGTGCCGACCGGCCCAACAGTGAGAAGCATGGTTCTGCTTGCGGATGTGCTGTGCGAACGTCTTCTCGACGATGGCGTCCCCCAGGAACGCTGTGCTCTCGTGCGTCAGCCGTTTGAGCACATGGCCGCTGGACTCGCCGCCAGTGATGTGCGCCAGCGCTGAGCGATCCGCTCCAAACATTTCAAGCGGCATCGGACTGTCCGTTCGCAACCATTTTTCGACCGATTGATGCGTAGGCTTCTCGCCATTGATTTCCGTTTCTGGCTGCGCGGATGACGCTCTCTCACCTTTCGGTTGACCCGAGCCATCGCTGCTCCATCGCTCCGATTGACACTCCGGATCGGCTTTTGTTGGGCCCAGGTCCCTCCAACGCGCATCCAACGGTGCTTCAGGCTCTCTCACGCACACCGATCGGACACCTTGATCCGCTTTATGTGGAACTCATGGGTGAGGTGCAGGAGCTGCTGCGTTATGCATGGCAGACCGATAACCGGCTGACGCTGCCGATGAGCGGCACCGGAAGTTCGGCCATGGAAGCCACGCTGGCCAACACTGTCGAGCCCGGGGACACGGTTCTGGTCGCGGTGAAGGGTTATTTCGGTAACCGTCTCATGGACATGGCAGGCCGCTACCGCGCCAACGTTCAGGTGATCGAGAAGCCGTGGGGAGAGGCTTTCAGCCTTGAGGAGATCGAGGCCGGCATCAAGAAACACAAGCCAACGATCCTGGCAATTGTGCACGCCGAAACGTCAACCGGCATCTGTCAGCCCATGGAAGGCGTCGGCGATCTCTGCCGGGAGCATGACTGCCTGCTGCTTCTCGACACGGTGACCTCACTCGGAGGTGTGCCGCTCTACCTGGACGACTGGAAGGTCGATCTGGCTTACAGCTGCAGCCAGAAGGGACTCAGCTGCCCTCCGGGCCTTGGTCCCTTCACGATGGGCCCAAGAGCTGAAGCCAAGCTGGCTGCCCGCCAGGACAAGGTTCCCAACTGGTACCTGGATGTATCCCTGTTGAACCAGTACTGGGGAAGTGATCGTGTGTATCACCACACCGCTCCGGTGAACATGAACTTCGGGATGCGCGAAGCTCTGCGCCTGCTCGCTGAAGAAGGACTCGACAAGGCCTGGGCTCGTCACCGTCGAAATGCCGAAGCTCTCTGGAGTGGACTGGAGTCGCTCGGCCTGGAAATGCACGTCTCCGAGGAGTTGCGCTTGCCGACTCTCACCACGGTTCGCATTCCCTCCGATGTGGACGGAAAGGCATTCTCCTCCCACCTGCTCAACGCCCATGGCATCGAAGTTGGCGGTGGCCTGGGTGTGCTTGCCGGCAAGATCTGGCGTATCGGTCTGATGGGCTACAACTCAACCCCCGAGAATGTGGACCGTCTGCTCAATCTCTTCGAGACCGAGTTGCCTCGCTTCCGCCAGAGTGCTGCCGTCGCTGCCTGAACCAATGCTCCAGCAGGGCTGATGCCTCCGGCTCCATCACGCCACCTGTGACCTGCATGTGATGGTGGGCGCTCTGGTGCCTGGAGAGATCAATCGTGCTCCCCAGACCGCCGCGTTTGCGGTCATGAGCTCCGTAGATCACGTGACCGACCCTGGCCTGCACAAGAGCTCCTGCACACATCGGACAGGGTTCCAGCGTCACGATCAGTGTGCATTGATTGAGCCTCCAGTCACCGAGGATCAAAGATGCCTGGCGAAGAGCCACCAGCTCCGCATGGCCAAGTGGATCTGAAGCCCATTCGCGCCGATTGCTGCCGTGGCCGATGCAGTTCCCCTTGTCATCGAGAACAACAGCGCTTACAGGCACTTCGCCTGACTCTCCAAGCCGCTCAGCGCGTCTGAGCAGGCGTTGCATCCAGGCGTTGATCTCAGATCGCTCCAGCTCGATCGGTGTCAGTCGCACTCCCATCCCAGGCGATCAGAGGCGTCCAATGTGCCACCGCAGGTGAGAATGTCAGTTCCTTCGGCTTATGCCTTGTTCGGATCCTCCAGGGCTTCATCGGCGGCATCGACCTCGACGGAACTGTCCGCATTCGCCTCTTCCGAGGCCCTCGATCCCCAGTTGCAGAATTTTCTGGAGGAAGCCAGCGCCCGCCTTTGCGAATGGCTGGGGTCTGCATCCAAACGCTCTCCGCTGCCGGCTCTGAGGCTGCTACCACAGGCATTCCCCGAGCCGAGGGGAGTGAGCGCTGATCGTCTGCTGGATGACCTTCAGCAGTTGATGGACGGCGCCTACCAGCCCAATCATCCCGGGGCTCTCGCTCATCTGGATCCCCCGCCGAACACGGCTTCGATCGCTGCGGAGCTGATCTGTGCAGGGCTCAACAACAACCTTCTTGCCGAGGAGCTTTCACCGAGTCTGAGCCAACTGGAACGGCAGCTCTGCAGCTGGTTCGCCGCTCGATTCGAGCTGCCCGATGGGGCCGGCGGAGTTGCTGCCAGCGGTGGCTCGCTCAGCAATCTCACCGCACTGGTGACGGCACGACACCGGATGGGGCTGGATCATGATCCCCAGGCTGTGGTCCTGATCAGCGAACAGGCCCATGTTTCTCTGGACAAGGCTGCCCGGGTCATGGGCCTTGAGCCCGATGGAATCCGTCGCATTCCTGTTGATGCACAGGGATGCATGCTCATCACAGCCCTGCAGGACCATCTCCAGCTGCTTCAGCGGCAGAACCGGCCGTGCATAGCCGTGGTGGCCACCGCCGGCACGACCGTGCGTGGTGCGATCGATCCGATTCCTTCCCTGGCGAAGCTCTGCGCAGAGCAGGGGATCTGGCTGCATGTGGATGGAGCGATCGGTGCTGTCTTTGCCCTCTGTCCTGGCACCTCGAGGCTGATGGAGGGCCTCGGTCATGCGGATTCCATCACGGTCAACCCGCAGAAACTGCTGGGAATCGCCAAGACCTCCTCATTGCTGCTGGTCCGTGATCAGTCTTCTCTCGAGCAGACATTCCACACCGGACTTCCCTACATGGAACCAGCTTTTGCCGCAGCCCATGGCGGTGAACTCGGTCTGCAGGGCAGTCGCCCCGCGGAGATTCTCAAGCTCTGGCTGGGATTGCGTCAGCTTGGGGAGCAGGGGATTCATGCTGTGCTCGAACAGGCACTGCTGAGACGCCAGCGTTTGCAGAACTGTCTTGATCCCTCCCTTCTTGAGATCACATCAGGTCCGCTGCACCTGCTCGCCTGCGCTCCTCTTGGAGCCGATGCCCCTCGCTGCGAGCAATGGACCGCAGCCATGCGTCATCGGCTGCTCGATCAGCAGATCATGGTGTCAAGGCCTGTTTATGAAGGGCGTCATCGCATCAAAGTGGTGCTGGGCAATCCCCATACCTCCGACTCTCTCATCGATCAGCTGGGGACCCAGCTGAATGACATCTCGGTGGGGCAAAGCTGATGCCTGCGGCTCAGAACAAGCGAGGTCGCTGGGTTGCCATCGTCACAGGAGCCATGTCTGTCCTGATTGGTGTGCTGTATCTCGCACTCATCACGGTGCTCGATAGCCGCGGTCCGATGCGTCCGCCTCCGCCCGAGGCCCTGGACGGGGCGGCAGTCGTTTCTTCGCTTCCTGCTGCAGAGGTTCAACCACCCTCCGCAGCGCCGTCTGCAGGAAGTCCTGCAGTGAGCGATCCCGCTGGTTGAGTTCGTAGTGGTGCTGGACCACATCCTGCACGCCGCCATCTCCCCAGTCCTGGTCCTGCTGGAAGTAGGTCATGAAGCTGGCACCTGCGATTCTGGTAAGCCAACCTGCGGCAATTCCCTGCACCGCGCGTCCAAGCAGCAGGGTGGGAAGATTCACGCTCAGAGCGGTGCCGATCAGAGCCACTCCGCCTTTGACCACCCCAAGGCCTGCCAGGGTCCTGCCGACCGACACGGCGAGTTCCTGCGCCCTGTTTCTGGTCAGCTGGATGCCATAGACGGCTCCCATCTCCATCACCATCTGGGCATTCACGGCAGCCGTGCCAAGCAGATCCACGCCTGGAAGAGGTGTCGCCGCCACCACTCCGGCACTGATCCAGGTGTAGCGATCGATGATTCGCTGGGCTTCCTCCGAGCGCTGACGATCGAGCAGATCCCTGCCTGCCGAGCCAAGATCCCTGCACTGCAAAAGGATGTTGTCTGCCAGAAGCTCTTCACCATCAGCGTGTAACACAGCGGCCAGCCGCCTGACCAGCAGTCCGATTTCCGCCGGTGGCTGAACAGGATGCTGCCCCGGGCGCGGCAATGACTGCGGCCGGGCACTGGCCGGAATGACATCTCCGGGTTGCAGCCATTCCCTGCAGCGCTGTCTCAGCAGCTGCAGCAGTCTGCGCTCCTCCTCCTCACCCCGCAGATCGCACTTGTTGAGGACCAGCAGCAGCCGTTTGCCCAGCCCTGAAAGGCTCTGAACGACATCCAGTTCGCTCCTGCGCAGATCGCCATCCACCACAACGATCATCAGGTCCGCTCTGCTGGCCTTTCGTCGCGCCTCCTGCTCACGGCCCCTGCCTTCCTCTCCGGCTTCGAGAATCCCCGGCGTGTCGACAAGAACCACGCCACGGTCGAGACCTTTGAGACGAAGTCGGTAGCTGCTGCTTCGGCTGGTGGAGCCCATCGCGGCGCCGACATCGCCGACGATGTCTTTGAGCAGAGCCCGGATCAGGGAGGTCTTCCCGCTGGATCCCGTGCCGAACACCACCAGAAGCAGGTCCCCCCGCTCAAGTTCCCTGGCCACCCGCTGCCGTTCCTGAAGCAGAGACTGTCGGGCCACATCGTCCTGAAGTTTCTCCAGCAGTCGATCCACGCTGGACAGGCTCTGTTCCGCGGCATCTCTGCTGCTCGATGGTGCCGGTCTGCCTTGTGATGATTGCGCGTGCCGGTTCAGGCGGTGGTGTCTCCACTGGCGCAGCCATGGCAGACCGATCTGGATCACCACGGCAACAAGCAAGGCGACAGCGATCAGCAGCACGGGCCCGACCAGCCATGGCGGTAGCCAGTAGCTCAGATCCCAGAGGAGGTTCCGGATGCCCTGCAGCACCAGGCCGATCACCATCAGGGCGATCAGGCCAGCAACACCCAGCAGGATCCAGCGAGTTGATCCCTTCATTGGTCGCTGAGCCCTCCTCGTCCCGCCGCGCGGATGATGTCAGCCCAGAGCGATGCCGCAAGGGCACTCGAGCTGGAGGAGGGGCTGTTGTCGTCATTTCCGAGCCAGATGCCCAGCACCCAGTGGCGTGAGGGCTCATAGCCCACGAACAGAAGATCGCGGCCGTCATTCGTGGTTCCTGTCTTGCCTCCCTCCTTTCCTCCGAGTGATGCAGCGGTGCCGGTGCCACCGCGCACCACAGCACGCAGCAGTCCCTGCATCTGGGCGGCGCTTTCGCTGCGCATGGCCTGCCGCCCAGGAGTCATGTCACGGTCGGTCTCGCCGGCGAGGCTGCCGCAGCCGCGTGGGCTGTCATCACGGCAGGTTTCCGCATCCAGCAGCCGACGAATCGTGCTTGGTGGTTTCCATTCCCCCCCGTTGAGCACGGCTGCATAGGCACCGGTCAGTTCGATCAGCCGCACTTCGCTCTGACCGAGCGCGAGACCAGGGACCGGATCCATGGGTGTGGTGATCCCCAGGGCTCTGGCCTGACGGACGACCTGCTCAAGCCCCACCCGTTGGGCCAGGCGCAGAGCCGCCGTGTTGCTGCTGGAGGCAAAGGCGCTTGTGAGACTGAGACGGCCGCTGCAGCTGCTCTCAAAGCGCTGGCCTCTCCAGTTCAGAGAGCCGCAGTCAATGGTTTCACTGGGTTTGATTCCCTTCTCCAGGGCGGCCAGATAAGTCATCAGCTTGAAGGTGCTTCCCGGCTGTCTCAGAGCCATGGAGGCACGGTTGAACTGACTGAAGCGGTAGTCACGTCCCCCGGCGATCGCCAGGACACCACCGCTTCGGCTGTCGATCACCACCGCCGCCCCCTCACTCACTCCCAGGCCGGCGGCATTGCCGATCAGACGGCGGAGTTGTCGTTCCACCACGGCCTGCAGCACGGGATCAAGGTGGGTTTCGATCAAGAAATTGCCCTCAGCGGCCACTTCCGGGCCGACCAGTGCTGTCAGGTCTCTGCGCACCTGATCGGTGTAGAAGGGCGATGAACGGATCAGCGAATCCCTGCTGCAGGCTCTCGCCGCCAACCGGATCGGTTGCCGTCTGGCCAGGCGGGCATTTTCAAGTGAAAGGCGTCCGGAATCGGCCATCTTGTTGAGCACGCGGTTGCGTGCCTCCAGGGCCCGCTGAGGATGACGACAGGGGTCGTGACCGTTGGGAGATGGCAGCAGTCCCACGAGCAGGGCGGCCTGCTCGATGCTCAGATCCCCCGCTGACCGATCAAAGAATGTGCGGGCCGCGTCCTCGAATCCCCATCCCACACCGAGGTAAACCCTGTTGAGGTAACTGAGCAGCAGCTCCTGCTTGCTGAACCGGCTTTCCAGCTGCAGGGCCACGAGCAGCTCCCGCCACTTGCGTCCCAGCGTGTCGCCTTCCCCGACGAGGTCGGGGTAGAGGCTTCTGGCCAGCTGCTGGGTGAGGCTGCTGCCACCCTCGAGAACCCTGCCCCCGGTGAGGTTGGCCGCAAATGCCCTCAAGGTACCGATGGGATCCACGCCTGGATGCCACCAGAAGCGGTTGTCCTCGCTGCTGAGCAACGCATCGATCAACAGTGGAGAGAAGTCGCCAAGACTGCGCAGTTCCCGGTGTCGGCTGGAATCCACCGAGCTGAGAAGCTTGTTGTTGCCGTCATAGATGGCCAGCGGACCACGAACGCTGGCAAGCCGTCCACGCACCGGAACGTTGAATGCGGCGAGTGAGATCAGCAGTCCGGCGCCGCCCACACAGCAGAGGATTCCGATTCCGAGCTGACGTCTGATGCGCTGGTTCAGTCGCTGGCCGGGTCTCTGGAAGCTGATCCAGGGGGCTTCCTCTTCTTGAGCGGGAGCAAAGCTGATCAGATCGCCGTCCCGCAGTTCCATTTCCTGCACGCGGCGCCCTTGCCACCACAATCCGTTGGTCGAGCCCTGATCACGAAGGATCCAGTGTCGACCGTTCTTCTGCAGAAGTGCATGCAGGCGACTCACGGACGCCTGCTCGATGCGGATCTCCATCCCTGCATCGCGTCCGATCCGATATCCCTCGCCGTGAAGTTGAAGGGTGTGATCGGGGTGATTGCGCTGATGAATCGTCAGCAGGGCCATCCCCCGATCGTCAGCTGCCGCTCTGCCCATGTCTGTTCCCGAAAGCGTCGATGGCGAAGCAGAGGACCGCCAGATTGATGGCGATGTCCGCCCAGTTGAAGATCGGGAACTGGACCGGCACCAGTTCCAGGAAATCAGTCACATGACCGAGTCTCCAGCGGTCGATGCCATTACCGATGGTTCCTCCGAGAAGAAAGCCGAGGGCAAGTCCCATCCAGAGGCCTCTGCGGGATTCCCGCCAGATCCAGATGCTGACTCCGACAGCCACCACAAGACTGAGAATTCCCAGCAGGATTGAAGAATCTCTGAACAGACTGAATGCTGCACCGGTGTTGCGCACCAGGGTCAGCTGCAGCAATCCGGGAACAAAGGTCATCGACTCTCCGGAGACCAGCGCGCCTCTCGCCCAGTGCTTGCTGAGTTGATCAAGCACCACCATGAGCACACTCAGCGCAACCACGCTGCCTCGTCGTATGGAGGGTTCCTGACGGCTTTGATGGACCTGATTCCTGTTCATTCCATCCAGAGCACACGTCGGGTCACGAGTGCGATCAGCCCGGCGGCGCAGCAGAGAGCCAGCTGTGCGCCAAGGGGGCCGAGGCTGTAGCTGAACACAAGCTCGAACAACGGTTCATTCCAGCGATTCAGCAATGCACCCAGAGCGAGGTTGAGCAGTCCACAGACCTGGATTGTCAGCAGTCCCGCCATGGCTGCGAGGGTCAGTCTGGCGATGTCGTTCATTCCGCTCTGCTGGGCCAGGCGGCCTGTCAGCCAGGCGGCAGGAACGAACCCTGCCAGATAGCCGAAACCTGGTGTCAGCACATAGGCGAGCCCCCCACCCCCATGGAACACCGGCAGATCAACAAGTCCGATCGTCAGATAAGCAACGGAAGCGATCACTCCGGCTCTCGGACCAGCGACCAGAGCACAGATCAGAAGAGCAGGAACCTGCCAGGTACTGGGCAGCCCCAGCACAGCCGGTGGCAATTCGGGCAGAGGCAGCAGCAGGGCAGTCGGAATCAGGCTTCCAACGAGAATCAGAAGCAATCCGGCAAGAGCGCCGCTCCAGGTGGCCAGTGCCCGCACGGGCAATCGTCAGCTCGCACCATCCTGCTGTAAGAGAGATGCATTGCCCAGCAGTGATGTCCGTTTCCATTGGTGACCAGGTGCGACTGGCCCGTCCTCAGACCTTTCTCAAGACAGCGGATCCGATGCCGATGCTCAGGCCACCTGATCTCGTGACTCACGGTGAGATCGGCAGGGTCACGGCACTGCTTCCAGCGGACACTGCTGCAGTGCGCTTCGCCAGAGGCACATTCCTGCTCTCGTTCGCACAGCTCATGGTTGTGGCTGATGACCCAGCAGCAACAGATGAACTGGATTCATCCTCGGATTCCGACTGACTCTCAGCAACTGTCTTCAGCGGTGAAACCACTGCTGTTCCAGCGTTTCTCCAGTGTTGAGAGTGTCTGAGTGGGCCCGCACAGGCTGAGCTGGGGACTCTGCAGATGACGGCATGCCGCATCACGCAGATCGCCGGCCTTGAGCAGATCAAGCTGGCTGAGGCAGCTCTGGTCATGGTCATCGGGGAGATTCAGACCCCGCAGCTGCGCCCGTCGTTCAGCCCTCTGACCAGTGGTCTGCGATCCGTGGGCCAGCTGCCCTCTGAACTTGGCTTTGGCAAGATTCAGATCGACCTCGGCGATGGTGATCTCCATCAGCTCGGACCAGCTGCCGATCAGAAGTTCGAGCGACAGTTCCGCCCTCTCAACGCCTGTTGAAGCGTGCATCACAAAAGGTGCCGCTCCAGCCCGGGCCGGGTGATGCACCCCCACGTCATAGGCGACGCCATGTTCTTCACGCAGCCTGCGGAACAGCAGGCTTGACATTCCTGAACCGAGATGGGCCTGGAGGAGCCGCAGGGCCAGATCGTCCGGATGGCCATGGGGAAGGGCAGCCTTGCCGAGCATGATCACCACCTGTTCGGTGGCGAGGGGCTGAAGCCCCAGGGATGGGCGTTGCCGAAGAGTCAGTTCGGGCGCTTGCCCAGCCTCTGCGTTAGAGCTTCCTCCGTCTGGCCAGTGCATGCGTGATCCAAGCCACTCCTCAAGCTGTGCATGGGCCCGGTCGGGTATGGCTCCGGAAAGCGCCAGCACCGAGCCATCCTTCTCGATGTTCGCAGCTAGATCTGACAGATCTTTTTTCTGAAGCTTTTCCAGGTCAGCTGCGATTCCCAGAGGATCGTGTCCGTAAGGCCCTCCTCCATAGGCAAGCTGTCTCCAGCCATCGAATGCGCGATGGAAAGGATCCTCTCTCTGCCTCTGGAGGGCCTGGAGGCTGAGCTCCTTCTCCAGGTCGATCTGGCCCTCGTCGAGATGCGGCTGCCTCAACATCCAGCCAAGAGCGGGCAACAGTCGGTCCGCATCAACGTCGCGGCACTTGAGACTGACCAGGATTCCGTCTTCGTGAGTGTCGCAGCGAAGACCGGCGCCGCAGCCTTCCACGAGGTCGGCCAGCTGAAGATGATCAACCGGCCCGCATCCTCTGCTGAGCACAGAACTCAGCAGCTGGTGCCCGCCTCTTTGCCCGCTGGGGTCGGCACTGCTGCCTCTGCGGATCCAGAGCTTGGCGGACAGCACCCCGGTTGTGGTCACCGGATCAAGAACCAGATCACATTGGCGATTCAATTGTTGTCCTCCGATCGGGCAATCAGAGTGAAGCTGTTCCCGGGTTGCAGCAGGGGCATGACCTGTTGCCTCAGTGCCGTTGCATCCCAGTGGGTCAGATCCTGAAGCGGGGCCAGCAGATCCCGGTGTCGCCCCCAGAGCGTCTGCGAGCCGGCACTCGCTGCGACGGAACCCGGTGCTTCAAGGCTGAATCGGTGACCGTTGCCCACCAGCTGCATCGCCCGATTGAATTCCTCCTCCTCGATGGCGCTGGTGAGGCTTTGCTCCAGCTGACGGTTGATCTCCACCTCCACGCATTCGATCTGATCGTCGGGACAACAGGCTTCAAGCATCACCAGGCTGCCGAGTTCCAGCGTTGTGACATCCATGTCGATGGATTCAACGATCTGCAGTTCCTCCCGCAGTCTCTGAACCAGTCGGCTGCGTCGACCCTCGGCCAGGATCGTGGTGGCCAGATCAGCGCCGGCGACCGCCAGCTGATCGTTCGCTGAGGCCATAGGCCACACCATCATCAGCCGTGCAGCCTCAAGACGCGGAAAACGCCGGCATTCACGTCCACGTCGGAACGACAGTGCTGACCTGGTTGTCTCACTCGGATCCGTGTCCGACAGTTTGCCCAGCTCGGCAAGCGGGCTGTTCAGCACATGACGGATCAGATCCTCACGGATGTTGCCTGCAAGCGACAGGCAACAGTTCTCCCCGCGATAGCGCCGATGGTGATAACGCCTCATCCCAGCGGGATCCATCTCCCGCAGACTTTTCTCCCAGCCGAGGATCGGTCTGCCGTAGCAGTGCGGTGCGCAGCAGAGTTCCAGCAGGGTCTGCAAAACCTGATCATCCGGTTGATCCCGGTACTGGGCGATCTCTTCGAGCACCACGTCACGCTCCATTGAGAAGCTTTCCTGCTCGAGGGCCGGATCCAGAACAAGATCCAGCAGCAGATCCAGTGCTTCCTCCGACTGGGCGGTGGGAACCAGAACGTGGTAGTGCACATCGTCGAAACCTGTGGCGGCGTTGCTGCTGCCTCCGAGTGCTTCGATCCGTCGATCAAACTCCCCAGGCCCAAGCCGGCGGCTTCCCTTGAACACCATGTGTTCGAGAAAGTGGGCGATGCCCTCTTCACCGTCGTTTTCCCAGGCGCTGCCGCCACGGCACCAGAAATCCAGACAGGTCAGAGCCGCATCGGGCATGGCGGCAGTCACCAGGCCGCTGCCGTTGCGCAGCTTGCGGTGTTCGAGCACTGGACCGGATGGGATCGCAGTCAGGGTCCCGTGGCAAAGTCCCATTCTGTGCAATTACGGATCGGATTGATGCCTGCGTCCCCGAGCGGTCAGGAGATGCACCCGCTTGTGATCGCTCTGGCCGATCGCATCCGTTCCTGCAGGGATGGGTTTCCTCAGCTCAATCCGCTCACACTTTCGGGTGATCTTGAGGAGATCATCGGCACGCTCGATGGTGAGGATCTGTTCATCCGCAATGAGGTGCATTGCTGCAGAGGTTTTCGCAAGCTGCATCTGGAGATCGCGCGACTGGGGCTTGGACTGCAGATTCTCCACTGTGTGTTCTTTCCCGATCCGCGTTTTGATCTGCCGGTGTTCGGCGCCGACATCGTTGCCAGCCCTGCAGGGATTTCCGCAGCCATCATTGATCTTTCGCCTGTGGAGGATCAGCTGCCCGACGCGATTGAGAAAGCTCTGAAGGTCACGCTGATACCTGCCTTTCAGCAGGTGCGTGAACTCCCCACATGGGCAACCATTTTCTCTCCCTACGTGCGGTTTATCCGGCCAGTGAACGAAGAGGAAGAGGAATGGTTCGTTGAACTGGTCAACGAATACCTGCGGATTCTGGGCAGTGCGGTTGAGCTTGCACAGCCCGACGAACCCTCTGCCCCTTCTACTCTGGCGCGATATCACGGACAGGTGTCCTATTGCAGGCAACAGAAACGCAACGACAAGACGCGGCGGGTTCTGGAGAAAGCCTTCGGGACGCCGTGGGCGGACCGTTACATCGAGGAGCTTCTGTTCGACGAGCCTCCGGCTCCCTGAGCGGATCCCGACGGCTCTGGGTCGGCGTTGGTGCTCTTGCGGTTCTTGTTGTTGCAGGTGGTGTTCTGATGCTGCGGCGTCCGCAGCCTGCGGATCCTGCCGAAGCTTCACAGCAGGTGTTGCCTCAGAAGCAGGAGACGGTTGCCGCTCTTGGAAGTCTCAGACCGGCCGGTGAGGTTCGTCGTCTGGCTGCGCCGACCGCCGGACTCGCTGGTGCACCTCGCGTGTCGTCCCTGCTGGTGCAGGAGGGAGATCCTGTGCGCAGGGGACAGGTTCTCGCCGTTTTTGACAGCAGGCCGCAGATCGAGGCAGATCTGGCGGTCCTTGAGGAGAGGATCCGCACGGTTGATACGGAGATTCCCCTCCGCAGAAGGGAGGTTGCCCGTTACGCCCGGGCTGCCAGGCAGGGTGCTGCAAGGGTTGTGTTGCTTGAGGAAAAGCAGGATCAGCTCACCCTGTTGATTCGCAGAAGGGCCGAGCTGATTGCTGAACGCGGAATCCTTGAAGCTGATCTGAATGACACCAAGCTTCGATCCCCAATCGACGGAACGGTTCTCAAGCTTCATGCCCGGGTGGGTGAGCGACCGGACACCGACGGTGTCATGGAGGTTGGGGCCAGCCAGTCGATGGAGGCTCTGGTCGAGGTTTATGAATCAGACATCAACCGCATCAAGCTGGGTGGACCTGTGACGTTGATCAGCGAAAACGGAGGTTTTGACGGCGAGCTGATCGGAACCGTCGAGCGCATCAGTCCACAGGTGCGTCAGCGTCAGGTGCTGTCCACGGACCCCACAGGAGACGCGGATGCACGCATCATCGAGGTCCTGGTCAGGCTTGATGCAGGTTCCACTCAGCGTGTGTCAAGGCTTTCCGGGCTGAAGGTGATCGCCAGATTCGGATCTTCATGATCGGCCGTTTCCTTCAGGCACGTGGAATTCCGCTGGCCTCGCTGATGCTCGTGCGTCAGCCGGTTCGTCTGGCTGTGGCGCTTGCAGGCATCAGCTTCGCCGGAATCCTGATGTTCATGCAGCTCGGATTCCGCGACGGGCTTTTCGACGCCAGTGTCACGGTGCATCGTCTTTTCGATGCCGACATCGTTCTGATCAGTCCGCGCTCGACCAGTTCAGTGAGCATGGCCGGATTTCCCCGTCGCCGGCTGGTGCAGGCCATGGCATTGCCCGAAGTGGAGGGCATCACTCCTGTTCACTGGAATCTTCTGCTCTGGCGAAATCCCAAAACGCGAGGAACGCGCTCGATCCTGGCGCTCGGTTTCGAACCGGGAGATCCGTTGTTCATCGACCCGGCCCTGGCGCCCAAGGCTCAGGCTCTGACTCAGAAAGGACGGGTTCTGTTCGATGAGAAGTCTCGTCCTGAGTTCGGTCCTGTTGCCGAGTGGTTTCGCTCGGGGCGAACGGTTGAGAGTGAGATCTCAGGCAAGAGGGTGCGTGTGGCCGGTCTGATCGAGCTCGGCAGCTCCTTCGGTGCCGATGGCAATCTGCTCACCAGCAGCGAGACATTTCTCGATCTGCTTCCGAACACTCCCCCAGGAAGCATCGAGGTCGGGTTGGTGCGGCTGCGCAAGGGCACGGATGCCGATGCGGTGGTGGACAGACTCAACGCCCTGCTTCCGGAGGATGTCACCGTTCTGACCAAGCAGGGTTTCATCGACTTCGAGCAGAACTACTGGCGCACTAGCACCTCCATCGGTTTCATCTTCACGCTTGGTGCAGCAATGGGTTTCGTCGTCGGCTGCGTGATCGTCTACCAGGTGCTGTATTCCGATGTCAGCGACCACCTGCCGGAGTACGCCACCTTGATGGCCATGGGCTACAAGCTCAGAACCCTGCTTGGAGTGGTGGTGCGGGAGGGACTCCTGCTGGCCCTGTTCGGCTATCTGCCGGCTTACGCAGCCGGTCAGGGCCTGTACCTGCTGGTGCGAAGCGCCACGGCACTGCCGGTGACCATGGATTTCAGTCGTGCCGCCACGGTTTTCACCATGATTCTGGTGATGTGCATGGCTTCGGCAGGGCTGGCGATGCGACGCCTTGTTGATGCCGATCCGGCGGAGATCTTCTGAAGACATGACCGTGCTTTCTCATCAAGCTCGACCTCAAGGCGCCGATCTCGCCAGCACTGTGAAGATCGACAGTCTCAGTCACTGGTATGGGCGCGGATCAATGCGTCGGCAGGTGCTTCAGTCCGTCGATCTTCAGATCGCTGCGGGTGAGGTTGTGCTGCTGACCGGTCCTTCAGGGTGTGGCAAAACAACGCTTCTGACGCTGATCGGCGCACTTCGTCAGGTTCAGCAGGGAGATGTGAGCGTGTTTGGCCAGCAGCTCCGCGGCGCCGGGCGGGGACAGCGACAGAAGCTGCGACGCAGGATCGGCATGATTTTTCAGGGCCACAATCTTCTGCGCTGTCTCACGGCCGAACAGAACGTGCAGATGGGCGCTGATCTGCTTGAGGGATTCAGTTACCGCGCTCGCCGTGATCAGGCCCGGGAATGGCTGCGTGCCGTTGGCCTGGAGGATCATCTCGGCAAGCTTCCTCAGGATCTTTCGGGTGGTCAGAAGCAGCGAGTGGCCATCGCCCGTGCGTTGGCGCCCAGGCCGCAGCTTCTGCTTGCGGATGAACCGACAGCGGCACTGGACAGCGGCACTGGTCGGGAAGTTGTGGAATTGCTCAAGCGTCTTGCCCGTGACCAGTCCTGTTCCGTGCTGATGGTCACCCACGATCCACGCATCCTTGATGTCGCCGACCGACTGGTCAGGATGGAGGATGGCCGTCTGCTTCAGTCCATTGAGTAGGTTGGGTTGAATTCAGGATGCTCCGGACTCCCGCATGGCCAAGCGTAGAAATCTCAAGAAGGAAAAGCAGGAGCGAAATCGCGCCTACGCCCGCAAGTTCAAGAAGCGCAAGATGCGCAACGACGGTCGCGGTGAAGGTGCCGGTAACGGAGTGACGGGAACTGCCAACAACGGTGGTGCCGCCGACTGATCCGAATTCAGAACCTGTTTTACGGGGGGCCGCAGAGCCCCTTTTTTCTTGCCTTTAGGCTGTCCGACTACGACTCACCCAGCAGGGCGGATGTTCATCAGCGTCGTCATTCCAACCTTCAACCGACGCGACATTCTCGAAAAGTGTCTGATGGCCCTGGAATCTCAGAACACCGGTTCTGAGATCGCCGACTACGAAGTGGTGCTTGTCGATGACGGCTCCACGGACGGCACTCCCGACTGGATCAGATCGTCCGCTGCTGCGTTACCCAGGGTGCGTCTGATCGAACAGAGCCACGGAGGACCGGCAGAGGGGCGTAATCGGGGTGTCGCCCATGCCCGGGGTGATGTGATTGTGTTCATCGACAGTGACCTCGTCGTGACACCGACGTTTCTGGCTTGTCATGCGCGATCGCTTGTGCGCCAGTGGCGCCGCTCAGGCAATCGTCTCTGCTTCACCTACGGCGCTGTGATCAACACCGCTGACTTCGACAATCCAACCGGTGAGCGTCACAAGCTTCGCGACCTCTCCTGGGCCTATTTCGCAACCGGGAATGTCGCCATTGACAGGCAGGTGCTTGAACTCTCGGGCCTGTTCGACACAGGTTTCAGGCTTTATGGCTGGGAGGATCTCGAGCTGGGTGAACGACTTCGCCAGATGGGTGTCGAGCTGGTGCGCTGTCCGGAAGCGGTCGGTTATCACTGGCATCCCGCCTTTCGCCTTGATCAGATCCCAGACCTGATCAGGGTTGAACGGGAGCGTGCACGCATGGGACTTGTCTTCTATCGGAAACACCCGAGCCGCAGAGTGCGCATGATCATTCAGTTCACCTGGATGCACCGGCTGCTGTGGGGGCTGCTGACCCTGGGTGGCTTGCTCAATGAACGCACCTTGCGCCCGCTGCTGGCCTGTTTGATTCGACTCGGTCAACCTTCACTGGCCCTCGAACTGCTGAGACTTCCGCTCAACCGGATCGGTGTTGAGGCACTCCATCGCGAAGCACGTCAGACAGGACTGACCTGAGAACGTGCTTTGTTAAATTCTGCAGGTCCTTTCAAACCGCACACCTGTCTGTTTCGGGTGCTGGATGTGATCTGAACTCTTGTTCATCACACCAAACCTGACAGGTGGAGGCGAACCCGAAACCTCAACACAACCATGGCTGTCGTCACTCTCGCCGAGATGATGGAAGCTGGTGCGCACTTCGGCCACCAGACCCGTCGTTGGAATCCCAAGATGTCGCGCTACATCTACTGCGCGCGCAACGGGGTTCACATCATTGACCTTGTGCAGACTGCTGTCTGCATGAACAACGCTTACAAATGGACACGCACTGCCGCCAGGAGCGGCAAGCGCTTTCTGTTTGTCGGCACCAAAAAGCAGGCCTCCGAAGTCGTGGCCCACGAAGCCGCACGCTGTGGTGCCTCCTACGTCAACCAGCGCTGGCTGGGCGGAATGCTCACCAACTGGACCACGATGAAGGCACGGATCGACCGCCTCAAGGACCTGGAGCGGATGGAGTCCAGCGGTGCCATCGCCATGCGTCCGAAGAAGGAGGCCGCCGTGCTCCGCCGAGAGCTCGATCGTCTTCAGAAGTACCTGGGTGGCCTGAAGAACATGCGTCGTCTTCCCGATGTGGTGGTCCTCGTGGACCAGCGCAGGGAAACCAACGCTGTGCTCGAGGCTCGCAAGCTTGATATCCCACTGGTGTCGATGCTTGACACCAATTGCGACCCCGATCTCTGCGAAGTGCCGATTCCCTGCAATGACGATGCCGTGCGCTCCGTTCAGCTGGTTCTGAGTCGTCTCGCTGACGCCATCAACGAGGGCCGGCACGGGTCCAACGAGCAGCGTGGCGCCGACAACCAAGGTTGAGCTCCACTAGCCGCTAGGTTCACGCCGCCCTCCCGCTGAGCGGGAAGGCGGATCTTCTTGTCCCAAAGTCCTCCACCAAAACATCCGATGGCTGCTGCTGTATCCGCCAAGCTCGTTAAGGAACTCCGCGACAAGACCGGTGCCGGAATGATGGATTGCAAGAAAGCTCTTGCAGCCTCTGACGGTGATGCCGACAAAGCCATTGAGTGGCTTCGTCAGAAGGGCATCGCCAGCGCTGAAAAGAAATCCGGGCGCACCGCCGCCGAGGGTGCCATCGGCAGCTACATCCACACGGGTGCACGCGTTGGTGTGCTGATCGAGATCAACTGCGAAACCGATTTCGTGGCACGTGGTGAGATGTTCCAGGCTCTGCTGCGCGACGTGTCCATGCAGGTGGCTGCCTGTCCCGGTGTTGAGTACGTCACCACGGATGAGATCCCCGCAGAGATCCGCGAACGTGAGAAATCGATCGAAATGGGTCGTGATGACCTCGAAGGCAAGCCGGAGCAGATGAAGGAGAAGATCGTTGAAGGTCGCATCAACAAGCGCCTCAAGGAACTGGCTCTGATGGAACAGCCCTTCATCAAGGACAGCTCTCTGACTGTGGCGGAACTCGTCAAGCAGACAGCCGGCAAGATCGGCGAGAACGTCAAGGTGCGTCGATTCACGCGCTACACCCTCGGTGAGGGGATTGAGGTTGAGGAAGCCGACTTCGCTGCAGAGGTCGCCTCGATGACGCAAGGCTGAGTTTGACCGAGGTGCCTGGGAGTCATCATGCGCATGATCCAGGCGTGCAGCTTGCACGTCTGGAGCAACGCTGCAGCTCACTCGCTCCACTTCTCTACCAACAGCAGGCTCACTACCTGGAGCTGATTCGACGGATTCTGCCCAGCGCTGTGAGGTCAGCGATACGTCATCTTCTCTGTTCTCTGGTTCCCCTGCAGCGTGCCTCGTTGTCAGATCATCAGGCGACGCTTCAGAAGCGCATCGATGCGCTCGTTCAGCGTGCTTCGTCGATGATCACGATCGAGCAGCTGCTTGTTCTGGCAAATCGCCTTCAGGACGATGAGCGTCGTTCTCGAATTCAGCAGTTCCAGACGCTTGCTGATCGTGCATCCGGCAGTGGCGAGCCGTCCCTGGGAGACTCCCTTTCGACGGGTATCGAACTGAGTCTGGATCTGCCCCTGGAACGCACCGACCTCATAGAGGGTCTGCTGCCGAACGATGCACATGCCGAGCCGGAATCGTCTTCTGAGGCTTCCGAATCAACGGACCAACAGCCCCTTACATCCGCTGATTCAGGTGCGGAGATGTCCGAACTTGAGATTCTCCGGTCGCTGTTCGTCATGGCAGGCGAATCAATCGATCAGGCGGAGTCCGCTCAGGACCTGCAGAGCGGTGCTGATTTCGTCGATCCCAGCCTGGAGAGAATGGATCAATCCAGTGATCAGCTGATGCCTTCAACGGCCAGCGGGCTGCTGCGTTGGATGGATGTCCTGGATTCAGCTCTGATTCGCCGCCTGCGCAATCTCTCCCATGCCGTGAATGTTGAGCTGATGCGTGCAGGTGTGACGCGCAGCCTGCTTCCCATCCAGCTGCTGGATGCAGTGAACAGCGGTCAGTTGCCCTCCCAGTCGGCACCCTCGAATGTGCTTAGGCTCACTCTTCCGTTGTCGATGGTCGGTGACGACCAGTCCATGGAGACTGCGTGCGTCCTGATCCGCCCGTCCGAGCTCGAGTTTGACGACCATGGCCTGAGACGCAGTCGCAGCCGTCTGCGACAGCAGCGCCGAGCTCTCAGCGATTTGCTTCTGAAAGAGCGACACTGGCAGCGTCGCGCCAGTGTCCGAGAGGTTCAGAATCATTGGTGGCCCAACCTGCCGGAGACTCCTCAATCCAAGTGAGCGCCTGCCTGGACCATCAGGCGCTCGAGCGGTTTCTGATATGGATTCGTCCTCTGCAACAGGCGCTTTCGCTAGAGGCGGAAAGGGGTTTCAGCGATCTTGAGGGTCGCAAGGAGCGCTTTCACTGCTTCATGCAGCGTGAGTTGGCGACGCCTCCTGAGATTCCACTCCCGGGAGATGTTTCTCCACGCCTGCAGTCGTTTGCCGATGGCTTCGCCGACTATGCCTCTCTGGGTGATGCGGCCCGTCGCCGTCAGGTCACTGTGGTCAGGCAGTGGCTCCATGCGCTGCGCCAGCGTCTGGAGCCCTCAGCCCCCATGGCCCCACCGCGTCTGAAGGTTGCCCAGCGATCAACTTCTGCAACCGCAACGTCGTCATCCGTTCCTGCGCTTGAGAGTCCGCTCGGACAGGTGAGAGGCATCGGCCCGAAGCTTGCTGAACGCCTGGCCTCTCTTGGCTTGCTACTGGTTCGCGATCTGATTCAGCACTACCCAAGGGACTACGTCGACTATTCCGCATTGCGGAGAATCGATGCCCTTGTTCCAGGCGAAACAGCAACGATCGTGGCCACGGTGCGTCGTTGCCACGGTTTCACCAGTCCCCGCAATCCCAACCTGTCGATCATTGAGCTGCAGCTTCAGGACCCGACCGGTCGGATCAAGGTGACCCGCTTTCTGGCTGGGAAGCGGTTCAGCAATCCTTCCTATCTGCATGGCCAGACTCGCCAATACCCCAATGGAGCCACGGTTGCTGTGAGTGGCCTCGTCAAAAGCGGGCCCTATGGGATCAGTTTTCAGGATCCGCTGATTGAGGTGATGGAGAGCGCTCAGGCACCTCTTCGCTCCAGCCGCATCGGCCGGCTTCTGCCTGTTTACCCGCTCACGGAGGGACTGACCGCGGATCGCTTCCGTTCACTGATTGAACGCGTTCTGCCATCGGTGCGTCTCTGGCCGGAACCCCTGCCCCGGGTCCGGCGGGAGGCTCGCCAGCTGCTCAGCCGGGAAAAGGCACTGGTGGCGATTCACCGCCCTGAGTCCTCCGAACAGCTTCAGCAGGCCAGGCATCGGCTTGTCTTTGATGAGTTCCTGCTCCTGCAGCTCGGATTGATGCAGCGACGTGCGGCTCTGAAGCAGCGATCCGCTCCCTGCCTGCGTATCACATCGGATCGCGATGGGTTGATGGGTCGCTTCCTCACCTTGCTCCCTTTCGAATTCACCACAGCACAGCAGAGGGTTCTGGCGGAAATCGAGTCGGATCTGGATCGAGCGGAACCGATGGCTCGTCTGGTGCAGGGTGATGTGGGCAGCGGCAAGACCGTCGTTGCCGTGGCTGCTCTCCTCAAAGCCATTGAGGCTGGATGGCAGGGCGCAATGATGGCTCCCACCGAGGTGCTCGCTGAACAGCACTACCGCAGTCTCTGCGGATGGATGCCTCCTCTGCATGTCACCGTTGAGCTGCTTACAGGCTCCACCCCCCAGAAACAGCGTCGAAGGATTCTCTCCGATGTGGCTTCGGGAGCCTGCAAAATCCTGGTCGGAACCCATGCTTTGCTCGAGGATCCGGTGGCGTTCTTCAGACTGGGGCTGGTGGTGGTTGACGAGCAGCACCGCTTCGGGGTGCGGCAGCGCAACCGTTTGCTCGGTAAGGGCCTGCAGCCCCATCTGCTGACCATGACGGCCACACCCATTCCCCGCACACTTGCGCTTTCTCTGCATGGAGATCTGGATGTGAGTCAGATCGATGAGTTGCCACCAGGTCGCACACCGATCCGCACCGCCATGATCACCGGCTCGAATCGCGAAGAGGCCTATGAGCTGATCAGGGAGGAGGTGGAGAAGGGGCAGAGGGCCTATGTGGTGCTGCCCCTCGTGGAGGAGTCCGAAAAGATGGATCTGCGATCAGCTGTGGATGTGCACCGTCAGCTGGCCGATGAGGTGTTTCCTGATCTGCAGGTCGGACTCCTGCACGGACGTCTCGCCAGTGCGGACAAGCAGGCCGTGATCAAGGCCTTTGCCTGCGGAGAGACCAGCGTGCTGGTCTCGACCACCGTGGTTGAGGTCGGCGTGGATGTGCCGGAGGCCAGCGTGATGGTGATTGACCACGCTGATCGCTTCGGTCTTGCTCAGCTGCACCAGTTGCGAGGACGTGTCGGCCGGGGTGCGGCGGCCTCTCACTGTCTGCTGATCAATGACAGCCGCAACCCGCTGGCGCGCCAGCGTCTCGAGGTGTTGGTGCGTTCAACAGACGGCTTTGAGATCGCGGAGATGGATCTGCGCCTGCGGGGGCCGGGTCAGGTGCTGGGAACCCGTCAGTCAGGACTGCCGGATCTGGCTCTGGCCAGCCTCGCCGATGACGGCTCGGTGCTGGAGGAGGCTCGTGAGGAGGCTGCCGACATCCTGCGTGAAGATCCAGAGCTTAGGGATCACGTGATTCTCAGCCGATTGCTCGATGAGCAGCGCAGCCGTGTGACATCAGCAGCGCAGCTGAACTGACTGAGATCAGCTCGTCACTGGTGACACCCCATACGATGATCTGTCTGCGTTCTGAGATCGGATGCGTCGTCCCTGGAGCGATGTGGTGATCGATGACTGCGGCGAACCGCTTGTCGCTCTCAAGCCGCAGTTTCTGTGCCTTGAGCCCCATCCCTATGCCTGCGTGGGCGCACCCTACGGCGAGGATGCCGACCCCTATCGGCTGCGTTCAGGTGTTCTGAAGCGGCTGGTCACGGCGCAACAGCTGTTGTCGCGGAGAAGCGACCCCGAGGTCGGTGACTTGCAGCTGGCGATCTTCGATGCTTGGAGGCCGATCCGGGTCCAGGCTTTCATGGTCGATCACTCCATCCAGGAGCAGTGCCGTTCGCTCGGTTTTGATCCCTCGGATCCGTTGAAGACGCAGGCTCTTGAACAGGTGCGCAACGACGTGGCCCGCTTCTGGGCACCGCCGAGTCCGGATCCCCGCACACCGCCACCACACAGCACTGGTGGTGCTGTGGACCTCACTCTTGCGGACAGCTCCGGTGAGCCGTTGGAAATGGGCGGGGAGATCGACGCTATCGGCGAGCAGTCCGTCCCTGATCACCACGCGGAAGAGGCCGAGTCAAATCCGGAAGGCACTGCAGCCCTCTGGCACGGACGTCGATGTTTGCTCAACGACGTGAATGACGGAGGCGGGGTTCGCAAGACATCCCAATGAATGGTGGCACTTCAGCCATGGTGATCAGCTCTGGGCTTGGCAACGCAAGATGGATGAGGCCATCTACGCGTCTGTTCCCAGTAGTTGATGAACCAACTCATCTCCGAGCCGGTTGACATGGGCACCGAAACTGCGCCTGACTCCGGACTGTTTCCAATCAATCAGCAATGGCTCCAGGGTTGATTCGAGTTCATCGAGAGGCATCTTCTGCAGAAACGGTCGGGCCAGCACCTGAAGGTTCGGCGTGCCGCCCAGCCATAGCTGATACTGATTCAGGCCACTGCCCACCAGTGCCAGTTCTGCCATGTAGGGACGAGCGCATCCATTCGGGCATCCGGTCATCCTTACCAGCACAGATTGGTCGATCTCCAGCTTCCGCAGCAGTGCGTCAAGTCGGTCAAGAACCTCGGGGAGGATCCGCTCCGCTTCCGTGATCGCCAACCCGCATGTCGGCAGCGCAGGGCAGGCGATCGCATGACGGGCCAGAGGGGCGGGTTCCCCGGGAAGCTCGAATCCCAGCTCAGCCAGAGCGTCCTTGATGGAGGTTTTCTGCGCGGCTCCGATGTTGCAGAGCAGGAGGTCCTGATTGGCCGTGAGGCGCACCTCCAGCTGATAGGTCTGCACAATTCTGCGCAGGCCGTTCTTCACTGCTCCCTCGAGCCGTCCGCACATCATCGGAATCCCGACGAACCAGAGCCCCTTCCTCTGTCGATGCCAACCCAGGTAGTCCTGAAGCTTCGCGACAGGTTCCTGACGCAGGCCCTTCAGCTCACCCTTGAAGTAGCTCTTTCGAAGTGTGGTTCTGAACCAGCTGATTCCCCGCTGATACAGGAGATACTTCATGCGGGCATGCTTGCGGACCTCGCGGTCTCCGTGATCGCGCTGAAGAGCCATGATCGACTGCAGCAGATCAAAGATCTCCGCTGCCTTGACGTAGCCGAGCTCATCGGCGGTTCTCGCAAAAGTGTCCTCCTGGTTGTGGGTGCGGCCCATCCCGCCTCCGACGTAGACGTTGCAGCCTTGGAGGGCTCCGCTCGCATCGGCGAAGGCCACCAGACCGATGTCCTGGGTCAGCAGATCGACGGAGTTGTCGCCAGGAACTGTGACGGCGACCTTGAATTTCCGAGGCAGGTAGGTGTCTCCGTAGAGGGGTTCGGCTCCACTGCCGGAAAATACACCTCCCTTCTGTTGCCGTGTGCGTGCTTTGCGAACTTTCGTGGCCGGCTGAAAGCGATAGCTGTGGTCGCCGTCGATCCACATGTCCAGATAGGACCCTTCGGCAGCTTCAGGGCTGAGCAGATCAGCGATCTGATCTGCGAGTGCCCGAGCCGCCGGGTACGCCCCCTTTTCATACGGAGCAGGGGGTGCCATCACGTTGCGGTTGATGTCTCCGCAGGCCGCAAGGGTCGAACCAAGATTGGAGATGATGGTTCCGATCACGGTCTTCAGGTCCCCCTTCGGCACACCGTGCATCTGAAAGGCCTGCCGTGTGGTTGCGCGCAGCGTGCCGTCGCCGTACTGGTCTGAAAGATCATCGAGAGCTGCGAACAGATCAGCAGGGACCCGACCGCCTGGGTTTCGCAGCCGCAGCATCATCTGCCAGCAACGCACCTTGTCGGTTTTGCGCAGTTCGCGGTGGTTCTGCTGATAGCTGCCATGGAATTTCAGCAGCTGTACAGCGTCCTCACTGAAACGGATGTCGTCGTTGAGCAGTTCCGACTGCAGCGGCTCACGCAGATGGCCGCTGTAAAGCTTTCTTTTCTCAGCTTTCGAGAGTGCGGTGTCAATCGACTCGGTGCGCGCTGCAGGCCCATCCAGCACTGAGGAGACGACGTCCTCATGTGCATTGGAGGTGGCTGTCAGTCCGTCGCTCACTCGTGTCGCGTTGTTGCATTTGAAACTAGCGAAGCAGCGTCTCATACAGTCGCCACCTGTCTTGGCACGTTGAGTGGCAAACACGTTTCTGCTCGAGATCGGCACTGAGGAATTACCGGCTGATTTCGTGCGCTCAGCGCTTCAGCAGCTCGAGCGGCGTGTCCGAAGCGATCTGAAGGAGCTGCGACTCGAGCACGGATCTCTCTCAGTGAGCGGAACACCACGCCGATTACTTGTTCAGATCAGCGATCTCATCGATTCGCAGCCTGATCTTGAGGAAGATCGCAAAGGTCCTCCGGTTTCTCAGGCTCTGGTTGATGGTCAGCCGGGACCTGCGGCCATCGGTTTCGCAAAGCGTTGCGGTGTGGACCCTGCAGAGCTCGAAAGCCGTGATACGCCCAAAGGCCCCTGCCTGTTCGCCAGGGTCTGCACCCCGGGTCAGGAGAGCGCAGTTCTGTTGCAGGACTTCATCCCCAAGTGGATCGACGGCCTGCAGGGACGTCGTTTCATGCGCTGGGGGAGCGGAGAACAGCGATTCAGTCGCCCCGTGCGCTGGCTTGTCGCGCTGCTGGGTGATGCGCTGATTCCCGTGACGCTGGAGGCCTCCGATCCTGTTGTGCGCAGTGGTCGTCACAGCCGCGGGCATCGTCTTCACCACACCCTGCCCGAGTTGAAATCTGCGGATGAACTACCGGCGCTTCTTGCCGAAGCCGGTGTGATGGTGAACCGCGATCAACGTGCCGACACCATCCGCAGGTCCATTGTTGCTGAGGCCGACTCCTGTGGAGGTGAAGCGGATTGCCCGGAGAGCCTTTTCCAGGAACTGGTGGATCTGGTGGAGGCGCCGATCGTCCTGAAGGGCGAAATCGCTGATCGCTATCTGGATCTGCCACCTGAAGTGATCGTCACGGTGATGCAGTCACATCAGCGCTACGTGCCTCTCAGGCAACCGAGGTCGAATCCTGATCCGCTTCAGCTTGAGGCCCGTGGTGTGTTGCGCTCTGATTTCCTGCTCGTGGGCAATGGCTTGTCCGAGGCCTCAAGCACGATTGTCAGTGGCAACCAGCGAGTCCTCAGCGCCCGTCTGGCGGATGCGGAGTTCTTTCTCAATGTTGATCGCCGCCAGCCAAGCGAGCAGCGACGCCAGGAGCTCGATCGCGTCACGTTCGCTGAAGGTCTGGGCAGCCTTCTGGATCGCAGCGATCGAATCAGCTGGGTGATGGAGCAGCTGATTCAGTCCCTGGCAGGGACTGAATCACTGACAGCTCATGCGCGCCGGGCTGCCTGTCTCTGCAAGCACGACCTTGTCAGCCAGATGGTGGGTGAATTCCCTGAACTGCAGGGCCTGATGGGCGGAAAGTATCTGCTTGAAGAGGGAGAGCCGCGTGAAGTGGCCCTGGCCGTGGCTGAGCACTACCAGCCAGCAGGTGCTGGCGATGCGCCTCCTTCAAGTGACGTCGGTGCTCTTCTCGCCCTGGCTGAGCGACTTGAGCTGCTGCTCAGCATCTTCGCCAAGGGTCAGCGTCCCACAGGCTCATCCGACCCCTATGCGCTTCGCCGTGCCGGCAACGGGATCGTTCAGATTCTCTGGGATCGCGTCTGGCGCTTGCCGTTGCAGACTCTTCTCGGCAAAGCTGCAGCGCACTGGGTCGATCTGTTCCCGGCATTTCAGTGCGACGCCGCCACGCTCGCCGACGATCTGGGTCAGTTGTTGCGGCAACGCATGGTTAGTCAGTTCGAGGAGGACGGCTTTCCTCCCGATCTTGTACAGGCCGTGAGTGGAGAGGCTGTGAGCAGCGAACGCCTGCTTCAGGATCCTGTCGATGCACGGGAAAGACTCCTGCTGCTGAAGGATCTCAGGGCGGATGGTCGCCTTCAGGCCGTTCAGGCGGTGGTTCAGCGTGCTTCAAAACTTGCTGAAAAGGGCGATCTCGATGCCTCTCAGCTGCTTCCCGGGCCCGTGATCGAATCCTCTCTGTTCGACTCGCCCAGCGAATCTGACCTGCTCAATCAGCTGCAGACACTCAGTCCTCTCGCTGAGTGCTGCGACTACGAGGGACTGGCTGCTGGATTACAGGGTGCAGCACGCGCTCTCGAAGCCTTCTTCGATGGTGACAACAGCGTGATGGTGATGGCTGAGGACGATGCTGTCCGCCGTAACCGTCTGAATCTGCTGGGTGTGTTGCGCAATCAGGCTTCTGTGCTGGCGTGTTTCGACAACATCCAGTCCTGATCTTCAGGACTGGATTGGCGATGCGTTCAACCGGTGGTCACTGTTGACCGTTCGTCGCTGCTCGAAGCGGTGTCTTCCTCGGTCTGGGTTTTGATGGCCTGTGCGGCTTCCTCCGCCAGGAAGTCACCGTCACTGCGTCCAACGGCGGACGGCACCGAACCGTAGTTGGAGGGTGCAAGTGCCTGCCCCCTCAGCAGACTGCCCAGGGTGCGCAGCGTGAGTTTGACCTGCTGCCACGGATTCATCATCACCACCCGCTTGTAGAGGTAACTGTCGAAGGTGAGCTTCTGCACGTCCCGGTCGTCGCACATTTCGACGAACGCTTCTCTTGCTGCGTCGTTGCGGTAGAAAATCCTCTGAAGAATGTCGAGCACCGCGTAGGTGGCTCCGTATTTGCGGTCCCAGCGCTTCAGGTAGGTCGATTTGATCTGCTTCTCGGTGGGGATGCGGGTTCCGTTCTCGGAAATCTCCACAATGGCTTCGGCGCACATTCGTCCACTCTTGGCCGCGAAGTAGATCCCTTCCCCGGAACTCTTTGTGACATATCCAGCGGCATCTCCCACCAGGGCCATGCGACCCACAACGCGCCTGGGTCTGGGGTGTTCAGGGATCGGGTGGGCTTCGACCTTGATGACCTCACCCTTGAAGAGTCGCTTGCGTGCACGCTCCCGGATCCCTTTCTGAAGACCTTTGATCAGCGACTGGTTCTGCTGCATCGTTCCGGTCCCCACCGCCACATGGTCAAACTTGGGAAACACCCAGGCGTAGAAGTCAGGAGAAACGTCAGTGCCGACATACATTTCGGCGAGGTCTTCGTAGTAGGTCATCTCCTCGGCAGGCAGCTTGATGCGTTCCTGGAAGGCGATGGCCACGTTGTAATCGCCGGCATCCATGGCCTTAGCGACTCGCGAGTTGGCACCATCGGCGCCGATGATCAGATCCACTTCAAGGGTCTTCATCTCACCGGTGGGACCGCCGTTGCCGAAATCGGCGTAATGAAGGGTGTAGGGCCCCTGACGGTTGGAACCGGTGTCGATCTTCTGCACGAGGGCATTCACGAGAGTGGCGCCGAGCTCTGCGGAACGGTTGCGCAGGAACGCATCAAAAACCTCGCGGCGACACATGCCGATGTAGGCATCGTTGTCGTAGCCCAGCGGATCGAGCCTGATGTCCACCTCCTTGTTGGAGGGGGAAATCATCTTCATGTTGCGGACTTTCCGATCGATGATCGATTCGGGCAATTCGAATTCCTCCACCATGCAGAGCGGAATCGCCCCGCCGCAGGGCTTGGCATTGTCGAGTTTGCGCTCGAACAACCAGGTGCTGATGCCAGCTTTCGCTAGGACTTCGGCCGCACAGGATCCACTCGGTCCTCCACCGATGACGGCAACTCTCAGCATCTCAGCACACTCCGCCGGACTATAAATCGAAGCTACACCGCTGAGAGAGCTTGTGCCTTCAGCACTGGCGCACCCCCTTACGATCGAAACAACATTGAACTGTTCTCTTGTCCCGGGCTGTCGTCACACGCAGCAGGAAGCGTGACAGCAGCCGCGATGACATCCCCGTCGCACGCCGCAGTCGTTCCTCTCAACCGAAGCGGGGCGGCGGTCTGGGGCTTCTGATTGCCTGCGGCACCGTTTTTTCAATTTCCCTGGCGACGGTGCTGTTCATTCCCGATCTGCTGCCTTTCACTTCCAGGCCCCAGATCGTTGAAGGGATCGATGAGCAGCCCGGCCGTGATGGACGACTTCTCGGTCATTTCCCGTATCCGGAAGCCGAGATGGATGAGCTTGTTCCTGTGGAGCCAGGGGTCGAACTGCATCGCGATGCAGCCATCGCTCTCGACGCCATGCGTCGCGCTGCAGCAGCGGACGGGATCGATCTGAGGTTGCTGAGCGGATACCGTTCCCAGCAGCTTCAGAAGAGCATCTTTTTTGATGTGAAATCCGAGCGCAATCAAACGGCTGCTGAGAGGGCCAAGGTCTCCGCTCCGCCCGGTTACTCAGAACACAGCACCGGTTATGCGGTCGATCTCGGTGATGGAGCTGATCCGGCGAGTAATCTGTCCGAATTCTTTGAGCAGACCGCTGCCTTCAGCTGGCTTCAGGATCATGCAGCCAGTTACCACTACACACTTTCCTTCCCTGCAGTGAACTCGCAGGGTGTCAGCTATGAGCCATGGCATTGGCGTTTCGAGGGTTCCGCTGAGGCGTTACGCCGTTTCGAACCTGCCCGTCGCCTCGCCAGCGGCCGCTGAAGCCTTCTGATCACCCGCAGCCGGTGGATCGTCCATATTGCCCCGAATTGATCTCACGTTGAGATAAGGTGCTTCGGCTGCGCCTGCGGGCGCTCTGAGACATTCCGCCCCCTACAGACCCCCATGAGCGCCCAGCAAAAGGCGATTCGCAACATCGCGATCATCGCCCACGTCGACCATGGCAAGACGACCCTGGTCGACTCGCTGCTCGCCCAGTCAGGCATCTTCCGAGACAACGAGGCGGTGCCAACCTGCGTCATGGACTCCAACGATCTGGAGCGTGAGCGCGGCATCACGATTCTGTCCAAGAACACGGCTGTCACCTACAACGACACCCGTATCAACATTGTCGATACCCCTGGACACGCTGATTTCGGGGGTGAGGTGGAACGTGTCCTCGGCATGGTGGACGGTTGCCTTCTGATCGTTGATGCCAATGAAGGGCCGATGCCTCAGACCCGTTTCGTGCTGAAAAAAGCACTCGAGCAGGGTCTGCGTCCCATCGTGTTCGTCAACAAGATCGACCGCGCCAGGGTTGACCCTGAAACCGCTGTTGACAAGGTGCTCGATCTGTTCCTGGAGCTTGGTGCAGATGACGATCAGTGCGATTTTCCTTATTTGTTCGGAAGCGGCCTTGGAGGTTTCGCCAAGCCAGACATGAAAACCGAGAGCGACACCATGCGTCCGCTCTTCGACGCGATCCTGCGCCACGTTCCGCCTCCGGTGGGTGATGCCGCAAAGCCCCTTCAGCTGCAGATCACCACACTCGATTACTCCGATTTCCTCGGCAGGATCATTATCGGCCGTGTGCACAACGGCGTGATCAGGCAAGGTCAGAATGCTGCTCTGATCAAGGATGACGGCAGCGTCAAGAAGGGACGGATCAGCAAACTGCTTGGATTTGAAGGGCTTCAGCGCGTTGAAATCAGTGAAGCCTCAGCTGGCGATCTTGTAGCTGTGGCCGGATTTGACGACGTCAATATCGGTGAGACGATCGCCTGCCCGGATGAACCCAAGGCCCTCCCCCTCATCAAGGTGGATGAGCCAACCCTGCAGATGACCTTCGTGGTCAACGACTCACCCTTCGCCGGAAAGGAAGGCAAGTTCGTGACCAGTCGTCAGGTGAGGGATCGTCTTCAACGGGAGCTGCTGACCAACGTCGCTCTGCGGGTGGAGGACACTGATTCACCGGATCGTTTCGCCGTGAGTGGTCGCGGGGAGCTGCACCTCGGCATCCTGATCGAGACGATGCGGCGTGAGGGCTACGAGTTCCAGGTGTCTCAGCCTCAGGTGATTTTCAGAACCATTGACGGCACCCCCTGCGAGCCCGTCGAGACGCTGGTCATGGATGTACCCGAAGCTGCGGTTGGCAGCTGCATTGAAAAGCTGGGAACACGCAAGGCTGAGATGCAGAACATGGAAACCAGTTCTGATGGCAGAACTCAACTTGAGTTCGTTGTGCCTTCACGCGGCCTGATCGGTTTCCGAGGTGAATTCATTCGTGCCACCCGCGGTGAAGGCATCATGAGTCATTCCTTCTTTGAGTATCGGCCGATGACGGGTGAATTCGACACCCGCCGCAACGGTGTGCTGATTGCCTTTGAAGAGGGCACCGCCACCTTCTACGCGCTCAAGAATGCGGAAGATCGTGGTCAGTTCTTCATTGCTCCGGGAACCAAGGTCTACAAAGGCATGATCATCGGCGAAAACAATCGTCCCCAGGACCTGGAGATCAATGTCTGCAAGTCAAAGCAGCTGACCAACATGCGCTCCGCTGGAGCTGAAGAGCTCGACACTCTTCAGTCTCCTGTGCAGATGACACTTGAGCGCGCGCTTGAGTACATCGGTCCCGGAGAAATGCTGGAGGTGACTCCGGAGTCGATTCGTCTGCGCAAATTACCTGCCAAAAAGATGGCCAAACGTTGAGCGCTCTGGACGATCCCCGTTTTCCCGAGGCTCTGGAGTTGTTCAATTCCGGAGCCTGGTACGAAGCACATGATGCCTTCGAAGAGATCTGGCACGAGCAGATCGATCCCGAACGCAAGCTGATTCAGGCGTTTGTGCAGATCGCTGTCGCTCATGTTCATCTTGAACGCGGCAACACCAACGGTGCAACCATCCTCCTCGGCGAGGGGATCGGCCGTCTGCGACCTTCTTTGCCCAGTGCCCTGGGGCTTGATCTCACTGCGCTGCACACTGCGGTTTCCGACCGCCTGAGCGCCCTTCAGGCCGGGTCGGACCCGGAGGTTTTACCGCCACCCAGACTGCTTTTCCTGCAGTGATTCGTGGGACGATGAGCCCTTCCTTCAAGATCCTGTCCTGATCGTGTTCCCACTGATTCAGCGATCGATGACAGTGCTGCGGCCTTCCTTGCTCTGGTGTGCGGGATTTGTGCTGTCGTTGAACGCACCCTGCCTGGCACAGGAGCTCACGGGACCTCTGGATGGCCCCCCGTCCGAGGATGGTCTGATCACCATCGAATCGGATAGCCAGACGGCCGACAATGTGACGGGTGTTGTGACTGCCGTCGGCAATGTCCGCATCGTCTATCCCTCGCGTGGCATGGTCGCGACATCGCGGCAGGCTCAGTATTTCAGCCGCGAGGGTCGTCTTGTTCTGAGTGGTGACGTCGACGTCGTGCAGGAGGATGGCAACACACTCAGGGCTGAACGGGTGACCTACGACCTTGAGGACGAACGTGCGGTCGCATCTCCTCGTGATGGTGGGCAGGTGCGCTCCACCATGATTCTGCGTTCTGATCAGTCAGCGCAGACCCCGCTCACACCATGAGTCTCAGTCTCAATCAGGTCTCTCTGACTCTGGGAGGTCGACCTCTGGTGAATGATCTCACGCTGACGCTGGATCCCGGTGAAGTGATCGGTCTTCTGGGTCCGAACGGTGCTGGAAAAACCACCAGTTTCAATCTTGTGATCGGCTTGCTCAAGCCCGATCGGGGCGAGGTGCTGATGGATGGACATCCCGTGGCCAGTCTTTCGATGCCTCAGAGGGCACGCCTCGGGATCGGCTATCTGCCACAGGAACCCAGTGTGTTCAGACAGTTAACGGTGCGGGAAAACCTTGAGCTCGTTCTGTCTCAGGCAGGCCTGGCCAAGCCTCAAGCACGCGAACGACTGCATCAACTGATCGATGATTTTCATCTTCAGCCTTTTCTGAATCGCAAAGGCTTTCAGCTCTCCGGTGGCGAACGTCGTCGCTGCGAGGTGGCCCGTGCTCTTGCTGTCGGCCTGGAAGGCCCCCGTTATCTCCTGCTGGATGAGCCTTTCGCCGGAGTCGATCCCCTGGCTGTTGCTGATCTTCAGCAGCTGATTCAGGCGCTGCGTCAACGGGGAATGGGCATCCTGATCACCGATCACAATGTGAGAGAGACCCTGGCCATCACTGATCGGGCCTACATCCTCACCGATGGAAGCGTTCTCGCTTCAGGGCTTTCGGGTGAGGTGGCTTCAGACCCTCTGGTGCGTCGTCATTACCTCGGCGAGGGTTTTCAGTTGTGATGGAGGTTCTGATCCAGAGAACTCAGTCCTATCTGCGCAGGATTCCGCTGCTTGATCGCTGGCTGCTTGGTGAGCTGATCGGTCCGCTTCTGTTCGCCATCGCCATGTTCACGGTGCTTGCACTCACGGTGGGCGTGCTGGTTGAACTGGTTCGGCAGATCGCTGAATTCAATCTGCCCGTGCTGATTGCCATTCAGGTGCTCTTGCAGCGTCTGCCCAGCTTTCTGGTTCTCTCCTTCCCGATGGCCACCCTGTTTGCCACGTTGCTTGCCTACGGGCGACTCTCCACAAACAGCGAACTAACGGCCTTGCGCAGCGTTGGGGTTTCGGCCACGCGCATGATCATCCCAGCACTTGTGCTGGCTCTGGTGATGTCAAGCCTCACATTCCTATTCAATGACGTTCTGGTGCCGCGAAGCAACCGCGCGGCTGAGGTGACTCTGCGCAGGGCACTCGGTAAAGCAATCTCCACCGAGAAAGGCGACAACATCATCTATCCGCGTTTCGGACGAGTGGAGGAGCCTGACGGTTCATCGAGCAAGGGTCTGCTCCAGCTTTTTTATGCGAACAAGTTCAGGGATGGCACCATGACGCGGGTCACCCTCCTGGATTTTTCCAGGGCAGGCTTCACTCAGATGCTCCTCGCCGAGAGCGCTGAATGGAACAAGCAGGAAGCAAAGTGGGAGTTTCTCAACGGTCAGATCCTCACTCTCACTCCATCGGGAAGCACAACCTCTGCTGATTTCGACCGCTACCTGTATCCATTCAGTGCAGCACCGATCAGGATCGCCAAACTGCCGAAAGATGCCAACAACATGACCGTGGCCGAAGCGCTGCAGGCCGAGCAGCTGCTGCAAAGCGCAGGGGATCTGAAGGGTGCCAGAAAGCTTCAGGTCCGGATCCAGGAGAAATTCACGTTTCCCATGGCTTGTCTCGTTTTCGGCTTGATCGGATCAAGCCTGGGCGCCAAGCCCAACAACCGAACCAGTCGTGGCCAGGGCTTTGCGCTCAGCATCGTCATGATCCTTGTCTACTACCTACTTGCCTTCAGCTTCAGCGCCCTGGGTGTCAAGGGCACCCTTCCAGCCGTTCTTGCTGCCTGGAGTCCAGTGCTGATCTCTTTGGCTGGTGGCGGTTTCCTACTCAGACAGGCCAGTCAATGACCCTGCCCGTCAGAATCAGAGCCAGTGAGTCCTCTTTGCGAGGTGATTGATGGGCTTATCCGGTCTGGAAGTGATCGTCTCCGAACCCGTTCTGCTTCTGGGTCTGATGGCCTTTGCTCTTCTGCTTGCTGCACTTCCCTGGAGTTTCTGGGCTCTGTCCAACGGTCGAAGCTCGAGCGGCGTTCGCTCACTGATCGCACTGTCCAACCTGTTGCTGACGGCCCAGCTTGTGCTGCGCTGGTGGCAATCCGGACATTTTCCGATCAGCAACCTCTACGAGTCGCTCTGTTTTCTCGCCTGGGCCTGCACACTCACCCAGCTGCTGGTTGAACGCAGCTGGTCCTCGCCACTTGTGGCAGCTGCAGCCACACCGATGGGACTTGGCTGCATCGCCTTTGCGAGTTTCGCTCTTCCTGACCAGCTCCAGCAGGCATCACCACTGGTGCCTGCGCTGCGCAGCAGCTGGCTGGTGATGCATGTGAGTGTGATCATGGTCAGTTATGCGGCACTCATGGTGGGTTCACTTCTTTCCGTCGCAGTTCTGTTGACAGACCGTGGCGAGGAACTGGAACTCCGCAGCAGCTCCATTGGAACAGGCGCTTATCGACAGCCAAAAGTCATGGCAACAGAAGGAGGTGTTGCTGTGCAAAATCCACCGGAAGTTCAGCTTTCATCCATTCATTTCAGTCGCACCGAGCAGCTCGACAGCCTGAGCTACCGCACGATCACGGTTGGCTTTCTGTTGCTCACGGTTGGCATCATCAGCGGTGCAGTCTGGGCGAATGAAGCCTGGGGAAGTTGGTGGAGCTGGGACCCGAAGGAAACCTGGGCACTGATTTGTTGGCTGGTTTATGCCGCCTATCTCCATACCCGCCTCAGTCGCGGTTGGCAGGGCCGACGTCCGGCACTGGTTGCAGCGTCAGGACTGGTGGTGATTGCTGTGTGTTATATAGGAGTCAACCTTCTAGGTATCGGTTTACATAGCTACGGCTGGTTTTTTTCTTGAAGGGTAAACATAGTGGTTTACCAATGAAAACTCTTCTATTTTTTGTCGCTCTGCTTTTTTTGGCATCACAAGTTTTTGCTGAAATCAAAAGCACATGTTTCTAGGACCGTATTGATAGAAAAGAAAGCCGACTAGAGAAGGAAACGAGGCATCATCGGCTGGTTTGCTAGCAAGCACTAAAGTATTCTGGCTGAGTGTTAGCTATGAAACAACTTTAGCCAATCTGTTTTGCTTTATTGATTAGTAAATCAGCTAATACTAAGATTGAGACACAATCATGCGAGCAACAAGAGAAGGGTATGGTGTCATGAATTACTCGCATAAAACTGTTTGAAAAGTCGAACCCCAAGAATATCTCCTGGCGAGCTTTTACGTTGACAATGCGATTAAAACAATTGAAGTAAGGATTATTTGCTACCGTGATATAAGGGTTGATGAAAGTCTAAATGATGAAACATCTTCGATATTTATTAAAGTTGTAGGTGATGATTGGCACAGCACAGTAAATGTCCCTCGCAAGTGCAAAAAGAGTTTTGTTCGGAAAGACTTTGATTCCTGGGTGATGAATATTTAATAACCCTCATAGAACCTCTTTGAGGCTGATTGTAGCCTATTGAGACTTGGCTCTATTCAAAGCCACATAAGCAGCAAATGCGACAAAGATAGCAATGACAACTAGGGGGACTGCTACAAACAATCCTAGTATTATTATGTAATCAGATAATGTTATAGGCTGAAGAGCGATGACACCTTCACGTGTCAATTTCAAAAGCACTTGAACCCAGAGGGAAATAATAACAACAAATGCAATCAAAAAGGAGGCTGATTGGCTTGTGGTCAACAACTTTTGCTTGCTGGACATCAGGCTGGTTTCATGCGTGCCGTATGTAGGAGTAGCTCATTCATCAGCCACTAGCGAGGCTTTAAACCACTCCTCGAGTGAGTCCAGCAAAGAAATCAATAATTCCCACTGAACTCCACAACTTCTCCTTGATAGCACAGGATTTCAGAATTCCTGACCTTTTTAGGTGGCAGATGAATCAGAGAGCTAGATATGGGTAGTGGTGCTAGGAACAAGCAACCCATGAGCTACCAATGAAGTGATTACAAACCTTCCTTGCATTATGAGAACTAGTAGGCTGTAAGTATGAACCTTGAAAAGAAAATTTGACGTTAGAAAAGCGCAAAATACAGCAGGCAAGTGCTATGAGTGTTGGAGATAGTCTTCCTTAAAAATTCAGTAATTTGCCCTTTTGTTTTTTGTAGGATACCAATTACTCCAAGAAAAAGGGTGGTAACTTCAAAAATTTGGCCAGCCATAAAAATAAAGATGCCGAGCACAAAACCGCTTGTCCCTAAGCAAAGGCTGCCAAAAGCAAGACGAGCAGAACTGGAGTGAGCGAAAGCGCTAAGGAAATAATTCCAGTAATAGATTCGCTTGATATTTTCATTTGTGCTCATGTAAGCTTAACTTGCCATGACACAATTATAGAATTCAGAGTGGATCTGTTTGATTTTGTGGGCAGTGTTTATAGGGATCGACATGGTTGTGAAATTACTAATCTCTATGCCCCTTTATTACTCAGAATATTAAGTAGATGTTCGAGTATAGATATATCCACATACCTTTGGTCTTTCATGCTCATCCTGGTATTACTCTCTGAGTTCCACTCTCTATCCCATTTCCCAATCTCCACTTTCTCTATCTCTTTAAGCCTATCTACTATCTCTTGCTCATTGCTTGCCATAGACATGGCAGTTACAAACCATCTCTCTGCTCCTCTGTAGTTCTTGATTGCACTCTCCTTCTCTTCGACTGCTTTGTTCGAGGTATCCCTCTCATTCAAGAAGAGCACTGCTAGTACGAACGAGGACACCAGAAAGACAGCAGTCAAACTTTTTCAATCGATGTAAAGGCACTTTAGTTCTGCCTCTCCTCCTTGAGGCGTCGCAGTTCTCCCTTTGTATCGGTTGGTCTATCCATGCTTGATTCTCTACCTTACTCCACTTCCACCATCACAATGGTGACCAGAAAGATGACCACAAGCATTCCCAGCTGAAAGGTCTTCACCACTTCAGTCTCCATTCCTACCTTTCGGTATATCTCACTTTCTGACTTTTAGGTGATACTGGGAATGGGAGTTGGCTCTAATCTGTGGTCACGAAATACCTTATACTCATCGGTGCCGCGCTACTATCAGCTTTACCTGCCGTTGCTGATGACCTCGTCTATCTGAAATGTGATGTAAAAGCGACTGAAACTACTATCCAGTCAAGTACAAATGAGATTTTGGAGAAGAGAGACTTGGCAACTGAAGGTTTTTACAAAATAGATGCCCTTAACAGCCGACTCACCAGTGATAACTCAGGTGATTGGGAAGACGTAACTATAGCCAATGGTATTGCTACAGATCAGTTCAAAGAAGTTGAAAATGGAGTAACAAGTGTAGGCAAAGCATCAATAGAGTTCTCTCCTCCTGGAGTCTTTAACATGGAATACACTGCATCACAAGATGATATTTTATTGAAAATGGTGATGACGGGCACATGTCAAAACACTGATAGAGAAACTGCTGAAAAGGGCATGAATCAATGAAAATCTTACTCTTCCTCGATTAATGGTCTTCTTTTGCTTCGGCTAAAGCGATAAACCATTCTCTGAGTTGTTTTGGGGTTCGAATTCCTATCCGTGTAAGACCTTTGACCAGTTGCTTGCAGTCACGAGGAGAAAAGTAGATATCAGTCTCTATCTCGACCAGTTCCTCATACAGGCTTCTTTGCTCGTCGGTGAGGTCTTTATACCAATGCCAGTCGGTAAGCACACTGATACCTCATATCGCTAACAGCATCGGATCTGGATTCAAATCTGTGATCCCCCATTCGAGCTAAAGTCAGCTTTCGACTATTGGTTTCATCAGCAGTTGATCAGAAAAAAATAACCCCCCGCCAAAAGCAGGGGTTTTAAAAACACTGCGGGAGTGTGTACTTGTTTCCACCCCGTGAGCTTTTCTCCTCACATGGACAAAGTAGCTAGCTGATAGGCACTGTGCCAGTTCTTTGTGAATCAGTTGGTGGAACAACACAAGTAAGGGCTAAAACCTTGGTTAGTTGGTTCTCCTCACCGAGATTCCAGCTCCTCACACCCTTTAAGGCCCGATGAGCACGCGGGCCTTTTTTGTTGGCGTCATTCTTCTCCGTCTTCCTCACCACCCTCAGGGATCAGTCCATAGCCGTTCAAGGTCCAGCTATTCGAAACCGCTTCTGCATTCAGTGCGATCTGCTGGAACCCGACAGTCCTCTTGTTGGTGACGTTGACGCCGGTATCGGCATCACCTGATTTCAACGACCGGCTGTCATAACCAGCATTCAGTCCGAACATCCAGGAGCGGTCACCATTCAGCCAGCGATAACCAACACGTGTTGCGGTACTGACAGTGGTGCCAGCAACATCGGTTTGATGATGCTGCTGTCTACAGCTCGATCAGCGAAGTTGGCGCTGATCAGGGCATCAACGAACCAAACACGTTGTTGCTAACAGACAGTGGCAGGAACCCTCCGATACCCGCTTGGTTGGGAGTGCCAGCACTTTGCAGTGCTTATTGGAAGCCAAAATTGGGCTTGACCACCTCCTGGAGACTGATGCTCATCGCATCACCCAGATCCTCTGCACTGCTGTCCTGTGCCTTCAAAGGCAGTGGGGCGATGGCAACAGCAGAACCAAGCAATCCAATTGAGAGGCGGCGGAGCATGGATCAGACGTCAGTCGGCGCATGGTGCCGGGCTTTGCCTGGTTGCGCCCTCTGTCGTTACCCAACGGAAATGACAACGATGGCAGCAGACCACAGATCGCTGACGTTGGAGGTAGTGAGTATCTGTGCTGATCTATGGGGTGTGCTTTTGGCGCTCCTTTGACGCTAGCCCGTTGCCAGCATGAAAAAAGCAAACCATGCGGGCAGCCGTAAAACCAGTCAGTCACTGGCAAATCACTCAATCGGGGCGACAGGATTCGAACCTGCGACCTAGTGCTCCCAAAGCACCCGCGCTACCAAGCTGCGCCACGCCCCGTTATCTCCACATAGTAGGTGCTGAGGGTGATCTGGCTGAAACAAGGCGCTGCAGTGGGTTTCCTTCTTGTGTCAGGTGTGGTCACATAGGCTCAACTGATAGCCCGTTGTCACTCGGCTGTCACTCGCTTTGTCACTCGACTTCAATGCCAAGCCGCAGCCATGCCCCTGACTGAGTGCTGAGATTGAGAAACCAGCTGAGCGTCTTAGAAACCCCGGACGCCTTCGATGCACATCACGCTGGCCTTGGGTTGCCAATTCTTGATGACCGTTGAGTTGCTCAAGCACTTTTATATCGATGCTTGGGGGATCTTCTCCATAGCGGCAATGGTTCGCTGAGCGCCATAGGTAGCCCAAGTGATGACAAGCCAGGTAATGGGTTCCATTCAGGTCTTTAGAAGTCAAGCGATGGTAGTGACTTCAATAGATGTCATGACCAACTCTCAGCCAGTGCCTGGGAATCCCTGCAGGCCATGACGATGCACAGTTGCTTGGGCGTCCCGGTGCGTCGGGTTGACACAGAGAAAGTATTGGCCGAAGCTGCCAGTTGATTGCAATGGCTGCACCCTTATTTTAGCGATTTCGTTTTGTCTGATTTCTGCTTATTAGTGCCAATTTATTAGAGAGGTCAAGGGTTGGAAAAGGATTAATGTTCGTCTAGGCCAATGAGGTTTGGATTACATACATAATAGATTCTAGAGACGCCATCGTTTAATTCACGATATCCACTTATTTTGATTGCTTTAGGGGGTTTTCCACTGAGTTCTGTCCTTGGTGGACATTGATCCTCAGCCGCTTGAACCTCACTTTTAGAACAAATAATATCCACACAGTCGTGCCCCTTCACGTCCGGTTGCTTGGTGCTGACGTTAAAGCGTTGATAACAGGTTGTTGTTGTATTGCTTTGCGCTGTGTAGTTGTAGATGCACGACCAAAGCGAACTTTAAGGTCAGCTGAAACTCTGGTCTCGAATGCTTCGTCGTAGGAGACATTCACACCTGCTGTTAAGCCGCTACTGATTTCGTAGGTAACTCTTCCGAGCACGCCAGAACTATCGGCTACTGACCCATCACCATCCTGGTAGTAGTAACCAACAGAAGCATTCAGCTCAGTCTTGATGAAGTAGCCAACATCAAGACCATAAGTTGCCAGTGAGCCCGCTGAGTAGAACCAATTAATCTTTTGCTCTTTATCACCAACTGGAAGTAAGGCATAAGCATTGAAGTTCCATTCATTTGAAACAGCTTCTGCACTGACTGCAACCTGCTGGAAGAAAGCACTCTTCTCTGTGCCGCTGACAATGATGCCGATATCGGTTCCGCCTGTATTTATCGGGCGGCTGTCATAACCAGCGTTAAGCCCGTAAATCCAGGTGCGGTCACCATTCAGCCATCGATAGCCAAGCCGGGTAGACGTGATGATGGTGGTGCCAGCCACATCGGTGTTGACGATGCCGCTATCGCTATCACGGTCAGCAAAGTTGGCGTTGATCAGGGCATCAAGGAACCAGACGCTGTTGTCGCCAACAGACAGTGGCAGGAACCCTCCGAACCCGCTTGGTTCGGTATTCCAGCACCCTTCAGTGCGCCCTGGAAGCCAAAGGTGGGCTTGACCACATCCTTGAGGCTGATGCTCATCACCCCAAGGTCATCAGCACTGCCTTCCTGTGCCTTTAAAGGCAGTGGGGCGATGGCAAAAGCGGAAACCACTAATCCAATTGAGAGGCGGCGAAGTATGGATCAGGCGTCAGTCCGTGCATAATGCCGAGCTTTACCTGGTTGCGCTTGCCTTCACCGTCGAGTCAGCAATCAGCCCTATTCCTTCAGCCAGTAGTCACCACAAAGCCCTCGGCTTGCCAACTGCGACATGGTGCGCCTCTCCAAGGTAAAGATGTCCAGTGGCAAATTGTTCAAGTACCCGCTGTACCACAGATAAAAGGCAATGTCTTCGGCTTTTGTAGCACACAGCTTTAATAACTTAGTGGTTATCGATCAGATGGAATAAGTGTTACTGTCTCACCCTTAGAATTCATCAACAACACCTCATCAATTCCCCATTTTTTGGGATATATCTCTTGAACAACCCCGGTCACATAATCGTTGGTATGCACTGTATTTCCATTTACATGAAGAGTTACGCCAGGTTCAAGCCTTATAGCGGCAAGATTGAGCTTGCCTGAGTCAACTTTGCCAACTACGAAATAAGATTCTCTTGAATCAACTTTCGCCAAAAGAGTAAGCATGTGGTCATTTGGGTGACGCTCAATTCTGGGGCCGTTCTTTGGTAGAACGAAATCTTCTAGATAATCTGCTCCATATATATATGTTGCCAAGACACTTTTTTGGGGAGTATTTAAAACATCCCCTGATTTTGCAATTGAGGCACCGTATTTTAATAGCTCGTCTGAGTACATCGAGATAATTGGAATTGGTTCTTTTGTGGCAGAGGTTTGAAATATATATTCTCCCGGTTTTCCTGCCAGTCCTTCGCCTCTAGTCCATCCAATAATCTCTGATCGATCGACAGACGGGTAGTTTGTTGCCTTAAAAGGCAGTTCCTCGGGGTATTGACCATTACAGATGAGCTTGAATTTACCTTCTCCGATCCAAAGAACATTTTTAATTTGCATGCCCGGTCTAGACCCGAGCGTTTTTCTTAGTTGCTTTTCCAGGCTGTCTGTTTTTGATTTGATTCTCCCATACAGGATCCTTGGAGAGCATTGTTCTCTCGCTACTACAGGAAAAGAGAAAGAAACTGGAGATGTTAAAGCAAGCAGTCCTATGGAGAGACGGCAAAGCATTGGATTAGACGTCAGTCAGTACATGATGCCAAGTCTTGCTTGATTGCGCCCGTTGCGGACGCTGTTTTTGGTAATGCAATTTTCTTAATTTTCATATAGCGCTATCAAGAAAAAAGTGACGATCAAAATATTCATGCACCATACAGATGCAACCTGTAAAAATACGAGCCTATTGACACGACGCAGATAGGGTAGTCTTAGCGACATATTTATAACAATAAGTAAGGAGAAAGACAACAGCGCTGGGCTAGGGACTGTTTTGAGCACGAACGCGATTTCGTAGGCATGATATACAAGTGGGAAAAAAGGCACGAAACTTAGAACTGCACCCATTTTGAAAAGTTGTTCTTCTTGGCGTTGAGTTAACATCTGAGATTTTTATTGGACTAAGTACTGTTTTGATAGCGCCGAAAGAGTTGATTGCAAATTCATTTGTTCCATTTCAGCCTCCCGCGGTGATGAGAGATCGACCGGCTTTGGATATTGTTCCAGGGATTACAGTGCGCCACAACTATCTGACCGGAGAGAAGGCCGACAAGGATTGGTGGATGGACCAGGTGATCCACTACGGCGGCGGTGCCCGAGACCCCTCCATGCACAAACAGTTCCAGATCGCTGATGTGGATTCAGGCGTGATCCGCTGGGTCAACGCTGATCTGATGACTCACATCCTGCCTAGGTGCTGACTGTCATCAACAAAAATCCAACATCACACAAGACCTAGATTTGAGGAATAATAGGTTAGTTGGAGTTCATAGATGTATTCAATTGCTCAAATATGGAGATCCGGCACTAAAAGTGGGCAGGCTCCGATTGATGAATATCAATGGAAAGACGGGATCCTTGGAAGGGTTGGAACTAAAAGAGTGGAAACCAAGATGTTCATTAGTTTTGAAAATCTGAGGATTAGCCAAAAGTAGGTTACTACTGGTATTCAAGAAGATCTTACTAGTTTGTAAAATTTCCATATAGCAAAAATGATAAGCAAATATTGCTAGCAAATATTGTATTTTTCTTTATGTTTCTCCAGCTTTTAGGCCAAATTTTAGTTCCCTTGCTGATCGCCAGTTTTCCAGAGCAATAAAACGCCCCACTCAATTGACGGACCTAGAAGGCTGTTCGCAGGTCTAAGCCAATACTTCATATTGCATTTGCTGTGCGTGATAGGGACCCATTCCTTGAGCCGCTTCACCAGCGATCAAATCAGCTCCAGAAATATTTTGCTGTTGGTAGGCGTCGGCAACCAGTACGGAATCGAGATTAATTGGGGTTAGAGTTTCAGTGTTGGAGTCGAAATCATCCCCAGCAGTGTTGAAGAAATGACCGCTAACGGCCTCAGTTCCTGACGGTTAATCAACATCTTTCCAAGCAGGGAGAGGGAAAGGGTTTAGTTTTTTGAATACTACAGCTTCATCACTTGTTCCTCCAGCTAGTGGATCAGCGTCTTCTATTTGAGTATACGAAGAGACAAGTCCATCCATTCCTGATTCCTCACAAGTGACGGCTTGACTCGGAGGAAATTCTGTGAATCCTTTAATGGTTTCTGTAGTCATCCAGTCCCCATTCTCGTTTTCGGCAATGTCTAGGTATCCATCTATTATTCCATCATGATGATGCATTTGGAGCTAATCAAAACCGGTTGCAACATCGTTATTGAATTAATGTTTAGTGGCAACATCAACCTGACCATTCTGCTTCTCGTAAGCGTTGGCCAATTGATCGGCAATATTACAACTATTTTACCAAGATTTTGTAATGATAGTGCTACCAATTCCGGTTGCTCTATTATACGTGTTATTAACATTTTCAACCCACTGTTCATCAACGATGGCTGTCTGATCAGAAAAAGCAGGATGGGAGAACAAGCCTATCTGATGACCAAATGCTTCAGTTTCTGTGGTTGGTTCTGCAGAATCCCAATAAGGGAAGGGAGGAGTGGTTGCAGAATCTGAATTGCCAATTGTCCCTCCTCTTACCTGATCAGCTTGATCCGGTTGGACGCAGGTAGTATCATCATTATCTTCTTTGGCAGCTTGCTTCGCTGCTTCTTTCATCTCAGCTTCCCTTTCTTCTTTGTGAAGTTGTGCCCACTTTTCCCATGGAAAAGGAGTTGTGTTGGCCTGTGTACAAGTAGTCATTGCTTTGAGAAGTGAATATTTGGGGGTACTGTCCCCTTGACTCCTTTAAGATCACAGCCCCTCTGCTGAAATCCGCTGCACAGACGTGGTGTAGTAGCTCAGAGGTTTTGGTGAGCTTCTGGTGAATGGTTTAGATCCCAATTTCTGATGTGACTTAGCTCATGCGGAAGCTGGTGCCGTCACTGCTCCAGTGCAATGAAAAACCCCGCACTTGGCGGGGCATGTTTGTTGCGAGTTGTTTTGCCGGGAGATGAATATGCACAACTAGAGCGACCTACTTTACCTTCAAAGTTTTTGTATGGCTTTCAGTGCTCGCGTTCATGGCTCTTCAGGTCGTACAACACTAATAATTCATCGAACTCTGCAATAACCACCACCTACATTGCTCGTTCCAGAAGGGCAGCTCCCATTCTTCAGCACGTATTGATCACTGCTTTCACGAGCCTTGCAATAACCGCCGCCCACGCTGCTGGTCCCAGAGGGGCAGCTTCCGAGTTTGGGCACGTACTGATTGTTGTCACGAGCCTTGCAATAACCACTACCCACACTGCTTGTCCCAGATGGACAACTTTCTAGTTTAGGTATCATTTGCTGGGCGTTAGCGGTGGGTGCAAAACCAGTCATTGCTGCAGGTATAATAACGGAAACTGCGGTGGTATAAGCAATAAAATAGAGGTGTTTCATCTGTTTAATTGAGTAGAGAAGGACCTTCCTTCATTATATCCATAAACTACCAGAAGAGCTGAATACGCATTACCTTCAGATCGTCTTCTAGATGCGCAGCCTTTCTGTTTAGTGAATCCTTAGTAATGCATAAAAATCTCTCTACTCTGCGAGGCGTGATTGGCTTGCGGTTGTTCTGCCAGGAGGTCGATCCCGCACTTGCTATCGACACCTATCAACAGAAGGATGCTTCAGGGGTTGTTTTGATCGCTGGCGACGAGAATAGAGGGATGAACCCTATCAAGCAAAGCAAGAGCGATTAGAAGTATTGGCTTGAATCCAACGAAAAGCTGACTAAAACCTCCAAGTGCAGTGTTTCTTATTGTTTCTATGCTGATCGAACAACGCCTGACGCACCGCTTCACACACAAATCGTGTGCCATCTCTGCTCATGGCTCTGACTTCTGGATTATCGGATTCAAGTAGCCGCACACTGATTTTTTTGCTGAGTGGTTCCTGCTTCGTTGGAATTTGTAGTGATACTAATGGATGTTTAATAAAGCCCTCTCTGATGCGATATAATAGCTCTAACACTTTTGATTTCAGCGATAAGAACCACCTTCAAGTTGTGGTGGCAAAGCTTGATCATGAATCACTGCAGCGTCAATTTAATGACGCGCAGTGGTGTGAGTCTGTGTTTATCTTGAAGACTGTGAGGATTGTGCAAGAAAATGATGGCACGTAGCGTTCAGGTAGGCGATGCGTGCTTGAAGAATCTGTTTCATCGTCTAATTTTGCTGAAATAAATTTATTGAGTCTCGACTGATGAAATTTTTACAAAGCATGGGGTTATTTTTGCTGATACTTGGTTTCTGGTGTGGCAGCGTTTTAGGCGCACTGTATTTAATCGAATATCATCGTCTGCAAGAGTCAGGCGTTCTGGAAAATAGTGGTTCAGATGGGTGAAGTGATTTCGATTAATCGTGTTGAGGTAGTCAATTTTTAAGTCGACTTACCCGCCTGGAAGAATGTCGGGATTTTCTCTTTCCTTTGTAGAGGCTTCTCCGACGAGGGAGTTCTGTCTGATAAAACTACCTGGCATTTTGGAGTCGCTATTGACGTTCACCCTTTTGTCTGTGCTGTTGATTTTAGTCGCGTAATCAAGGCGCCATCGTCCCTGAAAGGTTCTAGCTTGCCAACATTTACAAGAGTTAGTGGATTGCTTAAGAGATCGCCATAAGCTGGATTGGTGAAGGGATGATCCCACTATTCAATGCCGTTGTAAGGATGCCCAGTAGCGAATTCGATCATGGACTGATTACTTTCCAATTCAAGATCGAGCACGCCGCAAACCAATACCAGCTCATCAGATCGTCTTTCCTGTTGCTGGTGCTGCCTTTGATCAAAGGCAGTGACAAGATTGGCATCAGCTGAATCACGGGCGATGGCCTGATTGTTCTGGTGTGTTTTGTAAAAGTTTCTGAGTACTTCGAGGCAGTCCTGTAAGGGCGCTGGATACGGATGCTCTGGTGTCGCTGGTAATGCACCGCACATATCGTGCGTGCACTGAGTGCAGCCATTCGTTTTGCCCGGCCGAGGTGTTTACCTGACATTGAGGCGATCGACCCCCCCCCTCTAAGGACATAGAACAGAGTTCCACTTGTGGAAGTCGAGGGCTTGAAGACCCGGATCGTCACGCAGGCCTCTGATTCGAGTTACGCCAGTTCCAGTGTTCGCTCGTTAAGATCTGCCATCAGCGCGTGGATCGGATGATCAGGACGCCCTAGGCAATGCGGATATCCTGCAGCCAGCGTCTGCTTAGCGTGTGACTAGCTAATAGTGCCGGATATAAATCGCTTGCAGATCCTTCACTTATTGCGTTTGCATTCAGTGGGTGCATGTCGACGGAATCAGACCAGCTCGTGGTGGTTGTCAGCTGGTTCCAAGATGCATGCTTTGACGTAACCCAGTTGGCGCAACGGAAATGAATCTCAGACGGATGGTCTGCAGCGGTACCAATCTCCGGTGCTCTGGGATTTACTCACATACTCCAACGCATACGAAGGTACCTGGATCGCTGAAGGCAAGAATCATCAAAACAGCGACGATGCTCCCAGCAATAAGAACAATAGGCCAGATTTCCTCTTCGGGGCGCATTTCAGGAAATGATCATTGAAAACTCATTTGGAAACTATATATCGATTTAAACCTACTGGCCAAGAGCGTAAAACTGAATCATCGATCGCGGTTGTCACGGCATTTGTGGATCTTTTAGCGGTTATTGACATAATCCATCCCAATCGGTGGTACTTATGACAGCAATAGCACTTGAATCCGATATCACTACAAATCACATTCGCTTTGCACACCTTGTGAGAATTGATTTTGATCAGGCCGTCTTTGAGTCTCCAGAACATCATTTTGATATTTGGTCTCGGGTATTGATCACCAAAATCGTCACGGAGCTGAGATTCACACCGGCAGTATTTCGTCGTGCCTTGACCATTCTTTTGCCAGGAGTGAAGAGTCCATTCAGATAGCCGGAGGGTGTAGGCGATGCTTGACAAAGACGTGAGTCGGCCAGCTCTACTATCCTCAATGTTTCAGCGATTGTTGTCATCTCGATAATGAATCACTCCATCAACACACAATTGATGTCTTTGTTGTGAGTGAGACTCTGGTTCAGCTGGAGAATGGTGGATTAATCCCATTTCTTCGATGGTCAATATGAACAGGAGAACGCTATAGAATCCATTACCGCCACCGTCGTGATTGTTGTTCTTTTGGAACTGACATATATAGCTTTACATTCTGGGTATTTAGCGTTTACAGCCGCCCGAGTTTTACATTGATCACCAGAATTCAATGGCTCTATTGCACAACATTTATCTTTTAATGCAGGCTGATAAAATAAGTAATTAGATAGTAATACTTTTGTTAACACCTTTGGCAGGCCAAATTAGTCTAAAACATCGCAATATACATCCAAAATTTTTAGGTCGCTCATATGTTTTGTATGTTTTGAAGTTAGCCCCAGGCGCTTCATGGCTGTATTTTTAGTTATCTGAGACGACTCAAAGTCTGCACATGTTAGCAGCTGTTCATCAAGCCTAGATGAACAGCCAGCGACTATAAATAGAGAGGTTGCTATTGTGAGTTTGATTAATAGTCTCATGATTTGATTGCCGTAAGCCATTTATTTTTTAGCATTGATTGCAATGAGCTGCCACGTTTTCCAGGCTTCTGCATCGTGATATAAATGCTTAGCCGCTCACTTGTTAACCAACACCTCGCGGTGATCTGTATTTGACGATGATTCACAAAGCAAGGCCTGTACGTTGTTGTGGGGGTCAATCTGTTACTGTTAATTAGCCTCTATTGTGTCAAAATTAAAGTTGAAGAGTAGTCATAATTGCGGAAAAATTGTCGAATATTGCCGCAGTTGTCCCCAGCGTGTTATTGGCTTTAGCTGGTCGATTGCTTTATGTCAAAGGTAAGTGTGGTGATATTCGTAACCAGAAAGAACTTATTAAGTACTGGAAAGCATTATGTGATCAAGCTACGAATTCGTATCTGAGTAAGAAAGGCGGTCGGGATTTTCAAAAATAATTGCATAATGAAGGCTTATTAAGCATATTTTTTTAGTTCATGCTGTGCTATTCTAGCCTTTTCAGTCATAATGCACGCGTTTGATTTGGGTATTTGCCGGTAAAGCTATTGTTTTAATTCTCGTCGTGGCGCTGAATGGCACATGACAAGCCGCTTGGAGCTTTGTGTTTTCTCTGTATTGAATATGTGTTGAAAAATTTGATGTCTATAATTAAACTATCGATATCGCTCAAAACGTAATTACAAGCCATGTCAAATACCCTCTGTGTCGATATTGGAGGAACCGGCGTAAAACTCATCGTTGTTGATGTTGATGGTCATCAGCTTTGCGAACGTCAAAAGTTGCCCACTCCAAACCCAGCCACACCGGAATCGATCCTTGAAGTGATTGAAACCCTGACCGTCGAAGTCCCTGATTTTGATCGTATCTCCGTTGGATTTCCAGGCGTTGTTCGTGATGGTGTCATTGAGACGGCAGCCAATCTCGATCAACACTGGCCTGGCACAAATCTCGTTGAGCGGCTTCAGAACAAGCTCGGAAAGCCAGTTCGGGTCGCCAATGACGCAGATGTTCAGGGCTTTGGGTGCGTCACTGGTCATGGAGTCGAAATGGTGCTGACCTTTGGAACAGGCATGGGTTCAGCTTTGTTCATTGATGGATGTTTGGTTCCCAATCTTGAACTCGCACATCACGTCTTTAAAAAGGGTAAAACCTACGAAGACTATGTCGGACGTGACGCCCTCGAAAGTATCGATAAAACAAGATGGATTCAACGGGTAAAGCGAGTGATTGCGTCGACGAAAGAAGTTTGGAACTGGGATCTTATGCACCTGGGTGGTGGCAATACAAAAATACTTAAGAACGAATGCTTTGCTGACAACATCAGGCTTCATTCCAACAAAGCAGGAGTTTTGGGCGGATATTATTTATGGAAATGAAATTCATATCCATAGTGAAAATTTTTCCGTGTGCAATGCCTTGCATTCGAGGGAAGTCTCAAAGTCATACTCAACTGCGTAATGGTTCCCTCACGATTAAATCCCTTATCCAGGGCTTTCGTTCTTCCAACAATGGTTGCCGGTCGTAGAGCAAAATCGTGTATCTGCTCAGCTGTATCTGTTGAAACCACAACGCCGCGTTACATCGCGCAAACTTTGCTGAACATTCATATCGCAGATGGAAATCCTCACGGCCATTGCGATACTGCCTTTTCTCGCTGCCCTGGTTGTTGGAGCTCGCGAGGCTGAACAGGATCGCCAATAACGCGTGGCATCAGAGCAGCATCCATGGCTATGCCTGAATTAAACGACGTCAGGCATGCGCTGGTTTCTGCTGCTTTCCGGACTCATGCTGTCTGGGTCTTTCGACAACATCAACGCTGAGCAACGCCCGCCTGAACTTCAGGCAGGCCAATCAATCCTTGTTGTCGATCAGACACTTACATCAACAGGCTGGAATCCTGCTCCGGAAGGGCAGGCACGGGCTTTCGAACAAAGTCTTGCTGGCAACCGGCTCTCATCACTGGCGTCGTGTTCAGGCACTGGTGTCGGCTACTGCCGTTACGACTATCAGCGCAGTGACACGCGACTTGTGGTGGTGACCGTGCCGGCGAGTCAGCCTGAACAGGCTGGACGCGTTGCTCGCTGGTGGATGGAGTCTGTGACCCTCAACCCAGCACATTGATCAGTCGAAGAGTGCCCCACAGGTCAAACACGCAGAAAATCAGACCGATCACAATGAGATCCCATGCACGGTGACGCAGTGCCCATGGGGCAAGAAAAACCTCAGCAACCCCGTGCAGTGCCGTACCCAGGGCGATGTGCTCGAGCACCAGAAGGCCATGGGCCAGCAGGAACAGGCCGCTCGCAATGAAGCGCATCAGCACCGACCAGGGGACAGACACTCGGTTCTTCAACGCAAAACCAGCCTATCGGGTTAGCTATCCCAACTTTCTGAGTTGTTCACCCACCTCGCAGTTGGTCATCAACAGTCTCATGACCCAACCAGCTGACAGCTGAACAGACCGATTGAACGGACCGTCCGTATCAGAGGCAACGTGCTCCACTCAATAAAGGAGAAGACAACTCGTCAACAAGTACTGTTGCTGAGTCTCAATAGTGCGTACTATTGAGAAACGCTGCATCACGTCTCCATGTCGCCTGCAAGCTCCTCTGCTGAAGCGACCGGAACTCTGAAGAAGGGGCTTCATCAGGATGGGCGACGGATGACGCCCCAGAGACGGCTTGTGCTGGATCTCTTCGAACAGATCGGCAGCGGAAGTCATCTGAGTGCTGAAGAGGTTCATCGCCAGCTTGTCGACAAGCAGTCCAAGGTCTCTCTTGCAACCATTTACCGCACCCTGCGGTTGCTTGTGGATATGGATTTTCTGCAGGAACTTGAACTGCGCGATGGAGGCAGTCGATTCGAGCTGGCGGATGCAGAACATATTCATCACCACCATCTCGTCTGTGTACGTTGCGGGCGCACGGAGGAGTTCGAGAACGAGGCTGTCCTGCAGGCAGGGCGTGATGCCGTGAAAAAGCTGGATTTCGAACTGATCGACTCGAGCCTGAATGTTCGAGGTGTGTGCCCTGAATGCCGATGACCAGGCAGCGCTAGTCCTGATGCTTTGGATGTTCTGAGCAGGGCATCCAGTGATCACCCATCGAATGAACCCCCTCACAGCCAAGGATTCTGGCCTGTGCTTCAGCTTCGGCTTTGCTTGGGTAGGCCATCAGGCGGGTATCGCTCTCAGCCTGGGAGTCACTTTGACTTTGCTGATGCTCATGGTGATCGTGCGTGCTGCGACCACCGAGCTGGACCAAACCCATGCTCATTGGCCCCACGGTCCAGACCCCCATGGTGTTCGCCCCGATCGCCAGTAAACCCATCCCGACAATGGACAGGTTGATCACACCCATGGCCACCACACCGATGGAGACCACCCCCATCGGAACGATGCCGATACAGATCACACCCATCGGAACAATTCCGATGGAAACAGTGCCAAGAGGTGCAATCCCGACAGCCAGTCGCTTCGGCTTGCTGCCGCAGTGAGCTGGCCCCTGCTCGGACGATGAAGAGTTAGTCATCAGTGCATGGTACCGGTTACAGCGCCATTCCTCCAACCTCTCCAGGCTGGAATTCATGAATCAATTCACTTGCAACCCTGGCTGGGAGCTGCCCTTGATCCGACTCCAGGGCGTTGATGACTGAACCCCAGCTGATTTCGTCAGGGGAGTAGTTGTGTTTACTCCAGGACCAATGCATGGAGCGCTCAACTCAGGGACCCTCCACAGCTTGATCCGTTGCCAGCCGTGCAACCGAAGCAGTGATCCGCCACCGCAATAGGTTGATCAATCAGTCCATCCACCACCCGCAGCAGGTCAGCAAGCTGCCTTGGGCCGGATCCGGATGCAAGGTTCAGTTGCTGATTGAAATCGCAGTCATAAAGGGCTCCGGTCCAGCTCACACTGATCAGACTTCTGCACATCACTGCATTGAGATTGTCCGGTCGATGCGCCTCACGCAGAACCCGCTGATAGGGCTCGAGCTGACCCTGATGCTGCAAATCCCTTGCAAAGCGTTGAATCGGCATGTTGGTGATTGTGAGCAGATGAGAAAACGCGATCCCATGACTTGACGCCAACGCCTCTCGGTACTGAACCTCCAGAGGCTCCTGCGCAGGGGGGAGGGAAGGTCCTGACGGGTTGTAGACCAGATCCAACTGCAGCGGGGATCCAGGTTGGGCATAGCCCAGCCGGTTCAGCTTTTTCAGGCCGGCAATGCTGCGCTCGTAAACGCCCTGACCTCGTTGCAGATCAACCCTCTCCTGTTCGTAACAGGGCAGAGAGGCCACCACGCGCACACCCATCGCAGCCAGGAATTCAGCAAGGTCCTCATGGCCTGGTTCACTCAGGATCGTGAGATTGCAGCGATCAATCACATTGACGCCAAGATCCCTGGCTGCCGAAACGAGCTCGCGAAACTGAGGATGAAGCTCCGGAGCACCTCCGGTGAGATCCAGACAATGCAGATCAAGCCGGGCAAGCACTTCAGGGATCAGCTCAATCAGTTCCCTGGCCATCATTTCCTTCCTCCAAGGGCCCGCATTCACATGGCAGTGACTGCATGTCTGGTTGCAGCGGTAACCCAGATTGACCTGCAATGTGGTCAACCGAGTGCGATGCACAGACGGGAACGGCAGCGTTTCTGGAAGAGTGGAAGTCAACGTCTGATCCTTTCAACCAGGGCCACGGTGAGGTCATCACCCTGCGTCTGCAGATAGGCATAACCCTGGCCATCCGAACGCAGAATCGCGGCATAGGCATAGGTGACGCCTCGATCATCCTGTTGACGGATGCGGCCAATGCAGTTCTCATCCTGTGTGAACTGCCCCTGATAAGCAGCCACCTCGCCCGATCCGTCATATGAGGACACCGCCAGACCGACCATGCGCCAACCGGTCCAGGTTTCCTGCTGGATCACTGCATTCGGCCTCCAGGATGCTGCAGACAACGTGTGTCCTCTCTGCAGACTCATCAACCTGCCATTGAGGGCATCGGCTTCACAGTTCCGATCTGGTTGTTGAATCCATTGTTCCGTCACCACCTCCTGCGCACGATCGCTTAGGCCGAAGTGAGGCAGGCCCTGCTCGGTCAAGAGAACCTTGCTGTTGTGACCCTCCTCATCTCGAGTGACCGTCAGGCCACAACTGCTGTCTGACACCCAGCGCCCCTCATAGGGCGTTTCGCTGTAAGCGCGACCGACCCGAAGAAAACGGGTTCCGCTGACGGATCCATCCGGCTGCCATGTTTCCAGTTGCAGAGACCCCAGTGGTAGTTCACCACGCATTCCCTGACTCACGATCAGATACTGACCGGTCGCTGGTGCAGCACAAGCACCGGACAAAGACGCCGCCTGGCTGCGGAAGAATGCCAGGGGAACTGCTGATAAGAGCAGCGTCGCCAGGGTCAGCGGTTTTCGCATCGCTAGAGGCTGTTCTTTCAAGTGTGCAGACAAAGGCGCTGCAGGTCAGCATCAGATTGCGCTCATGTTGAGGATCTGGCCTCGGAGCGAGCCTCAGCCAGATCAACGAACCAATCCACGTATTGGTCAGGCCCACCGGGAATGCAGACATCGAACTGCAGGGGATCCTCAGGATCACTAATGCCTGCGAGCGAGTCATCAGCCAGGGAGGGGCGGTCAATCTCCCCTCCACTGCTGTCGACGATCACAACCCGATTCGGACGCTGGAAACTCCGACCAAGTTCCTGCAGAAGAGTGAGGAAACCTCGGTCACTGCCGCCTCTCAACCAACCATCTCCTGATGCGCTCTCCGTCGAGGTGACCGTGTCACCGATACCCACCAGCTGGGGCATCTGTTCAAGGGGAATCCGGTCTTTGCAAAGGGCAAGCAGCGATTCAAGGTCCTGGGGCGCGGTTCTGACATTGAAGTCTTCTCCGAGGGGGAAAATGCCGGTTCGGGCTGCGATGTGTCGATTGATCAGCACAAGCAGACCGGCTTCCTTGATTGCTCCGCGCAGCATGAACTGGATATCCGTGCTGCCGACATCTCCAGGAGTCGATGGCTTGAGCCGTTCACTTCCACTGGAATCCCGCCCGAGATTCGGGGCAACATGCAGAAAGAAAGACTCATGGAGCCCTTCCGCGACAGCCATCTCCATCAGCTGCTGCATGAGAGCTTCCAGCATTGATTGCAATGCTCGTTGTCCGCTGACGTCGTTGGGAATCCTGCTGAACAGGCTGTTGAGATTGATCGTTGGTGACACCTGTGTATCGAGAATGGCCTGCTTGATTTCCGCCTTCAGATCCTGATCGGCAAGATCAGGCACTACAGAGGGGAGCAGTGCTCCCATCAAAGCGTTCATCCGCTCCGGAACAGACGCCAGAAAGCTCATTTCCGCGTCGCTTACTCCGGGATGCGTGAGATGTCCGAACTCATCCTGAAGCTGCACACCTCCCGCAGCAAGCCCAGGCAGATAAAGGCCTTGATTGCGTGCAATGGAACGATCTCCCAATGCCTGTTCAACAAGCCTGTTGACACCGCGATGGCCTTCATGCTCACCATTTGTCAATACACAGAAATTGCCGCGCAAGAGTGCAGCGGCATGGATATATTTCGCCGCAAGACTCCTGGTCAAAGGATCCTTAACCAGCGGCATGCATACACCATCAAGGTCCTGAACAATTAAAAAATCAGGGCTATCGATGAGCTCCTTCTGAAGTGAATCAAGATCCATTAGCGTTAGTAGATCGACAAAAAGTTTGGTAAAATCAGAAAATCACTCCTACGAGAGGATAAACCAAGAAACTTTCTAATTGCGGCACAAGTAATCATAAAACAACCATAAAGTGATCATAACCGAGAATCACAAGAGTAAGAAATATGCTCAAAGCAGACATGAGCTTACTTCATGCAGCAACAACAATCAACAATGGTCCATAAGCTAATATAACCAACTAGCTGATCAGATTAAATGCAGAGTGCGCTCCAAAATGCAGACATATTTGGTTTTGCTGCAGCAATCCTGTCAACAGTTGCGTTTATCCCACAGGTTGTCAAAACGTGGAGAACAAAGTCTGCAGGCGATGTTTCATTCACATTGCTGATTACCTTCAGCACTGGATGCCTAAACTGGGTTATCTACGGCATTCTTGTCAACAGTAAACCAGTAACTATCGCAAACACTATAACATTAATACTAAATCTTACAATACTAGCATTGAAGGTAAAGTTTCAGAGCAAAAATATCGACGAATCAGCTAAAAGTTGTCAGCAATAAAACGAGGAAGATCAGAAATATCGTCAATCTGCAATGAACTTCTCTGCTGATCATCGTAAAAAATCAATTCGTAGCCGTCCCAGTTTTGAATTAAGTCAATCTCACAAAATTTTTTATTCAATGTCACACGAATATTTATACCCCAATCTGCAGTATCGACCAAAAGTCCTTCTACATCGATATCGGACAGGTCGTTAAAAATATTACGCACTGACCGCTCGAGCTCAATTTGATTCATTGGAACAACAAGAAACCAAGATCAGTATAATAAACCTAATTTTAGTCGCTTTTATCGCTTTTGATCTACTCAGACGCCAATACCAAAAACTTTCTATATTCTTAAATTTATTCTGAACTCAATACTGAGTATATTGATACATTCCTATACTAGTTTTAGTAATAAGCAGCCAGAATGACAAACTCATATTTGTCTCAAGAAGAAGTATTGAGATACTCAAGGCATTTAACCCTTACCGATTTTGGTGTTGAAGCTCAGATCAAATTAAAGCAAAGTTCAGTGTTGGTGGTTGGAGCTGGTGGTCTAGGGTCACCTTTGCTTACTTACTTAGCAGCCGCTGGCGTTGGTTGCATTGGCATTGTTGATTTTGACATTGTGGAAGAGTCAAATCTACAAAGACAAATAATTCATGGTGTCAATTGGATTGATAAACCAAAGGTTGTTTCAGCGCAACATCGCCTTAGTGAGATAAATCCAAATTGCATTATTAACACATACAATGTTAAACTTGACTCTAATAATATACTTGAAATCATTGATTCATATGATGTTGTTTGCGACGGCAGTGATAACTTTCCAACACGATATTTAGTCAATGATGCATGCGTCATCAAGCAAAAACCTTATGTGTATGGTTCTATCTTTCAGTTTGAAGGGCAAGTTTCTGTTTTTAACCTCCACCCTTCAAGTCCCAACTATCGTGATCTTGTTCCTGAACCACCTCCAGCAGGAATGGTTCCCTCCTGTGCAGAAGGTGGGGTCTTGGGAATACTACCTGGGATTATTGGAACAATACAAGCAACAGAAACCATTAAAATCATAACAAATATTGGATCTACTCTCAACGAGAGATTACTTCTTTTTAATGCTCTGGAAATGAGTTTTCGAGAGTTAAAGCTCAAAAAAAATTACAATATTGCGGATGTCAAATCTCTGATCAATTATGAAATTTTTTGCGATCCATCAGAGACTTTGAATTCCTCTACTAGCTCAATTGACCCTATCGATCTGAATAATCAAATTAATAATAATTCCCAAAAAATTATACTCATTGATGTTCGTACTCAACAAGAACGTGATATTTGCTCAATACCTGGATCACTGCATATCCCTTTAAATTCAATTTGTGATCCCAAAATCATTAACGATCTGAGATCAATTGACAACTTGAATGATATCGTGATTTATTGCAAGTTAGGTTCTCGCTCCAGGAAAGCCGTAACCTCGCTAGGCAATTATGGCATTCGCAGCACAAATCTCAATGGTGGAATTATTCGGTGGATCAAAGAAATCGATTCATCACTTAATTTGTATTAAATCTATTTGCTAGGCCTTTACTGATGCCATTCAGGATTGAAATTATGATTTCATCATCCCTATAAATCGGGCACTTCGCGACATTATCAACCGCTTTAACAGCAAAGCGGAATTTCAATTATTGATTTGTTCCCTCAACATTGAAGTCAGTAAAATTATGAAATCAAGAATCAAATAAATACCGTATCTTGATTAAATCGTCTTGCCTAATACATCAGTATTTTGGATGACTTCTTCAAATTATATTTCAAGTCTTAGCTAAGCTTTGAATATTAAAATCAGGAATTTGAGAAGAGTCCGCAATCTGTCATCTGATAGAATTTAATCACTTAATACCCGAAATTTAATTACAAGATTAACAGCAATTAAGAGCCTTGCTAGCCAATGTTAGTTAATAACAACGGGTTTCTGCGCTTTCAATAAGTCAATCTAAAGCTTTCAATCCTTTTTGTGATTAATAGTGTATTGAAAAGAGATTATCGTCAGATATAATGCCGATAAGACATTGAAGAACACAGGTGTCCCTGAATAGTAACGGATTCTTTCCGCCGAGCCTGGACAGGGATCAGGTGCGTCAGCGGGTCTGGGAACTTGAAACGGGCAAGGTTGGGTTCTACAGCGTTGGGCTGTATCCGGCTTCGCTCGCATACAACTGCGCGATGCAGCAGAAGGATGAGGACAATCTGCTGCTGGCGCCCCGGCCAGACCGAGAGCTACTCGGAGCCTTCACTCAGTCAGCACTCGACGGGATGGACCCGAAGCATGTTGCTGTGATGGAGCGGATGGGCACACACCAATGCGACGGTGGGCGTCAGCGAAACACCCTGGCTGACCTGCTACGACGCTGCGAACTGGTTGTGCTCAGTGCCAACAGCAACCACGTGGAGGAAGACCTGGTCGAAGCGATTCGACTGCGTGATCAACTGGGCAGGCAACACGTGGTGCTTGCCTGTCTGGCCGGATCCTTCAGTCACGACAACATCGACAACGAGTCCTATGTGCTCTGTGAGAAAGTTCCGAGCCTTGGATTCTTTTCGGGGTTTCACCGCCATGGCGCTCTGCGCAATCCACTCGACAGCTTCACGGCCAATTTCTGTCACCCCAATGCACTGACAGCTCTGCTGGGTGCCCGGATGCTTGACCGACTGTCTCCGAACATTCAGGTCTCAGCTGGAGTTCACAACATCGAAGGGCAATACATCAAGGCGGCGAAGAACATGTCATCGGTCTTTGCCGGTTTTGGCTACGCCTATCACCAGGACAACCCAGGTGTGCTTCCCACTCTGCTGACACTTCTGCTCGATCAGTGCCTGGACCAGGCAGCGACAGTTTCGATGGCCCGGCGCAACCGCCAGCGCCTCTACAACCGGCAGCCCTTTGCACTCACTGAGCTCGGCTACGGCGTTCAACGCATCGAAGCTGCTCTGGTGCGAGGTGGAGACATGGAGAAGGTCCGCGATCACACCTTCGCGCAGCTCACCGCCATGGTGGCTGATGTGCGCGGCAGCATGATGCTGCCTGTTTCCGGAACACCCACCCGTAATTTCCATGCCGGGCAGGTGATGGCGGAGCACATGCGCGTGGAACAACGCTGCCCTCATTCGATGGAGGAACTGGAAAACTGGTGCGAACAGGCTGGCTTGCGCAAAGGAGGCCTGGAGGGTCTCAAGTCATTGCGCTACTGGCCGCAGATCGTGCGCAAATACGCCATTCCGGTTCATGACGCATCGATGGTGAACCTGCTCTACATGGCCATTTATGGAAACAGCACCACCAAGGATGTGGCGTTTTCGGTGATGACCGAAAGCCGTGAACTGTCCACTTACTGCCAGGAATCCGTTCGACCCACCCATAGCCGTCGGTATGCGGAAGCACTGCAGAATCTCGATCAATCGGAAGCCATGGATCTGCTGGTGAATGCCGTTGTCGCTGACAACGCCCGTCGACTGATCCGCGATGACAACGGCATCGAGGAACAGGACACCAGCGATGAACCTCCGGCTTATCTCAAAGCCATGAATGTGATCGAGAATGCACTGTGATCCGGGGACTCCAAGGCCTCAGGTTCAAAGGCGATCCAGATCAACGACTGAATCGGCAATATTCCTGTATGGAGCTGGGTCACAACTGAGCACCACCACCTGCAGCCCAAGATCCACAGCCTGCCGGAGCATGGCGCCGACAGCCTCAAGTCGGCTGGGATCACTGTTTGTGAAAGCGTCATCGAACAGAACAGGCAGACAGCCGTCATGGCCCTTGCGCAGAGTCTCCGCAATCGCAAGCCGAACAGCGGCATTCAGCTGTTCCTTGAGTCCCCCGCTGAGCTGGGAGAACTCAAGACTCTGGCCTGAACGCTGAAGACGGAGATCCTTCAGGCCATCGCCGGCATCGAAGCGAAGCTCTGAACTGTCTCCTGGCTGGTGCAGAAAAGGAGCAATGAACCTGTTGATGCTGGAGCGCAGTGGTGATGAATAGCGGCTTGAAAGATCAGCACGAGCCTCCTGGAATCGCCTGAGCAGCAGCGCCCGTGATTCGACCAGCCTTGTTTCCTGCTCTTCGGCCTGTTGAGCAACCTCAAGATGGGCAGCAGCCTCCTCCAGTTCAGCATGCAGTTCTCGGCTGCCGAGACGTTCACAGCGCTCAAGCAATGAACCCCTTGCACGGTTGAGATCGGTGCGCTGACGATTGAAAAACTGCTCACGCTCCTCCAGATCGGCCAGAGACATTTCAATGTCAGCTCCCTCCTCCAGGCCGCAATCACCTCCCAGAGCGAGCATTCGTTCCTGCAACAACGCACATTGGCGAATCACTTCGCTGAGATCGGCTTCGATGGTCGCTGCCGCACCATGATGTTCTTCGATCTCTCGCTTCTGTTGCAGTTGCTGAACGTGTCGGGCCTCATGGCGCTCCAGCCGAATGCGCAGCTCCTGAATCTTCCGTTCCTGCGTTGTTTGTTCACGATCAGCGCGCTCGCAGTCGGAGCGCGCACAACGAAGCTGATCCTGAACGGACTTGTACTGCGTTCTGCAATCGCTCAAAGCCTGCGGGAGATCCTCCACTGCGGCAATCTGCGGATCGTCCGGCTGCTGCTGATGCTCAGCGAACTGTTCTTGCAGTTTTTGAAGATCATCATCCTGTCCATCGCGACGCTGCTCCTTGAGCTGGCGGAGACGCGCATCGAGAACAGTGCGCTGCTGTAGAAGCTCCTTGCGTCTCTGGAACAGGCCATCGGCATCTTCAAGGCTGTTGACACTCCAGTGTTTGAGATCCTTCTCCAGCTGTGCCTGAGAGAGTTTCCTGTCAGCCAGCAGTGCCGAAAGCCCCGTACCCTCACCAGGGCTGACAAGCAGAACCACCCCGTCACCCACCTCCAGACGGAAAGCACCGGTCCGTTGAACAACGTCTCCCTCACTGAGCCGTTCTCCATCAAGCAGCACAGACCGATCCGAGGTCTGCAGCTCAACCCGAGATGCCATGCTCTGAAGTCGGATGTCCAGTTCGCGGAGATGTCGCTGATGGGCTTGCAGTGCAGCCAGGGCGTCGGAATCCAAGCCTGGAAGTTGATTCAGCTGGTTGCTCAGGGAAGTCTGCTGTTGTTCGAGCTCGGCGCACTGTTCCTGTCGACGTCGGACTTCCAGGATTCTTTGCTGTAGACGTTCCTGATCCTGACGTCGCCGCAGGCCATGTCCCCGCTCTTCAAGCAATTGACGCTTGCTGTCAAGCTGCTCAAACGCATGTCTCTGAGCGATCAGATTGCTGGAACTGGTCGCGACCGATTCCTTCAACACACTGAGCTCACGGCGTAAGGCAGTCATCGCCGCTTCAGACTCCTGAACCTCTTTGCCAAGGCGCGTCAGCGTGCCGAGTTGTTGTTGCCGTTGGTTCCGCTGGAGGCGAAGTGGGGCGACCTGCTGCTGAAGATCCTTCAGGGTCAGAAGCTTGCGGCGCATCTGTTGCACGTCAGGTGCCTGACGATCAAGTGCATCGAGTGACTGCTCATTTTCATCAAGCTCGCTGCAGGCTGTCTCGTAGCTGAACAGCTGCTCCCGGGCATCTGATTCCCGATCTGTGGCCTGCTGAAGTTCCTGGCGTCGTTTCCAGAGTTCGCTGTTCTGTTTCACCCCCCGGCTTGTGAGACTTGAAGCGACCAGATCTTCGAGCTGGTTGTAGATCAGCTGATCGAACGGCGACTGGAGCGCTTGCTTGGCCTGTCCTTCGAGAGCAGTGATCAGTCCCTGGAGGTCATAGTGCTCAGCGCTCAGATCAAGCAGGTTGCGACCGGCCAGACCCTGCATCACCCAGAGGTGCGCCCAGCGAGTGGGAAGAACACGGTTCACTTGGCGGCTGCCGATGATCTCATCAACTCCGAGCAGAACGGCCAGCTGATCCTCAGCATCGCCTCCAAGCAGAGCCTGTTGGCCGGAACGACTGAGGCGACTTGTGCCCCCGGATCCGCTGAAACATTTTTGGAGCGACCAGCGGTGTCCAGCCGCATCGAAATCGATCTCCACCTGTGGATGTCCGGCATGGGTGGCGGAACGCAGGTCACGGGTCGCGCTGCCTGTAGCAGCGGCACGGACAAACAGGGTTCGATGCATCGCCTCAACGAGAGAGCTTTTCCCTGATTCATTGGCACCGCCGATCAGGGTCAGCCCCGGGGCGAAGGCAACCTCCAGAGTCCGGTGCCGTCGAACGCTTTCCAGTCGACAGCGAATCAGACGCATGGTTCCGCGGCACTTGAATCAGAGGTGCAGAGACGATGCAGCTCAATCAGGGCTTGTTCAATCAGCGGATCTGCGCTGTTCTGGAGCTCCTCTTGCAGACCTTCAGCGATGCTGCTGACCAGAGGGCTGTCCATTCGCTGCAGGAGTTGATCTCTCTCCTGAGCGGTCGGCTGGCGGCGAATCCTGCCGCGAAGACGCAAATGAAGCAGCTGCTCACTCAGCACACCCAGACGATCCTGGAGTTGCAGGTGCCCCTTGACACCGAGTTGACCGTTGAGCTCGAGACGCATCAGATCACGACCCACGCGTCGACCCACACTTTCGGCAATCTGCTGCTCCAGACGAACTAGATCGGCATCGCCGTTGAGGCTCATGGTGATGCTATGCCAGCGAAGGCGACCGGTGGGGTGGGGAACGACCTGCGGCGGTCGGCCTCGACCCAGATCGACCACAAGAACCTGCGACCTCAGGTCTTCGGGCCCGGTCGGGAAGCGGTCGGATTCCGGCGTGCCGCAGTACCAGCTTCTGGGATCAACCTCCAGCAATGCATGCCAGTCACCGAGGGCGACGTAATCGATCTGGTCGGATGGCAGGTGGTCAAGGCGAAGCTGATTCACCTGACCTTCTGAACCGAAACCCTGCACCGAGCCATGGGCGAGAACAACTCGTGGGGTCAGTGGATCAAGCTTCTCCCAGTTGAGTTGTTCAAGCCAGAGTGATGGGCTGTGGCTATCACGCTGTCGTCGCAGTGGACAGGGCAGCACGGTGAGTCCCGCAAGCACCACCGGTTCCGGCTTGAGCAGAAGCTGAAGGTTGCCCGCGCGCTCCTGCAACTGCCTCCTGAGATCCTCTCGCCTCCAGATCCCACCGGCTCCACCGTGATCATGATTTCCCGGGATCACGACCACCGGAACTGAAATTGATTCGATCGCCTCCAGCACCTCCATGACCATCGAAGCGGCCACGGTGCTCGAGTCGAACAGATCACCGGCAACGAGAACAGAATCAACTTCCTCCCTGCGGCAGACCTCGGCGATCCTGAGCACAGCATCAACCCGCTCCTGCTGCAAACGGGCCTGTTTCTGCGGATCCTCGATCCAGCGATAGGGCTTGCCGATCTGCCAGTCAGCGGTGTGAAGGATTCGTGGCACCCGTGCCGCTCGGATAACGCTCACCATGCTGCCGCCTTCCCGGCTGATTTTCTGCACACTCACAGCTGGCAGACGGCAAAGAAAACGGCATGTTTCGTATTGAGACCCATGCGTTTCGACGTGTCAGCCGCTTTCTCCAGCTCCAATCCGATCCTGGAGACCATCGCCGGGCTCTTCCACCCTCCTGATCAGATCGCCGGGATCAGCCAGCTGGGGTCTGGAAATGTCAATGACACATTTCTGGTGACACTTGATCGCAGTGCATCACGGTCAGCCTTTGTGATGCAGCGCCTGAACACAGAAGTGTTTGACCAACCCGAACTGGTCATGAGCAATCTGCTGAAACTGGGTAATCATGTTGAGCGGCGACTGGCGCAGCAACCACCCGAACTGTCTGGCCGGCGCTGGGAGGTTCCCAAAGTGCTGCCGACTCTGGATGAGGATGGCCACTGGGTGGAGCATCAGGGACAGTTCTGGCGTTCGATCACCCACATCGGAGCTGCTGTCACCACTGACGTGATTCAGGACGATCTGCATGCTCGAGAGCTCGGTTACGGGCTTGGCATGTTCCATCACCTGATCAGCGACCTAGCCGCCGATGAACTGGCAGACACGCTCGAAAACTTTCACATCGCACCTGCCTATCTCGCTGACTTCGATCAGGTTGTCTCAGGCTCGAAGGGTCCGTTCAGCGACCGCATCGATGAAGCCGTGGCTTTCATCAATGCAAGAAGGCACGACATTGACGTTCTTGAACAGGCCTGCGCCAGAGGTGAGCTGAAACGCAGGCCCATCCACGGCGACCCGAAGATCAACAACGTGATGATCGACGAAACCTCGCGGCAGGCAGTGGGGCTGATCGACCTCGACACGGTCAAACCAGGCCTTGTTCACTACGACATCGGCGACTGTCTGCGCTCATGCTGCAACAGGCTGGGAGAGGAAACACTCCACCCGGAGAATGTCCGTTTCGATCTGGATCTTTGCCGCTCGATTCTTGAGGGCTATCTCTCCGTCGGCAGATCATTCCTCACCCCAGAGGATTTCCGCTATCTGCCCGACTGCATCCGGCTGATTCCTCTCGAACTCGGCATACGGTTCCTTTCGGATCATCTCTCCGGAAATCACTACTTCCGCACGGAGAGGCCGGAGCACAATCTCGATCGCGCCGAAGTGCAGTTTGCACTGACCCGTTCGATTGAAACTCAGTGGACGGAACTGAACGGTCTGATCAGGGAGTTGTCGAGAGAACACTGAGATGGGTCGACACCCTGTGATGGTGAGGCAGGTCTGCCCCCTGATTCCGTTCGATGTTGCTCAGAGCCCGGCCATTCATGCCATGGCTGAGTTTGTCTGGAGAGAGGATTCAGATCTGGAACTGAGCTTCAGCCTCTGCCCGACGGTGGCGGCGGACTGCTTCGAACTCCTCCGCCTGCCCCCGTTCGCCAGAGCTCAGGCTGGAGGTTCGTCAGAACGAATGGACAACCTCTGGAGGCATACCTGCTTCGAAACCTTTCTCGCCATTCCAGGCACACCGGGTTATTGGGAGATCAATGCATCACCAAACGGAGACTGGAATGTCTACCGATTCAGTGATTACCGCACGGGCGGCATTGCAGAACCGCAGGCTGAGGCTCCAGTGGTTACCTGCAGCAGGGATCGGTCTGGATACCGCTGCACCATTGCAATGCAACTCAAACCCTGGTGTGCGCACCCGGAACCTCCTGAGCTTTCCCTGTCGATGGTCCTTGAAGACAGACGCGGAGCTCTGAGCTACTGGGCTCTGTCGCATCCTGGAGACGAACCAGACTTTCATGACCGAAGGGGTTTTCTGCAGTCGTGAGCGGTCGTTTTTTCAAGACAGGATCATTGGTCCGTTATCTGGTGAGCATTCCTGTGCTGCTCACTCCCATCACCGTGGCCTGCAAAACGATTGACACCATTGATGGGACGCAGCAACGCTCAGCTGTCAGTGAAAACAGAACAGGGCAATCGACTGACGAGATTTCCTCCGGGATCCTTCCGCAACTTCCAGGCAGGAGCGGCCTGCCGGTTGCGCCCAACGGCCTTCATTACCCACTGGTGCCGGACGAACCAGCCGAAATCGCCGCGCTGATTGCTGCGATTGAAAACGTTCTGCTGAATCCTCAGGTTGCGGATCAGCAGCTCACAGCGCATGCCCATCAACAGCAGGTCATCTACAGATTTCTGTCGCATCGACCGCAGCTGAGTCAGTCCGTGCGATCGCATCTGGACCCGCGCTGGCACTGGGTGTTTGACCAGCACATCGCTGCGCGCAGGGAGTTTCTGGCGATGCACAGAGGGCCAGCCTCCTCGTCATTGCCAGCCTGGAGAATCCAGTCGCCGGCACCAGCAAACGAATTGCTCAAGGCCTATCGCAGCGCTTCAGCAGCAACCGGCATCGATTGGACGGTTCTTGCCGCCGTCAATCTGGTGGAAACCGGAATGGGCCGGATCGATGGGGTCTCCGTCGCCAATGCCCAGGGCCCGATGCAGTTTCTGCCGACCACCTGGGCGGAGCCAGGCATCGGCAATGGAGGAGATATCCGTGACCCGTGGGACTCGATTCATGCGGCTGCCCGCTACCTGGTACGACGCGGTGGACTCAAGAACATCCGCAGCGGCCTCTGGGGTTACAACAACAGCGACCACTACGGCAAGGCCGTTCTGCATTACGCGGCACTGCTTAAACAAGAGCCACTCACCTATCGAAGTTTCTACCGATGGCAGATTCATTACGCCTCTTCAGCCGGAGATCTGTGGCTGCATGAGGGATATGCCCAGGAGACACCTGTGGGAGTCAACGACCATCTCCGACGCCACCCTCACAGTGCGCCGCCGAGCTGAACGGAACATTCAGAAGACTCGGGCAATGATCATCAGGTCTGGTCTTTCATCCCCAGGCATCTACGCTTCGGGAATCAGGACTGAACAAGCTGCGTGGCCAAAGAACTCACCCATCGTGCCGATGAACTTGCTGGTCTCGGCTGGTCCTCTGAGGATGTGAATCGCTATGCCGAACTCTGGGAGTACCGGCAACGCTGGGGAGCGATGAATCTGGAACGGGAAGACCGTCTGTTCCTGAGAAAAGCCGAAGCGGCCCTGCCCGTGCTGGTGACCGGTAAAGCATCCGTCAAAAAGAACACACAGGACAAGTCCTATTACCGCTGGCTGCGATTCCACCTTGATGCGATGACTGCAGCTCAGTCCGAGATGGGATTGGCGGATGGAGCTCAGGGCGCCTGGCCGATTCTTCTGGAGGAAGAGCTGCGACTGCTGGATCACTATCAACCTGTTCTCGGACTTCCAGACACGATCAAGGCCAAGAGCTTTGATGCCTTCAGGGAACTGATGGCGGAACAGGCCGCAGAGGTTTCCAAAGGCGGGATGGAGCTGAAAACGCATGATTTCCAGGCTGCGCTGACGACGCTGAAGGAAAAGGAGAACAGCAAATGGCGCCATCTGCGCGAACGCAGTGGAGAACAGCCTTATCCGGTTCTGCTCGGCGAGAAGGTCAACACATTCCGCACCGAGGTTCGCCAGCAGATGACACCGCTGCTGCGTCAGACCCTTCCGTCCCTCGCCGACACCGACAAACCTGAACCCAGCGCAGATTGAAGTCGGTCGTTCCCCGCAACGCTAGAAAAGAGTGACTTCCCAGCCATCACCGTGACGGATCAGCGCTTCGAGACCCTGCAACTGCACGCTGGACAGGTTCCTGATCCCACCACAAACTCACGAGCCGTCCCCATCTATCAGACCAGTTCCTACGTGTTCAACGACGCGGAACACGGAGCGAACCTTTTCGGACTGAAGGAGTTCGGGAACATCTACACCCGCTTGATGAACCCGACAACGGATGTCTTCGAGAAACGGGTGGCAGCTCTTGAAGGCGGTGTCGCAGCGTTGGCGACAGCCTCCGGGCAGTCAGCCCAGTTTCTGGCCATCACGAACTGCATGCAGGCGGGTGACAATTTTGTGTCCACCTCATTCCTCTATGGGGGGACCTACAACCAGTTCAAGGTTCAATTCCCCAGGCTTGGCATCAACGTGCGATTTGCCGAAGGCGATGACGTTGCCAGTTTTGCGGCACAGATCGATGACAACACCAAGGCGATCTATGTGGAAGCCATGGGCAACCCACGCTTCAACATCCCTGATTTCGAAGGACTGTCAGCACTGGCCAGAGAGCGCGGAATTCCACTGATCGTTGACAACACCCTGGGAGCCTGCGGTGCCTTGCTACGGCCGATCGAGCATGGTGCCGACGTGGTGGTGGAGAGCGCCACCAAGTGGATCGGCGGCCACGGCACCAGCCTTGGCGGGGTGATTGTGGATGCGGGAACCTTCAACTGGGGTAATGGCAAATTTCCCTTGATGAGTCAGCCGAGCGCCGCATACCACGGACTTGTCCACTGGGATGCGTTCGGATTCGGCAGTGACATCTGCAAGATGCTGGGATTGCCCGACAATCGCAATATTGCTTTTGCCCTGAGAGCTCGGGTGGAAGGCCTGCGCGACTGGGGGCCTGCGGTGAGCCCATTCAACAGCTTCCTCCTGCTTCAGGGTCTTGAAACGCTCAGCCTGCGTGTGGAGCGGCATGCTCAGAACGCCATGGATCTTGCCAACTGGCTGCAGCAGCATCCGAAGGTAACCGACGTCAGTTACCCCGGTCTGCCAGGAGATCCATACAACTCAGCAGCGAAGAAATACCTCACAGGCCGTGGCATGGGCTGCATGCTGATGTTCTCCCTCAACGGTGGCTACGACGACGCAGTGCAGTTCATTGACAGCCTGAAACTGGCAAGCCACCTCGCGAATGTCGGCGATGCCAAGACGCTCGTGATTCATCCGGCTTCCACCACCCACCAGCAGCTCAGTGAAAGTGAACAGGCATCCGCAGGCGTGACACCAACGATGGTGAGGGTTTCGGTAGGTCTCGAGCACATCGAGGACATCAAAGCCGATTTCGCTCAGGCTCTTGGATCAGGTGCGTGATCAGTGAGGGTGTGATATGGCTCTGATCCTTCCCGCCAACTATCACAAGATCACAGCCGTCGAGCGCAATCGCATCTCCTGGATCAAGCCGGAACAGGCAGAACGTCAGGACATCCGTCCATTGAGGATCGGAATCCTCAACATCATGCCGCTCGGTAAACAGTACGAATTCAATCTGTTGCATCCGCTCGGTTTATCGGTGCTGCAGATCGAACCCATCTGGATTCGATTGCAGACTCACGCCTACAAAAGCTGGGATCGATCGCATCTCGATGGCCTCTACAAGAACTGGGAGGACGCCAATAATCAAGGCCCACTGGATGGATTGATCATCACGGGGGCTCCGGTGGAAAATCTTCCTTTTGAGGATGTCACCTACTGGCGTGAGTTTGTTCAACTCGTTGACGAAGCTCGAAAATCCTGTGCCAGCACACTTGGACTGTGTTGGGCTGGATTTGCTCTGGCTTATCTCGCTGGAGTGGAAAAAGTGTCTCTACAGCAGAAACTGTTTGGCGTATTTCCCATGCGGAGCCTAGTACCAGGTCATTCCCTGATGGGCACACAAAACGACCAATTCCTGTGTCCGCAAAGTCGCTATGCAACGCTGCCTGACAGTGCCATGGAAGCCGCACAGCGACAGGGAAGACTTCGATTACTGGCTCACGGTGAGTCAGTTGGTTACACAATTTTTGAAACGCCGGACCAACGACAGCTGATGCATCTTGGTCACCCCGAATACAACGTCGACAGAATTCTGGCAGAGATGGAAAGAGACAAAGCCCGCGGAGATGTGCCACCTCCTCAGAATTTTGATGCTGATCATCCACTGACTCTGTGGAGATCACACAGGAACCTGCTCTTCCAACAGTGGCTCTGGTTCTGCTATCAACGTGTGAGCTTCCAGGCATAGAGCTAAGCAAATCACCCATGCATCCACTCGATACCTTTGACCGATGGCGACGTCGCTGGTTCAGCTGGCTGCCAAAAAGCACATCCTGGGACAAAGACGCAACGGATCTGGCACCTGACAAACATCAAGATTGGCTGCTGGAACCGCTTGATCATCAAGAAGCATCTACCTTGTTTCCACATCTCAGTGAAGAGAGCGCTGCAGCTCAATATCAGAAAATGAGATTGCAACTTCGCGAACTATCCAAACGAAGTTTTGTGATTAAAGAAAATTCTTAAACAGAATATATGAAGACAAACAAATTCAATCAATGAACCGTTCAAACAGTGTCAATACAAATACAAACCATAATGCCCTCCATGAGGAGTGGATCATTATGACAATTCAATATCCCCACACCCACCATATTCGAGTGGGTTCACAAGACATATGAAGCCGATCATTTTGATACTAAGAGATTATCAACATCCAGGGTAGGAGCAAAATTTGTAGCGGCCCGTGGAACTCGATCAGTCAATATGGTGGGGGTTAGACCCAGATTACAGTTCAGCTCACACCTTCTGGCCTGAACTCGCCATAATTCACTGATGAAAAACTTACTAGTCAAGCTGCTCGGTCCACTACTTGCCATCGCAGGTGTGCTGGGATTGACAGGATCTTCCATACTCTGGAATTTCCAAGGCAGGAACTTTGGAATTCCCGCAACGATTGTTTCGCTCCTCTTGCTCGCAACAGGCGTTGTGCTGCTGCGTCCTCTAGCAGGTTCCTCTGCAAACGAGACACAAGAACTCGCTGTCGATAAAAAAAACATATCAGTCGAAGAAGTTTCTGAGCGAAAATCACCTGTCAGTGATGAATCACAATCAGAAAAAACTGACGCAGCTGAACCATTTATTGAACAAACTGAATCAACTACTTCAGAATCCCAACAAAAACCATCACTTACAACCGCTCAAGCCATTGCGGATGAGCTAGCCGCAGCAGACGCTGCCAGAGCCGAGGTCGCGTTGGTGAATTTTGCTCCTGAAGCCTTGCAAGCTGGCAACTCGCTACGACAAAACAAACGAACTCCTGGCAAAAATCTCACCGGCTTCAGAGATATGGCAACAGAATTATTCAAAACAAAATAACGTTTTTCTTCTCGACTTAAAAAGTTATTTCTTATTAAATACAAAAATAGAATACAAAATCTAAGAACTTGCACAACATTTTACTTGTGATGTTGCTCTTAAGGGTTTGTTGGAGTAGGTCCCAACCTCTTTATTTAAATCCTGCCGATACATGAAATATGCTCTTATTCGTCGTTTCTTTTGCCATCATAACGTGATTGAAGAAAGCTTCGCTGCCTACAGGGTTCATTCAAACGCTGCATCAAAATAATGATTTATGCTATTCAAATCTGCAATTCTGACTTTTTTTAAAACCGGAACTAACCTGGAAAAAAACGTAGGATTAAGCTCAATTCAATTAAATTCCATAGTCAGTGATAGATCCTTTAAAATCATCAAATCTTGACTTGGCGCACCCCTGCAGTGATTAGCAGTTTGTATGGACAAGATCAGAACCGATTGTCTTGCTAATTTCAGCTAACGCAGCATGATAACGTCCAAGTTTAGATTTTTGAGACCTCAAATAGGTATGGATCCAATTCATCAGCACCAACAAGCATAATAGATAAAAAACAAATATCAAAACCAATTTTGAAAGCAACATGAACGCAACAAAATTCAATTGAACCTAATGAGTTTTCGAGCATTAAATGCTAACACTTACATCCGACTACTTATGGCTAAAACAACATGTAGTTGCCAATTCCAAGCATTTAGACATGAGCAATTGGCGCTCTATCAATTAAAACTAATTTCCAATCATTAGGATCATATTCACCATCGCCAAACATAATATTTGAAGCATCATCAAAACTTGAAGCTTCGACCTCAACAACTATTTGATTTTTGCATTGATGAAATGTATAGATATGACCTTCCTCATAATAGGCAAATGGTTTCGAAGGCATCTGAGAATCTGCCAACCATAAATCAAGTTGAATAATTTCCGAGGTAATAGTTTCTATCATATTCATAGTTTCAATATCACCATCTTCGAAAAAACTCCTCCAATTCATTTCAGCCCATTTCCCACCTTCCTCCATATAAAGAATGTACTCGTCAACATCCACAGATTGCCTCATCAAACAGAAAGTTTCACCAGCGAAGCAAAATTCGGCAGATTGAAGCTTGTTATTATCAGACATCAAAAAATAAAACGTCTAGTAAAATATTCCTAAATTTTACCATCGAGCTGGTATCACATACAAGACAGGAAAAAACACGTGAGCCACAAGGGTCATACTATCTACATGAAATTCAAATACTTAAAGTGCATAATTAATTCAAACGAAAATGCTCATTAACCAATCAAAAAAAGTTATTATTATCTCACAAAGGGTGAGTATAGTTTTTTTATATCACAAACACACTACACAACATTTTCTAGCATGAAGATTGTCACTGTTGAACTTAGAGCTGCAACAATTCCAGGCTTACCTGGGCTTGTCGCAGATCATCACTGGCTTCTCGTGAGCCGCGAAACGGAAAGCGGTCGGGTGGAAGCCTGTGATCGATGGGAGGTTTGGCAAAGAGCCAACAGGAACGCTTCGTGTTGGGGACATCTGCACAAGAATCTTCTACAGCCTTATCAAGGAGTAGGCAATGGGCCTTCTCGATTGATTCAGAAATGGATCAATAAAGACGCATTATTACTCGCCGAAAAAATTGAGTCATCACCAGAGTATTATCCATTCCTTAATAGCTATAAATATTGGCCGGGGCCAAACAGCAATACCTACGCACAGTGGGTTGTCAAAGAGAAAACCAAACTTGGAAAACGAGCAATCGGCAAGAGTTTCAATCAAAAACAGACGTCACATTAATCCAATCAATAAGAAACAGAATGCAAAATTACGATATTCTCTTCTATAATAAGCTCAACGGCTAAGAGTTTACTGAGAATTTGTTGACTCCATCAGACTTTCTCCACTCATTCAAGTAATTATCAATTTTTTTGGTATTATTAGCCCATTCACTGGTCAAAAATAAAACGAAATCAAATAAGTAAAGTCATTATTACGCAGGATCCTGTCCATTTCAAGAACCAAACCGCTGATCTTCCAGCTTCATTGATTGTTCAACTTGAAGAGTCTCGGAGAGAGGAATTATTTTTTCTGAAACGACGGGAGAATATTAATGGAGTTACAGTGCTACCAGCACCATGGGAAATGGTTAATGCGACATCATACCGTGCAATATTCAGTTGGGAAAAAGCAAAAGAGCCAGAAATTATCGACACAGACTATCGCCCTTTGATTGATCAAAATTTAAAAATGCTCAATGCAATGGCTAAGCTGATTTTCGTTCAAAAAGGTTTTTTTAACAACAACCAAAAAGCTATAGGCACACGCTTACTGTTAAAAGGAATTCAAATCACCTAGATCACAAGACTTAGAATCTTAAAAATCTCATGCAAGATCATAATGTTTTCACTAATTCTTCATCAATAGGCTTTATTAATATCTGAATTTCTTGACCAACACCCAATCACCCTTTTCACCAGGCAGATCCTGGTAAGTTCCATTTTTGATCACTTCATTCTCATACCCGTTAAACTGCTTTAATTCCGGATGATCCATACAATAACGGGAGCGGATATCTTTTCTCTCTGTGATTGATTGAGATGCATAGGCAGCTTTTCTATTTTCCCAATCGATGATTTCATCATCCCAATAGGCAGCATCTGGCCTTGGATTTTCAGCTTCAAACTTTGTTCTTTTTTCAAAACCTAAAAGCTCCCTTTCATAGCTGAGAAGATTTTCTTCAGACATCCACTCGTTACAAGCCTGATCTGCATGCATTCTTGATGAATGCTTGATCGAGCACGATGAAGCACAAACAGCAACAAATAGAAATACTGTGAGTTGATTGAATTTCATCAAGTATCAATTTATGCACTTGATTCTAGCTGCCAATCAACAGATTGTGACAAGATGAAGATCTTCCCCGCAATCAGTGGTGCAGCTAACCATTGCAGGGAATATTTAATTTTGCCTGAGCACGTATCAACAAATACAAACACTTGATCACAAGCACTCTCCCCCAACAAAGCTCATTATTTCAATGTTCCTCTGGGTGGAGTTGGGCCATAACTGACTCAGGCTGAAGAACAAACTCAGCTGCTGTAGGGAATATAAGAATTGCTTGTGAGCCACCTCTCAGACAAGTTAACTAACGGTAGAAACTCAGATTGAAAAGGAGGACTGAAACCGTTGGTTTTTTTATGGGGAACAAATTGTCAGTATCATCGACCGTCTCGCAACCTGCCAGCTGTATTGATTAACATATTTATGTGGATAAAATGCTGAGTTCATTGAACATTCTATATATATTAATTACCCTCACATGGATTGCGGTTTTCTATGCCATCTTCATATCAGATGATTAACGCTTTAGCATTGCAGCCAGCCAAAAAGTCAAGGGAATATTTTTGTATCTCTTTTTTTGATAACAGACCCGATTCAAGCCATAAAAGAAAACCGCCACAGTATTCTAATATCGATAATTTTATTAAAAAGCCGCTGAAAACGTCCTGCTGTAGAAGCTTCCGGCGGCTGTCAACATTGCAGATTCGAACACACACGCGCCTGCAAGGCTGTCTCCGAAAAGAAAAAAAGTAAGTTTACTAAAGTTTTACCACTCTCTTCGAGAAAGCTTTACTCAAACAGGTGGATCAGCATTGATGTGAATTCAGATTTGGATAAGTAAGAGGGTAAGAAATCTGAGATTCACGGCTCAGTTTCTGAGCAATGTCAACTCTTTAGTGGTCGAGGATTAAAAGGCGATGCTTGATCTATCACATTGAGATGAGTTCAAGATTCAGCTTGACCGCACCCCATATGTCTGCCGCCGGCGAAAAGGGGAACTGAAGAGTGAATCATTTCGTCGGCTGGATCAGGAACCAACCAGGCAATCCCGCAGGTTCTCAAACACGTTCACTCAAAATGAGAAGCCGCCTTCCGAAGAAGCCGGCTTCTCTGTTGTGTTGCTTAAACCCATTACTCAGAAGGCCGAGTAGGGCGGGTCGAAGCGTCTGGCTGTAAGGCTTGTCGGGCCAGTCAGGCAGCTTCTAGATCGTGCTCAGTTGGTCCGTCGTTACTCATTGAACGCCTCCGAAACCAGTGACTGCTTCAGTATCACCTCAGTGGGAGCAGGCTGGCATCAGTCAAATGGCTCATTGTCTAGGCATTAAGCCTCAGTGGCAGAAAAGTTCAAAGCATCCGATAGTCGAATGCTGCCAGGAGTCTTATGAATGAGCTGAAGCTATCGCTCCCCATTTTCGGATGCACAGTGGCAGTTGCCATCATGGTGATGTTGTTTGTGTTCAAAACAACTGCATGAAAAAAGCTGGTCAGAAATCTTTTTTTACAGTCGACTCATCGAGTGAGATCTCATTCATTCAATTATAATTCATTTTTTGTTTTGGATAGAGAAAGTAGTCAAAAGGAAGGTTTGGGGCGTTGGCTAAAAAACAAGCTGTTCTCTTCAGTGCCGCTAGCGATAAAAATAGCTGTTGACTCCAAAACATTCAATTCTCATCCATGCCAATCGGAACAGTAGGCGGCGATTTATAAATTTGCAAAAAAGGCTTCAACGAAAGGCATTCAAAGAGATCTAATGTTCTAATCTAAATATATGAACTTGAAAGAGATCAATGAATTCACCGGAGCGATCTATTCCCTCCAGATACACCTCTTTCCAACGACCAAAAGAACCCAAAGCAACAGTTCGATTAAAACAATTTATAGCGTCTGAATAATCGTCGAAAGAGTCAACAGTGGCAAGTATATTTTGATCCTTAAGATTAACTATATAGGCTGCGCCTTTAAATCTTGAATCAGGCATCAGCAAATGGGTGAGCAGGTCACGAGGTCTTAGAGGTGCCAAAAGCAAGCGTTGATGCTCATGCCGCCTTTATTTCATTAATGACGATACCAACTGTCGATTCACCACTCAGGATTCGGAGTTTTCCATCCTGTCGAATATATTCATAGTCTTCAGGCTCTCCAGTCACTTCATCAGTTTTCAAGACAAGCTCGAGCTCATCAAGTGATAAATCCTTCCATTGAAGCTTTTTTAGGCTCATGGATACCAAACTTTTTGGAGATTATAACCTCCTGCAGGTGACTACTTAAACTGAATCGACATGACTGACACCATTGCAAAAACCGAGCAAAGAGGCAATACAACTTAGAGACAACAAACAAAGACTTTTCTATGGTTTTTAGACCGTCTTCAATGTGCCGAAGTCAGGGTTCACTTGAGGAAGGAAAAACCGTCTCCGCTTTAGATCAACAACAACAGCTCAGACATTGCATATCGGCCAATAGTGATCTCATGACTGTTTTGTTTGAGATCACCACCACTGGGGTTGCATGGAAGAAAAGAGTATGCTTGATTTTTGTCTATAATTCAATTAAAAACAGACTATTACTAGATGTACATCATATTCATCCGAAAATCTTGAATAAGTTCACCAAATAAAAACTCTTTGTTCATGATTTGGCGTCTGAATCATGGGTGGATCTGGTATTGCCATAATCTACGTCATAACAACTCTCAAATATGCAAGTTTTGGAATCAGCAACTTTATGTTCAGAAACTGTGCCTTTGAGATGATCCAATTAAAGTGAATCAGCACCGTTCGCTGAGACGAGGCCGGTTACCAGCATTGGATGCTGAGGAACCCAAGACCCGAATCAGGCAGCTCGAGGGTTGTGCTTTAAATCACCTTGTCGGCTCCTCTGCGGCAAGCGGACGTCAAAAGCGTCAGAACTTGATCGGCAGCTCATGACCTTCAGATGTTCTTCTGCCTCCTGCAGAAGAACTTTGATCTGCGTTTCGTCCATAGCGATCGGAAGATTGCGTAACTAGACAAAATTGAGACTATTGGACACAGCCAGACATGCTCCGAAGAAAAGCTGAAGGTTCAGTCATCTGACTGACGCGAGCTCAGCAGCAAAATCAACCAAGACACAGTCTGCTCCTTTCAGAAATGCCTTGTTGAAAGGATGAACGCCAGGAAGAGAAATACCAGCAAAACAATTGATTTCATAGGTCTTCGCTTGATTGCGCAGACAATGAAAACCATCGAACTTGGAACTGTTCCCCGTGAGACTGTCCGCAGGACTCTCTGCATAAAAAAAGAGGCCGGATCGCTCCGGCCTCAGATCCATCTCGAACTGGGCCAAGAATGCCAGGCCCATGCCTCCGCGCAAGGCCGGGGTCAACTGAAGAAGTTGAGAAGCCCTGAAAAATCGATTCCCTTGGTGGATTCGTTAAAGCTCCAAACCTGCTGAATGATGCCCTTGCCAGTGGCAGCCTCAACAGCCAGGCCGATGACTAGGCCGATCATGGCTGCGCGACCGTTGAGCTTTTCACTGAAAACCTTCTGAGGATCAGGCGTGTTGGGTGCTGAGGAAGTCATGTCAAAAACTGTTTTACAAATATTAACATACGTGACGGAGTGTTGACTGATGGAGTTTGTCTTTGGGCCCTCAAGGCTGCATGCGTCTGACTGACCTCGCAATGCCCTTTGGTGTGAGAAATCAACAGGTTGATGAAAGTGCCTGGCATTGTGGGTTGTGACTTCCCAACAGATTCTGTGTTCTGATTGCCAAGGCATCTGCTGACCAAGCTTTTTCTGTTAATACTCTGAAAGCGAAAACAACCATCTCATGACGACTTTCACCCGTTTGGATGGATTACCAATAAACCAATGCAGCGTAGCTTTAATTTGTGCGCAGACGGTCTTCCCACTGATTGGCACTGGTACAGAGTTCAAACTGTAAAAATTTGAATCCTCATGAAATCATTTCGAATGCACTGTCAAGGGCTTGCAAAGCCAAGATTGACTCAGAATTTGGAGTCGATAGGGATGGGATAGCAGTTGAGTAGGCATCAATACTTCAATCACCCGCTGGAGGTCGTTGAATTAAGAGATTCAGAGTTGCCGCATTGCTGAGCAGCCTCAAAAAGAGCAATAAATCGTTCTCGTTTAGCCAAGAGTAGTGACCACACCAGAGCCAGTTAGCCTTTTATCAAGACCCGCATTCCTGGATATGGAGACTGTAATGAGGGTAATCGTCAACAATGAATGCCTGACAAGTGAGGCCCACGACAAGATCTTGTGGACGGGTCAGTCAATCATTAAGATTGAATATCAAGGCAACTCAGCACTCACCACATTTTCCAGGTGGCAGATGTGGATACGGGCGTCATCAAGTGTGTTTAATGCAAAGCTTGTGACAACATCGTTCCCAAGGGCTGAAGAAACATCCCATAAACGTTCATGTTGTAACCAGAGACCTGAGCTGTGCACTGCTGCGTAGAGAGTGGAAGTAAGCATGTGTTCGGCGATACAGGGGTCCTCCTGTAGCTTTTGCATGTTGAGACCGTGTCAAATGGAAGGTTGGCTGACTATTGCAAGTAAATGCCAGTCAGTCAGGTTTCATGCTGATCCGAGTACGAGTGGTGGCGCAAAGGATGTTCTGGTGATTGTTGATCACCTCAAAGACATGCCCGCAGGACATCCTCCGCTTCTGAAAACACGCAGGAATATGCGTTACGAGGATGCCGTTGCTCTTTGGAAAGAGCTTCAACGCTGTGGATGGTCCGTTGCAGAGTCTTCAGGGCGAGAGACCAGGAGGCAGCTGCCTGATCCATCACGAATTGAGTAATACGACGCAGATCGCATTGGCATCGATGCCGATACCTTCCGCCTAACCCACCATGACACCGCTTGCCCCCCAACCAACCATTGCCATAGACACATGACAGCCATCACTTACCTTTTCCGTAACGACGAGAACGACAACCCGATCACTGATCAACCCATCTACGAAGGATATGGCATGAGAGTGCTGCATTCCTTTGGCGCTGGTGAGTTTCCAGTCAGCAAGGAAGATCTAGAGGAAACTGCGCAGAGACTACCAGCAGCGGATGATTGGAACTTACCCAATGCCAGTGTTCTTCAGGCAGTGATAAAAGCAATGAGCGCAGATGAAGAAGTAACTGTCTATGCCTCCTACTGAACGATGGATTCTTCTTCTTGACTTTGGGGTGATGAAGATTTTTGTTAATGGCTGTCTGATGTTTTGTTATGGCTCCGATTGTGATGTTGATTTGCAGTTCCGACTGTCTTTTCCCTTGTTAAGTCATAAAGCACCAATTTTTCGTTAAGAGTCTTGTAAGCGCACGCTAGGCAGGTTTTTCTTCGCCATCTTTGCATTGACTTAGCGGTTGATTCGCCTCTGTGATTATTAACTTACTTTTTTGTCCGACCATTCGTGTTTGTGCTTATTCGCAAGAGATGCGTAAGTTGATGAGAGAGTAAGGATTCGCCAATCATGAGATCCTTTCGATCACTTTTTTCATCGGCTGCATTGTTTTTCAATAATCATTCCTTTCCAGCCGTGTTTTTCTTTTCTCGAAAAGCTATAGAGTTTTGAATTTTGTTCAAGATGAATTGTGTATGTCTTTATCCAGATCCGTTGAGGCTCGATTATGGCCATGCGGTTTCTTTCTGTTGATTCAAGCAAGTCATTGATAGGGATTAACCAAAGCCTTCGTGCCTAGATCATCATTCCATCAATGGATATAAAAATCTTCGTTATTTTCAGAGCAGACACTAGCCTGTCAGCAAAACAATTATGAGAACTTATGTTTAGTCAAGCGCTGCCATCAGATAGCTAGTTGATCCAAGCCTTTTCTGGATCCGCTTGCATGTATGTCCATCAGCGAAAAGACTGCTCGGATAGTTTGAACGATCCATTTCATGGCTGAAAAGGTTTCGTGGGGACAGGTTTTACTGTGGAGAGCATGCCAGCGCAACTGCGAAATGGTTAAAATGGCTTTCTGCTGAGGTGACACAATGATTCCAGAGCCACATGAGCTTTTTGATATTGACAGAGGATCAGATAAGCTATTCCTAATTGGGACCTCGTGGATCATCATTTTTTTGCTTCTTCTTTGAGCGGCATGGTCCTCATTAATAATTTAAGATCTTGACTTAATGCTGATTTGAGTTGATTGCCATATTGTCATTTTTTAATGCTTTTCAAAACCTTTACGCCTACTAATCTTTGTGCTTATAGTGCTTTTCGCTTTATTAATTCGATTTGTATGGATTTTCGATTAATCAGTAAAATAACCTTTACTATTTAAATATGCAATTATTGTAATTGTTGTAAGATCAAAGTTTGCTGACAGTGCTTTTAATGCTGAAAGTTGTTTTTTCAGCTCTGGTCAAATCTTTTTAATTATTTCTGAGATATCGATCGAGAATGAGAGGCAACTGCTCAAACATATTTGGTTTGAGGATGTAATCATTCGCACCTTTTGCAAGTGATTCCTGTCGCTTGTTTTCGTCGTTGAACGCAGTCACGACAAGAACAGGAGCTGTCACGTTGTGTTCTTTCAGATGTTGCAGACACGTCAAACCGTCCATCACCGGCATCATCAGGTCAAGAAAGATCAGATCGACCTGTTCGTTCTCCAGTAGATCCAGAAGCTCCTGACCAGTGCTGCAGACCAGAGGCTTCACACCTTCATCCAGCAGCTCCTCGGTCATCAGGCTGCGTAGACGAGGATCATCGTCGACATACGCAACTTGAGGTTGGCCAGTCATCGGTCACCAGCGACCTTTCCAACCAATCATGGCCTGTTCAATATCTGTTGGTGAAATGGGTCGCCTGAGATTCGAACTCAGGACCAGCCGGTTAAAAGCCGGATGCTCTACCGCTGAGCTAGCGACCCATCCTTGAGCCGGAGCAATCGTCCCGGAATCAGGTTGTGCCTTCAGGCACCAGTGAAAAGTATCACCCTGGCGATCCATCGTCCAAATGCCTCTCTTCCGTTGATCTGCCGAGCCGCAGCGATGCCTCTCGATGCTTGTTCCTAACGAAGGTGGCTTTTCGCCTTGGCAGCTGATCTCTGCTGCCTGCTCATCTGATGGTGGTTGTTGTGATGACGTCTGTTTCGATGAGGGCTGTTGTGGTGATGGCTGTTGTGGTGATGGCTGCTGATACTGGTCATTGGAGGACCACACCCGCTTGAATCAGCACTGTCAGCTCTGGACTCTGAACAGATGAGCGAGCCGTCCAATACGGGCCTGTTGATCACCTGCTCCCCGAGAGTTGACCCCCGGGCCTGGGTTGCTGAAAGTGCCGTGGTGATGGGTGATGTTGAGATTGCTGCAGGTGCAAGTCTCTGGCCGACGGCCGTCGCGAGAGGGGACATGTCGCCCATCGTGATCGGTCAGGGAAGCAATGTTCAGGACGGAGCTGTCTTGCATGGTGATCCAGGTTCCCCTGTGCTGATCGGTGCCGATGTCACGATTGGTCATCGCGCAGTCGTCCACGGCGCCACGCTTGAAAACGGTTGTCTGATCGGGATTGGAGCCATCGTCCTGAATGGTGTCACCGTTGGGGAGGGCGCGCTTGTTGCAGCTGGAGCTGTCGTCACAAGGGATGTTCCTGCGCGTTCCCTTGTGGCGGGTGTTCCTGCTCAGGTGAAACGTGAACAGAGTGATGCCGCAGTTCTCGAGCAGAAACACCACGCGGTGCATTACGCGCAACTAGCGGCTGCCTGGTCTCAATTACTGCAAAACCAAACGGACTGACGCGCTGAATTCTTGCAAGCACCCACGTTCATTAGGATCCTTCGACCATCCCTAGAAACCATGGACCTTCGCATCGTCGTTGTCGCCGCTCCGATCCTGATCGCCCTGGGCTGGGCCGGATACAACATCAGTCGAGCTGCTATCGGCCAGTTGCAGATGATGCTCAAACGCGGAGAAGTCTGAACCTGTCAATCGAATCTCAACCGATCGATAGTGTTGAGATCGCTTTGTTGAGATCGCTTGAACGACAGGTCGGTCATGGTCATCGGTGCCGGCCTGGCAGGAACCGAAGCCGCCTGGCAGATCGCTTCGTCTGGAGTTCCCGTCACTCTGATCGAGATGCGGCCGATCAAGCGATCCCCCGCCCATCACAGCGCTGAATTCGCGGAGCTTGTCTGCAGCAACAGCTTTGGAGCGCTCAGCAGTGATCGTGCGGCTGGCCTGTTGCAGGAAGAACTGCGTCGCCTTGGATCGCTGGTCATCAGCACCGCCGATCAGCACTCCGTACCGGCCGGAGGAGCTCTTGCGGTTGATCGCGGTCGTTACAGCGCAGCGCTGACTGACGTTCTTGAACATCACCCTCTGGTCACGATCGAACGCCGTGAACAGATGCATCTTCCTGCTGCTGACAAAATCACTGTTCTGGCGACAGGACCTCTCACAAGCGATTCGCTGGCCAGTGATCTGCGCGATTTCACCGGCCGCGATGACTGCCACTTCTTTGACGCGGCGAGTCCGATCGTTGACGGAGAGACCATCGACATGGAGATGGCTTTTCGAGCAAGCCGTTACGACAAGGGCGATGCGGATTACATCAACTGCCCGATGGATCAGCATCAGTACCACGCATTTCGCACAGCGCTTCTCTCAGCAGAACAGGCCCAGCTCAAGGACTTCGAGAAAGACAGCGCCACTTTTTTTGAGGGCTGTCTGCCGATCGAGGAACTCGCCCGTCGCGGTGATGACACCATGCGTTACGGCCCGCTCAAACCCATCGGTCTCTGGGATCCTCGCTGGGGAGATGTGAATGATCGCGATGTGCGCAGAGCCAGACGCGCCTATGCCGTTGTGCAGCTTCGGCAGGAGGACAGAGACGGGCGACTTTGGAATCTGGTGGGATTTCAGACCAACCTCAAATGGGGCGAACAGAAACGGGTGCTACGCATGATTCCCGGCCTTGAACAGGCTGAGTTCGTGCGTTTCGGCGTGATGCATCGCAATACCTTTCTGGAGGCACCTGAGCTGTTGAAGCCAACGCTTCAGTTCCGACAACGGGAGCGTCTGCTGGCGGCTGGACAGATCACCGGAACGGAAGGGTATGCCGCCGCTGTTGCCGGAGGATGGCTTGCCGGCACCAACGCTGCTCGTCTGGCACTCGGTCAACCCACGATCGAGCTGCCATCCACCTGCATGATCGGCGCTCTCACCCACTTCATCAGTGAGGCCCCCTCGGGCAAATTCCAGCCGATGCCCCCCAACTTCGGTTTGTTGCCGGCACTGGCTGAAAAGATCAGAGACAAGCGCCGCCGCTATGGCGCTTACCGGGACAGAGCCCTGGCTGATTTGCTGCTAGCAACAGAGAAGCAGGAGTCTGTCGATGTCGCCTGTCCGGCCTGAAGACCGCCTCATCGAGCGTCGCTCTTTGAAGATCGGCGTCTATGCCAGCGCACTGATGGCCGTTGCCGGTGTTTGCGTTCACCTGATATCCGGTTCCTACGCACTTCTGCTGGATGGGCTGTATTCGGCTGTGATGGTTGGGTCGGGGCTTGTGGCGGCAAGAATCAGCCGCAACGTGGTGCGCCCTCCGGATCGGGCCTACCCCTACGGTTACGACGGACAGGAGGCGCTGTATGTCCTCTTCCGCTCTCTTCTGTTGATGGGTGTGCTGTCCTTTGCAGCGATATCAGCCTTCAGCACAATCATCGATTACGCCTACGGAGAGCTGATCAGCTCTGTTCGTCTCGGGCCTGTCGCCTGGTACTCGATCGCGATGGTGGCAACCTGCTGGGGTCTGGCCTGGCGCCATCATCATGACTGGTGCCGGACCGGACGGCATTCACAGATCCTGCTCACCGAGGCCAGGGCAGCGCGACTGGATGGTCTGATCAGTGGCATGACCGGACTGGCTCTGATTGGAGCACCACTGCTTAACGGTACGGTTCTTTCAGCGCTGATCCCTGTCACCGATTCCCTGTTGGTGCTTGTGGTCAGCCTTCTGGTGCTGCGCGAACCTCTGCAAGGTTTTCTGACTGCGCTCGGGCAGGCAGCAGGTGCATCCGCTGAAACCGACCTGATCCGCAGCACACGTCTGGCTCTCGAGGATCTGCTGGCGGGTCTGTCCTGTTGGCTGCTTGACCTCACCGTCTACCAGGTGGGTCGCACAGCATTTGTGGTTGTTTATCTGAACCCGAGTCGGCCGATGGACGGCGGTGCCATCGATCTGATTCGTGATCGCATCCAGGAGCGATGCCAGTCGCTGCTGGCTTGTCCTGTGCGAACAGAGGTGATTCTGACCGCCACACCTCCCTTTGCTGCAGCCGGTGTTTCCTAGGGTCTGAGGCTGTGCAACTTCTGAGATGTGGCCGTGAGCTCGAGCCCGGACTGGGATGTGATCGTGATCGGATCCGGCATCGGAGGGCTGGTCACCGCATCTCAACTGGCGGCGAAAGGTGCCAGAACGCTCGTGCTGGAGCAATACCTGATTCCTGGAGGATCCGGTGGCAGCTTCCAGCGCAGGGGTTACACCTTCGACGTGGGTGCCTCGATGATTTTCGGATTCGGTGAGCATGGCCACACGAATCTGCTCACAAGAGCACTGGCTGATGTGGGTCAGTTCTGTGAAACGGTTCCTGATCCGGTGCAGCTCGAATACCACCTGCCCGACGGTCTGAACATGGCTGTGGATCGTGACTATGAAGGCTTCATCGGCCGGATGAGCACCCGCTTCCCGCATGAGGCTGAGGGAATCAGAGCCTTTTACGACACCTGCTGGCAGGTTTTCCGCTGTCTGGATGCCATGCCACTGCTGTCTCTTGAGGATCCTGCCTACCTGGCCAAAGTTTTTTTCAGGGCTCCTCTGGCCTGTCTGGGCCTTGCTCGTTGGCTTCCCTTCAATGTGGGCGATGTGGCGCGCAAACACATCCACGATCAGGAATTGCTGCGTCTGATCGACATGGAGTGTTTCTGCTGGTCGGTGATGCCGGCCGACCGCACACCGATGATCAACGCCGGCATGGTGTTTTCCGACCGTCATGCCGGCGGCATCAATTACCCCAAGGGCGGCGTCGGAACGATCGCCGAGAAGCTGGTGAAAGGGCTTGAAGCCCATGGAGGCAGCATTCGCTACAAAGCCCGCGTGAACGAGGTTCTGATTGAAAATGGTCGTGCCGTCGGCGTGAAGCTTGCCGATGGTGAACAGCTCAGGGGCAGGCGCATTGTCAGCAATGCCACCCGATGGGACACATTCGCTGGAGCAGGGTCACCTGAACAAACCCTGGTGAAGCGGGAACACACTCCTTCCGCTGAAAACACCTGGCGGCGCCGCTACCAGCCATCCAGTTCGTTTCTCTCGGTTCATCTCGGGGTCAAGTCTGAGGTTGTGCCGGACGGCTTTCACTGCCATCACCTGCTGTTGGAGAACTGGGATGATCTCGAAGCTGAACAGGGAGTGATCTTCGTGTCGATCCCTACCCTGCTGGATCCGTCCCTGGCCCCCGAGGGACGGCACATCGTTCACACCTTCACGATGAGCGACATTCAGCACTGGGATGGTCTGAAGACCAAGGAGTACAGAGCCAAAAAGCAACACGACGCCTCGCGTCTGGTTGAGCGACTGGAGTCAATTCTTCCCGGGTTATCAGAGGCCATCGAACTCCAGGAGGTGGGCACTCCTCGCACCCACAGGCGTTTTCTGGGTCGGATGGGAGGGTCCTACGGTCCGATTCCAGCCGGGCGACTGCCTGGTCTGCTGCCGATGCCGTTCAATCGCACAGGGTTGAACGGTCTGTACTGCGTGGGTGATTCCTGCTTCCCCGGTCAGGGCCTCAATGCTGTGGCTTTCAGTGGCTATGCCTGCAGTCATCGCATCGGGGCTGATCTCGGTCTGAACCCCTGGGCGCTTCCCGCCTGAGGCCAATCGCGTCAAAGCTGATCAGCTGCTTAAGGTCAATTCGAGCATCTCAACTTCATGGCACCGGCCAATCAACCCAGCTCTGCTGAACTTGCTCGCTATCTGGAGCAACGCGGTGAACTGAGCAAACCCTGGATGCTTCAGATGCTGAGGCTTTCAAAATTGAAGGAAGCTCGCGACCAGATGACTCCTGAGACCTACCTGAAATCGATTCAGGAGGCCCATGCTGACCTAATGCGTCTGGGTGAATTCTGGAAGGGTCGAGAGGAGGAAGTTTTCAACGGCGATTACCGCCCAAACGATGTGATCGAGCCAATGCCGGGCTCACCCGAAGACCGTTGAACGATGCCTGAGCAGTCTCAGGAACGTTTTCAACTCTCACCGCTGATCAGGGCGACTCTGGTCAGCGTCTACCTGGCGCTTGTGGTGCCCTTGCCCTTGATGGCACCTCCCACGCTGGAGCTGATTCTCTGGATCGCCGCTCCGCTGGGGCTGGCACTGGTGCTCGCCATGCTCAGTGAGCAGGTGCAGGTGGACAGCAACGGGATCAAGGTCGGCCACCCGAGGTGGTGCAGCTGGTTGCTGCGTCGCGGCTGGCAGCTCCAGTGGGATGAGATCAGCCGACTGGTGCCGGTCGGGACAAGTCAGGGAGGAACGGTGTATTACCTCACCACAGCGGACATGCAGCAACAACTGCTTCCGCAACGTCTGGAGAATTTCGATCGTTTTCTGGCAATTGTTCAGCAGAGAACTGGGATCAACACGACATCGATCCGACGACTGACTCCCCCATGGACCTACCGACTTCTCTTCAGCCTGGCAATCATCATGTTGGTCACTGAAACGGCGGTTGTTGTTGCCGTGAACAACGGTCTGATCTCTATTCCGGAAGGTTATCCAGGCTGAAGCGATACCCTTGCTGTCGCACGGTGGTGATGCCGCCACCTTCTCCTAGACCTGCCTGTTCAAGTTTGCGACGGAGCGTCAGCACCTGGGTGTCCACTGAGCGCGGTCCGCCGCTGAACGGAGGCCAGGCCATCCTCAGGAGTTCCTGCCGGCTGCGCACCATTCCGGGTGGCATCAGCAGTGCGCACAGCAGGGCGAATTCACGAGGACTGAGTTCGACCGGTTGCTCTCGCAGGGTCACCTGGCGCAGAAGCAGGTGGACCTCAAGAGGGCCAACGGCAACGCGTTCCTGCAGACCGCTGCGCCCGCGCTTGAGCAGAGTGCGACAGCGTGCCGCCATCTCCTCCAGCCCAAACGGTTTGCGCAAGACATCATCCGCGCCGTCATCCAGTAATCCCACAACGGGTTCAGCGCCGCTGCGGGCCGTCAGCACAATCACCGGACAGCGCAACTGCTGGCCAAGCCTCAGCGCAGAGCTTTGCTCCAGCAGTTCAGCACTCACAAGAAGATCGGGAGACTGTTCCTGACACAGATCGATGGCTTCCTGGGAGGAAGACACCGCAGCAGTCAGATGGCCGTCCTGGCGCAGACGCTGAACAAGGACCGTCCGCAACGTGGGGTGTGGTTCGACAACGAGTACACGCGCAGGTTCACGGGAAGGGATTGCCGGAACCGTCAGTTGCTGCACAGGAGCCTGACCGGATCCATGGGCGAGAAGATCGCGGGAGGAGGAGGTCACAAGGCATCCGGAAGCCGTCTTACGCTAATGCCATTCCTAAGGCACGCTGGTAACAGAGGCTGCCGTCCTCACCAAAGATGACATCTCTTCAGCACCCGGAAGCCATCCGCCACTTCCAGGCGCTCTGCGATGCCTGTCAGGAGTTGACAACTCGCCACCACGGCCCTTCAGAACTTCGTCTTTATGCAGATGGTTATCTGCATGCTCTGCGCAGAACCGGTGATCTCGATCCGAGGGAACTGTCCAGACTCGAAACCCTGATTGAACGCTGGATCCTGGATCCCTCCAGCTTCATCGGCCCCGACGGTGATGTGAGCACGCTGTACAGGCGCCCCAATCAGTACTGAGCCCATCTGCGCACGGCCATCAACCGCCATTCGATGGTGGCGGGCAATCTGCTTGCCAGTTGAAGAGTCCTTTCTGCTGTTCGCTGTTGGTTCGGATGATTCCAGCGTTGATCCTGGCGACGCCCTTGGATTCACTGGCAGATCAAAACCCGATTATTATCCGTAACTAGATGGAGGGATCAGCCTCGCCCGTTGAGCTGTTGCCGAGAAGTTTGACATTGAAGCGCTTCGAGGAGAGATCGCTCCATGACCTTGATTCCTTGCCGAATGTCAGAATTGATCATCGATGAAATGACTGACATGTAAAACCATGCCAGATCAGTTTCAACATTCGCTCAGATTCGCAATTAAAAATCTTGGCATGAAGAACAAATTGTCGATTGATTCAAACAGATATATAGTGATATTAATTGATTCTTTGATCAGCGGAGCTGGTTAACTGGCCAGAGCGATTTCTAATTTCTCTTTGAGCGTGTTGTCGTTATACATTTCAATGAGAATGTCAGACCCTCCCATGAATTCTCCCTTGACGTAAACCTGAGGAATTGTGGGCCAGTCGGAAAACTCCTTGATTCCCTGACGGATCTGCGGATCCGACAGCACGTCAAAACTCTCAAAGCTCACTCCAAGAGCATTGAGGATCTGCACCACATTGTTGGAGAAACCGCACTGGGGCATCAGCTTGGTGCCCTTCATGAACACGAAGATCGGGCTTGACTGGATCAGGCTCTCGATGCGGGATTGGGTCTGGGTGTCCATGGGAATCAGGCGATGGGAGAAAGATACCGATCAGCTGGGCGTGGAGGTATTCAGAGCCAGGGCATGGATGGCTTCGGATGCCAGCTCCTCCCTCAGCGCGCGATAAACCAGCTGATGTTGCCGGATGCGGTTGAGACCATCAAACGCTGTTGAAACAACGGTCACCTGGAGATGATCACCACCGCCGGTGAGATCCTCAACGCTGACCTGAGCGTCAGGGATGGCGCGACGAATGGCGGAGGTGACGGCATCCGGCTGAACCATTGGATCAGAGCTTGAAGTGAACTGATGCTGGCAGATGGGTGAGGCACCTGAAGACGTTCCTTAGCTTGCTGCGCCAGCACCTCTGTAAGGCGTGTCGACAAAACCGAGCTCAAGGAGACTTTGATAGGCCTTCTGACCTTCAGGCTTGGCTGGTGTCATCAGACGCACAACCTCCACGAGCACCGGCACGGCGATTTCAGGCTGCCCCTGACGGCGGAACAGAGCCGCCAGACGGAGGTTCGACTGGGCAAGTAGAGCAAGAGCTTCACGACCCTTGGTGTCCATTTCCCGTGGAATACGTGCATCGAGACCACGGAATGAACCGGAGAGATCCCGGTAGAAGGCCAGTAGCTGCTTCGATGCGGTTCTGGCGTTGTCGTAGTCCTTTTTTGCCTGGTCAAAGTTGCCTGCTGCTGCCGCCGCATCACCTCGCTGAATCAGAGACTCGACGGAGGAAACGTTGAAACCTGATCCGCTTGAAGCGAGCACCTTGGTGGCGGAACTGGATGTCGACTGAGCCAGTGCGGGGCTGATGAACAATCCTGCTGTCAGGGCAAGCGCTGAGCAAAGAAGGCGGGTGCCCATGGAACCAATCTTGAATGGCCGGACTTTAAAGGCAATTCAACGGTCGCCCCACGGACTCTCGGGCCGCTTGTTCAGCCGTATGCATCCTTTCGGCCAGGAGGTGATTGAAGTGAAGAGCCTCTTCCTTGCTTTTGCCCTCAACAGACAGTGGCTTTTCGAAGCAGATCGCCGATCTGCTGCGTGGTCCGGGCACGGCAGGGTTGTAGGCGAGTCCAAGAGGAACAACCTGCACGTCGATGCCTCGGCGCTGAGCCAGTTGTGCCAGCCGGACAGTTCCCTGCTCCAGTTGAATCGGAGCATCGGTTCTGTTGATGCGACCCTCCGGAAAGACAACCAGCTGCTGGCCATTTTCAAGCAGGTCGAGCGCGAATCGCAGGGTCGTCAGGGAAGGTTTGTCCTGATCGACTGCAAAACAGCCAAGACGGTGCAGAAACCAACCCTGCAGTCCCGACATCTCGGTTCGGGTCACCATGAAACGACAGTCACGACCGGTGATCCGTCTGCCAGCGGCCATTGGGATCATCAGAGCATCCCAGCGAGCACGGTGTGTTGGAGCAAGCAGCACCGGTCCATTCTTGGGGAGGTTCTCAGCACCGAGAACGGTTCTCTCACGCAGGTAATGGAGTGCCAGATCCTGGGTGACAACCATGGCAAGGGGGGCCCAGAAAGGATCGATCGCCGTGTCAAGGGCAGTTGAACGCGTCGTCAGGCTGCTGGACACCGCCTCGATCTGAAAATCCACTCAAGAGAAATTACTTGGGAAGACTCAACGCCAAGTCCTCTGCTGGGCAGTTGATCCTTCGGCCGTCTCGGTGCATGGGCTGAATAGGATTCAATCTTTGAAACGACATAGCGTGGCCAGCCTTGGGGTGAACATCGATCACATCGCCAATGTCCGGCAGGCCAGGCGCACCGTTGAACCGGATCCCGTGCCGATGGCTCTGCTTGCTGAACTTGGAGGAGCCGATGGCATCACCGTTCATCTGCGTGAGGACCGTCGTCACATCCAGGATCGTGATGTGGATCTGCTCAGACAGACAGTCCGCAGCAGGCTGAATCTGGAGATGGCAGCAACCGAAGAGATGGTCGGCATCGCCCTGCGTGTCAAACCCGACATGGTCACGCTTGTCCCGGAACGTCGTGAGGAAGTCACCACCGAGGGGGGGCTTGATGTATCCGGCCAGTTGGCGCAGCTGAAAAGCATGGTTCAACAGCTTCAAGGGGGAGGAATTCCCGTGAGCCTGTTTGTTGACCCCGACAAGTTGCAACTGAAGGCGTGCCATGACGCCGGCGCTCGATGGGTAGAGCTGCACACCGGCACCTACGCAGAGGCCGTTTGGAACGATCAACCACGCGAACTGGCCCGGCTCACGGAAGCAACTGTTTTTTCCAGGTCCCTTGGCCTGCGCGTCAATGCCGGTCATGGGCTCACCTACCAGAACGTTGAAGCCGTTGCGGCCATTGAGGGAATGGAGGAACTGAACATCGGCCACACAATCGTGGCCAGAGCGCTCGCGGTGGGTCTGAAAGCCGCCGTGAGTGAAATGCGCTCCCTCGTTCAGAATCCACGCCGAGAGCCCCTGTTCGCCAGTCAGAGTTGATGACCACCTACTACTTCGTTGCCGCCAGCGAGCGGTTTCTCACTGAGGAGGAGCCGCTCGAAGAGGTTCTCAAGGAGCGACGCCGCCATTATTCGGAAAAAGGCAAGGAGATTGATTTCTGGCTTGTACGTCAACCTGACTTTCTGAATGCACCGGCCATGAGAACACTGCGTGAGCAGCTGCCACAGCCGGCTGCAGCAGTGGTTTCCACAGATAACAACTTCATCACCTTCATGAAACTGCGATTGGAGTTCGTTCTTGAGGGACATTTTGAAGCCCCCACAGGCGATATTCCTGATGCGATTGCATCCACTGATCCCACAGATTGAGCATCAGGACTGAAGAAGCTGTTCTTCCAGCATGATGTTGAAGTTGAGAAGCTGTTCATCCGTGAGTTGCTGCCGGGAGTTTGCCTGAAGGTGCCGATTCAGGAAATCCTTGGCCTGCTGCTGATTCCACTGCAGGCGCTGGAGAATTTCATCACCCTGCATCACCAGATCCGAGCGTCGCAATGGAATCGCTGCAAGCTGAGGATCGCTTTCCGCTGCAAGCTCACGAAGCCGCTTGAGGTAGGCCACAAGATCACTGAAACGCGTCAACCGGTGTCGGCTTGCGTGGCCGAAGGCTCGTTCCAGATAGATCTTTTCACTGTCACGATCCCAGCCAATTCTCTGAAGTTCGAGATCAATTGCGGTGAGCTCCTCACTCCAGTCCTCTGGATCGGTCGGTGACTCACTGGGTGGCTGTGGAAGCGGCTCCTCCCCACCCTGTGCTGCGGATACGTCATCACCTGGATCTGTCGGTTGCTGGGGTGCTTCCGATGCCGGCGTTGCAGTTTTGATCGGCTGGGGTTCGCGGCGGATCGGCTTTGGCTGTCTGGTGCCTTCGGCACCCGCATCAACAACGCTGTCTGCTGTCACGGGCAATGGAACTGAAGCTTCGACTGCGGCGTCCTCCTTGATCTCAGCAGGAGATTGCGGAGCTGCCTGCGGCTGAACTTGGCCAAGCCTCAGGCGGAGTCTGTTGAGTGCCTGGTCCTCGGCTTCAGTGGCAGTGCCTCCATCGCCTAGCGCACTGCCAAGCGAAGTTGTTCCCTCGAAGGCTTCAACGAGAACCACGTAGTGATCGGAACTCACGTGGCAGAGCTGGGCGTGGGTTCGCATTCCACTGATCAATGTCTTCCATTTCTAGGCTGCGGAAATGGACACAGCTGCACTGTCTTCACTCACTGGCTTGCTGGACGGCGTCGACCAGCTTGGTGAGCTGCTGCCGCTGCTACCTGTTCTCGTGGCCCTCGAGCTGCTGCTGTCAGCGGACAATGCGATTGCTCTGGCAGCCATCGCCCGCGAACAACGCGACCCCGGTCTTGAACGCAGAGCTCTGAATCTCGGCATCGTGATGGCCTTTGGCCTGCGGGTCGGGCTGATCCTGATGGCGCAATACGTTCTTGCGTTCCCTCCGATCCAGCTGGTCGCGGGCAGTTATCTGCTCTGGCTCTGTTTCAGACACTGGAGTTCCGGGGCTGATCCCAGTGGCGAAGGATCCTCAGGGAGCTCATCTCAGCCAGTTCGATTCAGTCGAACGGTACTGACACTGGCGATCACCGACCTCGCCTTCTCGATCGACAGTGTTGCTGCCGCTGTTGCCATCAGTGATCAGTTGCTACTTGTGTTGACGGGTGCCTTGATTGGGGTGGTTGCCTTGCGCTTCACATCAGGACTGTTCATTCGATGGCTTCAGATCTATCCAAGGCTTGAAACCGCAGGCTTTCTTGCGGTTGGCTTCGTGGGTCTCAAGTTGCTGGTGCTGATGGCTCTCCCGACCTTGCATCCATCGGAACTCTTCACTCTCGGGGCTGTGATGGGCTTGTTGATCTGGGGCTTTTCCCTGCGTGAGTCGACTGCAGCAGAGGAGTCCTGAGGCCGTGCTCGTGGAAATCCGGCAGTCCGGCAGTGAGCAGCTGCTGGATCGTGTTGAACTTGATGCGCCTCCATCACCAGGCCGATGGTTTGTTCATGACGACAGCAGCTTCCTTGTGATGCAGAGCCGTCATCGCTACCGCCTGCATTCAGGCCACTATCAGCTGAGTTCCGTCGTGCTGATGGTGAAGCCACAGAAACGTCCCGTCGATGCACGGTGGTTTGAGCATGGGTGGGTGATCGGAGACCCCGCGTGCCGTTTCAATGCCCGCAGTCCACTGCTGCGTTGCGCTGTGATTCCTGAAGGCCCATGCGAGCGTTGCAGTCACTGGTCGTCATGACATCAATGAAACGGGAGCGTTGCTGGGTCTGGTTTCGTGGTGGTCTGAATCAGAAACCCCACTGGGAAGGGGGGTTTTATGCCACAACGGATGATCAGGAGGGAGTTCTGATTCAACACGGCAGCTATCGCGACACCAGGGTTCCCGCATGGCGCGTGACCCAGCAGGAGCCTTCCGACCCGCACGCAGCACCTGAGATTCCTGATGACGCTGTCTGGAAGATCATCTGAGTCACCAGCTCGAGTTACGACACTGCTGAACAGGTCTTCAGAGGCTGCCTTCTAGGGTGAAAGATTGGCCACCATCACGATCGGCGAGTCCGCTGTCATGATCAACGCTCAGGTTGGATTCGATGACCTGGGACTGGGAGAGCCGCTGCTCAAGGCGCTCAGGGACAAGGGCTATGTCCACCCCTCGCCGATTCAGGAACAGGCCATTCCTGCAGTGATCCGTGGACGTGATCTGATGGCAGCGGCCCAGACGGGTACTGGGAAAACAGCCGGATTCACACTGCCCATGCTTGAGCGGCTGCGCCATGGTCGACGCCCGGCACGTGGACAGGTGCGTGCGTTGGTCCTGACACCGACCCGTGAGCTCGCTGCTCAGGTTCACGAGAACGTTCGTGCCTACGGGCGGCATCTGCCTCTGCGAAGTGAAGTCGTGTTCGGTGGAGTCAAGATCAATCCGCAGATTGAACGTCTACAGAAAGGTGTCGACCTGCTGGTGGCAACACCGGGACGACTGCTCGATCTGCATCAGCAGGGTGTGCTGCGTTTTGATCAGCTGGAGTGCCTTGTGCTGGATGAGGCGGATCGCATGCTCGACATGGGATTCATTCATGACATCCGCAGATTGATCCGACTGCTGCCGGAACAGCGGCAGAACCTGTTGTTCTCCGCAACCTTCAGCCCACCGATACGAAAGCTGGCGACTGGTCTCCTGCATCAGCCGTTGCAGATCCAGGTCACGCCGGAAAATCAGACGGCTCGTTCCGTGGAGCAGGTGGTCCACCCCTGCGACATGAAAAGGAAATCGGAACTGCTCAGCCATCTGATCAGAGATGGTGACTGGCGTCAGGTTCTGGTGTTTTCAAGAACAAAGCATGGAGCCAACCGGGTTGCTGAGAAGCTCAGCAGGGAAGGACTCGAAGCGGCCGCGATTCACGGCAACAAGAGTCAGGGTGCCCGCACCCGTGCACTTCAGGGGTTCAAACAGGGCAGTGTGCGGGTGCTTGTGGCAACCGACATCGCGGCTCGGGGTATTGACATTCAGCAGCTGCCGCACGTGATCAATCTGGATCTTCCCAACGTTGCCGAGGATTATGTGCACCGCATCGGGCGCACCGGGCGTGCCGGTGAAACCGGCCATGCCATTTCCCTCGTTGCCGCAGAGGAATCGCTTCTGCTCAAGGCGATTGAACGACTCACCGGAGAAGTTCTTCGCAAGGAGGATGTGAAGGGATTTGAGCCAACGATTCTCACGGCGCCACCCATTGATCTTGGTGGAGGAAGGCGGCGCAGCAATCAGAGGCCACGGCGCAGACAGGGGGGCAGTTCGGGCCGTCAGCGAAGACACTGAACCAGTGTTGAGGGCTAGCCCCCTGTCATCCGAGTGTGTCGCCATCATGCGCCTGCAATTGCTGAACCAGGGCACGACCACTGCAACGACTCTTGCCCTCCAGCTGGGCTTCCCGAATCAGCACAGGGCAGCCTGAACTGCTCACAATCAGCCCCTCATCACATGCTCCGAGAACGGTTCCGCCGGATTGCTCACCGGTCGGCCAACGTCCAACGAGTTGCTGGGCAGAAGGGCTGAGCTGCTTCTGAAGTCTCGCGATCAGCGGTTCCGTGACAAGGATTTTCAACCGTTTACCTTTCCAGTGAGTCACAGCACCAGGGAAAAGAGCCATCACCTTGCGATGAATGGCCAGTGCGGAACCGGTCCAGTCGAGTTGGTAATCACTCTTGTTGATCATCCTTGCGTAGGTGACATCCTGCCTCTGAGGACGCAATCCCAGCCTGCGATGTCGCTCATATTCAGGCCCTGGACCCGCTGACTCGATCAGAGGAAGCGCTTCCACCATCAGTTCCGCTGTGAGCTGGCTCAGTCGTTCACCGAGCTGATGGGCGTTCTCAAGCAGTCCGATCGCCAGTGCTCTTTCGATGAGCACGGGGCCGGTGTCAAGCCCCTCCTCCATGGCCATCACCCCGACACCTGTCTGGACATCACCTTCAAGGATGGACCATTGAATCGGACCAGCTCCCCGCCATCTGGGCAGCAGCGAGCCATGACCGTTCCAACAGCCCAGTGGAGGCTGAAACAACACCTCCGGAGGCAGAATCTGTCCGAAAGCCACCACAACAGACAGGTCAGCTCCGAGATCGGCCAGTTGCTGTTGACAGGAAAGATCCCGACGGATTTTTTCAGGGGTGTAAACGGGAAGATCAAGTTCCAGCGCTCTCGTTTTCACCGCTGAAGGGATCAGTTGTTTGCCTCGACCCCGGCGCCGATCCGGCTGTGTCACAACAGCAACGATCCGATGCCCCGCATCGTTCAGAGCATCCAGGGTTGGGACCGCATAACCGGGCGTACCCCAGAACAGAATCTTCAAAGCCAATGCTTCAGCAAGGGAGCTTCAGGCTTCACCGGTGATGGCAAGTCCATCGACCCACACGTAGGGACAGACGCCTTCATGCGTGACAACCGATTCAGGTTCAAGGTGAACGATTGAACGCATCAGATCACGGATATCACCAGCAACTGTTGCTGCTTCAACTGAAATGCGTTCACCGTCTTTCACCAGCCAGCCGTCAAACGGCAGTGAGAACGCTCCCTGGCTGGCCTTCACACCGGCATGAAGAGCACTGAGACTCTCAATCAGAACGAAAGTCTGCGTTGTTGAGGAGTGGTCAAGATGCTCAGCTGCGGTGCTCATTCCCGGGGTACGACTGACTTCGAACCAGTCAGGACCAACCGACACTTTTGCTCCCATGCCGGCATGTCCGGTGGGATCCACTCCGAAATGGCGAGCTGTCGCCTCGGAATGCAGGAAACTCTGCAGACGTCCCTCTTGAATCAGTGGGAGCGCCCTGGTGGGTGTGCCTTCACCATCAAACGGCATGGCTCCAACATGGGCCGGATGCAGACCGTTGTCGGTGAGGTTGAAAAAGGGAACAGCCAGTTGATCGCCGATTGAATCAGCCTTGCTGAGGCTCAAACCATCGAGAACGGCACGTGCGTTGAGCATGCTGCTGAATGATCCGATCAGATCAAGGAAGGCTTCAGGGGTGAAGCACACCAGATAACGATCGGTGTCGATCGGTTGATAGTTGAGATGGCTGATGGTGCGCTCTGCTGCTTCATCGATGCATCCGGTCAGATCGAGATCGCGACTGCCCAGCGCAACACGAACGGCGCCACCACTGCGCGGTTTTCGTCCGCTCTCCTCAGCGCGCGCCATCAAAAAAATGCTGGCCTGGGTCCGTTGTGCCTGACGCAGTGCTCCTTCGCTGTTGAGATATACGCGTTCGCTGCTGCCCTCATTCAGGGCGTTGTAAGGGAGTGTGCCGATGGACGGATGACGTCCCAGCAATTGTCTTTCAGCATCAAGAAGCTGTTCCAGAAGCGTCTGGATCCCCTGGGGCTCCTGCAGCGGGCGGTGTAGATCAGGCTGCGGTGCTGTGGCGAGCGGAGAAAAGCCTGGAACGTCGTCAGGATTTCCGAAAGCGCTGGCCTGATGTGCACCCATCAACGCTTTTTCAAGACCTGAATCGGAAAGATCGGAGGTGCTTGTGATACCGACAAGACCCCGCTGATTCCAGACACGAACCGTGATCGAACTGCGCTGAGAAGCCTTCAGCTGCTTCGCTTCGCCGCGGTCAACCTGAACCGAGGCACTGCTGCTCCGACTCGCGCCAAGATCCCATTTTGAAACGCCTTCACGCTGCGCCAGCGAGTGCAGCTGAGACTGAATGGAGGAGATGTTGAGAGGTTGATTGGCCATGATCAACGACCTCCAACGGTGATGGAGTCGACCTTCACGTGAGGCTGACCCACGGTCACGAACACACTTCCGCTGACTGAACCGCAATATCCGGCGGCAAGTTCAAGATCATCAGCACACATGGAAATCCTCGGCATGACCTCTTTCGCATCACCGATCAGGGTCGCTCCCTTGACCGGTTTGCCGAGCTGACCGTTTTTGATCAGATAGCCCTCTTCAACGGAAAAATTGAACTGGCCGGTTGCTCCGACGCTTCCAGCACCCATTGACTTGCAATAGAGACCCAGATCAACGGAGCTGATCAGGTCATCAATGCTGTGGGGGCCCGCCGCGATGTAGGTGTTGCGCATGCGGCTCGCCGCAGCGAATCCATGGTTCTGTCGTCGTCCGCTTCCTGTGCGGGCGTGACCGGTTCTCATCTCACCAGCCCGGTCACTCAGGAAACACTGCAGGATGCCGTTCTCAATCAACACGGTTTTCTGCGGCTCCATCCCTTCGTCATCCATGGAAATGGAGCCGAAGGCGCCACCACTCAGACCTTCATCGATTGCGGTCACGGCGGGATGGGCGATGCTTTCGCCGACGCTGTCCGCGAAAGGTGTGGAGCCACGCTCCACCTGAGTGGTTTCCAGAAGATGACCGCAGGCTTCATGGAAGATCACACCACCGAAACGGTTGGCCAGCACCACCGGCATCTGGCCCCCATCGACATAATCGGCACGAAGCATTTTGGCTGCGCTGTCACAGACCTCCTGGGCAGAAGCATCCACATCCCAGCTGCAGAGATCATCCGGTCGATCGGTGCTTCCATAGCGACGGGCAATGCTGGATCGATGCTCGCCGTCTGCTGCCAGCACGCTCAGACCACTGGACTGATGGAGCCTGATATCCCGCGCAAATGTTCCGTCACTGGCCGCCACAAGAACCTCCTGCCAGTCACGCGCGAAGCTGCCCCTGCGCACATCGAGATGCTGACCTCGCTTTTGAAGACACTGGGTTCCTTCCAGCAGTCGCTGTGTGATCGTCACCAGATCAGGTGTGCTGTCAAGCCAACCGTTCTTTGAGGTGCCGTAATCGCGGAACGTGCCCAGGCCATCAAACGAACAGTCAGCGGTCGATGATCTCTGACTGAGTTGAAGCATGGCAAGAGCTTGTTGGAGAGCCTCTTCAAGACCCTGGTCACTGAGGTCATTGGTGCTGACGAAACCATCCCTGCCAGAACGGAAGACACGGATTCCTGCACCCATCCCGAACGATGGGCTCACACTGGTGATCTTGTCCTGTTCTGCGAGGACACCCAGATGGTCGGTGCGCTCCAGAAACACTTCAACCAGATCCGCCCCGGCCCTGACGCCGAGATTGAGAAGAGTGTCGAGTCGCTGACGCCATGGGTGGTGGTCCGGGTTCAAATCAATGAGCCCGGCCTGAGGTTTTGTGAGTATTGAATGCATCAGCGAACGCTGGGCTGGTAGTTTTCGCTTCTGACAGGCGACATCAGGAAAAGAGAAGCCATCTGGGCCCCATTGGCAAACCAGTGAGGAAGCTTTCGTACGAACTTGAGAGCCTTAGGAGCTTCACTCTGATCGACAGATTGCAATGACTGGTTGTTGCGGACAATTTTTTCCAGACGTTCGTAGAAGCGAGGACTTCTGACGTTAAGGACAACCGGGAAAACCCGCGCAGCAGTTTCATTGGTTTTGTCAATGACCATCCGATCATATTCACGAGCGTCGAGGCCTAGGGCCTCATAAAACTCCTTGCGATCCACATCCCGGACGTACATGGTGGCAAAAACTGCAAGCAGGAAGAATCGGCACCAAAGTCGAGCACGTAGGCCGCGAACAGTGTCCGGCTGTGATTTCATCAGTGCATCAAAGAAATCACCATGGCGATTTTCATCCTGGCACCAGTTTTCGAAGAAATTGAAAATAGGAAAAATCCTACCTTCAGGATTCTTCTCTAAATGTCTATAGATTGCTATATATCGCCAGTAACCAATTTTTTCAGAGAGGTAAGTGGCATAAAAAATAAATTTGGGTTTGAAGAACGTGTATTTCTTATTGGCGGTTAGAAATCCAAGATCGAGCTGAAGTCCGAAATCACTCATGGACTTATTGAGAAAGCCTGCATGCCTGGCCTCATCTCTCGCCATATGTGCAAAGCATTCAGCAAGGAGAGGATTGCGTGCCTTGATTCGTCGACTCAGTTCTTTGTAGAGCAGAAATCCTGAAAATTCGGATGTGCAGCTCTGCTCAAGAAACTCGATAAAGACACGCCTTGTCTCTGGATCGAGCTTGTCAGCAGCACCCTCAAATTCTCCATTGCGAACGAAATGGTGGCGGTTGTAGTCCTTGCGGAACTCCTCACAGATCGCTTCTAGTTCTGCCTCATTGGGGCGGAGATCCATCTCCGCCATGGCATCGAAGTCCGTTGTGTAGAAGCGCGGAGTAAGGATTGTGTCCTTGACCGGGTCCTTCACGGTGACACCGGATCCGCCGGCATTCGCGTCGGTGACAGCGGTAGGAGGCACCATCGGTTTTTGTTGTGTTCATACCATCGTAGGCCGAGCCGAGTCACAGCCGGGGTTGGCTGTTACCCATTGGTTCAGTTGCCTCCAAACCATTTCTGACCATTCAGGCGCTGAAGCAAGCGTGATTCCAGCAGTGCCTGATTGATGCGCTTCTCATCGATCAGAAACGATTCGAGCAGGCTTGGATCGGAACCGGATTCAGCCAGAGCAATCGTCTTGCCCGAGGTGATCGCATCGGATGCGAAGCAAAGCCAGAAACGTCGTCCTGCCGGTAACTCTCCCTGGACCATCCAGCATTGGCCTCCCACAACTGGTCTTTCTCCTTCAACCAGGGCGAGACTGATTGGCGCACTCTCGCGCTCAGTCAGAGACTTGGTGAGCGCCGGCAGCAGATCCTCCTGAATGAAGTCCGCGAAAGGCTTGTCTTCGGGTTTCTGCTTGGCAGCAGGCTTGGCTGGCTTTGCCGGCTTGTCGGCACTCTCAGCTTTGGCAGGTTTTGCTGGCTTGTCAGTTGAATCAGCCTTGGCAACCTTCGCGGCACTGTCGGCAGCTGGTTGAGCACCGGGCGCCTTGTCAGCTTTGACAGCCTTGGCCTTGTCCCCTGGAACAGGCTTCTCAGCGTTGTCGGTTTTGGCCGCTGCTTCTGTCTTGGCAGGTACTTCAGACTTGGCGGGTGCATCGGAAGCTGCCGCTGGAGCTGGCTTCTCAGCGTTGTCGGGTTTGGCCGCTGCTTCTGTCTTGGCAGGTACTTCAGACTTGGCGGGTGCATCGGAAGCTGCCGTTGGAGCTGGCTTCTCAGCGTTGTCGGTTTTGGCCGCTGCTTCTGTCTTGGCAGGTACTTCAGCTTTGGCGGATGCATCGGAAGCTGCCGCTGGAGCTGGCTTCTCAGCGTTGTCGGGTGTGGCCGCTGCTTCTGTCTTGGCAGGTACTTCAGACTTGGCGGATGCATCGGAAGCTGCCGCTGGAGCTGGCTTCTCAGCGTTGTCGGGCTTGGCTATTGCCTCCGTTTTGGCAGTTGTTTCAGCCTTGGCGGGTGCATCGGGAGCTGCCGCTGGAGCTGGCTTCTCAGCGTTGTCGGGTTTGGCCGCTGCTTCTGTCTTGGCAGGTACTTCAGACTTGGCGGGTGCATCGGAAGCTGCCGTTGGAGCTGGCTTCTCAGCGTTGTCGGTTTTGGCCGCTGCTTCTGTCTTGGCAGGTACTTCAGCTTTGGCGGATGCATCGGAAGCTGCCGCTGGAGCTGGCTTCTCAGCGTTGTCGGGTGTGGCCGCTGCTTCTGTCTTGGCAGGTACTTCAGACTTGGCGGATGCATCGGAAGCTGCCGCTGGAGCTGGCTTCTCAGCGTTGTCGGGCTTGGCTATTGCCTCCGTTTTGGCAGTTGTTTCAGCCTTGGCGGGTGCATCGGGAGCTGCCGCTGGAGCTGGCTTCTCAGCGTTGTCGGCTTTGGCCTCTGCCTCCGTCTTGGCAGGCACTTCCTCCTGAGCCGAAACCTCAGCGTTTGCAGGTGTATCTGGCTCGACAGTCTTGTCCGGCTTGGCAGGGTTGTCAGAGGTTTCGCTCACCGGACGTCAATCGCTCGCGGGACTGTAGACAGCCCAGGGCACCCCTCACCAGCATCACCAATCAGAGGAGATCGGCTGATTCCAGTCATCAATGCCTGGCGATGAACCCTTAGCAGGTTGAGAGGCCACTTTCCCATTCAGATCAGGCTGAGCAGGATTGCCCTGAGGCCCCCGACCTGTGCGGATCACCCTGAAAGGCACGGAAACAGTGGGTGCGGGATCACGAACATCCCGTTCAGGCCATGGCATGGTCGCTGCGGTGGATGCGACATGTTGCTGCTCCTGCTCAAAGGTTTCTTCCTTCCAGGAAAAAGGACGCCGAACCTCACGCTGAAGCGTATGCTGAGCAGCTGATGAACCTGCTGCAAGAACACCTCCGGAACCCAGCACGGCACCGGTTGCTGAGGCCACCACCATCCAAACTCCAATGGGAAGTGTGGGCAATTCCCAAGTAAGAATGCGCAGACTTCCAGCCTTACCGAGGTTGAGTCCACCGACGAGCAGCGTCAGTAACAGAGGTGAAAGACAGGGAATCAGCAGCAGACGTTGTAAGGATGTCATCTCCGAGGCCCCTCCCAGCGTTTTTGATCAGTAAGGGATTCTCCGAGCGAATCAAAGAGACGCATCACCAGAAAGTCGAGAATGTCGTCGATGCTCTCGGGCTGTGTGTACCAGGCTGGAATTGGAGGAGCAATGCGAGCACCTGCTTCAGCGAGCGTTGTGAGATTGCGTAGATGTAGAAGGTTCCAGGGCATCTCACGTGGAGCAATCACAAGAGGGCGATTCTCCTTCAGATGAACATCAGCACAGCGTTCAAGCAGATCTCCGGCAAGCCCTGCCGCCAGGCGACCGACGGTGCCCATGGAGCAGGGGACGACAACCATTCCTTTGGTGGGGAAACTTCCACTGGCCACCACAGCGGATTGATCATCCCAGCGATGACAGACGAGTTGTCCTTCGCTGACTCCGAGACGTTCACGCCAGAAACGTTCCTGGAGTTTTGGGTCGACTGGCACCGAAATCGAGCGCTCGGCACGCCAGACGCCATGCGCCCCACGACTCAGAATCAGGTGCACGCTGAAATCGCGGCGCAGCATCCACTGCAGTGTGCGTTCAGCCAGCTGTTGCGCCGAGGCACCGCTGACACCGATCACATAGGGAGTCATTCGACGCTCACAGCGACAGGCAAAGAATCGTCCGAGACAGGAGTACTTGAGGGAACCACTTCGAGATCGATCTGATTTCTCAGCACATCGACCTTGAGAACTTTCACCTCAACGCTGTCGCCAAGTTGATAAACACGTCTGCTTCTTCGACCCACCAAACGATTCTGTCTGGATCGATATTCATACCAGTCGTCATTCAGTGAACTGACGTGAACGAGACCTTCAACCATCGAAGGGGCGATTTCAACGAAGAAGCCATAGCTCTGAACTCCGCTGATCGTGCCGGTCCTCTGCTGATCGAGCATCGGCACGGCACTGCGGGCTTTGGTCATCGCCAGCACATCTTTCTTCAGCTCTTCAGCCTGACGGCGACGTGTATTCAAACGCTGCAGGGTGCGTTCACGGATCATGTCGTTGATTTTCTGATCCTGGGAAGCTGTCAGGAGCGGCCAGCTCACAGAAGCGGCAACTCCCTTTTCTCCCAGCTTCACTTTGGTTTTGTGTCGAACGGTTGGACGATCCTTCCCCTCATTGAGAAGCAGGCAGAGAATCTGCTGGTTGATGACATCAGCCTGGTGAAGCGTTGGACAGCACCAGGGTGCAACCGGATTGAGTCCTGCCCTACCTAAGACGATGGAATCGGAATTCTTCTGACCATCAGCTTCGGCCTGATCCGATTGAGAAGGATTGGCTGGATCTTCAGACGTTTCAAGCTTGTCGTCCCGATCTTTGAGGTTGTCTGAAATCCTGTAGAAGCTATCTGGCAATGCCTGCTTCAGTTGAAGATTGAGAACATGACTTGAATCGCTGTTTGACACTGCCAGTGCCAGTTCGGAAGGCGACGGAGCTCCATCTTCATCGAGTTCGAGTGCAACCTCAAGAGCAACAGCTGATTTAGCAACGTCATTCAAAGTCGACTCATCGGCAGCTGGTGCATCGAGAAGAATGACGGGTAAGCCAAGTTCTCGACTGTGTTCTTCCCAGACGCGATGGGCATGACGGAGCAAAACAGAGAGAATCGAATTCGGGCAGCTGATGTTCAGGGGCAGCGACCAGTTCTGACCATCACCATCAGGCGAAACTTGGTTGAGATCCCCGAGATCCTCGACCTGAGCGCGCGTCAGATTGAGTTCGATGCGACCTTGCGATTGTTCGGCGTCATGAAGACTCTTTGCGCAAAAAATGAGAGTTTCAATCTGGCCGATCTGATCCTTGATCGGTTTCAAGCCGGCAGGAACAGCTCTTGACTTCGGTTTACGTGATTCCAGCGCCTGCAAAGCGTCGGAATTGACTTCCGCAACGGGACGAATCCGACTGAGACAGAACTCCCAGTCACGCCAATCACCCTCCGGCCCGATATCCAATCGAAGGGATACCGCATCCTGATCTTCTCCAACTGCAAAGGCGCTTGCCTTGGCAAGAGCAGAACTCAGCAACGGAAGCCAGTCCCCCCCAAGACAGAGGCTTTCCGACTGGTTGAGCAGCCATTGATCAAAGCTGTTCCCGGGACTCAATCGCTCGGCGACGGCCGGAGCGTGGATCCACAGACAGGTGCCGCCATCGTGAGGAATGACGTGGACGGCTGGCAAAGCTGGGGCATCGTCAGCATTCCACCCCTTAATGATGAGTGCGGGTTGTGCAGTCAGGTCCTCACGTTTTTTGGCCGATGGTGATTTGAAACTGGCACGGGGAGGAGACTGGCGTTGGTGAAGATTGGCCTTGGTGAGCAACAGTTCACGATCAGCCTTGGAACCACCGTCAAGCGGCAGGGAACGCGCAACATGACCCTGTGCTGGAAACTGAGCGACGGGGTAGCGATCAAGCACCACTTCTGCAACGGCTATGCCGAGCGGTTGATCCGCATGGCCGGCATCGTCTGATGGCAGTTCGATCGATGCCAGCAGTCGATCGTCGAGCGGAATGGCGATGACGCGTTCTTCCTGTAGCTCCACCGAAGCGAGCAGGCTTGTGGTGGAGCGCTCAAGAATGCATTGAACGCCTCCTTCGGGTGAACGGCGGCGGCCACCTTCACGGGTCAACCTGACGAGAACTCGATCGCCGTTCCAGGCATGGTTCAGCTGATGATCGCGGATGTAGATGTCATCGCCACCGTCATCGCGAATTGCAAAACAGAATCCCTTGCTGCTGCAGCGAAGACGTGCCTCCACCAGATCGTCAGCCGTACCTCTGCAGATGGCTCCATCGTCATCAAGGTCAAGAATTCCAAGACGCTTCAGACCTCGAAGGGCGAGCTCGAGTGACTGCTTTTCGGATCGATTGGTCAGTCGCAGAATCTTCTCGAGCTTGGCGGTCTCGAGGTTGCCCTCAGCAGGTACCTGATCAAGCAGGTCAGCGACCGTGAATTTCATCGGAACGATGTGCGGGAACCGGCCTTCAGGACCGGGAGGAAACATCTCGGGTGCGCGTACAGCGGAGGACCGCGCCAACCCTTGATTCATCAATCTTACGAGCTTCTGGCTCCCAAAGAGATTCAGTCATCGACCGGTGCTGCTGCCTCGCTGCCGCTGAGAAGCGGCCAGAGCAGTTTTAGGCCGATTGCCAGGAATCCAAGCGAGGCCATCAGCTGCAACCAGTCGGAGGGAACAACTGTCGACAGTGAACCGCCCGCGATGGCACCGATCAGGCTCGCCAGCACAAGCGCTGAGGATGAGCCGATGAACACCGCCAGTGGTCGCTTTGACGTGCCGCTGATGGCAACGGTCGCTAATTGCGTCTTGTCACCCAGCTCCGCCAGAAAAACCGTGGCAAACGTGGAGAGAAGCAGGGTCAGATTCATGGAGAGGGAAATGTGCAGCGGCGGATCCACCGGGGAGTTGATCAAATGGGGGTGGTCGTGATCAGCGACTGCAGTGCCTGAGAGCCAAGCCAAACACCAAGACCCATCATCAGCAGACCGGCCATTTGTTCGAGCCGCTCAGGTTGCATCACGGTCGAGAGCCACCGTCCGACAAGCACCCCGACCAGGCTTGAACAGATCAACGCCAGTGCGGCACCTCCGAACACAAACCAGGGCTGACCCGATTGCGCTGACAGCAGAAGGGTTGCGAGCTGGGTTTTATCTCCCAGTTCTGCCAGAAAAACAGTGGTGAAGGTTGTGAGAAGGACAGTCGCGAAACCAGGCCGTTGTGTGGTGCCGGAATCTGTCATCACAGGGTGTCCGTGGTGCGGATGAGACGTTCGAACTTACGTAGTTCCCTGCTGCGACCGCCATGAACCGAACGGATCTGTTGCCGGCAGCACGCAATTGCAAACGGATCGGCGTGTTCAGGTTCGATATCAAACAGGTTGCAGAGACTGCTGACGCGGCAGAAGTCCGGCCGTGCGTCATAGATACGACATCGTCTTGAACCACTGTCGAAGTGAATGCACCAGCCATCAGCGCCGACCATTGAGAGATATTCACTTCGTTGAATCGGATCAAGAGCTTCCACCGCTTCTGGACGTTCATCGGGTGCCAGTCGGCAGCAGGCACCGCACTGATCCATGCAGGACCAACGCTCACCCCTGCGTGTCATTGATCAGCCTCGCAGATGGCTTCAACGGCTTGCCGCTGTGACAGGCCGTCACAAAGGTCCCGATCCAGCTGGTCGGGAAGGGCCGAAGCCTCGTAGCCTGTGATGGGCAACATGCCTCTCATCCGCTTCCGTTTCATGGGACTTGATTTCCACCTGATCGCCAATTTCGCGGCACTGGCCCTGATCACTCTGGCCGGCCCCGCTGTCATCTTCATTCTGTTCTACCGCCGCGGTGCACTCTGAAGTTTGCTGAGCCCGTGATACACCGGATCTCTGCAGACCAGACGTCCGGTGTAGGCCGCTAACACTGAAGCAAGAACAACACCTGCAAAGAGTTGCTGATCTCCGGCAAGTCGCCAGGAGAACACGATCGAAACAAGCGGCAACTGGGTGGCGCCTGAGAGGCCTGCAGCCAGCCCTAGTCCAATTCCCAGCTGTGAGCTGACTCCGACCACTGCACAAATCGTGTAGCCGAGAACGGCGCCGAATGTCAGAGATGGATCGATCAGACCACCGGGAACACCAGGGCTGAGCGCCAGCATCGGCCCAACGACTCTCACGAGCGTGATCCAGACGCTGGTGAGGCCCGAGGTCAGGTGCTGATCATTACCCAGCGCATTAGGCATTCCCTCTTCGATCAGCTGTTTTACCAGTGCCTCGCCATCGGAGGTGGAGGTCCCCCAGCTCAGCAGTGCGAGGGCTGTGAGTCCCCCGCCCAGACACAGACCTGTTTGCAGCGGTCTGCTTCTGACGACAGGTGCAAGACGACGGGTGAGCCACACCAATCCCCTGTTGAACAGACCCCCGACGAATCCACAAACGATTCCAATCGGGAAGGCCATCATCAGCTGTTCTGATTCCGGTGATGCAATGTTGAGGACGCCGAGGCCAAACATCGGCTCTCCTCCGAAGTTGGAGAAACCTGCAGCAGCGACACTGATCACCAGCGCCGGCCAGATCGTCACAATCGAGTAGTCGGCGGTGAGCTCCTCAAGCATGAATACCGCACCGAGCAAAGGTGTGTTGAACCCTCCGGCCAGGCCGGCTCCACCACCGATGGCAACAATCTGTCGTTCGTTGAGTGAAGGGAGCCACTCGCGGAAACGACGGTGGCAGCCGCGCGCCACTGCTGCACCGAACTGAACGACTGGACCTTCTCTGCCAAGAGGGAACATCGCCATGGTCGCGATGGACCAGAGCACACCCCGCTGAACGGTTGCTGACGCTGCCATCGCCTTCGGAAGTTGGCTTGGGTCCTGCAGCCCGTTCATTGTTGATGGAATCCCTGAGCCGGCACCCGCATGCCACGGGCCTCGCTGCAGAAACAGCAGGGTCGGCATCACCACCAGCGGCATGAACGCGACCATGAGGCCGTTCAGGGTCCAGTCTTCTGTGGTGGTGGTTGGCAAAAGGGCGTAAAGCTGAGCCTGAATCCGATCAACAAGGTTCAGAGGCAGACAGGCCAGACCGATCAACACACCGACCAGAACGAGGCCGATGAAATGTCGGGCAATCCCCTTGAGACGCCCCTGAGACGGAAGCGTTCCCGGAATCAGAACTGATTCATGGCGGCTGTCACGACTCATGGGCGTAATCCGAGGCCCACACACGCCTCCTGCAGCAAGGCCGCAACGTAGGGGTGCGATGCACGACTGTCGTCGCTCTCCAGCACACCCTCATGATTGACATGGCTCAGCAGAGATTCTCCGTCAGCATTGATCAACTCAAGGCTTTCGCGATCAACGCGCTGCACGCGGTAGCTGCCGTTCGACCGGTGCAGCTCCATCGTCTCTAGGTGGGGGCGAAGAGATTTGATGTCGAGCTGAAAGCGCGTTTCACCGCGCCAGTGATTCTGAGTGACCGTGTAGGTCGCATCGATCCGCTGACTGAGGGCAGCATTTTCTGGCCAACGCCAGACGATCGCCTGGCGTTCAACACCGTTTTGCTCGAGCTTGAGTCTCAGATGCCCCCCGCGCAGAAGCTGTCGATCAATGATTCGGCAACCCCTCGACCAGAAAAGTGGTTTCGGATGACCAGCCCCGAACGGTTCGAGTTTCTGGAGGGACTGCCAGAACGCATGATCAATCTGATCAAGCTCCAGCAGCGCTTCAGGTTGCACCAGCAGATCCAGACCTCTTGACTCCAGCCAACGGGACGCGAGAAGGTTGAGCGCCTGATGAAGTGCACTGACCGCAGTGATCTGAACTGTGAACCCACCAGCTGCGGGATGGCCGCCATAGCGATCCAGCAGCTCGCTGCAGTCCTGCAGGGCGCGATCAACGGCGAAACCTTCAGGTGCGCGAACTGATGCACGCATCGTTCCTTCGCCATCGCTGGCGAGCAGAGCTGCCGGACGTTGGTAACGCTCAACAAGACGGGCGGCCACGATGCCGATCACACCGTGGTGCCAGTGCCCCTGTGCCAGGAGAAGAAAAGGGGGCAGTGGGGAGGGATCGCTTTCAAGCAATGCAACTGCTTCCGCCTCAATCGCATCGCAGAGCTCACGGCGCTGGCGATTGAGCGAATCGCATCGACGCCCGAGTTCAAAGGCATGAGCGTGATCATCAGCCGTAAGCAGATCAACCACCAGCGAAGGTTCACCGATGCGACCCACAGCGTTGATTCTTGGTGCGAGCTGAAACCCGATGTCATCGGCTCGAAGGGGGCGATCTCCAAGACCGGCAAGTTGCTGAAGAGCCTTAACACCCGGACATCTGCTGCGATGCAGATGGCTGAGGCCTTCCCGGAGCAGAGTTCGATTGGCACCGGTCAGTGGGGCCATGTCGGCCACAGTGCCGATGCAGAACAGATCCCTCGCTGTGGTGATCGAGTCTGGTTTGTTCAACTCTGCGGCCAGTGCCCTGGCGAGCACGTAAGCCAGTCCAACCCCGGCCAGTGAGTCATAGGGGGAGTTCTCCGGTGTGGTCGCAGGGTGAATCAGAGCAAGGGCTTTCGGTCGGCTGTCAGGAAGAGTGTGGTGATCGGTGAGGATCACTTCAACACCGAGTTCGCTCGCCTTTTCGAGAGCTTCATGGGCAGCGACTCCGTTGTCGACTGTCACCAGAAGACGCACACCTTCGGCATGAAGCTGCTCAACCATGCCGGGGTTGAGACCGTAACCGTCGTCCATGCGGCTGGGGATTGCTGCCTGGGGACAGGCGCCCATGGCCTCAAAGGCTCGCATCAACAGGGCGGTGCTAGTCATGCCATCAGCGTCGTAATCCCCGCAGATCGCCACAGCCTCCTTGTTGCGACAGGCCTTTTTCAATCTCTTCAGTGCTGCACCCAGCTCAGGAAAATGTTGATCTGCAGCTGGCAGTGGTTGCTCACTGATCAACAACTCCACCTGTTCTGGATCCTTGAATCCTCGCCGGAAAAGCATCGCCTTCAAGGGCAGCGGAAGATCAACGCAGGCCAGCGGATCACCCTCGATCGGTTGTGGAAGTCGCCATTGCTGAACCGGCGCGCCCAACACAATGCCCAAGCCAACGAATGGCTGCATTGTGCGCCCTCATCGCTTCAAAAGCGATCGGTCAGGCTGGTGCCATGTCGGTGACCCTTCATGACACGTTTGCAGGCTGTTTTCTGGGATGTTGATGGAACCCTGGCTGACACCGAGCTGAACGGTCACCGGCCTGCCTTCAACAGAGCTTTCCAGGATTGCGGTCTCAGCTGGCACTGGGATGAGCAGACCTATTGCGAATTGCTGAGCATTCCAGGGGGCAAACAGCGTGTGCTCAGCTATGCGAAACGGCAGGAAATGGTTGTTGATCCCGCGCTTCTGGAGCGGATACGGCAGTCGAAGCAGCAGCATTATCTCAACTTCGTGTCGTCTGGAGCCGTGAGCTTGCGCCCCGGTGTGAAACGACTACTCATGGAACTTGCAAGGGCTGATGTTCAGCAGTGGATCGTCACCAGCAGTGGAGAATCTTCTGTGAAGTCTCTGCTGCAGTCTTTCCAGGCCGACCTGCAAGGGATTTTTCGGGGAATGGTGACGTCCGATGCAGTGAACAGACACAAGCCTTTCCCTGATCCCTACACCCTGGCGCTGCATCGAAGCGGAGCTGATCCCGAGGCCGTTGTCGTTTGCGAAGACTCCATGCCAGGTCTTCAGTCAGCGCTCGCTGCCGGTCTTCGCTGCCTTTTGACACCATCACCCTGGGATCGTGAACTTGAACATTGCCGACATCAAGCCCATGCGGTGGTGGATCATCTCGGAGAAGCTGATCAGCCCACGGTGATTTTGGCCGGTCCCCCTTGTGCTCAGCGTCGGATCACGCTGGAGTACTTGCAATTGCTGCTCTCGGTTCCCTTGCGATGACGCTTCAGGTCACCCGCTATGAGCAGTTGCAGCGCCGGATCGGACGGCACATGAATCAGGCGCTTGTCGGCCCCTGGCGGCGACGCAGCGTCGGCGTTCTCGCTTTGTTGTTCGGCTTCATCATCGGCAGCAACGTCACCATGATCTGGTTTCAGAAATCGGGTCAGAACCGGCCTGTGGCAGTGCTGATCATGGTGATCATTCTTGAGCTGATCGTGCGACTCCGCAGCAGGGTTCGTTCAGGACCCTGGCCGATTTCCTGGCTCGCCATCGACAATCTGCGCATCGGCACGGTGTATGCCGTGGTGCTTGAGGCTTTCAAGCTTGGATCCTGACTGCCGCAGCCAAGCGATTTCCGACCGGATACCCAAGGGAACGCTCCACTTGCTGGAGCATCTCGGTTGGAGTTGCTTCGATGACTGGTGGACTCGATGGGCGGGCGTCGGCGGTCTCGATCTCGCCAGAAATCAGTGGGTCATACCGGTCAGCGATAAGTGGATCGCCTTTGTGGCGCTTCCGCTGCTGAGCCGCGTTGAAGTGGCTTTGAAGAGCGATCAGCAGGTCGTTCTCGGCATCAGCGCCCTGCCCGGCTGCGGAAAATCAACCCTTTGCAGCTGGGTCAAGTCCGCATCGGAACAGCTGGGCTGGCCGGTGGAGCATCTTTCGCTTGATGATTACTACTGGCCTTCGCAGCAACTTGAAGACAGCATGCGCGGCAATCCATGGTCTGTTCCAAGGGCACTCCCAGGAAGTCATGACATCGATGAGCTGCTGCGATCATTCCTGCGCTGGAAAGACGATGGCCGGCTCACAGCTCCCCGCTTCGACAAATCACTGCGTGATGGACGGGGTGACCGGAACGGAACCAGCGACTCAAATCCGAACGTTGTGTTGCTGGAGGGCTGGTTTCTCGGATCAACACCACGACCCTCGATTGAAACTGAGCTTCTTGATGATCTTTCGGATGAGGAGCTCAGGTGGCGATCCAGGAGCATCTCTCAGCTGCGTGACTATCAGAGCGTCTGGTCACTCCTCGACGATCTCTGGCACCTGCGCGCTCTGCAGAGCGAACAATCCACCCAATGGAAGCAGCAACAGCTGACCACTCTCGAGCAGCGGAGTGGAGTCGGCTACAACAAACGCGATCTTGCAGACTTCAACCGCATGGTGCTGGCTGCGATTCCTCCGAGCTGGTTGCACCAGTTGGAGGAAAGCACTGTGGTGATGGATCTCGCGGAATCACGCAATGTCCGTGAGGTCCATGTCATGAGCTCTCAGCTCTCAGCCTCGTCGTCTTCAGCAACGGGATAGACGAAACCCTGCGCCCGACCACTCAGCACGGACTTGCCGATTGAAAGCGCACGCTGAGCTGCGATTGCAGCCTTTCCCTTCCAGACAGCATGTCGCTGGTTTCGCTTGCTTTTCGAGGTTTTCTTTTTCGGGACGGCCATCGCGGGCGTATCACTGCCAAACAGCCATGATCCACTTTTAAGAGGCCACTCGTCAAATCGCTAGTCTCTGTGCAACGCATCAGCGGTGTGAGTTCAGAGCAGACGACCCAGTCAGAACCGGGAGCTCCAGCGCCCAAGTCAAAGCCTGAGGACCAGTCGGGAAACCCGTTTGCCCTGTTCCGGAAACAGCCAGAAGTCAGTTACAGCACCTTGCTAAAGGAGATTTCGTCCGGATCCGTCAAGGAATTGGTGCTGGTTCCGGGTCGCCGTCAGGTGATTGTGACTTACTCGAATGGGCGCGAAATCACCGTTCCCGTGCTGGCCAATGATCAGCAGATCCTGAGAGTCGCCGAAGCTTCAGGGACTCCTCTGAATGTGAAGGATGTCCGCCAGGAGCAAGCCCTGGCCGGACTCGCAGGCAATCTCGTTCTGGTTGTTCTGATCGTTGTCGGCCTCTCGTTGCTGCTGCGCCGGTCGGCACAGGCCGCCAACAAGGCGATGGGCTTCGGACGCAGTCAGGCCAGAACCAGTCCCCAGGAGGAGATCACGGTCCGGTTCGAGGACGTTGCCGGAATCGGTGAAGCCAAGGAAGAGCTGCAGGAGGTGGTGACTTTCCTGAAACAGCCTGAGACCTTCATCAAATTAGGTGCACGGATTCCTCGCGGTGTTCTGCTGGTCGGGCCCCCTGGAACAGGCAAAACGCTCCTCGCCAAGGCGATTGCCGGTGAAGCAGGAGTTCCATTCTTTTCGATTGCAGCTTCGGAATTCGTTGAATTGTTTGTCGGGGTTGGCGCCAGCAGGGTCAGAGATCTGTTCCGAAAGGCCAAAGACAAGTCCCCGTGCATTGTTTTCATCGATGAGATCGATGCCGTCGGCAGGCAGCGAGGTGCCGGTATCGGCGGTGGCAATGACGAACGTGAACAAACCCTGAATCAGTTGCTCACTGAAATGGATGGTTTCGCCGACAACTCCGGTGTGATCCTCCTGGCTGCAACGAATCGCCCTGATGTCCTGGACACCGCCCTGATGCGTCCAGGTCGATTTGATCGACGCATTCAGGTCGGCCTGCCTGATCGTCGCGGGAGGGAATCCATTCTTTCCGTGCATGCCAGAACGCGGCCCCTCGCTGAGGAGGTGTCTCTTGCTGAATGGGCAAGCAGAACCCCTGGATTTTCAGGGGCGGATCTGGCGAACCTTCTCAATGAGGCAGCCATTCTCACGGCTCGTCACCAGGAGGCTTGCCTCGGCAACAGGGAGCTGGAGGAGGCTCTGGAACGGATCACCATGGGTCTGACCGCCGCACCACTCCAGGACTGCGCAAAAAAGCGGCTGATCGCTTACCACGAGATTGGCCATGCGCTGGTGGCTGCACTCACCCCCCATGCCGATCCTGTTGACAAGGTCACGCTTCTGCCTCGCAGCGGTGGCGTGGGAGGTTTCACCCGTTTCTTCCCCGACGAGGAAATCATCGACTCAGGACTTGTGACACGTGCCTATTTGAGAGCCCGTCTGGTGATGGCTCTGGGTGGACGTGCAGCTGAGATGGTCGTGTTCGGCGACTCCGAGGTCACGCAGGGAGCCAGTGGTGATCTCCAGATGGTCTCGCAGCTGGCGCGCGAGATGGTGACGCGTTTCGGATTTTCCGATCTTGGTCCCGTTGCCCTGGAGGGACAGGATCAGGAGGTCTTTCTGGGTCGAGATCTGGTCAACACAAGGCAGTCCTACGCCGAAAGCACCGGTCGTGAAATCGATCGGCGCGTCAGGGCCCTGGCACGAGAGGCACTGCAGCAGGCCATCGATCTCCTGAAGCCCAGGCGACAGCTCATGGACCGACTGGTCGAGGCGTTGATCGAGGAGGAAACCCTTCAGTCAGATCGATTCCATGCCCTGGCTGGGATCGACCTTCCCTCCAGGAGCTCTAGCCTGAATCAGTTGCCGGCCGGGGCTTGAGCCTGCTCAAACGGGGCCTACCACCCATCTTCCGTCCATCCGCAGCCTGGGTGCTGCTGCTGCTTCCTGGCTTCTGGTTGTTTGCCAGGCTCCAGGTTGAGTGGTCGTGGTTCGCCCAGTTCGGACATCAGGGGATCTACGCACAACGACTTGGATTTCAGTTCCTCGGTGCAGCAGTGGCAGGCATGCTCGTGCTGGTCAGCACCTGGTGGAGACAACAGTGGATGCGGGCGTATGTACCGACACCGAGCGGTGAATTCCCCGCTTTGCGTGGCGGTGTCTATTCACTGGCGCTGCTGGCCTGCCTCACGATCCTTCTCGGAGTTCTCGGAATCACGACACGGCTGGCATGGCTGGCATGGAAACAGCCGTTTCTGCTTGCCCACTGGTGGAGTGTTCCCTTTCAGCCGGAATGGGGCGTTCTGATCATCAGCGTTCTTCTGATCCTGCTGATCACACACGGGCTTGGTCGTCGACGGCGCATCAATCTGGCCTTTCTGTACGGGAGCCTCTGTCTCTGTGGAGTGGCAGGACGCAGCTGGGCAGTCTGGGCACTGGCGCTCACGATTCCTGACTCGGGAACAACCGATCCTCTGCTGGGTGCTGATCTCAGTTTCGGTCTCGGTCGCTTTTCCGCACTGGCTCTCGCTCTTGAGCTCGTGCTGCTTCTCATTCTCTTGACGCTGAGCACATCGGCGTGGAGTCGATTGACCCGCTCGCCCTGTCTGACTGACTGGGGATTTCCCGGCTGGAACGCTCAGGAACGAACCCTGCTGCGTCCAGTGCTGGCCATCCTTCTGTTAGTTCTTGCAGCACTGACCTGGTTAGTGAGACATCAACTGCTCTGGACTCAGAGTGGTCTTGTTGCCGGAGCCGGCTGGCTTGACGTTCATCTGAGGCTGCCACTGCGTCAGTGGATCTCTCTTCTTCTGGTGCTGATGGCAGGATCCTGTCTGCCGTTGCCGTTCGTTTCGATCCGTCGGCGTCGACAACTGCGCACAGTGATGTTCACTGTTGCGGTGATTGCCGTTCTGGCGGAGCTTCTGCTGGCTCCGGTCGTTCAGTGGATGATGGTCCGCCCCCGAGAACTGCAGCTGGAAACTCCATACATCAGCCGCTCAATCACAGCGACGCGGAGTGCCTACCAACTGGATTCCATTGAGGTCAAGGGCATCACAACAACCCGTGAGATCACAGAGAACGATCTGATCAAAGGTGCCAGCACACTTCAGAACATCAGGCTTTGGGACAGTCAGCCAATGCTGGCCTCCAACCGACAGTTGCAGCAGCTGAGGGTTTATTACCAGTTCGCGAATGCTTCCGTTGACCGTTACCCGCTGGATGCGGAAAGCGATGAAAACCAACAGGTGATCATCGCGGCACGCGAACTGGACCAGGCTGCCCTGCCAAAACGATCACGAACCTGGCAGAACCGCCACTTTGTTTTCACCCATGGATTCGGTTTCACACTCAATCCGGTCAACACACGTGAACCTGATGGTCTACCGGCTTATTTCATCAGCGATCTTGGTCAGTCCACACGGGTTGAAGGTAATAAATCACTGGGAATCACCAAGGCTGATGTTGAACGTGAAGTTCCAATAGGACGGGCAGCTTTATATTTCGGTGCATTACCTTCACCCTACGCAGTCGCACCGACCAAGATCGAAGAATTTGATTACCCGGAGGGTGATGACAATACCTATAATCATTATTCAGGATCAGCAGGTGTTTCACTTGAATATCTCTGGCAGAGAATCACAGCAGCCACATATCTCTCAGATCCACGTTTTCTGAATACCGGCGCTCTCACCAAGAAATCAAAACTTCTTCTGCGCAGAGATGTTAAAGAGAGAGTGCAGACGCTGGCGCCATTTCTCACCCTGATGGGTGATCCTTATCTGGTTTCTGTGCCTATGGATGATGCCCCAAGTGGCTATCAACAGGGGCAACATCAGTATTGGATTGTCGAGGGCTTTACCACGTCAAGGACAGTTCCCTATGCAGCAACATTGCCTGATGGACGCCCGCTCCGATATGTCCGCAATTCGGTGAAGGCGATTGTTGATGCCTACAACGGCAAGGTGCATCTCTATATCAATGAATCAGAGGATCCAATCATTCAGGCATGGTCCTCTGTTTTTCCATCACTCTTCGAAGAACTGGAGGCAATGCCACCCAGTTTGAGACGTCATCTGATGGTTCCGCAGGCACAATTTGAATTACAGGTTCAGCAATTACTTCGTTATCACGTCACCAATCCTCGAATCTTTTACAGCGGTGACGATGTCTGGCAGGTCCCGATGGAACTGTACGGACAAAAGCAGATTCCTGTTGCTCCTTATCACATCACTGCTCAGGTCAAGCCAAGTCAGACGTCTGAATTCCTGTTGCTTCAGCCCCTCACGCCATTGGCACGCCCCAATCTCTCGGCATGGCTGGCAGCGCGCAGTGATGGTGAACATTACGGAGAGCTCATCCTGCTTCGCTTCCCCAGTGATGTTCCGATTTTCGGCCCTGAACAGGTTCAGGCACTGATCAATCAAAACCCTGAAATCAGCCAGCAATTCACGTTGTGGAATCGGGCAGGTTCACAGGTCGTGCAGGGAAATTTGCTTGTTGTGCCCGTCGGCGACTCGCTTCTCTACGTTGAACCGATCTATTTGAAAGCACAGCAGGGTGGACTCCCCACACTTGCGAGAATCGTGGTCAGTGATGGACGTCGGGTCGCAATGGCAGCGGAACTGGATGACGCACTCAAGGCACTGCTGGCCAGACGTCAACAGGAAAGCAGCGGAACGCCATAAAAAAAGGGTCCGCTTTGGCGGACCCTTACTGTCTGAGCAGGCAACAGATTCAGTTGATCGCCGCGAAGAATTCCTTGCTGCCCACAGGGTCTGGCTTCATGGTCTTTTCACCCGGTGTCCAGTTTGCAGGACAGACTTCATCGGGATTGGACTGCACATACTGGAAAGCCTGAAGCACACGCAGCGTTTCATCAACATTGCGTCCCACAGGGAGATTATTGATGGTGGAGTGCATGATCACCCCTTCAGGATCAATAATGAACAATCCGCGCAGTGCAACACCCTCGGCGTCGTCGAGAACGTTGTATGCGGAGGAGATCTCTTTTTTGAGATCAGCAACGAGTGGGTAGTTGATATCACCGAGACCACCCTGGTTGCGAGGGCTCTGGATCCAAGCGAGGTGGCTGAACTGACTGTCGACTGACACACCTAACACTTCAGTGTTCTTGCTTGAGAAGTCTGCATAACGATCGCTGAATGCAGTGATCTCAGTGGGACAAACGAAAGTGAAATCGAGAGGATAGAAGAACAGCACCACGTATTTGCCGCGGTACTGCGAGAGAGTGATTTCCTTGAACTCCTGATCAACCACTGCAGTTGCAGTGAAATCGGGGGCCTGTTGGCCCACGCGCAGCGAAGACATGATGGTGGTGCGAGGATTGGCAAGGAAGTGAACAGGCCTAGGTCGTAGTCGTTCCGACTTCCAGTTGCTGGGCTCAAGTTATCACGTCTGCCCCAAAGACTGCGGCACGACTGAGTTGCTGAGCTTGAAAGGCGCTCACTTATCATCAGCCAATGATTCATTCATCAATGAGCTGGGATCCAGCGCTTCTCAGAAAATTCAGCAGCACCGGCCACTTCCGCTTGCTCAATCAGGTACGCAGTGAGCTTTGCAGCCAGCCATTGGAGCGGGATCCAAAAACCAGGGCTCTGTTGCTCAAAGCTCGTCCACACCGAGGACAACCAGTCAGGCAGCAGCGTCGTCCCAACGCGATTCCAGAAGGCCAAGTCTCTCTCGGAGATGATGTGGGATCAGCACAGGCTTCTCCGAAATCCTTCCGAGAACGACTGAACGCGATCGAAATGCGCTAGCTCAATCAGACATCTCAAGATGTATGATGGGCACTGGCCTTCGGGCCTTTCGTCAGAGTAGCTCAGCTGGTTAGAGCACAGGATTCATAACCCTGAGGTCGAGAGTTCAAGTCTCTCCTCTGACATTATTTATTGAAATAAATCAAAAAATATTGATTAATAGCACCAAAAAAAATGTCATCGTAAACGATGATCATTTTGAGCACTGAAAACTGGATTATTGAAGTTCAGCTGAGTTTCGCAGGCAGCATTGCCATCGGATCCAATGCAGCACCACCGGGATGACGAATTTCGAAGTGAAGATGGGGGCCGGTGCTGCGTCCGGTGCTCCCCATCAAAGAAATGCGCGCACCCTGGGGAACCAACTGTCCTTTCTTGACCAGCAATCGGCTGTTATGGGCGTAGCGAGTGGATGATCCATCAGCATGACTGATTTCAACGAGATAACCGTACCCGCTGCTCCAACCTGCGTAGGCCACCAGGCCGTCCTTGGCGGCAAAGATCGGAGTGCCGACATTGTTGGCGATGTCGATTCCTTTGTGCATTCGTCCCCAGCGCCATCCATAGCCGGACGTGAACACACCTTTGGTCGGCCAGATAAAGGATTGCGGAGCTCCTAGCCGGTTGTTTCCCGAGAAACCGGGAAGATCAGGCCAGCTTGCCCCACCGGAACGCAGAGGACGAACACCGAGCAAAGGACGAGCCTTCGCCACGCGGATCTTGCTGCCTGCAACAAGCATTCGCGAAACCTGGATCCCAGGGTTGAAATCCTTCAGCTGTTGAAGTGTGATTCCATGATCCTTGATCAAGGAAGTCAACGACTGACCAGGCTTGATTTCCACCACATCCTTGGGAACTGGTGGTGAACTCAGTGGTGCGGATGAGCGAATGGATTCACCCACAAAGCGGGATGACTCAATCACATCATCACGACTTGTCTCGGGCAGAACAAGCCAGGAACCAGACTTGAGAACTGTTGAAGCTGACTTTTCATTCAGCTTTGACAATTCATTCAGAGAAAGATCAAGCTCTCTGGACACCATGCTGAGATCGCTGTCAGCAGCGAGTTCAACCCAGAGCAATTTTGATGTATTGGGAAGGGCAGCAAAAAGCTGCTGCGGGCTGTAGTGGTCGGTATCTGCAAACCCCGAAAGCTGTGAAACCGCAAACAGCGCAGTGCTGGAAGTTATCGCGGTGACAGCTAAAAAGAGGGGCTTCATTCAGGGATGCTTAAGGATCAGTCCCGAAGAAGCCGCCACAGCCCGGGAACCGGCTGAAAGTAGCGAGCGGAACACATCGACGCAAGGGCCCTGGTGGCAGATCTGCGATCACCACAACTGAAGCTGCAGTCCGGCGTGATGACTGACGATTGCGCAGGCAACAGACAGATTCAGGCTCCGCACACCACCCTGGCCATCGTCCGCCGCGCTGCAAGGCATGGGGATCGTGAGGATCTGATCGCACTGCTGCCTGATCGAATCAGGTAATCCGATGTCCTCGCGACCGAACAGCAGAACGTCTCCCTGCAGAAAACGAGTCGTCTGCAGGGATTGACCTCCGCGGCGACTGCATCCGATCAGACGGAAGGGGGTCGGAAGACAGTTCAGAAAATGATCGAAGTCATGATGAACGGAAAGATCAACGTGGGGCCAGTAATCCAGACCGGCGCGACGCAGGTGACGGTCATCAATCGAGAACCCGAGTGGCTCGATGAGCGCCAGAGGAAGCCCGAATGCAGCACATGTCCGTGCGATGTTGCCGGTGTTCGGGGGGATCCTCGGTTCGAACAGAGCAACCCTCAGGGGAGTTGAGACCAGTGTCATCAGTCGGGCACAGAACAGCCGAGAGCATGGAGATCCAGAGCTCGGCCCTGAACGACCAGCCAGCTTCTTGATGCGATCGTCTCAAGCTGTTGGGCAAGTTGGCCCTGACGATCACGGAACAGACCGCCGATCTCAGTTGCCGGGACCACCCCCCAGCCGGTTTCTTCAATGACAATCACAACAGGCTGCGACCGGCTCTGAAGGCATGTGATCAGTTCCTCCTGAAGTTTGATCCAGGCCTCCGGAGATGCGTCCAGATTCCAGGCGGTGAAAGCGCCAAGTGCATCGATGAGAACAGTGTGATTGCTGGGAATGGTGTTCAGCGCATCGACAAGATCAGCTCCACTCTCAATCACTGTCCAGTCAGTTGAGCGGCGATCACGATGAAGACGTATCCGTTCCTGCCATGCAGGATCGTCCGGACGTGGATCGGAGGTGGCGACATAACTCACAGGGTTGCATCGTCCAACAAGGTGTTCAGCCCAGCGGCTCTTGCCACCACGGCTGGGGCCAGTGACAAGAACCAGCCCCTGCAGAAGCTGATGATCAACCACCTCCGTTCATGCCGCGCAATGTGGCGACAGAGGAGGGACTGACGCGGTTGAGGTAACGGAAAATCCAGTATTTAAAGATGGTCGCAAGGATCACTGGGAACGTCGCGATGAACAGAAGAATGAAATTCTCGCGGGCTGGAAAACCGAAGTGATTGGCGATTCCGTCCAGCAGGACGGTCCAACCCTCAGGACTGTGGAAACCAACGAAAATGTCAGTAAACAGAATGATTGCGAAAGCCTTCGCTGAATCGCTCAGGCCATAAACAGCCTCATCGAAGAAGCCTCGAAGCACTCGCAGCTCTTCACGACTGAACAAACAAACCACAACAAAAGCGAGCGTTGCAGCAAGATCGGCCAGCACGTTTTTCACGGCATGGGTGCTTTCTGAATCCGCCTCTTCCTTGAGTTCCTCGGCTTTGGCGGAAAGCTTCTGCTGAAGCTCCTCCTGGGTGGGAATCGAATCACCACGAAGCAGGGCATCGAATTCAATCTCAGCCTTGTAAACCCTCAGTTTTTCAACGGCACGCTCCTCAAGTTGAGGCTTGGGGTAGCTCAGAAACGGAAGCTCTGGCGCAAAGTGATCAACGGCGGGGCTGATGATGTAAGTGCGGCTGACCTGTTGAACCAACAGGGGCACAAGAATCAGCAGCAACAACACTTTGAGGGAGATAAGTGTTGAATCCCGGCGGCGACGGAATCCCGCCACAAGTGTTGCTTCCGCCGCAGGGTTGAGCTGACGGCGCAGCGTGTCGAAAATCCCGAGCAGCGAGCGTGGCAGGGGGTCAGGAGCTCGGCTGATCGTTGGTGCCGATGCTGCACGTCTTGGGCTGTACCGGCTGACTACACCTTCGATCAGCTGAAGTTGTCTGAGCTCCTGCGTGTCGAACTGGGCTCGCTGGTATTCGAGCTTGTCGAGCGACGAGCGGCAGACGTTGATGGCGGCTCGGAATTTGCGCAGAACAGTGGCCTGAACAGTGGCCGGAACAGAGAGTTCCAGATCAGGACGAATGGGACGGTCGCCGTAATATTCGAGCTCAAGACTCTGAATCAGAAGCGCGGCTTCGTAACCACGATCCAGTTCTGCATTCACATTCAGCGACTTGCTTCTGCCAAAGGTCCCAAGCCAGTTACGTCCTGCCATCGTGTCATCAGCTGGAGAAGATCCACCAGGTAGCCATAGGAACTATGGTGCCGACCACAAGAAGAACGACAACCCATGTGAAGGCGTTGCTGTTCTCCGTCTCCTCCGCAGTCGGAATATTGGTCGGATTGGTCGTCCGTTCGAGTTGAACAGGAGGACCGGAATCCTCACCACCGTTGAGAACCGTTTCAAGACGGGTCAGGCCATCGAGAGTGGCCTGTCGAAAGCGATCGCCATCACGCAGGGGTTGGCTCATCGTTGTCCGCCCTGTGCTGCGCAGCAAGGACTCTGGTAGTTGCTCTAGCAGCTGCTCAGAGGCAACAACTGTCGCCTGCTTGCTCTGTGTTTCCTCGAGAAATATCAACAGAGGACGATCGATGCGGCTGGAATCATGTCCCCAATGATCGAGAAGATCCTCTCCAAATTCGTTGAGACTCAATCCATAGTCAAGTCGTCGCAACGTCACCAAACGTGCATCGACATGAAACTGATCCAGCTCCTGCAGTCGTGTGCTGATCTCATTACGGCTGGCTCTGCTCAACACATCGGCCGAATCGAGAACGGTCTCATCAGGAAGTGATTGCGGAAAATCCTGGGCGGAGACCGCGACAGCGGCAGGCACGATGAGCAGAAGACAGAAAACAGCGGACAGAGTCCCAGCGATGAGGTGGTGCAGACGCTTCATGGTCAGGCGCTTGGTCGTGCCAGTCTGCCTTCAGCCCGAAAGGCAGTCTCGATGGAGGGCAGTGATCGCCTCCATCACCAGCACAGCCCGACCTTCCGGAAGAGTCAGACGCTCACAGAGTTGCTTCAAGAAACGCGATTCAGCGTCTGACACCTCCCTGTCGGCATGAGTGAGCTGCACCGCCACAGCCAGAGCCGTTTCCTGCTGAACGGGTGTAAGGGCCGGCAGGGCCTCGTTGACCAGCTGATCCACACCCTGCTCACGCAGAGTGACCAGAAGACGGTCGAACAGCGATCCCATCTCCTGTTCAGTGCGGTCTCGATAAGGAGAGCGGAATTCAAGCGATCGTCGAAGTGCGTGTGCCTCCTCGCGACCAAGGCTTCCGTCGCAGGCCACAGCAGCGAGTGCGATGGAGGCAAATGCTTCCGCGTCGGTCATGACCACTGGTCAGTGCTGCCCCATTTGAGCAAGAGTGAACCCTTCTGACCGCATCACACACCTGACCATGCCAGGCTCCGCGCGTCTATGCCTGATCTCCGGCCTGATTGTGCTGGGTCTGGCTGTCTTCAATGCGTTAACAGCTGAAGCGTTCACACCAGCTCTGCAGAGGGCGGAGGTGTTGTCTGGAATGGCGGCAGTGGGACTGATGCTCGTGGCGGTGCTCTGGACACGGGCCATGCCGCGCAGTCCCAAGGCTGTGGAGCTTGAAGGAGAGCAGGGTCTCGTGATCGCCGAGGAGCTGTCCTTGAGTCTGCGCACTGAGCTTGCCTGGGGAAGCCACCAGTTTCTGACGGCGACATCAGCCGCTTCGATTCTTGTGCATTGGGATGACGAGGTTCTGCTTCGCCGAGGCCTGATCACGCAGGAGTTGTTCTGCCCTGGCGAGATCTGTCGACGCAGTACCGAACGTCAGTCGCTGGTTTCACTGGTCAGGACCGCTCTCTATCCCGGACGGCAGGAATTTGATGCGGTTCTCCCAGGACTGCCGGCGGTGATGGTGCAACCGCTTGGGCAGCGAGGCTGGATTGTTCTCGGCGGCTGGTCAGAACGCTGCTTCACCCGGTCCGATGAACGCTGGCTGGCGGGATGGGCAGAAAGGCTCAGAACTCAACTGGAGCTGATGTCCGCGGTCGCAGACTCGGATCAGCAGAACCATCCGAAGGAAATCTGACCTGGGATTGCACCTTCCCCCCAGGTGCGGTGAAAGTGATTTTGCCTTGCTCGCCAACCTTTCCTTCCAGCGTGCTGGCACGGGTCAATTGATCGTTTGCATCGCGCCTCAATCGCACGTTTCCTTCGGCAAGCACGTTTTCAGTGGTCCAGTTCCATCGGCAGGTCTCGGCCTCAAGCGATTCTCCCGGCTGTTGAATCCGGCAATCTCCGTTGACGACAACGGTGGATTTCTTGAGTTGAGCCTTGAACGCTCTGCCGAGAATCGTGGTGCGGTCGAGCTCCGCTTCGAATGGCTGCTCAGTGCGCACGATCTGTGTTCTGAAATTCCAGGTGGTGTCCTGGGCTCTGAGAACGCCGTTCTGTCTTGGCATGCGCACGATGACCGGAGCCATCACCATCAGATCACCGACACGTGTGTTGCCCTTGAGTCTGTTGCCCTGAAGCTGCTCAAGCACGGTCCCCTCCTGGTCGCGTCGTTGCGCCAGAACAGGACCCTCGGCATTCAGCACTCCGGAATCCAGATTCCAGCGGGCCATCCCGCTCCTGAGCGTCGAGTCTGGCCTTGATGGATCAGCATCGTCCGACCAACGCTCAAGCTGAACCACACCCTTCAGGGTCAGGTCATTGGTTTTCTGCTGCAGCTCCGCTGTGCTGGCACTGATCCGTGAGTCCTTGTCGCTGGCCCTTGGTCGCTGCTCAATCAGTAACAGACCTTCTTCTGGACGCCAGCGCAGACGATCTCCCTGTATCAGAAGCCTGGACCCGTTGAGCTGCTGGAGCCTGACATCGCCTTCCAGAAGAATCTGTTCTCCGTCGTTGATCACAAGAGCAAGATCCGACTGCACCCTGAAGGAGGGCTTGCCCTTTCTGTAGAGCACACCCACCGGCAGGCGTGCACGGACGAGTCGTCGACTCAGCTCATAACGCGCTTCAGGACTGATGAGACTCCAGTCGATCAGTCCCTGCTTGTTTTTCTGCTCAAGTTTCAGTGATCGGAAGACAAACGGGGGCGACTGAACTGTTGAAGAGGGTCGCTCGCTGGCGCAGCCGACCAGAGCAACAAAGGCGATGAGCAGACCACCCGTCTGGCGACATGTTGAATGCATCAGGGCCATCAGAGCGGTGCGTCCAGTTCGAGTCGCTGCATGACAGGTTCCGGTTTGGGGAGAGCCGACCCCGGATCAAGCAGTCCCCAGGTCAGATGGTTGTTCCACGACGTTGAAACAGCACTGAGACCCAGCTGGCGGAGAATGCGTTCACTGAGATCGGGCACGAGCGGTTGCAAAAGAATGCCCACAATCCGCGAGCACTCCAGCACGGCATAGAGATCTTCACCAACCTGCACTTCCTGGCCCGGTTGCTTCATCTGACTCCAAGGGGCCTTGTCATTGAGAAATCCGTTGGTGTCGATCGCCAGCTGCAACACCGCTTCCGCAGCCTTCTGGAAGTTGAGATGCGGCATGAACTCGCGCACCTGCTGAATGGTCTGTTCGGCCCTGCTGCGAAGCACATGCTCACGCCGAACACTGTCGTTCACAGGCGGCAAACCGTTGTCAAACCACTTTCTGGACATGGATGAGGTGCGATTGAGGAGATTCCCGATCGTGTTGGCGAGATCGTTGTTGACCAGATCCACAAACCGCTGCTGCTGGAAATCACCGTCATCACCGAACTGAATGTCACGCAGCAGATACCAGCGCACTGCATCTGTTCCGCAACGTTCAAGCAAGAGCTCAGGGTCGAGCACATTGCCGAGGGATTTCCCCATCTTCTGGCCTTCACGGGTCAGGAATCCATGGCCGAAGACGCTTTTGGGGAGCGGCAAACCGGCTGACATCAACATCGCCGGCCAATAAACAGCATGAAAGCGCAGGATGTCCTTGCCGATCACATGCACGCTCACCGGCCATCCCGCACTGCTCAGTCGGTCAAGGTCAACGGGGCCCCCGTCGTCAAGCAGCGCTGTCAGGTAGCCGAGCAGTGCATCAAACCAGACGTAAAAGGTGTGGCCAGGGTGGCCGGGCACTGGAAGACCGTGAGAGACGTTCACTCTGGAGATCGAGAAATCGCGCAGACCACCTGCCACGAAGTTCTCGACTTCTTTGCGACGATTTGCCGGAGCGATGAATCCAGGCGCGGAGATCAGTGACTCGATCTGATGCTGAAACTTTGAGAGACAGAAGAACAGATTCTCCTCATCCCGCCACTCAAGAGGTTTCAGATGGGTTGGACAGCAGGGTGACTTGGAATCGGCAGGTTCATCCTTGAACTCCTCGCAGTCGACGCAGTACCAACCCTCCTGATGACCGGTTCTGATGTGACCTGCGGCTTCACAGCGATGGAAAAACTCCTGTACCAGAGGCAGGTGACGTTCGCTGGTTGTTCGAACAAATCGGTCGTTGCTGATCTCCCAGCGTGACCAGAGATCAACATATTCACGGCTGATCAGATCACAGTGCTCCTGAGGACTGATCTTGCGGGCCTCTGCAGTGCGCTGGATCTTCTGACCGTGCTCATCCACGCCTGTGACAAACAGAACCTGCTGACCTTCAAGACGCTGAAAGCGGGCCAGTGCGTCACAGGCAATGGTCGTGTATGTGCTGCCGAGGTGAGGCTTGGCATTGACGTAGTAGAGCGGGGTTGTGAGGCTGTAGGTCATCGCTTCGGCGCTCTCCTTTGGCCCCTGGCTCTGGGGCAGGATCTTAACGACCCTCTTTGCGTGCCCCTTTCTCTGCTGATCTGGCCACAGGCGGCGGGCAAGCGCGAGCTCAGGGTCTTTTGCCTGTGTGCGCCGTCATGGCAACGTTGAAACCCCATGGACAGCGGTCAGGAACGGAATAAAACCATGCCCGTCAGTGTCGACTCGGTGGACGTCCTTGTCTGGGGTGGAGGCACAGGAGGTGTTGCTGCAGCAATTCAGGCCGCCCGTGGCGGTGCTTCCACCCTGCTTCTCACCCCGGGGTCATGGCTTGGCGGAATGGTGAGTTCCGCGGGTGTCTGCTGCCCGGACGGCAACGAACTGAGTCCCTGGCAGACAGGGCTGTGGGGTGCCTTTCTGCGGGAACTGGAACAACGAGAGCCGGACGGTCTGGACCACAACTGGGTGAGTTGTTTTGGTTACCGACCATCCACAGCGGAAGCCATTCTTCAGAGCTGGCTGAATCAGGAATCCAGATTGCTCTGGTGGCCATGCACCCGTTTGCTGGATGTGGTCTGTGAAGGAGCCCTGATCACAGCGCTGAAGATCGAGGTGGGAGGAGAAATCCGGAGGGTGAGCTGCCGGATCGTGATCGACGGAAGCGACCGAGGTGATCTCCTGCCATTGGCGAATGCACCGTTCCGTTTCGGCTGGGAAGCCAGAGAACAATGGAATGAACCCAGTGCACCCACGCTTGATCGCCTGTCCACAGAGGATTTTTTCCGGACTCAGCCGGTGCAGTCACCCACCTGGGTGGTGATGGGTCAACTTCAGAGCGATTGGCTGCAACAGTTTGCAGCGCCTGACGCTGGTGCGACGAGCCCTCCACTCTCTGACCCATTCCGAAACGCATGTGAGGCATTCGGTCTGGAAAAAACCATCACCTACGGACGACTGCCCTCAGGGTTGGTGATGCTCAACTGGCCACTGCACGGCAATGACTGGCATCACAGACTTGAACGTGCATTTCTTGGTGACCCCGACCAGGAGGCTGAGCTGTTCAGCGAGATGCAGTCGCACAGCCTCAGCTTCGCTGCTGAGTTGAGCAATGCTTCAGCTGGATGGCTGCAACTCGGAGAGGCCTTTCCTGACAGCGCCTCAAGCCCTGCGCCCTGGCTTGCCTCGATGCCTTACTGGCGCGAGGGTCGCCGGATGATCGGACGTACGACGGTGATCGAGCAGGATCTTCTTCCGCTGACGCAGCGATCTCCGATCACAGGTCCCCCCGTCAATGACAGCGGGGTAATGCAGTCGATCGCGGTGGGGAATTACGCCAACGATCACCATTACCCCGGCGATGACTGGCCGTTGGCTCCCAAAAGTTGCCGTTGGGGTGGCCGCTGGACCGGTACACCGTTCTGTATCCCTTACGGAGCGCTGTTGAGTGCGACCATCGACAACCTTCTGTCGGCTGACAAGGCTTTCAGCACCAGTCACATGGCCAACGGAGCCACTCGGTTGCAACCCCTGATCATGAATGTCGGTCAGGCTGCCGGCGCGGCTTCCGCTCTCGCGCTGGAATCCATGCAGCAACCCTGCGAGCTCTCGGTGCGCTCCCTGCAGGATCGACTGATCAGCGATGCAAGTGCGCCATCGGCTGTCGCCCCACTCTGGGACACCCCCTGGCATCACAGTGCCTGGCGGGAACGTCAGCTGGCGGTTCTGAACGGCATCCAACCTGATTCGGCCAGTCCTGAAACGCTGAACACAGGTGCTGCATGGAGAGGCGTGGTCACGCCTGACGAACAGGGTGGTTTTCAGATCGTGCCTGAAGGTGGTGAGCCCTGCCAGCTGATCACCCTGGAACCAGCTGTTAACGACTGGCTTCAGACCCTCGACAGATCAACGGCTGCCGAACTGCGAGGCACGCGTAATCCCTGGGGAGGATGGTTTTGTGCTTCGTCACTGCTGTGATCAGGCCGTGGCTTTGATCAGTCTGTGGCTGCGATCAGTCCGAGTTGATCATTTCGTGAATCCACCTGGTCCACCCGCATGACCAGCGAATCACCTGGCAGTGATCCCAACGGGCAGTCTGCAGCGAGATCCATGGCCAGATCCTCAAGTCGAACCAGGCCGAGACGATCCTGTGGCCTCAGCCAGCGCAGAAAATCCACAGACCATTGCTGCGATCGATGCCGCTCGAACCAGACCTGTTGCCAGTGACGCTGATCCTCCCTGGAAATGGCCAGCCCTTCGCGCACGGCGGAGTCGAAACTGTTGATGAGAGTCTGCATCGACTCCTCGCTCAGTGGACTGTCACCATCAATCACAGCAGCAATCTGACGCTGAACAGCGAGATCTCCATAGCGTCGGATCGGTGAGGTGGCCTGGGCATAGGCATCCAGGCCAAGGCTGAAATGAGCCGCTGGTTGCGTTCCCATCAGACCGCGGCTGAGGCAGCGCTTGATGGCGGCAAAACGCACGGCTCCTTCAGGAAGTTCCTCCAGCTCAGCATCGGGGGGCAGATCCGCTGGCAGCTGGCTTCGGTAGGGCAGCGCGAGGTCATGATCGATGCCGAATCGCGCGGCGACGGTACCAGCAAGAATCATGGCCTCAGCCACCATCATTCTGGAGGCACCAGGCTCCGTGATCTGCACGGACAGTTCGTCCTCGCGGCAGCGAATCCGACCCTCCGGCAGATCCATGAGCAAAGCACCCTGACCGCAGCGCCAGCAACGTCTGCGTTCCAGCAGTCTGTGAAGCTCAGCGAGATCCGCGTCTTCAGGCGGAGCGAAATCAATCAACTCATCCGCATCCTCATAGCTCAGTCGGTAACGGGGAGTGACCCAGCTGCGCAGGATTCCGAAATCGCTGATCGCCCCTTGCTCATCGAGATCGATCCAGGTGCTCCAGGCCGCATTGCGCCGACCGGTTCTGATGCTGAAAGGGCCTGTCGAAAGTTCGGAGGGAAACATCGGAAGATTGCCTCTGGAGAGATAGAGACTGCTGCCTCGACGTCGAGCCTCAAGATCCAGCGGTGATCCAGCGCTGATCAACCGTCCAGGATCGGCGATGTGAATCCATAGACGCTCGGATCCATCGGGTCGACGTTCCAGACCAATGGCATCGTCAATGTCCCTGGTTTCGACATCGTCGATCGTGAAGCAGCTCTGAGCGGTGAGATCAACCCGGGTGTCGTCACCGGGCATCGCTTGATCGCTTTTGTGAACAAGTTCCCTGGCTTCCCGCAACAGCTGATCACTGAATCCGTTGCTCCAGGCTGTTCCCGACATTGCCGCAGGCCGATGCTCATCCCACTGCCCGAGCTGAATCAGCAGAAGGCGGAGCTCTTTGGCGTTGGGTTCAATCCGAATCGTTTTCAGCGACTTCAGCAGCTGAACATCCAGCTGGATGGTGTCACTTCCTTCGTTAACACGTTTCTGAAGCGATGTGATCCATTGCTGATGCTGAGGAATCAGTGATTTGAACACCACTGGTTGACGGGTTTTGAGCAGGTTCAGCCACTGTTTCTCATGCTGTTCTGATCGAACCTGTGCTCTGCGTGCAGCACGACGACTGCGAATTTCGGAACGGGATCTGACCTGGACCAGACCCTGCTTCCATCGGAAAAAGTCCTGGTCACCGTGCAGGGCCAGCCAACATGCCGCTCTGTTGACTGCAGCGTCGGAGCCGCAGACCAGCTCGGAAAATTCAGCAAGATCGAGCGTCTCGGGTGATTCCAGCATCAGGACCCACAGCTCGCCCCATTCGCGACGAGCGAGACTGCTCAGCTCAAGTTCATTTTCGTTGAACGACCACGGAAAAACACCCAAGCGGGACGAGGGATCAACGTCGACCGGAAGGGGGTGAATGCAGTCGAGCAGACGAGCCGGAACAACCTGTTCCTTTCCCCGAAAGCCGATCGTCAGACGACGTTTGCTGCCCTGAACAGCAAGCACAACCGCAAGCTGGGATGACTTGGTGTCACTTAAGCCAACAAGATCCCCTGGGTTGCAGTCAACAATGGCCAGAAATCAACCCTCGGGATTCACAAATGGCAGCAAAGCCACAATGCGGGCTCTTTTCACAGCATTGGTGAGGTCACGTTGCTGTTTTGCTGTGAGTCCTGTAAGTCGGCGGGGAAGAATCTTTCCTCGTTCTGTGATGAATTTCTTGAGCAGATCCACGTCTTTGTAATCGATGGGATCGCCTGGCTTGATCGGAGAAAGGCGCTTCTTGAAGAAGGAGCTGGACATGAATCAGAAACGATTGTTGAACTGGATGAACGGCAGACTCACTTGATCTCTTTGTGAAGAGTCATCCTGTTGAGCTGCGGGCAGAACTTCATCAGTTCAAGCCTTTCTGTGGTGTTCCGACGATTTTTCTCGGTGGTGTAGCGAGACACACCGGGACAACGCTTTTCGGAAGCGGGAACGGACCGGCATTCGGTGCACTCAATCGTGACAACGATCCGGACGCCCTTGTTCTTGGCCATAAAGGACGTAGCGCCGCAGTTGCGAAGCGAAATGACAAACATCCACTTTACAGGTCAACCTCACCCCAGCTCCGCCGTCCGGCAGTGGAAGTGAGTTCGTAGGATCACGCGCTGACTTCAAGCTCCCGATGCGGGTTTCTCTCTCCTGGCTGCAGGATCTGGTGCAGGTGAACGAACCCGCTGATCAACTGGCTGAACGCCTGTCGATGGCTGGCTTTGAGGTGGAGGAGATGGACGATCTCTCGCTTCTGGCCCAGGGAGTGGTTGTGGGAGAGGTTGTGGCCTGCGATCCCCACCCCAATGCTGACAAGCTCAGAGTCTGCAAAGTGAATGTGGGCACAGACGATCAACTTCAGATCGTCTGCGGGGCAAAGAATGTAAGGGCGGGTATTCATGTGCCCGTCGCCACGGTCGGTGCGGTTCTTCCCGCTGTGAATCTCACCATCAAGGCGGGCGAACTGCGTGGTGTGAGCAGTCAGGGAATGATCTGCTCATTGTTGGAGCTCGGCCAGCCCAGTGACATCGACGGAATCGCTGTTCTCGAAGACCTGCTGGCTGCAACTCCATCACCCGGGGAGGCAGTTGCAGCGTCGCTGGGTCTTGATGACATCGTTTTGGAGCTCGCGATCACAGCCAATCGTCCTGATGGACTGTCAATGACAGGTATCGCCAGGGAAGTGTCAGCACTCACGGGAGCAAAGCTTTCCCTGCCTGCAGCCACGGCTCCCGCCGGCACCCATGTGCTGGAAACGGATCGGAACTCCGCAGCAGCCATGCAGGCCGGTGGTGTGTATGCCCTGACCGAGGTCAGGGGGATCACAGGTGCGTCACGATCACCGCAGTGGCTGCAGAGACGACTGATCCGAGCCGGTGTGAATCCTGTCAATGCGGTGGTCGACATCACGAACCTGGTGATGCTTGAGCAGGGTCAGCCGCTGCATGCCTTCGATGCAGACGCACTGGAAACACTCTGCGGAGCTGAGATCAGCGCATCGGATTTCGGATTGCGTCAGGCAAATGACCGCGAGCTCTTCCGAGGCCTTGACGGGCGGCAGCTCGAGCTGGATCCACGGGTTCAGGTGGTCACATGCAGAGATCGTGCTGTGGCTGTTGCGGGTGTCATGGGCAGCGCCGAGAGCGGCGTCACGGACAGCACCCGCAGGATCTGGCTGGAATCAGCTTTGTTCACACCAGCGTCGGTGCGTAACGGCAGCCGCGCAACGGGGCAGCGCACCGATGCCAGCAGCCGCTACGAGAAGGGGTTGCCCAGGGAGATCACGCTGACTGCAGCTGGACGTGCTCTTGCGCTCTTCAGCGAGATGCTTGAAGCCGAGATCGGTGACACCTGGCTGTGTGCCGCTGAGCATGGTCCGGAACCGGTGGTGACGCTGCGCCGCAGTGCCCTGCACCGTTTGCTCGGGCGCCTTGACGCTTCCGATCAACAAGCTGAGCCCGCCACAATTGCTGATGCACAGGTCGAGGCCTGCCTCGGCGCACTTGGTTGTGAGCTTTCCAGCGCTGAAGACGGATGGAAGGTGATCGTTCCGGCGTCGCGACGAATGGATCTGCTGCGGGAGGTTGACCTGATCGAAGAGGTTGCTCGCCTCGTTGGATTTGACCGTTTCCAGTCGCATCTGCCCGAACCGCTTCAACCTGGTCAACTGACGCTCACCCAGCAAGCTGAACGACGCCTGCGCCGGCGCCTCAGCGCCTCAGGCCTCCAGGAAATCACAACTCTGTCTCTGACCGGAGTGGATGAAAGCGATTCCAACCGCATCGCCATCAGCAATCCACTCCTGGCTGAGACCAGTCATCTGCGCACCGCTCTCTGGCCGGAGCATCTTGAAGTCTGTCAGCGCAATCTTCAGGCATCGCAACCGGGTTGCTGGTTGTTCGAGATCGGTCATGTCTTTCGCCCGGTTGGCGAGACGATCGAACAGGAAGCCAGGCTCTCGGGAGTGATCTGCGGCGAACGACGTCTATCGACGTGGCAGTCCAGCGGCAAGGCTCAACCCATCAGTTATTTCCAGGCGCGGGGAGTGCTGTCCACCGTTCTGAACTCCCTGGGTATCTCAGCCCAGGACCGTCGTCTCACCGACGATGCACGCCTGCACCCCGGTCGTTCAGCCAGTGTTGTTGTCGAAGGCCGGCCCCTTGGCTGTTTCGGGCAGCTGCACCCCGCGCTCTGCGAAAGCCAGCAGCTACCTGCGGAGACATACCTGTTCGATCTTGATCTCGCACGTCTGCTGGAGGCAGCCACTCGCAGCAATCGCTGGAGTCCGCAATTCAGCCCCTATTCCACTCTGCCCTCATCAGAGAGGGATCTGGCCGTGATTGTTCCGCGCAGCCTGCCTGCAGGTGATCTGCTTCAGACCATACGCAAAGCGGGCAAACCACTGCTCGAGTCGGTTGAACTGATTGATCGTTTTGAAGGCGGCCAGCTCGACTCCGATCAGTGCAGTCAGGCGTTCCGTCTTCGTTATCGCGGCAAAGACAGCACACTCACCGACGAACTGATTCAACCCGTTCACGACAAGGTTCGCCAGGCACTGGTCAAGCAGTTCAAGGTGGAGCTGCGCAGCTGATCCTGGACATCAACACCAGGCATTCCAGGTGAGAGGTCTGGGGAAAGAAATCCATCGGCTGCACCTGTTCAATTGTGTAGGGGCCTGAATCGCCGGCCAGTTGTCTGAGATCCCTTGCAAGGGTTGCAGGATCGCAGCTGAGGTAGACAAGCCTTCGAGGTGGATAATCGAGCACCATTGCCAGAACTGCTGGATCCAGGCCTTTCCGGGGTGGATCAACAACCAGGGCGTCATGGTTCGGCAGCAGTTCCCGCAGATGACGTGCCACATCTCCGCTCATGAATCGTGTGTGTTTGAGTCTGTTACGCGCTGCATTGCGTTCGGCATGACGCACGGAGGCTGAGCTGATCTCCAGACCTGTGACCCTGTGGCCTGCAGCAGCGAGGGGCAGGGCGATCGTGCCGATGCCGCAATAGGCATCAATCAGTCGTTGAGAAGGCTCTGATCGGGTGATCCAGTCACGGATCTGCTCGACAACCCGTTCCGCCCTGGGTGTGTTGACCTGAAAAAAAGTGGTGGTTCCCAGCTCGAGGGAAAGACCGCAGAATCTCTCTTCGATTGCATCCTGGCCCTGAAGACAGATGGTTCTGTCACCGAAAACGGCGTTGCTGCGTTTGGGTTGCAGATTGATTGTCACACCCTTGAGCTGCGGCCAGCGCCGCATCCAGGCAGCACTGAGAACATCAACGGCTTGCAGCGATTCAGTGGCGGAAATCAGGGTGATCAGAATCTCACCGGTGCGGACGCCGATGCGCAGCCCGAGGTGACGAAGGCCCGGCTCACCCTGCAGGTCTGAATCCATCGGCCAACTTGTTGCTTCAAGATCGCGTTTGATCGGCTCGATCAAGGCATCCAGACGTGGATCGAGAACAGGGCAATGATTGAGATTGACGATTCGATGACTTCCCCGCTTGTAATAACCAAGCCGAACCTTCCGACCATCACGGCGAATCGGAATCAGTGCACGGTTTCTGTACCCGAGCGACTCCCGATCAGGACTCACTAGAGCATTGACATCGGGATCAAGCTGGCCGATGCGACTGAGCGTGTTGGCCAATCGTTGCTGCTTCCAGCTGTTCTGAGCGTCCACCGAAAGGTGCTGGAGGGAACAACCTCCGCAATCGCTGGCAAGAATGCATGGCGGGCGACGGGCATCGGGGGACGAGGAGATGGTGGCCACCCTGCGGGCCAACCACATCTTGCGCTGACGCTGCTGAACCTTCACCTTGGCCTCCTCGCCTGGAAGCAACTGAGGAACGGTGATCACCCAGCCGTTCCAGCGGGCCAGTCCCCGGCCCTGCTGATCAAGATCCTCGCCAACAACATCGATGGTGAGTCCAGGATGCGGTGTTTCTTTCATCGCTGGCATTGCAATGGCGTAACACCCCTCTGCTCCACCCCATGACTGGGGTTCAAGCGCCTTAAACTATTTCCAGCATGCCAGCCGTCATGAGCGTTGTAAGGGATCTGATCCTCCAGGCGGATGACGACCTGCGTTATCCCAGCAGCGGTGAGCTGCGCTCGATGGTTGAGTATCTCAGCCAGGGAGCGATGCGTCTGTCGGTGGTCAAGATCCTGACGGACAGTGAAAAGAAGATCGTTGATGAGTCAGCCAGACAGCTGTTCGGGCTTCGACCTGAGTACGTGGCACCCGGCGGCAATGCCTATGGCCAGAAGCAACGGGCTCAGTGTCTGCGCGATTACAGCTGGTATCTACGCCTCGTCACCTACGGAGTTCTCGCCGGCAGCACAGAGATGATCGAGCAGATCGGTCTAATCGGTGCTCGGGAGATGTACAACAGCCTGGGCGTGCCAATGCCTGGCATGGTTGATGCCATGCGTTGCATGCGGGAAGCGTCCCTGGTGCTGCTCTCAGAGGAGCAGCAGAAAATTGCTGGTCCCTATTTCGATTACCTGATCAAGGGGATGCAGACCAGCACCTGATCGGATCTTCAAATTCAACAATTACAGGGGCCTGCACGTGGGCCCTTCTTTATGGCTAGATGTCTCAATCGAGACTTATGTTCAGACCTGAATCGGATCTTGAATGAGAGCAGCAAGACGCATGGACTGCCCGCATCTCGAAACAAGGATCACTTATCGCCGCGGAAAAGCAGTGATCCTGAAATCTCAGACAAGACTCAATTCAGGTCTTAATTGATTCCAAGGCAAGATGAATTGGACTTGGCGATTGGGTTGGCAGACGAGCCTCCGGATCGTCAACAGAGCAAGGGACAGATCGATGCTGGAATCCATCTAAGAAGCATCCGATGCTGGCCGAAGAATCTGCGTCACTGTGTCGTCAGCAGAGACGCAAAAGTAAAATCAGCTGCAACCACTGACCTTGGCCAGGTCCATTCTTCCCTCTGGACAGGAGTTACAGCGGTCTGGACATGTCGACACCAACTCCATCAATCTGATGTCTGGTAAATCAACTGTGGAATGACAGAAATCGAAGCAGCCACACACCACTCCCTGCAAATAAAACCATGAAAAATATCGATCTTGATGCAAATTGCATAGCTTGATCCCCAGCATCGCCGAGGCGACGATGAACCCATTCCCAGAGTCAGTCGTCTCAACCAAGACGCATCCATGGTCTATTTAAAAGTCCCAATCAGGATTATTGCGACAGCTCTTTCTGGCGGTACAGCTCTTTCAACATCTGATAAGCCTCATTGAGCCGTCGCATGGCGTCGGTCGAACCACCCGAATCGGGGTGCACTTCAACAGCCTTGCGCTTATAGGCGTCGCGGATGGCACGCAGGGTCAGCGACTGCCCTGCCTGTGTCGGAAGTTCAAGTTGCTTGAGAGCTCCATGAAGCGTCATTGTTGATTCGAGCGTTTGAAACGACGTGACCTTGCGACTGCGCTTGAAACGACTCACGAAACGACGGATCAGGGTTGGAATGCGCTCCGCCACCGACGCGCTGGCAAAGGGATCTTCAAGGACAGCAGCGGCAACAATCACCTGCTCGAATCTTGGAGTGGGAACCATCCAGGTCTTGCAGTACTCGGTCATCGATTGATTGACCTGCCCCCAGGTGAAAGTGCGACCCTCTGAGCCATCGATGTGGGGCCAGATATCTCGGGCCATCCACAGCATCACGGCCTCCATCACGGTGGGGCCTGGACTTGATCCATAGAGGTTGACCCAGTGATTCAGAGCGACATCGAACCACTCCTGAATCTGATCGTCACTGATCACAGGCACCAGGGGGATTTCTGAGCTGGGTTGTGCCCTGGGCGTGAGGCTTTCGCGAATGGCTGTGCTGCGCTTGCGAACAAATCCTGGCAGGTCGATTCCGCCGCCAGGGGGCGGCGCACTGGGTTTCGTTGGCTGAGGTTCGCTGGATCGCAGGTCATCAAGATCTGCCGCTTTCAGCACGCCAGCAGTACCAACCAGGACGATGGCACGATCCTCGTCGTACTGCGGTTGCTGCGTCGGCTGAGAGATGGCAGGCCTGGACGAACCCTCAGCGTCGGACCGCTCCTGCCCAGTCAACTCTCCTGTGCTTTGATCCGCCGGTGGCACGGAGGGATCTGACTGATCCAGATCGGGCTGAAAGATCTCCTCAAGCAGCCGACGAAGACATTCCCCCCTGGAACGGGTTTTCCAGTCTCTTCGGAGCTGATCAATCTGATCGACCAGTTCCTCAGGTAATTCCAGGCTGATGCGCTTGCCGCTCATAGGGCTGTGTCGTTCTGACCGTCAAGCAGGTTTGATTATCGACCCTGCAGACGACGCAGCCACTCCTGTTGCGCACGAATGGCGTCACGGTAACGCTGCTCAAGACTTTCATTCACTCTTGAGGGCATGATCATCGCCGGTGGCATGACACTGGGACCGCCTCTGGGTGCAGCGATCAAGGGAGGAGGAGGTGGCGCCATTGTTCGCACGGGCTGCGGAGCAGGCCTGGCGACGGGAGTGGCAGTCCTCACTTCGGGAACCGGTTTGGCATTGACCGCCGGTGGTGCCACTGATGGTTTGACTTTTCGAGCCTTTGCCTCAGCCTGGGCCCGGCGGGCTGCTTCAAGCATCTGTTCCCTCTGGCGCAACATGGCCAGCTGAGTGACAGGAACCACACTGAGCAGATGACCTGGTGTGGCGTCGGCTGGATAGACAACGCTCACAGTGACAGGGTTGTTCTTGCCCCCTTTGAGATCAAGATCGGCGATCGAGAGGCTCTGACCTGAACGCATGCCCACATGAACCTCCTGATATCCCTTGTCAGTCTTGATCCCGATCGAGCCACGAAAAGCGGTGAATTGGGATCGACCGGACGCCACGGGATGACTGAGAACCAGTTCATGTGCTCCCTGGCCTGCGAGATTCAGATCAACATCGAAACGAACTCCATAGGTTCCAACATTATTGACAGCAGAGTCGAGCATTCGAGTGCTGAGTTGATTGACCTGAATATCACGTGTACCGAAATGGTGCTTTCGAGTGCTGGTCAAAGGAACATGTAGTGATCCCTGGGAAAGATCATGCTGAATCGAAGCTTTGTATTCATCACCAAGCGCAACCCCTGCAACACGTGAAAAAACCTGACCTGATTGAATCTCTCGAATGCGATTGAGATAAATCCTGCCCGGAGCGAGTTTTCCACGATCGAGCACAGCAATCAGTGCTTGTTCATCCTGGGTCTCCTCAGCGGCAATCACAGCCATCTCAAAAGGTCCATCACTTGTGCCACGCAGGAGACCATTCATAATTCCCCTTGCAGGTAGAACAGTGCTGACAATTACTTTGCGGCTGTTGGGGGGGATAATGACTTTGCTGGAAAGTTTGCGATCCAGTTCCCCTCTCAGAATCTGAACGGCCGTTGCATCTCCTGGACCCGTATTCCAGGGCCTGGGTCCTAGTGGCTTGACACCCATCAGTTTGTTGGGGTGATATGGCGCCTCAAAGCTGTTTTTAACAGAGCCTTTCTTGAACCTCAGGGTTACCGGCGTTGAACCAGGATTGATGGCAATGGCAGCAACAGTCAGCAGCCCCCGTGCTCTGCGGCCGCCAAGTTTGCTGGAATCCTGGGGGTAATATTTGTGATGCATATGAACACCGAATTCACCGTTGAAAGTGAATGTGGCGTTCTTCAGTGGTTGGTTGGTTTCCGCAGCAATGGCGCTTCCGGGAGATGTATTCACCAGGATTCCCGGTCCTTTCACAATCTCCGGCTGATTGGAATGAAGGACGGGAACATTGTTGAAGCTTCCATTCAGAGGCCTTGCTCGCTGCCCCGCCATCAAAGGCACGTAAGCCTCAACAGGGCGGATGAATTCAGTCGCAAACACCCCGACTGAGACGCCGACCAAGACCAGTGCTGGGATTCTCTGAGACACTCGAGACTGGTGTTTTGCGGCCTTGGACAGGCTCAAGTTCCAAACTTAATCGCCAGAGGAAAAAGCGCCAAGTCGATCTCAGGGACGCGGAGAACAGGCTGTTCTCGCCAGGATGGGAGGGCTTTATCAACCCTCTGATGCTTCCTCCATTTGGTTGTTCACCCTGCGGAGATGACGACTGGCAGCGTCATCACCAGCAGCGCAAACTGCGCATGATGCGTTTTTGGCGCGACGGTCTTGAGCGCCAGATCGCTGCTGTGACCGCAGCAATCAGCACGCTCGAGCAGCAGATCGAACGTGATCAGGCCAGCTCCAGCTGAGTTGAAAGCAGTAAACGCATCTGGGCCAGTGCACGCTTGACCCGACGTTGAACCGTCATCGCACTGACCCCGGAGCGGCGTGCCTCATCCCTGAGACTTTGCCCGTTCAGGATCACCTGGACCAAGGCGGTTCGCTCCTCTCCTGAAAGCTCTTGCATCGCCTCAGCGACCAGACGCCGTACTTCCGTTTGAGCCAGCTGTTCACAGCAGACACCATCAACGGAGATCAACGCCTCCTCAAACGGAACAAACCGCCGCTGTTGCGAAGCTGCATTGAATCCTGCCACTGTGTCGCTGGCTTGGTCCTGAACACGTCGAGGCAGTCGGATGATCGCCGCTCGATCCCGCAGGTAATGCAAAATCGCTCCTCTGACATGCGGCCTGGCGAATGCGGCGAAGGGAACATTCTTCGAGCCTTCGTACCGCTCAGCAGCTCTGAGAAGACCGAGAAGCCCGACCTGTCTGAGATCCTCAGAGTCCTGTCCGGATGACCTGGCATATCGCCTTGCCAGCGGTTCGACCAGACGCATGTGCTGTTCAACCCTTGCATTGCGTCTTGCCTGTTGTCGGTTCATGAATGATGTCGCGAGGGGCTGATGGATTCCCTTCAGACAGACATCGCTGATCAGCTCACTGCATCCGTGCAACCACTGAAGTCGGAAACGACCGACCTGAGCAGCTGTTCACCACCATGCGATCGGAGCCACGACAGATCCGAGCGATTGGTTGCGAGCAGATAACCGGCAAACCCAAGGGCATTGACGCTGAAGCCGTGGATTTCGTCCTGACTGCGTCGGATCAGCGCCAGCCATGATCGAGTCAATAACAGGTTGTAGGGGACCGAAGGCTGAAGTTGAGCCGAGATCCCACCCAGACCAAGTCGTGCGGCAAGAGAGCGGTACAGACCGTAGAGACGCATCGCTTCCTCATCCGGGTCGCTGGCCCGCGGTCGTTCAGCGATCACGCAGCTCCTGGAGAGCGGATCAGGGTGTTGAGCCTCATCAGCGGTCTGCGCTGACTGACGCAGATGCCGCTTGAACCAGGAGAGTCTTGGGCAGATGCGTTCCTCCAGATGACGAGGCAACAGCTGAAGGTGGCGATGAGGCTGGCTAGCTCCGGCCCTTGCACCGCTGTTGAAGAACCAGAGACCGGTGCTGTCGCGATCCACCGTCACCAGAGCTCGCCAGTCATCAGGTTGAAGCCAGTGAACCTGAGACGCCCAGTCCTGAGTGATCAGCAGCATGTGGGCACGCTGAACGGGGTACTTGTTGAGAATCAGCACGTGGTGCTGATCAATCCGATCCACTTCCAGATGCGGATCCCAGGGCCTGAATGGATTGGGCTTGGGTCCCTCCGGTCGATGATGCTTGGGAAGCGCCGCATTCAGGGCGCGGAGTTCAAACTGTTCCGCGTCAGCTCCTGTGAGGTCGACGGGGGTGGTCATCAGAGGGATCAGGGCGCCGCTGGACTCAGCCTGCTCGGAGCGCTCCAGAGCCTTCGACCAGAAATGCTCACTGCCCATCGGTCCTGATCCTCGCCAGCGATGCTCCGGAGTAGTACCTGCCGAGGATCTCATTGAAAAGGAGACCTCGATTTGCCAGTCGTTGGGCACCATGCTGGCTCATGCTCGCACCGAGATGTCCGTGAGCTTCATCGGAGATCTCCTGCGTCGCTGCATACAGCGACTCCACAAGTCCACCCTTGAAGCTGAGCACAATTCCCCGGGTTGTCTCGGCTGCCTTGATCGTTGATTCGGTGGTGCTGGTTCTCCCCGAGTAGGCCTGCCAACGTGTGGTGTCACCGAGATTCCAGTCTCGGTCTGCAGGTCGGAGCATGTGAACCAGCGCGTAGGAGCGGGCGGCAACGGCCTGCGCTTTGAGAGCTTCTTGATTCCAGTAGCTGGGCATTTCAGCGCCGACAACCGAGGCCACATAAGACTCGAGTGCGATCTGATTGATGGCCAGCCATCCCTGACCTCTGTTGAGCAGATGAACGGTTCCCGCATAGGCGTGACCGTTCACCAAAACGGATCCGCCATCGCCACCGCAACTGACAAAACCGGTGGCGCTGCCCGCAAGCATGGACTGAACCGCTTCGGGATCAACAGGGCGTCCTCCCTCGCTTCTGCAATCCGCACCGCCCCTCATGGTGACCCGAAGCAAGGGTCTCCGGTTCAGCAGCGCGATACGCAGCTGAGGATCAGCGGTCGGGACCGGGGGTGGAACCGCCGGCACTGTCTTGGACAGCTGGTCAGGTTCCCGATTCTTTGAAGCATCGGTGGCCAGACTCTGCCGATCCTCAGCCGCGAACAGTGCGCTGAGCACTTCTTCTGTGCCCTGACTGGTTGTAGTGCCCCTGCCGTCACCCGTGAGCCAGACGATCAGGGCGGCCAGGCCCACACTCGCCGTGAAAGTCAGCAACAGTGGTTTACCGAGACGCATATCCGCTTGGGCGGCGCTGGAATCATGCCTGAAATGTGCACGGATGGCTGGCAGGGACGCGCCCTCGTGGTCGGAGGTGGTGGCATCGGCCGCGCACTTCAGGCCGAGCTCTCACAGAGGCATCCGACACTGCTGGTGACTCTCGCAACCCGACATCCGCTGACTGCGGAGGAATGGAACCTGGATCTCGAGAGCTCATCAAGCCTGGCGGAACTGACGGCCCAGCTTTCTGCTGACAACCATCCCCTGCGGATTGTCATCAATGCCACGGGCCGACTGCACAGTCCTCTGTATCAGCCTGAAAAGCGACTGCAGCACGTTGAGCAGTCAGCGCTGATTGATTCATTTGCAATCAACGCGGCCGGTCCTCTGCTGCTGGCAAAGTCGGTGGAACCGGTCCTGACTCGCGACAGGCCCTTTCATTTCGCCAGCTTGAGCGCCAGGGTCGGCAGCATCGGCGACAACCGCAGTGGTGGCTGGTACGCCTACCGAGCTGCCAAGGCGGCTCAGAACATGATGCTCCGCGGTCTGAGTCTCGAATGGGGCCGGCGACTGCCCCTGGCCACGGTGACCCTTCTGCACCCTGGAACAACCGACACGGCCCTGTCGAAACCTTTCCAGAGCTTTGTACCCAAAGAGAAGCTGTTCAGCCCTGAAAGGGCAGCAGGGCATCTCCTGGATGTCCTGCTGGAACAGACACCAACCGACAGCGGACGATTTCTCGCCTGGGATGGTCAGGAGATTCCCTGGTAGGCGTGCTCCCGAAGGGTTTCCAGCGGAATGATGTCAGTCGTGCTGCATTCGGTGGATTCCAGCAGGACTGGCGGAGCCATCCCATCCTCATGAGCCTCTTTCCAGCGAGGCGCACAGACGCACCAGTGATCCCCGGGTTGAAGACCCGGAAAGCCGTAGGCGGGCATCGGAGTGCTCAGATCATTGCCCTGAGCCCTGCTGTAACTCAGAAAGCTTTCCGTCATCACACAGCAGACACTGTGACGACCGAGATCTCCAACGTCGGTTCGACAGTATCCATCACGGAACCATCCGGTCATCGGCTGACAGCTGCAGACCTCAAGCGGCTTGCCGAGAACGTTCAGATCAACCGCCTGGCCTGCGTTTACGGGCGATGGTTCAGAGCTCATTGCGCCATGGAATACGCGAGGAGTCTGCCGAAGGAGTGGCACATTGCGCGACAAGGTGGTTGACGGATCCCGGGGGCGAGGCGTTAAAGGTCAATCAGTTATGCCTCCTCGATGGATTGGGAGTTCACTGAAGACGCAGCGTTCCTCGCACTCTGCGACGCCTTCCGCGAAAGCGGCGAATCATCGGCGATTGAGTTTCTTGCCAATGGTGAGGGAGCGTTCCACTTCCAGGACCTGTCTCAGAATGCCGCAGGAGAGGGCATCGACCTCAGTGAATCGAGCGCTCTTGAGGAGTTTCAGCAGGAAGTGATCGACACGATGGAGAAGCTCTGCCAGGAATGATCGGCAGAGCTCGATCAGCGGCCAGGTTCATCCGTAGAAAAAGTTGATCTCCTTGGTCTTCAGCCCCTCCCAGCCAGCATCGATCAGGCGTTGATTGAGCGTGTCCTGATCGAAATGTTTCGCCCCAGTTCTCACAACGCGGTTGCGCATGGATTTGCGCACTCCGCTGCGTTTGCGCTGGCCTTCGAGATCCATGACTTCCCTGTAAAGCTTCTGCATCGCCTCAGGTAAGGGGGATCCGTCGAGATCAATTCCCGCATTGATTGCCTGATCGATGGCGCCTGGCCCGCTGAGATCCATGGTGATGCGATGAACGATCCACGCAGTCTGCAGCAACCAACAGGCTCAGGCGCTGAAATAACGGGCTTTGCTGTGCAGAGCCACCAGAGCTGTCGTGCTTTGTTCAGGGTGTAGCTGGTCACCTTCATCCATGCTCAGGCCGACACGATCGGCGCCCAGCCAGAGCAGCTGCTGGCGTGAGTCTCCGACATTTGGACAGGCTGGATAGCCGAACGAGTAACGACTTCCCCGGTAACGCTGTGCCAGCACATCCCGCAAAGGCATGTCAGGGGCATCAGCAAATCCGCACTCACGTCTCACCCGGGCATGGGTCCATTCCGCAAGGGCCTCGGCCATCTGCACGGCCAATCCGTGGAAGAACAGATAGTCGCTGTAGGCATCGGCCTCGAAAAGCTGCTGGGCGAACAGGGAAGCCTGCTCGCCCATGGTGACGGCCTGCATGGGCAGCACATCGCTTGGCTCCTTGCCGCTGAGATCCCTGTAGAAGTCGGCGATGCAGTAGCGGTTTCCACCGCGCTGGCGAGGCAGTGAGAAACGGCCAAGTTCAGCGGATCCATCCGGGTCGAAAACAACGACATCGTTGCCTTCACGTCCGCAGGGGTAATAGCCATAGGCAACCGCAGGCTGGAGCAGCTGTTCATCGATAGAACGCTGCAGCCAGGACTGCAGGACTGGCTCGGCTTTGGCCTCTAGATCAGCTTCGTAATCATCCCGTGACTGTCCCTTGGCCTTTCGCATCTGCCACTGGCCGGCAAACAGGGCTTGACGATCGAGGTAATCCATCACCTCCGATAGCGGAATGTCAGCTTCTCCCTGCAGCACCTTGGCGCCTAGGAAGGATGGCGTCACAGCCTCCTCCTCAGGAACAGCTTCTGAACGGTCGAGGCTGACCGGCAGGGCAACCGCCTTGGTCTGTTTGACGGCATCGCTCGGCTTCGATTCTTCACCGCCGGAATCGGACTGGGATCCCGATTCACCGCCGAGGGACAATCCTTCCGGAGTGCCGTTGAGGAAACCCTGCTCGTTGTCCCACGCATCAGACTTGCGTGCCTCAACGAAGGCATCCATAAAGCGGAGATCAGTGAAAGCATCCCTTCCGTAAAGAACCTTGCCGTTGTAAACCTCGCTGCAGTCTTTATTGACGAATCTGGGAGTCAGTGCAGCTCCACCGAGTACAACCGGGACGTTGATCCCGGCTTCATTGAAAGCAGCAAGATTGTCTTTCATGAATGCTGTGGATTTCACAAGAAGTCCACTCATTGCGATGCAATCAGCCTGATGTTCCTGTTGTGCAGCGATGATTGCTCCCACGTCCTGTTTGATTCCCAGGTTGATCACCTGATAACCGTTATTGGTGAGAATGATGTCTACAAGGTTCTTGCCGATGTCATGAACATCACCTTTTACAGTTGCAATCAGGAATTTCGCTTTTGCTGATCGTTCACCTCCACTTTTTTCCATATGGGGCTCGAGAAAAGCGACGGCTGCTTTCATCGTTTCCGCTGATTGCAACACAAAAGGAAGTTGCATCTGACCGGAGCCGAACAATTCTCCGACAACCTTCATTCCATCGAGCAGGAAGGTGTTGACGATCTCGAGGGGTTGGTAATTCTCAAGACCTTGATTGAGAGCTTCTTCAAGCCCGATTCGCTCACCATCGATGATGTGCTGTTTGAGGCGTTCCTCCACAGGAAGATCGGCAAGGGAGGGACCCGATGAGCGGGCCTCCTTGGTACTGACACCCTCGAACAGTGTGGTGAGCTCGGTGAGCGGGTCATAGATGCAGACATCCCCATCAAAACGACGGGAATCACTGATCAGATCGCGACAAACCTGTTGATGGTCCTTCTCAATCTTGATCAGAGGCAGGATCTTCGCCGGAGAGACAATCGCCGCATCCATTCCTGCTTCGCAACAGTCGTGGAGGAAAACGGAGTTGAGAGTGATCCTGGCGGCAGGTGATAAACCGAAACTGACATTCGACACGCCAAGCACCACGTGCACTCCGGGCAGCTCGCTGCGGATTCGTCGAATCGCTTCGATTGTCTCAATCCCATTGCGACGGTCTTCCTCGATGCCCGTTGAAATCGGCAGTGCGAGAGGGTCATAAAAGATCTCCCTGGCTGGAATACCAAACTCAACAGCATCTCTGTAGGCGCGTTTGGCAATGGCAACCTTCTTCTCAGCCGTTCGCGCCATGCCCTCCTCGTCAATGGTGCCGATCACAACTCCTGCGCCATAGCGACGAGCCAGTTCCAGCACCTTGAAAAAGCGCTCATCACCATCCTCATAGTTGGTGGAGTTGAGGATGCATTTGCCGCCGGCCACTTTCAGACCGGCCTCCATTTTCTGCCACTCCGTTGAATCAAGCATCAAGGGCAGGTTCACATTGGTCACCACACGGGTCACCAACTCGTGCATATCCTTCTCGCCATCACGACCCACATAATCGACATTCACATCGAGAACATGGGCGTTTTCTTTGACCTGACCGCGCGCCAGACCGACAAGTCCATCCCAGTCTTCTTCATTGAGAAGTTCGCGGACCTTTTTTGAGCCGCTCGCATTCAGTCGTTCACCGATGATCAGGAACGAATTGTCCTGAAAATAAGGAGTGGCTCCATAGAGGGATGATGCGGCCGGTTCATAGCCCAGCTGTTGGCGTTCCAGATGATGCGTTCGAACGTCACGCACAGCCGGTTTCAGTTCATCGGAGATCTCTGAGAGCGCTTGGATGTGAGCCGGTGTGGTGCCGCAGCATCCACCGATGACCTGAACACCGAGGTCTTCAACGAAGTGCATGAGCTGCATCTTCAGCTCGAGGGGTGTGAGCCGGTAATGGGCAACACCGCCAATGTTCTCCGGAAGACCGGCGTTGGGAATGCAGCTCACCACAAAAGGCGAGTATTCGGCCAGATACTTGATGTGCTCCTTCATCTGTTCCGGACCGGTGGCACAGTTCAGACCGAGCACATCGATCGGGAACGGCTCGAGTATCGAGACCACAGCTGCGATGTCCGAACCCACCAACATGGTTCCCGTGGTCTCCATCGTCACGGAGACCATCAGTGGACGTCTCTCGCCGCAGGCTTCGAAGGCATCCTCCACTCCTTGAAGTGCAGCCTTGATCTGCAGCACGTCCTGGCAGGTCTCGATGATGAAGAGATCCACATTCCCGGCAACCAGACCTGCGGCCTGATCGCGGAAGGAGGTGCGCAGCGTGTCGAAGTCAATGTGGCCCAGGGTGGGCAGCTTTGTGGTCGGGCCCATGGAACCGGCCACAAACCTGGGTTTCTCAGCGGTGCTGTATTCATCAGCCATCTCACGAGCCAGTTCGGCTGCTCGCTTGTTGAGAACGAAGGCCTGTTCTTCCAGCCCGTATTCCGCAAGCACGACAGACGCGGCACCGAATGTGTCCGTCTCGATCACATCGCATCCAGCTTCAAGGAACTGGCGATGCACCGCCTGCACAGCATCGGGACGGGTGACCACAAGGTTTTCGTTGCAGCCTTCGAGGACTTCACCACCGAAATCATCGGCAGACAGATCCATCTGCTGCAGAGATGTACCGGTGGCACCGTCAAACACCAGAACAGGCCTGCTTGGATCGTGGAGACGTTTCAGAAAACGGGAGGTTTCAGTGATGGATTCCGTCTGAACTGCCTGCATCACCACTGGGTCGATCAATCCATCCTAAGAACCGCTGCGCTCTAATTCCGGCCGCTGAATGCAGAACATCTGAGATGAAGTGGATCAGCTCTCCAGTTCAATACGCGTGACCCAGTGGGCGTAGTCCTGATCACGTCCCTCCGTGATCGCAACGAGCTTGGTTCGCAGTGCCTCCATCAGCGGCCGACGTTGTGAAAGGGTCGTTGATTCCAGTTGTCGGATCGGCGTGATCTTTGCTGCTGTTCCAGTCAGGAACACCTCATCAGCGATGAACAGTTCGGTCTTGTCGACAGGACGTTCGATCACCTCGATACCCATGTCCCTTGCCAGTTCGATCACGCTGGCCCGTGTGATTCCCTCGAGGATGTCCTGATCGACGCCTGGTGTGATCAACCTGCCGTCACGGACGATGAACAGATTCATGCCGCTGGCCTCACTGACCTTGCCACGGGTGTTCATCAGCAATGCTTCATCAAAGCCGCTGGCAACGGCCTCCGACTTCGCCAGCGAGCTGGTAATGTAAGCACCGCTGATCTTGCCGCGCAGTGGGAGAGAGCGATCCTCTTGGCGCGTCCAGCTGCTGATTCGACAACTCACCCCATCCGGGGAAAGGTAATCACCCAGTTCCAGGCCGTAGATCAGAAAATCGGTTTCGATGTTGTGCAACCTTGGTGCGATTCCAAGATCACTCGTGTATACGAAGGGTCTCAGATAGATCGGGGTTCTGGGGTTGTTCGCATGCAGCACGGCCTTCAGCGCCTCCATCACGGTGTCCTCAGCGAGATCGGCCATCAACAGATGAGCACTCTGGGAAAGGCGTCTGGCGTGGCGTTCAGCCCGAAACAGCAACATGCCGCCAGGCTTGTTGGGATCGGGGATGGCCCGCATCCCACCGAAGGCACCGGTTCCGTAATGCAACGCATGGGTCGCCACCGACACCTTGGCCTCCTCAAAAGGAACGCAGCGTCCCTGGAACCAGGCATAGGGAAGGAACTGATGCATCGCTGAGGGTCCGTTGACCAGATCTTCTCACCCGTCAGTTCCGGATCGTCTCCCCTCTGGAGAATGGAGTCATGCATCGCCTAAGCAGCCTGCCAGGGGCCGACACCGACGGGCCGATCTCCTTCGTGGAGCAACCCAGCGCATCGGTGCTGTTTCTGACCAGTGCCAGTTCAGACATCTCGGCGCTGGCCAGGGTCCTCGACTCGGACGAGCAAGCGTTCTGGCAGGACCGCATCCGTGCTCTCCCTCTTGAGGCGATTGGCCATCCGGCCCAGATCGATCACTATCTGTCGGTCTGTACAGATGACACACAGCTGATTGTTATCCGACTGCTCGGCGGTCGTGGTCACTGGTCGTATGGGCTCGAACAATGTGGTCTCTGGCAGTCGCAAAAGCCGGGCAGGCAGCTCCTCATCCTGGCCGGTACACCAGATCAGGATCGGGAACTGCATCCGCTCAGCAGTCAGCAGCAGACGTTTTGCGATGCCATGGCGGTTCTGCTGCGCGAGGGAGGAGCCGACAACCTGCGGCACTGGCTTACGGGGCTGCGGTGGATTCTCGCCAGTGATCCGCTGACGGATCCGGTCACCGCTCCACCGTCGCTGACTCCCACAGCCTGCCCCGATCCCGACCCCTACGACTGGAGGGTGGAGTCCGGTCCAAGGGTCGGTGTGCTCCTCTACCGCGCCCATCGTCAATCAGCGGATGTGCATTGGTGCGATGTTCTGCTCGAGACCCTTCGAAGCCATGGACTGGTTCCGAGAGCGCTTTGGGTCAGCAGCCTTCGTGATCTCGCAGTTCAGAGTGCGGTGAAAGACCTCTGCCGACAACAGCATGTGGAGCTGGTGATCACCTCCACGTCCTTCGCGTCTGTTCAGTTCTCAGAGGCAGGTCTGGGAGCACCGCTATGGGATGACCTTGATCTGCCCGTTCTGCAGATGCTGAGCTCCGGACGCTCTCGGGAACGCTGGCAGGAATCGTTCCAGGGACTGGATCCCATCGATCTGTCCCTTCAGGTTGTTCTGCCGGAACTGGATGGTCGCATCACGACACGCATCGGTGCATTTCGCGAAGTCGAGCATGCTGATCAGCATCTCTGTACAGCAGTCAAGCGACTGGAGCCTGATCAGAGCGGCCTGAACTGGATCGCTGAGCATGTGAGTGCCTGGATTCAGTTGCGGGCAACCGAGGCATCGCAGCGTTCAGTGGCACTAGTGCTGGCGAACTACCCGCTCAGGAATGGTCGACTGGCCAACGGCGTGGGCCTGGACACACCTGCCAGCTGTCTGAACATCCTGCGCTGGCTTCGTGACGATGGATTCGACCTGGGGGCCATGCCTCTGCCGGAAACTGCTGATGCCCTAATGAAGGCGTTGCTCGCCAAGAGAACGAATGATCCGGAGAGTCACCACCGACCAGCGCTCACGCATCTGCCTCTGGCCCAGTACCTGATCTGGTGGAGATCACTTCCGGAGTCAGCTCGGGAATCGATCCGAAAACGCTGGGGTGAACCGGAGAAGGCAATGGATCTGGAACCGCTCGGCTTCGCGATCCACGGTTTGCAGTTCGGACGTGTGGTGGTGCTGGTTCAGCCCAGTCGTGGCTACGACGCTGATCAGCTCAGCGATCTTCATTCACCCGATCTTCCTCCTCCGCATCGTTACCTAGCCCAGTACCTCTGGTTGCGGCAGGTTCAGCGTTGTCAGCTGATGATTCATGTCGGCAAGCACGGCAGCGCGGAGTGGCTGCCTGGCAAATCGGTCGGCCTCAGTGCTTCCTGCGCGCCCGGTCTGGCGCTGGGGGCCGTTCCCCATCTGTATCCGTTCATCGTCAACGATCCCGGGGAGGGATCCCAGGCCAAACGTCGCGGGCATGCAGTGATCCTCGACCATCTCACGCCTCCGCTCGGTCGGGCGGGACTGCATGGGGACATGCTCTCACTGGAATCACTTCTGGATGAATACATCGAAGCCCGGCAACTGGGAGCTTCGCGATGTGAGCAGATCGAGCGACAGTTGTTGAAACTGCTCAACGACCTGAACTGGCCATCCATCGGGAAGCCGTCAGCGGATCAGATCTCTGCCGGAGCAATCGGCGATCTGCTGGAAGGCGTCGAGACCTACCTGTGTGAGCTCAAGGAAGCGCAGATCCGCACAGGACTGCATCGGCTCGGTGAACAGCCACGACCGAAACAGATGACAGAGCTCCTGCTGTCAATCGCCCGTTCACCGGCTGCGGATCGACCGGGGCTGACGCAGTGGATGGGAAGCATGCTGCAACTTGATTGCGATCCCTGGAAGGACGAGGAGGGAGAACTGTTGTCCGATGGGGACCGATCCATTCTGGAAAGACTGGGTTGCCACCGGCCAAGGCGTCTCGGCGATGCGGTCGACTGGATTGAGGATCAGGCCGGAACGCTTCTGCTGCAACTCATTGGGTCTGACAGATCAGACAGACAAGGCGAGGGCTCTGCGCTGGTTGAATGCTTTCAAAAGTCTCTGGATGCAGAGACGCTGCCCGGTCCACTCCAGTTCATCAAGGCTGATCTCTGGCCTCGGCTCAGAGACTCTGCAGACCAGGAACATCTTGGCGTTCTGGCGGCGGCGGCAGGTCGTCGCATCGCCAGTGGACCCTCAGGCGCTCCCACCAGGGGCAGGGATGACGTTCTTCCCACGGGACGCAACTTCTATTCCGTGGATCTGCGTGGCCTGCCGACCGAGGCCGCCTGGGATCTTGGACGCCGCAGCGCGGAACAGCTGCTTGAACTGTACGAACTCGAGGAGGGAGAACCTCTGAGACACCTTGCCCTGTCCGTCTGGGGAACAGCCACCATGCGCAACGGCGGCGAAGAGATCGCCCAGATGTTTGCCCTGCTCGGTGTCAGGCCCGTCTGGGATGGCCCGACACGACGAATGGTGGACCTTGAGCTGATTCCTCTCACACTGCTGGAGCGACCGCGCGTGGATGTCACGTTGCGCATGTCGGGGTTGTTCAGGGATGCCTTCCCTCAGCTGATCGCCTGGGTTGATCAGGCCCTGAAGATGGTTGCGCGACTGGATGAGACAGACAGCGATAACCCTCTTGCGGCTCTGACCCGCAGAGAAGGTGCCCAGGCACGTTTGTTCGGATCCGCGCCGGGTTCCTACGGAGCAGGCTTACAGGCACTGATTGACTCCGGTCAGTGGGATCAGCAACAAGATCTGGCAGAGGCTTACCTGGCCTGGAGTTCGTGGCGATATGACGCGAACACGACAGCCCAAAGCGACAGGACAGGCCTTGAACAGGCTCTCCGGGATGTTCAGGTTGTCCTGCACAACCAGGACAACAGGGAACATGACCTGCTGGATTCAGATGACTACTACCAGTTTCACGGAGGCCTTGCTGCAGCTGTGAAAACCGTCAGCGGCAGAGACCCGAAACTGTTATTTGCTGACCATTCACGCCGTGAGCGAGTGCGGATTCATCACCTGGGCCGCGAGATCGACAAGGTGGTGAGGAGTCGACTGCTCAATCCCAGATGGATTGATGGGATGAAACAGCACGGATACAAGGGCGCCTTTGAGATGGGCGCGAGCCTCGATTATCTGTTCGCTTATGACGCCAGCACAGGGATCGTTCCTGACTGGTGTTACAGCCGCATCGCTGAGCGCTGGTTGCTGACGGAGGACGTGCGCGACTTCCTGCTGGAGCGCAACCCCTGGGTCATGCGGGATATGGCTGAGCGCTGTCTTGAAGCAGCCAACAGAGGGCTCTGGCAGGAGGCGGATCAGGCACTCCTCGATGCCATTAAAAGGGTCTTGCTCGATTCCGAGCACGCCGTTGAGCACGGTGGATACAACAGTGGATTCAACGGTTGATGCAGCAGCTATTTGTTCAGATCACGCACCATGGAGAGGAAGGGATCGATTGAGCCCGGTTTATCGCTCTTCTGAGAGCCGGATGAAGCAACCTGCTTCTCCTCCTTGGGCTTGAGCTCCTGTTTTCGGGCCACGGGTGCTGAATCAGGTGCAGCTGGGGTGTTCACACCAGCCTGCTTCAGGGCGTTTCCCTTGAGCCGCTCGTCCAGTTCCGACTGGGACATGGTTTCGGCGAAAGTCTTTTTAACGGCCTTGGGGACTCCGGAATTGACACTGACGACCTCCTTTTTGACAACCTTGTCTCCCAGGCCCTCGTCGAGCTTGTCGATTTTCGAATCGAGAGCATCAACCTCCGTGATCATCTCCTTCACCCCGGGACTGTCGAGGGTTCCAGGAAAAGTGTGCCGAATTTTCTTCGACTCGAGCATGTAGTCGCGGTTGCCGAATGTCGATGCGCTGTCGCTGTCGAGGAAGAAAGCTTCCTGTTTGGGCTTCTTCTCTTTAGGACCCTTTTGAGGCTCGTTTTGATCCGAACCGGAATTCAGCAGTCGATCGAAGAGGCCCATACCCGAAAACAGGGAAGTTGATTGAACTTAGCGACCTTCCAGGTCCAACCCATGACTGTCTGTTCCACACGTTCGTAAAAGGCCAAGGTTCTTCAAGCGACGATCGATGGCTTCACAGACAACGGGAGACCAGCTCCAGCGAGGTTGCATGTCGTAGTCGTACCAGGCTTCACCACCATCAAAGCCCAGCTCGGCGGCAGCATCGATCAGATCTGCGAACCCAACCCGGTATCGCGCTGGGTGGGCGAGAATTGCCAGGCCCCCGGCTGCATGAATCGCCCGACACACACTTTCGGCTCTCAGAGCCTCCCCCACCGCCGCATCTCCGCGGTTGTAAATCGCCAGAGCGCTGTGCCCGGGTTGAAAGCCGAGGGCCAGCACATGCACAAGACAGCCGCGCAGGATCGCACTGATTTCCATGCCGCTCCACAATGTCGGCACCTTTTCACCGAGATCACGGCGTTGATCGAGCCAGTTCAGCATGGGCTGGTAAGCCGCGCTGGAATGGTGATCCGTCACGGCAAGGTGGACGAGGCCACGTGCAGTCGCCTGTTCAATCAGCGCCAGTGGCTGAAGGCTCCCATCGCTGCACTGGGTATGACAGTGAAAATTGCAGACATCAGGGCAGCTGTCTGGACCGATCTCCTTGAGGATCGGCCTAAGGGGATGCGAATCAACAGGCACAGAATCGGGCTCTCGTTCGACGCCTCACAGCACAAATCAATCTTAGAAGATTTATTTTATCACCAGGACAAGCGAATGGACGACCAATCAATACTTAATGCGGGATCAATATCAGCCTGAAACGCAAACTCTACAGCAGAATATTCAGGAAATAAAATTTTATCAATCGAAGCAATCAGCGACTTGATTGAAACACGATCGTCGACGCATCTGGCTTGGGCTAATACCAGACAGACCAATATCCTTTACAGTTATTGAAGTATCCAGCTTTGGTCATCTTGCAATTGTATAATCTGAATCAATCTTCCTGATTCAGCGTGTCCGAGAAAAAATCTAGGCTATTAATCCTCTACTCCACCGTTGATGGACATGCAAAGCATATTTGCGAATACGCCCAGGAGAAGCTGAAAAATTCCAAAGAAATTACAATTGCCTCCCTCGACGATGATTCTGTACAGGAACTCAATGACTTTGATGAAGTTCTTCTTGGTGCGAGCGTCAGGTATGGATTCCATAGAAAAAATGTCTACGAGTTTGTAAGAGAACATAAAGACGCATTGCTCAAGAAAAAAACGGCTTTCTTTTCACTCAACCTGACAGCCAGAAAGCCTGAAAAAGCATCTCCCGAGACCAACCCGTATATCGTTAAATTTTTGAAAAAAGTCGATTGGGAGCCTAATCTTAAGTCTGTTTTTGCAGGGCGGCTTGATTATCCGAGTCTGAACTGCCCGAACCGGTTGGCCATTCTTCTGATCATGGCGATCACCAACGGACCCAAGGATCTATCAAAAGTTCATGATTTTACCAACTGGAGCAAAGTTGACGAAATGGTTGAATCGATCAGAAATCTTTAATGTGCGTCGTAGCCTGCATAGTAAAAAAGAAAGATCATTGAATTGAAGCCATGAACCGATCCGCATTGTTCTGATGCTTTTCCAGAACATCAATATCCATGCGATCCAGATTTCTCGCCATCATTGCAAGCCGATACTGGCCCCGAAAAAAGTCTTCGTGTTGCTTGATGAAAGTCCAGAACAATCCATCCCAGATATCACACCATTCGCCTTTGCGATAGTCAGACATCTTGCGAACATAGTTTGAACCAGAAAGGTAGGGCTTGGTGGTGAACAGGCCGCCATCAGCGAACTGACTCATGCCGTAAACATTGGGAACCATGACCCAGTCGTAGGCATCCACAAACAGCTCCATGAACCAGAGATAGACGCGATTGGGGTGAAAACCGCAGAGCAACATCACATTACCCAGCAACATCAACCGTTCAATGTGATGGCAATACCCTGTCTCCAATGCATGGTGGATGGCGTCATCGATCGGAGGAAGACCGGTTGTGCCTCGATAGAAGGCTTCGGGGATTGGCCTGTCATCAAACCCCCAGAAATTGCCGTTGCGCATTTCCACCCCATGGCGCTTGTACATCGCTGCCATGAACTCCCGCCAGCCAATGATCTGCCGGATGAATCCTTCGAGTGAATTGAGCGGCACATCTCCCTCTTCGGCTCTTTCAAGAGTCCGATCAAGAACCTGTTGAGGTGTCAACAGCCCGCAGTTGAGCATGGGCGTCAGCACGCTGTGCCACATCACCCGGTGCTGGGTGCTGATGGCATCCTCATAGGCACCGAAGTCGCGGAATCTCCGGTCGAGAAAATCCTGAAGCCAACGATCCGCTGAATTGTGATCAACCGGATAGGCAAACAACTTCCACTCACCGATCAACGGCAGCTTCTCCTGCTCGAGGTCCTGGCGTGCCTGATTCACCACAGCCATGGAGATTGCCATCGGTTCCTCAGGAACAGTGATTCCCTTCGGAAGCTTCTTGCGATTGTCCGCATCAAAACTCCAGCGACCTCCGACCGGGTCTCCCTGAGCGTCAAGAAGAACATTGAGCCTTCGGCGCTGCATCTCATAGAACTTGGCCATGAATGGCTTACGTCCAGAGGCGAAGTGGTCGCTGACCACTGAATCCGGTGTCAGCAGCATCGGCGTGTCGGTGATTTCAAGCCTGCAGCCGTTGCGCTCAACGAAACGCTGAAGCCGTTTGCTCAGAAGATCGTCAACGGGATCCGCCAGATGGAAATGCCTGTAGCCAAGTGTGTGGAGGACCTGAAGATGCCCGTATGTATCTCGAGCCTGGTGATGGCGTTGCTCCAGAACCTTGAAGCCCTTGATGCGCAGCGTTTCTGCGTAAACAGTCATGGAGGAACGATGCAGCAACAGGCGCTGACGATGCACGTGTATCGGCCACTCGGGATCGGTGCCGAAGAACAGCGGATCCTCGATCAGAACGACAGGCCTGCCTGACTGCAGACAGGGATGGTCTGCAAACAGCTGATGGGGAAAGACGACGGTGATGTCCAATCTCAGCCCTCCCCAGCAAGACGACAGGCACGACGACCGATTGACGTGGCGTATGCCCTGTCCACCGGACCTGTCATAGGACTTAGCTGCCCTGCCTTGCAGTTCATCACGACCTTTTCACGATGGCCAAGCTGATCGTTGAGTTTCAGCACGAGCTGCCAGTGGTACTTGGCACTGCGGGTGATGTCGTCGGCACAGACAGGACCTGTGCAGAGGCCCGGTGAAGCGTAAACCGCTCCAGGAAACAGCAGACCAAAGACAAGACCAATCGCCACGGCAGCCAGCTTGAGAGCGCGGATCATGGCGACGGAGAGCCCGGTTCCTGACTCTGCCCATCCTGCTCTGCTTCCAGATCAGGGTGAAAGAAGCGATGAATATCACGCGCCAGAGCCAGTCCGACACCGGGTGCCTGGGCAAGGGTCTCCACGGATGCGAGCTGAATGGCATCAATGGAATGGAAATGAGCAAGCAGATCCTTCACGCGCTTTGGCCCGACTCCTGGAATATCCGACAGACGCGAACGTTTCATCCGCTCACCGCGCTGCTGACGGTGAAAACTCACAGCGAAGCGATGGGCCTCATCACGCAGGCGACGCAGCAACGCCACGCCCAGTTGATCGGGGTCGCTCTCAAGCGGATGACGTTCTCCTGGCAAAAAAATCTCCTCACGTTGCTTCGCAAGTGAACAGACATTGAGATCCTCCTGAAGGTCAAGTTCCCTGAGGGCTTCCATCACCGCTGAGAGCTGTCCCTTACCGCCATCGATCATCACCACATCCGGCCAGTCATTGAGACCATCGGTCTGCAGGGCGCTACCTCCCCTGTGACGCAGTGCCCCGACATCAACACCCTCAGCCTTGGCACGTGCCCAGCGTCGAAAGCGGCGGCGCATGATTTCAGCCATCGCCATGAAGTCGTCGCTGTGTCCGGCTCTGATACTGCTGCTGCGGATCTTGTATTTGCGGTAGTGCTGTTTGGCCGGAAGACCATCGATGAACACCACCTGGGATGCAACGGCATCGCTGCCCTGAATGTGACTGATGTCATAGCCCTCAATCCGTCTCGGCGGCGAGGCAAGGTCGAGAAGCTGTGCCAGATCCTCGGTCGCCAGAGCCTGTTGCTCCTGCCCCTGTTTGGCGCGCTGAAGTTCGTAGTCGGCATTGCGCTGAACCAGTTCAATCAGATCCGCTTTCTGACGCTGTTTCGGGCAGTGAATCTGAACTCTGCGTTCGCGCTGTTCCGTCAGCCACTCCTCGAGCAGCGGCTGTTGAAGAAGGGGATGCTGAACCAGGAGCTCCGGCGGAATCTCGACAGAATCCACCTGGCTGTAGTGCTCTTCGATCACGCGCTGAAGAATCTGACCCGGCTCCTGATTGCAGGCGTCAGCCATATATCCGAGTCGACCGACAAGTTTTCCGGCCCGCATCTGAAACAGCTGCACAGCTGCCAACCGATCATTGGCAGCCATGGCAATCACATCCCTGCTGACTGAGGAATCGGGCAGGCTCATCTTCTGATCAGCCGTGAGCTGGTCCAGGCCCTTGAGCTGATCACGCACCCGGGCGGCTGCTTCAAAATCCAGACGCTCCGCGTAACGCTCCATCTGCTGATGGAGGAGGGTCTGGAGCTCATCACTGCGCCCCTGAAACACCATCGCCACCTTGCGCAGGGTGCGGTGGTAATCCTCTGAGCTGATCTGTTCCTGACAGACTCCCGGGCAGCGTCCGATGCTGAAGTTCAAGCAGGTGCGGTCCTGATGAAGCGGCCTGGGGCGCTGCCTGAGCGGGAATACTCGCTTGACGAGAAAGAGTGTTCTCCTGAGCAGACCGACATCGACATAAGGGCCGTAGAAACGATCCAACGGACTGCGGAATCGTCGACGACGGGTGATGAAGATCCTTGGATAAGGCTCGCTCCAGGTGATGCAGAGATAGGGATATTTCTTGTCATCCTTCAGCAGCACATTGAAATGCGGCTGCTGGTTCTTGATCAGATTCGACTCAAGAGCAAGAGCCTCCGCTTCGCTGTCGGTGACGATGAACTCGATCTCGCAGATCTGACGCACCATCAGGCGGATCCGCGGGCTGAGATCGTGACGGCTGCGGAAATAACTGCGCACCCTGCTCCGCAGGCTCTTGGATTTACCCACGTAAAGCAGGCGATCCTCGGCATCGCGCATCAGATAGCAGCCCGGTTCCGTCGGAATGTCCTTAAGTCGACGTTCCAGGCGATCCGGTTGCTCGAGCAGTGTGGGCATGCCGAGAATCTAGTGATGCCGGTGTGCATAGGATCCGGCCACATTCCCCTGAGGATGTCGCGATGAAAGCGCTCTATCCAGGCAGCTTCGATCCTCTGACCCTCGGTCATCTTGATCTGATCGAGCGTGGCTCGTCTCTGGTGGAGGAACTTGTGGTGGCGGTGCTTCAGAACCCGGGCAAGTCTCCGGTCTTCTCCCTGGACGAACGACTTCATCAGATACGCGTTTCCACAGCCCATCTGAGCAATGTGTCTGTGAGCAGCTTTGACGGCCTCACCGTTGAATGCGCCAGGTCTCACGGAGCAAGGCTGATTCTGCGTGGTCTGCGGGCGATGAGCGACTTCGAATACGAGCTTCAGATCGCGCATACGAACCGGTCTCTTGATCCGGACTTTGAAACGGTGTTTCTCAGTACCTCAGCTCACTACAGCTTTCTCAGCAGTTCGGTGGTCAAGGAAGTCGCCCGATTCGGTGGATCCGTGGATCACATGGTCCCCACGGTGGTGGCGGAGGACCTCATGAGGTTCTTTAATTCGGCTTTCCACCACCCGCCGCGATGAGCGAGATCCGGTTCTCCGTACTCGACCAGCTCGACCAGCTCGAGGAAATCGTTCTGGAGGGAAGTCGCATCCCCTTCAGCGGCGGCAGGCTCGTGAATGAGCAGGACGCCGTCGAATTGCTGGACGCTGTTCGAGAAGCGATGCCCGCTCAGGTCGAGCAGGCTGACCAGTTGCTGCAGAAGCGGGACGAGTTCATCTCCACAGCCCGCACTCAGGCCGACGAAATCGTCAACAAAGCCCAGCAGCAGCGCGAGCAGCTCCTTGCCCAGGCCTCCATCCGCCAGGAAGCCGAACGTCAGGTCAACGAGATGCGGGAGCAGGTCCGTCAGCAATGTGAACAGATGCTGCTGGGAGTTCGTCAGCAGTCCGCGCAGATGGAGCAGGACATGCAGACAAAACACGCCCAACTTGAACAGCAGTTCGCGACCCGTCGCCAGCAGCTTGAGCAGGAGGCGATGCAACGCCGGCAACAGCTCGATCAGGAGGCCAGTGAACTTAAGCGGCAGCTGACCGAACAACACGAACGCAATCGGCAGCAATCACTCCAGGAACTCGAACAGATCCGTGTTGAAGGCCTTCGGTTGCAGAAGGAAGCCCAGGCTGAAGCGGAGCGACTGCACCAAGATGCACTGCAGTTCCGTCAACAGACGCAGCAACAGTGTGAGGCGTTGATTCAGCGAAGCCGCCAGGAGGCTGGCAACGTTCAGGACGGTGCGAACCGTTATGCCGAACAGACCCTTGGAGAGCTCGAGCAAAGGCTGAAGGAGATGGCTCAGGTTGTTCTGGCAGGACGCCAGGAGCTGGTGAAGATTCAGACGGGCCGCAAAGAGCCGGCAGAGATCGAGTCAAAGGAGGGCAAGACCGTTCCCATCAGCCGGGCGCGGCGTGCCGCATCAAGGGTACGGCAGATGAGGGGCATGGGCTGAAGCGCTGAACGGATCGCAGGATCTGGCCCATCACAGTGTTGGGCCTGGCTGATCCGTTGGAAATCATGCTGACGTACCTGGGTCCGTCAGCGGTCTGAAGATATCCGGAGATGCTTCGCACTCCCCTGATGGTTCCCGTTTTACCTCGGAATCGTCCATCGAGAACGGTTCCCCGATAGAGGTTGCGCAGTGTTCCTCTCCGGCCGGCGATGGCCATTGAAGCCTGGTAGTAGGAAGAGAAAGGGTGCTGATCCATACGCATGAGCAGGGCGGCGATCGTTTTGCTCGTGACCCTGTTGTTTCTGGACAGTCCACTGCCGTCAGCCACACGCAGTCCTGAGATCGGCAACCCCTGTTCGAACATCCAGCGCTCGGTCGCTCGCGAGGCTGCTCTGACGTCCCACAGGCCTGAAGCCTGACGCATGAGAACTTCCGCCGTGAAATTGTGGCTTTCCGTGTTGGCGAGACTGAGCAGCGCGTGCATGGGGGCCGATGTCTCTTCATGCAGCACAAGTGGTTCCTGCTGCTCGTCGTTTGACCTTGTGATCAGCGGCTGACCCCTCTGGATCCGAACGGTTCCGCCGCGACGTTGTGCTTCCTTCTCGAACAGGCGCTGCAGACGTGAATACGGATCACTGACGGCACCCCCGACGGCGTTACTGGTGAGCGCCAGACGGGTGATGGGAGCTCCATAGGCAAAGCCACGATCTGCGGGGTGCCAGTCACTGGGCCACCAGTTGCTGCGGGGCTCTTCTCGAACCATCAGCTGCACAGTGTCAACGGAATCACCCCGACTCCCGCCCTGACGAAGTGCAGCAAGCACGAATCGCTGAAGGCCCGCAATCCCCAGATCTGGATCTCCCTCGCCGTTCAGTTCGAGGGAACCGTCAGGGTTCTGAATCAGACGGGTTTTCAGGCGGAAATCGGGTCCAAGACGATCCAGGGCATAGGCCGTGCTGATCAGCTTCTGATTCGAGGCGGGAATTCTCGGAACCGATCCGTTCACATCACCAAGAACATCACCATCACTGTTCAGAACGGTGACGGACCAGACCTTCGCTTCACCTCCCACATTGGATCTGAGCGCCTGCTCAAGAGCAGGACAGAAGCGAGCTGGCTGCAGCTGTGGCAACGGCTGCTCGGTCTGCGGCGGCGGCGGGATGATCAGTGGCACTGCCTGACTTGCCGCGACAGGCATGCTCAGGGGCGACAGCAGCAGTCCAAAGGAGAGCAAGCTCTTGTTCATTGCAGGGTGACTCCACTCACAATTCCATTGACCCGGTAGAAACGGCCCTCAAGCTCCACGGGAGTGCCCACTTTGAGTTTGGTGCCGGCCATCACAACACCGCTGGAGGTGACATTGGCATCACCTCTCAGAACGAAACGGGAATCCAGCATGCCCTGGATGGTTCTGTTTGGGTCATCTGCTGTGACCACGCTGCCGTCGGGCAGCACAGAAGTCAGCTTGCGCCTGATGTCATCCACTCTGATCAACTCGGCACTGCCAGCTGGCTGGTTGCGGACCACCAGTGTGGTGCGACCGGATTCGAGAGCATCGGCAATCAAACCATCGGGATCGGCCGAACTGGTGTTGCGAACATCCACAGTGACTTCAACAGGTTTGATCGACCCTGTGGCTCTGGCGACCGTGTTGCTGAGCTTCGGACTCCACAACACGCCTCCCACGGCCACAAGCGCAACCACCAGAGCTGCTGCATCAATGATGGACAGCGATCGGAGACGATCAGAGAAGGGCATGGCTGTGGAATTGAGACAGCAACACTAAAAGTGATGGGCCTGGGTATCAACCACGCAGGTCATCGATAAAACGATCCATCGCTCCAAGGGTCTGCTGCAGTCCATCGCCTGAACCGGCCAGAGCCTCATCAATCTGCTCCTGATCCGGGCGGGCCTCGAACTGCCGGACCCAGCGATAACCATCCGGATCAAGTCGAAACAGCTCCCACTGCTTTTGATGTTCCTGCATCAAGGCCCCTTGCAGAAATGGTTCAAGATGAAAAGCCGATTGCCAGGTGGACATGAATCCTTTGCGCCTCGACCTGGCAACACTGCCGATCCCCACGGCGGCATCCTCGAGACGGCTGTTCAGCAGAACCACCGGCTCAAACCACTGGCTGCAGATAGCCTCAACGGTTTCGTAATCACTTGGCTGAGCCCCGACGATCAACAGCAGATCACCGCGCCCGGCCCAGGCGGGATCGCGCTGCAGCTGATTGAGATCAACGCAACAGTCAGCAAGCTCAGGTCCGTCACGCTTGGCCAGGGCTGCAGCACCTGCATCCGGCCAGGCCAGCAGAAGACTCCGACCGCTGTCTTTCAATGCCTGGGTGAGCCTCAGTGAAGGACCGAGTAGGCGCAGTCCCTCGAACTTCCAGGTGACCTGCCAGCGGCCGCGCCGTTTGATGCCAAGCACCTCATTCAGTGCGGCGAAGGTCCGCTCTTCTGCCTGGGATAAGTCAGCGGGGAGGACGGCGCTCAATGGCTTCGTTCAGACCTGTCGTGCGGAGCGTACCGCCGCTATCGCATCAACTGTTGTTCTCAACCTCGAGGCCATGGAAGAACCGTTCAGTGATCCCATCGAGATCACCTGCGCTGATCCACGGTCCAAGGCTCAACCTCACACCGGATCGACGCATCGTCTGTGGAAGACCCATTGCGGTCAGAACGGAACTATCGCTGTCCTTTCCAGACGAACAGGCACTGCCGCTGCTGACCGCGAGACCTTGCGCATCAAGACTTCGAACGAGCTGACGCCCCGAAACAGGCTGACCGTTGTGATCACTGACAAGCAGCGAAAGATGATGGGGAAGACGTTGATCTGGATCACCGCAGACCACCAGGCGTTCATCCGTTAGCAGTCGGTCGCGCAGTGCATTGCGGAGCTCGGCGATCCCATTGCCTGCGACGGCGAGCTGATCTGGATCGCAGCGTTCGATCTGAGCGAGCGCAGCAGCCATCCCTGCAGCAAGAACAACGGATTCGGTTCCACTTCGCAGTCCTGCTTCCTGGCCACCGCCTGACAACAGTGGTTTCAGTTCGCAGCGAAGCGATTCCCTGACCAACAGCAGGCCGATCCCCCGCGGGCCTCCGCACTTGTGGGCCGATGCACTCATGAGGTCAACAGGCAGTTGACTCCAGTTGGGAAGCCCCTGACTGAGCACCTGCGAGGCATCCGTGTGAATGAGAATGCCTCTTCGCCTGCAGGCTTCCGCAACACTGAGCAGAGGTTGGATTGTGCCGATTTCACCCTGACCCCACACCAGGGACAAGATCCGGGTGGGTGGCGACAACAGTTCATCCAGGCGTTCGAGACGAATCCTCCCCAGCTGATCGACCGGCCATTCCACGACCTCCCAGCCGTTCCTGAAAAGCTGATGGGCTGCCCCCGACACAGCGGGATGCTCCACCGAAGAAATCACCAGACGGCCTGGAGACTGCAACCCAGCCAGCCCGTGCAGGGCGAGATGAACCGACTCGGTTGCACCGGAAGTGAACACCACATCCCGGAAGTCGGCGTTGAGCTTGTCGGCAATCTGAGCGCGGGATCTTTCGAGCGCCTCAGACGCCCTTAGCCCGAAACCATGAAGACTTGATGGATTGGCCCAGGCCTGATCCTGGATCTCGACCATGCGCTGAAGCACTCCTGGCCTCAGAGGAGCGGTGGCGCAGGCATCGAGATAGATCACTGGATCAGGCCTGTCTCACGGTTGAACATCGCGCTGGAGACGCGAAAGGGTTCGCTCCTCAAGAGATTCCGTGGCGATGTTGATCATTGAATCGAGCGACGTTGAAGCCAGAAAAGCCTGGACCCTCGATTGCGCTTCCTCCTCGGAGCAGGCATCAGCCGTTGCAGTCTCCACTGGCTCTTGCGTGGGTGGCGGATTAGACGCAGCCTGCTGGATCGGAACGAGATCCGGATTCAGAACACCATCGAAAACCGCGACAGCGGGCCCGGTCATGAACACTGAGGCGCCGGGCTTCTCCCAGCTGATCTGAAGAGGGCCTCCAGGCAGTTGGACCGTGGCCTGGCGATCGCTGAGACCAAGAAGAACGGCTGCCACGAGAGTGGCGCAGGCACCGGTTCCACAGGCAAGGGTTGGACCGGCACCGCGCTCCCAGACCCTGATTTCAAGATGGGATCGTCCGTGCACCTTCAGAAAGTGCACGTTGGCCCTGGCAGGAAAAATCGGATGATGCTCCAAGTCTTCTCCCCAGCGTTCAAAGGGGATGGTGCTCAGATCATCAACGGGTACAACTCCATGGGGGTTGCCCATTCCCACTGCTGCAAGGGTGAGTGTCACGCCATCAAGGTCGACTTCTCCGACAGGCAGTCCGCTCGCGTCGGTTGCAAGCGTGGTCGGGACGGCAGAAGGCTCGAGGAATGGAGCTCCCATGTCAACACGGATCTGCCCATCACTCTGAAGTTCCGGAACAATCAGACCGGCAGGGGTTTCGATGGTCCATCTCCGGCCAGGGCCATCACCATCACTGTCAGCAAGAAAGCGGGCAAGACAGCGGATTCCGTTGCCGCACATCTCGGCTTCTGATCCATCGGCGTTGAAAATACGCATGCGCAGTTCAGCATCTCCCTCGGATGGCAGAGCCAGGATCAAGCCATCAGCGCCGATCCCGAAGCGCCTGTCGCAGAGGCGTTGCACCCAGCTCGGATCCGGAGACTGAATTTCTTCAGACAATTGCCCGGAACGACCTTCCATCAGGATGAAATCGTTACCCAACCCCTGATATTTGCTGAACGTCAGCATTGCTTACAACCTAGTGATACCAACACATTACAGGATTTCGAAGACCGATTTTTCAAACCCGAACCCGCACAGGCACCCTGTAGACACCCGTCAGAGCCAGATGAGTTGGGCATCACTTCCGAAGACGTGATCAACTCACAGAAACGGTGAGGCGTGGAATCCGTCTCAGGATGCGGCTGAGAGCACGGCCCAACCTCCCAGCATGGCCACCAGAGGAAGAATCAGAAGAAGCAGAAAATTCAGCACAGAGACTCTGAAGGCATGGAGACAACGTAGCGAGCCAACACGAATCACCAGAGGGGATCAAGCAGATAACTGCGCAGAATAGATCAAATTATTGACTTCAATGCATCGTCCAGCGCGTTGAAATCAATCAGTGAGATTTCAGCAGCAAGAGGTGGACGGTATTCATCCAGGTTTCGGCATTGGTTGAAGGGAACCATTGGAACGATCAACACTTATGCGGGATTTAGAGTATATAAATATATGGTTTTCAAGGTTTTCAACTCAATGAACCGAGGCAACCTCGGGATCATGGTGAGGTCCAGAATCCACTGTAAAACCAGTCATTGATGAATGCATTCAATTCATCGTCTGTCTGGCAGCCACTCTCTCTGATTAACTCGGAATCTGAATCAGTCTTGCGGATTTCATAGAAATCCTCAGGAGTGAAATCACCTTCATCGAACTGATCCAGCATGGATGCCCACTCATTGGTGAGCGCAATCAGCAATTGCTCTCTTGTCTCAGGATTCAGCTTCAAAGATTTCAGGCCTTCTTCGATGAATCGATTATGTGCTGATTGACGAGGCCTGGCGTCTTTGCTGGAGTGTTCTTTGAAAAGCTGTTTTTGACTTCAACACCATGGATTCGTCGGGCTTTGATCCCAGTTTGCCCGGTATCCGGTTGATCCAGTCATGGATTCGTGAGCAGCGAGTGCTCGGAATCGAGCTGAACGACGGCAGCAGACTGGATGGTCGTCTTGCATGGCAGGACCCTCAGTACCTCGCACTTCAACGGGAAGACAGCGACGACCCCGTGTTGATCAATCGTCTGGCCGTGATCACCATCCGCCCCCTGATCTGATCAAGAGGGGGCGTAGTTCCGATTGCCACCCTGGAAGCGCCTCAAGCTGTGTCACGATCTCCGGCAGGTGTTCTCCTGATGTGACAGGCCCGCAGTCCTCTTCCCTACCCGAAACCTCTCCGGGGCTGTCTGATCGCTATGACCCCTCCGTTCTCGAAGAGCGATGGCAGCAGACATGGGAGCAGCAGGATCTGTATGCAACGCAGGCACCGGAACCTGAGCAACGGGCGTTCTATGCCCTTTCGATGTTTCCCTACCCCTCCGGCAGCCTGCACATGGGTCATGTCCGGAACTACGTGATCACTGATGTGATCGCAAGGGCACAGCGCATGCGAGGGGATGCCGTTCTGCATCCGATGGGCTGGGACGCCTTCGGACTTCCCGCAGAGAACGCAGCGATTGAGCGCGGTGTAGATCCTGGGGTCTGGACAGATCGCAACATCGAGCAGATGCGTGATCAACTCGGTCGGCTTGGTCTGTCGATCGACTGGTCGCGAGAACAGGCCACCTGCCATGAGGACTACTACCGCTGGACCCAGTGGTTGTTTCTGGAACTGCATCAATCAGGGCTGGCTTATCAGAAGGAGGCAACTGTCAACTGGGACCCGGTCGACCAGACAGTGCTTGCCAATGAACAGGTTGATTCCGAAGGGCGTTCATGGCGTTCTGGAGCCCTTGTTGAACAGAAGAACCTGAAGCAGTGGTTCCTGAAAATCACGCAATACGCCGATGCACTGCTCGACGACCTGGAGCTGCTGAGCGGATGGCCTGAAAGGGTCCGCACCATGCAGGCCAACTGGATCGGACGCTCGATCGGTGCCGAGATCGACTTTCAGGTTGAGGGTCACGAGCAGGCGACGATCACGGTGTTCACCACCAGGGCGGACACCCTGTTTGGGGTGAGTTACGTCGTTCTGGCACCTGAGCATCCACTCGTTGATGCACTGACCTCTGCCGATCAACGCGATTCCGTTGCGGCCTTCCGCGACCTTGTCGATGCACTCACCAACGATGAGCGCACAGCAGAGGATCGACCGAAACGAGGAGTCGCCATCGGTGCCGAGGCTGTCAATCCCGCCAACGGCCAGAAGGTGCCGATCTGGATCGCTGACTACGTTCTCGCTGACTACGGCACAGGTGCCGTGATGGGAGTGCCGGCTCATGATGAACGGGATTTCCGATTTGCACGGAGCTACGAACTGCCGGTGCATCGCGTCATCAAGATGGACGGTGCCAATGAGCACCTCAACGATGGCGAGGCTTGGACCGGTCCTGGATCTCTCATCAACAGCGGGCCGTTTGACGGGCAGAGCAATGATCAGGCCCGAGTGGCCATCACCGATCACGGTGGCCGAGAAGGTTGGGCAAGAGCCAAACGCCAGTACCGACTCCGAGACTGGCTGATCTCACGTCAGCGCTACTGGGGTTGTCCGATTCCGATCATCCACTGCCCTGACTGCGGGGCCCAACCAGTGCCCAGAGATCAGCTGCCGGTGGCTCTTCCCAAGAACATCAATCTGGAGGGGAGGGGCGGTTCCCCCCTCGCGGGACTTGATGACTGGGTCAATGTCAGCTGCCCATCCTGTGGCAAACCCGCTCGACGGGAGACGGACACCATGGACACCTTCATGTGTTCGTCGTGGTATTTCCTTCGCTTCGCGGATCCGAGCAACACAGATCTGCCCTTTGATGCGGAAGCCGTCAGACGCTGGCTTCCTGTTCAGCAATACGTGGGAGGGATCGAGCACGCGATTCTCCACCTTCTGTATTCGCGGTTCTTCACCAAGGCACTGAAGGATCGCGGCCTCATCCCCATCAATGAACCGTTCGAGCGGTTGTTGACGCAGGGAATGGTTCAGGGCGTGACCTACCGAAATCCGCGCTCCGGTCGCTACGTCGCGCCAGCTCAGGTTGTCGACCAGGGAAACCCGATCGATCCGGAGGATGGAGGTGAGCTCGAAGTGCTGTTTGAAAAGATGTCGAAGTCGAAGCACAACGGTGTCGATCCCGCTTTCGTGATTGACCGGTATGGAGCTGATACGGCTCGGATGTTCATCCTTTTCAAAGCTCCCCCGGAGAAGGATCTGGAATGGGATGACGCCGACGTGGAGGGTCAGTTCCGCTTCCTGCAACGTCTCTGGCGACTTGTTGACAGCGTGCGGAGTACGTGCACAGCGGATCAACTGCTCAGGAACGGCACAGCGTCAATTCCCGCTGAACTGTCGGAGACGGATACAACGATTCGCCGCGCCGTTCATGTCGCGATTCAGGCAGTCGGCGAAGACCTCAGCGGTGACTTTCAGTTCAACACCGCCATTTCAGAGCTGATGAAACTCTCCAACAGCCTCTCGGGCAAAGTCTTGGAGGCATCGAGATCGGTACAGATTGAGGCGATGGGTGCTCTGATCAGGCTCCTTGCCCCCTTTGCGCCCCACCTGGCTGAGGAATTCTGGTTGAGACTTGGTGGAGAGGGCAGTGTCCATGAGCAGCCATGGCCGCTCCATGACCCTGAAGCACTGGTTCAGGACATCGTTGAACTGGTGATTCAGGTCAAGGGAAAAGTGCGTGGAACCATCCAGGTTCCGGCGAACTGTGACAAGGACAAACTGGAAGAGCTGGCCCTGGCCAGTGACGTGGCACAACGTTGGCTGGAGGGCAAGCCACCCAGGCGCGTGATTGTTGTACCAGGGAAACTGGTAAACCTGGTGCCCTCCTGAAGGTTGTTCACGATTTGCTGAAACGAAGGGTGGCAGGCTTGTTCCAGTCGCCCTGGGCCTGGTACCCGCGCTTGTTGGCGGTGAGATGACGCACGATCCAGAAGATGGCCTCAACGGAACCTTCCCCGATCGCCTGCTGAATCTCCACAACGGAACGGGAAACGCCGTCGCTGAGCACCTCTTCAACCTGTCGCTGAAGCTTCAGAATCGCAGCTGCAGCCTTCTTGCCAGCCTCCACCCCAGGCTGGTGATAGGCATTGACGTTGACAAGTTCGCCATAGAAACCAACGGCACGCTCAAACAGGGCGATCAAGGCACCGAGTCGTCGGGCATCGAACTGGCGCATGCTGATGCTCAGGCTCTGACGACCACCCTCAGTGAGAGCTGACCGGGTTCCCTGCAGGAAACCGTCGAGAAAATCTCCGGGACGTTCGCCGTTGATCTCAGGAATGTCATCTCCATCGCGAAGCACCTCGATGAATGTCACAAAGAAGTTGTCGATTCCATCGCGCAGCTGTTGAACGTAGGCATGCTGATCCGTGGAGCCTTTATTGCCATAAACAGCGATGCCCTGATGAGCGACCTCTCCATTACGGTCAAGCCGCTTGCCGAGTGACTCCATCACCAGCTGCTGCAGGTAGCGACTGAACACCTCAAGACGGTCGCGATAGGGCAGCACCACCATGTCGCGCTTGCCCTTGCCCTCACCGGCGGAATACCAGGCTGCTGCCATCAGTGCTGCAGGATTGCGTCGAACGTCACTGACACGCGTGGCTTCATCCATCTGAGCAGCACCTGCCAGAAAGCTGCGGATATCGCAGCCGATCAGAGCTCCTGGAACCAGGCCGACCGCACTGGTGATGCTGGTGCGTCCTCCAACCCAGTCGAACATGTCGAAGCGATGAAGCCACTGTTCACGAACGGCCTGTTGATCAAGTTTGCTGCCGGCCATGGTGATCGTCACAGCCTGGGCAGACCATTGGCCACCAGCTGCTTCAAGGCGATGGCGTGCCTGCTCCATGCCGAGATGGGGCTCGGGAGTGCCCCCGGATTTGCTCACCGTCACCACCAGAGTGGTGCGCAGATCATCACCGATCTCTTCGAGAACGCGACTCATGCCGTTCGGATCCACGTTGTCGAAGAAGTGGAAAGGCAGTCCGGCGCCCTTGTCCTGAAGGGCACGGATCATCAGCAGCGGGCCCAGACCACTGCCGCCGATGCCGATCCAGAGAACATTGGTGAAGGGCTGACCGGTCGGTGATTTGATCGACCCGTTGATCACCGCCTGTCCGAACTGCTCGATCTCGTCAATTTCCGCAGCGATGTGCTGGCCAACCTGTGGATCAGGTGCGAGCTGCGGATGCCGCAGCCAGTAATGACCAACCTGGCGATTCTCATCAACGTTGGCGATGGCACCGTTCTCAAGAGCCTTCATGGCGTCGAAGGCCTGATCCATTCGAGGAGTCAGTGCTTCGAGCTGGGAGTTATTGATGTGCATGCGACTGATATCCAGCCACATCCCAAGATCCTCGTGGTGCCAGAGGAGATCACAGAAACGCTGCCATTGAATCTGGGCATCCGTGGCACTGAAATCCGGGAAACTCATCTCGACGAGAGAACTCTCTGCGTCGAAGTTATCCGGGATCCAGCGGAATGCCCATGAACCGAGATCTCGCAGCTAATCTCCGTCAATGCTTCCTGACAGGCCCAGTTTCAGCTCCGCCATGAAGACGAGAGCGATCACAGGCCTTGCGGCCTTGGCGGCAGCTGCATTGGCAGCCTCAGTGATGATTCGATTGCCGATCGGTGGAGTCAAACCTGATGAGGCATCTGCTGGATCATCCTCGCCGCTGTCGAATGAGGGCGACCCTGACCCGACAGATTTCAGTGCTGAGGAACTCGAGCATCTGCAACGTCGATTCGGCGTTCACGGCCCCCAGACGCAGCTGGCTCAGCTATTCACCAGAGGTGTGGACCAGCTTCAGCCTCTTCGCGCCAACACTCTGTCCAGATTGAACAGGCTCAAACCTGTGATCCAGAGAGAAGCTGACCGACATCGAATCAATCCGATGCTGGTCACAGCCATTCTGTTTGATGAGATTCAGCACTCCAAACCTGGGGAGGATCTGCCTTTCGTTGTGCACTCCGGACTTGTGGAGACCCATGGCCCAGCACAACTGGGGATCAGCGAGCTGATCCACCAGGGTCGGCTGCCCGAAAAACCATCGCCACGTCAGATCGCTGAGGCACGTGACCTGCTGATGGATCCGGAAGCCAATGTTGAGCTTCTGGCGGCCAAGCTCTCACGACTGAAAGGAGAACTGGGACTCGACCGTGAATCAATCCTGATTGCCAGCAGGTCTTACGTCGATGCGAAGGCCATTGCCACCCTGGCTTATCTCCATAACGGCAAACTCGACTATCCCGCAAGGGTGTTGAGATACATGCAGGATCCAGCTCTGCATGGACTGATCTATTCCACGATCCGTCCGGCTGTGCTTCCAGTCATCTGAGCAGACTTTCTCGACAGCTATGTCCGGCACAGACTGCCGAGAGCGGCGAGACGGTTCTGGAGATTCTCCCAGGAGAAACTGCGTGGGTCTGCACGGGCACCACCAAGATCGACATGTCGGTGGGTTGTGATCGCGGCAGGATCGATGTCAAAGCTTTCCAGCCAGTCGTCAAGCACAAGCGCCAGAGCGTCGTACTGAGCTGACGTGTAACCGCTGTGCACCCCATAGCTGTCATGCCCGTCACCAGGGGTTTCAAGGCTGAGATGCAGGGCAAAGTTATTGACTGAACCCTGGAACTCGGGGTTGGTGACCGCCCATTCACCATGGAACGCCGAATATCCTGCGCCATAGGCCCGCTTCAGTGGATCCACCACATCGACGATTGAGCCATCCAGACCCACCAGAGTGTGGTAGCTGACCTGATCCTCATCACGGGGATGGGGCGTCAGAAATGTATTCACCGCAGAAGTCAGCGAATAAACCGTTTCATGCAGGATCACAACCCTCGGGGCGGGATTGAGGGGTTGCCCCCAGGGATCACTGCGATAACGCTCGCCGAAGTTGGTGGGGTCGGCTGGAATCAACTGACGAATCTGAGGAAGCTCACGGCGCTTGGCCAGCAGTCGCGTGCGCATCGTCTGATCGATGTCGGAACACTGACGAGCCAGAGGTGATGACCAGGGTGATGCCTCTGGCACCTTGGGCGGCAGGCCAGGAAGAGACTCTTTCTGATCGGCGTCGCGAGCGACTTCATCAAGCAGATCAAGCAGGGATGGCTCGCGTGCCGATTGATCAGTCGATTTCTCCGCAGTGAAGCCCACCAGCGAGAGAACCAGCACCATTGTTGAGGTTGTGGCCAGCAGGATTCCTGTCCCTGGGTGGCGAAGTCGGCCTAGGGACTTCCGAAACGCACGGTTCAGATGATCTGGAACCATTGATCGCGGAGCAAACGAGCCTCCCTGGTGGCCCCAGGGTCCCAGGCCAGTCGGTGACGTTCCACGCCGGCCTTCTTCAGAAATAGCTCCGTGCTGGCGATCCGGCCACGGCGGCTGTAGGCAACCTGACAGTGTTCAGGCCCCTGCAGGAGTTGCTGCGTGCGCTGAAGGTTGCGGCAGCGCCAGTCTCTGAGGGCCAGCAGTTCATCACCGACGACCAGACCGGCCGATTCGGCAGCTCCTTCAGGAACCGTTCGATCAATCCAAACACTTCCATCGGCATCTCTGAGGGTCCATCCCGCATCGGGATGATTTGCCATCACCGGTTCGAGCACAAGACCCAGAGCCTTCAGACAGGACTCGATTGGTAATGAGCCGCAATCATCCAGCCAGCAAGGGAGCTGATCAGCAAGATCAACCGAAGTGGAACCGATCACCTTCATCAGATCGCGCCGTGTGTAACCACGTTTGTGGATTCCCAGCCATGACCAGAGCTGACGCAGCGTTGCAGCGAGGGATCCACCGTGCTGACGTAGACGAACATCCAGGCAGAAGGCCAGTGCGGTTCCCAGCCGGTAGTAGCTGATCTGACTGCGAGCATTGGCCGGGGATTGTTTGTAGAGACGAACCCAGGCCTCCCGTGAGCTGTCGGCAAGAGACTGAATGCCTGTGCCCGGATTGAGAAGCACGTGGGAGAGATCTGCTCCCAGATCCTCGAGAAGATGGAGTCGACTGGAAAACCCAGAGAGGAGAGGAAGGGCCAGATCGAAATAGCTGGTGATCCCCTCCGCAAACCAGAGGCCCTCGCTGATGACCGGCCGGTCGTAGCGATAGGGAACGTATTCACTCGGCCGCAACCGGCGAACGTTCCACTGATGGAGATATTCATGGCCGATCAGTTGCAGAAGACTGCGGGTGCCGCCCTCTTCCAGCAGACGCGACCAGGGGAACTGCATCACCGAGGAGTTGTCGTGCTCCAGCCCCCCATATCCCTGATCCAGCAGTTGCAGCACCAGCTGGTAGGGCTCGCGGGACGGTGGATCCGAATCCATGAGATCGCAGACAGCGGAGCAGATGGATTCGATCTCCGCCGGCAGGGTTGTCGACCAGCCAGAGGGTGGCGCTCCGATCAGCACAAGCTCATGGGTCAGCGTCCTCACCTTCAGCGTCTCAACATGCAGCTCTCCGGCATGGATCGGTGCATCGACGAGATGGTCGAAATCTTCAGCCACAAAAAGATCGTTGTGGCGCTGCAACGGACAGGCCACGGTCCATGAGTCGGGAATTGAAAGCTGCAGAAGATGGCGATTCCAGCGCTGCCCCTCAACCAGCATCACGACTGCCGAAAGACAGAGTGATGCGAACACAGGATCAATGTGATTGGTGCGAACGGTCAGCTGTCTCGCTTCCAGTGAGTAGCGCAGCGTGACCTGTTCTGAAACACGGCAGTCCAGCTCCCAGGTTTCCGGCGATCGACGACGGGGGGTAAGGACTCGCCCGCCCTGCTCAACGCTGAGGCTGTGGAGATGCTGGGAAGGATCCCGAACGGTGTAGGAGCCAGGCGTCCAGACCGGCAGGGACCAGGTCTGATGGGAATGAATCGGACACCAACGGATCTCAACCCGGAGGATCTGTGAAGCGGGGGAGCAGAGATCGAGCGAAACCTGAACGTCGGCCATCACACGCCGACGGTGACCGTCTCGGCATCGATCATCTCTGCCTGCCGCAGAGCTTGGTTCATGGCGTAGCGGCGCAACACACGTCGCAGCGCTGACTCGGTCATTCCCGATCCGGCGGGAGCCGCAAGATCAGCCACGAGATCAAAATGAGGCTGACTGATGTTGCGTCTCCAGCCAAGCTGAAGACCCGATGGGTGCACAGCAGCGAGTTCCACCGACTGATGGCTGTCGAAGGAACTCACAACACCCCCACGGGAGACCTTGAATCCCTCGCTCTGGAGTGCGATCTCGAGCAGATCAAGATCGATCACCAGTGTGGGCAGGATGGACAGATGGGACATGTAACCGGAATGCCCGCGCAATCCGACCCTAGCCAGATGAACAGCGAGCGCTATTCAGCCCTGATCGTTCCGCCCATCGGCCCATGGCCGCGGTTTGATCCCCCGTTGCGTCTGGGCGTCATGGCCTCAGGAACAGGCTCTAACTTCGAGGCGCTTCACGACGCCACCGCCTGCGGAGACCTGAGTGCACAGCTTTGTCTTCTGGTGGTCAACAAGGCCGACTGTGGAGCAAGACAGAGAGCCGCTCATCTGGGAATTCGCTGCGAACTGAGAGACCACAGACACTTCACAAGCAGGGAGGCGTTGGATCAGGACCTGGTGCACACGTTCCAGGACGAGGGAGTGGAAGCGATTGTGATGGCCGGTTGGATGCGCATCGTGACACCTGTACTGATCGATGCATTTCCAGGCAGGTTGATCAACATCCACCCTTCGCTGCTGCCCTCCTTCCGAGGCATGGATGCGATCGGTCAATGTCTGACATCAGGGGCAGCCATTGCCGGCTGCACCGTGCATGAGGTGCAGAAGGATGTGGATACGGGACCGATCCTTGCGCAGGCTGCCGTTCCAGTCCTTCCAGGTGACGACAAGGAGAAACTCACCCGGCGCATTCAGGCGCAGGAGCACAGGTTGCTGCCCTGGGCAACGGCGCTCGCCGGACAGCGCTGGCGAAAAGCAGCATCAACTCAGGGATAGAAGGGTTCCAACGGAAGTCCCTCACTAACTGAAAGACCGGCCATCAGATTCAGACACTGCACGCCCTGGCCTGCCTGCCCCTTCATGAGATTGTCGACGGCGCTCATCAACACCAGACGACCTGTACGACCGTCAACCTGAACGGACAGCAGAGCCTGATTGGTGTGCTTTGCCCACTTGGTGGCGGGATAGGTTCCAACAGGCAACACCCTCACGCAGGGATGGTGGCGGTAGACAGCTTCTAGAACTGTCGTGCAGTCTTCCGCCGTGAGACCGGGATCTCGCAAACGGGCATAGACCGTGGAGAGAAGACCCCTCACCATCGGCACAAGATGGGGGGTGAACTGAAGCTGGATGGAGCACCCCGCCACAGCACTGGCAAGTTGCTCGATTTCCGATGTGTGGCGATGCCCAACAACGCCGTAGGGGCTGATCGACTCGGAGGCCTCCGCTAGAAGCAGATGTTCCTTGGCCGCCCTTCCTCCTCCGGAGGTGCCTGTTTTCGCATCAATGATCAACCCTTCGGTTTCGATCAACCCCTGTTTGAGGAATGGCAGCAACGGCAGAAGGCTTGTGGTGGGGAAGCATCCCGGCGCCGCCACCAACCTGGCTTCGGCGATCTCTGATCCATGCCATTCAGGCAGACCATAAACAGCCTCCTTGCAGAGTTCACCGTCAGTGCGCTGATGGGTTCTGGCTTCATGCACATACACCGAAGCCCACTGATCGAGATTGCGGTAGCGGTAATCAGCGGAGAGATCCACCACCCTGACTCCCCTCTCCAGCAGAGGCGGGACAAGTTGACTCGCCAGACCGTTGGGAAGACTGAGCACCGCGAACTCAGCGGCCGCGGCGATTCGATCGGGGTCAGGACTGTCAACAGTGAGGTCATCAGCGAGCGGCAGGAACGGACAGATCTCACTCCAGGAACGTCCCGCGGATCGCTCACCTCCCAAATAAGTGATGTCGAATGCTGCATGCGCGTTGAGGAGACGAAGGGTCTGCAGTCCCCCATACCCGGAGGCCCCCACCACAGCGACCCGTTGAATCCCCATTCCAGTGCTGGCACGTGGGTCGATCGTACCGACGTCGATAATGGGGAAAGCTTTAAGGACACCAGGACCGCTGCCCGATTCCGTTGCTCATACCGAGGGGGCTACTCCCATGTTTGATTCCATTCCTGATGCACTCGCCGCAATCCGCAATGGTGAGTGCATCGTGGTCGTGGACGATGAACGCCGGGAAAACGAGGGTGATCTGATCTGTGCGGCACAGTTCGCCACTCCTGAACAGATCAATTTCATGGCCACCGATGCCCGCGGCCTGATCTGCCTCGCCATGGAAGGGGAGCGTCTCGATGCGCTTGATCTGCCGCTGATGGTGGATCGCAACACCGACTCCAATCAGACGGCCTTCACCGTGAGCATCGATGCGGGCCCTGAAAACGGTGTGTCCACGGGCATCTCAGCGGATGACCGTTCGCGCACGATCCAGGTAGCGATCCAACCGGGAACGAAACCCTCGGATCTGCGCAGGCCTGGTCATATCTTTCCGCTCAGGGCACGACCGGGAGGCGTTCTCAAGCGTGCAGGCCACACAGAAGCTGCGGTGGATCTCGCCCAGATGTCCGGCCTCTATCCCTCCGGTGTCATCTGTGAGATTCAGAATCCGGATGGCTCGATGGCACGGCTTCCTGAACTGAAGATCTACGCCAGGGAACGGGGTCTGAAGCTGATCAGCATTGAAGACCTGATTCGCTACCGCCTCGATAACGAACGCTTCGTGGTGCGTTCGGCTCAGTGCTCTCTGCCAACGGAGTTCGGATCCTTCATCGCCATCGGTTACTCCAATGAACTCGACGGCAGCGAACATGTGGCACTGGTCAAGGGCGATCCCAACAATCTGAGCGAACCCGTGCTGGTGCGGATGCATTCCGAATGCCTCACCGGAGATGCCTTCGGATCGATGCGATGCGACTGCCGTGCCCAGCTGCACATGGCAATGAAGCACATCGAAGAGGAAGGCGAAGGAGTTGTTGTCTACCTGCGCCAGGAGGGACGTGGCATCGGCCTGATCAACAAATTCAAGGCCTACAGCCTGCAGGAAGGCGGTTTAGACACTGTTGAGGCAAACGAGAAGCTCGGATTCGCTCCTGACCTGCGCAATTACGGAGTCGGGGCACAGATCCTCAGTGACCTGGGAATTCACCGGCTCAACCTGCTCACCAACAACCCCAGAAAAATCGCAGGACTTGGCGGCTATGGCCTTGAGGTGGTGAATCGTGTGCCGATGAAAGCCCCAATCGGGGATTTCAATGCCAGGTATCTGGCCACCAAGAAAGAGAAGCTGGGTCACCTGCTGGAAACCATTGAACTGCGATCTCACTGGGTTCTGTGTCTTGACAGCTCCTCCACTGATGACGGGGTGCTGTCTGATCTGCTGCATCGTGTGGAACAGCTGAGCGAGGAACGCGGACTTCAGCTGCAGGCCGAACAAGGGCCACGCCTGCTGGCACTCTGGGAACGACCACGCTTCGTGTGGTCACTGCAAGGCTCAGATCCTGACTCAGCCTCGATCAAGACAATGCTCACCACCATGGCCGGCTGGACTGAGACATCGAGGCTGGGTCTGCTGCACACGGTGGATGAACAGCAGATCACCCACCCTCCCCAGACTCTTGAACGCAAGGAGCTCGAACGCAGATCTCTGCTGGATGAATCACAGGGGGCGACCTGGTTCCCTTCAGGAGACCAGGCCGCATTGATTCACTGGTCCTGAACGGTGACCTTCTGAATGCGGGTACCGTTCTTGATTGCAAGCACAACGTTCATGTCGGAGGTCAGACCGAAGACCGTATGCACGCCATCCAGATGAGGCTGGGCATCGTGAACGATGAAGAACTGGCTGCCACCGGTGTTCTTACCGGCATGTGCCATCGACAACGCACCGGGGACATGCTTCTTGCTATTGATTTCGCAATCGATCATGTAGCCGGGGCCGCCTGTTCCAGGAGTGCCACGTGATCCATCACGGCTGTTGGGGCATCCACCCTGCGCCATGAAACCATCAATCACCCGGTGAAAGGCAAGCCCGTCATAGAAACCTTCGCGTGCCAGCTTGACGAAGTTGGCAACGGTGTTGGGAGCGTCCTGATCGAACATCTCCAGCTTGATGTCGCCGGCGTCCGTGGACATGAGAACGGTCGTCAAGGCGTCAATCCGAAAACACCATGCTAGGCAGGTGAAGTTCAGGCCGACTTCAATCAAGCCATGAGCCCAACAGCCGCAAATCCAGAGCTTGATTCCGCCCGGGTTGGAGTGATCGGCGGCAGCGGTCTCTACTCGATCAACAATCTGGAGTCCGTACGGGAAGTGAACCCCGACACTCCGTTCGGCAAAACCTCCGATGCCCTGAGGGTCGGAACTCTCAGTGGCGTTGAGGTTGTGTTTCTGGCCCGGCATGGACGCGAGCACCATCTGATTCCGAGCGAAGTCCCCTACCAGGCCAACATCTGGGCCATGCGAAGCCTTGGCGTGCGCTGGCTGGTCTCAGTCTCGGCCGTTGGATCTCTGAGGGAACATCTGCGGCCGCGCGACATGGTGGTTCCCGATCAGTTCATTGATCGCACGAGACAGCGACCCCAGTCCTTTTTCGGGGATGGATGCGTGGCACACGTCAGCCTGGCGGATCCGTTCTGCCCTGCTCTCAGTGAAAGGTTGGCAGCGGCTGCCTCTGCATCCATGCCTGTGGGACATCATCTGCACCGCGGAGGCACCTACCTGTGCATGGAGGGGCCAGCCTTTTCAACCCGTGCGGAAAGCGAGCTCTACCGAAGCTGGGGATGCGATGTGATCGGCATGACCAACCACACGGAAGCGCGCCTGGCGAGAGAAGCCGAGATCGCCTATGCCTCGCTCAGCATGGTGACTGACTTCGATTGCTGGCATGACGATCACGACGCCGTGACCGTTGACATGGTGGTGGGCAACCTCAAGGCCAATGCAACGGCAACAGGGCCCATTCTTGAAAAACTGATGAACAGCTTCAGCCAGAACAAACCGGCTTCTTCAGCACACAGTGCACTGGAGAACGCATTGATGACTGCTCCGGCCGCCGTTCCGGTGGCCACCCGCCAGCGCCTCGACCTGTTCACCAGCCCCTACTGGGGGAGTGCTGAATCCTGAACCGGAAGTGTCATGCCCTTACTGAACAGAGCTGAGCGAAGGTCAGCGCGGTGAACGGTAAGCAGCGCATCAGCCTCTTCAGCGTTGAGGTCGCAACTGCCCATACAGAGAGCACGCTTGACGGAACCTTGAGCGCACTCCAGCAGTCGGAGAGCGGCTTCGCGTTCCAGACCGAGAAGATCCCTCAGGATACGGATGGAGCGGTCGACAAGCTTGCTGTTGCTGGCGGCAACGTCGACCATCCTGTTGCCGTAGACCTTGCCCAGCTTCACCATCACACCGGTTGAAAGGATATTGAGAGCCATCTTCGTGGCCGTTCCCGCTTTCAGACGCGTCGAACCCGTCAGCAGTTCGGGGCCCGTGAGCAGTCGGATGTCAATGCTGCACGGCAGAGGAGCCTGATCCGTGGGAACGCAGGCCATGGCGATCGCCAGTGCGCCGAGATCCCTGGCATATCCGAGTCCACCGCGCACGTAGGGCGTCGTTCCTCCTGCCGCAATTCCGACAAGACAGTCCTCAGGGCCAAAGTCTCGTTGCTGAAGATCCGTCACCGCTGCGGATTCAAGATCCTCAAGTCCTTCGGAACTGCGAAGCAGAGCCGGGGCACCTCCAGCAAGAATCCCCTGCACGAGCTCCGGCGGGCTGCAGAAGGTGGGGGGACATTCCGCGGCATCGAGCACACCAAGTCGGCCTGATGTTCCGGCACCCAGATAAAACAGGCGGCCTCTACCTCTAAGGCGTTCTGCAATGGCATCCACGGCCTGGCTCAGTGCGGTTCTGGCTCCCGAAACAGCCTGCTGAGGTCTGAGATCCTCCTCAATGAACAACCCCACCAGATCATCGGTTGAGAGCTGATCCAGCTGCTGACTTGCTGGATTCACCTGCTCGGTGAGCAGATAACCACGGTCACGGGAGGGGGCGACCAGGAAGGAGGGAGATCCGGAATTGATGGATGAAGAGTCAGCCATGCCTACAGAAGGCCCTCGAGACGACGGCGCACATCATCAAGGTCCTGATCAGCGGATTCGCTGTCTTTTGACGCACCACCCTGAACCTGAGATTGATCCTGCTCCGGTTCCTGTTCCTGCCAGTTCGTCACATCACGGTTGGCACTGGGAGGAGCCAGCATCATGCGTTCATCATCCGTTTTCGGAACAAAACCGTCGGACACGAATCTGGCCTCGTAGCCGGCTTCACGGCAGAACAGTTCGATCTCCTCACGGTCGAGAGCTTCCACGGTGGGTGTCGGGAAGTCCTGCGCTTCGAGCAACCCTGCATAGCGATCGGCATCATCGCGGTTCTCGAACATCAGAACCACGGTCTGACCTGAGAGCTCGAGGGAATGAATGCCTTCGCTGTCCTGTCCTGCGTCGTACAGGAGCACGTGAACCAACATGCTGATCAGTCGTCAGCAGCAGTCTCTCATCGGAACTGCAGCTCAGAAACCGCTGCCACGCTCAAGACTGAGTTCCTGCAGCCGCTGATAGAGCGCCCGTTCGTCGTCATCCAGTTCCGCTGGGATAACGATCACGATTTCAACGAGCTGATCGCCCTGATCATCGGCGTACTGAAGCCCCCGGCCACGCAACCGCAGCAAACGACCGCTGGAGGAACCCGGGGGAACCTGAAGAGTCACCGGTCCTGAGAGGGTTGGCACATCCACGGCACAGCCGAGCGCGGCATCCGGTGGCAGCAGCTCAAGCCGGTAGTGCACCCGCAGACCATCAATTCGCAGGCCGTCGTCGGTGATCACCCGAAGATGCAAAAAATGATCGCGTCCTCCCGGAGCCACGCCCTCAAGTCGCAGGCGCCAGCCGTCTCCGGCGAGAGGCGGAGTGCCGACCTCCACAAGAGTTCCATCACCCAGCTCAAGCTCCACGGTTGTGCCCTGCAGGGCCTGATCCGGGGTCAGATTCACCACCGTCTCCAGATCGTCTTCGCTGCGGACTGGAGGAGGGGGCTGGGGCGATGCTTCAGGCCAGTGAGATTCAAAAGTCTGTTCCGTTTCTTCGCCCACGCCGGGGGATGGCCCTCTGTCAACCGGACCGCTGGCAGCCTGCTCTCTGCGAACAGGTTCACGCTCAAGGCCCAGCACGACAGCGAGATAGTCCTCGAAATCAGGAAATCCAGTGCTGAAGGGATCAGCGGCAGCTGCGCCTCCACGCTGACGCGTCTGCCATTCCCTGCGCCTGTCGGGGTTGCTGAGAACCGCGTAGGCCTCATTGACCAGCTTGAAGCGTTCCTCGGCATGGCGATCATTGCCATTCAGATCCGGATGCCAGCGTCTGGCTTCACGCCGGAAGGCGCGCTTCAGGGCCTCAGGAGCTGCATCGGGCTCGAGACCAAGCAGTGACCAGTAGTCCGGTTCAGCGGAAGTTGTCATCGTCCCAGGGATCAATCCCTCGTCTGCCGCTTCGCATCCGCCCGTCATAGCGGGACTGTGGAGACGCCCAGGGGTCGTCATCCCAGTCGTCTTCGGCAAACAGCTCATCCTTGAGCGTGCCGAGGGTGCTCTTCAAGCCCTGCAGGGGCCCGGCCTCGGTCTGACGCTCTGCCGTGAGACGTCGATTCAGACCGAACAACGCTTCCTGCAGTCCGCTCACCGCCATCTCAAGTTCCTGCAGATCGTCCTGTTGCAGGAGATCCTGAACATCACGCACAGACATCTCAACCGCTCTCTGCTGACGTTCAGCTCCATAGGGCCCGAGCTCCAGAGCAGCATCGCGAAGCCGGCGCTCCGCCTGTGCGACGAGGGTCAGTGCCGAATTGCGTCGCTCAATCGTTGAACGCTTGCGACGGTCTTCATCCGCGCGGGCTTCCGCTTCGGCGAGAAGTCCCTGAATCTCATCTTCACTGAGAGTTGAACCACCCTGAATGGTCACCGACTGCTTACGACCCGTGGTGCGGTCCGTGGCACTGACCTGAAGGATGCCATTGGCATCGATATCGAAGGCAACCTGGATCTGAGGAACCCCTCGAGGTGCAGGTGGAATTCCGGAAAGACGAAAGCGCCCGAGAGATTTGTTATCGGACGCCATCTGGCGTTCTCCCTGCCAGACATGAATTTCAACAGATGACTGGTTGGGTTCTGAAGTGCTGAATACATCCGACTGACGCACTGGAATCTGGGTGTTGCGTGGAATCAAGACCTTCATCAGCCCCCCGATGGTTTCCAGACCGAGAGAAAGAGGGGTTACGTCATTGAGAAGAAGGTCACGCAGTTCACCGGTGATGATCCCCGCCTGAACCGCTGCGCCAACAGCCACCACCTCGTCGGGATTGACCGACTGGCAGGGATCATTGGGGATCAGGGTTCTGACCAGCTGCTGAACCATCGGCATGCGGGTGCTGCCGCCCACAAGCACAACATCATCGATATCCTCAGCCGCCCAGCCGGAATCCCGCAGGGCCGACTGCACGGGAACAAGCAACCGGTCGAGAAGATCAGGGCAGAGGCCCTCGAAGGTTTCTCGATCCAGGGTGGTCTCAATGTGCAGAGGACCATCGGCGCCAGTGGCGATGAACGGCAGGGAGACGGGCGTTGAGGTCACCCCGGAGAGCTCCTGCTTGGCCTTTTCCGCAGCTTCGGTGAGTCGTTGCAGCGCCTGACGATCACGCCGCAGGTCGACGGCATGCTCCTTGAGAAACGCTTCAGCAAGCCAGTCAACGATGCGCTGATCAAAATCGTTGCCGCCCAGCTGGGTGTCACCGTTGGTTGATTTGACATCGAAAACCCCGTTGGCAATCCTGAGCAGCGACACATCGAAGGTTCCACCGCCAAGGTCGAACACGAGAGCTCGACGCACGGCACTGCGGTCAAAGCCATAGGCGAGGGCAGCGGCGGTGGGTTCATTAAGGATCCGCTCAACATTGATTCCCGCCAGACGGCCGGCATCTCTTGTCGCCTGCCGCTGAGCATCATTGAAATAGGCAGGAACGGTGATCACGGCGGATTCCACCTCTTCACCGAGGTAGGTGGAGGCGTCATCCACCAGCTTGCGCAGAATGCTGGCCACAAGCTCTTCCGGGGCATATTCCCGCTCGGTCTGAGGGCAGGCCACGCGCACATTCCCCTGGCTGTTGGAGCGCACGGTGTAGGGAACAGTGAGCGACCCATCGTCGAGCTCATCCCAGGCCCGTCCAACAAAACGCTTGAGATTGGAGAAGGTGTTGCGAGGGTTGAGAACGAGCTGGCGACGAGCCGGTTGACCAACCAGAAGCTCGTTGTCCTTGGTGTAACCCAGCACGGAAGGCGTGGTCCGGGTGCCCTCCGCATTGGCAATCACCACGGGCCGCCCGGCCTCGAGAACAGCCACGACGGAATTGGTGGTACCGAGGTCGATTCCGACGATGCGGCCCATAAACGCCTGTGTGAAATCCCACGGTAACGGCCCAAACCACTCTCACCCAGCCCCAGTACAAGGAATCCCAAAGGGTGATTTAACCGGCCCTTAGTGATCTGGGCACCGATGGACACGTACGTTTCATTGATCTGTTTCAAACAGAATGCCCAGACCGTTGGAGCTTTATCTCTTAAGGAGACGTCCGCCGACGGAGAAATCGGTGGATGCCGGCTTCAGGATCCTTGCGGTTGTTCTGGCCTCTGTGGTGGCAATCGTGCTGCTGGCCATTCTCGTCGTGGTGTTCTGGGGATCGCTGGAGTCGATGGGCCGATACGGATGGTCATTTCTGGTGACCTCCAACTGGAATCCCGTCAAGGACGAATACGGAGCTTTCACAGCCATCTACGGCACGCTTGTGACATCGCTGCTGGCACTGCTAATCGCTGTGCCACTCGGCGTTGGCACAGCGATCTTCATCACAGAAGACATCATTCCTCTGAAAATCCGCACGCTGATTGGCGTGATGGTGGAGTTGCTTGCGGCGATCCCTTCGGTGGTGCTGGGCCTCTGGGCCATCTTCGTGATGGAGCCATTCATCCGCCCTTTTCTGCAGTTTCTACATACAAGACTCGGCTGGATACCTTTTTTCTCAACGGATCCCATGGGACCTGGAATCGCACCAGCCGTTCTGATCCTGGTTGTGATGATCCTGCCGATCATCACGGCAATTTCCAGGGACTCTCTCGACCAGGTGCCCATGAAGCTGAGGCAGGCCGCCTATGGCGTGGGGACCACGCGCTGGGGGGCGATTCTGAATGTGATGCTTCCCGCTGCAATATCAGGCATTGCAGGTGGAGTGATGCTGGCACTGGGTCGTGCCATGGGTGAAACGATGGCCGTCACCATGATCATTGGCAACTCGAACACCTTCAGCTGGTCTGTGCTGGCGCCTGGGAACACCATCTCAGCCATGCTTGCCAATCAGTTTGGCGAAGCCGATGGAAGCCAGGTTTCGTCGTTGATGTATGCGGCTTTCATCTTGATGATTCTCACCCTGGCGGTGAATCTACTGGCCCAATGGCTTGTCAAGCGTCTCAGCCTCAAATACTGAACCATGACACTTTCACCCACATTCAGCCTGAAAAGAGACAGACCTGACCTGAATTACAAAAAGGGGTTACGGCGGAATTTATTCAACAGACTGCTCACATTTCTGGTCGGCGCATTTTCAGCAATAGCTGTATTACCGCTCATTGCCGTACTGACTTATGTGCTGATCAAGGGTGGCGGCGCAATCAACTTAAATCTGTTTACATCACCATCCACAGGGCTTGAAGGGGGTGGCATTGGCAATGCAGTCATCGGCACCGTCATCGTTACATTTTTGTCGGCTCTGATCGCGATTCCGGTAGGCGTGGGGGGTGGAATATTTCTTGCTGAATACTCAGGTGGAGGAGCTTTTGCACATTTCATTCGATTCGGAACCAACGTCATGTCGGGAGTTCCATCAATTATTGCCGGCGTATTTGTTTATTCCATTATCGTGAAGACAAAGATTATCTTTGGGAATTCCTACAGTGCAATCGCAGGTGGAGTTGCATTATCAATTTTGATGCTTCCGACCGTCATCAAGACCACTGACGAAGGGCTGAAGCTGGTTCCTGACGATCTACGTCGCGCTGCACTGGGAGTCGGCGCATCGAAATTTGTCACCATCCTGAGAATAACTCTTCCTTCAGCTTTTACCCCCATTGCCACAGGCGTGGTCTTGTCGATTGCAAGGGCAGCAGGAGAAACAGCTCCATTGATTTTCACCGCCTTATTCTCACCATTCTGGCCACAAGGTTATGAATCAATTTTTAATCCTATTGCAACACTTTCAGTATTGATCTACAACTTTGCGACCCTGCCTTACGAAGCTCAGAACGAACTCGCATGGGCTGCATCGTTCGTTCTTGTTTTGTTCATCCTGCTGATCAATCTCTTTGCTCGGTGGCTACGACGATTTGCCGCCAGCTGAACCACAAATTCTCAATCACTTGCTGAAATTTCAATTTTCCGTTAAGCCCAGAAGCAAACATGACTACCACCATCAAATCAAGCAACGAGCCATCAGAAGACATCTGCCTGTCGATTCAGAACACCACGATCAGCTATGGCAGCCATGAGGCTGTCAAAAATGTTTACTGCGACATCCCACGAGGCAGAGTCACGGCATTCATCGGACCATCAGGTTGCGGCAAGTCAACGGTTCTGAGAGCACTGAACCGTATGAATGATCTGATTGAAGGCTGCGCCCTGAGAGGCCGAGTTCTTTTTGATGGGGTTGATCTTTACGCCCCCTCGGTTGATCCGGTGGAAGTGAGACGCCGCATTGGCATGGTCTTCCAGCAACCCAATCCGTTTCCAAAAAGTATCTACGAAAACATCGCTTTCGGTGCACGCATCAATGGCTATTCCGGAGATATGGATGAGTTGGTTGAACGCTCCTTACGCCAAGCCGCTGTCTGGGATGAATGCAAAGACAAGCTCAATGAGAGTGGCTACTCACTCTCAGGCGGACAACAACAGCGTCTCTGCATCGCACGAACAATCGCCATTCAACCGGAAGTGATTCTGATGGATGAACCTTGTTCGGCATTGGATCCGATCTCGACGTTAAAAATCGAGGAAACCATGCATGAATTAAAGAAGAGTTTTACCATTGTCATTGTTACCCATAACATGCAGCAGGCTCTGCGTGTGAGCGACATGACTGCCTTCTTTAATGCTGAAGAGGTGGAAGGAGGTTCTGGAAAAGTCGGCTATCTTGTTGAATTCTCTGAAACAGAAAAGATCTTCAATTCACCATCGCAACAAACCACACAGGATTACGTGTCGGGCCGATTCGGCTGATCAATGAACGGCTAAATCCAGGGCTGTTGCCTGGTCTTAATGAAGATTAGGCAGTAAAAAACCGGCCCCATGGGACCGGCGTGAACGGAGAGGGAGGGATTCGAACCCTCGATAGAGTTGCCCCTATACAGCATTTCCAGTGCTGCGCCTTCGACCACTCGGCCACCTCTCCAGGGGCTCGTCTGGCAGCTCAGAATGTAGCAGGGCGTTTTCGGCTGAACCGATCAACACCTGATCGATGCAACAACTGACAATCCGGATAAGCAACGAAAAGAGTGCTTGTTGAAGTTGATCTGGTCCCTGTCGGTAGATTTGGCTACAGAGAATGCAGAGGTGCGCCTGGAATGCTCCGATCTGTCGACAGGCCGCCATGTGAGGAGACCACAGCTGTGCAGGATGACGGCGGGCTCCAGGCGGGGGCGGTGACAGCAGAGGGTCAGGGTGCTGAGGTGCGGACGCATCGGGTCACCATCCACTGGAGGCAGAAGGGACGGGTCATTTCCCATGAGGTGCCGGAGGGTGAGTACATCCTGCAGAGCTTTGAGAAGCAGGGAGATCCGCTGCCGTTTTCCTGTCGGAACGGGTGCTGCACGAGCTGCGCCGTTCGTATTCAGCAGGGCGAGCTCGATCAGAGGGAAGCCATGGGACTGTCCAAGGAACTGAGGGCCAAGGGATATGGGCTTCTCTGTGTGGCAAGAGCCGTTGGTCCACTCGTGGCTGAAACCCAGGATGAGGATGAGGTCTATGACCTGCAGTTCGGAAGACACTTCGGGCGAGGCAAGATCACTCGTGATATTCCTCTCGAGGAACTCGAAACCTGGAAGGAATGACAACAGGGCATCTGGATTGCAATGCCGCCGCCGCTGATGCCCGCCTGACAACTTCAAGGCTTGAGCAACTCGGCCAGGTCGCCAGAGAGGCTGCGAATCTGGGTGGTTCGGTGCTGATGCGGCACTACGGACGTCTTGTGTCCATTCAACAGAAAGCCAGAGCGGGAGATCTGGTCACCGATGCCGATCTGGCGGCCGAGAAGGCAGTGCTTGCCAGCCTCAGCGAAGCCACACCGGACATTCCAGTACTCGCTGAGGAATCCGGGGCGCAGGGTGATGTCTCCGATCTGTGTTGGTGTGTTGACCCTCTTGATGGCACAACGAATTTCGCCCACGGATACCCGTTCTTCGCCACGTCCATCGGACTGCTCTGGAGAGGATTGCCGATTCTGGGCGCCGTTGCCGTTCCGTTTCTGCGCGAGGTGTTCTGGTGCTGCCCAGGTTCTGGAGCTTTCCTGAATGACCAGCAAATTCATGTCAGCAGCTGTTCATCGCTCGATGAGAGCCTTCTGGTCACAGGATTTGCCTATGACCGCAGGGAACGGCTGGACAACAACTACGCCGAGTTCTGCCGACTGACCCACAGAACAAGAGGTGTTCGTCGAGGAGGGGCCGCTGCCGTTGACCTGGCCTACGTGGCTGCGGGTCGCGTGGATGGTTACTGGGAAAGGGGCCTTTCGCCATGGGACCTGACCGCTGGTGCGGCACTCGTGGTGATCGCAGGAGGGAAGGTAAGTGACTATCGAGCTCCGAACTACGACGTGTCATCTGGCCGGATCCTGGCCAGCGGCCCCGGGATTCATGCTCCCCTGCAGCGGGAACTGGAGCTTGTGGAGCCGTTCTCAGAAGAGCTTTACGCAAGTTGAAACCCCAGCCGTGGGATCCTGATCGAAGCAGCGACAGGCGCGATGGCCCTGCAACCCGCCTCAGGCGTGAGAGATCTCAATCCTCAGCAGGTACAGCGCAACCAGGAACTCAGGGAAACCCTTGCGGAGGTGTTCCGTCTTTGGGGATACGAAGAAGTCACACCCCCCAGAATCGAACGGATGGACACGCTCAAGGCGGGTGGAGCAATTGACAGCCGTGACATCGTCCGACTGGTTGCCGATGAACCACTGGGATTGAGACCTGAACTGACCGCCTCAATTGCCAGAGCAGCCTGCACAAGACTGATGGAGCGTCAGCGGCCACTGAGACTCTGGAGCTGTGGCACGGTCTTCGAATCCCGGATCGCCGATGAAGGAGGCCAGTGCATCGAGGAGATTCTGCATTGCGGTGTTGAACTCTTCGGTGGCCTTGGAGTGGAATCGGAACTTGAGCTGTTCAGTTTGTTGCTGGCCTCACTCAAAGCTCTGAATCTGAATGCGACCCATCAACCGAAGCTGTTGATCGGGCACACCAGCCTGATGGAACTGCTGCTGGAACCCTTCGAATCCAGAGAGAGGAACAGGATCCGCGCCTGCCTGAGCCAGTACGACCGCCTTGGGCTACAGGAACTGGGTCTGGCGAGCGATGCCCATCGGAATCTGTCCTGCTGGCTTGATCGACGCGGCACCCCCGAGGAGATTCTCGACGCACTGAATGCGCAGTATCCGGATCAACAGGTTCTGCAACAGCTGAAGCGTCTGTTGACCCATCTGAATCCGTTAGCTGAAGATTCTGGCCTGCAGCTGCAACTGGATCCCACATTCCAACCGCATTACGAGCTTTATGACGGAATTGTTCTGCAACTGGTCTGTCAAGGAACGTCTGCGCCGGTCGTGATTGCCAGAGGTGGGAGATATGACTCGCTGGTGCAGCGACTCGGAGGAGATGGCAAAGAAGCAACAGGCCTTGGTTTCAGCTATTGCGTTGATGACATCAGGGATCTGCCTGGCGAGGCGATCACCACGCCCCACGAGGAGACGGCAGTGCTGATCTGCTACGGACCAGGCTCAACGCTGGAATCGGCCTTGCAACGACAGATGACTCTCCATCAGCAGGGGCAGATCACTGTTTTGGACCATCGCACCTGCAACAGTCATGCACAGGCTCAGGAACGACTGAGTCAGTCGGGATGCGACAACCTCGAATGGATCAATGCCTGACGGGACGCAGTATCGAAACTGATGTCTGCGAGGCAGAGGAACAGGTTTTCAGGATCAATCTTGAGACCTGCGTTCACTGCTGGGGCGTTAATGATGGATGCGTACGGAAAACTCACCAATCGAGCTCTTGATCGGCAGCACCCGCCCTGTCTAATTTTTGACAAGTCTGTATTTGCTGATGTCGGTTCTTGAGCAGGGTCAGATTCAGATCCATACCGAAAACATCTTTCCAATCATCAAGAAGGCCGTTTACTCCGGCCATGAGGTGTTTCTGAGAGAACTGGTCAGCAACGGCACAGATGCGATCAGCAAACGTCGTATGGCGGCAATGGCCGGCGACTGTTCCGAAGCTGATGAAGGTTCAATCAACATCAAAGTCGACAGAGAAGCCAAGACAGTCACAATCAGCGACAATGGAATCGGCATGACCGCCGACGAAGTGAAGCGATACATTAACCAGGTGGCATTTTCCAGTGCCGAGGATTTTCTTGAAAAATACAAGCAGGAGTCAGACGCCATCATTGGCCACTTCGGACTCGGGTTTTACTCCAGTTTCATGGTGGCCAAGGAAGTTGAACTCATTACTCGTTCAGCGCGCCCAGACAGTGAAGCGGTGCGATGGGTTTGCGACGGCTCTCCTGCATTCAAGCTGGAAAGCCACGACAGAACTGAAGCCGGAACTGATGTCATCCTCCATTTAATGGATGATGAACTGGAGTATCTGGAGCCTGCAAGATTGCGCACGCTGATCACTCAGTATTGCGATTTCATGCCGATCGACGTTCAGCTTGAAGGTGAAAGCGTCAATAAAAGAAATCCTGCCTGGAGAAGAAATCCCAGAGAAATGAGTGATCAGGATTATATTGATCTTTATCGCTATCTCTATCCTTTTCAAGGCGATCCACTACTCTGGGTTCATCTGAATACTGATTATCCATACACCTTGCAGGGGATTCTTTTCTTCCCGCAATCAGTTGGACGGGCCGACTGGGAAAAAGGCGACATCCGCCTTTACTGCAACCAGGTTTACGTCAGCGACTCAATCAAAGAAATCGTTCCCCGTTACCTTCTACCTCTGAGGGGAGTGATTGATTCCCCGGATATTCCTCTGAATGTCAGTAGAAGCGCTCTTCAAACTGATCGCAAGGTGCGGTCAATTGGTAACTTTGTTGCCAAGAAAGTTGCAGACCGGCTTAAAAATCTTAAACAAGATGAGCCTGAAAATTATGCCGAAGCTTGGGAGTCATTGGCCCCATTCGTCAAGATCGGCGCCATGGAGGATGAAAAGTTTGCCGAGCAGGTCTCTGACCTGATTCTGTTTGCAACGACCGCCCAGGCATCTCAAGATCAACCGGAACCAATCAAGGCAGGAGAGAAGCGCTACACAACATTGTCCTCATACCAAAGCAGGCTTTCAGATACACAGTCCAAGAGGGTTCTCTACTGCACCGACGAAGTGGCCCAGGCCGGTGCACTCTCGCTTTGGAAGAGCCAGGGAGCGGAAGTTCTCTTTGCCGAAACGGTCATCGACAGCCAGTTTCTGCCATGGCTGGAGGCGACCAACGACCAGTTCAAGTTTCAGAGAGTGGACGCGGAGCTCGATGAGAGCCTTCGCGACGAGAAACCGGAAATCAGTGATCAGGACGGGGAAACGCAAAGCGAGTCCATCCGAGCGTTGATCAAGGAAGCACTCAACAACGACAAAGTCACCATCCAGGTCCAGGCACTCAAGGGTGGTGAAGAGGCTCCTCCGGCCATGATTCTTCTGCCGGAACAGATGCGGAGAATGAACGACATGGGCGCTCTGATGGATCAGCGCCTACCTGGTCTGCCGGATCATCATGTGTTGCTGATCAACCGCCGGCATCCTCTGGTCGAGGGTCTCCTGAAGTTGTCAGCAGGCAGTGTGCTCGTTGGCACTGAGCAGTCATCGCCCAGCAAAAGGCTGGCATCCGAACTTGCTCTGCATCTCTATGACATGGCTCGTCTCGGCGTGGGAGGACTTGAGCCCAATGAGCTGGCAGGTTTCCAAACTCGCAGCGCCAAACTGATGTCAGAGCTCGTCAGCAAAGGGACCTGAACAGGCCCGTTTGCTAAATTGCTCATCTGGCTTTTGGCCTAAGAATCAGAGGATCATCATCATGTCCCGGGTGTGTCAGCTCACTGGAACTCGTGCCAACAACGGAATGGCAGTGAGCCACTCCCATATCAGAACCAAAAAGCTTCAGCAGGCCAACCTGCAGCAGCGTCGTCTCTGGTGGGCCGAGGGTAATCGCTGGGTGAATCTGCGGATCACAACCCGCGCACTCAAAACCATCCAGAAAAAAGGGCTTGGCGCCTATGCAAAGTCTCTTGGAATCGACCTCGCAAAAATCTGATTTTTCTAACTGAGATGCCTCAGCCGCAACTGAAACGTCGGGATTTTCTGGGCATCACAGCAACTGGGGCGATCGCTCTGCTTTGGAGACCGTCCCGTGCAGCGGCACTCGGCGGGAAGCTGCCTGAGATCGGGGTTGAAGCTCCCGGATTCAGTCTCCCGGGAACCATGGGTGGCGGTCCAACCAGTGAGTGGAGTCTGAGTGACTGGTCAGGCCGGTGGCTTGTTCTGTATTTCTATCCAAGAGATTTCACATCTGGGTGCACAATCGAAGCACACGGTTTTCAGGAAACGCTCAAGGATTTCAACGCCAATGGCTGCGACATTGCAGCCATCAGCGCTGACAGCGTTGATGACCATGAATCGTTTTGCAGCAGCGAGGGACTTGATTTCACTCTGCTCTCCGATCCCGAAGGCAAAGTTAGCCGTGACTATGGATCCTGGATGGCTCCCTACTCACTGCGGCATACATTTCTGATCGATCCGGAGGGTGTGCTTCGAACAACCTGGACTGGCGTCAGACCTGTGGGTCACGCTCAGGACGTGCTAAAGACATTATTGGCAGAACAGAGTCATTCCATTGTTTAAGATTACTTCTAATGCGTTGAACAATGGTGTAACACTCAATTCATACGGGTTTTATTGAATGGATTCAAACGAAGGTTGTAGCAATTTTATTATTCTCTACCATCGCACTCCATTTGATGAAGCGAAAGATAAAAATGGAGAGAGAATCTGGCGCGATCAGAAAAGTCCCAATGGAATTATTCCCACTCTGAGAAATCTCTTCCGAGATCGCCATAATGGCACCTGGATTGCCTGGCGTCAGGTGAATGATCTGGAAAACGCAGAAGATGAAAGAATTGCCATGACAGATCCGGCAACGTTCACATTAAGAAGAATACCACTGGAAGAAGAACAAATCTCGAGTTTCTACCATGTGACCTCAAAGGAGTCTTTCTGGCCAATACTGCATACATTTCCCAATTATTTTGATGTCAATAATACTAACTGGGGGATTTTCGAAGAAGTCAACCAAAGATTTGCGCAAGCGGCATGCTCAGAGGCTGCCCCCGGGGCAACAGTATGGATTCATGATTACAATCTTTGGCTTGTTCCAGGATATATTTGCAGTAAACGTTCTGACCTTAAAATTGCATTTTTTCACCACACACCCTTTCCCAGTAGTGATGTTTTTTCAATACTACCTTGGAGAAAGCAGATTGTTGAAAGCCTGCTGAGTTGCGATGTTGTTGGATTTCATATTCCCCGTTACACGGAAAACTTTGCACGTGCTGCGAACTGCCTGCTTGGTGTTGAGAAAGGAGGAAAACAATCCGTACCTCTCCGATTTCTTGGTTGTGGCTCCGCTCTCACGGAGCCATCAGAAACACCCTGGCTGAACTATCGAGGCCGCAAAGTACGTCTTCTTTCCTCTCCAGTGGGAACATCCCCTGACGTAATCCAGGCACTTACAAGGGATTCACATGTGCGTCATTTATCGGAACGCATCGATGAAGACACGAAAAAAGGGAGGAAACTGATTCTCTCCGCGAGCAGAGTCGATTACACCAAAGGGAATGAAGAGCTCTTGCTGGCTTTTGAGAGGCTTCTGGAAAGACGAAAAGATCTGCACGGAAAAGTTGTTCTGATGCTTGCGTGTGTTGCTGCTGCTTCCGGTATGCGCATCTATGAAGAGACTCAGCGACTGATCGAGGAAACGGCCGGGCGAATCAATGGACGTTTCAGCAAGATTGACTGGGTACCCATTCGTTTTTCAACACGCAGAATTCCCTACGAAGAAATGGTGGCCTGGTTTTCACAGGCAGACATCTGCTGGATCACGCCACTGCGGGATGGTCTCAACCTTGTTGCCAAGGAATATGCTGCCGCAAGGAAAGGTCGCTCTGGTGTTTTGGTGCTTTCAGAGTTCACAGGTGCCTCTGTGATTCTTGATGGAGCTGTGCTGACCAATCCTTATTCCCACAAGCAGATGGACACAGCAATTGATGCGGCAATTGATATGCCTGAATCTGAGCAGATTCAGAGAATGGAGAAAATGAGCTCAGCCGTCGAAGCCTTCACCGTTTCCGACTGGGCCGACGAACAGATGGCAGCACTGGAGACGCAGAACTAGCGCAATGTTCTGGATCAGGCGTCGCTCAATCAAGCTGGTGATGGCGATCATCACTCTTGTTGCCGGTGGTTTGCTCGGCCTCTCTGCTCTGGCCAGACAACCGGACCAGGTCTCGATCCTGATGCCGGCACCCTTTGCTGATTCAACTGCTGAACTGGTCAAAAGGTTCAATCGTGAACATCGGGGACGCATTCATCTGAATGTCATCCGAGGTCCGATGGAAACGGAGGCAATCTCCGATTTGGCAATCAGCAGTCTGTTGTTGGGGGATACCCCTTTCGATGCCCTGCTGATGGACGTGACCTGGATTCCGAAATATGCGAAGGCTGGGTGGCTTGAACCTCTTGACGGATATTTCAGTGATGACGAGGTGAATGCTCTTGCAAAAGGTGCCAGTGAAGGAAATCACCACCAGGGATCTCTGGTGCGTTGGCCCCTGGTTGCAGATATCGGTCTTCTTTACTGGCGAACAGATCTGATGGATGAGCCTCCTCGAACTCCCGAGGAGCTGGCCAACATCAGCCGGAAACTGCAGGACAGCGGCCAGGTTCCCTACGGCTATGTCTGGCAAGGGAGGCAGTACGAAGGTCTCAGCTGTGTCTACCTGGAAATGATTGAGGGATTCGGCGGTGAATGGCTGACACCGGAAACCGCTCGGGTTGGATTGGATCAGGCACCTGGTATCGCGGCAACGCGATGGCTTGATGATCTGATTGAAGCGGGGATCAGCCCACGAGCTGTCACCAACTTCTCTGAATCTGAAGCCCTGCAGAGCTTCAAGTCAGGGCAGGCTGCCTTTATGCGTAACTGGCCGTATGCGTGGGCGGAACTACAGAAGAACGACAGTGCGGTTAACAACAAGGTTGGAATCACCACAATGGTGGCTCAGGCAGGTGAAAAGCCAGCAGCAACACTGGGAAGCTGGGGGCTGAGTCTGCTCAGTGGATCTGCTCGACCCGAATCAACAGTGGAAGCATTCAAGTTCCTTACCAGTGAGGATTCGCAACGCTATCTGTATACCAATTTTGGATATACACCCACTCAGAACGCCCTCTTCAATGATCAGGATCTTCTCCAAAACCATCCGTCACTGGCATCAATCGGAGAAGCTCTATCTTTTGCGCGTTCGAGACCGGAAACGCCTCTCTATGCCCAGGTGAGTGATGTTCTTCAGCGAAAACTCAGCAGCACACTCACAGGCCTGACCTCCCCCACGCAGGGTATGGAGCAAGCGGAGCGCTCCACAGAACAGGTTCTCGAGGCAGCGGGAGGAACTCCCTGAATCCCATGCTGATTCTGTTGATTCCTTCGCTGCTTTTTCTGATCGCGGTGTTTGCTTTACCGCTGATCCGTTATGGGTGGCTCAGCTTCCATGCAGACTCTGTGATGACGGGTCTGATAGCGATCCCGAATCAGGGAGCGAACTGGCAGCGGTTCATCCATGACAGCCGTTACTGGCAGGATCTGCTGCAGACGCTTCGTTTTGCTCTTGTCTCGGTCACGGCTGAAGTGATTCTTGGTCTGGTCATCGCGCTGATACTCAACCAGCCGTTGCGAAAGCGTGCTCTGATCCGATCATCGTCACTGATCCCCTGGGCGCTGCCCACAACGGTGATGGCTCTGGGTTGGAGATGGATTTTCAACACTCCCTATGGTCCTGTCGATCGATTGGTGCAAACAGGTTTGGGGCGTTCCCTGAACGCTCTTGGCGAACCGTCGCTGGCCTGGATCACAACGGTCTACGCGGATGTGTGGAAAACCACCCCTTTTGTGGCCCTGATTCTTCTCGCCGGCCTGCAGACCATTCCCTCCGATCTGTACGAAGCGGCAAAACTCGAGGGAGCAGGTTCCTGGATCTGTCTGAGACGAATCACGATTCCCCTGCTGCTCCCCTACCTGGGTCTGGCTCTGATGTTCCGTCTCGCTCAGGCGTTCGGGGTGTTTGATCTGATTCAGGTCATGACAGGTGGAGGCCCTGCAAGTAGTACAGAAAGCATTGCTCTTTATGCCTACTGGAATGCAATGCGTTTTCTTGATTTCGGATACAGCGCCACCATCATGATTGCAAGCTTTGTGATTCTCAGTTCGCTGATAGCCATCGCATGGTTCATCATCTCAATGGCAAGAAAAGGATCTGTGGGAGCGCTCGCCGAATGAAATCAGGTCGAATGGTGATTGTCGTTTTATTGGTTTGGTCACTTGGACCATTGGCCTGGCAGCTTTATACATCGTTCTGCACTGATCAGGCACTTGTGATGCCTTTTGCATCACATGAGCAGCGTTGGACACTGACTCATTATCAAAGCGTTCTGACAAGCAACCCACCATTCACCCGCTATCTGTTCAACAGTTTATTTGCAGGATTTGTTTCCACAATTCTTACCCTGCTGCTGGCAATACCTGCTGGTTACTGTCTGAGCAAACTAGGAAAAAGAAGTGCACTTATTATTAAATGTTTGCTGATTGGCTGCGCATTATTCCCGTATGTGCTCCTTTTTCTGGCTTTGCTTGAAATTGCTCGATTTCTGCAACTTGGGAACAGCCTGATTGCTCTTGCCGTACCTTACGCAGCGCTGTCTCAACCTCTAGCAGTTCTGTTACTCACGAGTGCATTCTCCGATCTTCCTTCTGAACTGGAGGACGCAGCCAGGGTTGAAGGTTTAACGCTGCTGCAAAGGTTTCGATGGATCCTTCTCCCACTGATTTCACCAGCCATTGCCAGTACCGCGATTCTTGTGTTCCTATTTTCCTGGAATGAATATCCGATCGCACTCACATGGATCAGCGATTCAGATAAATTGACTCTGCCTGTTGCGATGGCAAGAATAGCCGGCTCATCCATTCATTCTGTTCCATACGGCCCCTATGCAGCCGCTACGGTTATTGGCTCGATTCCACTGATTCTGCTGGTGATGGTTTTTCAGAAGCCAATTGTTTCAGGCTTAACGACAGGAGCCGTGAAAGGATGACACTTGAACTCAGAAAAGTTGGAAAAAAGATCAGCAATCAATGGATTGTTGAAGACCTGAGCCTGGCAATCGCAGACAATGAATGTCTTGCACTTGTAGGCCCGAGTGGCTGCGGGAAAAGCACAACTTTGCGCTTGATTGCTGGACTTGATCCTGTCAGCTCCGGAACCATTCATATCAACGATCGCGACGTCACCGAGCTTTCACCTGCCGAACGCAGTGTGGGAATGGTTTTTCAGAGTTATGCACTGCTTCCTCATCTCACTGTCGTTGAAAACCTCGAACTGGGTCTTCGAGTTCGTGGAGTGCCGCAGCGCGAGAGAACGGGAAAGATCAGACAAGTGCTCGACCTGGTTCAACTCTTAGACCGTGCAGGCAGTCGCCCATCTGAACTCTCCGGGGGACAGCGGCAACGGGTGGCTTTGGCGCGCGCCCTGCTCAGACAGCCTGAGGTTTATCTGCTTGATGAACCGATGAGCAATCTGGACGCACAATTGAGAGAAGACATTCGCCCCGAACTTCGTCGTCTGATCCTGGAGCAAAAGAAACCCACCATCTATGTAACGCATGATCAACATGAAGCCATGGCGATGGCACAGCGCATTGCTGTTCTTCATCACGGCACGATTGAACAGGTTGATACTCCATACAACCTCTATCACAATCCCTGCAGTCTTTTTGTTGCTCGATTCATCGGTCGACCTCAGATCAACTGCCTGAAGGATGAAGCCGGTGATATCTGTGCGGTCAGGCCCGAGGCCATTCAATTCTCTGATTCGGGGTTGTCCTGCAAAGTGCTGTCACGTGAATGGCTGGGGAACTCACAACTGTTGTTTCTGGACACACCACGAGGCCTGATTCGAATGATGGCTTCCCCAGACGAAGTCATTCCTGAAAGCGCCCGATTATCCTGGTCAAGTGATCATGAAATGTTCTTCAGTGCAGATACAGGATGTCGTCTAAACCGATAATTTGTTGAGCTCTTCAACAAGCATGTGTTGATGGCAATTTGCAGCATTTTTCAGTTGAGCCAGTTGTGATTGATCACATGAACTCTGCATCGTCTGCTGCCATTGATGAATCAGGTGATCTGAATTGAGCTGACCTTCAAGATCAGACCAAGGGAGTGATGCTAGTTGTGCCGCTGCCTTCACTTTGGGGTCATAACTCAGTGCCGCAGTCGGACAACCTCCTGTTGCCGCAAGGATCAAAGCATGCAGGCGCATCGCGATGACCAGAGCAGCTTCGCTGAACAGCAACTGAACATGTTCAAGCGATTCCGCATGCATCTGAATCGAACGCTGTCGTAAACCCTCAGGGATCAGATCATGGCGATGCAGTTCATGCCAGAGGGATGCATCCTGATCAGCGTGAAAGGCCAGCCAGATCACCTCTGAACAACCAGAGGAACTGAAACGATCGACGGCATCAAGCAGAACGCTCCAGCCCCTGTTGTCAAGAAGAGATGTGGGTCTCCAGCAGAGGATCAGACGATTGCCACCAGACCAGAGGGGCGAAGGATGGCACCACACCGGATCAGGCCCCATCACCATTGGAATCCTCAGTTTCCAGCGCTGGGCCTGCTCGATCGAATGGGGATCACGCCAGGACACAGCCCTGATGCCTTTGAGGGTGTACTTCACCAGCAAGCGGCTGAAGCGACGATGCAGCGGCCCTAATCCCTGCCCCCAGAGAAGAATTGGAATGCCCTTGCAACGAGCAGACCAGAGCAGAACGAGATAGTAAACAAGGCTTTTGAAACTGGTTCCATCCTGAAGCAGGCTTCCGCCACCGAGAACCAGAGCATCAACGCGATCAAGAGCCTGAATCGTCTCTGAAAGTGAACGGCGACTGACTGTCGTCACCCCGGAAACCAGAGACAGAACAGCCTCGGGATCTCTCGCCGTCACCACGAGGGCCCAGTGGGATGGGATCTGTGAAGCCAGCACCTGAAGCAGAGCATCATCTCCAAGGTTGTGCTCGCCGTAATAACCACAGAGCAGCACACGTCCCTTCAGCACTCTGCGAAGCGCCTTCACAGGCCATCAACAATTACTCGAACCATTATCCAAGTCTTCAACAGTTACGGTGTCGATTCCCATTGAAATGACATGCACGCGCTATCGCTGGGAACCTGGTGGATTCATTGGGCTTCCGTAGGCGAATGGCTGATGGCCATCGTGCTGATTCATCACTACAACCCTGATGACCGGGATGTTCACACCCGGAGAATTGCCTGGGCAATGCTTCCAGCTCTGGTGAGTGCAATGGCAGCGTGCACATGGCATCTGTATGACAACGCCGAGGAGCTGCGCTGGCTCGTCAGCCTGCAGGCGGCATTCACTCTGCTCGGCAATGTGTTGCTTGCCTGGGCTGCTTGGTCGCTCGACGATTCAGAGCGACTGGAGGATCAGATTTGATGCCGGATTTCGATCCATCACCGCTGTTCGCACTTTCACTGTTCCCTTATCTGATCTTTCTTTACTACCTGGGAAAACGTCGACTGCTGCCCGCGCTCAGCCGTCGTGGTTTTCAGCTCACGCTGTTGTTTGTGGGAATCACAATTGCAGCAGCTGTGATTGCTGATTTGCGGTTTGGGTCCGAACTGGTGGCCGTTGATGCACTGCATGGCGGAGCCGAAGCGTTTCTCACGCTCAGCAACGCCGTGATCGTGGCAGGACTACTTGGGTATCAAAAAGCACATCAGTGAACAACTTTTACAAGAGTTATGCGTGAGCGCCGAAAGGTTGGAAGATGAGTCGTTGCCTCTGTTCTTCATGCTCGCTCCACTACTGGCCATCGCTCCTGCCACGATCACATGGTCTCCGAAAGTGGGGCTTGTGATGATCGTCTGCAACGTGATCGCCATCGCGATCGGCAAAGCCACCATCAAGTACCCCAACGAGGGTGCTCAGTTGCCCAACCCTTCATTCTTTGGTGGCATGAGCCATGCGTCTCTGCTGGCGACCACCAGCCTCGGTCATGTGATCGGCATGGGTGCCATTCTCGGACTGACAACCCGCGGAGTTCTCTGAACACCGCTCAACTGAATTCGAGGATCAAGGGTGGCTCAGCCACCTTTTTTGGGTTTCAGGTGCGAACCGATTGAATTTCAACACCCGGTTCAGACGCATTCTGCACGGCAGATGTCGTGAACTTGAAACGTTCGCAGATTCTCCCGGCCATCTGATCAGGAAGCAGACCAAGGGTTTCAAAACTCTGCTGTGGTGTGGCGTGGTCCACGAGCACATCAGGAATACCAAGCCTCATCACCGGCAACTGAAGCTCGGCTTCCTGTAGGGATTCAATCACTGCGGAGCCGAATCCACCCTCAAGTGAACCTTCCTCCATGGTGACAATGCGGCCGATGCGCTTGGCCAGCGGATGGATCAGCGACGTGTCGAGAGGTCTGAGGAATCGGGAGTTCACAACAGTGGCCTGAATCCCCAGGCCTGAAAGGATTTCAGCCGTCGCAATCGCTTTGGCATTCATGGCGCCGTAGGCCACGATCAGCAGATCATCCCCTGAGCGGAGCACTTCGCCACAACCGATGGGCAGCGGCTCCCATCCCTCCTCCATAAGCGGAACGCCTTCACCGGGACCTCTCGGAATACGGATGGCACAGGGCCCATCGTGCTTGAGAGCACTGACCAGCATGCGCTGGAGCTCAGCCTCATCCTTGGGGGCCATCACCGTGAAGTTGGGGATGGAACGCATGTAGCTGATGTCGTACTGCCCCTGATGGGTCGGGCCGTCTGCACCGACGACACCGGCCCGATCCAGAACGAATGTGACCGGCAGTTTCTGTATCCCCACATCGTGAATCAACTGGTCGAATGCTCTCTGCAGAAAAGTGCTGTAGATGGCAACCACGGGTCGGAGGCCATCCGAAGCCATGCCTGCCGCCAGGGTGACCGCGTGTTGCTCAGCGATGCCGACGTCGACGTACTGGTCTGGCAAGGCCTTCTGCAGAAGGTCAAGCCCTGTACCGGTGGCCATTGCAGCTGTGATTCCGACAACCCGGGGGTTCTGTTCGCAGATTTTGACCAGAGTTTGCCCAAAGACTTTGCTGTAGCTGGGTGGCTTGGGAGTTTTGCTGGGTCGGGCTTTGCCCGTGTTGAGGTCGAAAGACGACTGGGCGTGATACCCCACCTGATCGGCCTCGGCATAGGGGTAGCCCTTGCCCTTGGTGGTGAGCACGTGCACCAGCACCGGGCCGCCGACGCGGTGCGCAGCCTGGAAGGTTTTCATCATCTCGGCGATGTCATGACCATCGACGGGCCCCATGTAGGTGAAGCCCAACTCTTCAAAGACCGCACCGACCTTGGGAACCGCCAGGCGGCGCATGCTGCCCTTCAGACGGTTGAGCTCAGCAGGAAGATCTCCTCCCATGAACGGGAGGTAGCGCATGCTTTCCTCCACGCTTCCTGACAGAAACTGCATCGGAGGGCTCAGTCTCATCCGGTTCAGATGACTGGAGAGAGCACCGACCGGAGGAGAGATCGACATGTCGTTGTCGTTCAGCACCACCAATAGCGGTGTGTTGGGCATGTGACCGGCGTGATTGATGGCCTCCAGGGCCATGCCACCGGTGAGTGCTCCGTCACCGATCACCGCAACGCATTTGTGATCCTGGCCGAGACGGTCGCGGGCCATGGCCATGCCCAGAGCGGCGGAGATTGACGTGCTGGCATGGCCGGCGCCGAAATGATCGAAAGTGCTTTCACAGCGCTTGAGATAACCGGCAACTCCACCCTTCTGTCTGAGCGAATCGAAATCGGCGTAGCGACCGGTGATCAGCTTGTGCGGATAGGCCTGATGGCCGACATCCCACACCACCCGATCCCTGTCGAGATCGAGGGTCTGATAAAGAGCAAGAGTGAGTTCGACAACGCCAAGGCCGGGTCCGAGGTGTCCTCCGCTGTTCGAAACCACTTCCAGGTGGCGCTGACGGATCTGAGCAGCGACATCCTCAAGTTCTGCCACCGACAGACCATGCAGCTGATTGGGATGCGATAGATCGCTCAGGTGCATGAGCCTCCCGGCATATCTAGTCAATCTACGAGGCGTGCCTGCCGCCCGTGAAAGCCCCCTGTTGCCAGACTGAGACAATGGATGATTACCTGCAGCGGATTCTGCGCGCGAGGGTTTACGACGTCGCCCGCGAGAGCCCGCTCGAGTCAGCAACCAATCTCAGCCGCAGGCTGAACAACCGCGTTTGGCTGAAACGGGAGGATCTTCAACAGGTCTTTTCCTTCAAGCTGCGCGGCGCGTACAACCGCATGGTTCAGCTGTCGGATGATGAACTCGCCCGGGGGGTGATCGCCTCGAGCGCCGGCAACCATGCCCAGGGAGTTGCACTCAGTGCGGCACATCTCCAGTGCAGAGCTGTGATTGTGATGCCCATGACCACTCCTGCCGTGAAGGTGGAGGCGGTCCGCCAGCTTGGTGGTGAAGTGATCCTGCATGGAGAGACCTACGACGAGGCTTATGCGGAGGCCAGATACCGCAGCGAACAGGAAGGGCTGTGTTTCATCCATCCCTTCGACGATCCGGATGTGATCGCCGGTCAGGGAACCGTGGGGATGGAAATCCTGCGCCAGTGTCAGCAGCGACCGGATGCGATCTATGTGGCCATCGGTGGAGGTGGCTTGATCGGAGGGGTCGCTGCCTACGTCAAAAGCCTCTGGCCTGACATTGAAGTGATTGGTGTTGAACCCCATGACGCCGCTGCGATGACGCTGTCTCTGGAGGCCGGAGAGAGAATCCGTCTGCCGCAGGTGGGGTTGTTTGCCGATGGAGTGGCTGTCCGGGAAGTGGGAGAACACACCTTCCGTCTTGCTCAGAAGTACGTGGATTCGATCGTGACCGTGAGCACGGACGAGATCTGTGCATCGATCAAGGATGTCTTCGAAGACACCCGATCCATTCTCGAACCGGCGGGAGCACTGGCTGTAGCAGGGCTGAAGGCCGATGTCTCAAGACGGCAGCTGAAGGACAAGCAGCTCGTGGCGATCGCCTGCGGAGCCAACATGAATTTCAACCGGCTCCGTTTCGTGGCCGAGCGGGCCGAGCTGGGTGAGGAACGTGAGGCGATGCTTGCGGTGGAGATTCCGGAGCGGCCGGGAAGCCTGCGCAAGCTGTCGGAACTTCTGCAGAAACGAAGCCTGACTGAATTCAGCTACAGGATGGGCGCCGGTGAAACCGCCCACATCTTCATGGGTGTGCAGGTGGATGACCTGCAGGACCGTTCGGATCTGCTCGCCTCCCTGCGCAGCAATGGATATGAATGCCTGGATCTCAGCGATGACGAGCTGGCCAAAGTCCATCTGCGCCACATGGTGGGCGGACGTCTGCCGCAGAGGACAGGAGAGCCCATTCAGGAACTGCTGTACCGCTTTGAGTTTCCGGAACGGCCTGGTGCGCTGATGCGCTTTGTCAATGCACTGCATTCAGACTGGAGCATCAGCATTTTTCATTACCGAAATCACGGTGCCGATGTCGGACGGATCGTGGTGGGTGTGCTGGTCAGTCCCGATGATCTTGAGTCTTGGCAGACAGTCCTGAAGGACCTGGGCTATGCGAGCTGGGAAGAGACATCCAATCCCGCCTATCGAATCTTTCTGGGTCCCTGATGGCGCTCACTGGAATGGGCGTTACGTTGGCGTGTCGGATCAGGGGATGCTGACTTGGATCAGGGAAGCGCGGGACAACCGACCCAGAGCGTCCAGGACGTTGCGTCGCTGGTGTCACTTCCTGCCCGTCTCGAAGCCATTCTTTATCTGAAAGGCCGGCCACTGACGCTGCAGGAGCTGTCGAGCCTGGTTGGTCTCTCTGAATCGGAGACCGAACAGGGAATGCTGATCCTGATCGCCGGCTATGCCCAGAGAGACACCTCCCTGGAGATCCACCAGGGCAACGGTCGCTACAGCCTGCAGTTACGCCCCGGTCTGGGAGAACTGGTGCGCGACCTGCTGCCGGTGAATCTTTCCACGGCCACGCTACGAACCCTGGCAACGGTCGCCTTGAAAAAGAGAATTCTCCAATCCGATCTGGTGGATCTCAGAGGTTCCGGCGCCTACGACCACATCAAGGAACTGGTGAACCAGAACTTCATTGAGCGCAAGCGTCAGAGTGAAGGTCGTTCCTACTGGATCACGCTGTCGGAGAAGTTCCACAGAACCTTCTCTGTGCTTCCCGACATGGGAGGTAGCGCCGAACCATCCCAGGCTGCATAGAGTTCCTTTAATTCCGCGGTTTCCATGGCCACCGAGCTTGTGTCCACAGTCCTTCAGGTTCTCGCCCAGACGCTCCAGATCTACTCGCTGGTGCTGATTGTGCGGGTGCTTCTGAGCTGGTTCCCCAATCTCGACTGGGGAAATCCGGTGCTCAGCACCGTGAGCTCGATCACGGATCCTTACCTGAACGCTTTCCGAGGTCTGATTCCACCCCTGGGCGGACTGGACCTTTCAGCGATTCTTGCCTTCATCGCGCTGAGCCTGATGCAGCAGCTGCTGATGTCCGCAAGTTTCGCTTTTGCAGGTGGGTTCGGCGTCTACGGCTGAAGAAGTCTGCACCGTTCAGCGGTGATCACCCTCTCCCTGGAGTGTGCCTCGCTCAGAACGGCTTTTCAGTTTGCGCAAGTTGGCTGCGGCCACATCTCCAAGACTGAGATCAAGCTCTGTGGCCAGCTGCGCCACATACCAGAGCACGTCGCCCAGCTCCAGAGCCACATCCTCCTTGAAGCGCTGATCCACGACGCCATCACGATCGCGGATCAGTTTCTTCACCTTGTCGGCGACCTCGCCGGCCTCGCCTGTCAGACCAAGTGTCGGATAGATGAGATTGCTGCCGGCGTCGGGGTATCGAGCCGTGCTGCGTGATTCAAGTTGGTAGTCGTTCAGGAGCACGGAGGGTCATCGTTGGGTTGTGGGCATGACGGTAGATTCCGCTGGTTTCCGGCGCCAAGGATGGCCGAGCTCGATCTGACACGTAGAACCAAGATCGTCGCCACGATCGGCCCAGCCACAGAGAGTCCTGAACGCATCCGGGAGCTGGTTCAGGCAGGCGCAACAACCTTCCGGCTGAATTTTTCCCACGGAGATCACTCCGAACACGCCACCCGAATCGCCACCATCCGTCAGGTTGCGCACGAGCTTGGTGTCCACATCGGCGTTCTGCAGGATCTTCAGGGCCCGAAGATTCGTCTTGGACGGTTCGAGGAAGGACCGATCACCCTTGCCAAGGGTGATCATTTCGCTCTCACCTCAAAACAGGTCCGCTGCAACCAGACCGTTGCAACGGTGACCTACGACAAGCTGGCCGAGGAGGTCACTGCAGGCAGTCGCATCCTTCTTGACGACGGTCGGGTCGAGATGAAGGTTGACCGGGTTGATGAGGTCGATCAGACCCTGCACTGCGTTGTCACCGTTGGAGGCGTGCTGTCCAACAACAAGGGGGTCAATTTCCCCGATGTGCAGTTGTCGGTGCGAGCCCTCACCACGAAGGACCGACAGGATCTGGCCTTCGGTCTGCAGCAGGGGGTGGACTGGGTCGCCCTGAGTTTCGTGCGCAACCCCTCGGATATGCAGGAAATCCGTGAGCTGATCAGAAAACACGGCTTTTCGACCCCCGTGGTCGCCAAGATCGAGAAGTTCGAAGCGATCGACCAGATCGATGCCATCCTTCCGCTGTGCGACGGCGTGATGGTGGCCCGCGGAGATCTCGGCGTGGAAATGCCCGCTGAGGAGGTTCCTTTGCTCCAGAAGGATCTGATTCACAAGGCCAACAGTCTTGGCATTCCGATCATCACGGCCACACAGATGCTGGATTCAATGGCGTCCAGTCCGCGTCCGACGCGAGCCGAAGTCAGCGATGTGGCCAACGCCATCCTGGACGGCACGGATGCTGTGATGCTCTCCAATGAGACCGCTGTGGGGGATTTTCCGGTGGAGGCCGTCGAAACGATGGCCACGATCGCCCGCCGGATCGAAAGGGACTATCCCCAGCGACCGATCGACACCCATCTTCCGAGCACCATTCCCAACTCCATCAGTGGTGCGGTCAGCAGCATTGCCCGCCAGCTGAACGCGGCAGCGATCCTTCCACTCACCAAAAGTGGTGCGACCGCCCACAACGTGAGCAAATTCAGACCCTCCACTCCCATTCTCGCTGTCACATCGGAGGTGGCCGTTGCCAGAAAACTGCAGCTGGTCTGGGGTGTGACTCCTCTGCTGATCGAAACGCAGCAGAGCACGACCGCAACCTTCACCCTGGCGATGGACGTGGCTCAGGAAATGGGTGTGCTCAAGGATGGAGACCTTTGCGTTCAGACAGCAGGAACCCTCGCTGGGGTCAGCGGATCCACCGATCTGATCAAGGTGGGCATCGTCAGTGCCGTGCTTGGACGTGGCACAGGTTTCGGCAGCGGCTCAATCAGTGGAAAAGTTCGCATCGCAACCAACGCCAGCGATTGCGCCAAGCTGGAACCCGGAGAGGTTCTCGTGGCCACCGACACAAATGCTGACTATCTCGATGCCATTCGGGATGCCGCAGCTGTGATCACGGAGACGCCGGCCGAAAGCTCCCATGCAGCTGTGATTGCCCAGCGTCTCGGCATTCCCGTGATTGCAGGCATCGCCAATGCCACCCGGGATCTTCTTGAGGGCGAGGTCGTGACCCTGCTGATCAAGGAAGGCGCCGTTCATCGTGGAACAGGCAGCAACATGGCCATGAAACTCGACACGATGCTCTGATCCGGAGCTTTCGTCCATGGCGAGCAATCTGCCGATCACCGAAACCATCGGCATGGCCCTCAACACCCTGAAGGCCAACCGCTTGCGCAGTCTGCTGACCATGCTCGGCATCGTGATCGGCAATGCCTCCGTGATCACGCTCGTCGGAGTGGGCAGGGGCGCTCAGAACCTGGCCGAAAGCCAGTTGAGCAATCTGGGAGCGAATGTTCTGTTCGTGGTCCCAGGAAGCAATGACACCCGACGCCAGGGGGTTGCATTTCCGCGCAACCTGGTTCTTGAGGATGCTGAAGCCATTGCTGAACAGGTGCCCAGCGTCAAGCGCGTGGCACCACAGATCAATGCCAATGAAGTGGTGCAGTCAGGGGCAAGGAGCAGTACCGCCGCGATCTTCGGGGTCACACCGGAGTTTCTGCCTGTCAGAAGTTTTGAGGTGGCCCGAGGGCGTTTCATCAGCGACCAGGACATCCAGGCAGCCCGCACCGTGGTGGTGATCGGCCCGGATCTGCGCGACAAACTGTTCCCGGGAGGCGGAGCAATCGGAAGCTCCCTGCGCATCCGTGACACGAGTTTCAATGTGATCGGCGTGATGGCGCCCAAGGGAGCGGTTTTCGGATCCAATCAGGATGAAAACGCCTATGTGCCCCTCACCACAATGGTCAGCCGCCTCACGGGGCGCGATCCGACCTATGGCGTCAGCCTCAGTTTCATCAGTGCTGAAGCAAGAGATGAGAACAGCACAAGTGCGGCGAAATTCCAGATCTCCAACCTTCTGCGTCAAAGGCATCGCATTCTTCGTGACGATGATTTCGCTGTTCGCTCCCAGCAGGATGCACTCACGATCGTTGGAACCATCACCGGCGGGCTGACACTGATGCTGGGAGCCATCGGAGGGGTTTCGCTGCTCGTCGGCGGGATCGGCATCATGAACATCATGCTGGTCTCGGTGAGTGAGAGAACCGAGGAGATCGGTCTCCGCAAAGCGCTTGGGGCACGCAGTTCCGACGTTCTGCGCCAGTTCCTCGTTGAATCCCTGGTGCTCTCAAGCCTGGGAGGAGTGATCGGCACAGCTGCCGGCTACGGCGCGATCGCCGCAGTGTCTCTGTTCACTCCACTGCCGGCAGCGATCGGGGTGCCGACAGTCCTTCTGACAGTGGGTCTTTCCGGCTCGATCGGATTGTTCTTCGGCGTCGTTCCAGCACGGCGAGCAGCTCGTCTTGATCCGATTACGGCTTTACGCAGCCTTTAGGTAGAACAACTGCACAGTTTGTAACCATAAGCTCTTACGATCAACCGATCTTCATCAATGCCATGAATCAGCGCTGGCGGCAGATCCTTCTCTGGGGACTTCCCATCACCGTTGCTGTGCTGCTGGCATGGCAGTTTCTGGGCAGCGGAGCGCTGAACAACATGAAGCCCGGGGGACCAACTGTGGCTCCCAGGAACACAGCTGTGGCACGTATGAGCTACGGCCGCTTCCTTGACTATGTGGAAGCAGGTCGGGTGACCTCTGTCGATATCTATGACGGCGGTCGAGACGCGGTGGTTGAAGCGGTTGACCCCGATCTCGATAACCGTGTGCAACGCCTCAGAGTTGACCTTCCCGGACTCGCCCCTGAGCTGATCAACACGCTCAAGTCCGAAGGAATCAGTTTCGATATTCACCCGCCCAAAACAGCACCACCTGCTCTGGGAATTCTCGGCAATCTGCTGTTCCCGTTGTTGCTGATCGGCTCCCTGATCTTCCTGGCACGCCGAGGCAACAACATGCCCGGCGGACCTGGTCAGGCGATGCAGTTCGGCAAGACCAAGGCACGTTTCGCCATGGAGGCTGAAACAGGTGTCATGTTCGACGACGTCGCTGGTGTGAACGAGGCCAAGCAGGATCTTCAGGAGGTGGTGACCTTCCTCAAGCAGCCTGAGAAATTCACTTCCGTCGGTGCTCAGATTCCCAAGGGCGTTCTGTTGGTGGGCCCTCCCGGCACCGGCAAGACGCTTCTTGCCAAGGCGATCGCAGGCGAAGCTGGAGTTCCTTTCTTTTCTCTGTCGGGCTCCGAGTTCGTCGAAATGTTCGTGGGCGTCGGTGCAAGCAGGGTTCGGGATCTGTTCAAACGTGCCAAGGAGAACAGTCCCTGTCTGATTTTCATCGATGAGATCGACGCCGTCGGTCGCCAGCGTGGTGCAGGTATCGGAGGGGGCAATGACGAGCGTGAGCAGACCCTGAACCAGTTGCTCACGGAAATGGATGGTTTCGAGGGAAACAGCGGAATCATCATTATCGCGGCGACAAACCGTCCCGATGTGCTCGACTCTGCCCTGATGCGTCCGGGGCGTTTCGACCGTCAGGTCACCGTTGATGCGCCTGACATCAAAGGCAGGCTTTCAATCCTCAAGGTGCACGCACGCAACAAGAAACTCGATCCTGAACTCTCTCTCGACAGCATTGCCCGCAGAACTCCTGGATTCACCGGCGCTGATCTTGCCAATCTTCTCAATGAAGCTGCAATTCTCACAGCACGGCGCAGGAAGGAAACTATCAGCCTCTCCGAGATCGATGATGCCGTTGACCGGATCATCGCCGGTATGGAGGGGCAACCTCTCACAGATGGCCGCAGCAAGAGACTGATCGCTTATCACGAAGTGGGTCACGCCCTTGTCGGCAGTCTGGTGAAGGATCACGATCCTGTTCAGAAAGTCACGTTGATCCCCAGGGGGCAGGCCCAGGGTCTGACCTGGTTCTCTCCAGATGAAGAGCAGATGTTGGTGTCTCGCGCGCAGCTCAAGGCGAGAATCATGGGTGCCCTAGGCGGGCGCGCTGCGGAAGATGTGGTGTTCGGATACGAGGAAGTCACCACAGGCGCGGGTGGAGACATTCAGATGGTTGCCTCGATCGCCAAGCAGATGGTGACCCGCTACGGAATGAGCGGTCTTGGTCAGATGTCCACAGGCGGCGGCAGTCAGGAAGTGTTCATCGGCAGAGACCTGATGACCCGCAGCGATACCTCGGAAGGAACCTCCAAGCAGATCGATGAGCAGGTTCGCGGCATCGTGATGCAGTGTTATGAGGAAACCCTTCACCTCGTGCAGAATCAACGTGAGGCAATGGATCACCTCGTTGAACTTCTGATCGAGAAGGAAACGATGGATGGAGATGAATTCCGTGAAATTCTCGCCAACTTCACCACCATCCCCGAAAAGGACCGCTTCCAGCCAGTTTTGAACTGAGACCCCTGTAACGTCCGTACAACTTCCCAACCCAGATTCTTAATGAATCTGGGTTTTTATTGTTGTCACGCGATCTCACGTTTCTCTTGACTATCCGAAAAACTCAGGACATTAAAAAAACTCTCCCAATAGGGAGAGTTTTAAACAATTAATTCAAACGGAATGAACTGGCCGTTTATCTATCACGCTATCAATTAATCCGTAATCCTTAGCCTCCGAAGGCGACATGAAGAAATCTCGATCAGTGTCTGCCTGAATCTTGTCAAGAGGCTGATTTGTTCGATCAGAGAGCTCTTTGTTGAGTCGTTCCTTGAGAAAAAGAATTTCGTCAGCCTGAATCCTGATATCACTGGCCTGACCTCTTGCACCACCGAGAGGTTGGTGAATCATGATCCTGGAGTGCTGGAGGCTGCTGCGTTTGCCTTTGGTGCCTGCACAAAGCAGAAAAGCGCCCATACTGGCGGCCAGACCTACGCAAACCGTTTGCACATCTGGCTTGATGTGCTGCATGGTGTCAAAAATACCGAGACCGTCGTAGACAGAACCTCCAGGCGAGTTGATGTAGAGGTAGATATCTTTTTCCGGATCCTCTGCTTCTAGAAAAAGCAATTGAGCAACAATTCTGTTGGCCGACTCACTGGTGACTGCTTCACCGAGAAAGATGATTCGCTCACGCAGCAAGCGTGAATAGATATCAAACGCCCTTTCCCCGCGTCCGGATTCCTCGATCACGATGGGGATCATGCTTCAACTGCGCAGTTGCTGAATCCTAACGGCGGCAACAGCAGCGCTATGGTCTTGGCTTGAAGACAGCCTTACAAGAGCTTGACTGGGTCCCAGACGATCGCTGACAGCAAGAAAGCTTTTCACACAGCTTTCCCGTACGTCATCCCTTCGCTGTATCGACGCACGGCAGATGAGTTGCTGGTGGAACTCCATCTGCTGAGTCATCAGACGAACTTCAGAATCAATGCATTGTTCGCTGTAGGGCTCTGCCAGGTCTACCAGGCCTTCACGAAGGGGTATCGGCCGGAGGATCAGCTTGAGCCGATGTTCTCCGCTCTCTGCAGCTGCAATGGGTTTGATGGCGACGAGATCCGGGCTCTCGCGCAGGGAAGCACCAAAGCCGTGAAGGGGCACACGGTCGAAGATGTTCAGTCCTGGCTGAAATCAAAAGGAAAAGGGGCTCCTCAACCCCTGGCGGCTGGTCTGAAGGCTGTGACCGAAGATGATTTTCACTACTCCCGTCTGGTGGCAGTCGGTCTGTTCAGTCTCCTATCCGAGGCTCAAGGGAAGGAGAGCGCTGACCCTGAAGAGCTCAGCAAAACTGTTCACGCCATCGGTGAACAGATCGGACTGTCGCGCCCTCGCCTCGAGAAGGACCTCGGTCTCTACCGCTCCAACCTGGAGAAGATGGCTCAGGCTGTTGAATTGATGGAGGAGACACTTGCCGCGGAACGCCGCAAACGCGAACGCCAGCAGGCTGAAAAAGCATCCAAGGATTAGGAGGCAGGCTTCAGGGTCAGGCCTCCGCTGATTCGCCACCAGGAATCCCTTGTTCCAGATCCATCCAAGGGGTTCACAGACATGGTCAAGGCAATGGCCTGTTGCACTGGTTTGGGCCAGAGCCCACCCAGAAGTTCAAGCTGCGTCAGCTGCTTTGGATCAGCGCTGATTCTGAGCATCGACGACGTCTGGTTCGCGTTGGCGTCATAGAAAGACTGCGGATCAGGCTCTATGCCGAGACCAATGCTCAGCACGGCTGTTTTTTGACCGTTTGTCCGCACATCGTTGATGACCTGCCAACCGCCAACGGTGGTGATGTCGTCACCATCTCGACGTCGCCAGAGGGTGGAGAGAGAAGATTTGGATTGGGCCTTGGTTGTCTCAGCCTGGAGCTGCTGAAATCCACGCGCTTGAAGACGATCGGAAACGGCTTCGAGGATCGACAGCCACTGCTGACGTTGACCGGAGAGAGGCAGTTGAATCTGCAGACCAGCTTTGTAGGCCCCTGATGCACGGCTCTGAAGCCTCAAAGAGAAGGGGAGGCCAGCGATTCTGCTGCGCATGGATCCATCGATCCCGTAATGCTCCTCAAGAGGGACCTGGATGATCTGTCGGGACAGCAGAGTTCCCAGAATCAGATTCAGTCGACGGCCGTCAATCTGAAGCAGGGTGAGATTGGAGGGCCGTTGATCGGAGAACCGCTGCTCGGAGCCTGAGTCGATCGAACCGGATGAGACGGTGGTTGTCCGTTGAAGGGCGGAACTCAACGGGCGATAACCAATCACTCCCTCCCAGAGAAGTCGGTCGGACTCAAGCTGAAGCCGAACACAGCCTTCGCGTCCCTGCTGAAGCAGTGGCGCAAGGGTTCCACTGATCGTGGCAAGCGCATCCGCATTCCAGAGCACACCTGGAGCCTCCACAATCGTCTGAAGACAGGAAGCGAACAAACTGGCTGGATGGACGTCGATACTCGAAGAATGACTGTCTTGAAGCCGCTGGGTGAGCTGCCTTCGATGAAGCGGATCCGAGGCCAGAACCTCCAGGGAGCCGACACGTTTGCGTTGCAGTCCTTTGATGTCCGCAGGCAGATCAGAGTGGGGAAGGATCAGATAAGCATCACCATCCTGTGACCACGCTTGCCACCAGATGGATCGGCCATAACGTTGCCAGAGATCCGTGGCGGGCTTCACACCCAATCGTTCAGTCCAGAGCGCCGGCACAGTCCGATACGGATCACCTCGAAAACTCTGAACAAGGGTCAGGGCCCCCGTCATCTGAGCAAGAGAGGCAACCGAACTGTCAGCAGACCCGCTGAGACGGCTTCCTGTGAAGCGCAGACCAACGATCCCGGACAAAAGTAAGAGCGAAATGCCTGCTGCCGAAGCAGCAGATCGAATCAGCGATAACCGAAATCGAAAGGTCTTTTTGCCCGGAAACGCATCTTCGACCACGTGTCAACGGCGTCGCCGTCTGTCTTTCCACTCGACGGTAGACAGATAAATCACGGTGCCACTGACAAACACAAGCAGTGCAACAGCTGTGACAGCAAGAACTTGATTGAAAAGAGGAGACTGGAGGGTCTCGGTCACATCAGAAATTAATGGAGCCGTCACCGTTGCGACCCCAGACCACCATGGCGATCGAGAAGCTGAACACTGCAGCAAGAGAAGCCCAGCCCAGGGTGAAAAGCATTGTGGATTCCTTCGATGTCGGCAGTGTAACTAAGCTTCCCTGCGGATTCATCCCGTCTGTTCACGAGACCTCATGACTTCATCATCGCCAGGTGCAGCCTCGGTTCTTGAACGCCAGAGCACAACACAGCATTACCCGCAGGCTCGAGTGATCGTCATGGACGATGACGTCAACACCTTCGAGCACGTCGTGGAGTGTCTTTGCAAGATCATTCCGGGGATGAATTCAGATCGTGCATGGGCGCTGGCACGTCGGATCGATGGAGAAGGACGGGCCGAGGTGTGGTGTGGACCACTGGAACAGGCTGAGCTCTACCACCATCAGCTCGGTTCGGAAGGCCTGACGATGGCCCCAATCGAACGCTGCTGACACGCCACTAAGGTCGACAAACTTCTTCTGCAATCTGTGGGATCAGCGCGGTTCATTGCACTTGCACTGCGTCTTGGCCTGTTTCAGGCCTGCCTGGGTGCTCTCTCGGTGCTCACCCTCGGCATTTTCAATCGCCTGCTGATCGATGAATTTCAGGTTCCTGCCGCACTCACCGCCCTGGCGCTCGGCAGTCAGCAACTTGTGGGCTTCTCAAGAGTCTGGTTCGGCCAACGGTCAGATCGGTGCCGCTGGAAAGGACTGCGCAGAACCCCATTCATCATTGGCGGTGCTGCTGCGTTCTGCGGGCTGACCTGGATCGCCGGCCGCACCGTTCTCTGGCTGGCAGAGGCATCCCAGTCAGGAAACCAGGGCGATGTGTTGTCGAGAGGACTGGTGCTGGCATTGGTGTTTGTGTTCTACGGGCTGGCCATCTCAGCGAGTTCCACTCCGTTCGCAGCGCTGCTTGTTGATGTCAGCACGGAGAAACAGCGTCCCGCACTGGTTTCGATCGTGTGGTCGATGCTGATGGTGGGGATCGTGGCAGGAGCGATTCTGCTGAGTTCGTTTCTGGGTTCGTCCTGCGACAGCGCTGAACTGAGCGAAATGATCTCAGGAGTTGAACGGTTGATCACCGTGGCACCCCTGGTGATTTTTTCATTGGTCGTGGTCTCGATCACGGGAGTGGAACCACGATTAACCGCTGCTGGTGGACGCGGACAACGAGTCAGTTCCAGCGAACAGGAAATTTCCCTGAAGGGAGCGTGGACCGTGCTCAAGAGCTCGCCCCAGGTCGGTTATTTCTTCGCCGTTCTTTCTCTATTCACGTTCTCGTTGTTTCTGCAGGAGGCTGTGTTGGAGCCCTATGGCGGAGCTGTGTTTGCAATGGATGTCTGCACGAGCACGCAGCTGAATGCCGTCTGGGGAGTTGGAACATTGCTGGGTATTGCTGCAACAGGCTTTCTGATCACACCCCGCCTCGGCGCGCAGCGAACGGCACTCGCAGGAGGAATTCTGTCGGCACTGTTTGTGCTGATGATGGTGCTGGCGGGATTGCTTGAGTCAACAACTCTCTTTCGCACTGCAGTGTTTCTGTTCGGAGCTGGGGCAGGAATTAGCACGAATGCCAGCCTCACATTGATGCTCGGTCTGACATCACCGTTGATGGCAGGAACATTCATCGGCGTATGGGGTCTGGCGCAGGCCTACGCCAGAGGTCTCGCCACTGTCAGCGGTGGGGCACTCCTGAGTGTCTTCAGCGAATTCACAGGCTCTCAGAACAGCTTTCAGGCCTACGCCGGTGTGTTTGTGGTCCAGGCGCTCGGACTTCTGGTGGCAGGGTTTCTGCTGCTTCGTGTGGACACGAACCTGTTCCAATCGAACGTCGAAAAGGTTCTGGGCCGAATCGTGGCCAGCGAACTCGACTGAAGCAGATTCTGATCAGGCAGCCGGCTGTCTGCTGCTGCGAGCCAAACGCAGCAGGTCGGTTGTTTTGATGCGGCTGTTGCTAGCGGCAAGCACATAGCGAAGAACCCTGCCGGGACAGAACGCAAGGCCACGCACTTCATCGCCGTGAACTTCGGCCGTCAAAACCCTGGCCTGTGGACCACAGCGATCCTGCAGAGGTCCCGTCACCTCGCAAAGCAGCCTGTCGACGGATCGGAGCATGGCTGAGACGACACTCTCTTCTCTGTAGCCAAATCCTCTAGTTTCGACCAACTCAATGCTTATCGGGCAATTTTCAACAGTGGGGCGCCTGGTCATTACACACAGCACCTATGTAGAGGGTCTGATTCCCTGGCTGAAGGTCCTTGCCAGGGATCCTGAGATACAGACCATCACACCTGGTGTGATTGCAAGGGTTCGAGGCCACAGCTCAGGATTGCAGCTGCGTGTGTCCATTCCAGTGACCGGCGGATTCAAGGTGCTGGCCCGCAAGGGCACAAGCGCTCAGGAGGTCTTTGTGGTGACTCAGCTTGACAGAGACGAACTTCTCGAGCGAATCAGAACCTGCAGCCCCTGAATCGATATCAACATCTTGAGGGGAGCCTGACAAAATCATTAACTGGGTCGTCAAAAGCTGAATTTCAACTCATACGACCAATCAGCTTTTCTGAGCAGAACAGAACAATCAAAACTTGATGCTCAATCAAGCAATGATCATGAATTCTTCACTGGCGGGCAAAAACCAACATCGAGAGTCGCAAAATCGATTAACGAGAGTGAATCATCTGTAAAAGCAAGGGTGCCCTTTATTCAAGTATTCATGAGCAAGAATGCCGTAACAGGAAAACAGAAACGCTGCAATACCACTTCAGTGAAGATACAATTCAGAAGCGGACAACCTACATTGTTTCATTAATTTCACGCCAAAGACGCTTCGCGCGAGCAGGGCAATTATCAATAGTGTATGAATATAATGATTCAATCATCGGAACACTATAAACATCTTGAGCGAAATCAACTGAATTAATTTCATCCATGGAGAGAGTAGCCTCAGACATCGCTTTCGCAGTGCCTTTCTCGATTGACTCGCGAGCAGACTTACCAGAGCAGTACAGCTTTCCCGATTGAAGACCGATCGAATTGGCGAGTTCAACTCCTTGCTTGATCGTTACAGCCGAAAGACTGAGAGGCAAGACCGCAAAAACAACCAAAGGTGTGCTGGTAATAAAATGATTTATCAATCTCATGAGTGAATTCCCAAACAAGTACAAGCTTAGTCTCGTAAAACATATCCAGCAAGTTTCTGCAACGGCATAAAGGAACGGCATCTCCAACGTTCACTTGCAAAATCAGATCAAACCGAGCCAAAGGGAAACACGATTAATATCGAAAGAATTTAACTTTTTCACCCTTCCCCTTTTTTCCCTGTTGATTGATCCATTGACCATTGACTACAGATTTGTTTTCAAATCCAATCACTTGCGTCAAGCTGCGATCATCCGCACACCAACGACCAACAACATTGTGTTCAACAATCTCACGACTTTTTTTATCTTCAAAAACCAACTGCTCATAAAATCTCAACTGGAAAGCTTTCGATTCTTCACGGAATCGTTCAGCATTTCTAAAAGAGCCTAAATCCTCCTCCTGTAAATCACGCAGTATTTGCCCTAATTCCCTTTGCCGATCGGCTGGATAAGTTGGCTGCTCGTCTCGATAACTAGCAATCGTGACAAGATTCATTTTGGCTACCCACTGCTCACATGCATCTCTCGCATCATGCTTAGATGCGTAACTGCAGCTGACTAGTGATGGAAAAAGAAGCGCAAATGACAACTTCTTCATTCCAAATCCTCATCTATTGGGAAACAGAATGATAGCAAAGCTAAAAATGAAAAACCATGACTTAGCAGAGCTGAAAAAGTAGAACAAGCTAATCATGAAAAACAATCAACCATCCTAAGCAAAAAGCCAGAAAGGGAGATCAATCAAGACAGAGGTGAAACCATTCTTCCCAATAAAAAAAATACTTGACAAGCTGTATATTTTAAAAACATCTCAGAAAATCCGCAAATGATCAAAACACTTCAAACCAATAATCAGCGGCTAACGAGAGTTCAACTCAATTCTTGAGATAAGAAAACAAACCCTGAAAGTTGACAAACAAAAGCACATATCCACCAATCCACACAGCCGCATAAGCACCAAACTGCTTCCCACTAGACTTGATCTGACTTATTTTTGAAACAAGTACAGAACAAAGAAACAAAATAATTGTATAGCTGACCAAAGAGGCTAAGAGTGGAATCAGAGATGAAATCATCTTCAATCAGTGGAATATTGAGTGATTCTTGCAAAGCTTGGCAGTGATTGGGAAAAGATGCAGCTCATACAAGTGATCTGCTACACGAATCATTGAAGGAATAGCCAAACGAAATCCGCTGTACTGAGAAGCGAACCTCTGAGAGATGTTTCAGTGGCTTCCAAAGCTTCCATACGATCTTGGCACAGTTCAACTGAATTGAACATAATGAACAGGTGCATGGATTCAGACAATGTATCAACTCATTAAAAAGCACAAGCGTTTGATCACCGTTGTTCAGCAAAAAACGGGTTTGTCTGACTATCAGATTCTATGGCTTTCTTTTATCAAGGGCGTCATCGTAGGAATCGTTATTACTTTGATCATCATGTAATCGAGACCTTTTGCTACCGGCGCATGAGTCTTGATAGTGCTATAAGGAGTTGTCATCTACTTGATCAGGATCATGTCCGGCTATTGGACCAACAGAATGACTGTTCCCATGGTGAGAGCCAAGGAATTTGCAGACCTGGTTGCTTGTTATCAAGAGGCACTTAAGGATCGAGGTGCACTGGATTGCACGTACAAGCTCTGGTCTGAGATGACTGCTGCTGAAAAATCAAAAGCAGCAAAAAATCTTCCAAATACAGCTAACAATTGGTACGTCAATTAACACGAGAAATGTTCTATTTTTTATTGCTAGCCAACCGTCGTTAAAAATATCCACGTAATTATCCTCAATTAGTTTGATTATATGCTTGATGCCTAATCAACACCTAGAAGCTTGGACAGTTCTCTTTGAGTTCTACCATTAAATTAATAGGTGCACGATCTTCTAAACTAGTGCGCTTTTCATATTCTTGTCGAACATAATTAAGACAGATTGATTGGGGTTCATTAAGAACAATATTCTGTGCATTAAGAATGATTTGTTGTGTACCCAGGACACCAAGCAATACCGTTCCAAATGACACAAGAATCCATTTTGGAAGACGAAGCAAATCCAAGATTGAACTAAACATTTTCAATATAATAGCTGGCAAGCGATGAGTTGGTAGAAACGATGAGGAGAAATAAAAAATTCCCGTCTAAATGCTACAAGCTTATATCAATTGACTGATTTTAACGATGAAAATTTAGCTGACACGCAGTGTCTTCTGTCATATTCCAGAACACTTGTCAAAGTTTATTTTGCTAGATAATAACTTTTACAGACCATCAAACTTGCTGATCTCTGAGATTAAAACGAATTTTCAATCTCATGAAAACTTGTTAGCTATGGACGTTGGTCTTGAGACAGCATTTGAGTAGTCGCAAGTTCCTCAGCAGTAAATTCCAGATTTGATGTTTGTTGGCCCATAGGTCTTCTAAAGTAAATTAAAGCTTGATTTCCAATATTTCCTTCTAAATAATGTTCCCATCCGCGCTTTCCATAAATACCAAGTAACCTTTGAATTTGAAGGGGAGTATTAGTTGCTTCACTATTTTGATAGTGATCTGCAAACTCTTTTTCTATGAATTCCTTAGATACTTGAAGTTGCTGGCTGGCTTTAGCTGCATCAGGTGATGGAGCAGGGGTGACATTGATCCCTACTACTCTGTACTCGTAAATCATAGAACAATTAAATTACCACTCTAGTGGAAGGGTGAGAAATCACTGATCAGGTTATCCCATGCCATGAGGATGCGGAACCTTACTCAGGTCCGAGACGAGCCAGGAGACAATTTGATGAGAGAAGACAGATTATTGTCGAGATTGACAATGAAGGTTTGGAAAGATTCAGAATCCAGGCGAACGTGAGTGGTTTCAATATCAGTGAGACCAAGGCATCCGGCACTATTTACTTGTGATCTTCCGCTTCTACGCAATTAACCGCTAGCATCTGATTGTTTCAATGCAGTAACCGTTGCTAATCCATCTACATAGCCAGTCCAAATAGTCAGTTCTCCAAACTTGTCAGGGTTTGGGTTTATCCACGCCATACCCGAAAGGCAGGCCAATAGCTGCAGCCATCAATGCAGCGATGAGCTGCGTCTTCTGATTCGCGCTAAGGCTTTCACCAACCGTGGTGATGAACGCAGTTGCTGCGAGCAGTACAGACCCGATAACAACTGCATCAAGGTGGTGTTCTTTGATGGCTCATCAGGCGAGCCAAGCTGAGCAACTCTCTTCACAGTTGGCTTTCCTGAAGGCGGGATGGAATCCAGCTCTCACTCAATGCGTTCAAGTTCTTTTTCAGCTCCGCCTGCCATAACAGATCCAACTTCCTCGACTGGTTTTATGTAGTACTTAAGTAATGTTTTTTGGAAGTGGATTACAAATTTCACTCACAGATGCAGATCTTTGAAAACCATGCCTGCATCTGTGTCTTGGAATAGATGGACCACCTGACCGTGAAAGCCCCAGCGTTCGACCTGGAGTTACCAGAAGGGGCGACAAAGTGGGGATTCGTTTCCGGCTGCAAGGCCGGTCTACGGCACCATCACGACAGTCTCCCCAAGTCGAAAGAGAGTCAGATCAGAGCACTAGAGAAAGGCTTTCACCAACCAGGTAGTCCAGGTTCAATTTAGAGGATTCGGCCAGATCGCACGTATCTTTTCCAGAACCTCGCTGGCTTCCTGGCTACGGGCAACAGGGTCGGTTTGCTCAAGCAGAACTGTCACGTGCCCCACCTTCCGTCCAGGCATTTCCTGTTTTCCATACCAGTGCAGGTGCGATCTGGACATGGCCTCAATGGCTGCAAGCCTTGAGTTCAGAGGAGCCGTCCCTTCGAGAGGCAGTCCGAGCAGATTGACCATGATGGCACCGGGTGTAATGAGGTCCGGTGCTGGAACAGGCAGGCCTGCGGTGATGCACAGCTGCTGATCGAATTGGCTGCTGCTGCAGGCCTCGATGGAGAAATGGCCCGAATTATGGGTGCGTGGAGCAATCTCGTTCACCATCAACCCTGCGGGACCATAGAAAAATTCAAGCGCCATCACCCCTACGTAACCGAGGCTTGTGAGCAGCGAGGCAGCGATGTTGTAAGCGGTGGCTTCCAGCAGTTGTTCCGACTCTGCAGGAGCGAGAACCCAGTCACATACCTGATTCTTCTGATGAGTTTCCACCAGGGGGAGGCTGCGAATCCGCCCCTGACGGTCACGACTGACAACCAGCGCCAATTCCCGCTCATAAGCCACCCAGGTCTCCAGGAGCCAATCCTCAACAGACACGCTGCTCAGCAGGTCTTTAAGGGACTTGAAATCACGGATCACGCAGGTTCCCTTGCCGTCGTAACCGCCATGGGCCGCTTTGGCCATCAAAGGAAAAGCCCATCCCACAGGCAGAACCGGTGAGTCGACATCGATTTCTTCGAGTGCGATCCAGGCCGGACTGGGGATTGCCAGATCATCAAGAAGTCGACGCTGCGAGAGCTTGTTCACCAATGGCAGAAGACTGCTGAGAGGAGGCGAAAACTTGTCCCCATTGCGGTCCAGTTCCTGCAATGCGTCGACAGGAATCCACTCGTTCTCGAAGGTGATGTGCTGGCAGCGCTTCAACAACTCCTTTGTGGCTGCGGCGTCTGTCGGTGCGCCGGCAACCTGCTCGCTTGCGACAGCCATTGCCGGATCCTCATCGGAGGCGCTCTGCACGATCACGTCAACGTCCCGTGACCTTGCTGCCTCACACAGCATCAGAGCGAGCTGACCACCCCCAACAACGCCAATTGTCCCGGCAGCGCTGGCCATGACCTTTGAATCCAACCAAAGAAGCTTGCCATCCGGCCCCTGGGGGACTTCTTCAGATCAAGGGACGTTCCTCAGTGAATGCAAAACGGATCGCAGTCAGAAGAAGCACGATCAGGAACAGCGCAAGACCAATGGTGCAGGCATAGCTGATCTCGAGTTCGGCAAAGGCCTGGTCATAGACGTAGTAAACGAGAGTTCTGGTTGAGTCAGCAGGTCCTCCCTGCGTCATCAGAAACACTTCCTCAAAAACCTTGGTGGCAGCGATGGCAGAGATCACTGCCACCAGAGTGATGTAAGGACGCAGCAGAGGAAGAGTGATATCGAGATGTTTCCTCCAGCCTTCACTGCCATCCAGTTCCGCCGCCTCATACAACTCCTTGGAGATTCCCTGAAGGCCCCCGAGAAAAATCACCATGTAATAACCAAGCCCTTTCCAGAGGGTCACAAGCATCACCGAAGGCAATGCCAGCAGAGGATTGGTCAGAAAATCGATGGGGATGAAACCAGAACCAATCATTGCTTCAAGCCAGCCATTGATCAGCCCGTTCTCGGCGTAGAGCCAGCGGAAGGCAATGGCTGCAACCACGATCGACACCAAGACAGGTGTGTAGAACGCCGCCCTGAGCCAATGGATGCCGGGCAGAACACGATTCACGATCACGGCCAGAGCCAGGGCACCGAGAACGATCGGAGGCACCACCCCGAAGAGATAAATGAGGGTGGTGCTCAGCACGCGATAAAACAATGGATCAGCGGCGAGCCTGCGCAGATTGGCCAGCCCGATGAAGCGCAGGGGCTCACTGACATCCAGCCCCGTCTGCGTGAAGCTGATCAACAGAGCCATGGCTGCCGGGATCAACACGGAAAGACTCAGCAGTGTGAGCGCAGGGGCAAGAAAGGCCCAGGCTGTCAGTGTTGTCCGCCGATCTGGCCTGGAGACAGGATTCATCCAACTCAAAGGCATCGGGCTGAGGATAAGGTCAGTCGATCGAATCGCCTGCGGATTGCCACCGCAGCATCGGCCCATGAGCACGCGCACAGCGCAGGCAGCTGAGTTGCAGGAACGCACCAGGATCACGGTTGCCCTGGAGAGCAACCCCTATGACGTAATCATCGGCAGCTCGATGGTGGGAGCGATCGGAACCGCTCTTCATGACCTATCGATTCGATCCGGCACCAAGATTCTTGTGGTGAGCAATCCGGATGTCGCCCGTCCCTATGGCGAAAGCTGCATCAGTGGACTCAGCAGCGCAGGCTTTGATCCGGTGCTGTTGGAAATCGATGCGGGTGAAGAACAAAAGAACCTGAACACGCTGAGTTCAATCCTGAACAAAGCACAACAGGAAGGTCTTGAGCGCACCTCCCTGATGCTGGCGCTGGGTGGTGGCGTTGTCGGCGACATGACCGGATTCGCTGCGGCTTGCTGGCTGCGCGGCATCGGCATTGTTCAGGTGCCGACCACTCTCCTGGCGATGGTGGATGCCTCTATCGGTGGCAAGACCGGTGTGAACCACCCCAGGGGAAAGAATCTGATCGGTGCATTTCACCAGCCCAGACTGGTGGTTATTGATCCCTTGACGCTCAACACGCTCCCTGTGCGGGAATTCCGGGCCGGGATGGCGGAAGTGATCAAGTACGGAGTCATCGGAGATCCCGAACTGTTCGAGCGTCTGGAGGAAGCCTCCGACCTCTCGGATCCCGCTGCCATGGATCCCGTGATGCTTCACGACATTCTGGTGCGTTCAGCGGAAGCCAAGGCCCTGGTTGTCGCTGCTGATGAAAGGGAGGGTGGTCGCCGCGCAATCCTCAACTACGGCCATACCTTCGGCCATGTGGTGGAAACTCTGACAGGGTATGGAACCTGGCTCCATGGCGAAGCCGTGGCGATCGGGATGGCGGCGGTCGGGCAGCTCGCTGTTCAGAAAGGGCTCTGGAGCGAGGACGATCAGCAAAGACAGGTGAAACTGATCGAAAAGGCGGGTTTACCGGTGGCCTGGCCGAAGCTTGATCATGAAGCGGCCCTTCGAACCCTCCGCGGCGACAAGAAGGTTCGTCACGGGCGACTGCGTTTCGTGCTGCCGACAAGGATCGGCGAAGTGATCATCAGCGACGAAATCAGCAACGAGGATGTTTGTCGCTGCCTTGAATCCCTTCGCTGATCAGGAGGGTTCCCGCAGAAACCGACTGGGGTGCAGACCTTCAGCGGATGCCTCGGGTGGGTTGCGATGAAAAGAGAACCAGCGAAGTTCGCCCAGACAGGAGGGATCAACCAGTCTCAGCAGAGCTTCCCGACGACGCAGCGCTTCAGCAAGCTGATCCCCTGGCAACTGCTGCAGAGCGTTCAGCCGCTCAGCAAGCCCGAGAGCAAGCAGGGCTTCTCCCTGACGACAGTGCCCCTCGGGGATCCAGCCAGCCACTGACGCTTCCCCCAGCATCGCTTCCACACAGAGATGGGCGGTGATGTCCTGATCGCCCGGATCGCGAAGAACATCGGAGGAAGCCTGTTGGCGCCTGTAGGCAAGCAGCGTTCCGTCAGGACGTCGCGAAGAGTAGTAGCGGCTTGCCTCCAGTGCGTAATCCACCACAAGCAACATGCCATCGGCTAGGGCTGCATGAGCCTGCTGCATCCAGGGCTTGAGGGAGTGGTGCCACTCAGTCGCCCATCCATCCTGCGCACCATCGGGTGGCAGCTGGAGATCATCACGTTCAGCCTGAACCGAGATCTGAACCTTCAGAGGCTCAGGCAGCGCGTCTTCAGCCCAGACAAGACTGGACAGGCCTCCTGAAGTCTGAAGAGCGACCATCTGGCGCTGCAGCGCGCCATTGCTCAGGATCAGACGCTCCACCGGCAGAGCATCGAGCAGTTCATGGGCAAGCATGACGCCGTTGACAGGTTCACTGGCAAGCTCGGCCAGCGAACACCAACGGCACTGAGCCGTTGCCAACCCCTGGAGACGATTCCTCTGGCGGACTTGCATCCCAGGGTTGATTTCGACAAGCACGAACTCCAACCGAGAGAGCAGATCAGAGGCTGAAGCCTGAAAGAGGGTGATCAACTGAGCGATCAGGTCACCCTCACCTGGACCGACGTCCACGACCGACAGCAATGAATCCGGATGACGAGCCGCAAGACACCCAAGCCAGTCGCTCAGCTGATGAATCAGCAGAGCTGAAAAATCCTCCCCAAGAGAGGGAGAGGTGACGAAATCCCCATCCTTTCCAACACGAAGCTGACCAGCTCCGTAAGCACCATGAACAGGGTCATGCAGTGCCCAGTCCATGAAAGTGGAGAAGGGCACGCGGTTGCCATTCTTTTCCAGTCGCTGCTGAAGCCATTCGGGACAGGGCACATCAGAGGCCTTCATGTGGTGAGAATGGCGTGCATTCGCTCTGAATCATGGGTGTCCAAGCAATGATGCGTGGCCTCAGGGCCCTGCTAAGCCTGTCAGTGCTGCTGGTGATGTTTGCCACGCCTGCCGCTGCAATCGACAATCCGGAACTTCTGCCGGACCATCCGACCCCGGTCATCGACCTCGCCAAGGCTCTGAGCCAGACGCAGAGACAAGCGCTGGAAACCTCTCTCGATGCCTTTGAGCAACGCAGCGGCTGGAAGCTGAGAGTGCTGACGCAGTATGAGCGAACACCCGGGCTGGCCGTGAAGGACTTCTGGGGTCTGGATGAACGCAGCTTGCTGCTCGTGGCGGATCCGCGTGGAGGCAATCTGCTCAACTTCAACGTGGGCGATGCCCTGTTCGCGCTGATGCCGCGCACCTGGTGGGTGGAACTGCAGACCCGCTACGGCAATCAGTTCTACGTGAAGGATCACGGAGAGGACGGCGCCATCCTGGCGGCACTGGATGCGGTGGAACTATGCCTGGACCGAGGTGGATGTCAGGTGGTTCCTGGCCTGCCCACGGAGCAATGGCTCTGGACTCTCAGCACGTCAATCCTCGGCGGCCTGATTGCAGGCTTTGCTGCCTATCCACGCAAGGAGGGGGAAAGGATTGCATGGGGCTGGCTGCTGTTGCTCTCACCACTGTGGGTGATGCTTTTTGGAGTGTTCGGAATTGGCCCTGTGATTACACGAACCAGTGAGCTGTTGCCGCTGATCCGCAACGGCATGGGTTTCATGGCAGGCACCATTGGTGCCTATCTGATTGCACAGGCCACGGTCGGTCGCAAACTGAACGAATCCAACCAGGATGGCTGAGTCAGGCGGGAAGCCTCAGGGCTATTTGCACGAAAAAGCTGGTCCTAAGCAATCTGAAACAGCGTCAAGATTGGTTTGGTTTGATTTCTGTGCCGAAAGAGCTGAGCGACGCTCATCACGAATCTTGCGCAGCTGGGCCAGATTCACGTTGAAGAAGCCCTGCAGGTTGGCAAATCGCTTCACAGGTTGTCCGTAGTAGCTGCGGCCACGCAGGGTGGGAAAGGAAGCCCACTCAGGTGCAAGTTTTGCTGCCAGCAGGGGGGACATCACCCCGGTGTCGGTGAGAGCAAGAGCCTTTCGACGCTGGATCAGAAACAGTGCACCCTGATCCTGAACCTCAGGGCCGAAACCTCGAACACCAAGACGGCGTTTCACCATGTCCCAGGTGAAAGGCATGAACTGGTAGGCCCCAGCAGCTGCGCTTGCATAGCGGGAGGAATAGATCACACGGTTGGGGTGACGCTCCATTGAGGCCATCAGTCCTCCACCGAACATGACGCGATAGCCGAGATCGTGCCCACCCTTCCACGTTCCTTCGGCGAAACGAATGGTGTTGAGCATCGCGCGGCGCTCAGGGGTGATGATGTACGGAAGAGCCGAGGTTTCGGCATCCTCCTCGAGCATCACCAGTCTGGAACGGGAACTCTCCAGGGCCGGCAGTGCTGCGTGCGCGGAGGGTGCGGTGAGAGTCGTGAGCAGAGGAACAACACTTGCGACGGCGCCTGGAATGCAACGGCAGGCGTTCAGAGCAAGAGAAGTCATACAAATAGTTCGAGGTGCAGAATCAATCAGAGAATTCAGTGGATGAGGTGAATTCAGGTGATGATTCGATGGATTCGATGAATCCTGTGCTTCAAAACACGGGCAAACTGTGTCGAATCAAAGCAGCTGATCACAGCAAGGCTGTGACAGGCAGGTAACCGTCTGCGACAGGCTGTTGACACAAGACGAGCGAAAGTCCAGAAGGAGAAATGCTTTGAAGCGCGGATAAGCTCGATTAATCACAGGAATCAGCCTTGCTTAACAGTGTTAAAGGCGACTGATTCGAGTACTTCCGCGGCCCGTGATGCCCCACCTGCAGGCAGGGGCGTGCCGGCAGCGGGCTCCAGAGGCTGATCGAGTTTCCAGTCACCACACTCCAGTGACTGCCTGGTGAGAATCCGGTGGGCCGAATGGGTCTTCAAACCTTCAATGAGCACGGATGCCTCGGCAAATCCTTCACGCTCCACCACATGAAGACCGAGACCACTGGCCATCGCCTCACAGAAACTGCTGAAACCGGGTTTACCGAGATGTCGATCACAGAACGGCATCACGTCCAGCGGTCGGATCTGCTTTGGCAGATGGAGAACATTCCTTGCCGCGGCGAATTCGCTGTCTTGCCTGGAATCTCTGTGTGCAGGCATCAGAAAAAGATGCTGATGCCAGTGACTGAAGAGATCAGGCGACAGGGAAAAACCGAGTCCACCAAATCCAACCAGCACTTTCTGCCGGGGATCAGCGCGAAGACGCTCCGCCAGATCAATCGAGACCGGCTGCGGATCAGCAGAGACAAGACCCAGAGTCTGTTCAGGCAGAGACCAGTCCATCGGCATTGAAAAAGGACAGCGCAGCAGCAGCGATCCGCGTCCGTAAGCCTTCGTCGCCTGTGCCGCCCAGTGCAGAAATGCACCCCCAAGCGGTTCATAGATTTCATCCCAGCCGAAATTGCCCATCCACACCAGAGGGGCATCCAAGCGATGCGCCAGCTCGGCTGCAGCGGGGGGAATATCCGCCAGCACCACCACATGACTGTCCTGCGATTGGATCCAATCCACCTCTCTCTGCAGCACCTGCGGCAGGCTCTTGTTCAGCTGCGCAAGGGCGTGCAGCGTCGCCAGCTGATCGACACCGAGAGCATCGGCCTGAAGCATGCCCACATCCCAGCGAACCGTGCGTCTGGTCACCGGCACGTTGCCCAGCACAAGAGCCAGAAACAGTTCATCCACAGCGGAACTGATCACCAGATGCCACCGGGGATGAAGTTGATGCAACTGGATGAGCACCGCAGCCTGACGGGCGGCATGGCCGTAGCCATGACTGCTCACGCAGACGTAGATCAGCACGGTGCCTGCTCGTTGATCGCCAGGCGATGCAGGGTCTGTTCATAGCTGAGCTGACCGCCCGGTCGATACCAGCGGTGACTGACCAGCGTGAGTTCCTTGCCTGAAAACTCAACCCAGGTGAGGTGATGCAACGGCATGCCTGATTCGTCCAGGCCAACTCTGGGGACACAGGCTGCATTCACAAAGCAGGTTCCTCGACGGTCCCTGTGAAACGTGATCCGCGCGCCCCTTTGTCCCTTGAGCTGATGGTGCATGTGCCCAAACACCACGAGGTCGGCCGGTCGGATCTTCTGCATGCGATCAAGAGCTAGGGCCAGATCCCTGTCGCCCCAGTCGATATGCGGCTGTTTCCAGTCACGACCACAGGGGCTGTTCGCCGCAGATCCCAGCCCGGTGGGACCGGAATGGGCCAGCACCACCAGAGGCCAGTGATCAGGAGCATGGCTCGCGGCATCGACAATCCAGTCAGCCGACTGAGTTTCCGTGATTGGTCCGAAAACCGCCTGCACGGCTTGCGAAAGGTGAAACCCTCCTCCTGCACTGCAGGGCCTGGCTCCGACCACCGCAAGTTCCGGCTGACTCCATCCACGCAATCGCCAGGGACAGTGACGTTCTCCCAGCATTGACATCTGCTGCTGAAGCAGGACGCCGCTTTTGTCACGTCCCCGGTCATGATTTCCAAGCAGGACGGCCACGGGCAGTGTCAGCTGCGTAATGCTCTTGACCATGCGCAGATCTCCATCACTGAGATCGCCCACAAAGAGAAGTGCATCCGGTTGCAATCGCTCAATCAGTTCTGCATCTCTTTCCCCCCAGTCACCGTGGAGGTCTCCGGCAATGGCAAGACGGAGTGTTGTCAGAACGACTTCTAGGCTGGACCCATCCTGCCCCAGAAGGCCCCAATGAGCTCTGACACCGCACTCCTCGCGGCGATCAACCAGCTCCGCCAGGAACGCAACGCCGTGATCCTGGCGCACTATTACCAGGAGCCTGAAATCCAGGACATCGCCGACTTCATCGGGGACTCCCTTGAGCTGTCGAGGAAGGCTGCCAACACCGATGCGGATGTCATCGTGTTCTGTGGGGTGCACTTCATGGCTGAGACCGCCAAGATCCTCAGCCCTGAAAAAACAGTGGTGCTTCCAGATATCGACGCGGGCTGCTCACTGGCTGACGATTGTCCGGCCGATGAATTCGCCAGCTTTCGAGAACGGCATCCCGACCATTTGGTGGTGACCTACATCAACTGCACGGCCGCGGTGAAGGCTCAGAGCGATCTGATCTGCACCAGCAGCAATGCCGTTGATCTGGTCAGACAGCTTCCTGAGGAACAACCAGTGCTGTTCGCGCCTGACCGCAATCTCGGACGCTGGGTGGAGCGCCAGAGCGGTCGTGAGCTCACCCTCTGGCCGGGTCGCTGTTTCGTGCATGAAACCTTCAGTGAGGAAGCCCTGCTCAAGCTCAAACTCGAACATCCGGAAGCGGAAGTGATCGCCCATCCGGAATGTCAGGAGAACCTCCTCGATCTGGCCGATTTCATCGGGTCCACCAGCAAGCTCCTGGTTCACTCCGAGACCAGCGAGTCCGACACATTCATCGTGCTCACTGAGCCTGGGATTCTGCACCAGATGAAGCAGCGTGTACCCCAGAAGACGCTGCTGGATGTTCCTGGCCTGGATGGCTGCAGTTGCAATGCCTGCCCTTACATGCGCATGAACAGTCTTGAAAAGCTTCGCGACTGCCTGGAGACACTCTCTCCACAGATCACAATGGAGGAGTCGATTCGCTTCAGGGCGGAAGCTCCGATCAGACGAATGCTCGAAATGAGCAAATGAATTCAATCAAAACGACCTGAACCAGACACCCTCAGCACGCAGCAGCAGCTCGAGATTGCCAGAGTTGACCGATGAACGTTCTGGAGCGGACTGACAGCGGTCTTTACTGCCGAGCAGCGCATGCCTGGATTGATCCGATCCGGCCTGTTCCCAGAGCGTTGATCACTCACGCCCATGCCGATCACGCCAGACCTGGATGCGGCGAATACTGGGCAGTGGATGTGAGTGAAGGGGTGCTTCGACAGCGCCTGGGTCGCGACATCACTCTCCATGCCATGCCTTATCGCAGGGAGTTCTGGCTGAACCAGGCGTGTCTGTCCTTTCACAGCGCAGGGCACGTGCTGGGGTCGGCTCAGATCCGTTTGATGGTGGATGACCAGGTCTGGGTGGTGACCGGTGATTACAAGCGCTGTCCGGATCCGAGCTGCGAACCGTTCGAAGTCGTGCCCTGCGACGTTCTGATCACGGAAGCCACGTTCGGGTTGCCGATCTATGCCTGGGACTCTGGAGCGACGATCGCTGAACAGATCCGCAGCTGGTGGCATGGGGACCGCGAACGTCCATCGCTGTTGTTCTGTTACTCATTCGGCAAGGCACAGCGTCTGCTGGCGGAGCTCAAAGCGATCGGCGTGGAGGAGGAGGTGCTTCTTCACGGTGCCGTCGAAACAGTCACACGCCACTATCGCGAAGCCGGAGTGGCAATGACGGCGAGCAGACCTGTGAGCGAGCTGCCACGCAAAGACTCCCTGGCGGGGAGACTGATCCTTGCGCCTCCTTCCGCCCACCGCTCTGCCTGGATGCGACGGTTCCGCTCACCTCAGACAGCCTTCGCCTCGGGCTGGATGGCGGTAAGGGGCGCCCGAAGACGTCGTGGATACGAGCGTGGTTTTGTTCTCAGCGACCATGCCGACTGGCAGGGGTTGATCAGCACAGTGCTGCATTGCGGGGCTGAAACCGTTTATGTGACTCACGGCCAGAGCGATGTTCTGGCACGTTTCCTACGCGAACGACACGGTCTTGATGCCAAACCGCTCGAACAGCTCAGCTGAACTAACCTCAAGCACCTTCCCTGGAACGATGGTGCTCCGCTGTTCTGCCTTGACCGGCATCCTGGTCCTGATCACTGCGGGCGCAGACCCGGTCCTGGCGCAGCAGGCCACCGTCACGATTGAAGAGATCAATACCGTGGTCTTCCCTGCTAACGGTGACTCAGCGGCGAGGGCCATCTGCACAGGTCTGGCGAACGGAGCAGTCACTCGCGATCAGATCGGAAGTGCTCTGGCCCGTCTGCAAAGAGCACTGGGTGAAGCGGGCGACTCCGAAACAGCCACGCGCTACGTCAGAGCCTTCAACAGCACCGCAGCAGGAATCAGTGGTTGCAACGTCCAGGTGACGGGCCCGAACGAAGACAATCTATGGAACTACTGATCAGGAGCCCTAGACCCTCTCAGCATGGATGCTTTCGCTGCTTTGATCGAAGAGCTTGATCAGAGCACTGGGACGAAACGCAAGATTGATCTGATCGCCGGGCATCTGCAGCGAGCCGATGCTCATGATGCGGCGTGGACGGTGTTGCTGCTGATGGGTGAACGACGCAAACGATTGATCACCGGTCGACGGCTGCGCGACATTCTTCAACAGGCGAGCTCGATGCCTGACTGGCTGTTCGACGACTGTCAGAGTCATGTCGGAGATTCGGCGGAAACGCTGTCGCTGCTCTGGCCGCAACTGAGCAACGACGTTCCGGACCGTATCAACAACCAGAATGTGACGACATGGATCAATCAACTCGGAAGTTCACCGCCGATGCACTGGTGGATGGAGGAACTGCTGCCTGCCGTTGCAGCGATGGAACCTGATGAACAGAGCAACGCCGTGCTCGCAATCTGGGAATCACTGCCGTACGAACGCCTGTTTCTGTTCAACAAACTGCTTACAGGAGGTTTCCGTATCGGTGTTGCTCGCGGACTGGTCGTGAAAGCGATTGCCACAGGGTTCAATCTCGAGGAAGCTCTGGTACTGGAGCGGCTGATGACGCCGGGGATGGCCTCAGAGCAATGGTTTCTCTCACTGACAGCAGTCGCCAGTGAAGAACGGACCAACAGAGGGCCTGTGCCCTACCCCTTTTTTTTGGCCAGCCCGCTGAAGCACGACACGGTCGAGACCACCCCGGCATCGCAATGGTGGGTGGAAAACAAATGGGATGGCATCCGCGGACAGCTGATTCGGCGTGAGAGTGGAACGTATCTATGGAGTCGTGGCGAAGAGCTCATCAATGAGCAATTCCCGGAACTGATTGACGTGGCCGCAGCGATTCCTGCTGACACCGTGCTTGATGGCGAAGTGATCTGCTGGGCTGAACTTGAAAATCAACCAAGACCATTCAGTGACCTGCAGCGAAGGCTTGGGCGCAAAACGGTTGGCCGCAAACTGCTGGTGGAGTGCCCTGCAAGCTATGTGGCCTATGACCTGCTGGAATTTGCCGGAGAGGACCTGCGTGCCACACCGCTGCAGGAACGACTCGAACGTCTTGAGACGCTTCAGCGCGGGATCGAGTTGCAGTCGTCGGGATGGCGCTGCCGCCTGAGCAGTGGACAACGACTGGGAGGTTGGGATCAACTTGACCGACTGCGCAAGCAAGCCGTTGACCAGGGTGCCGAAGGGGTGATGCTCAAGCATCTGACATCCCCCTACCTGAGCGGTCGCAAGCGCGGACACTGGTGGAAGCATAAGCGCGATCCGATGACACTGGATGCCGTTCTCATCTATGCCCAGGCAGGGCGCGGTCGCCGAGCCAATCTGTTCACTGATTACACCTTCGCGCTCTGGGACCAGCCATCAGAGCCATCAACCAACCGTCAGCTGGTGACATTCGCCAAGGCCTACTCAGGTCTCAATGACAGCGAGATCCTCGAGCTGGACCGATGGATCAGGAGTCACACACGTGAACGCTTCGGTCCGACACGCTCGGTGGAGCCTGAACTGGTGTTCGAAATCGGGTTTGAAGGCATCCAGCCATCCCGGCGCCACAAGTGCGGGCTGGCGGTCCGGTTCCCACGGATCCTGCGATGGAGGAGTGACCGCTCGGCCGAGAGCGCCAACACCATTGCTGACGCTCGAACCCTCTGTGATCAGCTGGTCCACAGGGAAGAGTCGCCTTGAATCCGAAGACTCGACAAGCCCACGTTCAGGCAATGAGGGCAACTGATCTGAAGCAGCATTTATCGCCGGTCCGGATCTGGTTTGAAAAGCAGGGGTGGGAACCGCTGCCATTCCAGACGCGCACCTGGGACGCGTACCTGAACGGTCGCAGCGGCCTGATCCAGGTCCCGACCGGATCAGGGAAGACCTACGCGGCAGTGATGGGGCCGATCGCCCGCATGCTCCAGACATCGAACGAGCAGTCGGGCGTGCGGCTGCTCTACATCACTCCACTCCGGGCATTGAGCCGGGACCTGGCAGTTGCACTAAAGCAACCGATTGAAGCCATGGGCTGGCCCTTGCGGGTGGGAATACGCAACGGGGACACGCCGAGTGCGGAAAGGAGCCGCCAGTTGAGAAAGCCACCTGAAATTCTGATCACAACTCCTGAATCGTTGTGTGTCTTGCTGGCCTGTCGCCATTGCGAAGCACTGTTCAACACACTCGAGACAGTCATCCTTGATGAATGGCATGAACTGATCGGCAGCAAACGGGGAATTCAGGCGGAGCTTGCTCTGAGCTGGCTTCGACAACAACGACCTGAAATGCAGACCTGGGCAATCAGCGCAACGATCGGCAACCTTGAGGAATCAGCACGGCATGCCCTCGGAGAAGGGGGTGAGCCTTGCCTGATCACAGGTGCACCGCAGCGTGGACTGAATGTCACCAGCATTCTTCCCGACAGCATCGATGGATTTCCCTGGGGAGGTCACCTCGGTCTGAGACGCTACGAAGATCTGGTTGGTCAGCTCGAGCCAGGCATCAGCACGCTGTTGTTCACCAACACCCGCAACCAGGCGGAGCGATGGTTTCAATGCCTGCGCTACGCCTGCCCGGAAATGGACGGCCTCCTGGCTCTCCACCACAGCGCACTGGATCGCAGTGAAAGAGAAGCCATCGAGGCATCAGTTAAGGCTGGGTCGATGCTCTGGGTGGTCTGTACAAGTTCTCTGGATCTCGGGGTGGATTTCCAGCCCGTAGAGAGGGTTGTTCAGATCGGATCTCCGAAAAATCTGGCACGCCTGCTGCAACGCGCTGGCCGTTCAGCACACCTTCCAGGGGGAACCTCGCAGGTGTTGTTCATGCCCACCAATGCCCTGGAACTTCTGGAACTCAGCGCAGTTCGCCGTGGGTTGGACAACGGAATGGTGGAGGAACGACGACCACCTAGAGAGCCACTGGATGTGCTGCTCCAACACCTGACGACCCTGGCCTGTGGTCCTGGATTCAAACCATCCGAAACGCTCGAAGCCATCCGTGGCACAAGCTCCTTCAGAACGCTTGAACAAAGCACCTGGGACTGGTGCCTTCGCTTCCTCGAGCATGGTGGTGACTGTCTTGGTGCTTATCCCCGATACCGAAAGCTGGAGAGCACAGAAGACGGGCGCTTCGTGGTTCGCGACAACGCGATCGCCAGACTTCACCGCCTGAATATCGGCACGATCACCTCAGCTCCTTCAATCAGAGTTCGATTTGTCAGAGGTTCGGTGCTGGGACATGTCGAAGAGACATTCATCAGTCAGCTGAAACCAAAGGATGTGTTTTTCTTCGCAGGCAGGCAGCTGGAATTCGTGAGGCTGCGTGAAATGACTGCCTATGTGAAAAGTTCAACCAGGAAGAGCACAGCCGTACCCGCCTGGGCAGGAGGTCAGATGTCGCTGTCAGATCTGTTGACCCACCATCTCCGCGAAGAGGTTGCAAGAGCCGCACGAGGAGACCTGGACAGCCCTGAACTCAAAGCGCTTGAACCTCTGTTTGAGCGACAGATGGATCTTTCCACACTGCCTTTGAGCGAGCAATTACTGATTGAAACCTGCCGGACTCGAGAAGGAATGCATCTCTACGCATTTCCTTTTGAGGGTCGTTTTGTGCATGAAGGCCTGGGTTTTCTCTGGGCCACAAGACTCACAAGACATCATCGTGGCACCATCACGGTTTCGGTCAACGACTACGGATTTGAACTGCTGGCTCCACGTGGCTATCCCATGGACGACCTGATCGAGGAGCACCTTGAGGATTTGCTCGATGACAGCGATCTGGAAGCCGATCTGGAAGAGGCCTTGAATCTCTCGGAACTTTGTCGGCGCCGCTTTCGAAGTATTGCCCAGGTTGCTGGTCTGTTGGTTCAGGGATTTCCAGGACAAAGCAAGAGCACCGGTCAGCTGCAGATCAGTGGATCCTTGCTGTGGGAGGTGTTCAACAAGCACGAACCAGGAAACCTGCTGATTCGTCAGGCCCAGCAAGAAGTGCTGCAGGAACAGCTTGAACTGCCGAGACTGCGCAGTGCTTTGCAGAGAATGCGACGCGGAGAAACGCTTCATTGCCCCACTCCACGTCCAACACCACTGGCTTTCCCGCTGCTGGTGGAAAGACTGAATAACAGAATGAGCAATGAATCAGTGCTTGAACGCATTTTGCGCATGCAAGCTGATGCACTGAAAAATGAACAATGAGTGCTCCACAAACACCCCTAACGGGGTTAAAAATGATTCAACATGACCAACAACAAAACCATACTGTTGAAGACGAAGTCAATGAAAGCCTAAACATGAGTCAGGAAACAACATATATCATTCAAGTTCCCTTTGAATCCAAAGGAGAAATTTACCTGAAACTACCCTCAGGCCTATCCGACGAACAGGTAATGAAATATCTTGATTACACAAAAACAATGGAACACTCTAAAATCTGGGATCTTGCCTGCAAAGCCAGTATGTGGAATGCAGTGAAACGAAGGGATCAATCCATCAAAATTGAAAGCATCGATTAAAACGATCCAAGATTAGATATAACTTTCAGGAAACTGAATAGATTTCATAATGCTACTATCTAAACAAAAGATCAACGAGGTCTGACACAAATCAAATCATTCTCTGATGGACACAGCAAAAGCGCACTGAAGAGCGAAAAGATAAAGCACCTTCAGGACGAGTATGATAAATCCTGAACGTGCTCAAACAGCGCAATTATCAATGGACTTCCACATTGTGATACTCGATGATTTTGTCGAGACTTATCCACAAATAAACTGGAAGAAATGGAAGGATTACGTTCGAGAACAGATGATCAGCCAAGGCGATCATTGGTCAATGACAACTTTGACAGGAAATGACATCTGGAATTGCCTGGACAACCACAAAATCAATCCGGTTCATCTTGTTCAATGGAAACCCGTTGAAGACACACTGTACAAAGTGAGCCTGCCTGACCACCCTCATCCCTTTGATACTGTCTGATCTGATCGCTTATAAAAAATTACAGCAGAAGGGCGATGCCTATCGGCAGAAACCGTTCAAGCGACTTGCATGCATTGATCACAGCATTGAGTCGCAACTTTGGGCCACGAGTTGCCGAGAAATCACAGAGCTGATTAAGCGTTTTGTTCTGTAACCCTGAAACAAGGGCTGACAAATACTGAATCCATATTTACAAAAGAACTGTCGGATTTCAGCCATGTCAACAATTTGCACCGCATCAGGCCAACCGATTGGAACGGAGATCAATGATGGCAAGCGCAAGCCGTTTCATGCACCGGCATGCTGCATTCGTGTGCTTGATTATGACGAATCACAGATGAAAGAGGCAAATCAAAGCAGGCGTGATCAGCAATCAGAATTGATGTATGAGTGCTGAAGGCAAACATCGAGTCAAGCAATCAGAATGCGCTCACCCAGTCAATGGATTTCACAAGATTAGCGACGACAATAATGGTCTGAAGACTGTCGATTTTCGGCATCAAGTTACTAATCAGGCAATGATGACTACCTCGAACTGTAAATTTTGATATCCGGGTTAAAAAGCTCACTCAGAATCAACAAACTTTTAACATCGAGAAGGCAACGGCTTCTGAGTTTTTGAATTACCTTACTGGCTGATTTTAAGAGCCTATGAGCAGACGCAAGGCACCATATTTTCCTTTATCGAATCAATATTTTTATCTGTTCTTTTCGGTTGTTCTCTCATTCCTGTTCGGTTGGTCCCTTGAGGTCTATCTCCTGTCCCAAAGTGGCTACATCAGCTAAAAATTCCTGACAACAAGGTTGTCAGAGGAGAAAGATCCAATACAGAGGCCTTGTTGAAAGTCCATACCTGCTCAAGAATTCCCTTGCCTGTGAGAGCTTCCACAACCAAGCCGATTGCCAGACCCAGCATTGCGGCACGACCATTTAATTTTTCGCTGAACGACTTATAGGGATCTGGAGCAATTGTCGATGATTGCTGGGATAAGAAAGACATCGAAAATTCGCAAACACAGAGATATTAACAAATATTTCGAATGGTTGACGAACTCCGCGCCCTTTGACCTAAAGGCATAAAAGCATCTGCTTCAACAGCGAAGGACCCCCTTGTCGTGCTGAGGCACTCATGTCGATAAAAAACTCAAATCACAAAATCATTCGATCCCGCAATCGAATGCCTGAAGAACAGAGACGCCTTTCAAGCGGGAAATAGACACTCCACCTATGTGGTGATCAGGTAATCCTGGAAAGGAATCCAGATCAGACCGACTTCAACAAAGTCTTAATCATCCATCGAGGATCAATCGCAGCTTATTGAAAAAATCTTATTAAAAGCTTACCCGCTTGCATGAATGAACGTCATTGTGATTAATCTATCGGTATATTTTCAAGATGACTGGTTCGCCAACCTACCGAATCGAAGAGTTAAACCCCTTCCAGGAGTGGCACCATCATGGATCAACGCGCCGTCAGGAGGACGCTCTGGCATGGGCGGAAAACCTCAGCAGACAGATCAATCGATCGGTTCGGGTTTTAAATGATAATGGACAAATTCTTGGCTATTTTGAAACTCCGTTCAAACAATAGCCAATCATTAATCTAACTAGTTTGTCGTTACAACATGAATTTCTTCAGCCAATTTCTTGATGGCTGTCAGTGTTTCCCTGTCAGTCTGAGCTTGTTGCTCAGCGATCTCACTTTGGATATTTTGACCCACAATAATGATTGACAAAAGCACTAGCTGAAGGAATGTTTCTGCAATCCAGGAAACTATTTCCAGAGGATCCTCGGATAACAGAGCCTCTGGCAATGACACCAAAGCGATTAAAGCAAAGACATATGCGCATGACATTGTTCCAACCTTCTCTGTGACGAAGAGAGCAACCTGCTTATTGAAATCCCTAATTTCCATTGATGGGTATAGTCTGTCGACTCTATTTTAACTTGATTCACTTGAAGCCATAAAAGATTCAACAAAAGCATTTATAATTCCCGACTTAAATGTTAATTGAATTAAATAAACTCATGACAACTACTGCATGGTTTGCGCTCGACGAAGAACCGGTGGCGACTTAACGGTGAGAAGGCATCAGCCGAACTCGTACCGATCAACCAAGCTTGAATCGAATTCAGATTTCTTTGACTCCTTTTAGCGTGATCAATTCCTACTTCAGCACCGATCGATGTGTGGTCCATCAGAATCACATCAATCCTCCGAATCATCCATGGCAGTCACAGAAAAAGCAACACGTCGCGCGCTCCTGAAACTCCTGTCAGTGATTGCCGGGCCTGCCTATCAGAAAGTTGACGAAACAGAGCCATGTGATCGCCTGATTGAACATGTAATCGAACTCACAAAAACTGAGGCATCAGAGGGAGCTGCTTTGATCGAGGCTTGTGCCCCTCATGGCAAATCGATGCTGACTCATGCACAGCAAAAACTGGAAATACTTTCAGAGTTCAAGGTTCTCTATCAATTAGCCAAAGAGCAATTCAGCGATATCTAATCAATTGTCTCAAACCGGTACAACCAACCATTCAACAATTAACTACATCAACTCATCCCTCAGATCTTTCTCTTGAATGTATAACAACCTCCATGATAACCGGTGAAAGGCTGGGCGTAGGTCACCAGTTCCCAGCCTTGAGAACCGAGTTCATTCATCAGCTCCACCAGGCTTACCTGCTGTGGGTGGTTTCTTGAGATCAACTGCTTGTCGTCAAGCCAGAGTTCTTCAATTTCACCGGTCCAGCTCTTGCCGCGGGGAACAAAACGAAGCTGCGTGTATTCCCAGGCCATCAATGCTCAATGATTAAGTGGACTTTAAGGCCATGGGGTGAAAGTCGATTCGGTCTCAACCCATCAGCCCATTCAGCAAAGCTGACACCGCCAGGCCGAAGTAAGTGCCGAGCAAATATCCCAGCAGCCCGATGGCCACTGACGGCAAAACGAGATTGGGGCGTTCCAGGCTTCCTGCAAGGGCCAGAGCAGTGCTTGGCCCACCTACTGCAGCCTGAGAGGCAACTAGGCATTCAGCCATTGGCCAGTGGAACCAACGACGTGCCTGAAGCACAACAATGGCCTGTACGAGAACAATCAGACCGGCGTAGAGCAGCAATGGCAGACCGTCACCAAAAAGAACACCAAGACTCGAACTCAGTCCGATGACAGCGAAAAAGGGTTGGATCAAGACCAGACCAAGCCCGTAGCAGGCACTGCGGGAATCAGCTTGGGGAAACTGCGCGGCAATCAATGCCACTGATGTGAGCACAAGAATTGATGGGACATCAACCCCAAACGCACTCAAGACGCCGACCAGACGTTCTGAGATCAATAAAACGCCTGCCCCCCAGAGAAGACCAGTCAGCACCGCTTGAAAGGAAGGGAACGCAAAAGCGTTGATAGGAGTTGAAGCTGAACAAAGCACCGCAGGGGTGTCTATTGCTCTGTGCTGACGACGACCGCGTCCGATCAGCAAGCTGACCAGAAACCATGCCGAGAATGCAACGTGATCCGCTGCCGTGGCAATCAACAGTAAAGAAGGGGCGATTTCAAGGCTTCTGGCAACAGAAACGAAATTCAGACTGCCGCCGGTGAAGGTGGCACTGAACAGACCTGCCAATGAAATCCAAGACGACCCAAGCCATCCCGATAGCAAAACCCCAACCAGCAAAACAGCTGAAAGCGTCCCAGCGACTGCTGTAGTGAAAGGCAGCAATAAGCGACGGGCATCAGGAAGCACGCTGCGTAGCTCGACCGCAAGCAACAGTTCTGCAATGGCCAAAGAGGTCAGAGGTCCGTTAACCCATGACACAGCGGATGGTTCCGGAGTCCAGGTGGTCAAGTTGGACAGCAGCAGACCAAGCATCAGGATCACCATGGTGGAGCCGAGCTTGCGAGCCAAGCTGTTCACTTGAGCTAGCCACCAACCGAGGCCTGTCAGGCCCAGGACCAGAAGCAGTGACATCAGCGGAAGGAACGCAATCATGACGAACGGCCGGTTGCTGATTTCAAAAGCATGACTGAAAGCATCAGCATGAAGCGATGAGCACCACTCCAAAGCTGTTTCTCGTCGTTTTAGGCGGACGCACATCCAGCAGTCACATCGAACTGCATGACGTGCGGTGGGTAGTCGGAACCAGCATCGAAGACACCATTCCATCGCTGAGACAACAATGGTTTGGACTGACCAGCGGTTTACACATCGACAGCTACAAAGCCATTCGTCACGTTGATGGCTACGCCATTGAACTGATTGCAGATCGTTCTGAGGTGATTGAACAGCGAACAGACTTGAACGGAACTGGAGAGGAAAAGCTCTGGTTCGTGAATCTTGGGGGTTACGACAGCCATTCGCTTCAGGAGCTGCATGAGTTCGGCCTTGTTGTGGCACCCAGCAAACACGCAGCCAAGGCGAGAGCTCGTCAGCGTTGGTTGAAGGATGCACTGAAAGTGCACAAGGATGATCTGCACAGCATCAACAATCTGGGCACTGTTGATGATTGTCTGCCCCTGTTCAAAATCGATGATTGGCATGTTCATCTATGTCCGCAATCAGAACACCCCGATTCGGATCTGAAACCGGACTGGTTTGGCTACTGGCGGATTGATGGAAAAACCCCAAAGCCACGCCCTGACTGACTGATGTCTTGTTAATGGACAGCCAGGATTACTGGCGATGGGAACAGCACTTTCCGCAGTAGCCCTTCTTAGCAACAGCCTCTGGCCGCTGATGGGAATGGGAGGAGTTTTCTAGCCGAATCGCTTTCTGTGATCATTCAGGTCTGGTTGTTCAAAGCAACCAAGAGATCTGATGGAGAGGGCAAACAGGTGCCCCGGATGGCGTCCCTGCACCAACACTTCGAGCTGGGTGGTGCCAGCGGAAAACTGGTGGTGAAAGCCTTCTGGCTGAGCACCGCTTTACCCGTGATATCAGGAGTGTTGTTAAGGTCTCAAAGCAAGGGCAGCGCCCAACGGCAACGAATCGAAGTCGCAGTCTCAATCGCGAGGCAATTAGGACCAAAAACAATTGAATGGCTGATAAAACCCAGCAAATGGCGATTGGTGATTCATTTAAAAGTGAACAACACTAATACTGTTCGCATCCATGAATGTTGAAAGAAAAATGAATGCGATAGCATTGATCAATAGACTCAATCCCTTAGCGTCCCAACGGCAGAAACCCACGACAGATGAAAGAAAAAATCATCTTTTACGCATTTAGCTCTCAGAGTTGGGATTCATATTTTCCCATCATCAAGGAACTCTTAGTCCAAGAACCAAATGCAAAAAACTGGATGAGCGTTTACGCACCTTGTGATCACTATGAGTTTAGAAACGATAATTCGAAAGATTTATTTGAGTTTTTCAAAGGAAGATTTCACAAGCCACGTGAAGACACGTTGCGCATTCCCAACGAGCACGAATACGCGTTAGTCACAACCCATATCCCTGACGAAAGCCATGGATTAAACAATGGCTTGTATATCCATGTTCCACACGGCTCCGCCTTTGGCAACAATATGGCCTCAGATTATTTACTATCCTGCTACAAAGCCTCGAACATCTATTGCGGAGTATCACCAACAGAAGGGGAATACATAAGCGACTCAATTGGCGAGATCACCAGAAAAGAAGCACTATTTATTGCCACAGGATGTCCAAAAAATGATATATTCTATGACTACATATATGGCTCACAAGAAAAGAGAATTCAAATAAAACACGAAATCAAACAGTCGATGAACATTGCTAGCGATCAAGCAGTTATTTTTATTGCTTCTCACTGGACATCACGTGGAATCTTAAGACGATTTGGCACCAGCCTGATACAGGCACTATCAACACTGGGAGACAAAGTACATATTATTCAAGGTGCACATCCGAATTTATGGACGAATCATGTGAGCACTCACACATCAGAATGGATATACAGGTCTCTCTGCCATGAAAGAGACAGAGGAGCGGCTTCATTAAGCCTTGGAGTCAGTGATGCCAGTGCTCTTCTGGCTTCTGACATCGTCATCGGTGACATCAGCTCAATTGTGATCGAAGCAGCTTTACTGGAGAAGCCACTTCTATTAAATATCGACAAAGACTCGTTTCGCAACAAACAGACTTATGAAATCTATAAAAATATAAGCGTCCAGTTCCAGGGTGCAGACGATCTCATTCAGGCATTTATGAATGGTGTTGAGTTTCCCAGCAACAGAGACAATATGTTCAATAAAGCAAAAGAATTGTTTGGCTATAATATCGGAAATGCATCAAAACAAGTGGCCAAAATTATTCTCGACGCCGCTTCTAGCTTGAAGTCAGCATAATCAACAAGAAACGTTAAACTTTAATCTCAGCAGCCATTCGACTTCATCATTGAACCTTACGGGCCCTTTTCGCACTATGCCCAAAGTTATAAAACACTTGCTAGCAACTTGACCTCACTTTGAAAGTGATTTTTGAAGGAAATGGGATGAACCGGACTTATTTGGCTACTGGCGAATTGATGGTCGTCATCCGAAACCCCGACCGGACTGATTGACCTGACCTCAGTCCAGAGCAAAACGCCACCAGGCCTCGAGTCGGGCCGGCGATGCATACCAGACGGAACCAAAGAAGCCTCCATGAGCGGTGTCAGCTTGGATGAGCTGACGTGCATCACGAAGCAAAGCCGACTTCACCGGTACCAGCCCATCTCCCCTGACCTGCTCGGATCCTGCGATACCGCGATAGCTGCCCTTCGCACTGCGACGACTGAATGATGAGGCATTGGAACTCTCCAGATCCAGATCACCGGCGATGGCCACATAGTCGACGCCCTGCTCATGACACCCAGGAAAGCACCGATCGACCATGGCTCTGAGCGGAGTAGCGCGCAATGCCTGGTGAGGACTGCCGAGGCTGATCAGGCGATTGCATCTGGCTGCGCCTCCAAAGCAACGTCCTTGAAACGTTTGATCACTCAGATAAGGCCGCAACATGACCCCTCCAGAGCTGTGACCGATGAGGGTGACATGGCCTGATTGTGACTTGGCCTGAAGACGCTTCACAGCGTCATCAACACGGTCCAGCACCCGTATCCACCCAAAACCCCAACTCGTGAGAAGCCAGTCATAGCGACTGACTGGAACGACCTCAGCAGCGATGACACCTTGCTCCATCAGCCAATCGGCCATCGGCTGATAAGCCTCCTCAGTGATCAGAAATCCCCCGAGGATCACCACCGGTTGTTGTGGATCAACGGATGTCATGACTGCAATCCCGACGAAGCAACGCCATCATCTCTGCAAAGCAGAGACAACTGATGACTGCAGAGAAAGTTGCGGATTACCCCCGACCGCCTCGACTTGAACTCAGCCCTGATCACGTTCTGGTGCGGGTTGGCGGGGAAGTCCTGTTCGACGGCCATGGCTGTCAACGCGTTCTGGAAACGTTTCATCCCCCCACCTACTACCTGCCACCCGCGGCAACCAATCAGGAGTTGCTGATCCCCGCAGCGGGTCGCAGTTTCTGCGAATGGAAAGGCGTTGCCGACTATTTTGATGTTCAGGCAGGCGGGAAACGAATTCACCGAGCTGTCTGGCGATACTGCTCTCCGACGGAGTTGTACAGACCCATTGCGGGTTGGTTTGCGCTCTACCCAGGATTGATGGATGGTTGTTGGCTGAACGGAGAGAAAGTGACGGCACAACCTGGTGGTTTTTACGGTGGATGGATCAGTTCAGAAGTGAAAGGACCCTTCAAGGGAGATCCACAACATCCTGAACTGATCTGACCATCAGAGTGCAAGGTCAAAAACAGTACGAAGCAAACTGATCAAAATTGATCAATGCATCAGGCATCCTGAGCCCACCTAGATTTAACCCTCTCGTAGAGCAAACGTTGTCTTGATGTTGTCACCAAACTGTCGAGACAAAGTCTGTAGCCGTCTTGAGGACTACAAAAAATTTTTTGTGATGTTTCAGCGATCCATTCAATAAAACGAGAAGCCCCAGACTCAGGCAATTGAAGTACTTCAACATAACCGTGAACCTCAGCATCCTGCACCTCAGATACTGCTTGACGATATTCAGAGAGCTGCAACAAAAGAAATTGTTCGCCGAGCCAACAATCTTTTAGTGACAGATTAGTGCGTTTATCGCAGATCTCAGGATCAGCACAGGTGACATAACGAAGTCTGCCCAGATAAGATTTTTGCTCCAGCTGATCGACTTCACCAAGAACGCAGTGACCAATCGTTATCAGGCGAGAATTCTGTTTCAGTTCGGCAACATAAAGAGCAGCATCTGCGCCACCTTGATCGATGGAGTCGTTCAGCCAGTTGACGATGGAAGGAATTGACAAATCACAGTATCCAGGCACTTCAGGCTAATCATTCAGATAACAGCATCAACATTCAATTGACCAAGACGCAGGTGATATTTAGCATGCCTGAGCAGCACTCACTCGAAGCAGCCCATCAACCTGAAGAAGTTTACTGCAAATGGCTGTATTACCGGATTCAAACAGGAGTCATCCAAAAAATTGATAAATGTACTGATACCGTAATTGATATCAATAATTGCCAGCATTCAAGCAAAGATAGAGACTATGAAAAAGATTTTCACTGTCAGCAAGGTGCGCCATTTTGTTCTCAGCCTGAGACAAAACATCAATTTTCAACCCGTGAAAGACAATCGTCAACAGATCCATCATGAACAGGAAATTCTGGCAGAGAAACATGGAACCTGACCCAGCCGTATGCACTCATATGCTCAGCGTGGGTTCTGAAAAGCGCACGATCATCTAGCATGTCATAACCACAATATTATGATAGATAAGAGCAACCGACACACGAAGAGCAACCGACATACGCGTGCTCAAAACGAATCAACAATCACCTTATCTAAATTCGTGAAAATGCTCGATGAAAAGCTGATTAATCTTTTAAAAAATCAGCCAAAAAGTATGGCAATCGCTGAACTCATTCACGATGTTGAAAAATCATCAACCATTCAACTCAGTGATTCAATTGATTTACTGACTGGTGTTTGGGAACTTCGCTGGAGCAGTGCCAGTCAACCCTGGCTGAAACAGGCTGACTGGCTGGAGAATCTGCAGGTGCTGGATCCTGCCAATGGTCGAGGGATGAATCTCCTGAAACTTGCAGGCCCTCTTGGTACCGCTGCAGCCGTAACCGTTGAGGCTGAACTCTGTCTTGAAGGAGCGAACAGAGTGGGCGTTCGTTTCAGAAGAGGTGGATGGAGAGGGCCGTCACTGCCGGGGGGACGACGACTGGAATTATTCAAGACCGTGAATCAGTCATTTCCTGCATGGCTTGACATCACAGCACTCACGAACGACCTGCGAATCTGCAGAGGAAACGCCGGCACAGTATTCGCCCTGCTGAAACGTCATGACAAGTCAGTTTCTGATTTCCTGTAAAGAGCGACAGACTCTTGGCTGTACAGTTGAATAGGATCAAGTCGATCGTTTATATCCAAAAATCTGCAACAATCTTTATCAAATTATCCTACAGCGTTGAAATTTTCACCCTCCTTTTTCCAAGATTATTTGAATCAGAATAGCTGGGTTTCCTTCGTTATCGATCTCCTCTGAATAGCTGAATTTGTCATCACCTCCCAGCTGGAAACTCGTCTCGCCGCATGCACCCCATTGACCTTCCAGCTTGATGCCATAAGCCATAACCAGACGCGTGCAGGCCTTGATGATGTCTTCTGTGGTTGCATTCCGGGGATCAACTCCCTCGAAATCATCAATTCCCAGAAGAACGCCCTCCAAGACAGCGGATACCGGATCGATCGTCATAGTTTTTGAGTACCTGGCTGATGCGCTGATGTCTGATCATTCACCGACGATGTAATCCAGAGGACTATCCATTTCAAGGCATGGATCATCCTCTCGTTCTTCAGAAAGCAGGAACTCGCCTCTCATTCCTGTCGCATACATCTCACAAAGCTCCGCCCTAGGACGTATGTGATTATTGCTTGGGACTTGAGGATCTGCAGAGAGCAGCAGCCCAACGACCAAAACAAGCTCTTGCACAGCAATGGATTGTGATGTCACAACGTTAGACATGAATCAGAGACCCAATGCAAAGAAGTGGGAAGCGTTCGAAACATGATCACTCTGCATCCATCTGACAGCCCCCAACGGCTCCCGCTGTTGTTCCCAAGAGCACACCGATGCATCGCCCCTCCCCGCTGAACAGCACAACTCCAAGCCGTGCACAGAGGATTCCACCGATCACGGATCCCTCAATGCAATTGTTGTCATCAACACTGGCGACTGGTGTTGAAGACCCTCTCCGTCTGATTGGTGATAGCCAGTCATCATTCAGTTCGCATTGACCAAAATGGAGCGATCGCGAGGAAGCTTGCTGTCTTGATTACCAGCAGCCCTGGCATTCAATTGCCATCTTTCCTGAGAAACACGGACAACACGATTGGCTCGCATCTCAAGGATTTCCCGATTGTGATGATTGATCGGAGTCTTTTGACTAAAGACGCGTTCACGGTGATCTGGATAGGCAGCAAAATGGACGATGAAGAGGCCGAAACCAAAAAGATTGGGAATAATTTCCTGATCATTGCTTGTTAACAAATGCTTGATCAGAACGTTGTCAAATGTTCCCAGCGACGAGACTCAATTCTGGCCAGATTTCACAAAATCCATCCAGATATCAACGAAAAATTTATCTGGAAAGAAAAGATCATCTCTTCATCAGCGAATGTTAATAGCAAAAGATGTGAAAATCAGTAGATGATCAGGCCTCGTCTTCATCCTCGTAATCGCTGAATGAAATCAAAAAGTCATCATCATCATTTTTTTCGATAATCCATGCAAACACCCAGCCATTGCCCTCGCCTGTATAAACAGTTCCTGACCAGGATCCGTCTTCATCCTCGACTTCAAGAATGTCGTCCTCTGAGACACGTGCAGCCTTTGGAAACAACTTCATGAACACCATCCCGGCCAGCATCGACGCCTGGTCATCGCTCATGTAGTTCAGCTCGTTTCTGGTGAACTGTTTGCCATCCTCAGCAAAATCAGCCTTCAGCAGATCGCCTTTCAGAGGGATGTTTCTGGCCTTGCCCAGACCGACCTGGATCCTGGCTTCGTGATCAGGACATCTTTCAGCGAGAGCAATGCGCTCGCTGGAGTCCGCATCGAGGCGCTTGACTTTGGCGGCAAATTGTTCGAATTCCATGCTGTGAATAGTGCCGTGACCACGCACAGTTGTCATCGAATTCGCAAGAAGGATCGCATCGATAAGCTGGCGGCAGTGATCTGCGCTGAAAAGAACAACAGACCGCTGCAGATCAATCGGGGCATTAACTTGCGCGCATCAGGCCAGTCAGGGATCAATCACGCCGTGTCATCCAGCAACAGTGAGGCTTGTCATCGCAGGCTGGGTGAACAACTCAGACTGCTTGAAGACGAAAACCCCTGCTGTGTTCTGAACTAGACAATGACTGTTGAAGTTTCACTGGCAATGCTGCATCAGCATGGCCGCTGGCTGCTGCAGCTGCGTGATGAGAACCCACGTATCGTTGCTCCGGGCTGTTGGGGATTGTTCGGGGGACATCTCGAGGTTGGAGAAACACCGCTGTTCGCTCTGCGTCGCGAACTCGAGGAGGAGATCGGCTGGTGTCCGGAGCAATTGAAGGCCTGGTTCCGCCACCAGGATGATCAGCGTGTGGTTCACGTGTTCACCGGCCAGTTGACGGTGCCTCTTCAGCAGCTGCAGCTGCTTGAGGGACAGGACATGACGCTGGCCAGCATTGAACAGATCCGCCTCGGTCGTTTGTGGAGCAGCCGTTTGAAACAGGAGCGTCCTCTGGCTTCAGCTCTGTCGATGGTGGTGGAAAAGCTCGATGAGATCACTCACGCGGATTGAAACAGCACCACCAGAACGAAGACGACCAGCGCCAGCAGGAGCCAGAAGCGAAAACCACCCCCACCCCTCTGAGAAGGGCGTCTCAGCCCGCCTTGGCTGGCGGATCCAGCTCTCAGCTGATCAGCCGGAATTCCGCAACGGGAACACACCAGGCGCCCACCGAGTGAACGATCCGCGCGGAAGGTGGTGGAACCGCAACGAACACAGCGGCGATTGAACATCAACAGGAAGATCCGACAAAGCCAGAATCAACCGATGGAGCACGATCAGGCAAGAGACGGCGACGCAGCCTGGCTGGATTGTCAGGCCGTGGAGGCCTGGATCGGCGGTCATCGGGTAGTGCAGGACCTCACCCTGAAACTGCTGAAAGGACAGTCAACGGCAGTGCTTGGGCCCAACGGAGCGGGCAAGAGCACGCTAGTGAAGCTGATCAGCCGCAGTCTCTATCCGGTGGTGAAACCGAATTCGCATCTGCGCCTGTTTGGAAGCGAAACCGTGAATCTCTGGGCACTGCGGCAACGGCTGGGAATCGTGAGCACAGACCTGGAGCAACGCATACCGGCCTCGCTCACAGGGCGGGAACTGTTGCTGGCTGCATTCTTCGGATCGATTGGACTTGGAAGAGACAGAACACCCTCACCAGAGCAAAGGGAACGCACGGATGAACTGCTGAGAAGGCTGGATCTGGATGGTCTCGCTGATGAGAACTACGGTTTGCTCTCGGAGGGTCAGCGGCGCAGACTGCTGATTGCAAGAGCACTTGTGCACGAACCTGAGGTGCTCGTTCTGGATGAACCCACCAACGCGCTGGATCTGCGCGCGCGACACAAACTGCTCAGAACCCTTCAGGATCTGTGTCAACAGGGAACAACCCTTGTGATGGTGACGCACCAGGTTGAGGCGATCATCCCCGAAATCAGAAGGGTCGTGGGATTGAAAGACTGTCGCATCAATCTGGATGGTTCAGCGCAGGAAGCTCTCACTGGCCCCAGGCTGTCAGCACTCTTCAACACACCACTGACCGTTGTTGAGGCGGGTGGATACCGACAGGTCTTGCCAGGATGAGTGATCTGCTCACTGTTGCCTGCGGGACACTGACGTGCTTTTGATCCTTCCAGCCCTCAGCATGGCCGCCGGCGGCCTGTTGGCCAGCAGCATCAGACCCGGCAGGCGCTTGCGCGGTGTCGTGGCCCATCTCGTGGGCGGTCTGGTTCTTGGCATCGCCGCTGCCGATCTGATGCCTGCAGCCAGCAACAGCGGTCACCCACTGGCTCTGACGATCGGTTTCTGCCTCGGGTTCTCCCTGTTGCTCGTGATTAATGCTGTGCTTGAGGAACCAGACGAAAGTTCTGAGAGCCAGCGTCCGCGATCGATGCTGTTGCTGATGTTGCCCTTTCTGGTGGACAGCCTCATCGATGGACTTGTGGTGGGGATCAGCAGCGGAGCCGCTCAGCAGAGTTGGGTGATTCCCGTCGCCGTCGCACTTGAAATGGGACTCGCGGCCATCGGCCTGGGAACCCTGCTGGGAAGGGGGACCGGTCGCTGGCGCAGCGGACTGTCAGGTGCACTGATGGCGGTGACCTACGGAATCGGTCTCAGTATCAGCCTGATGATCACGAATGGATTGCAGGGGGCCGCACTGACCGGAACACTCGCATTCGGCACAGCAGCACTGATTTACCTGGTGGTCGAGGAAGTGATGAAGGAAGCCCATTCACGCGGAGAGGATGATTCGGGGCTTGTGAATGTGGCCTTCTTTATCGGTCTGCTCTGCATCTGGCTTCTGGACAGCGTCTCGGCCTGACCGTGCACGGGGTGCCCACCGAAGTCACTCGGCGACGTCATCACCGTTAGAGCGGCGGTGTCATAACCTCGCCTCGCCCGCAGGCTGAAGCATTGAACAGCAACGCCAGAATCGACGCCCTTCAGTTGATGCTGACCGATCTGCGCATGCGCAACGAGCCGATCCGGCACAAGGCGGCATTTCGAGGTTGCCAACCTGAATTTCAGGCCCTGGTGACCAAGCTGATCGAGCAGCTCGAGGCTGAACTGAGTGATGAGAAACAGCGTTTCAGAGCCGCTCAACGCGATTGATTTTTATAGGCGGTTGGTGCAATCACAAGAAACAGAATCCACCAGGCCAGAATCACCACTGCAACAGGAATGCTGACCCAGAAGCGATGCAGCAGCAACCAGCTTCCGGCAATGATGATGATTCCGGTTAGAAGAATCGTCCAGGGTTGACACCACCATGGTTTTTCGGACCAGAGATTCGGTTCAGAAGTGACAGACACCGCAGCCTCTTGCGTGCTCCATGCCATGGAGCTGGTTACGGATTGTTCATAGCAGTGAATGCACAGCTGGCCGGAGCTCTGTCAGTGAAACCAGGGATGCTTTGTGCTGATCCAGGCAGGTTTCAAGACATTCAGGGATTCTGCCCGAACAAGTCACAGAAGAATCGCTTCGTTAATTTCAAAGGCATGGATGACGGTGCGCGAGCACAACATCATTCAACGGATACCACAAAATCCTTCACCATTTAAACACCTTAAAACAATCATCTTTTGAGAATTTTAAGAACATTTTTCTCATTTTAGGCAGTATTAACAGTATTAACTGGGTTCTATTCTTCCTTCAGCTGATGATCAGAAATTCATTCCGCATACCTGTTCTTCGGTAAGAGGGGAGGATCAATTCGGCGTCGCAATGTTTCAATCCAGCCCGCAAGGAAAGAGCTGGCTAGCTTTCAGACCTGCCGAAGGCCTCAGCCCACTCGCCACCTTGAGCATCACGAAATGGTTGGAGGCTCGTGCCCAGCTTGCCGCCCTGATTGAATCCATGGAGGAAGAGGCCTTGGCCAACGACCTCGACAGCGATCAGCTCTGGCCGCCAGGCCGCAGCACGCTGACGCCGATGGACCGCATCAAGGCGCTCCGCCAGGAAGTTGAACAGCTGTGCATCGAGCTGCCTGAGCTGCCGGACCCGCAGTGAAACAATCCGGATCGTTCAGCCAGAGTCAAGTTCTGAATTAATGATCGCTAGAGAGCTCTCATCGAACCTGACGTTGATTGGCCAAGCGCCCTGAACCAGGGTTGCAACGAGAGTTCAGCGAGTTCGTCGTATCCGCCGACAAGCTCTCCATCGACATAAACCTGCGGGAAAGTCTTCATGCCGCTGCGTTGACGCCAAAACTCGAAGCGTTCGTCGGTTTCGACGGTTTCCAGACGATGAGCAATGGTCAACCTTTCAAGCAGCTGCCTCGCACGCAGACTCCAGGGACACCCGGGGAGCACTGCCAACTCGACTCGTTCACTGTCATGAACGGTTTCCTGAAACGGCTTCTGAGAGGTTGGCGCGACGGGCAGACCGCTGAGGCCGAGGAGAAGCTGCGCCCCCTTCAGCACAACGGTTCCTGGCTCCAGATGACCACCCCACACCTGACAGGCACCGTCTGAAAGGCTGAGATGAAGGTGAACACCTGAAGGCGAGAAGGTTCCATTCAGGGTGATGACCTCAAGTTCACCTTGCATCAGCGTTGGCTGCTGTTGGCCTGGACAGCGGAAACAGGCCTGGGAAAGATTGCCGACCACTCCCAGAACAAATCCGCTGAGCTGCTGCTGCGCTGCCAGCTCAGCCAGCGTGGAATAAAGATCCTGGCCTGGTTCCAGCTGCAGGGGCAGGGTCTCCATCCAGACAGGTCGAGAAACCGAGCCAGATTACGGCAGGGCATCAGCCTTGCAGAAGGTACGATCCAGACACTAAGAAGGTACGAAACCGTGTCAATCCTGAAAACTCTCCTTGGAGAGCTGCAGGAACAGCTGCAGAGTGAATCAGGCGATGCCATGGCATCCGATGTCACAGCAGCGCAGGTCGCCGAAGCGGCTGTGTCGGAACGACTCAACATCACGCTGGCCGGCGGTGTGATGAATCGCCTCAAGCAACAGGCACTGGCTGAGGGTCGCAGCTGCAGCAGCTTGGCTAATTTTCTGATCGAAGACGGTCTGCGCCGTCACGGCGTTTTCAGATGAATCCATGCAGGATTCGCAGGAGAAATTATTACTGCAGCATTTGATCAGTGATCAATTTCACAGCACCGCTTCTCTGCAACTGCAGCAGTTCGACATCAATCGGTGTGCGCAGATCGCTGTTCATCGGGACCACGAATCCGTAAGTCTGATTCGCCAGCGCGAAGGCCGCCATCTTGAACGGCGCCTCTGGTGTCTGCTGGAGGAAATAACGCAATGGAGCCTCATCAAAAAGAACGGCATCAACCTCACCTGTTGACAGCAGCTCAATGGCCTTGTCAAGGTTGACGGCCTTCCGAGGCTTGGCTCCATAAATCTTTGCCCACGTTGCGCTTGTGGTTCCCTCCACCACGGACACGGTCTTGCCGCGCAGATCGGATCGATCCTGAATTGCCGTTGGTTGCAGCTTGGACAGCGAAATGGTGAAGGCCGAGGCCAGACCGGCTGTTATCGAAGACAGAGCCAGCAGTGACATCAGCATCCAGACGCCGGCGATCACGCGTCCCGCTCGGGTTGTGGGTGAACGATCCCCATAGCCGACGGTTGTGAGAGTGACCAGGGCGAACCACATCCCATTGCCGACTCCGTGCACGTACTGGCGAGGGAAGTGCTCGGCGTTGCGGCCCCGTTCTGCCAGCCAGATGAGATTCCCCACAAGGAACAGAAGAATCATCAGACCACCAAGTGATGACACAGCAGCCCAGCCGAAAAAGGGCTTGAACCTCGCCCAGAGTCCAGGCGCTTTCATGGGAAGCATCAGCCCCTCCCTTCCATGAAAATAGGGTTGTGTGAAGTCGATCTTGGGGTTTGCCAGCCGATCTGGGGTGATGCTGATCGGTCCAATCGCCAGGTCCAGATCCCCTTGTTCCACGGCGCGCAGATTGGCCTCTGTGTTCGGCTGGTAGATCAGTTCAAAGGGTTCATTTAGACGGGCAGCAACCTCGTCCCAGATCTGGACGCTGATTCCCCGTGATGCCTCTTCCCTGGGCATGACGAACGGAGGAGAACCACTGACACCGACCCGCAGTCCCGCCGCCATCGCCTCACCGGGAACCGAAAAGCCGATCAAGCCGGCAAGCAGCAGAAACCTCGGGACTATGAACACGCGCGTCACCCGTTGTTTTCAAGACGCTTGACGATCACTCCCATGGCGATGAGCGATCCCAGAAGAGCCAGAAGCAATGCGAGGGTCATCAGAAGTCAATTGACAGACTCATTCTGAGGTTGCCACCCCCGATGCGGAGAGACCATTCCCAACGCCCGATGAAGCGCGGAATCCGCATTTGGAACACTTCCATCTTTTGGAAGCAAAATGGTGCTCACCTCAAGGGGCCAGCGCTCTGTTGACTTCCATCAACGTCAAGCAAAGCGGTGATCAACCGAACAGCACACATTGTCGCTGGCAGTGGAGAGATGAAGAACTGGTGCTGCTTGCAGAGAAAGCCATCTGGAGACCGGTTAGTCAGGAACTGTTCGTTGCCGACCTTCACCTGGGAAAGGCTGAGGTCTTCCAGGCATGCGGAATTCCACTGCCCAGTGACGACGACAGAGCCACGCTGCTGCGACTTGAGACTCTCTGTGAGCGATGGAGACCGAAGCGCGTCGTCATCCTCGGAGATCTGATCCACGGCCGGCTCGGACTCACGGATCGACTGAGGGCTGATCTCAGAAACCTGCACAGGCGGTTGCATGCGGAGGTGATGCTGATCGGCGGCAACCATGACCGCGGTGTTCAGCTGGGGACTTTGCCCCAGCACCCAGCCTGCAGAGTTGGTGGTCTCTGGCTGAGCCATGAACCGGAACAGCCAATCGATGGACGCGATGGCCTGAATCTCTGCGGACACATCCACCCCACAACGACCCTGCGCCAGGGGCCGGACCGACTCAGACTCCCCTGCTTCGCCTTCGACAACGTTGAACAGCGAATGCTCATGCCGGCATTCGGGGAGTTGACGGGAGGCCATGACTGCCGTCACCGTTACCGCAAATGGCTGGTGGCCGAGGGCACCATCGTTCCTTGGTTCGACAGCGCACACTCATCCCGAGCGTCAGAGGTGGGGCGGTGAAACGTACCCGTTCCAGCACTGTTGCGGCTCCCCGGCCGAAGCGTGTTCGGCGCAGACGACCACTTCCGAAACGCCGGCGTACACCGTGGTTGGTTCTGGGTGTTCCGCTTGGAGTCTTCACAGCACTTGTGGCCCTGGCCCCGGGATCTCCCCAGCTTCAACCCATCCCAGCAGCTGAGTCAGAGGCCAGGGGTGATGCACTGGGTGCATTCCGCTATCAATCCGATGACGAGGTCTACGCGCTCGATTTCGATCCACGCAAAGTGCGGATTGGCCTTCTCGAGGGCTGGGATCGGGAACAGGATGCCTTCGATGATTCCTCAGCACTGGGCTATGTGTCAGGCCCGATGTATGAGCGGCACATCGACAACGGCGGGCAGGAGATTACCGTTCCACTCGGAGATCTCAAATTCGGACAGAAGGTCTGGCAGGGCCGGAACAGAACGGCATCACGACAACGGGCATTCGTCGGCATCAGACGCGATGGAGGCGTGGACTTCGGCTACGGAGAGCTGACTCCCGAACGGGCCGAGATCTACGACACATTCGTGGGTGGATTGCACAGTGTCTTCAACGACCTGGAAACACCGCCCGACAGCTACAAGGGTGCCTACAGCATCAGCATGGGGCAGCGCATCCGCTATTACCTGCCGAGAATCCGGATGGTTTTTGGACTGCGCAGTGATGGCCGGATGGAGATGTTGATGAGCAGGGACGGTCTCACGCTCGAGCAGACACGCGAACTGGCCCGTCGCCGCGGATTCGTTGCCGCGTATATGCCCGATCACGCCTCGAAAAGCCGTTTGATCATTCCAGGCGTCAAGGGATTCACTGAGGAGGACGCCAACTGGATCAGCGGTGGAGCCACCAGTTTTGTGCACGTTCCCTACCTGCTGAGACTGAGTGAACGTCGCTTCCATCTGCAGGGTGGCTTGGTTGGAAATCTCGCCAAAGGCCTGCGCTCGCAGGTGACCTGTCAAGGTCCCCTGGATTGCATTGAAGATGCAGGATCGCGTCTGCTCGACAGATCCCTCGCCGGATTGAACCGGGTCATGGAGCAAGGAGTGGAACCCGTTGCCCGGTTGATCTGGAAACCGAAACGACAGCCTCTGAAACCAGGTCTGACCCTGGATGAGCAGCGTGGTCAGCAAGACCGTGCACCCCTTCCTGAGCCACCAATCACGGCTGATCCCCTTGTGCTCCTCGAGGAGCCGCGGCCTGGCGATGCATCGGACCTGGCTGAGACGGAGTCGGTGCTGCCTGCGATCGAGAGGAATCTGCCGCCCGACCTGCCGCCACCACTCCTGCTGATCCCTGATCCGGAGCCACCCGAGCAAGCCCAGGCCACCTCATCCAGCGGATCGGTGAACCAGGAGGAGGTCAGTTCCGAATCCACGGATGATTCCCAGCCTGCCGATGCGCGCGTTCCGGCAATACACGAATCAGATGTTGTTATTGGGGCACCACCACCACCCGTGCTTCCGCCGCCGACCCCCTGAAATCAACGCCGGAACAGGCCGTTGCAATCACCGGTCGGCGGGGTTTTGAAACAGATGTTTTCCGGAGACCAGTACCCCACCGCAGGGAAACGAAGACCCTGGCGCCGGGCCTCCGCATCGACCGCCTCAGCTCCTCGTGCGGTCACAAGAACATGGCCGGGTGCTTCGACCTGATCGAGAAACGTCTGTTCGGGCATTTCCTTCAGCTGAGAAGCGGAAGCAGGATTGGTGATCAGTGCGAGGAAGGAACCGCAGAGAACCGGGAAAAATGTGCGTGCAGACATCATTCAGCTGGGGCGAATCAATCAGGGAAGAAAAAAATCAATCGGAGGTCACAACCACTGGCGTGCCGACATCAACCTGTTGAAACAGGGTGACGACATCCTTGTTGAGCATGCGGATGCATCCAAGGCTGACGGCGGAGCGGAGCTTCACCCAGTTCGGCCAGGCGGTTCCGTGAATCGCGTACTCACCAGACCCAAGCTGGAAATAGGCCATGTAGCGAACACCCACCGGATTCTTGGGGCCCGGTGCAATCACCTTGCCTCCCTTGTGATAAACGGGTGCATCCTCCATCCTGGTGATGGCGTAACTGCCTGCTGGAGTCGGTGATTCGGGCGCTCCAATTGCCACAGGGAAGCGTTCCACCACCTTGCCGTTGTCGAACAACGTCAGATAACGTTCCTTGAGGCTGATTTCAATGGACTTCTCGGCCCGTGCAGGCGCATGGATCAGACCCAGGGTCAGCAATGACAACCCCGTGAACAGAGCAGTGCGCCTGAATCGGAAAAGCATGCCTTGGAGCTCATATTCCGCGACATTTTGACCCAAGAACGGATCCGGCTACCGTCGCTGCACTAGTTGGTCGTTCCCTTGGCTCAATTCCAGGCGCTTGGTTCGGTATTCAGAAGGCTTTCAGGCAGTTGGATTGCGGCAGCGGTGCTCGGTGTCTCATTCGGACTTGCTCAGAAAGCCGAGGCTGGCTTCTCCCCCGAACAACTGGCGGCCTTTGAGGTCACCGAGATGAGGGCCACCGTGACCACGGCACTTCCCTCCGAGAAGGTGATCGAAGTGATCGACCCGCATGGTCACCGGGAAATCCTCACTGTGGGAATTGATCTGGAACCCCTTGATCTTGCGAAGGGCGACGAGGTTTCACTTTCCATCCTGGATGGTCTTGTGGTTGAACTGGAACCGAGCACGCAACGGGAGCTGAGTTTCAGCCGGGAAGACATCATTCTTCCCATGGACATGGGCAAGCTCAAAAAGGGTATGCGCGTGGCGCTGGCGTCTGGAACAGCTCAGGTCGTCAGCATCGACCGGCAGGACAACATCATTGATCTGCTTGGTCCTCTTGGCGGCATCAACAACCTGGATGTAGTGGTCAGCGCCGAGGCCAATCCCTTTGATCGCATCAGGATCGGAGACACCGTGAATTTCCGACTGATCCAGCCGCTGGCTGTGAATGTCCGCAAATTGCCCCGTTCGACAACCGGTCAGGCGCTCAAGGGTTATCGCGGAAGCGGTGAACCGTTGCTGATCAGTCCAGTGGCTGAGAGGGATGTCACCTTGAAGAGCGAGTTGCTTGAGGCATTTGAGCTCGCCCAGATCACAGCCGAGATTCAAGGCCTTGTGCCTGGCCAGAAAGTGCTCAGGGTCAAGGGAGCTCAGGGGCACAGCATGTTGATCACCTCAGCGATCGACCCGACCGAAGCGGGTCTGAAGGTGGGGGATCAGGTGACCATCGAAATGCTGCAGGGTCTGGTGGTGGATCTGCGCAGTTCAAATCAGAACCAGCTCACACTCCAGCGGGAAGATCTCAGGCTCGGGCGTGCCTTCGGACCAGTCCCGGCTGGCTCTCGTGTGGCCATGGCCACCGGCACAGCAGAGGTTGTGCGCCTTTCACGTACCGATCACAAGGTGACTCTGAGGGGACCGCTGGGCAAGATTCACAAACTCGACATTCGACCTGAGCTGGAGAGCGAGGTGTTCGCCGGGTTGCGGGTCGGAGACATGGTGGATTTCCGTTTGATCAATCCGATCGCCATCCGGATTCAACCGCTCGCCGGCCGTCAGCCCTGAGCTGATGCAAGCGCCCTCACCACATCACCACGGGTGAGAACTCCGACCGGTCGTCGCTCCGCGTCGACAACGATCAGGCGTTGTGTTCCTTTGTCATGCAACATCGAGGCCGCCTTGGGAAGCGGCAGGCTGCTCTCACAACTGTGGCTGTCGCGGTGCATGAGATCTCCGACGGTGTTACCTAGAACCTGATGCACCTGGCGATCCCAGTTCAGCGGATTGCGCAGGTAGATCACGCTGTCGAGAAGCATCACGTAGGGGCCCACATCCACGCCGCTTTCACGGACCATCAGATCCTGCTCCGTCAGTTCCCCGATCAGAACTCCCTCACCGTCAACAACAGGCAGACCGCTTACGTGATGGTCGTTCAGCAGACTCACTGCATCCTGAAGAGGAGTCTCCGCCGTCACGGTCAGCACCGGAGCGGACATCACCTCCCCAACCGTCTGCTGGAGCACCATGGGACCTGATCAACTGCACGCATTCTGAGCCTTGGTCTCTCCCTGGCGGCTGTGGGCCGACCGACTCACACTCCTGCGCGCCGTCCTCGGCGCACCGGTTCTGCTGCTCCTGGCTTCGGACCAGCTGGCTTGGGCCTGGCTGCTGTTGCTGGTCGGAGCCCTGAGCGACTGGGCGGATGGGTGGATGGCCCGCAGGGCCGACGGTGGCAGCAGCTGGGGCGCAAGGCTTGATCCCCTGGCCGACAAACTGTTGATCAGCGCTCCATTGATCTGGTTGGCGGCTGATCAGCAACTGCCCCTCTGGGCTGTATGGCTGCTGCTGGCCAGGGAACTGCTGATCTCCGGATGGAGGTCAGGAAGCAAGGGAGGCGCGCCAGCCTCCTGGCTTGGGAAGTGGAAAACAACTTTTCAGTTCCTGAGCCTGTTTCTGATGCTCTGGCCCAAAAGCTGGACATCCATACAGTTCACTGTGGTCATTCATGCGCTGGGCTGGTTGCTGTTCTGGCCAGGGCTGGTCCTTGCCCTCTGGTCAGCCATCGCTTACCTCAGACCCCGATCAGCACCTGATCGGTGCTGAAGTCGGGCGTGGTAGTCGGGGCAAGCGCATAGTCGCGCTTGTAGCTGTCTGCCATGCACGCAACTGCATCAAACCGTGGGGTCCAGGCCAGCTCGCGCTCAACGCGACTGATATCGGTCAGAAAGTGGCTCAGTCTCAAGGGGAAACTTTTACGAGCCTTCGGATCAAGTCCACTGGGATCGAAACTGCGCAGGTCAAGGCTGCCGGGCTCACGACCGCAGCCCAGAGCCGCGGCCTCGATCAGACCCTGGAACGTGATTCCCCTCTTGGCGGAGCAGTTGTAAATGCGATTGCAGGATGCATCCACCTCAAGACTGCGGGCCATGGCTTCAGCCAGATCCTCGACATGGCCGATCTGGGTGATGGTCATTCCGTCTCCGGGCAAAGGAATGGGACGGTCATGAACGATGCGATCGAAAAACCAGCGCTCCACAGGGTTGTAGTTGCCAGGCCCGACGATGTACGTCGGCCTGAAACTCGTGAAGGCAATTCCTTCACGCAGCAGCCATTGCTCGGTGTCGGCCTTACCCGAATGCCGACTGGCTGGATCGAGCGGGCTCTCCTCATCCAGGGGCCAGGTGGGACTGCCGGCATAGACACCCGCTGAACTCACATAGAGAAAACGATGGGAGGGGGGGCCTGTGCGCTCCACAACGCGCTGACTGTCTGAGAGCGTGCGACCGGAGCTGTCGATGATGACATCGAAGCCTCGTCCCTTGAGCTGATCGAGTGCCTGATCATCGCCACGATCACCGGTCACCGACTCCACTCCTTCGGGGAGAGGCTGACGACCGCGGGTGAACAAGGTGAGGCTGTGACCCTGCTGTTGCAGACGACTCACCAGAGGCTTTCCGACGAAACGGGTTCCCCCCATCAACAGGATTTGCACGAGCAGCCAGGCAGACCAGGAGGTATTGAAGCGTGCTCAACCCATCCATGCAGGATGGGAGTCAGTCCATTGCAACGACCATGCAGATCATTCCAGCCATCGACCTGCTGGGTGGGGCCTGCGTCCGGTTGCATCAAGGGGATTACGACCAGGTCACCCGCTTCAGCGACGACCCTGTCTCCCAGGCCAGAAGCTGGCAGGAGCAGGGCGCCAGCCGTCTGCACCTTGTGGACCTCGACGGCGCCCGCAGCGGTGAACCGATCAACGACGCAGCGGTACGCGCGATCACCAGGTCACTATCAATCCCAGTCCAGCTCGGAGGAGGTGTGCGTTCTGCGCAGCGGGCTAAGGAGCTGCTGGACTGCGGACTCGAGCGGGTGATCCTGGGAACGGTTGCACTAGAGCAACCTGCGCTGGTGGTGGAGCTGGCTGATCGCTATCCCGGACAAATCATCGTTGGCATCGATGCCAGGCATGGAAAGGTTGCCACGAGGGGGTGGCTGGAGAACAGCGACACGGAGGCCACTGAACTGGCGAGGCGGTTCAGTGAATCAGCGATTGCGGCAATCATCAGCACCGATATCAGCACCGATGGGACGCTTGCAGGTCCCAATCTGCTTGCCTTGAGGGAAATGGCCGCGGCAAGCTCGGTTCCCGTGATCGCATCCGGCGGGGTGGGGTGCATGGCTGACTTGCTGGCTCTGCTGGCACTTGAACCTCTCGGCGTCGAAGCCGTGATCGTCGGACGCGCTCTCTACGACGGCCGAGTCGATCTTCAGGAGGCTCTCAAGGCACTCGGCGAAGGACGACTGCAGGACCCTCCCACGGGGCAGCTGAGAGATCTGGCCTGAAAGGGATCCGGCAGAACCAGTGCCTTAGACGGTTTTATTTCACGGGTCTACCCTGAAATCATTACAACGACTGCCGTGGAGTCGCTGGTCGAGTCATTTCTGCCAAAGGGAGCCACTGCAACGCGCACCCTTCAGGATGCATTCGAACGTTGCCGACATCTGGGCATGCGACTGAGCCGACAGAGACGGATGGTGCTCGACCTGCTGTGGAGCGAAGCCAGTCACCTCAGCGCTCGAGACATATTCGAAAAGCTCAACCAACAGGGACGGCGGATCGGCCATACCTCTGTTTATCAGAATCTCGAGGCTCTCCAGAGTGCGGGAGTGATCGAATGCCTCGATCGGGCAAGCGGAAGGCTTTATGGATACCGCAATGATCCCCACAGCCATCTCACATGCCTGGAAACAGGCGCTATCGAGGATCTTGACGTCAAACTCCCCGACGATCTGCTGAGGGAGATCGAACGACGTACCGGGTTTCACATCGAGTCCTACACACTGCAACTGAACGGACGTCCGAGATTTGCCACTGGAGCAACCTCGAAAGGACCGTTACCTTGACGCTTATCAGCACAGTTTCAGGGCACCGTGATCGACCAGGACAAGGAGATTCTCCTTTTTGCTCCCGATCTCCTCGGTGAAAGCCTCGCAGCGGAAATCCCCAATGAGGATCTCCTCCTTCAGGTGAGACTCTCAGCGGATCAGCTCAAGGGTCACCCTGCGCTGGTGGTCTGGTCGCTGACGTCGGAACCACAGGATCTGATCCTCCAGCGCGAGATTCTTCAACTTCAGCAGCGATGGTCTCCAGCGCCACTGCTGCTGCTGCTGCCAGCGGATTTCAAAGGTGATCCCCAGGAACTGCTGGCCCTGAACTGCGACGGGATCCTTCAGGACCCCGGACTGGAGGCACTCAGAAGTGCAGTGCAAACTCTTCTGAACGGGGGCAGGGTTCTCCGCGTCAGACCCCATACAGACCAATCTCACCAGAACCACAAGTCGATGGGGCTGGCGCAATCGCTTCTGCTCAGCGGTCTGCAGCAGATCAGTCGGGATCTGCAGGTCATCGAGGCACTGCTTGATCCGCCACCGGAGCATCTCCTGTTGCGCTTGATGCTTGAAGGTCGTTGCCGTGAGCTGCGCAGTGCCAGAAACCTGCTCCTCTGGCTCTGGGGGCCTCTGCAGACCGGGCTGGCCGAAGCTGTACCTCTGCGCGATCAGCATTCCACGCTTGAACTGACCCTGAGCGACCGTCAACCGACAGCCGTCTGGAATGCCATCCAGCAACGACTCGAAGGTGCTGTCACCAGTGGCCTTGGGAACGACACCGGCCAGTTGCTGGCGATCGAAGGACTTCATCCCGAACGTCGTCGTGACCTGTTGCTGGCTCTGCTGCAACAGCTGCAGGAGGTGCTGCTACGACTTCGCGGAGACGAACTTGTGAGCACCCGCGACCAGAAGGCACTGAACGCGCGCTGGCAGTCGTTGCAGACAGAGGTGAGGCAACAGGCTCTGCGAAGCGTCGCCGGCAGTTACGTCAGGCTTCCACAGGGAGAAAGCCTTGTTGCCGTCGCCGATCAGCTGGTGGATCGGACGGATCTTCAACAATCCGATGAGGAACTGCCGGACCCGCAGACCATGCTGGCCTCGCTGGTACTCGATCAACCCGTGCTGGTTGACGGTCAGCTGCTCCCTTCCGACGATCCCAGGGCTTTGCTGCAGCTTGAGACCCTGATCAGCAACTGGCTTGTGCGCACCGCCGAACTGATTGGCTCGGAGTTGCTCGGGGTCTGCGGTGAATGGCCGGAACTGCGGAGATATCTTCTACAGCAGAACCTGATTTCAACGCGCGAACTGGAACGGCTGCGCAACCAACTCAACAGTCAGTCGCGATGGCAGGACTGGATCGAACGACCGATTCGTTTGTACGAGAGTCGACGGCTGCTGTTCAGCCTCAAAACCGGCCGCATCGAGCCCTTGCTACTGACTGAGCCGAGGGATGAGGAACTCAGGAGCCTGCGCTGGTGGCAGCAGCAGGTGGCTCTTCTTGTGGAAGCCCGCGATGCCATCGCACCGCAGGTTCAGGCACTGGTGAAACGTTTCGGAGATCTGATGGTGGTGATCCTGACCCAGGTGGTGGGTCGCGCCATCGGTCTGATCGGACGTGGCATCGCTCAGGGAATGGGCCGAAGTCTCGGGCGTGGTTGAACAAAAACGGCGAAGACATTGCAGGGCTCAGAATGCATGCACTGTTCCGCCGCCATGACCGCGTTTCTGATCCGATCCATCATCGCGGCGCTGTGTTTAACGCTGATCGTGCTGCCCGCACAAGCCATCCGCGAGACCGACAGCTACGACGGCAATATCTTCGCGTTGTATGCCGGCAACGGATCACTTGTGCCTCCCGCGGTCACCCTCGCTGATTCACTGCAGGCGGGGCGCACGAGCGTGATCGTCTACTACCTCGATGACAGCAGAACGAGCAAGGCCTTCTCCCCTGCTGTTTCGGAACTGCAGAGGCTCTGGGGAAACAGCGTGGACCTTTTGCCATTGACCACTGACGCACTTCAGGGACGAACAGTCAGCGACCGAACCGATCCCGCGCATTACTGGCACGGAATCATTCCGCAGGTGGTGGTCATTGATGGAGACGGCAAGGTGCTGCTTGACGAGGAGGGACAGGTCCCACTGGAGCAGATCAACTCCGCCATCAGTCAGGCCACCGGACTCCCCGCTCCGCAGGGCGAAAGCATGAGCCTCAGTTTCAACGAACTCAACACCGAAGTGATCTCTCGCTGAGAGATCACGCGGACGCCTTACGCTGCGCGCCATTGAGAACGGCTGAAAGCCGACGTTGAAATGTGTGTTCTGCTTCTGATCCTGCTCCTGATCGGGCTGGGAGTGTTCTGGATCGAAGCTCGCCATCGTTTGAGGCCAGCCTCTCCACTGATGCTGCGCCAGCTGGACTGGAACATCGAGACCAAAGGCAATGATCTTCACCTCGAGGGATGGATCGAGATCACCAACCCACATGCACGCATGGAGGTGATGGTGCCTGAGCTGCAGGTCAATCCCGTGCTGATCGGCAGCTCCGACCTGAGCGATGTGACGCTGAGAACGGCAATCACCCCCGATCATCCCGATGAGGAAACACGGGCCGACGGGTACTGGCCGGCCTACATCGTGAAAGGCCGCAAAAGCACCCGAATCAAGGTCAGCGTCAGCCTCAGCACTCCCACAGGACAGGCGATCGCCGATCGTGTGGACACGGTCTGGATGGATGTCAACTGGGTGAACTACGGTCCCTTCGGACGTCTTGAACGCCGCCAGGGCGTTGTTGTGCCTCTGCGCAGGCCTGCCGTTCTGCAGCCCGCCGAGGCTGACTACAGGTTTGGTGAGAACTGCAAGGTGCTTCCTCTGAAAACGCATCTGCTGGGCCCCCTCGACAACACAATCGATGTGCTGCGCAACTACGCAGGGGATCTGGTTCAGCCCGGTGACATTCTCACGATCGGCGAAACCCCGGTAGCCGTCATCCAGGGGCGATACACCCATCCATCGATGGTGAAGCCCACCTGGATCGCCCGACTGCTCTGCCGCGTGTTTCATCCCACCAGCAGTCTTGCCACCGCCTGCGGGCTGCAGACATTGATCGATCAGGTCGGACCGACCCGAGTGATTCTCGCCTGGTCAATCGGCCTGGCCCTGAAAGTCGTCGGGCTGAAGGGTTGGTTCTATCGACTGGCTGGCGAACAGGCACGGCTAATCGATGACATCACCGGAACCACCCCTCCTTACGACCAGACCATCGTTCTCGGGCCTACGGATCCCGTCCGTCTTTGTCAGGAGGCCGCAGAAGCGCTTGGTGTCTCTGTTGCGATTGTCGATGTGAACGACCTTGGCCGTGTGAAGGTGCTGGCCTCAAGCAATGGCTGTGATGAGGCTTTGCTGCATCGCGCCCTGCGCCCCAACCCGGCAGGGAACGCCAATGAGCGCACTCCACTGGTGCTGGTGCGCCCCGCCTGATCTCACCAATCGAAAGGCGGCGATAGATTTGAATAGTGGTGGAGGCCTGCCGTGGCAGCGACAGCGGGATTCCGGCTCCGGGCCGAGCCCTTGAAACCTGGACATCTGGCTCAGATCGCATCGGCTCCCGATGCCTGTACCACCATCGAGATCAGCGCTCTGCAGAGCCTGCTTGTGCAGTCCTGGTTCAGCAGGCTCGAGAGATTGCTGCCAGACCCTCTCAACGCACGACTGACGAGGGTGATCGCGTTGATCGAGTCATCTTCGGAATTATCCGATCAGATTGCATCACTGCTTCTGATGCGTTCCAGCAACCGTCGCAACAGTTGCTGGCATCTTGATGTTCTCTCTCTGACGTCTCCCCGTCACTTCAGTCGTCAGCAAGGACTTCGTCTGCTCATCCAGCATGCACTGAGCGATGACATTTCCCGTTGCCGCAGCTGGCTGGTGCGCTGCGACCCGACCGACCGACCTCAGCTTGATCTGTTACGGGAGCTTGGCTTCCAGCCTCTTCGCCAGGGGCGTATCTGGAACCCACCGGAGCAGGTCCCTTCACTGTCATCTGAACAGCACTCCTACACAGAGCTTCCTCCTGGGCTGTGCTGGAGTCCGATCAACCGCGACAATGCTCGACAGCTTCTTGCTCTCGAGCAATCCAGCATCAGCCCGCAGCACCGTCAGATTCTCGATCGTCAATGGTGCGATCTGCTTGATCTGAAGGGCGGCGGATCGTCGGTTCTGACCGTTGAGCGAGAGGGAGACAGCCAGGTGATTGCGGGGTTAATCCGACGCCCATGGGGGATGGATTCACCCCGTCTGGAACTCCTGCGGGGACCCGCCTGGGACGAACGGATCGGCGCAGGATTACCTGCAGCACTTTCAGAGCTGTTGAAGCAGCGGACTTTCCCATCTCTGCTGGTGGCGGATGACGATCATCAGCTCGGCGAAGTGCTGGGAAATCAGGGATGGCGGGAAGGTCCACAGGAAATGATGCTGGGCAGAAGCATCTGGAGGCGTGTGAATCAGCGCAGCCTGGCTGGAATCCGCCCAATTGAATCCATGCTGGGTCGGCTGCAGCCTCAACACCCTCCGCTTCCCACGCCCAGTCTGGCGCCGAGGCGTTAGTGAGTTCTTCATTCCCTCCTCGAGCAAGATCGGTTCTCAGCCTTGATGTGGGCCGCAGGAGGATCGGACTGGCTGGATGTGACGCACTTGGAGTGACTGTGACGCCACTGAACGCTCTGAAACGGGGGATCTTCAGTGACGATCTCCGTCAACTTCAGAAGCTTTGCACTGAACGCCGGGTCGAAGCATTGGTGGTGGGACTCCCTCTCGATGAGCTCGGCAACCCCACCGAGCAGGCGAAACACTGCCATCGCTACGGAGTTCGTTTAGCTCGTGCCCTGTCCCTTCCCATGGCCTTTGTGAACGAGCACAGCAGCAGCTGGGCGGCCGGGGAACGCCATCGTCTGCATGGGGATCGCAGTGGAAGACTTGACAGCGCCGCAGCAGCCCTGCTCCTGGAACAGTGGCTGGCCGATGGACCCGAGGCGCAACCAGTCCAGATGGCGCCTGAAAATCATGGCAAAACGGATGCTGATGCAAGATCCTGTGTTTCAACCTCACCAGCGCCATGAGTTCAAGCGGACCTGCAACCAGCGGTGAGGTGCCCACCGTTCTCGTCAAGGACCGTGACGGACACGACCTACTCTGCTTTCTTGAGCAGCTCATCCCCCTTGATGACAAGGATTACGCCCTGCTCACTCCGGTAGATACTCCCGTGTGCCTGTTCAGGCTGCGTGACGGCGATGATCCGGAACTGATTGAAAGCATCACGAGCAGTGAGCCAATTCTTTCTGTTGCTGACGTCGTGCTTCAGGAGCACGACCTCACCTTGGTCCGTTCAGCGGTAACTCTGACGGTCAACGGAGAACTTGATGAGCCTGATCCGGAGGATCTTGAAGAAGAGGACGGTGACGATGAATCGGAAACCTATGAGCTGCTGGTGAGCTTTCTTGTTGATGAACAGGAATACGGCCTCTACATCCCCCTGGATCCATTTTTCGTGGTGGCCAGGATGGACGACGGTGCCGCTGTTCTGGTCGAGGGTGAGGAGTTTGATCGCGTTCAACCACGGATCGAAGCCGAGCTGGATGAACTGGGACTGCCTGAGTGATGCAGCGTCACTGGCTGACACCTGACTGGGATCCAGGCCTGACCTTGGCCCAGCTCCCACTCGACCCCCTCCTGGAAAGGGGAATCAGGGTTCTTCTGCTCGATGTGGATCGCACACTGCTTCCAGGGCGTGATGTGCAGCTGCCTATTCCGATGCGTCGCTGGGCGAAGGAGGCCTCCCGGCTGCTGCACATTCATCTGATCAGTAACAACACCTCGCGGCGGCGGATTCAGGCCGTGGCCGAACAGATGAACGTGACGTTCACCTCATCGGCGTCAAAACCACGCAGAGGGGCCATTCGCCGTGTGATCAGCACCCTTCCGCACCCAGAAGCTGAGATCGCCATGGTGGGAGACCGCTTGTTCACCGATGTTCTTGCCGGCAACAGACTGGGGCTCTACACCGTTCTGGTCAGGCCACCCCGGACTGATGGCACACCGTGCAGCCACGACCGTGTTCAAAGACTGGAACGCAATCTCGCCAGATTCTTTGGAGCGGTGAGTCAATGACCCTCAGGGTTGTGAAAGTGGGCACAAGCCTGCTGAGACAACGCCAGGCCGCAACAACTGCAAATGCGATCGCGCGTTTGTCATGCGACCTGGCCGAGAGCATGGCCCGTGGCGATCGCGTGGTGCTGGTGTCCTCCGGGGCTGTGGGTCTGGGTTGCCAACGGCTCGGCATGGCTCAGCGCCCACTCAGCCTGCCAGGCCTGCAAGCGGCAGCCTCAGTGGGACAGGGCTACCTGATGAGCCTCTATGAGAAGGAATTCTCACGCCATTCCATTGCTGTGGCTCAGGTGCTTCTCACTCGCTCGGACCTGGCGGATCGTGTGAGTTATCACAATGCATCCGCGACACTCAACCAGCTTCTGGAATGGGGTGTTCTGCCCGTGGTGAATGGAAATGACACGGTGTCTTCGGACGAACTGAAATTCGGAGACAACGACACGCTCTCCGCACTGGTTGCAGCAGCCGTCAAAGCCGATGAACTGATCCTGCTCACCGATGTGGACAGCCTCTATTCAGCAGACCCACGCAGTGACATCAATGCCACGCCAATCAAGGATGTGCACGGACACGAAGAGATTGGAGACCTAGAGGAAGGAGCTGGAGGAGGAGGCCGCTGGGGCACAGGCGGAATGGCCACAAAGCTTGCAGCGGCAAGGATTGCGACACACAGCGGCATTAAGGTGCATCTGGGCGATGGCCGAACCTCGGAGGCTTTGCAGGACATCCTTCGGGGAGGACGCGGGGGCACCGTGTTTCACCCCCATCCCCAGCCCCTGGGAGACCGTAAAAGCTGGTTGGCTCACGCCCTGCAACCATCCGGCACGCTTCGGATCGATCGAGGCGCTTCGAGGGCACTGACGACCAAGGGTGCCTCTCTACTGCTTGTGGGGATCACTGATGTCGACGGGCAATTCGAGACCAATCAGGCAGTTCTGCTGGTCGATGAACACGGAGAGGAGGTGGCTCGTGGTCTGTCGACGATGAGCAGCGAAAAGCTGAGTGATCTCCTATCGCTGCAGTCAACGGAGCAGACCTGTACCGGCGGTTCACCAGTCGTGGTGCATCGCGACGCCATGGTTTTAACCATGACGACAACCCGCCAGCAGGCAATTGATCACACGTGTGATTGATGACCAACAGCGGAAGAAAATCAAATTGTTCGTGGGCCAGCGAAATCTCGACCACTCATCATTGTCAACAATTGACCAATGAAGAATTTCATCCAAGGCAGAATTATTTGTTTGCTGATAGACCCATGTAGTAGCCAAAGCCATTGGCACAGATCATGCTGAGAAACAGAAACGGAATGATGATGTTGTCGTAGTCATGAGCAAGCCACGAGGTGAGAATAAAAGCACCAACCGATGCCGCGGCAAACAAACTGATGATCGGATCCTGTTTCGCCGACATAACTGAACCAAACCGGCCTAGCAGATTAGCGAATGGCTCAGGCATCAGACGTATCAACATCTACAGTCCCCGCTGACATCACATAGAAAAACAATCCCGCAGCTTGAGATACAAACACCGGATCAGGACTCCGCTCAAGCCGCTTGCCAAAGCTAACTGTGGATCAATTCGCAGGAATTTTGCAGATAATAAGAAGCATAGCCTCGACTCGATTCTCAACGAATTGAATACAGACTACTATTTAATCGCAGGCAAAACAACATAAATATAAAGAAGAATTCCAGAATACAATATACCTAGGATTAAAATCCACTTCGACATAATTAACCGATTAGTTGTTCAACTATAACCAAGTCAACACCGCTGTCCTGTGGCTCAACACAAAATCACGAGGGAAGCAGTCTCTGGGTCAAAAAGGAAAGTCTCAACGACAACAGTCCTGCGATTTTGACAACGCGATGCTGAAATCTCTTTTGCACTGATCAACGACTGCGTTGTTGCTGTCTCCTGTTGACAAACCAGTTTGTGGATAGGGCTTCAACAGTCGTGATACCAGCACGCTGACTCGCTCATCATCTGCGTCTTCCGCCGCTAACTTGACGAGATCCTTCAGCTGGATTCCCGGAAGCTGTCAGCAACGACTGCGTTGGACTTCGGCTGGGACGATCAGTTGTGAACTCGATGTTCAGTCACTCGGTACCTCTCCATGCGCTTCAGCGAGTTGATCGCCATTCTTGAGAAGGGCGAAGCAGGCATTCTGAACGCTTCAACGGGCAGGAATCCCGAACTTCGTGGCGCTGCGTCACTGGAATCCGCACAACCTGATCAACTCAGCTTTCTTGAGAAGGGCAATGCTCTGATCGCCAATCTCGAAACCAGCTGCGTGGGAGCGGTCCTGATTCCTGATCAGGTTGAACTGAAAGCTCTTGCTGAGCAGAGAGCACTGGCCTGGGCAACCTGCAGAGACCCGAGACTCGCCTTCGCTGAAGCACTCGAACAATTGCATCCGCGGCCAACGCAGCACGCAGGGATTCACCCAAGCGCCGTCATCGCTGATCGCGTTCAGCTCGGTGCCGGAGTCAGCGTGGCCGCCAACGTGACGATCGGGGACGACACCCGGATTGGCGCTCGAACCGTGATCCACCCCGGAGTGGTGATCTACGGCGACGTGGAGATCGGAGAGAGCTGTGAGTTGCACGCGAATTCCGTTCTGCATCCCGGATGCCGAATCGGTAGTGGATGTGTCATTCACTCCAATGCTGTGGTGGGCTCGGAGGGATTTGGTTTCGTTCCCACGGCCAGTGGCTGGCGCAAAATGCCGCAGACAGGACTGGTTGTTCTCGAGGATGGTGTCGAGATTGGTTGCGGCAGCACGATCGATCGACCATCCGTTGGCGAGACGCGCCTTGGATCCGGCACCAAAGTCGACAATCTCGTCCAGATCGGTCACGGCGTTGAAACTGGACGTGGATGTGCCCTCGCTTCACAGGTGGGCATTGCAGGAGGAGCACGGCTGGGCGATGGAGTGATCCTTGCTGGACAGGTGGGAGTCGCCAATCGGGCAGTGATCGGTGATCGTGCGATCGCAAGCTCCAAAAGCGGCATCCATGGTGAAATCGCCGCCGGTGAAGTGGTCAGTGGTTACCCGGCGATTCCCAACAGACTTTGGCTTCGCTGTTCAGCAGCCTTCAGCAAATTGCCGGAGATGACGAAACAGCTGCGTCAGATCCAGCGACAGACTGTGCAACAGGACTCTCACTCCGAAACACCGGGCACCGCTCAGTAACCTCCCACCAGCACTGTCCGGGCACGGCAAATGGATCAGCATCGCGTCGTTCTTCTGCCGGGTGACGGCATTGGTCCGGAAATCACCGCCGTTGCGCGACAGCTGCTCGAGGCTGTCGCCACGCGGTTCGGCTTCCGCCTGATTTTTGATGAACAACTGATCGGTGGTGCCGCGATCGATGCAACCGGTGATCCATTACCAGCTAGCACTCTGCAAATCTGTCGCTCAGCCGACGCCGTGTTGCTCGCCGCCATCGGCAGTCCTCGTTTTGATGCTCTACCCAGAGAAAAACGACCGGAAAGCGGTCTGCTCGCCTTGCGTTCTGGGATGGAGCTGTTCGCCAACCTGCGCCCGGTGAAGATCGTGCCCGCCCTGATCGGTGCCAGCAGTCTTCGACCTGAGGTCATCGAAGGTGTTGATCTGATGGTTGTGCGCGAACTCACCGGTGGCATCTACTTCGGTCAACCGAAGGGGCGAGTCGAAGCCGATGGAGAAGAGCGAGGCTTCAACACCATGACCTATTCGGATTCGGAGGTTGACCGGATCGCCAAAGTGGCGTTTGAGCTCGCCGGAGAACGCAGAGGCCGCCTCTGCTCAGTGGACAAGGCCAATGTTCTCGATGTGAGCCAGTTGTGGAGAGACCGGGTGGATGCCATGGCAGGCGTTTACAGCGATGTGCAGGTGAATCACATGTATGTGGACAATGCCGCCATGCAGCTGGTGAGAGATCCGCGCCAGTTTGATGTTCTTCTGACCGGCAACCTGTTCGGCGACATTCTCAGCGATGAAGCCGCCATGCTCACCGGTTCCATCGGCATGCTTCCTTCAGCCTCGCTTGGTAGCGAGGGGCCGGGGCTTTTTGAACCGGTGCATGGATCAGCACCTGACATCGCCGGTCAGGACAAAGCCAACCCGATGGCCATGGTGCTCTCAGCTGCGATGATGCTGCGCACGGGCCTGAAGCAACCAAGCGCAGCCGATGCTCTTGAAAAGGCTGTGGATCAGGTGCTGGATAGGGGCTTCCGCACCGGAGACCTGATGGCGGAAGGCTGCACATCACTGGGTTGCAAGGCCATGGGAGAGGAGCTGCTCAAGGCTCTCTGAACAGACTCGAGCCAACAAAATTCGATATCGGTCCGTTGACCTGCCAAACTCTTCGGGCCAGATCTGCCTCCGTCGATGTCGAAGCGTCACCCCGTCGTGGCTGTCACCGGTTCCTCAGGTGCCGGAACCAGCACCGTGAAGCGTGCCTTCGAGCACATCTTCGCCCGTGAAAGCATCACACCGGCTGTCGTCGAAGGTGACAGCTATCACCGCTTCGAGCGGATGGCGATGAAGGACGCCATGGCTGATGCACTGGCCAAGGGTGAAAACTTCTCCCACTTCGGTCCTGAAGCCAACCTTTTCGACAAGCTTGAGGAACTCTTCCGCGTCTACGGCGAGACAGGCGGCGGACAGAAGCGTTATTACCTCCACAGCCCTGAAGAGGCAGCGGAACATAACTCCCGCCTGGGCGTCGAGCTGAATCCTGGGCAGTTCACTCCCTGGGAAGACATTCCGACAGGTACTGATCTGTTGTTTTACGAGGGTCTTCACGGCGGCGTGAAAGGTGACGCCTACGACGTGGCATCACTGGCCGATCTGCTGGTCGGTGTTGTGCCGATCACCAATCTTGAATGGATCCAGAAGATCCATCGCGACAATGCTGAGCGTGGTTATTCCGCAGAAGCAATCGTTGACACCATCCTGCGCAGGATGCCCGATTACATCAATCACATCTGCCCGCAGTTCAGTCGCACTGACATCAATTTCCAGCGGGTGCCGACCGTTGACACCTCCAACCCCTTCATCTGCAGAAATATTCCCAGCCCCGATGAAAGTTTCGTGATCATCCACTTCCGCAAGGGTGCTCGTGAGAAATGGGGGATTGATTTCAACTATCTGCTCAGCATGATCCACGACTCCTTCATGTCGAGCCCCACAAGCATCGTGGTGAACGGAGGCAAAATGGGATTTGCGATGGAATTGATCCTCACTCCGATCATTCACCGAATGATTGAAGAGAAGAAAAAGATGAACTGATTTCTGTACATCAACAGCCCCAATCAGTCCTATCGTGGGCTCATCTGATTGTTCAGGTGAGCCTATTTCTGTTTCCCCTCCCTCCTTCGTGATCGCGGGAGCCGGCGGTAACGCCAGCCTCACTCCACGCTGGGACCGAGTGGACAGCAGGCGAATGATCGCACTGGCCCGCAGGATTTATTTCCAGCATCTCAGCGATTCAGCCCAGTCATGCGAACCATGTGGCGTTGTGGTGAATATCGATCTCAGTGAAGGACATGTGGTACTTGCCCCCCCCACGCTGCTGCCGGATGAACAATTCATCAGCGCGGACTTGATCAGCAAACGACTCCGACGTCCCCGCAGTCCAAAAGAACGGTTCAGAGGGCAGGGATCTTGAGCTCACCACTGTGGTGGATCATGCTTCTGGCAGGGTCCTGCGTCGGCAGTTTCATCAACGTTGTCGTCTGGCGGCTGCCTAGGGAAGAGTCTGTTGTATGGCCTGGCAGCCACTGTCCTCACTGCGGCCATTCCGTGCAATGGCACGACAACATCCCCGTGATCGGCTGGCTTTCACTCGGGGGTCAGTGCCGGGACTGCCGACAACCGATTTCAGCTCGCTACCCCGTGGTGGAAACCCTCACTGCTGGGTTGTGGCTTAGTGCGTTCTGGGCCGTCGGCTTCAACACAAATCCTGTTTCGACGGACACGGTGACGGCCCTGACAACGCTGGGTGGCGGAGTCGTGTTGATCAGTCTGTTGATGCCCCTGGTGTTGATCGACATCGATCACCTCTGGCTGCCTGAACCCATCTGTCGTGCAGGTGTGATTGCAGGGCTTGTCGCCACCGCGCTGGTCACAGCCTTTGGGGAAGCACAGAACACAGCCCTACTGTTCAATCATCTGCTGGCATCCACTGGCGGATTGCTTGCACTGGAAGCTGTCAGCGCTCTGGCGGAACGCCTGGTTGGCCAGCCTGCACTGGGCCTGGGTGACGCCAAGCTGGCTGCCATGGCTGGCGCCTGGCTTGGTATCGCTGGTCTTGGCGTCGCCATCGGAATTGCCGTATTCGCAGGGGCCCTGTTTGGTGTCATCGCCAGGATCAGCGGTCACCTCAAGCCCCGAGAGCCCTTTCCCTTTGGTCCATTCATCGCTCTGGGAATCTGGCTGGTCTGGCTTATGGGTTCCCAGTGGTGGTGGAATCAGTGGATGGCTCTGGTCAGTCCATAAAAAAGCCCGTTGAACTGGATAAGTCCAGACAACGAGCTCACGGTTTGTCTCAATCAACTGAACAGGAAACCATCTTCTTGTGAATGGAATCAGGCAGCGGCACCACCGCCTGTTCCCGCAATATCAAAGGCTCCTCCAGCTTTGACATTGGCGAGCAGAGTTCCATCCAGAAACTGCTGATCAAGCAGGATCAAAGCTGCAGCGCTTGAATCGGCAAGACGCAATCGCTTCAGAACAAATCGCGCCTCAGATTCTTCCTGCAACTGCTCACCCACAAACCAATCGAGCATCGCGGTTGCAGTTCTGTCACCTTCCTGTTCTGAGAGCGTGTAGATGTTGTTGATCGATTTCGTCACCGTTCTTTCCATCTCATACACCTTGTCGAAAAGTGCTTTAACGGATTCCCACTCCCTTTCAGGCGACTCAATCGTGGGCAGCTGAACCTTGCATTCACTGTCAACGAGATAGGCAATGAATTTCGAAGCATGTCCACGTTCTTCAGTGCTTTTGTTGAGCATGTAACTGGAAAAACCAATCAGATCTCGCTCACGCAACCAAATCGACATCGCCAAATATGTATGACTAGCCTGAAATTCGAGAGCAAGATGCTCATTAATTGCTGAAGTATGCGATGACATAAAAAGAATGCTGATAATTTTTTTATAGGCATTCAAACGCTTACGCACCCTGGAGCAAAAATTAAAAACGACCTCAAAACTGGTTCTCTAGCAACAAATGCTACGCAAGCGCTCCAAGACTGTTCGAAGTGCCTCGTTGCAAGCCAATCTGAGCAGGTTCCCGAACAGACGTGGAAGAACCGAGATATGGATCTCGACCAGGTGGGTCTTTTAATGGGTAGGTCTGGATCGTCTCCGTGTCTCTTTTCGACTGGTTCGCAGATCGCCGCAAGGGTCAGTCCGTGGTCAAGGTCACGCAGGAACCCGAAGAGGGAGATGGTCTCTGGAGCAAATGCCCCGAATGCTCACAGGTGGTCTACCGCAAGGACCTTTTGGCCAATGCAAGCGTCTGCGGCAGCTGCAGCTATCACCACCGCATCTTCAGTGCCGAGCGAATTGCGATCATCACCGATGAAGGGAGCTTTGAACCGCTTGATGAGGAGTTGACTCCGACCGACCCGCTTGGATTCAAGGATCGACGCGCCTACGCCGACCGGCTGCGAGAAACCCAGGCAAGCACTGGTCTTCGCGATGGTGTGATCACGGGTTTATGCCGCGTGGATGGCATCCCCATGGCTCTTGCCGTGATGGATTTCCGCTTCATGGGCGGGTCGATGGGCTCGGTAGTTGGAGAGAAAATCACACGTCTGATTGAGGAGGCCACAGCCAAGCGTCTGCCGCTGCTGATCGTTTGCGCTTCCGGAGGAGCCCGAATGCAGGAGGGCATGCTCAGCCTCATGCAGATGGCCAAGATCTCGGGAGCACTGGAACGCCATCGCGAAGCAGGCGTGCTTTACATGCCTCTGCTCACCCATCCCACAACCGGTGGAGTCACGGCGAGTTTTGCCATGCTCGGTGATCTGATCCTCGCTGAACCGAAAGCTCTGATCGGTTTCGCAGGGAGAAGGGTCATTGAACAAACCTTGCGAGAGAAACTTCCCGACAACTTCCAAACCGCCGAGTATCTGCAGGAGCATGGGTTTGTCGACACAATCGTGCCTCGCACTCAGCTGAAGAACACCCTTTCGACTCTCCTGAGTCTGCATGGCTGTCGCCCCGAGGTGGCTGTCGAGGCATGAGCGAAATTCGTCCCAAGAGCCTTCTCGAATGGTTGGCATCAGCCATGGTGGCCCTGCTGATTGTCGTGCTGGCAGCACCTGCTTTCGCAGGACCTGTCGACTGGCGTGAAGTGCCCTCAACCAGCGAAGGTCAGCAGTGGTGGGATGCCGGGAGCGTCCGCAGAACGAAAGCTGGAAACTTGTCGGTACTCAGTCGATACAGCCTGAAAACGGACGATGACTCCCCTGCCCTAGGGACCCTGGTTGTCATGGAGATTGACTGTGATCAGTTCCTCTACCGCGACACTCAGAAGAATGGCTTGCCTCGCTTCGGAGCGGACTGGGAGGCGCCGGCTGAGGATGATCTGATCACGGAAGTCATCACCGCAGTCTGCAGTTCCGGACTGACCTGACGCTTCCCATCCATTCACTGACCGGTTCACCATGGCTGCCAGTCCGACGTCCCAGAACCCGATCGGGGTTGCCATCGCAGGGCTCGGATTCGGCGAAGCGGTGCATCTTCCTGCACTCCTGAGCATCCCTGAACTGGAACCAGTTGCGCTGTGGCATCCGCGTGAGGAGCGGCTTGATCAGGCCTGCAGCAGTACCGGCCTGAAAGGTCACGGATCCTGGGATGCACTTCTGGAGGATTCCAGGGTTGAGGCTGTGATCATCGCCACGCCTCCCGGCCCCAGATACGAACTGGCCATGCGTGCTCTGCAAGCGGGCAAGCATCTGCTCCTGGAAAAACCTGTTGCATTGAATGCGCAACAGGTGGCAGACCTGCAGCGCGAAGCCATCGGCAGAGGTCTCAGCGTGGCGGTTGATTTCGAATACAGAGCGGTGCCTCTGTTCCAGCAGGCATCACGCCTGCTGGAACAGGGGGCAGTGGGTACTCCGTGGCTGGTGAAACTGGACTGGTTGATGAGCAGCAGAGCCAACCCAGAGCGAGCCTGGAGCTGGTATTCACAGGCTGTACAGGGGGGTGGTGTTCTCGGTGCGCTTGGAACCCATGCCTTCGACACATTGGCCTGGCTGATCGGCTCCACAGGGAAGCTTCAGGCGGTGACACACACAGCCATCGCTCAGCGACCCGATACGCAGGGTGACATGAAACAGGTTGACACTGACGACATCGCCCTGATCAACCTCGAACTGGAGCTTCATCAAGGAGGGGTTGCGCCTGCGCAAGTGGCACTGGCCTCAGTTGCCCGTAACGGACGCGGCTGCTGGCTGGAGATCTATGGATCGGAGGGAAGCATGGTTCTCGGCAGTGCCAATCAGAAGGATTATGTGCATGGCTTCACCCTCACGATCCAGAAGAGCGGTGAGGCGCCGCGCACCATCGAGCCTGATGAGGATCTGCGCTTCTCAACAACCTGGAGTGATGGACGTGTGGCGCCAGTGGCCCGTTTGCAGAGCTGGTGGGCTGAGAGCATTCGTAGCGGGCGACCAATGGTGCCCGGTCTCGCTGAGGGCCTGGCGAGCCAGATCACCTGTGACAGATCGATGTCCACACACTGATTAGGTCACAACCAAGCCTCAGAAATCGCTGTATCAACAGCGACAGGTTGTCGTGACTTACAAGATGTTGCCGAAAGACGAAATCGCTTTAATGAAGAAAATTCATTTCATCAATGATTAAAAAAGCATCGTGCTTCGCAGCTCTGCTGCTGATGGCAGCCTGCTCGTCTGGTTCAGTCAGCGACGACTCAGCCAGCAAAGACAAACTTTCTGCTGACAGAAGTGAGGTCGAAGCCTATGAGCAGAACGACACCACCCTCTCCGGAGAGCAAAACGGCAAAGATTTTGTCAACAAACTCGACAACCAGGCACTGGGCGAAGCTCTCAGAGATGGCGGGCACGTTGTCTATCTCCGTCACGCCAAAACAGTTAAGGACTGGGGAGATCAGGTCAGCCCCGCCCTGGATCTATCCGACTGCAACACCCAGCGACGCTTGAGCACAGAAGGCAAGGCGGATGCCAAGCAGATCGGCGAAGGGATTAAGGCAGCTGGCATTCCAGTCGGAGATGTCATCTCTAGTGACTACTGCCGTGCCTACAACACAGCGGATCTCGCGTTCGGCACCTACACCAAGAATTCAAATCTGAATTTCCTTCCCTGTGTTGAGTGCACTCCGGAGGATTACAAGGAATACGCAGCTCGTGTTTCCCCTTTGCTGTCTGCGAAGCCTGAAGCCGGGAAAAACACTTTCTTGGTGGGTCACGATGATCCCTTCCAGGGCGTGACGATGCCTGTCGTGCCTGAAAACGGTATCTATCCGGCTCCCATGGGCGTCGCCTACGTTGCCAAGCCACTCGGTGACGGCAAATTTGAGTTGATCGCCAAGATCCTGCCTGATCAATGGGAATCTCTCGCTCAGAACTGAATCGTTCTCCTCGAGATTGAATTCATGAATCGTCAAGGCTGACACCTCACGGTGTCAGCTTTTTTTTTGTAAGCCAGCAACCACAGCCGACGATCGCTCCAGCACACAGAGAACGCTTGCCTTCACCCAGAAAACAACCTGAAAATCAGTAGCTCAGCCGGGACGAGGAAGCAACACCCCAGACCGCAAAGAATCAAATGCTGCGCATTTGCCGTAGCAAAACTTACACACAGGTGTAAACAGAGAGGCCGTAACGGCCTTCAAGGCCCCGAGACTCTTTCAATTCTGAAGAATCAAATGGCACTGTCTGATTATTCCTCCGAACTGATTGCAACAGCGCAATCCCTGGCCTCACCCGGCAAAGGAATTCTTGCTGTGGATGAATCCACCAAGACCATCGGCAAGCGCCTCGGCTCCATCGGAGTTGAGAACACAGAGGCGAATCGCCAGGCCTATCGCGGGATGCTGTTCACCACAGCTGGTCTCGGAGACTTCATCAGCGGAGCCATTCTTTACGAAGAGACCCTGTTCCAGAACCATGCCGACGGTGAGTCCATGGTCAACAAACTGGGCAAGCTGGGCATCATTCCAGGCATCAAGGTTGACAAGGGCCTGCGTCCCCTGGCTGGTGCCGGCTCCGTTGAGACTCTTTGCACCGGACTGGACGGTCTGGTCGAGCGTGCTGCCGATTACTACGCCCAGGGAGCGCGTTTCGCAAAATGGCGAGCCGTGCTGCAGATCACTTCCGATGGCTGCCCATCCCCTCTCTCAGTGAGGGAAAACGCCTGGGGACTGGCCCGTTACGCGCGCTCGGTTCAGGAATCCGGCCTGGTGCCGATCGTTGAACCTGAGATCCTGATGGACGGTGACCACACCATCGAAACCACTGCCCGCATTCAGGAGCATGTGATTCAGGAGGTGTATCACGCCTGTCAGGCCAATGGAGTTCTGCTCGAAGGAACTCTCTTGAAGCCTTCGATGACCGTCCAGGGAGCCGATTGCTCAGTCAAGGCCGATCCGGCGACAGTGGCGGCCATGACCGTGCGCACACTTGAGCGCAGTGTCCCGGCAAGCGTCCCCGGCATTGTCTTCCTGTCAGGTGGTCTGAGCGAGGAAGCCGCCTCGGTTTATCTCAACCACATGAACACCATCGAGCGCAAAGCGAAGTGGAACCTTGGCTTCTCTTACGGCAGAGCTCTTCAGCACTCCTGCCTGAAAGGCTGGGCAGGCACAAACCTTGAAGCAGGCCAGAAAGCACTGCTGGCCCGTGCTCAGGCCAACTCCGAAGCCTCACTCGGTCGTTATGTGCCCGGCTCACAACCCTCCTCTGACGAGCAGCTGTTCGTGGCCGGCTACACCTACTGATCAATCAACACGAACAGCCTGACGCCACTTCCGCGACAAGCTGACGTGACAAATAAAACACCATTCAGGTAAAGTCTCGGCCCTACGGACCATTTGGTTCCCTAGGGCCTTTTTTTGGACTTTATCTATGGCGCTCGTTCCGCTTCGGCTCCTGCTCGACCACGCTGCCGAAAACGGCTACGGCATACCTGCATTCAACGTCAACAACCTTGAACAGGTGCAGGCAATCATGGAAGCGGCTGACGAGACCGACAGTCCGGTGATTCTGCAGGCATCACGAGGAGCCCGCAGTTACGCCGGTGAAATTTTTCTGCGTCATCTGATCCTGGCTGCAACCGAGACCTATCCGCATATCCCGGTGGTGATGCATCAGGATCACGGCAACGCGCCTGACACCTGCTATTCCGCCGCAATCAACGGATTCACCTCCGTGATGATGGATGGATCACTGGAAGCTGATGCCAAAACTCCGGCCAGCTACAACTACAACGTGGCCGTCACCAGGCAGGTCGTGGATTTCGCCCATTCCGTTGGCGTCAGTGTTGAGGGTGAGCTTGGTTGCCTGGGCTCGCTTGAAACCGGCAAGGGAGAAGCAGAAGACGGACACGGCTTCGAGGGTGAGCTGTCGAAGGACATGCTGCTGACGGATCCTTCCGAGGCAGCGGACTTCGTGGCCAAGACCAAATGCGACGCTCTCGCGATCGCGATCGGCACCAGTCACGGTGCCTACAAGTTCACCCGCAAACCCACAGGTGAGGTGCTGGCCATCAGCCGAATCGCTGAGATTCACAAAGCCATTCCCAATACCCATCTGGTGATGCATGGCTCATCATCAGTACCTCAGGAATGGCTGGAGATGATCAATCAGCATGGAGGCTCAATCCCCGAAACCTATGGGGTGCCGGTTGAGGAAATCCAGGAAGGCATTCGTAATGGTGTTCGCAAAGTGAACATCGACACTGACAATCGCCTTGCATTCACTGCGGCGGTTCGTGAGGCAGCCATTGCTGACCCTGCCAATTTCGATCCCCGCCACTTCAACAAGCCAGCACGCAAATACATGAAGCAGGTCTGCCTCGACCGCTATCAGCAGTTCTGGGCTGCGGGCAATGCCAGCAAAATTCAACAACAAAGCATTACTTACTATTCCGGTCTTTATGCCAAGGGCGTGCTCGATCCGAAAACTGCAGTCGCAGCATGATTGCACTGAATTTTCAGATTGCCGACTCCAAAGGGGGGCTTATAGCCCCTTTTTTTATGAATTGAAGTACTGCCTGTCCGCTTCAAATAACGCAGCGATTATCAAATCATTTCAACTATGGATCCAACATTTTGAGCATCGCTATCGTAAAAAATCAGCGCAAAGCGAAGAATTAACCACTTACGTGTTCAACAGTGCGCGGTATTTAAACAGCGTTGAATGCAAAAACATATTTATCGCAGAGGTAGCATAGAGACTTATAGGAACAAGTCGAATGAATGCAGCTCGCAGCACCGTATCGGTAGTTCAGCGCAGAGCTTTCGATCGACTGATCAATTTCACTGACGCCGTCGTCGCTATTGCCATAACTCTGCAGCTACTGCCTCTGGTTGACATAAAATCAGAGGATGGAGAGACGGTATGGAAGTTAATTAATGATAACTCGTCTCAGATTTTTGTATTTTGGTTCAGCTTTTTAATTCTTTCAGTTTTATGGCTAAAACATAATCAGGTATTCAATTCAATGAGAACCTTCGATACCACAATTTTTTGGCTGAATTCATTATGGATGGCTTTGATCGTCTTTCTTCCCTGGCCAACGGCACTCTACGGCTCCTTGAATAACGGGCAATTGATAGAAGCCCAGGGCGTTGGCCTTCTGTATTGGTGGACCCTGGCATTGATCAGCGGAGTTGGGTGGCTTGTTGCAATTCACGCTTGGAAAAATCCTGATCTACTGGAGGAATCGGCGCTGGCGGAACGCAATGAAAGCTCAGGAATCAAAAAATACCGAGGCGCGAGCTTCGTTTTCGTATTTTTATTAATAGGCCTTGCCGCTGAATTCTCGCCCCAGATCGTGCCTTATCTCAGCGCAGGCATAATCCCGATGGATTTTCTTCTGAGAAAGAAAACAATATCAAAGCTAAAGAAAATAAATCAAAAAGTTCATTGATCAACCAAATATCTCCTGTGGTATCCCGTCCCTTTTGGCTCGAAGCCAATCACTCTTGAATTCAGTCATGCAGCTTGAGTTGACCAGACTGAGCATCGAGCTGTGCTTCATGACCCAGAGGCAGTGACATGTTCGGCCGTCCATGCCCGAGGGGAAGATCCATCACCAGAGGCACGCCGAGATCAGCAAGGCGCTCCTCAAGAATGGCCGCCATGGAGAAATCGCCTGGAAGGATGTCATCCTGCTTCCAGCTGAAGCGGCCACAGGCCACCCCTGACAAACTTGCCAGCACTCCGGAGCTGCGCCACTGGGTGAGCATTCGATCCACCCGATAGGGCGCTTCACCCACATCCTCAAGCACAAGAATCGCTCCTCGCAGCGAAGGGAACCAGGGGGTGCCGATCAGGTGCGTCGCGACCGTGAGGTTGGTCACCACCAGGCGACCGTTGGCCTTGCGACCCCGGATTCCGCGTCCCTGAAGAGGTTTTGTCGGTTGTCCGCTCAACAGGTCAACCGTGCGTTGCCACTGGTCATCCACTCCCCAGGCTGAGCCGTGGATGGCTCCCAGCAAACCTGCCTGCCACTGCGCAAGCAGAAGGGCACTGCTGTCGGAGAACCCAAGAGACCAGAAGGGCCGCTCTGGAAACTTCAGCCCTGACTCCAGAACCCGCGCAGCGCCCCAGCCACCACCGACATAAATGACCCCATCGAGCGTGGGGTCATTCCAGGCCTCCTCGATCGAGGCACGACGCTCCTCGTCGGTTGCCGAGAACCATTGCCACTGTCCTCTGATGCTCTCAGGAATTTCGAGACTCCATCCCTGGGCCTCGCAACGCTGCGTCAGCGGTGTGAAGTCCGTTTCAGGATCAATCCAGGTGCCCGGGTTGATGGCTCTCAGGCGTGAACCTCTTCGCAGTGGAGCGGGGGGTCTCGGCTGACGCTGTCGGGGCATCGATCTGGCCTTGACACCAAGCCCACCGAACAGCGACACGCCGATGCTCCAGCCGGCGGACAGCGCCAGAAGAGAACGACGCCGCATGGCTCAGGACAGCAGTGCTTCCAGGATGACTCGACCTGCAGTGCCGCCGGTCTGTGGATCACAGGCTCGCTCAGGATGAGGCATCAGGCCCAGAACCGAACCCGTGGCATTGGTGATGCCTGCGATATCGGAAACAGACCCATTGGGGTTGGTGCAGTAGCGCAAGGCGATGGCGTCATCGTCCTGAAGCTGCTTCAACGCGTCGTCACTGCACTGGAATCGCCCCTCTCCGTGGGCGATGGGCAGTGAGAAGCGGCTGCCACTGCCTAGGGAGGACAGCCAAGGCGTGCGAGCGCTCACCACAGAAAGGGACGTGTCCTCACAGATGAAGTGAAGATCACGGTTGCGGGTGAGCGCGCCGGGCAGAAGCCCCAGTTCCGTCAGCACCTGGAAACCGTTGCAGATGCCCAGAACCCGCCCACCGGAAGCAGCGAAACTGAGCAGCGATTCCAGAACAGGGGCAAAACGGGCAATGGCTCCGCAACGCAGATAGTCGCCGTAACTGAATCCACCGGGAAGCACAACGGCATCAAGGCCGCTCAGATCCCTGTCTTCATGCCAGAGATAACGGGTTGGCATCCCCAGACAACCCTCCGTCGCCCAGCGAACGTCGCGATCGCAGTTGGATCCGGGAAAAACAACAACTCCAATGGTCATGACTGGGTCAGCTCAAGCGTCCAGTCCTCGATCACAGGGTTGGCAAGCAGCCGATCACTGAGCAGCTCAAGGTTTCGACGCGCTTCCTCTTCATCCGATGCCTCAAGCTCCAGCTCCACCGCCTTGCCGATGCGCAGCTTGTCAACTCCTTCAACCCCGAGACGGGATGCTGCAGACCTGGCGGCCTCACCGGCTGGATCGAGAACCGACGGGCGCAGATGCACCAGAACACGAGCTGAATAACGCGGCACGGGCTCCGAGCGGCAATTGTTAAATATTGACAGGCCAGGGGACCGCTTTCGTTCGACGAAATGCACGTTGAAATCAGCCCCTAGCTCTGCAGCACCAGGCCTGTGCCCCATCCACTGGCTCCTCTGATCCGCTCGCTCGCCCCCTTGGCGGTGGTGATGGCTGCGGCACTCGGCCTGGCTGCGCCAGCCCTGCCTGCCATCAGCCTTCCTCTGGAATGTCGGCGACAGCATCAGAACTGGAGGAACTGTCGCTTCGAGAGCGATCAACCGGGTGCCAGCTGGCAGCTGGCGTTTGAGGATCGAACGGTGCGATTCCGCCACGACGGCAGCGGCCGGATGCGGATGAAGCTGAACGCCAACAGCCCCTGGACCAGCGTGGAGCCTCGCTGGGTTGCGGAACAGACGCTCTGCTGGAACGAGATCTGTGCGAGAGGCGAGATCCCTCTGGATTGAGCGAAGTGATCAGCGCTCCAATGATGCATTTACGGCACACTCAAACGGCACTGCCGCCGCCGGCAGCGTGAGCAGATGGGCGCAGAGACTGGCCAGATCTTCCGGTTGAGTCATTTGTTCCGGCGCCATTGTTTCCACGCCGGCGGCCATCTCTGTGTTGACCCAGCCGGGGCAGACCGCGGTCACACGAATGTCCTGATCCCAGCCTTCATTGCGCATGGTTTGGCACAGGCCCATCAGAGCGAATTTTGAAGCGGTGTAGCCAGCCAGCACCCCTTTGCAGCGCTTGCCGCTCATCGAGACCAGCACCTGGATCCGCCCCTGCCGGGACTCCACAAGTGCAGGCCAGGCAGCCCGGGTCAGCCACCAGGGACCCATCACATTCACCTTCCAGAGTTCATCCGGTTCAGAACGTTCCTGCTCACTGAACAGAAGGGGAGTGCGACGCAGAATCCCCGCGCAGTGAATCAGCGAGTCGAGGGATCCGAAATGGCCGAGAGCCGTCTCGACAAGCCTCTGCGCATCAGCAGGAACTCTGGCGTCATAGCTGCATGAAATCAGATTCACGGGGTCCTGGCTTGGATCCAGATCTGTTCCCAGAAGGCTGCTTGGATCACGCACAGCCAGGCACACCCGATGGCCCTGTTGGATCAGAGTGCGAGCCAGGGCGGCACCGATTCCCCGGCTGGAGCCGGTGATCACAACGGTTCTCATGAGTGGTGGAACGTCAGGATTGATGCATGGTCCCATCGACGGGACAGCCGTGATGGAGGGTGCCCTCGCCATGCCCGACTGGAAACAGGCCTTATCCGGCTGGGGGCTGAGCTGGAACGGTTGGTTCGACAACCGCCGCGGCGAATGGTGGCTGGTCGCTCAGCTTGTCCTGATCAGCGCCCATCTGATCCCGGCGTGGCCAAAGCCTGCGTCGGTTGGGATCGATTGGCCTCACACCGCGCAGATTACGGGGCTGATCATCCTGGCCATCGGTCTTGGTCAGGCAGCGCAGGGATTGATCGCACTGGGCCCCAGCCTTTCTCCGCTGCCGGAACCGAAACCGGGAGCTTCACTTGTGACCACAGGGGTCTACGGACACTGTCGACATCCGCTTTACCGCGCGGTCCTGATGTGTTCTCTCGGAGTGGTGCTCGCGCTTGGCAGCCTCTTGCATCTGCTGTTGCTTCTGGCTCTTGCGATCGTTTTGACAGGCAAAGCACGACGCGAGGAACGCGCGCTGCTGCAGCTGCTTCCCTCCTATGCGGATTACATGCGAACAACGGCTGCGATCGTCGCCCACTGCCCAGGTCTGGACTGGCGCCGACCCGAGGCCAGCTGAAAAACCGTTTATTCGTTCGTGAAGCGATAATCATCCCCCTTAGAGAAGGCAGAATTTTCTGTCCACGGGATGCAAACCACAGGAATCCGTCCTCTGTCCGGCTCCCTGCTCGCAGGCATGACCCTGGCCATGGTTCTGGCAGGTGCATGTTGGTCACCTGAAGCGAGAGCCGAGAAGAAGCCAGGCCAACGTCAGTCGCTGATGGCCTTGCTGGAACCTTCTCCACCGAAGCAGGATCCGCTGCCCATGCTTGTTCTGGAACGCACCAACCGTCGCTTGAAGACGACTGGCGATCCCATCTGGAACCTGATGGTTGAGATCCCTGGTGAACCCCTTCGTCGCTTCGATGCCGTCAGCGGCCGGGCAAACCGTCAGAACGCCAATCGTGACCAGTTGGGCAGCCGTGCTCCGTTGCCCACCGGTACCTACAGCGTTGGAGTTGTTGAGCCGCTGGCTGCGGGTGCTTTCCCCGAACTCGGTCCGGTCTGGATCAGCATTGAGCCAAAGTTCACAACCGGGCGAAGGGTCCTAGGGATTCACCAGGATCCCAGCGCAGGCCTGAGAAACACCCAGAGCGGAACGCTGGGGTGCATCGGCCTTGTCAACCGCTCGGACATGCTCGAACTAGCTCAGCTGATTGAGCGCAGCGGCACTGATCGGCTTGAGGTGCGCGATTGAGCGCAGGCCTGCGTCGCGGTCAACCGAAACAATTGAGCTGACCGCCCTAAGAGGCTGAATCACAGCTCCGCAGACTGACCTGCCATTCACCCCTGGAATCGCGTTGTTGCAGGAATCCGGTCTGGCCTTTGATCCACCAGGTGACATCGCGATCAGCACTGAAGCGGGCTCCTGATGCCGAGGCCAGCTGGGGCAACGTCAGCAGGCGTCCATCAGGAAGTTTCAGGCGCACAAAAGCGAGTGAACGGTCACGCAGCCTGAAGTAAGTGGCCTCAACCCGCTCGCCACCAGGACAGCGATAGCGGACACTCGAGCTGTGGATCAGCTCCGCTTCAGCCGCGATGACTGGGGGCAACGGCGAAACGCCCGCGCCAGCCAGGGCAGCTGCAGCAAGTGCAAGGCCTGAATGCAGCATCAGACGGCGTGCAGACAACGTTCCAGCCTTGCAGCGGAGTCGCTCTGCAAACCGATCACCACCAGCTCCAGCCCCGAGCCTTCACTTGGCATCCAGACCTGAGTCGGTGCTACCTCAAACCAGCTCTCGAGACGAGGTCCCACCATCTGAATCTGAAGGGGAAGGCTTTTGCCCGGAATCCAGAGTCGACCTTTGACACGGATCACGTCGTGCTCGATCACGAAGGCCCTGAGCAGATCCTCGAGCTGCGCTCGTTCGAAGGATCCCTGCAGACGGATCTGACCGCTGATCGCCTCCACATGGGTGTGGTCATGGTGGAGATGACCGCCGTCGTTTTGATGGCTGCTGTGATCGTGATGGCTGTGATCAGCGTGATGACTGTGGTCGTGTTCGATTCCGTGGTCTGAAACCTTCAGCCCCAGCACAAGGGCAGGATCAACAACACCTCGACTGATGCTGAGGGTGGCGGTTCCAACTCGCACCCGCGCAGCAAGTTGCTGCTCCACGGAATCCCTCTGGGAGGAATCAAGACAATCAGATCGGCTGATCAGCACGAGATCAGCCGCTTCAAGCTGATCTCTGAACAGGTCGTCGATGGCTGTGAGGTGATCAAGATTTGGATCCTCCTGTCGCTGTCGCTCCAGTGCCTGGGGATCTCCCACCGGGCTGCCGGCGCTGAGAGCCTCCCCGTCGACAACGGTGACAACACCGTTCACATGCACCCGCTTGCGGATGGCCGGCCATGCGAGAGCCTGCAGAAGAGGCCTGGGCAGAGCGAGGCCGCTTGTCTCCACCACAATGCCGTCCAGCTGATCAGAACGCTGGAGCAAAGTTTCCATCGTGGGAAGAAAGTCGTCCTGGACCGTGCAGCACAGACAGCCGTTGTTCAGCTCCACCAGGCGACCGTCAACCTCGTCATCGGGACAGAAACCACAGCTGCGGATCAGATCTCCATCGAGCCCGACCGTGCCGAATTCGTTGACCATCACAGCGAGCCGTTGACCGCTGTTGACGAGAAGATGACGGAGAAGAGTTGTTTTTCCGGCTCCGAGGAAACCGGTGATCACGGTGACGGGAAGCCGTGATGGCATCAGCGACACCCCAGCGTTTCCCTGGTACTGAGACCACTGCGGCTATTGACACCGCTGGCCCTGCTGCAGAGGGCCTTGAGCTGAGGAAGGTCAATCACCGCATTGCTGAAGTCAGTTCCCTCGATTTCAGCATCGGTGAAGCGACTCTGCATCAACATCGCATTGGTGAAGTTGGCATTGCGCAGATCAGCTCCATCGAAGCGACTTGAGAATGCGACCACATCCTCAAGATCCGCACCTCGGAGATCAGCACCCTGCAGCTGCGAGGTGTTGATCACGGCACCACGCAGGTCGGTCTCACTCAGATTGACCTCGCGCAGGTCTGCCTTGAGGAACTCCTTCTCCTTGAGATCACGACCGTGCATATCCGCGGAAATGTCCTGAACAGCCCGTTGACCACGCAGCTCGGGCGCGGTGATCGCCTGGGCTTGTGCCCCATTGATCAGCAGTCCGGTCAGAACGAGCAGACCACAGAACATCGTCGCCATGAGGCGACGGAGAACAGAGGAGAGAAGTGCTGACAAGACCATGGTGAAAGAACGCTCGGCAGGTTCATGGGAACAGCTGCCGTAACTTGAACCGTCACGATATGGCAGACGACTGCCCAGCCACGCGTCATGGCCAAGACTCTCCGGGTGGTGGTGCCGCCCCATCCTCTGATCGCTCACTGGCTGACCGTGCTGAGGCATGAGGGAACACCCCCCGCGCTGTACCGAACAGCCATGGAGGAACTGGGTCGCTGGCTGAGCTACGAGGCGATGCGCGACTGGTTGCCTCACCGGAGGGATGTGGTGAAGACGCCACTGGGCAGTACGGACGGGACCGTGATCGAAAGCGGAGTTCCACTGCTGGCGGTCCCGATGTTCGCGGGAGGACTGCACCTCTGGGCGGGCGCCCGCCAGGTGCTTCCCAGCGCTGAACTCTGTCTGGCGGGTCTGCCGGATGCGATCGAGTCCCAGGCGGGCGTGGTGCTGCTGCTCGATCAGGTGGCACAGGGCGATGCACTGATCGAACTGCTTCACCAGCTGGAGCAGCTGGGGGTTCAGGCCCCGAGGCTGCGGGTGATCACAGCACTCACGGCCAGCCCAGGCCTGAAACGCATCGGTGAAACCTATCCGGAGATCACCATCCACACGGCCTGCATCGATGCCGACCTCGATGAGCGGAATCGGATCCTTCCCGGAATCGGTGATCCCCTGCAAAGACTGGGAATCAGAACCGCACAGCCGAACTAGGCTGGAGGCATTCAATGGACGCCCATGTCGCGGCAGCAGGACTCTGCATCAGGAACTCTGGCCACACTGGTCAGTGGAGCCGTTCTGGGCGCCGCGGGCTTCGGATGGTGGTTGTTGTCAGAGGCTGATCGCCGCCGGCGCCTTCGCAATCAGCGTTCGATGTTGTATGCCCCGCGCATGCAGGACGGAAGTGAAGCAATCAGCGCCGGAGATCGACCCGAACCCGACGCGGGCAGCCACCTCGAGGCACGGGTGGAACAGTTGAATTCGGCGATCGCGGATGTGCGCCGCCAGCTTGAAGATCTGGGCTCCAGGCAGTGACAGAGCGGCCGGTAGGTTGACCGAAGTAATTTGCCGCCACGCGAGACCGTCCATGCTCCGCTCCGATGCCGTCACAAAGGGGATCCAGCGCTCCCCTAACAGGGCGATGTTGAGAGCTGTCGGCTTCGGTGACCAGGATTTCGGCAAGCCGATCATCGGAATCGCCAACGGATACAGCACGATCACGCCCTGCAACGTGGGGCTGAATGATCTGTCAAAACGCGCCGAGGCAGCTGCACGCCTGGCGGGAGGCATGCCGCAGATGTTTGGAACGATCACCGTCAGTGACGGGATCTCCATGGGCACCGAAGGCATGAAGTACTCCCTCGTCAGCCGTGAGGTGATCGCGGATGCCATCGAAACCGCCTGCAATGGCCAGAGCATGGATGGCGTTCTGGCCGTGGGAGGCTGCGACAAGAACATGCCGGGCGCCATGCTGGCGATGGCCCGGATGAACATCCCTGCGATCTTCGTCTACGGCGGCACGATCAAACCGGGAAAACTCGGCGGCTGCGATCTCACCGTGGTGAGTGCCTTCGAAGCTGTGGGACAGCTCACGAACGGCAAGATCGACATCGAACAGCTCACGGCTGTTGAAAAGAATGCCTGTCCCGGGGCCGGGAGCTGTGGCGGCATGTTCACCGCCAACACGATGAGTGCCGCGATCGAAACCATGGGACTGAGTCTTCCCTGCAGCTCAACGATGGCGGCGGAGGATTCTGAGAAGGCTGACAGTGCAGCCCGATCGGCCGAGGTTCTCGTTGCGGCAGTGAAAGCCAACATCAGACCCCTGGATCTGCTGACCAAGGAAGCGTTTGAAAACGCCATCAGCGTGATCATGGCTGTGGGTGGTTCCACCAACTCAGTTCTGCACCTGCTGGCCATCGCGCGCACGGCAGGGGTGGACCTCAACATCGATGACTTCGAGAGGATCCGCCAGAAGGTTCCGGTTTTCTGCGATCTGAAACCGAGCGGCCGCTACGTCACGGTGGATCTTCATCGAGCCGGAGGGATTCCTCAGGTGATGAAACTGCTCTTGAATGCCGGTCTCCTGCATGGCGATTGCCGCACGATCGAAGGCAAAACGCTGAAGCAGCTGCTTGAGGATGTGCCGTCGGAACCACCTGCTGATCAGGATGTGATCCGTCCGATCAGCAACCCCCTCTACCAGAAGGGACACCTGGCCATCCTCAAAGGCAATCTTGCACTGGAGGGGAGCGTCGCCAAGATCAGCGGGGTCAAATCGCCCGTTCTGACAGGTCCCGCGAGAGTGTTTGAGAGCGAGGAAACCTGCCTCGCAGCCATTCTCGATCGTCAGATCAAAGCGGGCGACGTGGTGGTCGTCCGCTATGAGGGGCCTGTTGGTGGTCCGGGCATGCGTGAGATGCTCTCCCCCACCTCAGCCATCGTTGGTCAGGGGCTCGGGGAAAAGGTGGCACTGATCACCGATGGACGTTTCAGCGGTGGTTCCTATGGACTTGTGGTGGGGCATGTTGCTCCTGAAGCCGCTGTCGGCGGCACGATCGGGCTGGTTCAGGAAGGCGACAGCATCACCGTTGATGCCAATCAGCTCCTGCTGCAACTCAACGTGGATGAAGCTGAACTGGAACGCCGACGCGCTGCCTGGAACAGCCCAACTCCCCGTTACAGGACAGGGATCCTTGGTAAATACGCCCGTCTGGTGAGTTCCAGCAGCAGAGGAGCGGTCACCGACCAGCCCTGATCAGACCAGCAGTGCCCTGAGCCGTCGCGCGAATGCCTCAAGAGGTGCTCCGTCGGCAGGAGCGGAGCAGCGCTTGCCTGTTTCACCGTCCATCCACACCGGGTGCTGACCATGCCACAGGATCGGCCTGTGCGGTTGATCAGCCCAGGCGAGGGTGAGATTCAGATCAGTGCCGCTGCGATACAGCTCCAGTTCAAGATCGAATTCTTCGAGACGCTGCCCGTCACCGCCACGACATTCGACACGGCCGCAGTAGTCGTCGAGCGTTGCATCGTCGGCAGACAGAACGGCATGCAGATAAGGCTTGCAACAGAGATCCGCCGCTGAAGCGATCAACGTCTCAAGCTCCGAGCATGCGGACATCTCAGAATGCTTCAATCGAGCGGACCAGCATCTTGATCGCACCATCGCGATAGCCGGAGTTCGGCTGACCATCGTCCCCGAATCGAGAATGCAGCAACTGCAGACGGGTGACACAAGACGGATCGAAACGGACCGGAAGACTGACGGGTTTGGCACGAACGACAGGCTGGAGACGATCGAAAGGGATCTCTACAACCGTGGTGCCTGTCGACTCGGTGGCAACAGTCGTGACCCAGCGCAGTCCTCCGGGGATCAGTTCGGTGAGTCCGAACACCCCATCACGGCAGGCAACAGCGAACTTGAAACTGCGTCCTTCACCATCCAGCGTCAGGCGCAGCCCTGAGTAGGAGCTGAGGTCGAGGGGCGGTCGATACACAGGCGAACGGCAGCTGACAAAACCTCCCCCTTCACTCACCACCTCCCCTTCCAGAACAAGACCCAGCTCACTGATGCGGCAACCGGCCCTGCTGGATCCACCCATGATCGTGTCATTCAGGCTGGCCCATTCACGAAAGGAGTCACCTGCTGCGATCACACGCAGTTCCGGAGGCGGTTGAGGGGGTGGTGTCGTCAAAGACCTTGAGCAGCAGCCTGATCAGCGAGCACGAGAATCTCGGAGCTCGGTCGCACCAGCTTGGCAGGCGTACGCTCAGGGGATTCGCTGGCATCAATGAGTCGCGACAGGGCCTGATGCTTGGCCTCTCCACTCACCAGAAACACCACCTGACGGGCAGCGCTGAGCACAGGCGCTGTGAGTGTGATCCTCTCAAGGCCTTTGCCACGACCGATCGTCGTCCAGCGATCCTGAACGCCGGGTGCCTCCGTTTCAGGGAAGAGAGAGGCCGTATGACCGTCATCGCCAAGGCCAAGCAACATCAAGTCGAACATGGGTGGTTCACCTTCACAGACCTGGGCCACAAGTTCGGCAAAGGCATCAGCACTGGCTTCAGGAGAGCTGAGTTCCACCGTTGGAACGGGATGGAAACAGGCTCGGGCTCCAGGCTGACCGGTCTTGAGCAGGGTGTTGCGCAGCATTCGCGCGTTGCTCGATTCATCGTCGGCGGCAACCCACCGCTCGTCGCCCAGAAACACATCAACTCTGTCCCAGGGCAGATGTTCCTGGCCCAGCAATGCATACGCCAGCGCAGGGGTGGTACCGCCGGAAAGCGCAATCTGAGCACGGTCCCTTTGATCGAGAGCCAGATCGATCGCGGCTCCGATGTGCTCAGCGGCTCGCCTGGCGAGGTTCTCGGAGGAAGGTGACCGTTCGATGCGATAGGAGCTCATCGCCGGTTCCTCAGCTGAGCCACTCGGTGTGAAAAATCCCGTCCTTGTCGACACGCTCATAGGTGTGGGAACCGAAGCAGTCACGCATGGCCTGCACAAGGTTCTGGGGAAGACGAGCTGTGCGGTAGCTGTTGATGTAGTCGAGCGTGCTGCTCAGGCAGGGCACAGGAATCCCAGCAGCGGCTGCACCCGCAACCACCTTGGCTAGGCCGGGCAGCCGGCGATTCACCTGATCGGCGAACCACGGGTCAATCAGCAGGTTCGCCAGCTGGGGATCGGTGGTGAAGGCATCCTGGATGCGCTTGAGCAGTCGAGCTCGAATGATGCAGCCTCCTTTCCAGATCTGTGCGATCGAAGGCATGTTCAGGTTGTAGTTGTGTTCAGCGGATGCAATGCGCATCAGCTCCATGCCTTGGGCATAGCTGGCAATGCAGGCCAGAACCATGGCATCCATCAACGGAGCCATCCCATCAGTCGATGTCCCCATGTCGAATGACTGCATGGCCGGTCCTTTGAGGATCGATTCAGCCTTGATGCGCTGATCTTTCATGGAGCTCATCACGCGTCCGTTAAGAGCGGCATAGATCGTTGGAACCGAAGCGCCCATCTGAAGAGCGCTCACAACCGTCCAGAGACCGGTTCCCTTCTGACCCGCCTTGTCCTGGATCTTCTCCACAAGCGAAGTTCCATCATCGGGATCCATCGTGCGCAGACAGACTTCCGTGATTTCCACGAGATAGGAGGAGAGTTCCTCAGTGCTGTTCCAGTGGGCGAACACACCTGCCATTTCAAGACTGCTCATGCCACCGACCCGTTTCATCAGGTCATATCCCTCGGCAAGGATCTGCTCAATGCCGTACTCGATGCCGTTGTGAACCGTCTTGACGAAATGGCCCGCACCACCGGGACCGATGTAGGTCACACAAGGACCATCCTCAACCTGGGCCGCCATCTTGCGAACCAGACTCTCGATGGCGTCATAGGAGGCCTTAGTCCCTCCCGGCATCATGCTTGGGCCCTCTAGAGCACCCTTGGCTCCACCCGAGACGCCCATTCCGATGAATCCGAAGCTTTTGCTTTCGAGCTCGGCAACGCGACGTTCTGTGTCGTGATATTCCGAGTTACCACCGTCAATCAACAGATCGCCTTCATCCAGATAAGGCGAAATCTGTTCGATCACAGCATCCACGGGGCCACCCGCCTTCACCATCATCAGGATCCGTCTGGGACGTTCAAGCTTGTCGACAAAATCCTGGAGATCCGTCGCTGCCTGAATGTTCTTGCCGGCACCACGGCCCGACATGAATTCTTCCGTCTTGGAATAGGTGCGGTTGTAAACAACGCTGGAAAAGCCGTTGCGCTCGGCGTTGAGGACAAGGTTTTCCCCCATCACGCCAAGACCAATCAGACCGAAGTGGGCCTTGGACATGCTCAGCTGGACCATTCACTGCCGACAGTGTGACCATGACAACCCAAGTCGGCTGCAACATGGTCAATCTCTGTCAGGAATGAACGATCAGATCACGCTGCCATCGGGGATGGATGCGTTCTTCACCACAACGACGATTCCATTGCGGATGTAGAAGCCGAGTTCGGCACGATCCGCTTCTTCAACATGGTCCTTGTTGACGATGGTGACGTTGGAACCGATGCGAGCGTTCTTGTCGAGAATGGCCCGCTTGACCGTGGTGCCCTGGCCAACACCAAGGGGAATTCCACCTCGCTCTCTGAGAACAGCGCGCTCCTCGCTTGATTCAAAGAAATCAGCACCCATCACGAGGGTGTCCTGAAGCACCACATCGGATTCCAGCCTGCTGCGAACGCCAAGAACGCAGTGGTGAACACTGCAGGACTTCAGAATTGATCCCTCTCCGATGATGGAATTGGTGATCTGCACATCAACAAGCTTGCTGGGTGGCAGATAACGGGGACGTGTATAGATCGGAAATTTCTCGTCGTAGAAACTGAATGGAGGTTTCGGCTGTTGCGTCAGAGCGAGATTGGCCTCATAAAAGGCACCGATCGTTCCGATGTCCTCCCAGTAGTCGTCAAAGACATAGCTCTGAAGCTTGTCACCGCGGGCGAGTGACTCGGGAATGACCTCTTTACCGAAATCCTTGTGGTTGGTGTTTCCATCAAGCAGATCAAACAGTGTCTGACGACTGAACACATAGATGCCCATCGAAGCCAGATAAGGCCGCTCACTCGCAGATTCGGAACTGAGCCCGAAGCGTGAAGTATCCACTGCCATCTCCAGCAGGGAATCACCCTTCGGCTTTTCACGGAACTCCTGAATATTGCCATTGTCATCGGTCCTCATCAGACCGAAGGATTCGGCCTGTTTGGCATCCACAGGCAAAGCAGCCACCGTCAGGTCGGCGCCAGTGCGACGGTGATGCTCGATGAAACGGCTGTAATCCATTCGGTACAGCTGATCACCGGAAAGGATCAGGTATTCATCAACATCCCATTCCTGAAAAAGCCACTGATATTTGCGAACTGCATCAGCGGTTCCTTCAAACCAGGACGGACTGTCGGGAGTCTGCTGGGCAGCAAGAACCTCAACGAACCCACCGCCGAAGGAATTGCTGAGATTGAACGTCTGACTCAGGTGACGATTGAGGGATGCACTGTTGAACTGCGTCATCACGTACATCTTGTTGATGTCGGAGTTGATGCAGTTGCTGATCGGAATATCGATCAGGCGGTACTTACCGGCGAGAGGAACAGCGGGCTTGGCCCGCATCTTGGTGAGGGGATACAGACGCGTTCCCGCTCCTCCCCCGAGAATGATGGCCAGAACACGCTTCATGCCGCCCCCGCAGATCGGCTTTGCCGGGCAAACCTACCGGACTTTTGGTGCTCCAAACCGATGAATGGGCCAGATCCGACAAGAATGCTGGGAATCAGATTTGGACTGGAAACTTCAGGCTGGGGATGACTCAACGATCCGGCTCTTCATCCTGAGACAGATCAAACAAACGCTCAACCACAATGAGCGCATTCTGCCGCTCACTGCGCTGCTGTGGTGAACGAAGTGATGTCACAGGGGTATGCAGGATCTTGTTGATGATTCCTTTGCTGAGGGCCTCGACCACCTTGCGCTCACGCGCAGAGAAATCGGGGCCCATGCGGCTGAGCGCCTTCTGCAGTTCCTCGGAGCGAATCGACTCCAGCGAAGATCGAAGCCTGTTGATGGTGGGAACCGCCTCAAGGCTGTCCCACCATTCCAGGAACAACCTTGCTTCCTCATCAAGGAGTCCCTGTGCTTCCCTGGCCACCTGCTGGCGAGCTTCCTGATTGCGTTCGACAACTTCCTTCAGATCGTCGACGTCGTAGGCCTCGACGCCCGCGATTCCTTCCACATCCGCATCAATATTGCGGGGGACACCAATATCGACAAGTCTCAGTGAACTGCGTCGATTCAACTGCTGCAGACGAGCGGCATCAATGATCGGATCGTCCGCAGCAGTGCTGGTGAACACGAGCGAGCAGGTACTCAGACAGTGATCAAGATCTTTCAGTGGACGACACTGAACAGGTAGGTCGGAGAAGTCTGCGGCCAGTGCCTGTGCACGAGCCACAGTGCGGTTCAACACCACAACTCCCGAGGCACCCTTGGCCTTGAGGTGCTGCAGCAGAAGGCGACTCATCCTGCCGGCACCGACGACAGCGACCTGTTCATCTTCAAGGGTGACCAGATCATCAACACCTCGGCTCTGACCCAGCTTCAGCTGGGCAAGTTCAACAGCAGCGGAACTGATCGAGACAGCGCCGGTACCCAGGTTGGTTTCACTGCGGACTCTTTTCCCAGTGCTGACCGCCTGGGTCAGTAATCGATTGAGGATCGGGCCAAGAGATTTGTGCTCCTGGCCAAGGCGCATCATTTTCTTGACCTGAGACAGGATCTGGCCTTCTCCGAGCACAAGACTGTCAAGTCCGGCGGCAACCCTCATCAGGTGAGCGACGGCATCCTCGTGATGGAAAGTGAACAGGTGAGGTTTCAGATCGCTGGTGTCGAGACCGGAATGACCACTCAGAAACTCTCTGACGGCAGAGATTCCCAGCTCAGGGTTGCGAACGAGAGTGTAGATCTCGAGACGATTGCAGGTGCTGAGGATCGAGGCCTCCAGCACCTGATCATGACCCCGCAGATTCTGCAGGGATTCCTCCATGGTTTGCTCAGGAATGCTGAGCTTTTCCCGCACTTCAACCGGTGCCGTTCGATGACTGAGGCCGACAACGGCGATGTGCATGGAGAAAACCCTCGCTGCTTGAAGAAAGAGATCAGCTCAGAGCGATGCTCTGAGCGCCTTCCTTGATGTGAACCGTGTTGGTGAATCGGCAGGTGTCGTCAAGGTTGCTGATCACCAGGCTGCTGGTGCGGGTGCAGTCCTTCTCGAACTTAACGCCGTGGAACAGCAGTCCATCAGTGATGCCGCTGCCAGCGAACACAACGTGGTCACCGGATGCGAGCTCATCAGCTTCGTAGATCTTGTCGGGGTCACTGATCCCCATCTCGGCGAGACGGGCAAGGTTGCCCTCCTTGGTCAGGTCAGCCCACTCCTTGGTTTGGGCCACAGCAGGGTCATACACGAGCTGACCCTGGAAATGACCGCCCAGTGCGCGCATGGCAGCAGCGGAGATCACACCTTCGGGAGCAGCACCGATGCCCATCAGGCAGTGTGTGCCGGTTCCGGCGAAACCGCAGGCGATGGCGGCCTGAACGTCACCATCGGAAATGGGCTGAACACGCGCGCCGGTTGCGCGGATCTCGGCGATCAGATCCTTGTGGCGCGTGCGGTCCATTACGACGATGGTGAGTTCTTCAACGGCCATGCCGAGGCACTCGCTGAGAATCTTGATGTTTTCGGTTGCCGACTTGCGGATGTCGACCTTGCCCTTCGCCGCCGGGGGGGCCGCCAGCTTCTTCATATAGAAGTCAGGTGCATTGAACAGGCCGCCACGGTCGGATGCCGCCAGCACAGCCATCGAACCGCGCTGATTGTTGGCGCAGAGATTGGTGCCTTCGCAGGGGTCAACAGCAAAGTCGACACCGGGACCGTTGCCGCTGCCCACCTCTTCTCCGATGTAAAGCATGGGAGCTTCGTCCCGTTCGCCCTCACCGATGACAATCCGACCTTGCATCTGGATCTGGCCCATGCGCTGACGCATGGCTTCGACGGCAGCGGCATCGGCTTCATCCTTTTTGCCGAGGCCGGTGAGGCGGGCGGAGGCGATGGCCGCCTGCTCAACGACCTCAAGAATTTCCTGGATGAGAGTGCGATCCACTGGAGTGCGGCGGGGAACTAGATGCGGTGAGGATCAGCTCTCAGGACTTGGCGCCACTGGGCTTTTCGCTCAAAAGCGCGGCTTACTGTATCAGTGACTTCGAGCGGGCCTGACATCATTGGCGCTTCCCTAAAGTCCCCCGAGTTTTAAGGCCCTCCATGACTGCATCCGAACGCCCGATTCAGATCATTCCATCAGTGCTCCCCGCTGATTGGGCCGCAATGGGTCAATGCGTCAAGGATCTCGAGGCCGCGGGTGTCGACAGGATTCAGTTCGATGTGATGGACGGCAACTTCGTGCCTAATCTCACGTTCGGTCCTGAGCTGATCAAGGCATGCCGCAGGCATTGCAACGTGATGTTCGAAACTCAGCTGATGGTGAGCCAGTACAACTGCGAAACCATGCTTGAGCAATACGTGGAGGCCTCCAAGGGACCGAACGGTGAGCCAGGTGTTGTCATCGCTCACGTGGAAGCGAACACCCATCTGCACCGTGTGCTGGGCCGCATTCGTCAGCTTGGTGGCAGTCCCTCAGTGGCAATGAATCCACACACACCGATGGACATGGTCAAGAACGTGCTTGACATGGTTGACCATGTGCTCGTGATGACGGTGAATCCTGGATTTGGAGGACAGGCCTACATCCCGACCATGCTGGACAAGATTTCACAACTGAGAAAAACGATCATCGAGCGCGATCTCACTGTTGATATCGAAGTCGACGGCGGCATCAAAGCCAACTGGACAATCTCGCAATGCTGCGCAGCAGGTGCCAACTGCTTCATCGCCGGCAGCGGCATGTTTGCCTACCCGACCTTGAAAGAGGGTTGCGACGATCTTCGTCGCGTCGCCGAAGACGCAAGGGCAGGCAATGTTCTGCCAACTCCTGCCTGATGGGCTCGACTGGATGAGATGGAAGGGTGCTTAACCCTCCCGATCAGCCACATCGGCACCCGAACCAAGCTCGCTGTCAATCTGTTGGCCAGGCTTCCAGCCACTGGCCCAGATTTCACGGCACCTGGCATTGAGGCTGTGCAGATCCAGATTCCAGGATTGAATGACCTTGAGGATGTCGTCCTTGAGGTCGTCAGCTCCTGGGAAGTCCCCATATCTCATTAGCAACCTTGCAGCGACAGTGAGTTGTTCAGGACCTGGTTCACCCTGATGGCCCAGCAGAGCATCCACCTGATCACGATCCGTTGCATAGAGAGGATGTGCCTGGCCGTGCTGATCACTCATGGAGGAGCTAGAAGCTTCCGCACCAGAATGTCATTGGTCAGGAAAGTCATCGACCTGTCAACAAAAAAGCCGGCCTGTATCGGGCCGGCTTTCGATCAACTATGGGCAAAGTTGCGAAGATGAATATCCGCAACAGTGACTTGATCAGAAGGTGAATGTGGTTCGGACAAGACCACCAAACTGATTGAAGGTGCCATCCTTGCCCTGTCTGCCATCGAAGGTGAGATCACCAAGGGGGCGACTTAGATAGAACAGGGAAGGGGTCAAAGTGATGTTGTCTGTGACCTGGAAACCGTAATAGGCCTCCATGGCATAGTTGCCATCAAACGGTGTGTCGCCGCCTTTTAAAGCAGTAGCGAAAGTTGGCTGACCAATGGCAAGTCCAAGACTGTTGCCCTGCAGGAAAGCATCATCCCAATGAATTGAAACCTGCCAAGACTGAGATGTTGTGACAACACCGTCCGGGGAGCCGTCTGTATCGTTAGTAGTGTTAATACCCCAACCAGCGCTGATCGCAGGAATCCAGCCGGTGTCTTCAGGTTGCCAATAGCCGGAAAGGGCAAATGCATTCAGGGAACTGTCGCTAAGCGCATCACTGAGGAGATAACTCAGTTGTGTAAAGGCCGTGGTGTAAGGGACGAGACTTGCATCCTGAAGGTAGGAATACACACCGGCGATGCCCCACTGTTCTGCCTGGTAACCGATTTGAACAGTTCCAACACCAGCGGCGCCATCAGTCGCAATTCCACCCTCCGTTGGATTACTGATGTTTCCGTTGGCGGCTACGTATTGAACACCGGCAACAAAACCCTCATTTTCATAATTCAATCCTGCACCAGGGCCCTGAGTTTTGTTGTAAGCACCAGGAGCACCATTAAGTGTCAGAACGTCGAGGACCGTATTGCCATCTCCTGAAGGATAGACAGATGGCCACATGGGCATCATGTCATCTTGACCAACATTGGCACCAGCTATGAATGTGAAAGATGAACCGATCGGAGCGGAATAAAAGATTTTATCGATATAGATACTATTGCCTGAACCGCTACTATCTAAAGAATCGGAAGCAACCTCAAGTGTCGACAGAGTTGTGGGTGCACCAAAGAATGGCGTTGGGCCGAAGTTACCAGCTCGGAGAGTGGTGGTAAGCAGATCCTTACCAGTGAAGCTGGTATTGAGATTGAGCTGAATATCGTAATTGAAGGTTGTCGCTCCATACTCACGATTTTCGTAATCCTGAGCATTGATACCACCATTTCTGCCAGTAACAATGAGATCTGTCAGGTCTTCAGCTCCATCAAAATAATCATCAATTTGCTGCGGAGTGAAACTGAGATCGAATCTGTCTTTGATGCGTTCGATATCAAAAACGTTGAGCTCGCCCCCAAAGGTGTTGGCTCCGACAACGAAGCTAACCTGTCCTTCCAACTTGGTGGTGGTGGAGAACTGGGTGGCTTCCAGTTCTCCGACGCGAGCTTCCAGACCATCAACGCGGCCCTTGACGATGGCGAGTTCCTTCTCGAACTCCTTCATCAGACGCTTGAGCTCGTCGGTCACTTCGGTGACTCGGTCGAGGCAGGCGTTCAACAGTGCAGCCGCCTCGAAGCGGGTCATGGCACGGTTGCCGCGGTAGGTGCCGTTGGGGTAACCGGCGACGCAGCCGTAGCGCTCGATCAGGTTGCTGAGTGCCTGATAGGCCCAGTCGGTCGGATAAACATCCGAGAACTGAGTGATGCTGGTGACCTGCTCTTCAGCAGCTGTCTCATGGGAGACCGAGGCATAACCGGAAACACCACTGACATTCATGTCAGCAGCGTTGGCAGCCACAGGAGCCATAAGGCCCAGCGCCGCAGGAGCAACCAGCAGTTGCTTGAACAATTTCATGGAGTTCCTCACACCGAAAAAAGAGGAAGACAAATATTAAAGACAGAAATCAGAAAAACAAGAGTTAATTCGGAAAGTATCCCAAATGATCACAGTGGATGTCTAAATGAGACTGAACAGAAGGCTTCACCCCATAGTCAGTTTGTGTAGTCCTGAAAACAAGAGGTGCTGCACGTCAATAGGGGCTTAGCTGCTGGATATCGTCATAGAGCTGCTTCGCAAGCTTGTTGTTGTATCCGGTACACAATTCACGCATGCACAAGGCATCGAAAATAGAAAACAGAGCCGGCAGCAGAGTCCAGGAAAAAATGAGAAACACAAGACCACCTTTTCTATCATCAAGCCAAAACCGGTGAAAACCAAACCATCCCAAAAGCAACGCATACACAACACCTAGCGAAGGCTGCCTGCAACGAAGTTCAAACTCATTGTCAAAGACCATTTGCTGGCCATGTGACATTTTCTTTGCGAGATGCTTGTACTCCTTTCTCATCTACGAAATACTCACAGATAACTCCTGCAGGCTAACAACGACAGAATGGTCAATCAAGCAAAACACAACAGAAAAATATGATGTGCCAAGTAGATGAGACAGACTCCTGATCAGAGAAGCAGATGTCACGCGTTATTCAAAGGAGCCTTTACATCAATCAACGGCGTACAACCCATCAATGATGCAAGCCATACATCTTGAATTGAAAAGTAATGAAAAATTCTGGGTCCAAGTAGCGGGGGAGCGATAGCGTTGAAGTTGAAACAGTCCCAGGAAAACTGATGCCACATTGCAGCAAGTGCGGAAAGATGCCACCACTTGGCTTAAAAAAGTTGTTCAAAAGCTTTTGGGCTTTAATGAAAACCGTTCTAAGACAACTAAAAACTTTCATCGATTCTGGTTCGAAGACAATTCGAAGCAATACAATGAAGAGCAGGTAATGACACAATCAATCAACGAATGATCAACTCAACAAACCAAACCGATACATTATCCAAAATCAAACGGATTCAAGCAACAACCCAGGCCTCTTCCTGGTCGTCCCTCTCTAAAATTCCAGAAAAATTAGTTTTCCAGTGATCATAGGCAACATCAAACTCATGATCCCAGAGAGCTGGAATTTCAATGACTGATTTCTTGAAATATCCATCTTTGATAGAACTTTAGATACAACCGGCGAAGAGCAATCCAACGAGGCTCATTTTTATGAGACATCCGTAACATGATATCTTGTTTCTCACCATCAATATCTTCATCGGGAATGCAATAAAAGTCCCCGACTCTTCGCTTGGAACGCAAAAAATGTCCCTCCTCTAGCAAGTGATTGGTGATTGCTTCCTGACCACCCTTCTGATCCAGATGCTGAAAAAGCTTTCTCGCCCTTTTAAGACCGGTTTGATATCTACGATTGGCTAACCACTGAGTAATTGCGGTACGACGTGTGATGGCTATAAGCACAAGTACAAGAGCAATCAACAACTCAATTTCGATAATCAGCATAAAATTTGCATGACTTTTTCAAACGTAGCAATACTCGCGAAGACGACAAGCAACATCATTTACCTTGTGTAATTTGCTACAAGGAGAGAAGGGGCGGGGGCTTTGGCCATAAAAAATTTCCATACAAATCAAAGGGTTCAAGGAAAGACTGTGTAAAAAATTCTACTAACAAGGAAGTTTTTAAGCTGTCTTTAATTGCCAGGCTTATAACTCGTTACTAGCCTTTCAAAAGAGATGCACTATCCAAACTAGAAAATGAATCTAAGTGAACTGGCAGTTCATCATTCCGCAACTGTTGTTGGCGTCAGCAGTGATGGCAGTGATCTAAGCAATTCATTCAAAGACCGATTGGAAGCAATGGGCATAAGAAAAGGTCGAAAAGTTCAAGTGATGCGCAAAGCTCCTGGAGGTGATCCATTTGAAGTCAGAGTTGGCAGCACGACGGAAATTGCAATACGCAAATCGGAAGCTGCCCTTGTGGAGATCACCGACGTCGCTGATCTCAAAAAAAATTGACTCCCTGAGTTCCTTCTCCATAAATTCTTAACTTCAACCATGATCACAGCAGAAACAGGCAAGCAGACACAATCCAAAAACGAAGTCCCACGGATTGTTTTCATCGGTCAGCCAAACACGGGTAAATCAACTTTTTTCAACCGTGTCACCAACGCCACTGCAGGTGTGGCCAACTGGCCAGGTCTGACTGTTGATTTCATGCAGGCAAAAGTTGAACGCGAAGGAAAAACAGCAGAATTCGTCGATTTGCCTGGAATTTATGATCTTGATGGATTCACTGAAGACGAAAAAGTTGTTCAAGATTTTTTAGAAAAGTACAGCTTTGATTTGATCGTGTGCGTTATCAATGCGTCACAGATTGATAGACAGATATTACTTCCACTTCAACTAAAAAAACTTGGCATCCCGTGCTTAGTTGCTCTAAACATGGCTGACGAAGTCAAGCGTTTTGGGGTAAAGATAAATACGCAAAGTTTATCTCAATATCTGGGAATGCCAGTGTTCACAATTAGTGCCAAATATGGTGCTGGGTGCAGCCTGGCAATTGATGGGATCTGGAAAACTGTCAACGACATCACCGATTCTTTCAAAGTTTCAGAATTAGTTGAATTCTGCCGTGAAAACAAAATCACTGACGAAGAGATACAGGAGTCTCTTGATCAGGGCATTGAAATGCCACCGGAAAATCTGGTGACATTTACAAACCGGATGGATGCAGTTCTTTTGCACCCAATTTTTGGTTTACCAATATTCTTTTTGACAATGCTGGCTCTATTCCTGTTCATCTGGAATGTCGGCATGCCAGCGCAGGATCCTGTCGGTGATTTCACAGATTGGTTGCAGGAAACTGTTCTGGAGCCTGGATTGAGTTTTCTTCCTGATCTTGTCAAAGATTTTGTAATTAATGGACCATATACTGGTTTCGCATCCTTGCTTGGCTTCGTGCCGCTGGTTGCATTCTTCTTTGTTGTGATGACCGCTCTCGAAGACAGTGGATATCTCTCAAGGGCCGCATATCTGATGGACAACATCATGCGTAAGGCCGGCCTTGATGGTCGGGGATTCGTGATGCAGTTGTTCGGATTTGGATGCAACGTTCCAGCGATCATGGGCACACGAACCATTCGCTCTCGGAGTCAGAGATTACTTTCAATTTTGGTAATTCCTTTTGCTCTGTGTTCCGCTCGGCTTCAGGTTTTCGTGTTTTTCCTGGGAATCATTCTGCCGAGTTACTTAGGAGCTGTTGCACTCTGGCTGCTTTACATCATCAGTTTTGTTGTTGCCTTCGTGATGGCGGCTATTTTCAATGCAAGTGGCCAGTTCAAATCCAAAGACCCCTTTGTCATCGAACTACCTCCCTACAGAACTCCAACTTTCAAGCAAGTTGCACTAAATGTATGGAGCGAAATGAAGACGTTTGTACAGAAGCTCTCAGTCTTCATGATTATCGGCACAACCATTACCTGGTTCCTGACCAACTACCCCGGCGGTACAGAAGGCATTAACACCTACGCAGGTCAGATCGGAACCTTCTTCCAGCCCTTGATGGCACCACTGGGAATTAATCCGCTGCTGACTGTTTCACTCATTATTGGTTTCGTTGCCAAAGAAGTTCAATTGGCTGCTGTTGCAACCATGTACGGGTTGGGAGAAGGGAGTGATGCTCTTAAAACAGCACTTGGTGGTGCAATCAACTTTCAACAGGGCTTCAGCTACTGCTTGTTCAGTTTGCTATATGTCCCATGCTTAACCACAGTTGCAACAATCTGGGGGGAAACAAAGTCGGCACGTTTCACTCTGTTTTCAGTGGCTGTATCAATGGTCGTTGCCTGGGTCGTGGCATTTGGTTTTTATCAATCCTATAATTTGATATTCGCTTCTTAAACTAAAAACAAATGACCTGATGATGATTTATTTAATCATTATCAGGTTTTTTGGTGTTTACGAAAATTGAATAAAATGACAATCAAGTCAGCACTCCTGCCGAATACATAAATAATTTAATTACCAGGTCTGCAGCTTTAGTTAATCTGATCGACGCAATCGCAAACACATTCGTTATGAACTCAAACGATAAATACTACAACTCGATCAAAACCAAGCTCTTTTGGCGTATAAATCCTTTGGTAAAAGCTTATGCAGCGCGATTTTCCAATGGTGTGTAATCCCACCCAATTGGACTTAAAGGCTTGACGAGCTCTCGATAAGACTTGAAGATAGCTTCAATCTCAGAACAGGCTTTCTCATAAGCAAACCAACCTGTCATTCTGTTTGCATGTGAACGCCCTCTCTTGTCCACAGCTTGATCGACTGTGACTCCATTGGTTTCAGCACTTTCGAAAGCACTGAGCAGCGGAATCTGTGAATCAAGAACATGAATATCGAAACCTGAGAGAATTTCGATAGCAGATTGCGCAGCTGTTTTCTTACGCGAGTCAACTTTGACTAACAAAGCAGCATATGGAATACGGTAGTTATTCAAAAGAGTGGACATCTCAACTGTTAATTCCAGTGATCGGCTTTGTGGCGTCGTTGGTAAAACAATGATGTCTGAGCCTTCAACAAGATTTTTAAGCTCTTCCTCATTGCTACTCGCTTGTCCATCAGTGACAACAATATCTGCACCTCTTGCGGCTTTCGCAGCAGCCTCTATCGGTATCACTGGATACGGAAGTAGTTCACGAGCACCATAGGCAGTTGCTGAACGGTTTCGATCAGCATCGATCAAAGCGACTCTCTTCTGCTGATAAGCCCAGATTGCTGCCAGATGGACGCTTGTACAAGTTTTGGCAACTCCACCTTTTTGCCCAAAAACAGTGATAAACATTGTTTGAGACTTTTTTAAACATCATCACGTCAGGATTGGAATTGTCAAGTCCCCTGAATTCCTGTTCAGAACAAGCTACAGGTAGACGACAACCCCCATTGTTCAGGGAATTCCCGTGGCCAGTATCAGTCAAAGGAAATACAAACCATACAATCGAAGAGAATAAAGAAGGAACGGAATAGTTTTTCATTGAACGTATGGATCTATATCTACATCTATAATTTCAAATTGAATTGAAATATCAAAGCTGATCATAGTCAGTGACATTAGGGGCAATAAGATTTTTAGATCTCTTTGTCACGGCAATGATTGTCAAAAATCTGGCAATCCATTCCGGGTTGTGCACAAAACCCGGTTCAGCTAACCATACATAGTGCCTTACTCAACTGATTCAGAACAGACAAACTCGAAGCAATAGATCTGTTCGAACGGTAGAAGCGACTGTAGTTTGTCATTCTGGAAAATCTGAGTATGCGCCGCATATAAAGTTAATCAATTGAAAAACGATGAAATCATCGCGCAAATCGATCCAGATCTGTTCAATGCCTTTTTATCAATAAAAACGGGGCGGTATCCCTATCGCCCCGAAACAAGCAACATGCCTGGGGCAAGGACACCAGACTTTCAAATTATCTCGAATCTGTTGGAGCAACTGTGGATCCATCGCGTGTTTTCAAGCCATCAATGCATCAGGGCCATGCCATGACCATCTCAACAACTTCGTGCTGAGTTGAAAAATTGATCTGAAACCTTGTCAATGAACTGATCCCTCTGCATGGGACGCAATTAACAATGAACCCGGAGATGACTAAACAGTCACCACTGAATGCATAAAATCGAACATCATCTGCTCGCCTTCTGGCCAGATTGTTCCCTATGAACGAAAATTCAAACGAAAAACGATCCCATGACGAACAGGCTGAGACATTTTCAGCCTGGATGAAGCGAAACCGATTGGACAGAGGACAACCCTGGTTGTTCTATGGCGAAGATGAATCGTTTGAAGACTACAACTAAAGCAGCCAGATTGATTCAGCATCTAGTTGTTTAAACTTTTCATCTATAAAACAAATCATAAATATGCGAATTTATGATTGCCAAAGTTTTATATTTAACAGCTTGGTTGAATGTTGAATTTAGATTATTTCAAACTGGGAAACTAAGTCTTCACCGTTTCCAATCTTTGCTGATTTGAATAAGTTGTACGCTTCACGACTCTGGGCTCACCAGTTTTTCGTTCAGTTTCAACGAGCCACTGCTCAAGCTCAATCGAATTGATCATTTCGAATATTTCGTTAACGGATGCAAGATTTTGCTGCATGAATTCCATAACAACCCTCATTTTCGCGAAAACCTCATCCTCTGTATCGCAGAAGTACCTCACAGGCCCCTGCACACCTCGACTGACATATTGATTAAGGAATCTTTCCAGGCTGTCTTTCTCGTAACCATCCTCAATTGAACTCTGAAGTTCTATGTTTTTGACAGTGAAATAAGTTTCTGAATTGTCAGGCATGTCTTGTAAACTTTTGCGCACCCTAATCACCCAAATTCTCGATTGTCGAACAACTAGATACATAACGGTCGTCCTTAAATCACCCTGTATCTATCATCACTGACAGGAGATGACCTTGCGAGGCATGGCCTTAACCAAACATCTGAATGGCGATCGCGAAAAGCTGTCTAATCAGGAAAGATTGATTCGAATTGATCAACAGCCAAAATATTCTTACCCAAATCAACCTCTAAAGATCGAAAAGATATATTTACTCAGTCTTGTCCCACTCATTAGCCCTCCTGAGGTTGGGGATAGGCATTTGGAACAAAGAATTGCTCATTGATGGGTGGTCGTGCATAGTCACCTTTCCTGGGTCTTGGAGGCAGCTTGATTCCTGGCGGTGTCATGTCTTCCCATGGCACCTTGCTGAGCACATGACGAAGACAATTGAGCCTGGCTCTTCTCTTGTCGTCTGCTTCAACAGTGAACCACGGTGCTTCAGGAATATTGGTGCGCGTGAACATTTCATCCTTGGCCTTCGAGAAATCCACCCAGCGATTTCTGGCTTCAAGATCCATCGGACTCAACTTCCAGCGGCGTGTGGGATCATCAATGCGCGACTGAAAACGTGCCTCCTGTTCTGTGTCGCTGACAGAGAACCAATACTTCAACAGAAGAATTCCGCTGCGCACAAGCATCCGCTCGAATTCAGGCGCATCATCCAGAAACTGCTCAACCTGATCAGGCGTGCAAAACTCCATCACACGTTCCACACCCGCCCGGTTGTACCAACTCCGGTCGAACACAACAATCTCGCCGGCCGCAGGGAAATGTTCCACATAACGCTGGAAATACCACTGGCTTTTCTGTCGCTCAGTTGGTGTTCCCAGGGCAACAACTCTGCAACCGCGAGGGTTCAACGGTTCTGTCAGTCGTTTGATCGTCCCGCCCTTACCGGCTGCATCACGCCCCTCAAAAAGGATGATCATCCGATAGCCGGTGTCTCGTATCCAGTACTGCATCCTGACGAGATCTGTCTGCAGACGTGTCAGTTCAGCTTCGTAGAGCTTTTTGTTCATTCGCTCGATCTTGTGCGGGTGATCGTCCATGCGATCCCCAGCAATCTGCGATGGAGTTTCGATCTCGTGAGCAGTGCCACCAAGCGTGACAACATCAGATTCAGAACAGTGGCCTGAAGCAGCTCTGTCCTTGCCGTGGACATGTTTTTTTGCCTTGCTTTTGTCCTTGCTTCCCATGATCGACTCTGATCCATTCCCATTGGAGGCGGCGCAAACCGCGAGCTCGAGTTCTGCTCCGGTTTTTCTCAGATTTCAACAATTCTGCGCTGTGGAATGCCCATCAAGAAAAGGCAGACTGAGGCGAATCGCGAATGTTCCTGGATCGAGAAAAGATCCACCGGCACTGTGATGAATGCACTCAAGCCGGCCACCATGCAGACGGGCCACATGAGAAACGATGGCCAGTCCAAGTCCGCAGTGACCCTGCTGACCACGCGATGAATCCAGGCGATGGAACGGCTGCAGAGCCTCTTCCCATTGCTGGGATGGCATCCCCTTGCCTTGATCCCAGACATCGATGCAGCAGCGGTCATCGTTGTGATGCAAGCGCAGGATGACTGGCGAAATCCCATAGGAAAAAGCATTGTCGATCAGGTTTGCGATCGCACGGCTGAGAGCCACCGGTTTCACTGACAAGGACAAGGGGGCAAGATCGAGCTGAAGTTGATCCGCAGGGTGACTGCTGGCCACTTCCGCAAGCAATTGATCCAAAGGAACTTCCACGGAGACTTCGCTATCGCCACCTCCTGCAAACAGCAAGAACTGACCGGTGATTCGCTCCAGAGATTGCAAATCACCGCTGCAACGCTCTCGTTCATCCGCTGAAAGCTGCGGCATGGAGAGGCGGAACTGGAGACGAGTGATCGGTGCTCTCAGATCATGTGCGATACCTGCAAGCATCGTTGCCCGCTCGCGACGGTTTGAAGCCAGACGCTGCACCATGGCATTGAAACGCTGGGTGAGGCGCTGGACCTCAGGCGCTCCACGGGCGGGCACCGCCTCCGGATCCTCACCATCACCCACCCGGGAAAGCGCTTTCTCCAGCCCGCGCAGAGGTGCCTCGACCTCCACAAGCAGAAACAAGCCACCACAGATAATTCCGGCGCCCACCAGGGAAAGAGCGAGAAGTGTGGGCTCTGGTGGCCAGCGCATCATCGAGGGCACATCCACTCGCAGCCAGATGGGCTCCAGAGGCGAAATCAGTTCGATCCAGACACTGCGTTCACCACGGGCAGCCCGGTCGGGCAGGACCATTGGACAGTGCGACAGGCGTTGACAGAGCTGAAGCTGCAGCGCCTCCGCCTGACGCTTGAAGGCTGCTGAAGGAGGCAGAGGTGCGGGTTTTGGACGAACGGTGACCTCAAGGTCAAGACCACTCAGTTCCGCGACGAGATGGGGGGGATAACGCTCCAGTGCCAACTCGGTGAGCCGGACGTTGAGAGCAAGATCCCTGCCGAGCTGAATGGTCTGCAACTGTTCCAGCTGGCGACCGAACAGAGCCTGAAAAACCACCAGGCAGAACGCAGAACTGCCGAGAGCAAGTCCTCCCCAGCCGAGAAGAGCGATCAGACGCTTCTGCCATGGACGGGAAGAAATAGGCAACAGTCAGGAGGGAGAGATCATCGGGACCGTGGCTGCCCGTCTGGCACAAACACATAGCCATAGCCCCACACTGTTTGCAGATAGCGCGGGCGGGCAGGATCAGGCTCCACCAGTTTGCGCACCCGCGACACCTGCACATCCATGCTGCGGCTGTCGGTATCGCAACCAGGGCCGCGAGCCAGCTCGATTAGCCGCTCACGCGACAGGGGGCGATGGGGGTGCTGAACGAAGGATGCCAGCAGGCTGAATTCACCACTGGTGATCACCACAGGCTTGCCCTCTCTGGTCAGCGTCCGTGCAGCCAGATCGAGAACGTTTTCACCGAACACCACATCCCCTCCCTCGGCCAGAGGAGTGCCCGCAGGGAGGGCACTGCGCCGCCTCAGCACTGCTTCAATGCGAGCTGAGAGCTCCCGTGGCAGAAAAGGTTTGGCAAGGTAATCATCAGCCCCCTGCTCCAGACCGATGATGCGATCAACACCCTCTCCTCGGGCCGTCAGCATCACAACCGGCAGGTCATCACCTGCATCCCTCAGACGACGGAGAGCGGTCAGCCCGTCATCACCGGGCATCATCAGATCGAGCACCACCAGATCGGGACGCTGAAATTCCAGACGGGCCTCAAGCTGCTTGACATCGCTGAGGCAGCGCACGTCATACCCCTGATCCAGCAGATAGGTCCCGACCATCTGACGCAATTCAGGATCATCATCGACCACCCAGATCATCGAAGTTCGGGCCATGGCTTCCGTCGCCGTTCCAAGTTGCACCGATCGTATGGATCACTCCGCGTTCTGTCGCGCTTGATCGGACCTTGTCACAGCTGATCGGATCGGTGTCACGACTCAGACATGCTCCCGTAACCAGTTCTCCATATGCTCAAGCCATGGAGAGGTGCTTGTCACAACCGACGTGGATGGCCTTCGTGCTGATCGGGGTTCATGCTCTAGTTCCACAGTCACAGTCGCCGGTTCTGGCGAGCCCACGGCATGTTCAGGTTTATGGGCAACGCATGGAAGCACTGTTCATCCGGATGGATGTGAATGGTGACGGTCGCCTGGAATCGGACGAGGTCAGGGGTCGGCCCTATTTCGAGAGGCGCCTGCAACGACCCGACTCACGTGGCTATCTGCTGCTGAAGGATCTCAGACCGGTGACGCCCCACCCGAGTGGTCGGCGGCTCCAGAAACGCTTTCGTCAGGCTGATCGCAACGGAGATGGAAGGATTGACAGGCGTGAATGCCAGTCACTGCCATGGCTGAGCCGGAATTTTGTAAGCATCGACCTCGACTCAGATGGTGGGCTGACGCTGGAGGAGTTGTGGACTGTGCAGCGTTCACTTGCTCCACGCCACTAAGAGTCAACGGCGGGGTCTGGAGCGGCGGTTGATGACTTTGCTCGGATGAGGCCGCTCAGAGCGCAGCAGTCTCATGAAGGATTTCACCAGGCGGAACCCGCCTGAAACCAGGGCCAGAAGACCTGCCACAAGCAACAGTGCAATCAGAATGACCGCGGCCAGACCGAACAAAGCCTCAAGAAGCTGTCCAAGGCCTCGGATCAGATCAGCGATGGCTTCACTGACCACGACCATGGCGTCGATCTTCTGAGGCAGCCAGCTCAGAAATGCGAGCAAACCCGAGCCAAGGGCCAGGAGCAGCAACCCCTCCAGCATCTGCCGGCCGATCGACACAGCTCTCGATCGGGGCCGTTTGCTGAACACTCTCCGGTTCTTGGGCACAGCACTCAGCGATCTCAGTTTGGGGGAATTCACGACAGCGCCTCGGAACCGACTAGGTCGAAAGGGGGAGCTGTCAGGGTCGCCGAACAACTTCGTGCTGACTGCCAACGCAGTGAGCTCAAGGCAAGAGATCGATTGATTTCGGACGGACTCCCCGCCATTCGAAGCATGAAGCAGTCGCGCCATTCTGAGCTGCTCAGCTCAGAGGTCAACGCTCTGCATCACCTTGTGCAGGATCGCTGATCGGAGTTTCAGGATTGACCTCGGCTCCATTCTCTTGCCGGGGTGCTTGAACTTCAGGCAGAGGCAGGAGAAGCCCCAAGACAGCTAGCACAATCACCGTGGCACCGCCGAGCAGAGGAGCCGTGAGTCTTTGCAACAAAGGAATCCGCTCGACAAGATCTCGCCGCGGGAGAGGTTCATGCTGAATCGCTGGCCATGAGAGACACACCCGGCCGTCACCGCGCAGGGCATCAAGGCAGCGAACGAGATCGGCCAGCTGGGCATCATCAAGTTGGATGGACAGAGGCGGGATCTCCGACTGGCCGCTGGTGAGATCGAGACGATGCTGTGATCCATCCGGAACCATCCGAACCGGATCGTTCAACTCACCAATGGATCGGACCACTCCTGAAAGACGCAGACGCACATAGGGAATGACGACCTGCATCAGGGCTTCCAGATGTTCGCGTTTGCCCTCGAGCTCGGAGGCACCGACGATTTTCAGACGCCAGGTCGAGAGGATTCCGATGGCCTGATCCGCATGGCCGGCGGAGAAGTCGGGTAATCCCTCAACCTCCAGGCGCGCAGTGGTTTGGTCGTAGCGATATGACTGTTTGAGCATCACCATTCACGGAGTGGGATCAAGAAGGCTGGCGCGCAGACGATCCACTCCGCCGGGACCTGCCGCAAGGGCCAGTGTCAGCACAAGCTGTCGCTGAGTCGGGTCTTGCGGATCACTGCCAAGAAAGCGCTGAATCGCACCACGCCGGAGGTTCATTCGCTCTTCAATCAGATCGCGCAGACGCTGATTCACCAGAGTCCAGCGCTGACGGGTGAGCTCCTCCGGCTCTCTGCTGGAGAGCAGCTGATGAAGCATCGGATAGAGCCGGTCGGCCATCACACAAAGGATCCTGATCAACGCCTCAGTTTCCACTGCACTGAGCTGACCGCGTCGTGTGGAGCGTCTCAGTGGGTTGTGACAGCGACGTTTCCAGAGCTCAACCCGATTGGGGAAGATCGTCTCAAACCCGAGCTGACGAGTCGCCCAGAGCATGGCCTCCCCTCCATTCAGATCAAGGGATTCAACGGTGAGCAGCAGCAGATCAAGGCGCTCGAGAGCACGTCGGCCAAGAACCGCTTCAGGGAAGGTCGGAGCAGGGGCCGCCGGAGCAGTGGCATCGGTCATGGCTGCGATGATGCCAGGGATAAGGCCTTTGCGTCACCACCCAGTGGATCTTCGTCAGTTCATTCGTGATGTGCCTGACTTCCCCAAGCAGGGAATTTTGTTCCGAGATATCTCACCGATGCTTCGCGATCCCGCTGGCTGGGGCGAAGTGATGCACCAGCTTGGCGTGGTGTGCGATCGACTCAGTCCAGACCTGATTGTGGGGATTGAATCGAGAGGATTCATCGTTGGTATGGCACTGGCAACACACAAGAGGATTGGATTTGTACCTGTGAGAAAGCCAGGAAAACTTCCAGGTGATGTGGTCGGCGTCGATTACACCCTTGAATACGGCAGCGATCGACTTGAGATCCAGAGCGATGCTCTCGCTGACGGCGCAAGCGTTTTGCTGGTTGACGATCTCCTGGCGACCGGAGGAACCGCTTCAGCCAGTTGTGAACTGATTGTGAAAGCCGGTGGAAAGCTTGTGGGCTGCGGGTTCGTTGTTGAGCTTGCGGAATTGCACGGACGACGTCGTCTACCGGAGGGTGTTCCAGTCGAATCGCTCATTCGCTACGACTAGAACCTGAGGCTTCGGCCACTGCGACGAGCAGGCTTGCTCAGTCCTGCTGGGATTGCCAATCGAGTACCTCCTGGTACTGCGAGAGGTTGAGAAGACCAAAGCTCCAGAGAACATCCGGGAGAGGCGCCTGCTCCAGATGGGCCTGGCGAATCCCCAGATTGATGGCGTTTTCGCTCAACCCGAGCCTCTGCTGCAGAAAGGCGATCAGGGCGCGGGACGCGACCGGCTGTGGATCACTGCTGAGGACCATCAACTATGGATCGAGTGATTCACTTTGGCAGTGGTTTCAGAAAGCTGCCTGGGCCGTCCGTCATCGCCGACAGACTCAGTCGACGTACCCAGCCCAGATGGCGAAGCATGAGGAGCGTCAGGCGTCTGAAAGGCATCAGCAGAGGATTGTGATTTGAAAAGAAACGGATCAGCAGGTCGGTTGACAAGAGAACTCCGGCCAGATCGAATCGTCGACATCGGGAATAACGTCGCGCCAGCGATCTCGGCACAAGATCGCCTTGGCGCACTGCCTCAGTGAGATTCAACAGATCGCTGACATCACGCCAGCAGAGATTCAAACCCTGTCCACCGACGGGATGGCAACGATGTCCGGCCTCCCCCACAAGAAGCAGTGGACCTTTTTGGAGACTGGGAGCCAGGCTCAGCTCAACAGGAAACGCTCCCGGTTCGTCCAGCAGTTCAACAACGCTCAAACCCTCGGGAAGAACCTCGTCGAGGGCAGACGCCAGTTCAGCTGAAGAGCAAGCGGCTCGATCGCGGCATCGATTCAGCGGTGCGCTCCAGACCACCTGATAGGCATCCTTGCCAAGCGGAAGAAGTGCCATCGGTCCTTCCGGACGGAACAATTCGTAGGCACAATCGGGCTCGGCCCCTGAAAGACGCAGCTTGGCCGTCAGACAACCCTGCTTGTAAGTGTGTGACCAGAACGCCAGACGGGAGGAGTGACGCAGCATGGATCGCGGACCATCTGCTGCGACAATCCATTCATGGGAACCAGAGCTGAGAGCGATCTCCTCTGCAGAAGCCGCATCACCCAGCCGCAATGAAACCCCTGGCGAGGCACGCAGCTGTGACAGCAGCAGGGACATCAGCGGGCGGTGATCGAGAATCCAGCCGATCGCATCAGCACAACGGTTCTCTCGACGCAGGTCTCGAAGACTGAACCAGGCTGTGCGTTGAGCGGCACAATCATCGAGACGCAGACGACGAAAAGGTTCCATCGCGTCTTTCAGTGGCAACCAGAGACAGAGGTCTTGGAGTAACCGACGAGACGAATGGGTGATCGCGTAAGCACGGCTTCGCTTCAGCAGTGAATCAGCGCTGAGGCGATCAATCAAAACAACGTCGTAACCCTGCCGAGCAAGTCCAAGCGCCAACAGAGCCCCTGTTGGTCCGGCTCCGACAATGCGAAACCGGTGAGGCACTGCAGTGACAGCGGAATCTCGAACCTGAAGATCTGCTGTCACCACATCAAGAAATCAGCCGATGCCGAGAAGTCCACGGGTGAAAGCTTCGCCACCCAGAGCAAATTCCGTGGCCAGCAATGCAACGAATCCAAGCATGGCCATGCGTCCGTTCAGCATTTCTGCACGCTCATGGAAGCCCCAGCCGCTCTCGGTGTCCACCACTTCCATGCGTGGTTCTGTTGCAAAAGCGTTGAGACGACCACCATCTTCTGTGGTCACTGTGGCGCCGCGGATACCGGGAGCGTTGGAGGAAGCCTGGGACATGTTCAATCCTTTTTCTTTACACAGCGTAACGCATTATTAAGAACTTTTACGCAACCGAATTCTGCAGAGATCCTCAAATGCCGGCCTGAGCAGGAAGGGATACTCGCCAACCCAGAGCTTGAGTTGCGGCAACCATGCATCGGTGAGCGCACCAACACTGGAGAAATCCTTGCGCTCACTGAGAACAATGCATCGAATCAGAAGGCCTGGCCGGATGGCCGAATGGGTCTTGCTCATAGGGAAACTGACTCGTCCCAGGTAGCCGTCTTCATCAGCCAGCTCGAGGATCAGCCATGTTCTGCGGTTCTCAACCAGTTCAAGACGCCCGCTGGAGTCGGCTTGCTCGCGCTGATTCTCCACCCGTTCCCTCGTGTAGGCCTCGATCACTTCCCCTTCGAAAAGAGCGGCCGAGGGATATCGGCGCAAAGACGCATTCCTGCGACCTGCTTCAAGAATCGGACCCCAGAGGATGTAAAGAAGCAGAACAACCCCGGCAATCAGCCAGACAGACCCCCAGCGGTTGAACGAAAGGCTCTGGCTGATCAGAAGGGTGATCACACCACCGATTCCTGAGATCAGAAGACGCTGAAGGATCTTGCGCGGATCTCCAAGGGCAAACCTGAACTGAGTACCGGTCGCCACAGCCGGTATCAACGTCTGAAGCTCGCCGGGACGCAGTGGGATCAGCATGCGGAACTCAGATCAGCCTCTCCAGGCCATAGACGAGACCTGACAGCTGTCTCACCTTGCGGACGCACAACAGAACACCGGGCATGTAGGCGGCGCGATCAATGGTGTCGTGGCGAAGCGTATAGGTCTCTCCCGGCGCACCAAACATCACCTCCTGATGAGCCACAAGTCCAGGCAAACGCAGGGAGTGCAGACGCAAGCCACTGGGACGTTCACCGCCGCGACTGCCCTGGAGCGATTCGTGTTCATCAACTTCAGGGGCATTGAATGACTTGCCGAGCTCTTCCATCAGCTCCGCTGTTTTGATGCAGGTTCCACTGGGAGCATCAGCCTTGCGATTGTGATGAAGCTCCGTGAGTTCTGCGTGGTCATAGAAACGTGCGGCTGCAGCCGCGGCCTGCTGGAGCAACACCATGCCCACTGAAAAATTGGGGATCACGGCGCCGCCCACTGAAGCCTTCTCAGAAAAGCTCTGCAGATCCTTGAGTTGCTCCGGAGAGAGACCTGTGGTTCCGATCACGGGATGCACGCCGTAAGCGATTGCGGCTCGGGTGTTCGCGTAGACAACCGATGGATGGGTGAAATCCACCATCACCGCTCCTTGACCGGGACCGGCATCCCGAACCGCCTGACTGGTGGCGCAAAGGCAGCCCTCCAGATCTGCCGTGACGGCCACCTCCAGAGGGCCCAGGCCGATCATTTCACCGATATCGGCCCCCTCCTTCCCCGGTGTGGTGTCAACGGCCCCCACCAGGTGGCAGTCCGCTGAGGCGTGAACGGCGCGGATGACTTCTGCGCCCATACGCCCCAGAGCTCCTGTGACCAACACAGGGATCGACTGATTCTCAGCAGCGCTCATGCCAGGGATGTCTCTCGTCAGAGCCTATGGGCAGATCGAGTTGTAACACCGCGAGAAAACATGCGCGTAGAACTGCTCGTCGCCGTAAAGTTCGTTACACAGGTATATGTGCGCCGATGTTCACACAGGTCCGCTCCGCCAATCGCCGCGTGGCTCCTGTGGAGGGTCAGAACCATCAATCCGTCATGAAGGCGGTGTATGTGGTGCTGGAGCCTCAGTACCAGAACGCGCTCACCCAGGCAGCCACGGCGCTGAACGCCAGCGGGGGAGATCTCGGCATTGAACTCAGCGGTTACCTGATCGAGGAACTCCGCGACGACACCAACTACGAAGACTTCAAGCAGGATGTCGCCAAAGCCGATGTGTTCATCGCCTCATTGATCTTCATTGAGGACCTGGCACAGAAGGTTGTGGACGCCGTCACACCGCATCGCGACCGTCTCAAAGCCGCTGTTGTCTTCCCTTCCATGCCGGAGGTGATGCGCCTGAACAAGCTCGGCAGCTTCTCGATGGCTCAGCTCGGACAGAGCAAGAGCGCCATTGCCGGGTTCATGAAAAAGCGCAAGGAGGCTGGCGGCGCCGGTTTCCAGGACGCCATGCTCAAGCTCCTGAACACGTTGCCCACGGTTCTCAAGTACCTGCCCGTTGAAAAAGCGCAGGATGCGCGCAGCTTCATGCTCAGTTTCCAGTACTGGCTGGGTGGAACACCCGACAACCTGCGCAATTTCCTGCTGATGCTGGCGGATAAATACGTTTTTCCGGCTGCAGAGGGAGAGCAGCGCCCTGTGATGGAGGTCGCAGCCCCCGAGGTCTTCCCCGATCTCGGGATCTGGCATCCACTGGCACCGTCGATGTTCGAGAACCTCAAGGAATACCTCAACTGGACATCAAGTCGAACTGATCTTTCCGACGAAGCTCTGAAAGGCCCGGTGATCGGTCTTGTGTTGCAGCGCAGCCACATCGTCACAGGAGACGACGCTCATTACGTGGCCACAATCCAGGAACTGGAGTTCCGCGGGGCTCGCGTGATTCCGATTTTCTGCGGTGGTCTCGATTTTTCCAAGCCCGTCAACGCGTTCTTCTACGACCCTCTCAATCCCGAGCAACCTCTGGTTGACGGCATCGTTTCGCTCACGGGTTTCGCCCTGGTCGGTGGCCCCGCCCGACAGGACCATCCGAAGGCGGTCGAGTCGCTGAAAAAGCTCAACCGTCCCTACATGGTGGCTTTGCCTCTGGTCTTCCAGACCACCCAGGAATGGGAAGACAGCGACCTCGGGCTGCACCCCGTCCAGGTTGCCCTGCAGATTGCCATCCCCGAACTGGACGGTGCGATCGAACCGATTGTTCTCTCCGGCCGAGATGACGCAACCGGAAAAGCTCACACGCTCCAGGACCGTGTTGATGCCATCGCTGAACGCGCCATCCGATGGTCATCGCTGCGAATCAAGCCTCGTGTCGATAAGAAGCTGGCGATCACGGTGTTCAGCTTTCCTCCAGACAAGGGCAATGTGGGCACCGCGGCCTACCTCGATGTCTTCGGATCCATTCATCGCGTCATGGAGGAGATGAAAGCGAAGGGCTACGACGTGAAGGGGCTTCCCGCAACACCCCGCGCCCTGCTTGAAGCTGTGATCAACGATGCCGATGCCATGCAGGGTTCTCCAGAGCTCTCCGTCGCACACCGGATGAACGTTGAGGAATACGAGCGACTGACCCCCTACTCGGAACGTCTGGAAGAGAACTGGGGCAAGCCTCCGGGCAGCCTCAACAGCGACGGCCAGAACCTGCTCGTGTACGGCAGACACTTCGGCAATGTGTTCGTCGGCGTCCAGCCCACCTTCGGCTACGAAGGTGATCCGATGCGCCTCCTCTATTCACGCAGCGCCAGTCCACATCATGGATTCGCTGCGTACTACACCTACCTGGAAAAAATCTGGAAGGCCGACGCGGTGCTGCACTTCGGCACCCACGGATCACTGGAGTTCATGCCCGGCAAGCAGATGGGCATGAGCGAAACCTGCTATCCAGACTCACTGATCGGATCACTGCCGAACCTCTACTACTACGCAGCCAACAACCCTTCTGAGGCAACCATCGCCAAGCGGCGTGGCTATGCCTCAACGATCAGCTACCTCACCCCACCTGCAGAGAATGCTGGTCTCTACAAGGGCCTCAAGGAACTTGGAGAATTGGTCGGCTCCTACCAGCAACTGCGAGAAGGTGGCCGAGGCATTCAGATCGTCAACACAATTGTTGAGACGGCGCGTCAGTGCAATCTCGACAAGGATGTCGACCTTCCAGAAGAGGATGCATCCAAGCTCGACCTTGATGGTCGAGACGCCCTGGTAGGTGCCGTTTACCGCCAGCTGATGGAGATCGAGAGCCGTCTGCTTCCATGCGGTCTTCACACCATCGGCAAACCTCCCACCGCCGAGGAGGCGATTGCCACCCTTGTGAACATCGCTGCTCTGGAGCGAGATGAGGACGAACTTCGTTCACTTCCAGGCTTGTTGGCTGAATCGATTGGGCGAACAATTGAAGACGTTTACAAAGGCAATGACAATGGAGTGCTCGCCGACGTTGAACTGAATCGCACCATCACTGAGACATCACGATCCGCCATCTCAGCCATGGTCCGATCCGTCACCGGCAGTGACGGCAGAGTCAATCTGCGCAGAAACTGGACATGGTTCAGCGACCTGCTGACACGCGTCGGATTCAAGCTTCCGTCCCCCTGGTTGAAAGCCTGCCGTTCCAGAGGTTTCAGCAACGTTGATGCCACAGAGCTCGACCGGCTTTTCGGCTACCTGCGCTTCTGCCTGGAGCAGGTCTGCGCTGACATGGAAATGGAGAGTCTGCTCAAGGCTCTCGATGGCGAATACATCCTCCCTGGCCCCGGGGGTGATCCGATCCGCAACCCCGGTGTGCTCCCCAGTGGCAAGAACATCCATGCTCTCGATCCTCAGGCGATTCCAACCCGGGCTGCGGTTGCCGCTGCCAAAGGTGTGGTCGACAAACTGATCGATCGCCAGCGAGAAGAGCAGGGAGCCTGGCCCGAAACCATCGCCTGCGTTCTCTGGGGAACCGACAACATCAAGACCTACGGCGAATCACTTGCTCAGATTCTCTGGTTCGTGGGTGTAAAGCCCATGCCTGACTCCGTGGGCCGGGTCAACAAGCTGGAGCTGATTCCTCTGGAGGAGCTCGGACGCCCAAGAGTTGATGTGGTGGTCAACTGCTCGGGAGTTTTCCGTGATCTGTTCATCAATCAGATGGCCCTGATTGATCAGGCCGTGAAAATGGCTGCTGAGGCCGATGAGCCGCTCGAACAGAATTTCGTGCGCAAACATGCGCTCGAGCAGGCTGAGAAGGAAGGCGGAAGTCTGCGCGACGCCGCCTGCAGGGTGTTCTCCAATGCCAGCGGCAGCTACAGCTCAAACGTGAATCTGGCTGTCGAGAACAGCACCTGGGAAGAGGAGGGGGAGTTGCAGGAGATGTATCTGTCCCGCAAGACCTTCGCGTTCAATGCCGACAACCCAGGCGAGATGAACCAGAAGCGCGACGTGTTCGAGAACGTGATGAAGACCGCTGACGTCACGTTCCAGAATCTGGATTCCGCAGAAATCTCGCTCACTGACGTCAGTCACTACTTCGATTCCGATCCGACAAAACTGATTGCCGGTCTTCGCGATGATGGCAAGGCGCCCACCAGCTACATCGCGGACACCACCACGGCCAACGCTCAGGTGCGATCCCTGAACGAGACGATCCGTCTCGACTCACGCACCAAACTTCTCAACCCGAAGTGGTACGAGGGAATGCTCGACTCTGGTTATGAGGGAGTGCGTGAAGTTGCCAAGCGCCTCAATTTCACCCTGGGCTGGAGTGCCACCAGCGGATCGGTCGATAACTTCGTCTACGAGGAGGCCAATGAAACATTCATCAACGACCCGGAAATGCGCAAGCGGCTCCTGGATCTGAATCCCAACAGTTTCCGCCGCATTGTGGGAACTCTCCTCGAGGTGCACGGTCGCGGCTACTGGGAGACTTCCGATGAAAACATTGAACTGCTGCAGGAGCTTTACCAGGAAGTTGAGGATCGGATTGAAGGCGTCACAACCGCAGAAAGCTGACGCCTGCAGATGGCCAGAAACGCATCGCAGGTTGTCTCGTTGTCTCAGCCGGTGTCAAAGCACCGGCTTTTTGATGCCACAACGAACCATCTCAGAGTCTCCGTTCACAGCGATCAAGGCAGAGCTGATCCAGCGAGGCTCGGTTGGTGATCTTCAGCCGATACCGAGCCCAGACGCCATAAAGCACGTCAATCACTGGCCCGATCACTGGCCAACGGGTTGGCGCATACAGCCAGCCAAGACCAATCAGGCGATAAGCCTCGCGAAACACCTCGACATCCGTGAGCACTGTTCCATCGGCCTGAATGGCATGAATCCTCGCCATCGCTTGGCGATAGCTAATGCCAGACCAATCCTCGGGTGAGTAGTCCTGTGCATCAATGTCAATGAAGCGGATGGACTGGTCACGATCCCGGCGACGCAGAAACGTCACTTCACGGACGCAGAGTGGACATCCCCCGTCAAAGAGAAGGGTGAGCGCAGGTTGCGTGCTCATGAATGCCTTACGAAGGGGTCCGTTCTAGCCAGATCATTCATGGGTGTCGGCTTGGCGGCAACGCCGGCGCGACACAGCCGCTGCCATGGTCACCACCTGATGGATCGGTCCCACATCGTGAACTCGCACCACGTGGACGCCGGCATCTACAGCCCTGGCACAGACAGCAGCCGTCCCCCAGATCCTGGCTTTGGCCCGGGGCTGATCAAGCACAGCACCTATGAAACGCTTGCGAGACGGGCCCAGAAGCAGAGGGATACCGTCATGTTGAAGGTCTTCCAGCTGTTGGATCAGCTGAAGATTCTGCTCATTGGTCTTGGCGAAGCCGAGCCCTGGGTCCCAGATCAGCTGTTCCCGGCGCAGCCCCGCCCGGACGGCGCGATCACTGCTGAGCCTGAGTTCCTTCAGGACTCCGGCGACAACTCCCTGATCGCCGTAATCAGTGCAGTCATCCATGGTGCGGCTGTCCCCGCGGCTGTGCATCAGCACGTAAGGACAGCCCTCATCGGCAACCACGCTCAGCAGGGCAGGATCCCGCCTGCCTCCGCTGACATCATTGATCCAGTCGGCTCCTGCATCCAAGGCTGCTCTGGCAACCGGTGCCAGAAAGGTGTCCACCGAAAGAATCGCCTGAGGATGGGCGGCCCGAATGCTCTGGAGACAGGGAAGCAGGCGTGCGATCTCCTCATCAGCTCCCACATCACGAGCACCAGGCCTTGTGCTCTGAGCACCGAGATCCAGCACCTGAGCTCCCTGCAGAAGCTGACGTGAGGCCTCGTTCAAGGCCAGATCCACCCGGTTGAAACGTCCTCCATCGCTGAATGAATCCGGGGTGAGATTGATCACCCCCATCACAGCCGGGCGGTCGCCCCAGCAATCCGGAAAACGCATCCCTGATCAGGAGACCTGATAGTTGGCGATGCGCGCGAAACTTTCCGGATCGAGCGACGCTCCACCCACGAGCACACCATCGATATCGCTCATGCTCATGAGTTCATCGATGTTGCCTGGCTTCACGGATCCGCCGTACTGGATGATCAGATCAGGAGCCCCCACCCAGCTGCGGATCAGACCACAGATGCGATTTGCTTCTGAAGACTCGCAGGTCTTGCCGGTTCCGATGGCCCAGATGGGCTCATAGGCGACAACAAGCCTGTTGGGGTCGAGTCCTTCAAGACCCTGTTCCACCTGACGACGGATCACGCGCTCCGCTTCTCCGCGGCTGCGCTGTTCATCACTTTCGCCGACACAAACTATTGGAATCAGACCATGGGCCTGGGCTGAGCGGGCGCGATGATTGATCTGTTCATCACTTTCACTGAAATATTTGCGCGGCTCGCTGTGACCGACAATGGCGTAGCGCACACCATGCTCTTCAAGCATGGAGGGTGCGATCTCACCCGTGAAAGCTCCCTGCGCCTCCCAGTGCACGTTCTGACTGGAAATCTCAACCCGGGACCCTGAACTCACTGCAGCCATGGTGCTGATCGCTGTGAATGGAGGTGCAACCACCAACTCACGATCATCAGGCGTGTCGGCGATCAGCGGCAGAAACGTGGTCAACCAGTCCCGGGTCTGGGCACACGTCATGTGCATCTTCCAGTTTCCAGCAATCACCGGTTTGCCCACGCTTGCGTCCTCTGCGGCTCAGCAGCAGCCAACTTACGTTCCAACGCGAGCAAGAACCTCTCAGATCTTCGTGACCACAGCCTGATCTCTGCGCAGCTTCACGTGATCACCAAGGTTGAGCTGACGACCGCGCTGTGTGACAACGCAGTCATTCACAAGCACTTCCCCTGCCTGAATCAGCATCTTGGCCTCACCGCCGGTACCGACCCAGCCTTGCCATTTCAGGAACTGATCAAGGCGCATCGGTCCTGGAGGGCACAAAAGAGCATTGATAGTGTGACGCGATGCTGAAAACGTCCGAGGCAGGGTTCCGCAGGCTGCTGCCGTTGCTGCGGCCCCATCTGCCGCAACTGAGCCTCGGGCTGATCTGCATGCTCGTGTACGTGAGCAGTTTTCTGCTGCTGCTCAATCTCGCAGGTGATCTCTTCCCAGCGCTGGGATCGAGAGATCTCAGCAGGGTGCTCGCACTGATCGGCCAAGGCGTGCTGATTTTCGCGATTCAGAAACTGGCTCAGTTCGGACAGGACTCCCTTCTGGCAGGGCCGGCTCTCCAGGTGAGCAAAACCCTGCGCAGCCATTTGTTCAGCCGCCTGCAGACCGTTGAGCTTGGAGCTCTTGAGAAGCTTTCGGCCGGCGATCTCACCTACCGACTCACCGAAGACGCCGATCGCGTGAGTGAGGTTCTCTACAAATCGATTCACGACACGCTTCCGAGCGTGCTCCAGCTGCTGGCCGTGCTGGGTTACATGCTCTGGCTGGACTGGAAGCTCACAGCCTCAATCCTGCTGCTTGCACCACTGATCATCTGGTTGATCAGCCTGTTTGGGGCCAAGGTGATGGCCGCCACCGAACGCAGCCAGAAAAAAGTGAGTGAGCTCGCCGGCCTGCTGGGGGAGGCGATCGAGGGACTGCCTCTTGTGCGCGCCTTTGCGGCAGAGCCCTGGCTGCAAGGCCGTTTTGAAGAAGAGATCGACCAGCACCGTCAGGCCAGACACCGCACCTACAGCTTGGTGGCCCTTCAGCATCCGGTGGTGGGGATGATCGAAGTGGTGGGGCTCTTCTCAGTGCTGGGGCTGGCCGCCTGGCGAATTCAGAACGATGGTCTGAGCATTGCCGGGTTGAGCAGTTACCTCACCGGTCTGGTTGTGCTGATTGACCCGATTGCTCACGTCACCAACAACTTCAACGAATTTCAGCAGGGTCAGGCTTCACTGCGTCGGCTGCGCCAGATCGAACAGGAACCCCAGGAATCAGCGGATCCTGTTCCCGCGTTGCCGATCGGCCGTCCTGCAGGACACCTGAATCTGGAACAGGTTGTCTTCGCTTACGGCGATGGAGAACCGGTTCTGCGTGACATCAATCTGAGCATCGAGGCAGGGCAGGTGGTGGCGCTGGTCGGCCCCTCCGGTGCCGGCAAAAGCACTCTGTTCTCTTTGCTGCTGCGTTTCAACAGCGCCCAGTCAGGTTCGATCGAACTTGACGGCAAGAATCTGGCAAAGGTGAAAGCTCGTGAACTCAGGCAGCAGGTTGCCCTCGTGCCACAGCGCACAACAGTGTTCTCCGGCAGCATTGCCGAGGCCATCCGCTTCGGCCGATCAGCCAGCCATGCTCAATTGATTGAGGCAGCACGTCTTGCCAATGCCCATGATTTCATCATGGCGTTGCCGGATGGCTACGACACGAAACTCGAGGAGCGAGGCACCAATGTCTCCGGTGGTCAGCTGCAGCGTATCGCCATTGCAAGAGCCGTTCTGGGAAATCCCGCGGTGCTGCTGCTCGATGAAGCCACCAGTGCTCTGGATGCCGAAGCCGAGGCTGCTGTTCAGCTGGGGTTGCGTCAGGCCATGAACGGCCGAACGGTGCTGGTGATCGCCCACAGGCTGGCGACTGTGCAGGAAGCCGATCAGATCGTGGTGCTCGACCAGGGGCAGATCAGCGAACGAGGCAGCCATGATCAGCTGATGGCGAAAAACGGTCGCTATCGAGATCTTTGTGAACGCCAGATGATTCGCAATTCACGCAGCTAAATTGCTGGGGATTCAGTTCCTGTGAAATGACCGCTACACCTGCAGAAAACCCTGTACTCACCTTTGAGGGCAAGCGCTATGACCTCAATCAGCTTCCCGATGATCTGAAGGAACTGGTGCGCGGAATGCAGGTTGCCGACGCACAACTGCGGATGCACGAAGACACCCTGAAGGTGCTGGCGGTTGGACGCCAGTCAATGGCGATGCAGCTGAATGAGCGTTTGAAGAATGTGACACCTCTTCCCGAGCAGAGCTGAAGAATCCAGCCAATTTCGACAGTTGAAAGGCCTCTCCCAATCGGAGGAGGCTTTCAACTCAGACGTCAAGATTGAAGCCCCACAAGGATTGATCAGTCGGAGGATTCGACCGTGTCGGGGAAGTGATAACGACGCGTTAGCTCGAACACGGTTCCTGACAGCAACACCAGTGCGATCAGATTGGGAATCGCCATCAAGCCATTGAGTGTGTCCGCAACGCCCCAGACGACCCCACGGTCACCAACGAGCGAGCCGATCACCACCACTGCAACCCAGACACCTCTGAAGGGAAGAATCGCCCTGACGCCGAATAGATATTCCGTGCAGCGTTCGCCGTAGAAACTCCAGCCGAGAACGGTGGTGAAAGCGAAAACAAGCAGGCCGATGGTGACGATCCAGCCAGAACCGGAGAGCGCTTCATCGAAGGCGGCGATGGACAGCTCGGAACCTGAGAGTCCACCTCCTGCGATGCCACTGACCAGAATGACCAGTGCAGTGAGTGTGCAGATGATCATCGTGTCGATGAAGGTGCCGAGCATCGCCACCGTGCCCTGACGGACAGGGTCATCGGTGCGGGCGGCCGCATGGGCGATTGGTGCGCTGCCCAGACCAGCTTCGTTCGAAAAAATCCCACGTTTGAATCCCATCAGGATCACCTGGGTGAGGGTGCCGGTGGCAGCTGCCTGACCGGTGAATGCATTGCTGAAAATGCTTGCAAAGGCATCACCGATGCTGCCGATATTGGCGAGAAGGATGATGAGACAGGCAAGCACATAGGCGATCGCCATGAACGGCACAATGGCGGAGGCAGCCTTCGAGATACGGCGAACACCACCGATGATCACGGCAAACACGAGCACCCCGAGCACCACGGCCGTCACTTCCCGGGGTATCCCCAGGCCGAGCAGGGCACTGGACACCTCGAAGCACTGAACGCCATTACCGATTCCGAAACCGGCGAGCATGCCGAACAGAGCAAACACTCCGCCAAGCCAGACCCAGCGGGGCCCGAGGCCTTTGCTGATGTAGTACATCGGGCCGCCGACGTGATTTCCCAGCTCATCAACCTCGCGGTAGTGAACCGCCAAGACAGCTTCGGCGTATTTGGTTGCGATGCCGAAGAAGGCGATCAACCACATCCAAAACACCGCCCCGGGACCACCAATGGCGATCGCACCGGCAACTCCGGCGATGTTGCCGGTGCCAACCGTTGCCGCCAACGATGTCATCAGAGCCTGATAAGGGCTGATGTCGCCTTCAGCCTTTTGATCCGAGGGAGCCAGCATCATTCGCACTCCATAAGGGAGTCGCAGAATCGGCATGAACCGCAGGCCGACCATCAGCAGAACACCGGTCACGGAGATCAGACCAACGGTGGGCCACCCCCATGCAAAGGAGCTGATCGGACCGTTGATGGAAGTGACGATGCTGTCGAAACCTTGGGAGACAGTGGCGATAGAGAGCATCAGAGTGCGGCCAGATCAGTGAACTGGAAGATCTGCAGCGTGTCAGATCCATCGGAATCCTTGGAACGGATGGCCCGGCGTTCGAGCACCCAGCTGCCCTGCTCACCCAGAGGCACGAACGTGTCTTCAAAGTGACTGGAAGGACCTTTCTCTTCTCCGCTGGCAGGGTCTGCGTACTGGCTGGAGTAATCACGACTCAGATAGCCGGAACCGGTATCTGTGGTGCTGCCGGTGTGAATGGTGACCACAGTGCCGTGGATATGTCGGTGAACCATGGTCACCACATCGCCTTTGATGCGGTAGCGATCACCTTCACCCTTGCCGCCGATCAAAACTTCCAGACCCTCATCGGTGCTGTCGCCTGCGGTGAATGTATTGGCACCATGCACCTGGTCAAAGGAGCGGCGAACACGATGAATGGCGACTTCCCAGAGCTGGGAGGCAATCGCCTTCTCCACCTCAGAATCATCGACACCTTCAACCTTTGCCTTCAGATCAGCGCCGATCTTGAAGCGACCTTCAACGCGGCGGTCGCCCTGCTCCCAGATGCAACGGCCCTGGTAACCTCCGAATTCGGGTTCCCAGGTGTAGCGGTTCTCGTAGGCGGCTCGAAAGGCATCCCGGCAGTCACTGCCGGGGGCAACGTCGGGAATGCTGGTGACAGTCACTTCAGGGAATGGATGCTGCCGCGACACTACCGGGGCTGAACCTCTTGATGAACATCCTGAAGGGCATGGATATCAAACGTCTGTGATTGAAGTGCCTCAATACCCTGAACCGCGGAACGTGCTCCGGCCAGTGTGGTGAGGGTCGGCACGGAGTAATCGAGAGCAGCACGCCGCAGGTAGCGGTCGTCGTGGGCGGCCTGACGACCGATCGGCGTGTTGATCACCAGCTGCACAGCGCCGGAGCGAATCAGATCCTCGATGTTCGGGCGCCCTTCATGAACCTTGAGCACCGACTGCACCTGAAGACCTGCATCAGTCAGGGTGGCTGCCGTGCCCGCTGTGGCCGTGAGCGAGAAGCCCAGGTCGATCAGACGCCTGGCAACAGGAACCAGAGCCGGCTTGTCCCTGTCATGGGTGGACAGGAAAACGGTGCCCTGCTTGGGCAAGGCATCACCAGCCGCCAGCTCCGCCTTCGCATAAGCCATCCCGAATTTCGGCGCCCAGCCCATCACCTCCCCTGTGGAGCGCATTTCAGGACCAAGAAGAGAATCGGCACCTGGGAAGCGGCGGAACGGGAGCACAGCTTCTTTGACCGCCTGAAGCGGCGGAGAAGGTTCCTGGCTGAGACCGATCTCCGCAAGGGTCTCGCCTGCCATCAGACGCGTAGCGATTCTCGCCAACGGCACACCGGTGGCCTTCGCAACGAATGGAACGGTTCTTGAGGCACGCGGATTCGCTTCGATGATGAACACCCGCTCCTCTCCTGACTGAGTCCGCTGAACCGCGAACTGAAGATTGATCAGACCCTGAACCTGAAGACGCAGGGCAAGTGCCTCGGTCCATGAACGAATGGTGGTGAGCGCGTCATCACCCAGAGACACCGATGGCAGGCAGCAGGCGGAATCACCTGAATGGATTCCTGCCGGTTCGATGTGCTCCATCAGTCCACCGATCACCACCACACCGTCTCGATCACAGAGAGCATCCACATCCACCTCAATGGCGTTCTGGAGGTATTGATCGATGAGAACAGGGTGATCAGGCTCCACCTGCACCGCCTCAGTCATGTAGCGGTTGAGCTCCTGCTCGTCATGAACGACCTCCATCGCCCGACCGCCGAGCACATAGGAGGGGCGCACCACCACCGGATAGCCCACGGTGCCGGCAACCGCACGGGCTTCATGCTCGCTGCGGGCGAGGCCATTACGCGGTTGACGGATCTCAAGTTCACGCAGGATCGCTTCGAACTGCTCTCGATCCTCCGCACGATCGATTGATTCGGGTGAAGTGCCCCAGATACGGGTTCCTGTGGCCTGGCCTGCGGGTGAATTCAGCCATCGCAGCAGTGGCATGGCCAGCTTGAGCGGCGTCTGACCGCCGAACTGAACAATGACTCCCTCCGGACGCTCCGCCTCGATCACATTGAGAACATCCTCAAGGGTGAGAGGTTCGAAATAGAGCCGGTCACTGCTGTCGTAGTCAGTGGAAACCGTTTCAGGGTTGCTGTTGAGCATCACCGTGGCGAAGCCACGGTCCTGGGCCGAGAAGGAGGCATGACAACAGCAGTAATCGAATTCGATTCCCTGGCCGATTCGATTGGGTCCTCCTCCAAGAATCATCAGCTTGCGCCTCTTCTCTTCTGAAACCTCCGTTGCCGGTGGTTCAACCCTCAAGTTCCCAGCATCATCAAGGCGACATACCGCCCGCTCATAGGAGGAATAGTGGTAGGGAGTGGTTGAAGCGAATTCGGCCGCGCAGGTGTCCACGGTCTTGAACACGGGGCGAATCCCAAACTGAAGCCGCGCTTCGCGCACATCGAGCTGATCGGATGAGGTGAACCAGGCGATCTGACGATCCGAGTATCCGAGCTGCTTGAGCCTGAGAAACTGCTCCGCGGTGATCTCCGACAGCTGTCTGCCCTGAAGCAGTTCGGATTCGACCTGGATCAGCACGCGCAGCTTCGCCAGAAACCATGGATCGATCCGGCTGAGCGCGTGAATGTCCTCATCCGAACGTCCGGCGAGCATCGCAGCACGCACCGTGAGGATCCTCTCCGGCGAGGGGGTTCGCAGAGAGCGATCGAGCTCAGCAGCAGTGAACTCTGGTTCCGCACGATCTCCACCCCAGCCTGAGAGTCCGGTCTCCAGGGAACGCAACGCTTTCTGAAACGACTCCTCGAAACAGCGCCCGATGGCCATGGCTTCGCCAACGGATTTCATGGCCGTGGTGAGCACCGCAGGCGAGCCCCTGAATTTTTCAAAGGCAAAGCGGGGAACCTTGGTGACGACGTAATCGATTGTTGGTTCAAAACACGCGGGCGTCTTGCCTGTGATGTCGTTGAGAATTTCGTCGAGGGTGTACCCAACCGCCAGACGTGCCGCGATCTTGGCAATCGGGAACCCGGTGGCCTTGCTGGCCAGTGCGGAGGAGCGGCTGACGCGGGGATTCATCTCGATGACCACCACTTCTCCATCGACGGGATTGATGGCGAACTGAATGTTGCTGCCGCCTGTGGCAACTCCGATCTCGCGGATGATGGCGATGGACTGGTCTCTCAGGCGCTGGTATTCACGGTCCGTAAGGGTCTGTGCGGGAGCAACGGTGATCGAATCACCGGTGTGAACTCCCATCGGATCGAGGTTTTCAATGCTGCAGACAATCACCACGTTGTCGGCGAGATCGCGCATCACCTCCAGTTCGAACTCCTTCCAGCCCAGCAGCGACTTTTCAATCAGGATCTGCGAGACGGGGCTGGCATCGAGACCGGTCTTGCAGATTGAGGCATATTCCTCCGGGTTGTAGGCGATGCCACCTCCGCTGCCTCCGAGAGTGAAGGCTGGTCGAATGATCCTCGGATAGGTCGCGATGGCGGCTCCGACGGCCTCGGCCTCCTCCATCGATGAAGCGATTCCCGAAGGACAGACCTTCACACCGATCCGTTCCATCGCCTGCTTGAACAGCAGGCGATCCTCCGCTTTACGGATCGCCTGCAGATCGGCACCGATCAGTTCAACCCCGAAGCGCTCCAGCGTTCCGTTTTCAGCCAGCGTGACCGCAAGGTTGAGAGCGGTCTGACCGCCCATGGTGGGAAGCAGGGCATCTGGTCGCTCCTGCTCGATCACCCTGGCGACCACCTCAGGAGTGAGTGGTTCCACATAGGTGCGATCCGCCATGTCCGGATCGGTCATGATCGAAGCGGGGTTGGAATTCACCAGCACAACTTCGTACCCCTCTGCACGAAGCGCTTTGCAGGCCTGAGTTCCCGAATAATCGAATTCACATGCCTGACCGATCACGATCGGCCCTGAGCCCAGCAGAAGAATGCGACGAAGATCGTTCCGCCGGGGCATGGGCGTTCTCTCAGCGGCCAAACCTTTTGAGTCTCCCACGCAGCCCCGTGTGGACATGCGTCTGTTCAGCGGCAGTTGCCCGGCAGTCGCTAGCGTTGAGGGCCAGGAGAACGATCAACAGTCATGAGTGAACTCCAGCGTCTGAAAGGGTTGCTGCCCCCGGAGATGCAGAGCTGGGTGTTCGTCGAGGCAGCAGCCGCTGTTGAGCCGGCGCTTATCACACTCGAGGAGATCGGCAGGGACGAAGTTGAGATTCAGGTTGATCTCGACGCCTGGGACAACCTGGCACTGGATCATCGCAACCTGCTGTTCTGGCACGAGGTGGGCAGGATTCAGAACGACACGATTCCCCGGGATGGATGGGAGATGGCAGCTCTGGCCATCGGCCTGGGTGGCGCCATCGGTGAACTCTGGGTTCAGGACGGACTGCTGTTGCTCATGGCTCTTGGATTGTCCGGCTTCGCGGGCTACCGGCTCTATCTCAAGAACAACGCTGAAAAACGCCTTCGTGATGCAATTTCAGCCGATGAGCGGGCCATCGATCTGGCCTGTCGCTTCGGCTACAGCGTTCCCAACGCTTACAAGAGCCTCGGAGGCGCACTGAAGGATCTCGTTGAGAAAACCAGGAAGAAGAAAAAACGCAGTTTTTTTGAAGACCGTCTGGAGGCGCTGCGCAAGAGTGCGGGTAAGGCTCGCGCTGAAATGGCACAACAACAAGGCTCCCGTCAGTCTGTCACCAGCGAAAACGTTTATGGATAGTGAAAAGCTTGCGGAACTCGCTGCCGATGCATGCGATGACCGCAAAGCGGTGGACATCCAGCTCATTCGTGTTGATGAGGTGTCAAGCCTTGCTGACTGGATGGTGATCGCCGGTGGCCAGAGCGATGTGCAGGTCAGGGCGATTGCGCGATCCGTCGAAGACCGTCTCGAAGACGAGGTTCAGAGGCTGCCTCTGCGCAAGGAGGGCGTGAACGAAGGTCGCTGGGCCCTATTGGATTACGGCGAACTTATCGTGCATGTGCTCCAACCAGGGGAACGTAGTTACTACGACCTTGAAGCATTTTGGAGCCACGGGGAACGACGTCCCTACCTAACGTCCAGACCAATAGATCACTAACAGGCAGCCCGGCATGGTTTCGAGCATCCCCTGCCCTGTTCCACCTGAACAGAGACCTCAGGAGGAATTTGCTCAGTTCAGCCGTTCCTGGTTTTTCGCATGGCCCTGCACGGCCCAGGTGTCACTCGATCGAGCACTTTTGATCAGCTGGCTTCTGATTTCACCGGTCACCGTTCTGGTGGCGAGCGGCAGCTGGACGCTTCGCAACGATCCGGTGCGTCTGCTGATCGCCGGCGGTGTCGCTGCCCTTGTGATGCCGATGCTGCTGCTGATCCGTCAGTGGCTTGGCTGGACCTATGTGCACAAGCGCCTTCTCTCGGAAAAGGTGGAGTACGAGGAATCTGGTTGGTATGACGGTCAGGTCTGGGAAAAACCGGTGTCCTGGAGGGAACGTGATCTGCTGCTGGCTCAACACGAAGTCAGACCGATCCTGGGCAGACTCGGAAGGGCGATGGCCTTGGTCACAGGCCTGATGCTTGGTGGTGCCAGCATCTGTCAGGCTCTCTGAACCTTAACCAGCAGGGCATGTCGATCCCATCGGGTTACCGCGGCTCGGCGCGTTCCCTGAGTTCTCCGGCTCTGGAAGTCCGACTGAGACGGGGATCCTCCATCGAATCCACTCACAAAGCGCATGCCGTTGTCTGCGACAGCCGCGGCCGGGTGCTGATGAGGGCCGGACAGCCGGACTTCGAAACCTTCATTCGCTCTGCGCTCAAGCCTTTTCAGGCTCTTCCACTGATCAGCAGCGGTGCGTCGGAAACCTACAGCTGTGGTGAGCGAGGGATTGCCATCAGCTGTGGATCCCATTCGGGAACCCCTGGGCACGCACGTGAAGCGTTCAGGATGCTCTGGAACGCGGAACTGGAAAGCAGCGATCTTCAGTGCCCCGTCCCCTCGGGCCGTTCCAGTCCTCTTGAGCACAACTGCTCCGGAAAGCATGCTGCATTTTTGATCACCTCCCGAAAGATGGGCTGGCCGATCGAGACCTACCTCCAGGGAGATCACCCTCTGCAGCAGGAGGTTTCACGACGCGTGGCGGAACTGCTGGGTCTTCCCCCTGAGGAACTGGTCGCCGAACGGGATGACTGCGGCGCTCCCACGTTGCGCCTACAGCTCGATCAGATGGCTCTGTTATTTGCCCATCTCGGATCCTCAACACACGCGGAACTGGAACAGATCAGTCGGGCGATGCTGGCGCATCCTGAACTGGTTGCCGGCGAGGGGCGCTTTGACACGGAACTGATGCGGCGCTCCCACCACCAGGTGATCAGCAAAGGAGGTGCTGAAGGCATTCAGTGCCTGAGCAGAACGGGCGAAGGCCTCGGCGTGGCGATCAAGGTTGAGGACGGAGCCAGACGGGCTAAACAGGCTGTGGCTCTGCACCTGCTGCGCCAGCTCGACTGGATGACGCCGAGTGGACTGAAGGAGCTGGAAGAACAGTTGTTGATTCTCAACCCAGGCGTTCACCTCGATGTGGAAGGTGAGCTGCGAACCTGACCATAATTGCGTGGTGTCTTCAAACACCAAGTTGTACAATGAATGAGTCAACGCGGGGTAGAGCAGTCTGGTAGCTCGTCGGGCTCATAACCCGAAGGTCGGGAGTTCAAATCTCCCCCCCGCCACCAATTACTGAAACCCCGCATCAGCGGGGTTTTTTGTTGCGCTGTCGGCTGGAAAGGACCAGTCAGTTAGTTTCAAACGCAAACCATCAGCTAGAAAAGTGAACTTAGTATATTGTTTAAAATGCAGCAGATTATTTGAAAATCATTGCCTCGACCATGCAGATCAAATAATCACCAACAGCACACTTCAGGTCTATGGAATAATTCGACAACATTTCACACAATATTTACACCGTTGACGCTGCAAAGCTAAATGTTTGATCTATTTCGACTGATTCAAAAACTTAATTAAGTCAGATCTTTAATCATTACCATCTGATCAGCCATTGCGTTGCAGCTGCCCCATCGCCTGAATGCCGCTCCGAACTTCGTGTCATTCAGCAGTAAGCCAGCACTGAGCTGCAACAACCAAATAGGGCGGGACGGACACTAGCCAGAGGCGCAGGGCCCATCGGAAACTATGCATAGGTCATCGTGCTGCTGTGTCCCTGCATCCCTTTGAAGCGATTGTGATCGGCTCGGGAGCGACAGGCGGCGTGGCTGCGATGACGCTGGCTGAAGCAGGCATCCGGGTGCTCGTGTTGGAGGCTGGGCCTGATCGATCGCCCGCGGATTCCCTCGGAGGAGAGCCAGGCAACAGTTTCAGAAGAGCCGAAGGGTTGATCACTGGCCGCCATCGACGTCAGGCAAGGCATCCGGGCTACTGGAAACAGAACCCTGACCTCTATGCGGATGAGCGTCAGTACCCTTACAGCACTCCTGAGGATCAGCCGTATCTCTGGACCCAGGGCCGTCAGGTCGGTGGTCGCAGCCTCACCTGGGGTGGAATCACGCTGCGGCTATCGGACTATGAATTCAAGGGCGCCGATCATGACGGGCACGGCCGGAACTGGCCCATCAATCACCAGGACCTCGATCCTCACTACAGCGCACTCGAACGGCTGCTTGAAGTGCATGGTGAGCATGACGGCCTCAACCATCTCCCCGATGGCCAGATGGCACCGGCACTGCCGTTCATGCCCGAGGAGGAACGGTTGCGTGACCTCCTGATCAGGGAACGCGGTGTGCAATTGATCCACTCCAGGGGCTTTGAAGCCCATCAGCGCACGCCAACAGCTGAGTGGCCTCGCTCAAGCAGCAACGGCTCAAGTCTTCAGCGCGCTCTGGCAACGGGTCGGGTGGAAATTCTGTGCAATTCGATGGCGGAGAGCCTGGAGGTGGATCCCACCCGGCAACGTGCACGGTCTGTTGTCGTGGTGAACCGCAGCACTGGAGAGCGTCAACGACTGGACTGCAACCTTGTGGTGGTCTGCGCTTCAACGATCGCAACGCTGCGTCTGCTGCTGCAGTCAGAGAGTCAGGTCCACCCCAGGGGGTTCAGTGATCCTTCAGGCCAACTGGGGAAAGGATTGATGGACCATGTGTCCTGCTGTCGGTTCTTCTCCGTTGCCAGCGAAACCGGTCGAACCGCGACTCAGCAACAGGATCCTTCAAGCACTCTTTCCGGAGCAGGCAGCTTTTTCCTGCCGTTCGGCAATGCTCCAGGAGTCTGCGCAGGACGCGAGTTCCTGCGCGGCTATGGAATCTGGGGAGCCATCAACCGCTTTGATCCGCCCTGGTGGCTGAAACGCAATCCCGATCGCCGACTTGGCTTTCTAATCGGACATGGGGAGGTGCTTTACGACCCCAGCAACCGGGTCAGCCTGTCGGAACGCTGCGATCCGCTGGATGTACCGATGCCGCACATCAGCTGTCGATGGGGGGCGAATGAGCAGGCCATGGTGCAGCACATGCAGCAGACGATTCAGGACTGCATCGACCTTGCTGGAGGGGTTACGACGTCACTGGCTGATCTGGTGCACCTGCCGCTCGTGGCACCACTGGTTCGCCATGCCGTTGCCGCTCAAGAGAATGCCCCACCGCCCGGTTACTACATCCATGAAGTGGGTGGAGCTGCGATGGGCACAAGCGAAGAGCAGAGCGTTGTGGATGCCTGGAACCGTCTCTGGCGATGCCCCAACGTGCTGGTGGTGGACGGGGCCTGCTGGCCAAGCTCAGGCTGGCAGAGTCCGACCCTTACCATGATGGCGATCGCCCGCAGAGCATGCCTTCAGGCGCTCAAGCCTGTGAGCGACTGAACAGATCATCCAGATAACGCTCGGTGACCGCACGCTCGGAGCAGCCGTTCTGGAAGAGGAACTGGGCCAGAGCGGAGCTCATCACCTGGTACTGATCCCAGGCCGGATTGGATCCGATGAAGGCCTTCAGGCCCCTGTAGAGCACCTCGGGGATTTCAGCTTCAAGGCTCACAAAAGGTGATTCGACCTCCGCTTCAGTGGCCGGCTTTGAATCCATGCAGCGTTCCAAGTGATTGCGATCCATCCAGCGCTTCAGCGTCCCGTGTTCCCCAACAGAGAGCCATACAAATGCCTTGCTCGTCAAAGCTATGAGCGCGCAAACACCAAACATGGATCTCAATCGAGACTCATTGCAGCGAAAGAGATCAGCTCTCAGGCCTTGCTCAACCCATCACTGCGATCATCGGGCGGACAATCCTGTCAAGACACGAAAGTCACCGGAGCACAAACCCACAGCTTCAGCCCTCAGACACAGGCTTTCGGCAAAAAGCAGTGGAAAACCTGGTCAGAACTGTGGAAAACCCCACTCTTTCTCCACACAGCCACATCGACATCAGCCACGCTTATACGTTTTAGTCTCTCAAGACTCGAGCGAGACAGAGACGGTTGAGTCCGCCAGAACCTCCGAATTCCTTCCGATTTGAGGCTCAGATGTGTCCTGTTGTGATGATGCACGACGAAGGGTGCTTGGACCGAGAGGGTGGTCTGCATGGGGATAGGGATGGTGGCCATGGTCGTGATGGTGGTGATGACCAGCACTCACCGGAACCGGGATTCCATCGGGCTGACAGGCACCCGTGCATTCCCGTTCACAGAGACAGCAGGCTTCCGTGAGACCCTCAACGTGGTGATGGTGACTGGACTGATCGAGGCCCACCTCCTGTTCAAAGCCCAGCACCTGCGCCCTGTATTTACACAGCGAGCAGTTCATGGCGGTTTCACCACCCATCACCTCCTGAACCCGCTCCATGAAAGTGTCGAGAACGAACGTGTGATCGCCCAGATACGAGGCGTTGACGAATTCAATCTGCGGATGATCTCCCGCAACGCGCTCGGTGTGTTCGCGGATCCTGCTCACCAAGACCCCGGAGAAGAGGAAATAAGGAAAGACGACGATGCGCTTGAACCCCAGCTTCACCACATGACGAAGACCGGGTTCAACAAGAGGAAAGGTGACGCCTGAATAAACAGTTTCACCCCAGCCGAAACCGAAGCCCTCCACCAGCATCCGGGTGACCTTGGCGACATTGGAATTGGCATCGGGATCTGAAGAGCCACGACCCACCACAACCAGCATGGTGTCGGACAGATCAAGCGTGGAGGTGCGATTCAGAGCCTCCTGAATCCGTGCTCCAGCCGCGGCGATCATCAAACGATCCACGCCCAGTTCGCGGCCGTAGTCGATCTCCAGCCCTGTTTCAGCGCTGTAGGTGTTGAGAACGGATGGAATGTCGTTCTTGGCATGACCTGCGGCAAACAACATGGCCGGCACAGCCAACACCTTCACAACCCCCTGCTCGCGCAGCCGTTCCAGACCATCCCTCAGGATGGGACGGGCGAATTCAAGGAAGCCATACTCCACCGGCAGTCCCGAGAGACGTTGTTTGAGTCCGTTCGCCAGCCCCTCGAATTCAGCAACCGCCAAACGGTTACGGCTGCCATGACCACAGATCAGAACTCCATGTTTGGTTGCACTAGGAGCAACGATCTGCTGGGTCACACGTGCGGTGCGTCTGTATCAAACCTATTCACGGCAGTAACAGAAAGACCATGAATCCTCTGGCGCAAGCTGCTGACAGCCTTGGCTGCCTGACCCCCGGTCCAAGGCTGTTGAAGCAGCTGATGCGTCAGCCGCTCGGCTCAACACCCTTACGGATTCGCTCTGGAGGCAACAGCAGTCGTTGCGCGAGCGATGGCTGCTGGACTCTTGATCTGTGCCGACATCGGGAGATCCTTCATCACGAAGCGACAAAAGAGGTCGAATTCGGCACGGGTCTGACCATGGCGGAGCTGCTGCAGGCCATGCGCGCCTCGGGCCGCAGCCTGCCGATCGGGCTGTCAGGGCTGACTGGAAGCGGCTTCATTCTCTCCGGAGGCATGGGTCCTCTCAGCCGTTCACAGGGGCTTGCCCTGGACCACATCACCGAAATCGAGGGTATCTGGGGTTCCGGCGAACCCTTCGCCCTCAGAAAAGACGAATGCACAGACGACTCCAGCCGCTGGCGAGCGCTGATGGGGGCCGCCCCATTCCTTGCTGTTGTCACTCGCCTGCGCCTGCGAACCCAGCGACTCCAAGCGCTGCAAGTGCGGCATGGATTGATCCCTGCATCGCAACTACCGATGCTGAACCAGATCGCAGAGAGCTGGCCAGAAACAGTCAGCCTGCAATGGAACTGGGGGGAGAGGCTGGAGGTTTACGCCGTTGACTGCAACCCCGCAGAAAGCCCATCACGCCATCTGGAGGCACTGGATCCGTTCCTGGGAACAGATCCACGAGCTGCCATCCGACGTTGTCAGGATCAACTCGAGCAGCCCCGCTTCGGCAGCCTTGCATCGGAATCCGTCGGATCGATTCCACCCCACAGCGAGGTGATCGCGCGCCTTGGCCCCGCCCTGAATCATCAAGCAGGACCCCTCATTGAGCATCTGAGCACACGGATTCGGGAGAGACCGCACAACGGGTGCCGCATCAGCGCGCAGCAGCTTGGAGGTGCAACGCAACGGATCAGTCCTGGGGAGACATCCTTCATCCACCGTGATTCGATCTGGAAACCCTGGATCACAGCGGCCTGGAATCCAGGAGATCAGGCCGGGCGTGAGCAGAGCCTTGCCTGGATGGATCAGGTCAGTGAGGACCTCAGAAAGGTCTGTCCTGGAGTGCATCTCGCGCAGCTCCATGACCATCTGCCTGGCCACCAACAGGAACTGGAGGACGCCTACGGCGACTGGCTGCCCGCCCTGCGCCAGCTCAAAGCCGAGCTGGACCCGGAAGGACGCTTTCCCCCCCTCTGAACTACGGTCCCAGCACAGAACTGATGATTGATGGCCTCAGGATCCCTGCCTCGGCAGTTGAACGGCGGATTCGGCAATCCCAGCAAGGATCTGCTGTCCGGCCTCGTTGTGGCTTTCGCCATGATTCCCGAGGCCATCGCCTTTTCCGGCATCGCCGGCGTTGACCCGCAGGTCGGTCTTTTCGGAGCTTTTTTGTTGTCGATCACGATCGCCTTCGTTGGCGGACGCTCGGCGATGATCACCTCCGCCACGGGATCCACAGCTCTGCTGATGACCGGTCTGGTCGCCACCGGTGAAGCCCGAGGTGAGGGGCTGGGGCTGACCTATCTGCTGGTTGCAGGGGTGGTGACGGGAATCCTGCAGATTCTCTGGGGCTGGCTGCGTCTGGCTTACCAGATGCGTTTCGTGCCTCTCGGAGTGCTCAGCGGCTTTGTCAATGCCCTGGCGCTGTTGATCTTCCAGGCGCAGTTTCCGCAGCTGGGCATCAACCTGCACTTCGGCGAAACGGACGCGAGTGGTCATGCCCATGACCTGCTGCCTCATGGCAACCAGCTGCCGATCATCTGGGGACTGGTGCTGCTCGGCCTGGCGATCATCTACGGATTGCCGCGCCTCACACGACTGGTGCCGTCCCAGCTGGTGGCCATCGTCGCTCTGACGGCGATCTCGATCCTTGTGTTTCCCGAGAGCGGGATCCCGACCGTCAGCAGCCTCGGCGACCTGCCAACCGGACTGCCGCTGCCGAGCTGGCCTTTCGGTTCACCAGACCAGCTGAAGGTTCCCTTCAGTTTCGAGACCCTGGGCATCGTGCTGCCGACGGCCCTGGCAATCTCCCTGGTCGGCCTGATGGAGACCTTCTTGACTCAGGACATTCTCGACGACCGCACCGACAGCAATTCCAACAAGAATGTGGAAGCACGGGGTCAGGGGATCGCCAACATTGTGTCCTCTCTGTTCGGTGGCATGGCGGGTTGCGCTCTGGTGGGCCAGTCGGTGATGAACATCGACAACGGTGGCCGCACCCGACTGTCCACCCTCTTTTCAGGGGTGAGCCTGTTGGCGATGATTCTGCTGGGCCGGCCATGGCTTGAACAGATCCCCATGGCGGCGCTTGTGGCCGTGATGATCAGCATTGCGGTGAGCACGGCCGACATCGCCGGTCTGCGGCGGATCCGATCCATCCCGAAAAGCGACACGGCGGTGATGCTGATGACCTTCGCCGTCACCATGCTCACAACGCCCCACAATCTGGCCCTTGGAGTGATCGCCGGAGTCGCCCTGGCGGGGATCCTGTTCAGCCGCAAGGTGGCCAAGGTGATCCGCGTCGATGCTGTGGATGTGAACGAGAACATTCGGCGCTACGTCGTGAGCGGACAGCTGTTCTTTGTCAGCAAGATCTATTTCCTTCAGGGATTTGACCTCCACAACCACCCCAATCAGATCACCATTGATATGTCCGCTGCTCATATCTGGGATCAGAGTGGAGTCAGCGCACTGAATCAGGTCATCCGCAAGCTTCAGCAGGGCGGATCAAAAGTGGAAGTGCTGGGCTTGAATCAGGAAAGTCTGAATCTTTTCGAGCGGATCGGATCACAGCCTGATGGAGCACATGGATGATCAATGCTGATTGGAAGGTTTGCTGCGCCAGCGATCTGAAAAATCGCCAATTTTCAGGGAGCGTTGTAAAGCAACCCAAGGCATGACGTGAAGTCATTGCGCATACCTTCCAGGCGCTTCCTGATCTGCTTGTCGCTGGCCTGCTCCTGCAAGTACCTCTCGGTCACATCGTTACCGATGCTCATCACCAGACAAAGTGTCTGCAGGTCATTCGTATCGACGGCTCGCTGCTTGGCGCCCTCCAGCATCACGTTGAGCAGAGCCATCTTGTTGTTGTAAGCCTGCCGGTCACCCAGTTGCCAGCTGAAAACGGGAGAACCAACTGCAGACACCACGATCAGCAGCATTGACAGTGATGTCACGCGGAACCGAAACATCTTTCGGCGGTTGGTCGACATGCACGGGACCGTAGAGATTCCTGCCAAGGTCAGCAGATATTGATCTCGATGCACTCAATGTTCTGACAAAATCGCCTCCCAAGGATCACCGGCATGACAAAGCGTCGTTCACTTGTCTCCCTGCTTACCGCTTGCCTGGCAATGTCAGCCTGCGCAACGCTCGGTGAAGGAAGCACATCCCGCCTTGATCTGATCGGCAAGAGAGGTGAATTGCGCTGCGGCGTCAGCGGAAAGATTCCTGGATTCAGTTTCCTGCAGAGAGATGGTCGTTATGCCGGTCTGGATGTGGATCTCTGCAAGGCCTTTGCTGCAGCGATCATCGGTGACCCCAGCAAAGTGCAATATCGGCCGCTGACTGCGCCTGAACGATTCACAGCTCTGAAAACCGGAGAGATTGATCTTCTTTCCCGCAACACAACCTTCAATCTCAGCAGGGATGCTTCGGGAGGCAACGGCGTGAGCTTCGCGCCGGTTGTTTTCCACGACGGTCAGGGATTGCTGGTGCAAAAGAACAGTGGGATCCGCAACCTTGCAGATCTCAAAGGTCAGTCGATCTGTGTCGGCTCGGGAACCACAACCGAGCAGAACCTCAATGATGCATTTCAGTCTCTGGGGCTTCCCTACAAACCGATCAAATACCAGGATCTCAACCAGGTGGTCGCCGGATATCTGCAGGGGCGCTGCCAGGCCATGACGTCAGACAGATCGCAGCTGGCTTCGGCACGATCAGGATTCGAGCAACCCGAGGATCACGTCATTCTTGAGGATGTGCTGAGCAAGGAGCCGCTGGCCCCCTTGTCATCAGGGGGAGATCAGCGTCTTTCCGACGCCATGCGCTGGGTGGTGTACGCATTGATCACCGCAGAAGAACTGGGAATCACCCAGGCCAATGTGAACGACAAGGTCAAGGAAGCCAGCGATAACACCGATCTGACCAAGTTGAGACGATTTCTGGGGATTGAGGGCGACCTTGGAAGCAAACTCGGCCTGAGCAATGATTTCGTGGTGAATGTGATCAGAGCCACAGGTCATTACGGAGAGATCTACAACCGGCACCTGGGACCGGACAGTGCTGTTCCCATCCCACGCGGCCTCAATCAGCTGCATCGCGATGGCGGCGTGATCACCGCCCCTCCGTTCCAATGAAACGGAGACGCTCCCGCTGGTTCGAACTGCTTCTGGTGACCGTGGTTCTCACGTTTGTGGGACTTCTGGTCAACAACCTCGCCGTGAACCTGATCCGCACGGGCCTCGGCCTGAGCTTCGAATGGCTCTGGCAACCGGCAGGTTTCGCACTCAGCGAACACACTCTTCCCTACCAACCCGGAGACAGCACAGCCTGGGCTCTGATGGTGAGCTGGCTCAACAGTCTCCGCGTGATCGCCTTCAGCATCCTGCTGGCAACGCTGCTGGGCGTCGGCGCGGGGGCAGCCAGGCGAAGCCTCAATCCTCTGCTCCGTCAGCTTGCGGGGCTGTATGTGGGATTGATCCGACAGATCCCGCTGCTGCTGCAGCTTCTGTTCTGGTATTTCGTGGCTTTCCTCGGCCTTCCATCGGAACCATTGGCTCCTCTAGGAGCCCTGATCAGCCTGTCCAATCAAGGCGTGGCGATTCTGGGGCTCAAACTGAGCGTGGAATTTTCCGCGGTGTTGGTGGGCCTCAGTGTCTTCACCGGCGCTGCGATTGCGGAGGTTGTGCGGGGTGGGCTCGACTCCGTGCCGAAAGGGCAGTGGGAAGCCTTTCGCAGCCTTGGAATCGGCGAAGCCCTCGGAATGAGAAGGGTTGTTTTGCCTCAGGCTCTGCCGGCGATTCTTCCCGCTCTGAGCAGTCAGTATCTGAATCTCGCCAAAAACAGCACCCTGGCCATCGCTGTTGGATATGCCGATCTCTACGCAGTGAGCGATACGGCGATCACCCAGACAGGAAGGGCCATCGAGGGGTTCCTGATCCTTCTGCTGAGCTTTCTTGCCCTCAACCTGCTGATCAACGCTGGAATGCAGGTGCTGAATCGAGTCGTGGTTCATCCCGCACAACGGACGTAGCATCCGCAGATCACACCTCGGCTCATGAATTCGCGTCGCATCGCCGCAGTGCTGCTGGCTATCGCCGCAGTTGCCTCAATCCTTCTGCCCTTTGCATCAGCCACGCTGCTCACGATCGGCATCGGTGGAATTGCATTCGCAGCTGGAGTCGGTCAGTTGCTTCGCCTTGGTGATGAAGGCAAGAGCCAGGCAAAACTGTTTCGTGTTCTCTCAGCGCTGATTTACATCGGAGGCGCGATCTTCATCCTGGTTGATCCGATCGACAGCGAAATCAGCCTCACTCTGTTCGCTGGCATCCTGTTGCTCGTTGAAGGTGTGATGGAACTTGCCTCCGGAGCCAGCGCATCGGGTTCTGCGGCGGGCCTGAGCGTCGTTGATGGCATATTTACCTCGCTGATCGGTGTTCTGCTTGTGCTGGAGTGGCCTTCAGACAGTCTCTGGGCTCTTGGAACCCTCTTTGGAGTGTCCCTGTTCATGTCAGCACTGAACGTGTTCAGCACTCCTGCTGAACAACCCGGGAACGGATGACCGGGTCAAGGAGCAGCCATCGGAGACGACTACTCCAGGCCAGACGGCATCCGCTGCAGACACTTCTGAGCCTGGTGATCCTGCTCCTGATCAGCTGGGTTGTGTGGTCAACAGGTGCCTGGCTGATCGGTGGAGCTAACTGGTTGATTGTCACCGAAAACCTGCCACTTTTCGCCGTCGGTTCCTATCCGGAGAGCGAGCGCTGGAGACCTCTGCTCTGGCTGGCGCTTCTCAGCCTGATGACAGCGCTCACATTGCTCCAACCGATCATTTCGACGCGGTTGCGCATCAGCGGTCTGGTTCTTTCATGGGGATGGCTTGCCATGCTCCCGATCGGACTGCTGCTGCTTGCCGGAGGTGCAGGACTGCAGACGGTGAGCTCGAGAGACTGGGGTGGTCTGACGCTGACTCTGCTGCTGACGGGATTCAGCGGTCTGCTCGCCCTTCCCCTTGGAATCCTGCTGGCGCTGGGGCGAAGAAGCAGCCTGACGCTGCCCCGTCATCTCTGCCGCCTCTACATCGATGGTTTGAGAGCCGTGCCGTTGATTGCCGTTCTCTTCTTCGGGCAGCTGCTGCTCCCCTTGTTTCTGCCTGTTGAGATCGAGATCAATCGTGTACTGCGAGCGGTCGTTGCCTTCGCACTCTTCGCAGCCGCCTATGTGGCGGAGGATGTCCGTGGCGGTCTGCAGGCCATCCCAGGCACTCAGCTGGAGGCTGCCGCGGCACTGGGGCTGGGACCATGGCAGATCCAACGCCTCGTGTTGCTTCCCCAGGCACTGCGCGTGGCGGTGCCGGCACTCACCAATCAAGCCATCGGACTGCTCCAGAACACCAGCCTGATGGCCATCCTCGGACTGGTGGAACTGCTTGGCATCAGCCGCAGCCTGCTGGCCAATCCGGCCTACATCGGTCGACACCTTGAGACCTACATCTGGCTTGCAGGGCTTTACTGGCTGGTCTGCACCGCGATGGCGCTCATGGCTCGGCAGCTGGAACGCCGGCACCCCTCGTCCACGTCTGCCATTCCCTCATGACCATCGCCGTCCGAGCCGAAGCGATCAGCAAGACCTTCAACGGTTCCCAGAAAGCCCTTGACCAGGTGAATCTCAGCGTCAACCACGGTGAAGTGCTGGTGGTGATGGGACCCTCCGGCTCCGGAAAAAGCACCTTGATTCGCACCTTCAACGGACTTGAGGCGATCGATTCCGGGCAGCTGGAGATCGTCGGCATCCCCCTGGACACGGATCAGGATGAACGGCAGATCCGTCGGATCCGCCGTCGCGTCGGCATGGTGTTCCAGCAATTCAACCTGTTTCCGCACCTCTCGATCCTCGACAACATCACCCTGGCTCCGATCCGGGTGAAGAAGGTCAGCAAACCCGATGCGGAACGTCGGGCCCAGGGGCTTCTGGAACAGATGGGTATCGGAGATCAGGCCAGGAAATATCCCTCTGAGCTCAGTGGAGGCCAGCAGCAACGTGTGGCGATCGCCAGAGCACTGGCGATGGATCCCGAACTGATGCTGTTTGACGAACCCACCAGTGCTCTTGATCCCGAACGGGTCAAGGAGGTTCTGGATGCAATGCGTCGACTTGCTGCCGATGGCATGACGATGGTCGTTGTGACCCATGAGCTCGGCTTCGCCCGAGAAGTGGCCGACAGGGTGTTGTTCATGGATGCAGGCCGGGTGGTGGAACTGACCGACTCATCAACCTTCTTCACCCAGGCCAGGGAGGAGCGCAGCAGGCGTTTCCTCAATCAGATGGCCCACTGATCACGTTGGAACCACAGGAACCTGTTTTTTCCAGGGGAAGAAGCCATAACGTCTTCAGGAAGCGAGTGACTTCATGAGCAACTCCTGGAGGCAGCAAGCCCATGGTGCAGTGGAGTCGGAGATCTCATGCTGGTGGAGGGATCGGGTCTCAAGACTGATCAGGGATGACAGAAAAAAAGACGCCGCCAGCCTCTATCTCGAGTTTTGCCTGCTGGAAAGCCGGGTGATCGAACTGTCGGTTCATCCTCACCAGTAGCGGAACATGGATCAACACGAACGAGTCCAGCAGCTTTGCGAGGACCACGCTGAGGATCTCCGCAGCCTTGCGATCGATCTCGGGGGGCATCGACAATGGGATCTGAGCCTGCCCGTGGCGGTGATCGACGCACGCACCGAGAGGAGACGGTTTCACATCAGCGTTGTCGGCACCATCGGCAACGTTGTCAGAGTCTCTACGACCGTTGACCATCCGCTGATGCAACAGCTGTTTGAACTGATTCAGACCCGCAGTGATGACTCGGCCTTGGAGCTGATGCTCAGCAATGCCGACTATGGAGATGAGTTTGCAGCGGTTTTCGAGATGTACCGCGAGGAGAGACGCAGTGGAGCACCGCTCTGGAGTGCCTCGGATGCAGCGTCATTCGTTGTCAAATCCAAGGAAGCGTTCGACGACCGGGAGCTTGCCGTCGTGGCACTGCTGCCGGGTGATCCCCACGCCGTGGTGACGTTTGGAATCCCTCTTGCGTATTACGGAGTGGCATCAGGCTGAACCAGAGCCCGATGAGTCAGAGGGCGGTCAGGGATGCAGATCGACCTTGCCATGAAGACGCAGCAGCGCTTCTTCCGCTGCGCAGAGTTCGCGCTCGGTGAGCAACCAGCGCTCATTACCGAACGGCAGGCTGGCCACCTGCTCAGACAGCTCCAGCTGCAACTGCTGGCATCGCTCCGTCAGCGCTGCGCTGAGCTGAAGGAGATGCCTCTGAATCAGGCAAGAAGGGGCTGAGACGGTCACGACGGACCCTTGAATGGACGGATAGGAGTCTGGCACAAAGCCCCGAGTTTTTAGATTGAGTTATCAATTCCTCTCCTGTGCTGAAGCTTCTCTGGGAGATGGCCCCATGCCTGATCGTGGGAGCACTCATCGGTCGATGGCGATCGCAGTGGATTGCACCGCTGGCCGTTCCTTTGGTGCGTTTCGGAGTTCCGGTGAGCCTGATGGGGCTGCTGCTGCATGGCGGCCTCAACGGCTCGTTGCTGACAATGGCACTGCTGGCAGTGGCAGCCATCACGCTGATGATGATGATCCTGCACTGGCTCAGTTCTGGTGTTGCGTCCCTGGGTCGGCCTGATCTGCAACTGGGCAGCTGCATCGGCAACACGGCCTACTTCGGGGTTCCGGCAACGCTGGCCCTGCTTCCCCCGGAAGCACTGCCGGTGAGCATCGGCTATGACCTCGGCGCAACCCTGCTGGTCTGGAGCCTGGGGCCTCTCTGGCTGAACCGAAACAACAAGACAAGCAACGGTCATCAACCCTGGCGCCAACTGCTTGCACACCTGAGTGCCAGCCCGGCAACCAGGGGGCTGGTTGGAGCACTGATCGTGATGGCCACCCCTTGGCATGACGTGATCCGTGAGGTTCTCTGGCTGCCATCGCGCGCCGTGATCGTGCTGGCGCTGGTGGTGGTGGGCATGAGGCTGGGAGACATCGCAGCCAGAAAACTGAAGGAGCCGACGGTCAATCTGAGCGCTCCGCTGGCCTGCAAGCTTCTGCTCTTTCCATCACTGATGCTTCTGCTCAGCCTTGCCTTTCCGATTCCCGGCTATGCACGTCAGGCGCTGGTCCTGCAAGCGGCAGCACCGACAGCGATCTCGGTGCTGCTCATCGCCGAATCCGAACAGATGAACGCTGCAGAACCGGCACAATTGATCCTTAACAGCACGCTGCTGGCTCTGATCAGTGTGCCGCTCTGGAGTCTGCTGGTTGGTCCACTGAGCGGAACACCCGGAAGGTGAGGTTGAGCCGCGGCGACGTCACCCGCTTTCTGACAGGCAGACCATGCATCCACAGTCTCTGGCAATCAGGATCCATCAAGAGGAGATCACCATCCTCCAGGGTGAGATCGCGTCGAGCTCCGCTGAAGCGATGGCGGAACTGAAGGTCCCTGCTCGAACCCAGCGAAAGGGAAGCGATCGGAAATGAAGCATCAATCTCGGGCTCATCGTCCGCATGCCAGCCCATTCGGTCCTGACCATTGCGATACAGATTGAACAGACAGCCATTGAACGGTGCCGAGCTCTGCGACGAGACCATCCTCAGCAGAGGCAGAAACCAGTCCGGCCAGCCCTCCCCTCGATGCACAGCACCGCTGTAGCGATAGGACACCTGATGATCGGCAAGAAAGCCAGTCAGTCTCGGCACCAGATGCCATCGGCCGTAAACCCGAACCTGAGGCTGATCCCAGCTGATGTTCCGCACACAGCGATCCATCCAGGTCTGGCGGATGTCAGCGGGCAGCCAGGCTGATCGAAGAGTCCAGTTCATCACCTCAACCGCCTGCTCTGCGGCCATTCCATACATGCCGGGAGGTCGACACTCTGGCGCCTGCGCTGGCTTGATGGCGCATGAAGACGAATAACAGCGTCAGCGAAGTTGCCTGCTGCAGCCCATAGATTGCCTGCATGGCAGCACGGATCACGCTGGAAACTTTCCTGAAGCGCGCGAAACAGCGCTTCGGTGATCAGTTCGACTATTCCGGCATCAAATGGCGGAGTTTCAAGAGTCCTGTCAAAATCCGTTGCTGCAAGCACCCTGTTCAGGAAATCACCATCACTCCTGAACGGCACCTCCAGACGACTGGTGGATGCAAACACTGCCTGCGAGTACGCAGGGTTGAAGCGCTTGAGCGAGAACTCAACCGAACATCGGCTCGACCTGCTGCTGAGGCGCCAAGATCAACCCCGGCCCCGATTCGGAACTGAACCTCTTGACTGTGACCGGCTGACTCAGCCGTGAAGCTTCTCGAACCAGAAACCGGCAAGCTGCCAGCTCGACAGCAGGAAAATGCCAAGAAACAACCAGTTGAGCCAGGCAGGACGATCCTTGTTCTCAAACATGCGGGCTCAGACGGATGTGTCCATTTTCGCTCAGGGAAGCGTCAGCTCAACTGACGACAATGGAACACGATCCCTTGGTCAGTGGTCATCAACCTGAAGAGCTCGCTTGAGGTCATGCATACCCTCAAGCTGCTGATGAACAGCCCTGAGCTGTCGCTGAATGTGATCGCTCTGGGGCAGTGAGCTCAGCGAAGCGAGAGCGTGTTCAAGGTGATGCTTGGCATCGATCAGAAGCCGGCAGTCCAGGGTCCCAGGCTCATAGCTCATGCTCAACAGGAATCTCAGTCCATTCAGCGACAGACTGATTCCAATGGCTGTGTGAATCACGACAATCTGATCTGTTGATCCATACCAACGCTCAGCACCGAATGCGTCGGTCCAGGCCAGGGACAAAGACTCCAGAGTCAGATCTTGCCTGAGATGCGGAATCAGCCCTCGACCACCTCAACATTGACCACCTCAACAGGATCGAGCGACTGGTCCGTGAGATAACGCAGGGTGCGGTTGCGGATCACTTCTGCTTCAACGGCATTCCAGGCACCACCGATCACGCAACCCACAAGGGGGACCGTCTTGGTGATCAGGGCTCTCTGCGTCACCCTGCGGCCGAACACACGGGTCAGCACAGCATTCATCACCCGAAGGCCTCGCTGGTTGATGAATCGAACCACGAATTCACGCGTGGCGGTCTGCGCGGCCTTGAGACCGAACTCTGCACCCAGCTGACTGATCACGCTTCCCCCAAGCACGGGCAAGAGCAATTCATGGCGAGCTGTGTCGGTGTCCAAAAAGCCAGGGATCAGCAGCTCGGCTGCACAGGCTGCAGCAAACAACTGAGCGCGCGTGGTGACGGAAAGATCAGCGAGTGCACCGGCCACACTGAGCAGAGGATTGGCTGCCAGCCCCATGGCGGCACCAGCGGTGATCACCTGCAGACGCACATCACTGAAAGCCTGCTCAGCAAGCTCATAGGTCGTCGCTTCCGGAAAGCGTCGCCGCAGCAGTTCCACCTCCTGACGGACCTTGCAGTCGTCAAAACTGATCACCCAGTCGAAATAGTCGGCAACCGAGCTCAGCGGCAACGCAACCTCCCGAAGAGTGAACTCAACCTATCGGGGATTGAAAGCAGCTTCATGCTCAGCGCACGAAGAGCATTTCCCGGTAGGAGGGCAAGGGCCACTGATCATCGTCGACCAGACACTCAAGATGATCAACGGCATCACGCAACTGAAGCAACCGCGGCAAAAGCACTCCTGCGCAGTGGTTCATCGAGGCGGCAGTGTCACCGTTGTGCACCTGGTGGAGTTCACCTTCCAGTGCTTCGGCATGGTTATCCATACGCAGATGAAGATCTGCCAGCTGATGCACAACGCGGTCTTCCACCTGCACACCGAGAGACTGCTGCTGCTGCAGGCTCATGGCCATATTGCAGAGGTGGTTCTGCACTGCGGGGCTGATCTGGGTGCGCACCATCGACAGAGCCACACGGGCCTCGACCTCGATGGCAAGTACGTATTGCTCGCCATACACCTCGTATCGGCTCTCCAACTCGACCGGACTGATCACGGCCTGGCGCTGAAACAGCTCACGCACCTCGGCGCGTTGAAGAACAGGCAGAGCCTCAGCGGTGTTGCGCAGGTTCTCCAGGCAGCGCTCTTCGGTCGCTTCGCGGTGCCAGGCCTCGGAGTAACCATCTCCGCCGAACACGGCAGCGCCATGCAGGTCCATCACCAGCTTGAGCACAGACGCCGCGGCCTGCTCAAGTGTCTGACCTCCACCCATCTCAGACTCGAGACGATCACTGATCCACTCCAGGGAGTCAGCCAGCACGGTGTTCATCGCCACCAGCGGACCTGCCACCGACTGGCCGGAGCCGACGGCCCGGAACTCAAAACGGTTACCGGTGAAGGCAAACGGCGAGGTGCGATTGCGATCGCCCGCATCCTTGGGGAATTCAGGAAGTGAATCAACACCGATGCGCATCAGCCCACCGCTGGTGCTGTCTGTTGATTCGCCTCGCTGAATCTGCTGGAACACCTGCTCAAGCTGTTGACCCAGATACACGGAAATGATCGCCGGTGGTGCCTCGTTCGCGCCGAGGCGATGGTCATTGCCGGCGGTGGCGACCACCGCTCGCAGCAATGGGCCATTGCAGTGAACGCCACGGATCACAGCGGCACAGAACAGCAGAAACTGAAGGTTGTCGTGGGGCGTCTTGCCGGGATCGAGCAGATTTCCCTGGGTGCTGTTTCCCACCGACCAGTTCACGTGCTTGCCGGAGCCGTTGATGCCGGCGAAAGGCTTCTCATGGAGAAGGCAGTTGAATCCATGCCGCTTGGCGGTGCTGCGCAGCACCGTCATGATCAGCTGCTGATGATCGGTGGCGACATTGGCGGCCTCGTGAACCGGCGCGATCTCGAACTGGCCTGGAGCCACCTCGTTGTGGCGGGTCTTGGCAGGGATGCCAAGGCGGTACAGCTGCTTCTCTACGTCCTGCATGAACACCTGAACCCGCTCAGGGATGGCGCCGAAGTAATGGTCATCGAACTGCTGACCTTTGGGAGATGGCGCTCCGAAAAGAGTGCGCCCGGCCAGCAGCAGATCAGGCCTGAGCGCTGCGAACTGAGTGTCGACAAGGAAATACTCTTGCTCCGCACCGCAGGTGCTGTTCACCGGTGCGACGTTTTCATTGCCGAGCAGTCGCAGCAGACGCTGGGCCTGTCGGTTCATGGCCGCATTGGAGCGCAGCAAAGGTGTCTTTTTATCCAGAGCTTCCCCGGTCCAACTCACAAACACCGTGGGAATACAGAGCGTCACCCCATTGGCTGTACGCATCAGATAAGCGGGGCTGGTGATGTCCCAAGCCGTGTAACCACGCGCCTCAAATGTTGAACGAATGCCTCCATTGGGGAAGGAGCTGCCGTCGGGCTCGCCCTGCACCAGCAGTTTCCCTGAAAATTCATGAATGGCCTGACCATCACCCCGTGGTCTGATGAAACCGTCGTGCTTCTCTGCAGTGGAATTGGTAAGTGGATAGAAAACGTGGGCGTAGTAATGAGCTCCCTCGGCCACAGCCCAGTCCTTCATTGCCTGAGCAACAACATCGGCAACCGACAGCTGGAGCTTGCCTCCGTCTCTGATCACGCGACGCACAGCCTTGAAAACATCCTTGGGCAGAAAGTTCTTCATGCGCGTCAGCGTGAAGACATCACTTGCCCAGATGTCAGCCAGAGGCTCAACAGGCTCACAATCAAGCGGACGACGTTGCTGAATGGCCTGCAGAGCAGCCAGTCTCGCGGGGTGGGGCATGGGAGAGGCCCCGTGGTGTGGCGGGACGGTGATCGAGATCCGAAACCTATTCGCGATCCTGCTCAAAGGCAGCCTGAAACTGTGATTGAAAACAGCCCATCACCGGACCGGATCGGCGGTCTCTGATTCAATGAGCACCGTCTACGGCGATCAACGCCTGATCTTTCCCGCCACCCAGCGCAACCGCATCCCGATTGGAGATGAACTGGCTGAACAGCTCCCATCCACTGGATTGATTCTTGAAATTGCCAGCGGTTCAGGCGAGCACGGCGTCACCTTCCAGAAACGCTTTCCCAAACTCACTTGGCAATGCAGTGATCCTGATCCCGACCATTGCCGCAGCATCGGTTCCTGGATTCGTCATGAGCAGCTGATGCCGAAGATGCCTGCAGCCCTGCAACTCGATGTCAGAGATTCGGATTGGCTGGAGCAGTTGAAAATGCCCGCTCAGGCTGTTGTGGCGATCAATCTGCTGCACATTTCTGCCTGGGAATGCACAGTCGCGCTGCTGAGGCAATCAGCTCAGCTGCTGCAGGCCGGTGGAAAGCTGTGCGTTTATGGCCCCTTCTGCGTGGATGGCCAGCATGTGAGCGAAAGCAATCGGAGCTTCGACACCTCTTTGCAAGAGAGGAATCCGGCCTGGGGCGTGCGGGATCAGTCAACGGTGCTGCAAGAAGCCGCTGACGCCGGCTTCACGCTTGGGAACATCAGGTTGATGCCCGCAAACAACCGCATGATCACCTGGATTCGCTGAGAGCCAGAAACCCTGCGCAGGCACTGCGAAGCCTTTGCGAGCCGAACAACCTCCAAACCTGATAGCGAGTAACTCTCCAGATACTCAGCAGCAACTCAACAGTTGCCTTGAAGATACTCCAAGCTAAGGTACTGAAGAGGCAAAAACCGAGCGGATGGCACTCCCCCGGGAAAACCAGGTGAAGCTGACGGTTTCCGTGCCGCCGAGCCTGCACGTGCTGCTGCGCAGCTGGGCCCAGTGCGAGGGGCGCGAACTCACAAGCGTTGTGCTGCAGTGCGTTGAGCTGTCTGTGCGGCAACTGAAAAGCAATGGTTCAATCCCTGCCGGCGCTGTCCGCAACTACGAGGTCGCTTGCGAAGAACGTCTGGCCGCAGGCAGCACAGCGTCATGAACATCGTTCAGATCGAGGATGCTCTGCTGGCCCCCTGCATGGATGCCGTGATCGCCGTCACGGAGCGCTACCAGTTCCTTGAAGTCCATCGCGGCGCACGTGTTTTCACCGCCTACAGAGAGATTGATCATGTGATGTATCTCGGCTTCCGTGACGATCTGAGCGAACAGTCGCTCAGGCAGCTCAGGCAGCGTGGTTTTCAGTTGCTGGAGGCAAGGGAAGGCACGCGACGCGAACACCGGTTGCTGTTGCTGACGCTCAAGGAGATCGGCCATTCACCAAGCTATGGAGAGGGTTACTACAAGGCTTCGAAATCTCTCGCACGCCATCTGCGCAATCTGGGCTGGCCACTTGGCACACTTTCCCAGTTGCTCGACAGCACACGCATCAACACGGAAGATCCAACCGGCTGAACCCCGAAATAGCCGTCGTGTGCTCACCAGGGTGTGACCTGACTGATGGCCTCCAGCCCGGCCCAACGCTGCAGTGCGTTCCATGAGCGCAGGCGCTGCTCGATCCAGGCATGACCAAGGGAATTGAGGTGAATGCCGTCGGGTTCAATCCACTGCAGCCAGTCGGGCTCCGCCAGCATTGCTTTATGCAGAGGCAGGTAGGGCACATCCACCTCCAGACAGGCTTCCTCAATCTGCGCTTCATGCACGCCGACATCGCGGTTGCAGTACCAGAGGCAATCGGCGAACGGCATGGCATGTTCATCCACCGGCGTCAGCCCGAGCACGAAAACAGATGTCTGGGGATGCATCGCCAACAGAAGCTGTTCAAAACCGAAACGGAATGCCTGCGCATCCAGCGGTTGTCTGCCGTCAGACCGTCCCACCCGGGCGGTGTCATTGAGGCCCACCGACAGAAGCAGGGCCTCCGGTGTCTTCCGGCGCAATTCCCCGCGGCACATCCATTCCCTTTCCCAGCGAGCTGAAACCGCTTCAAGTCCATCACCGCGAACACCCAGGCCGTAGATCAGCGGTGCATCAGGCAGACCCATCCAATGACGGCGCAGGCGCTCACACCACCCGCCTGCTTCACGATCACCCCAGCCAACCACTCCGCTGTCTCCGATCACAATCAGTTGACGGGGAGTCCGCATGAAGTCAAATCTGTTCGGTTCAAGGCTCAGCTTTGCAGCCAGTGCTGACGAAACTGATCACTCAGCCATTCACCAAGAAGCGTCAGAGCGGAATAGGCGCTGATCAGCAACAACACTGCCGCCCAGTGGAAGGAGCTCAGCGACTCCAGCAACTGCCAGCCCAGACCGCTGCCACCGATCAGACCAACCACCACCGTTTCGCGCAGGATCACATCACTGCGGTAGGCGCCATAGGCGAGATGGGAGGGACTCCTGGGGCTGAGCAAGCCGTACAACCAGCTCACCTGAGGGGATGCACCGCTGCTGAGCAGCGCAACATGGGCGGAATCGTTTTGCTCCCCCAGCCCCTCCTGCAGCAGACGCCCCATCACTCCGCTGTTGTGAAGTCCGAGCGCAAGAGCACCAATGGCCAGTGTGGGCTGGTTGCTTAGCAGGAGCAGAAGCACGGCGAGAGGGGGAGGAATCACCCGCAAAAGCACCCAGAAACCACTCACGCAGCGATGCAAGACCCTCGAGGGAGTGATCAGCAGCAGCAATGGCGGCAGACCGATGGCGATGCCTGCCGCGAGCAGGGTCAGCATCAGCGTCTCCCACAGCATCGGCAGCCAGGGAAGTTCCTGCGCAGCCAGCAGAAGGCTGTGGAGGTCAGGCCATGCCACGGGCAGCCAGTTCAGTGAACCTGCCTCGGGGAAGAGCTGAGCGAGCCAGACAGCACCAAGACCAGCTGAGAACAGCACTGCCAGCACGAACCCCAGCACCTGGCGCTGTCGGAACTGAACCTGACCCGACCGGTGTCTCCAGATGCGCAGTCCCTGCTCAAGAACAATGGTGACCAGCATCAGCAGCCACAACCCCGTCCACAATTCGTGGAACTGAAGGGACTTGAGACTGAGCTCCAGGTCCATTCCCAGACCTCCCAGACCGAAGAGCCCTAGCAACGTGGCACTGCGCAAAGCGCACTCCAGCCGATATCCCCCATAACTCACCAGCACCGAGCCCATGGAGGGTGACAACGCTGTCAAGCAGGCAGCCATGGGAGTGGCTCCTGTCTGGAGCATCGCCTCCAGGCAGGAGGTATCCAGGCTCTGCAGCTGATCGCGCCACACCCTGGCAACAAGGGATGCATAGGGAATGGAGATTGCCGCAACCGCGACCCAGGGATGCAGTCCCAGAACCTGCAACAGCAGCAATCCCCAGATCAGCTCATGCACGGATCGGGGCAGAGCCAGCAGTCGGTGCAGAGCGTGTGCTGGCCACTGGGGAAGACACCAGGTGCTCCAGAGACGTTCAGAGCTGAGGCAGCCCAGCAACACGCCGAGCACCAGACTGCATCCCCAGCCCATGAGTGCGGTGGCCACCGTCACCTGCAGGCCGATGAACAACGCCTTCAACAGCGCAGGATCCATCGATGGGCTGACGGCCCCGAGCAGAAACGAACCCAGGATCTCAGTCCCACCGGCATGGGCTCCATTCAGCACAACCAGCAGCACCGGCAGCAGTGCGAGCGCTGGCAACAAGGCCAGCATCGGTGCCGTGGGCCTGATCTGAATGATCACGGCGCATACAGATCGCGAAGATCTGCGGTGGAGACGGCCCCAGCGGGCCTATCCAACACCAGTCGACCTGCACGCAGGCCAAGCACGCGATCAAAGCGGTCGATCAACTCCGGACGGTGCAGTGACACCAGCACAGCCTGAGCTCCACTGCGAAGCGTTCCATCCGAATCAGAGATCAGGAGTCTGTCCAGAACCTCAGCGGCGATGGCTGGATCAAGGCTGGCGAGAGGTTCATCCGCCAGCATCAGTTCAGGCTGTTGTCGGAACAGGCGCGCGATGGCGACTCGCTGCCGCTGACCTCCGGACAGTTGCCCGACGGGACGATCCAACCCAGCATCAGCCAACAGTGATTCCTCCAGACCGGCCTGGCGAAGACAGGAGCGACAGGCTTCCGTGCTGATTCGGAACAACAGATTGGCCAGCGCCCAGGGCAGGCGTCGGCGTCCAAGAGCACCGGCATTCACGTTCTGCGCAATGCTGAGCTCCTCGACCAGACGCAGGTCCTGCCAGAGGGTGCCAATAAGGGCACGCTGCCGACGGGTGAGCTGCTCGAGCGGCTCACCCTGGAAGAGGACCCGCCCCTCAGCGGGCAGAAGACTTCCGTTGGCAATAGCGATCAAGGAACTCTTGCCAGCTCCGCTGCGGCCGAGCAGAGCGATTCGCTCCCCCTTCCAAAGCCTGAGCGTGATCGACTTCAGTCGGTCCCCATTGGGACCGATCAGACGAACCTGATCAAGCTCCAACAGTGCTTTCACCGGATCTTGCCCAGTTCACGTCCCACTTTTTCGATCGGCTTGTACTGACTCGCCTCAGCAGGTATGAACCGCTTCGCAGCAAAGAGCTCAAGAATGGTGATCTGACGGGGCGTGGTGGGCTTGATACTGAGAATCGCCCTCTGAAGACGTGTCGTGAATCCCTTGCCGAAACGCTGATCCAGCTTCGGACGAACCACCCAGTGGTAATCGACATATTCAGGAGTTCGCCAGATCACTCTCACCTTTTCGGTGTTCACACGACCGTCCTTCACTGCCGATGTCCAGACCTGCTCATTGAGAGCGCCCGCTTCATAGGCACCGCTCTGCACCACGGCGATGGTGGCGTCATGGCTGCCGCTGAACCCTGCTCTTCCGCCGCTGAACTGGCTGGGAGTCACACCGGCCTTTGCCAGGAAATGCTGCGGCATCAATCGTCCCGAGGTGGAACTCTCGGAACCGAAGGAGAAGCGCCTGCCGCGAAGGCTGGTCAGTCCGTTGATCGAGCTGATCGGTTGCAGACCCGAGTCGATATTGGCGATGAAGACACTGCGGAAACGGGCATCGATATCGCGCTGGGCGAGAACCTGAGCCCCCGGGGTCTGCAGGCGCGCCTGCACACCGGTCAGGCCGCCGAACCACACCAGATCAAGTCCGCCCGTGCGAAAGGCGCTCACAGCCGCTGGGTAATTGCTGACCGGTACATAGCGCACCTTGACCTTGAGACGATCACTGAGTTCACCGGCCAGCTGACCGTAGAGACGGTTGAGTCGTTCAGGATTCTGATCAGGAATGGCCCCAACCTTGAGTGTGGGCCGCGCAACAACGGGCAGGATCAAGCCCCCCTGGCAGAGCAAAACGGCCAGCAGGGCAATGGCCCCGCGTTTTCGAGAAGGCATGTTGCTCAAGAGGTGTTTAATGATGAGACCGTTTCCTGACCTCAGCCGGCCGGAAGCAAGAGCGCGAGTCGTGACAGTCCATCAGTGATCGTCTCACGCGAGACAGCACAGGACAGCCGTACACAGCGATCATCGCCGAAGGCTCCTCCGGGGACGATCGCCAGGCCCTCCTGCTCCAGAGCTCTCTGGCAGAAGTTCACCGAATCACCACAGGCCTCCGGCAACTGCGGGAAGGCATAGAAAGCCCCCTTCGGAGGAACGAGGGTGATCCCCGGCAAGGCCTGGAGTCCCTCAACCAGCAGAGTCCGGCGCTGGTCATAGCTCACCGCCATCTCTCTCACGCAGTCCCTGGAAGCTTCGATTGCAGCAACCGCTCCTCGCTGCGCAAAGCTGCAGACATTGCTGGTGCTCTGGCTCTGAAGCGCGGCTGCAGCCTTGATCACGGAGGCGGGGCCACTCAGATACCCAAGCCTCCAGCCGGTCATGGCCCAGCCCTTCGCAAAGCCATTCACCATGAAGCATCGATCCCTCAGATCAGGTGCAACGGCCGCGAAGCTGTGGTGCGTCACGCCCTCTTCAAGCAGGTATTCATAAATCTCATCCGTCATCACCAGAAGTCGGGGATGGCGCCGCACCAACTCAGCCAGCTGCTGCAACTCCTCACGGCTCAGCACACGACCTGTGGGATTGCCGGGAGAGTTGATCACCAGCAGGCGAGTGGCAGGAGTGATTGCAGCTTCGAGGGCCTGCAGGTCAAGACGAAAACCATCGGCTGCCGAGGATGGGACAGCAACGGGCCGGGCGCCAGCGAGCCTTGCCATTTCGGGGTAGCTGAGCCAGTAGGGCGAGGGAATCAGAACCTCATCTCCAGGGTTCAGCAACACCTGAAAGAGGTTGTAGATGGCCTGCTTTCCTCCATTGGTGACAAGCACTTGCTCCGCCGAGGTGGGAAGGCCGTTTTCAGCGGTGAGCTTTCGGGCGATGGCCAGCTTCAGTTCAGGGTCTCCTGAAGCGGGTCCATAGCGGGTGACCCCGTCACGGAGAGCCTGGATCGCTGCCTCGACGATGAAGGACGGTGTGCCGAAATCAGGTTCCCCTGCACTGAGACTGCAGATGTTGCGGCCTTCCTGCTTCAGTGTCTTGGCTCTTGCACTGATGGCCAGGGTGAGCGAAGGCTGGAGGGCTTCAGCCCGGCTTGAAAGGGATGGCGGAGGTGACATCGGAGCTGCACCCCTCCAGTGGATGCGTAGGTAGAGGCATGATCATCCTGCCTGATGTGGTGTCAGTCACAACAGGGAAATGGATCACACTGACGGGCTCGAAAACGGAGATCATGACCCGATGAAAGCGGCTGACATCTCTCTGAGCTGGGTGCTGGCCTCGCGCAGGCCGCAGCAGTTGGCGCGGTTCTATGCAGATCTGCTCGGCACCAGTCCCAGGCCAGGTGTTGCAGATCATCACTGGATTGTTCCCCTGCCTGCTCAGGGGATGCTGCAGATCTACACACCCTCCCGCAGCCGCCCATGGCCGGACGCCGGTTCGGCTCTGGCGCCCTGTCTGCAAAGGACGATTCAGACTGACCCCCTCGAGGAACTGCAGGCCTGGCAGCAGCATGTGATCGAACTCGGCGGTCGCAGCACTGAAGAGCCGAGGCTGGAATCCTTCGGCGCGGAATGCTGGCTGGAGGACCCTGAAGGACAGAGGTTTCTGCTTCTGGTACTGCGATCGGGATTAGATCGAACACGGAATTGATGACCCAGCGAATCAAGCGGCTTCAGAGCAACGATCTGATCACCCTGGAACAGATCTGTGCCAGTCAGCGAAAAGCTGAAACGCTCGACAATCATCAGCAGATCGTGGTTGGACGAGGCAATCCGCATGCCCGCCTGATGCTGATCGGAGAGGCACCCGGGGCTGAGGAGGCTGCACGCGGTCTTCCGTTCGTGGGTCGTTCAGGCCAGCTGCTGAGTGAACTGATGATCGAAGCGGGGCTGGATGAACAGCACGACCTGTACATCTGCAATGTGATCAAGTGCAGACCACCCAGAAACCGCAAACCCACACCCAGGGAAATTGCGATCGCCAGACCATGGCTGCAGCAACAGATTGATTTGATTGATCCGGCCCTAGTGCTGCTTGCAGGAGCGACGGCGCTGGAGACGCTGCTTGGAATCCGCAGCGGCATCAGCCGGCTGAGAGGGCAGTGGCAGAACCATGAGGGCCGGGATTTCATGCCCGTTTTTCACCCCTCCTATCTGCTGCGCTTCCGCTCCCGTGAAGTCGGAACACCGCAGCATCTGACCATGCAGGATCTGCTTGAGGCCCGACGAAGACTGGATTCACTGCCTGCGATCTGAGCCATCCGGACGGAGCGCAATCACCGCTGCCTTGGAGCGCCAAAGATGGCACGACTGGGACAAACACAAGTCATTGCGTTGACGTCTATGCCAAGGTTTGGCTCAGAACCCGTCTGATTCATGACCGGCACCTTGACCAGTGCTCCTGAAAGCGGCAGTGAAGTTGCCATCAATCCCCGTTATGACACGGTGATTCGCCGCCGTCGCACGCGAACGGTCATGGTCGGCGAAGTGCCCATCGGCAGTGAACACCCGGTGGCGGTTCAGTCGATGATCAATGAGGACACCCTCGACATCGAAGGTTCCGTTGCTGGCATCCGCAGACTGGTGGATGTGGGCTGCGAGATTGTGCGGGTAACAACCCCGACACTGGCTCACGCCAAGGCCATGGGCCAGATCCGCGCCGCTCTGCGGGCCCAGGGATGCAATGTTCCCCTGGTGGCGGATGTTCACCACAACGGTATTCGGATTGCACTGGAGGTGGTCAAGCACGTCGACAAGGTACGGATCAATCCCGGACTGTTCGTCTTCGACAAACCTGACCCCGACCGACAGGACTTCAGCCAGGAGGAATTCGATGCCATCGGCGAGCGCATCAAGGACAAATTCTCACCACTCGTTGAAGCCCTCAAGAGGGAGAACAAGGCGCTGCGCATCGGAGTGAATCACGGCTCTCTGGCGGAGCGCATGCTGTTCACCTACGGCGATACCCCCGAGGGGATGGTGGCGTCGGCCATGGAATTCGTTCGTATCTGCGACGACCTGGATTTCCACAACATCGTGATCTCGATGAAGGCCTCCAGAGCACCTGTGATGCTCGCCGCCTATCGGATGATGGCCGACACACTTGACAATGCAGGTTTCAACTTCCCGCTTCACCTCGGAGTGACTGAGGCTGGTGATGGGGATTACGGCCGCATCAAAAGCACCGCAGGTATCGCCACGCTGCTTTCGGAGGGGCTTGGTGACACGCTCCGCGTGTCGCTGACCGAATCTCCTGAGAAGGAAATTCCAGTCTGTTACTCAATTCTTCAGGCCATTGGCTTACGCAAGACCATGGTCGAATACGTGGCCTGCCCGAGCTGCGGTCGCACTTTGTTTAATCTCGAGGAGGTTTTGAATCAGGTTCGAGACGCAACCTCCCACCTCTCCGGACTGGACATCGCTGTGATGGGATGCATCGTCAACGGGCCCGGTGAGATGGCTGACGCTGACTACGGTTACGTCGGGAAAGGACCTGGCACAATCGCGCTCTATCGAGGCCGAGAGGAGATCCGCAAGGTGCCGGAGGCTGAGGGTGTTCAAGCCCTGATTCAGTTGATCAAGGACGACGGCCGCTGGGTGGATCCCGCTTGAAGTCGTTAATCTGAGGTTTCGGGCCGAAAGGACAGCAATGATCATCAAAAGTCCTCTCTCGCCTGATTCGCAGAGCAGAAATCTGCTGCTGATCCTCGGAGCCGGTGGACTCACCGCAGCAATTGCAGTTGCAGCTCCTGGGCTAGGGCTTCCCAGCACCAATTCCTCTTCAATCACCAACAGTCCGAAGGAGGTGATCGACCAGGTCTGGCAGATCGTCTACAGAGACTTTCTCGATTCTTCAGGCAAGTATTCCCCAGAAACCTGGACACGTCTGAGGCGAGATCTGCTGGCCAAGAGCTATGCAGGCACCGACGAGTCTTACGAAGCCATCCGTGGCATGCTCGCCAGCCTCGATGATCCCTACACACGCTTCCTGGACCCGAAGGAGTTCAAGGAGATGCAGATCGACACCTCCGGGGAGCTCACCGGGGTTGGGATTCAGATCACCCTGGACAAGGACACCAAGGAGATTCTCGTGGTGTCTCCGATCGAGGGAACGCCGGCTTCCAGAGCAGGTGTGCAACCCAAGGATGTGATCGTTTCGATCGATGGCAAATCGACCAGGGGGATGACCACGGAGGATGCGGTCAAGCTGATCCGCGGGAAGGAAGGAAGCCAGGTCACACTTGGTCTGCGCCGCAAGGGTGAAGTGGTGACGGTGCCGCTCAAGCGGGCACGCATCGAGATCCATGCCGTTGAAAGTCGGCTCAACACCTCGGGAGATGGCAAAAAGGTCGGCTACATCCGGCTCAAGCAGTTCAATGCCAATGCCGCCCGCGAAATGCGGGCGGCGATCCGTGAGCTTGAAACGCAGGGTGCTGAGGGCTATGTGCTCGATCTGCGCAGCAACCCTGGAGGTCTTCTGGAAGCCAGCATCGACATTGCACGGCAGTGGCTTGATGAGGGCACCATTGTCAGCACCAAGACCCGCGACGGCATTCAGGACGTGCGTCGCGCAACCGGCAGTGCGCTGACCAACAGTCCTGTTGTGGTGCTGGTGAACGAGGGTTCAGCCAGCGCCAGCGAAATTCTCTCCGGTGCACTTCAGGACAACAAGCGAGCCGTGCTTGTGGGTCAGAAGACCTTCGGCAAAGGATTGGTCCAGTCGGTGCGAGGTCTCTCTGATGGATCCGGACTGACGGTCACGATCGCCAAATACCTCACACCCAAAGGAACCGATATCCACAAAAACGGCATCCGCCCGGATGTGGACGTCAAGCTGAGCGACGAAGAGATCCAATCGCTGACTGTTGAGCAGCTCGGCACCGGCAAGGACAGCCAGTACCGGGCTGCCGAAACCACCTTGATCAAGGCGTTGCGCTCACCCGGACGCGGTCAGGCCTATCGACCTGGAACGGCGAATCTGATTTCCGCTCTTCAGCGGTAAGGGTAAAGACCGAACCCCTCGCGCTCACTGCGGCTGCCGGCGCGAAGCGGATTTCGAGTGACCGGCACGGTTGCCATCGGCGGAATGGCGACAGGGCTCTCCTGAATCCGTCGCACCATGCGTCTGCAGCCTCCAGCTGCGTTGATGGCCCGGTCCACATTTGCCAGCTGAATGCGTTGTCCCCACCGCGGTTGCCATCCCCATATCCGCCCCTGGCGGTCGAGCAGTTCAACCGCCTGTGCACGGCTCAACTGGCGTTCCCGCAACAGACAGGTCGCTGTGGCCAGTGACGCGAGCTGCAGAGACGAGCTGCGTCCCTGCCGGGCCACTGGAGCCGTCGGGTACCGGGGCATCGGCCTCGAGACAGGCATCACCGGGAGTCCCATACCCGAAGGGAAACCTCCCATCGGAACGCCTCCCATCGGCATTGGGCTGATCGGCAGGGAGCCGTTGCCGCCGACCTGACCCAGCGCCGCCAGGGCCAGTTGCATCAGCAGTGAATTCATGAATGAAACCTCTTTGTGTTTGAACGATTGTTTGAGGTATTGACTCAGGCACTCAGCTGGGCCCCGCAGTAGCGCTCAAACAGCTGCAGAACGTCGCTGGGAGGGAGTTTTGCCGTGTATCTCGCCTCCAGTTCGGCCAACTGCTGCTGGCGGGGGTAGACACGGATGGATCGCACTTCCGCAGGATGACTGCGAGCAAGTGCTGAATACATGGCGCGATGATGCTTGCGGTTCGAAATGGGCCCGCCGGCGCAGCGCTGCATGCGATGGGTCGCCTCGTGAGCAAGGGTGTCCCAGACCTGAGCTGGAGACCTGTGCGAACGACAGATCACCAGGGTGTCGCTTCTCGGGTGGTAGAGGCCCTGCAGCCCTCGTCGGGAGCAATCCCTCTGAACCACGGTGACACCTGCCTGCGTGAGTCTGTTGCGCAGAACGTCAATGGCCTCCCATGACGCCGCACGCACAGTGGTGGCTGTGAGCGGTGCCAGACAGACGAGGGGTAGCAGGTGCCACCAGCGTCGGGTGAAAGGCCGTTTCAAATGCCATGAACAGCGAAAGACCGTTCCAACCTCTTACGCGAACACCAAAAAACCATCACCCAAACAGGTGATGGTTATGAGTGAATGTGACTGGGCCGGATGTGAAGAGGAATTCTTCGTTCAGGCGACAGGCTGCATCAATCCACCGCCTGGGGTTGAGTCGTCGTCGTCGTTGTTCTGTGAATCGTCCTGCCAGAGGGCATAAACGCCGAGCGCAGCAGCTCCAACCAGGCTGGAGAACAGACCCATGGAACCTGTGACGCTGATCGGATCAATGAATTCGCCCACGTAGCCTTAAAAGCTGGCCGTATTGTAACGAAGAATTGCGCATTGTGTCGGAACTTTCTCATGTTCGCGCCGATCAGCGTGAGGCAGGAAACGACTAAACGCTGAGAACGGCCTCGTTACGGGCACTTTGCCGCTTTTCGCGCTCATCGGCCGTGAGTCCCTCCGCATCAGGGATCTGAGCGGCCATCTGCTCAAGCCAGCTCTTGATTTCCTCGAGCTGTTTTTCCATAGGCAATACGCCAAGACCTCTGGCCATCACCTTGGCGGTCGCACCCGAGCCGGCCTGATAAACAAGCCGTCCATGCAGATGCTGAGGCAGACCCTGGCGCAACAGCCGGAAGGCAGGCTCCTCCATGGGCGTTTCCAAAGCAATATTCGGCTTCTCGGGGCGAATTCGGGAAAAACCGCAGCGTTTCGCCAGAAGCTTCAGATCCATCAGTTGAAGCAACGACTGAACAGGACCTGGCAGAGCGCCGTAGCGATCGGCCCAGGTGGCTGCGAGTTCCACCAGCGATTCGCTGGTGACACACTCAGCAGCCGATCGATAGGCGGCCATCTTCTCATCGGCATCGGTGATCCAGTCGGCGGGGATGAATGCGGTGACCTGCAGATCCACCTGGGTGTCGTCGACGGAGGGAATGTCCTGGCCCTGGATCTCCGCCAGCGACTCCTGCAGCATCTCCATATAAAGGTCAAAACCGATGGCCTCCATCTGGCCGCTCTGCTCTACCCCCAGCAGATTGCCAACCCCGCGGATCTCCATATCGCGCATGGCCAGCTGGTAGCCACTACCGAGCTGGGCGAACTCCTGAATGGCTCTCAACCGCTGCCGGGCCGCCTCACTGAGAGACGCCTGACCGGGATAGAAGAGCCAGGCATGGGCCTGAATGCCACTGCGTCCCACACGACCGCGCAGCTGGTAAAGCTGCGCCAGACCGAATCGATGGGCATCCTCGATCAGAATCGTGTTGACCCTGGGAATATCCAGCCCGCTTTCCACGATCGTGGTGCAAAGCATCACATCGGCTTCTCCGCCGTTGAACGCCACCATGGCGCTCTCCAGTTCTCCCTCGGCCATCTGACCGTGCGCCACCAGCAGGCGGAGTCCGGGCAGCATCTGACGCAGCTGACTGGCCACATCTTCAATACCCTCGACCCTCGGGACCACATAGAAGACCTGCCCACCGCGATCGAGTTCCTGACGAATGGCACTGCGAACCGCCTCTTCATCAAGGGCGGCGAGGTGCGTTTTGATCGGTCGGCGCAAGGGCGGTGGCGTTGTAATCAGACTCATCTCGCGCACCCCTGACAGGCTCATATAGAGCGTGCGCGGGATGGGGGTCGCCGACAGGGTGAGAACGTCAACATCCTTGCGCAAAGCCTTGATCTTCTCCTTCTGATTGACACCGAAGCGCTGTTCCTCATCCACCACCAGCAGGCCGAGCTTGTCGAACACAGTGCTCTTGCTGAGCAACTGATGCGTGCCGACAACGGCATCAATGGTTCCTTTCTTGAGGCCTTCCAGGATCGATTTGCGCTCACTGTTGGTGCGGAAGCGGTTGAGCAGAGCCACCTTGATCGGATAGGGGGCGAAGCGCTCTGAAAGTGTGCGCCAGTGCTGCTGCGCGAGCACCGTTGTGGGAGCAAGCATCGCCACCTGTTTGCCGGCTGTGATCGCCTTGAAGATGGCCCGGATCGCCACCTCCGTCTTGCCGAAACCCACGTCGCCGCAAACGAGACGATCCATCGGTTGCGACTTTTCCATATCCCGCTTGACATCCGCCGTGGCCTTGAGCTGATCGGCGGTCGGTTCGTAGGGGAATGACTCCTCGAGCTCGTTCTGCCAGGGGCCATCCACAGGGAATGCGAATCCAGACGCCTGATGTCGTTCGGCGTAAAGCTTGACGAGATCGAGCGCCACCTTGCGCAGTGCCTTGCCGGCTCGCTCCTTGGCCTTGACCCAGGCAGAGCCACCCATCTTGCTCAGCTGCGGCGGTGCGTCACTGTTGGCGCGGTAACGGCCGAGACTTCCCAGCTGGTCTGCTGCAACACGCAGGATGCCGTCGGCGTACTGCACCACGAGGTAATCGCGGGCCTCACCGCTGATCGCCAGCTTTTCCAGCTTCTGGAAACGACCGATGCCGTGATTGCGATGCACAACGAAGTCGCCCGGTTGCATCTTGTTGGGATCGACCGTGCGACTGGCGGCCTTGCGGCGACGGCGCACGTAGCCACTGCTGGTGAGTGTCTGCTGCCCGAAAAACTCCCGGTCGGTGATCAGAACGACCCGCCAGGCAGGAAGCTGCAGACCCTCCAGGTCAGCTGTGCCACGCGTCTTCAGCGCGACCGGTGTGCCCTGTTCAATCAGACGCTCGATCGCCGGCGCATCCGCGGCATTGGGAACAAAACGACCGATGCAGTCATGCTCCTCCAGCAGTGCGACAGCCCGGCTGGGCTGCGCAGACAGCAGCCAGACCGCCTGTTTCTCCTTTCCGTAGTTCTTGATCAGTTCACCCAGTTTGCCGAACTGGTTGGGATAGGCCGGCACGGGACGACTGCTGAGATCAAAGGCATTGGGATGGTCATCGCTCTCCAGCAGCTCAGCCAGATCGAAACCGGGAAAGACTTCAGCCAGAGCCATCGCCTCCTCAATGTCGCGATGCAGGATCGGCAGCGGCAACGCCAGTTCGTCGTGGTGCCCCCTGGCATGGTCCAGCCACTGGTTGCCATGGGAGCGACCATGGCGTCGCTCATCGATGGCCACACAGCTGTCGGGCGGGAGGTAGTCGAGCAGTGAAGCGGGTTGCTGCCAGGCCAGACCCAGCAGCCTGCGCATGCCCTCGGGAGTTCCACCCTCCAGCAACTCGGAGAGACATTCATCGCTGAGCAGTTGATCCAGCCCCTCCGGCATCGCATCCCGCAGCTGCTCGGCGATCAGAGGGCTGAAACCCGTCGGCGTCAGCCTCAGGCTTTCGATCGGATCCAGCGAACGCTGGCTAGCAGGATCGAACTCACGCAGCTTGTCGAGCTCATCTCCAAAGAACTCAAGACGCACCGGCAACTCACTGCTGACGGGGAAAACATCAACGATGTCACCACGACGACTCCAGGTTCCCTCCTGGTCGATGGTCGAGACCCGTTCGTAACCCAGCTGGGTGAGATTGGTTGCCAGATCCTCAAGGTCGATGCTGTCGCCCTTGCGCAGAGAGCGGCATCGATCCGAGAGTGCCTGAGGCGGCGGCAGGTGAGGCTGAAGACAGCGCTCTGTGGCCACGATCGCCAGATCTCGGCATTGCTGATCCAACTGCAGCTCGCTGAGCACCTGCAGCTGCCCCCAGGTGATTTCACTGGTGGGGTCAAAGGGCTCATAGGGAGAACCCTCACTGGTGGGATAAAGCTGGGCACTGCGCCAGCCCATCAGCTCCAGCAGAGCTGTCCAGCGGCCGGCCTCCTCAAGCGTTGGAACGACCACGAGCAGAGGCCGTTCCTGCCGGCGGGCCAGAGCACTGGCGACGAGAGCCCTCGCAGCACGACCGGCCCCGCGCAGCAGCAGCCGGTCGGAGCGATCGATGCGTTCGCCGAGCTCGCCGGTCAGCGCTGAAACCTGCAGCAGACGTACCAGGGAGCTGAGGGGCATGGCAGGACCACTGACGGCAACGCATGATCATGTCAAATCCAAGGCCCTGACTGCAATGTGTTAGCCACTTGACTTTGTCGGTCTTTGCCTTGGATCGTCGTTGTCAGGAACAACTGTTCAACTGTCAGCCTCAACGCGGATGCAGACATTCAGCTCGCGATCGAGTGGATCACAGGGTTGGTTTCTGCAGCCCGTTCGCGAGGCCGGTACCTTCCAGGTGTCGCCTTCTAGATGATGAGCCTGTCGGTTGGAACCGCATTGCAGGACGGTTGGACCACGTTCCGTCGCACACCCTGGACGTTTGTCTTTTTTGCCCTGTTCGCGTTCGTGCTGTCCACAGTGGTGGATCTTCTCCCCGGAATCGCCGGATACATCGTCAGCAGCCTCGTGGACCTCTGGGCCACCGTGGGATTGATACGCGGCGCCTGGCTCGGCCTCAAAAGGGAACGGCCCAGCTTCGGCGATCTGATCAGGATCGACGTCCTTTCCATCTGGCGACTGTTCAGCCGGCAATTCCTGCTGACCGTGCTGCTGGGTGTAATCAGCGCAACGGCGGCAATCCTCGCTGTGACAGCGGCTGATGCCGGAGAGCTCGCCCAGTCGATCTACAGCCAAATACAGGTCATTGACGCCTCCAATTCCGAGTTGATCAATGGCCTGATCACTGAGATCCAAGGCCTGGCTCTCGCCATCGTCACCAGCCCTGTTGCGGTTCTGGTCCTTCTGCTCGGAGCCGTGATCGCCATCTATATCCAGGTGAACCAGATGTTCCTTGGGTTCCTCGCAGTGGTGAAGGGTCTTGGACCGATCGCCACTCTTCGCGAAGGCTTCCGCACCGTGCAAACACAGTGGTGGACTGTGTTTGGACTTCAGGTCATGCAGCTGGTGATCCTCCTGCTGGGGTTGATCGCCTTCGGTTTTGGATTGTTGGCGGCCATCCCAGTGGTGGTCTGCATCACCGCATCGGCCTATCGACAGCTGTTTGACGGCGATGATCCGACGGGAGTCCTCACCGGTCGCTGAGCCTTAAGGCCAACCGCAACCTGGCACTGCAACTGCGGGACATGACCAGCGCCTCCTGCTCGTTGGCCATCACCGGCTTGCAGAGAATCCACTGCAACCGCTCATCCACCAAGACAGCGGTCTTTCCACGTCGACCCTCCAGAGACTGAAAACCGGTGATTGTCACAATCAGTTGACCGCCGCTGTTTACGAAGCGACATGCTCTCCGTACATGCCTCGATTCCGCTGCCCTGATTGCTGTTGTGGTCCCGCAGTCGTGCTGCGCCCACCGAAAGGGGCACTGCCTGTCTGCTCCCGTTGCGGCACGGTGATGGAACGCCAGCCTGTGGTCAGGCCCCTCCCCCTTGCTGTGTTCCTGGCAGTGAGCACTGCACTTGTGGGACTCTCCATACCGGCACTTCTCGGCCCGCCACCGCCGCCGAGACCGCAGACCACGGAGAACCTCGCCTAGGTCTCACCTTCACCACTGAATGCATCCAGACAAAGCGCAGCCATGAACAAACCCAGCCAGCACCGATCAAGCCGACTGGAACGCCGGTTCGAAGGACTGATCTGGAAGTTTCGTCTGGTCACGCTGATTCCCGTTGTGATGAGCCTGCTGGGCAGCATCAGCTGCTTTGCCATTGGGACCTACGCGGAGATCAGCGTGCTGACGAGTGTGCTTCGCGGTGACTTCACCCACGACAACAGCACGCTGCTGATCGGAAAGGTGGTGGGGGGCATCGACTACTACCTGATCGGAATCGCGCTGCTGATCTTCGGTTACGGCATCTACGAGCTGGTGATCTCCGACATCGACCCGCGACAGACCGATGAATCATCCATGCGACGCAACCTGCTGAACATCGAGAACCTTGATGGTCTGAAGCAGAAGCTCACCAAGGTGATCATCGTGGCTCTGATCGTGACGGCCTTCAAGGTGATGGTGAGCTTTGAGGTGACCTCCATCACGGAGCTGATTCAGTACTGCGCAGGCGTGCTGATGCTGGCCTTCAGTTCCTACCTGATCGGGCGAACCGGCAAACACTGATGGGCGGATAGCGCCTCCCTCCTGAGGACGAACCCATTCATCCACAGGGGGGAGGTGAGAAGGCCATGACTCGGCGGAATTTGAAGACGTTCCAGCTTGGAGTCAACAATGACCACCAGAACAGAGCCGTCGGCTGTTCAGCAACAGCTGCAGCGGCGACGCCGCCATGAACAGCGGCGACGGATCGACACTGAAACCCGGCACAGAAATGACGCGGTCCTGATGCACCTTGGACTGGCTCACCACGGTGCCAACCGTCTGCAGCACAACGGTTTCGGCGAACGCGACGATCTCGTGCAGGAAGCCCGCTACGGGCTGATCCGGGCTCTTGAATCCTTTGATCCCTGTCGAGGTCACCGCATCAGCAGCTACGCGATGCCGAGGATCACGGGCCAGATCCGTCACTTCCGCAGAGATCGTCTCCATACCCTGCGCATTCCCTGGCGACTGGGTGAGCTACACGCTCGCGGAACGAAACTGCAGAACAGCCGGCTGCATGCCGGGCTGCCTCCGCTTGGAGATCAACAGCTCGCTGAACAACTGGGGGTCACGAACGATCGCTGGAAGGAGGCCTGCATTGCTCACCGGGATCGACATTTGCGATCACTGCATCTGCCTCGCCGCAACAGCGATGGTTGCACGGAGGATGAAGCCTGGATCGATCGTCTTCCAGACCCCGAAAAGCTGGGAGAAGATCCGCAACGCGAATGGCTGATCCAGGCGCTGGAGACGCTGGATCCGAACCATCGCCGTTGGCTTTGCGCCTACTGGATCGATGGACTCTCCCTGAAGGAGATCTGCCAGCGCGAAAGCATCGAGCGTCCGGTGCTGCGCAGGTCACTGAAACGGAGCCTCAACAGCCTGCGCCATGAGGCCGATCGGGTCTTCAGCCGGACACCCCCAGAAGCCAGGCGGCAAGCATCGCCAGACCTGCTGCCCAGGCGGTCTGCAGACCATTGACCAGCTCATTGCTCAGCCAGGACCAACGGTCCTGGCCCAGGGCTCCAAGAAGACTTTCAAGCAGGGTGGCGATGAAGCCCACCACAAGCACAAGGGCACAAGCAGCGCCGGATTGGAGCAGGCCAAGAAGAGCCACCACGACCGTCATCAGCAAACTGCCAACGGCACTGGCCAGGGTTCCTTCCACACTCACCGCACCCTCCGTTCCGGCGGGTACGGGACGCAGGGTGGTGATCAGCAGGGTGGTGCGGCCCCAGCGCTTGCCGATCTCACTGCCGAAGGTGTCAGCCAGCTTGGCCGCGAAACTGGCGGAGAAACCGATCAGCAACAAGGCTGGTGAACCGATTCCAGCAGCGATCAGCAAGGCCAGAACAAAGCCGGTGAAGGCCGATCCCCACACATTCTCCGGGCCGCGACGCCCGCCTCGCCCCTCGGCAAGACCAAGCTCCTGCTTTCTGGCAAAGCCCAGCTTGGTGACAAGAGAGCCGAGCACGAGGTAAGCCACAACAGCCAACCAACCGCGCCAGGCCAGCGAGCCCCAGAGCACCGTGCCAAGGATTCCTGCATGACACCAACCGGCCTTGGTGAGCAGTGGAAAGCGCTGCGCCCAGGCAATCAGCACAGCATTCATCACCAGCGCGGTGAGCCAGAGCGAGGCGCTCTGGCTGGGAAGTTCCAGTGGCGTGAGTGGCGTGGAAAACATCAGGCTGTGTTGCACTGCCCTAAGCATCAGCGCTGAAGGGAACCAAGGCACGGATAATCACGATGTTGCTTTCCCCGCTCCGGCATGGTGCTCAACAGAAAGAGTTTCTTCCTTGAGCTGGGAGAGCCTGCAGCAAAAGCAGCCGAACCCAAGTCGCAACCTGAGCAAACAGTTGCCCTGAGCAACTCGGAGCTATCGCAGCCAGCTGCGGCAACAGATCCAGTCGAAACGGAGATTCCCGCTCCAGTGGCCGCTGCCGTTGATGTTGCACCCGAAGCTGAGAGCGTTGCCGCAGAAGTCAGCTCACAAGCCAGCGCCGAGGTCGAGACCGAGCCGGCACCAACGCTGACCATGGCGGAATCCCTCGCTGCGGAGCTGGCTGATGCGCAAGCTGCCAGACCGCAGATCAAGCTCGTCACGTTCGCTCCTGAGGCACTTCAGCCTGGTAATTCGGTTCGCCCAGGCAAGCGTCGCCCGGGCAACAACCTTGCGGGATTCCGAAGCATGGCAACGGATCTGTTCAAGACCTGAGCGATGTGAAGCGAGCACGATCAGGCACAACTCTGGTGTGATTTCCTGCCTGGGTTGGATTGCTGATCACTTGCAGACCAAGAACGGTGCTTATACGCCTTTTCGCTTGGACATCATGAACCTGCAGCTGTCGCAATTCAGGACCTTCACCGGTCGACTCTCCCAGCGGCTCAAGCAACAGTTTTCAGCGCAGGTTCAGCACGCATCAAGAACTTCGAGGGGGATCGCAGCGAACCACGTCGGCGTCGAAGTTAAGCGCTCTCTGGGAGATTCGATGCGTGTCCCATCTTCTGTGCAGATCGCTCTGATGCAACGCATGGGGGTGACCGGACGTCCGCTGATGGATGCCTGCAAACGCAGAAGCATCAGCATCTGAGGGTTCGCCAGTTGGTCAGGCTGGTGATACCTGCCACCGCAGCAGTTGAGCTGCGCAGGATGGTGCCACCCAGGGACACAGGAACCCAACCCGCTGCTGCTGCTGCCGCAAGCTCCCGATCACTCCACCCACCCTCTGGGCCAATCGCAAGCCAGATGGATTGATCCGCTGAGGCCTGATCTGCAAGCAGTACGGAAAGGGGCGTGATCTCTGCGGCACGTGTCACCGCGATCAGGCGCAGGTCGCTGCCATCCGGTGCCTCCCACCAATCATCGACAGCACGGAGTTCGGACAGCTCAGGCGCCCAGAGCCGTTCGCACTGTTCCACGGCTTCCTGAACGATCGAACGCCAGCGATCCGGGCGGTGCTCAGCCTGAGGAACGCAGCGTTGGCAGTGAATCGGCTGCAGCTGATCCACACCCAGTTCACAGGCCATACGCATCACGTCATCCATCCCCCGGCGGATCACGGCGATGGCCAGGCCGAGTTTCGGTGATGGAGCCCCCACCTGCTGACTCGCCGCCTCGATGCCTGAGCACAACTCGAGTCGGTGGTCTTCCAGAAGACGAGCCGTCCAGAGATGGCCGCAACCATCAACCACATCCACCTGATCATCTGGCCTCAGTCGCAGAACTCTGCGCAGGTAACGGGATTCATGGTCTTCCAGCGCAAACCGGCGCTGCTCATCGGCACACTGCAACCTGCAGGAGTCGATCAGCAGACGACGTCGTTCCGCCACGACAGCGATCAACCCATTCCGGGAAAGACGCTGTCGGGATGCTCTTCCACAGGCCAGTCATCATTCACTCCACCGATCAGCAGTTCCTCGAGCTGCACGACATCGGAGTCAATCTGCCTCAGGGCATTGATCAGCACATCGAGAGCAATACCGTCACTGGTACCGAGGTCAACCCAGCATCTTGCCCAGTCCTGCTGGTACTCCATCTGCCCCATGTTGTGCATCAGGGCTGGCATGACAGCAGTGGCCTCCTCGTTGTCGTAGGCCATCCAGCTGAGTTCATCACCTTCCTCATGCACCTGCAGGTTCTCGGCATTGAAACCACCTAACCGACCGAGCACATACCAGCTGTCAAAAATTCCATCGACGTAGTTCCGCTCTCCCTGACTGGGAATCTCGCTGAATCGCAACCAGACCCAGCAATTGAAGGGATCAACCTCTCGGAAGCGAATGCGCATGACCCACCGGTGACACAGTCATCATCGCCGCCGGAGGAACGATCGACCATGCTGGTGAGTCCTGGCGGCCCAGACCCGGGCATTCAATCGGAATGCTGGAACTCACGGATATCAACTACAGGCCTGCAACAGCCGACCAGGTGGTCTTGAACTGCATCCAGCTGAAGGCGGGGCTTGGACGTCCCCTGCTGATTTCCGGAGACAGCGGCAGCGGAAAAACCAGTCTGCTGGAGGTGATCAGCGGCATGGCAGGGGCTGACAGCGGCAGCATCAGCTGGAACGGTCAGCCGCTCAACCAACGACAGCGGCGCTGGCTCTGCGGGGTGGTGTTTCAGTTTCCGGAACGCCATTTTCTGGGCCTGAGCGTCAGCCAGGAGCTGAAGCTGGGGCACCGCCGGCTGAGCAGCGAGGAGATGATTTCAGCACTGCGCAAGGTCGGCCTCAGCGGCGTAGATGGTCGTCAGGCACCCGAGCGACTCAGCGGTGGCCAGCAGCGGCGTCTGGCCCTCGCGGTTCAGCTGCTGCGCAAGCCTGACGTGCTGCTGCTGGATGAGCCCACCGCAGGACTCGACTGGTCGGTGCGTTCCGAAGTGCTCGAACTGCTGGACCGGCTCAGCCAGGACCGACTGCTGATCGTGGTCACCCATGAGCCTGAACTGTTCCAGGGATGGAGCTGCGAGCAGCTGCGGCTGCGCAATGGCCGACTTCATGCTCTGTCACCATGACGCCTGGATTGTTGAAGAGCCATGGCTGACCGGCTGGTCCGTGCCACAGCAGCGGGCGGGGGAATCAGGCTGGTGGCGGTGACCACCGGCGAAACGTCGCGTGCCGCCCAGTCTCGTCATGGCCTCTCCTATCTCACCACCGTGATGCTTGGCAGAGCCATGGGTGCGGGACTGCTCCTGGCCAGCTCGATGAAGGTGCGCCATGGTCGCGTCAATCTGCGACTGGGATCAGACGGCCCACTCAAGGGGCTGACGGTGGATGCGGGCCGCGATGGCAGCGTGCGCGGCTACGTGGGCAATCCTTCGCTGGAACTGGACCCGGTCCGCAACCGGGAGGGGCAGGCCACATTCGATTTCAGTTCAGCAGCAGGAACCGGTTACCTGCATGTTGTGAGAGATGACGGCAAGGGCGAACCCTTCAGCAGCACCGTGGAGCTGGTCAGTGGCGGCATCGGCGAGGATGTCGCTTCCTATCTGCTCCACTCCGAGCAGACACCGTCGGCGGTGTTCGTTGGCGAAACGATCAACAGCGAGGGGTTGCAGAGCAGCGGTGGACTTCTGGTTCAGGTGCTGCCAAAAGCTGCGGAGGAGCCTGCTCTGGTGGCTCTGCTCGAGGAGAGGTGCCGCGAAATTCAGAATTTCAGCCAGAAGCTGCACAGCTGTGGTGATCACCCGGAACAGCTTCTGCAGGACGTCTTCCCGGATCTTGACCCACAACCGATCCCCAGCAGCGAGCCGATGCAGGCGGTGCAGTTCCGTTGTCCGTGCAGCCGGGAACGCAGCCTTGGCGCTCTGACATTGCTTGGACCTGAGGAACTGCAATCCATGCTCACTGAAGACAAGGGAGCAGAGCTCACCTGTCATTTCTGCAGTGAGGTGTATCAGTTCAATGAATCCGAGCTGAGAGGTCTGATCGACGAACTGGTGCAGTCAAGCCAGTAGCAGAGCGCCCGCCAGCAACAGAAGCAGTGTGGGCAGCGCCTGCCATTGCTCAACGCCCAGAGGCAGCCCTGCCTGAACCGTGAGAGCACTGAGCGCCGCGCCAATCGCCAGGCCCGCAACAAGCAGCAGAAGGGTCCAGCCAAGTGAGCCCAGAGGCCGACGGCCGCGCTTCACCTGACTGATGAACACCCCAATCGTTGAGAGAGCCAGCAGCAGATCCACGGTCTGAGGAGCCAGCAACAACAGCAGCAGGGCCAGCGCACCAGCAATCGAACGCACAATCAGCCCCTGGCCCTGGACCAACTGCAGATCAGGAACGAAACCTGCACCGTTGAGTGAAGGAGCAGGCAATGACATGCCGCGCAGACGGGTTAACAGCGCTGCAGGTCCGTTACCGCTGTTGGTAGCACCTGCGGAGATCTGCTGACGTTCCATCTGCGATGCCGACGCGGCAGCCGAACTGAGTCGCCCTGACTGACGATCGCGGAGGCGCTCCATGAGCACTGCGTCATATGCTGCTTCCACCCGCGCACGCGCAACAGCATCATCCCCACAGGATGCGACGACGCGGTCTCTGGCTCTCTGCACATCATCAAATCCTGCACCGGGGCTCACTCCCAGCAGGGTGTACGGATCTTTGGGATCCGAATCCGCACCAGGATTCAGCCCTGCAGCCATTGATGTACCAGAATCTCACCCAAGATTATCGAGAGACTCGTCTGATCGAGCAGCAATCGCTGATTTCAGAAGTGACTCAGAACAAAGGTGGGCCATGACGGAACCCGTGTTGACGTTCAAAACGGTTCCGGAAACTGGGCACATCAGAGCTGAGCAAAACCTGGCGATGCTTGATCAGAGGCATCTGCGGAGGCAGATGATATCCCTCCAGAACCTCCACATGATCACAGTGATCACGGAAACAGACGTAATCCGTCCCACCGTCATCACAGGGACGGAGCAGCCAGACAGTGTCCACAGCAGCCCGCTTCAAGGGCGACATTCTGGCGATCGCATCGCCTCGTCGTGGCAGTCAACCGCTGAACGATGAATCTCAAGATCTCCTTCACGCAGGCGTTGTGGTGCTATCCGACCAGGCGGCCATCGGCAATCAGAGACTGATCGGTTCAACGCCACTGACAACAGGTGCCACAGCATTGAGCTCAAGATCAGGATGCTCTTCGTGAAGCTGATTGAGATTCCAGTCGTTCTTGAATAACAGCACCGGTCGATTCCAGGCATCTCGCACCGTTTTGCAGTTGAAGATCCGACCGACCTTTTCCAGAGATGACCATCCACCGGTCACCCAACGCGCAACCTGGAAGCCAAGCGGCTCCAGGCGGGTTTCAACGCCGTATTCGTTCTGCAATCGATGCTGTACAACCTCAAGCTGAAGCTGTCCGACTGCGGCAAGAATCGGATCCCGCTTGCTTTCATCAGTGTCGTAAAGAATCTGAACGGCTCCCTCCTCGCGCAGTTCATTGACCCCTTTGCGGAAATTCTTGAACGCTGAAGGGTTGGGATTACGCAGCCAGCTGAAAATCTCGGGACTGAAGCAGGGAATCCCCTCGTACTCCACTTTGGTTCCGGTGTAGAGAGTGTCGCCGATCGAGAACATGCCCGGATTGTTGAGTCCGATCACATCACCGGGGAAGGCATCCTCAACAACCGCACGGTCCTGTCCGAAGAGTTTCTGAGGGCGCGACAGACGGATCGACTTCCCTGTGCGGGCATGACGCACCGTCATGTCTTTTTCGAAACGGCCGCTGCAGACGCGCACAAAAGCGACACGATCCCTATGACGGGGATCCATATTGGCCTGCAGTTTGAAAACGAAACCGCTGAATTCCGGCCGCAGGGGATCCACGGGCCCGTCTTGCCCCTGACGCGGCACTGGCTTCTGCGCCATCTCCAGAAACGCATTCAGAAACGGACGCACTCCGAAATTGGTCATCGCTGAACCGAAGAACACCGGTGTCAGCTCACCGGCATGCACCAGCTCCAGATCCAGTTCAGCGCCGGCAGCTTCCAGCAATTCCAACTCTTCCACCGCCTGCTCCAGCAGCTCAGGTTCGACCAGCTCCCTGAGCTCTGGGTCATCAAGAGCAAGGTGACGCTCCTCCGATTGACGTCCGCGTTCGGCACGGCTGAACAGAATCACGTCATGGGAGCGGCGATCAATCACCCCTCGAAACTGTTCACCGCTGCCGATCGGCCAGTTCACGGCCCACGGGGTCAGTTCCAGCTCGGATTCGATTTCATCGAGCAGGGAGAGAGGCTCCCGGCCCGGACGGTCCATCTTGTTGATGAAGGTGAAGATGGGAATCTCACGCATGCGGCAAACCTCGAAGAGTTTGCGGGTCTGCGGCTCAAGTCCCTTGGCAGCATCCTCAAGCATCACGGCATTGTCCGCAGCGGCAAGCGTCCGGTAGGTGTCTTCGGAGAAATCCTGGTGGCCGGGGGTATCAAGCAGATTGATGGTGTTGCCGGTGTAGTCGAACTGAAGAACGGTGGAGGTGATCGAGATGCCCCGTTGCTTTTCCAGCTCCATCCAGTCGGACGTGACCTTGCGCTGCTCTCCACGGGCCTTCACCGCACCAGCCTGCTGAATGGCACCGCCATACAGCAGCAATTTCTCAGTGAGCGTGGTTTTCCCGGCATCAGGGTGGGAAATAATCGCGAAATTCCGGCGTCGCGCCACTGCATCCAGCAGCTCACGTCCGTCCTGAAGTGCTGAATCCGTGCTCATGGTCTGGATTGAACAGAACCAGCCTGACAGCCCGTGATCCAGCCACCCACCTCCAGGTAGCGATCCTCAACCGCAAACACCTGTAGGCATCCCAACCCGGCATCGTGCAACTGAGCTTTCACCTCCTCGAGCGTGAAGGATGCATGCAGTGATGCTCTGTAGTCACGCTGAAGCACCGCTGGAGCATTGGCGACATGGCGGTCGCAGAGTTGATCGATGCATGCTTCGCTGTCTGGGCGCCGCAGATCCCGATGCAGCACGAGACAGTGAGCCGATGCCAGCGGAATCAACGACGACCAGAGCTGATGAGGATCATGGAGATGATGCAGCAGGCTGTTGCTGACGATCAGATTCGCGGGCTTCCCTGCCTGGCTGAGTGGCAAAAAGGCTTTTTTGTAGCGGAGACGTTCCCTGGAGATGCCCGCAGCACTGCGGCGTTCATCAGCAACAGCGATCATCCGGTCTGCCGCATCAAGCCCAAGCACTGAACAGTGCGGCCATCGCTGCGCCAGTCGGGAGGAGATATTGCCAGGTCCACAACCCAGATCGAGAAGACGGGCCTGATCCGGAAACGAGTTGCCGGACGATTCGAGCAACGTGGCGATCCGGTCAACCATCGCCTGATCCGTGTTGCTGAAATCTGCTGCTGCGTAGGCATCGACCTGCAGCGGATCATTCATCACCTCAGGTTCGGTAATACGCAGAAGCATTACGTCGACCCACTTGAATGCAGTTTCAGGGTCTGCGTGGGGAAGGGAATCTCGATGTGATGCTGTTCGAGAACCTCCAGAATCCTGCGGTTGAGACGGTGCACGCTGTTCTCGAAATCATCATGGGTGTGGTGGCTTGAACGGATTTCCAGCTCGTGGTCGTAACTGAAGGCTGAAATGCGCACAAGCCGACAGGCCTCAAAGCCGAGTTGAGAATCCTCTGCGACCACCGAACGCATGAGATCGGGGATCCTCTCGAGCTGTTCCTGGGTCGTGCTGTAGGCCACGCCCACAACCACCTCACTGAGTGAAACACGTTCCAGCAACTCTTCCAGTGCCACCAAAAGGGTTTCGCGAACTTTCAGAAATGCTGCCCAACCATGCAGTTCAACCATGACGAACACAATCAGCTGATTGGTGCCGTCTTCCAGTGATTCAAGACTCACGACCGGTTCATGGAGATCCACAGTCAGCTCAAGCGACTCAGGCATGGCGACCATCCGCCTGGCCTGACGCAACAATTCCTCAAGCTGAAATGGAGAGAGCGGATCACGAATCGGCAGGCGCAACTCAAGCCCCTGCATCGGCTGGCGCTCCCAGCTCACACCGCGTCTGGAGTAGTTGACGATCGTGGCTTCATCGGCAACGGAATTGGGGATCGTCACTCGGCTTTCCAGCGTTTGCAATTCCATCGAACGCAAACCGATTTTGGTGACAAAGCCAAGATTGCCTCCCACCTCACAAAATTCACCCACCCGCAACGGGCGGTCGGTCTGGATCGACAGACCAGCGAAGAGATTGCCGAGCAGCTTCGAGGCGCCAAGACCAATTGCCAGACCTGGAACTGCGGAAAAGGCGAGCACGGTGCTTGAGGGAAGTCCCAGCAGCAGCAGCAGTCGATAAATCAGCACCACCGACACCAGGGCACCGACGGCTCGGCTGATCGGCATCACCAGACTGGTGATGCGGCGCAATTGAATCGGAGAGTCTCCACCCCGGACCCGCGCCAGAAACTCGGAACTGCTTCGACCAAGCGCTTCAAAGAGATAGAAAACGAGAACACTGGCTGAGAAATACCAGATCACATAAAAGGAGTAAATAACCACCACCAATGGCAGCCCGGTGAAATTGAGGAAGTTATCGATCAGCTGTTCAGTCACATAGGTGAGCGGCAGCGCCGGCAACACAATCAGCACCCGCTTCCAGGCCAGTGAATCAAGTTGAAAAATCAGGCGATCGATGTCCGCGCGATGGGCACTGGCTCGATAAGTGGTGAACAGCATTCGCAACAGACGCAGATAAATGAACCCATAAACACCAATCAATAGTGCTGCGCAGAGAACCTGAAACAGCGTCTGATCACCAATTGGCCATTCGAACAATCCACGCCAGCTTCTCGGAAGAGCCAGATACCAGCCAGGAGGCACCAGATAACCAGGGGTGTAGATGAAGTCCGAGTAAAAACGAGGCGTGGCGAACGGTTGCTGGATCTGTGGAATGGCTCTGATCTCGTCGTACATCGAACGAATCGATGACACTGTTGTTGCAGAGAAATAAAAGCTCTCATTCTCCGGGTCATCATCAAGATCCGAGGTGAGCGTGACTGCGGTCCCAGGAATGCGCCATGAATTCGTCGGAGTTGAACGTCGATCATTGAGCTCTTTCATCCCTTCCACATCCGGAATATCAATCGGCTGCCGGCTGTGGGTGAGCACATAATCGAGAACATGCTTGAGCTGAATCGCCGCCTCATCAGCCATGTCGGCGCGGACGCTCTTGGGAATCGAACTGGCATCCAGTGCCTTGACTGCCAGACCGAACAACAGATTTGTGTCATCAATCTGTTCCTGCCGTGACACGGTCTTGCCGGGAAATCCATGACCAAGACGATCAGCGCGCAGACCGACATCGGCCATCACGGCGTAGAAGTTGAGAAGAGTTGCCCGGGGACTGTCACCCACGACCTGATCGAGCACCACATCACTCCACGTTTCTGATGACCTGACCAGTTGTGGATAGAACGGCTGCTGTTCGATGGGGATCAGACCCGCACCGCTCTGGCCCTGTCCCTGCGCAGCTTTGCCCGCTGACAGGTCGAAAAGGAAAGGGGCAACGCTCAACGCCAGAGCAGCAAGCCCAACCAGCAAGAAACGCCACATCCGTGTGAACAGGTGTTGCGTCAGGCGCCGAGAACGAACCATGAGCCTGCTCAGGCTGGATGGTCGGAATCGTGGCAGCCGCTCAGGCCTATTGGCCAGCGACACTGCTGATAGTGCCACCAACCACTTGTTAACCCCATTGCTGGCGTTAGTGTGCATGAACTGACCCGTCTGATCACGTGACCCTGTCCCCAAGCCGCAGTGACACTACGGACATCGCTGAAACCGTGTCCAGCAATGGCGACTTTCCCGCCACAGCACCCGCAGCAAATCCGGTTTTCTATCGCACCTACAGCCGTCGAAGCAGTACCGGACGGGAAAGCTGGAGTGAGGTCGGATCCCGCAATCTCAGCGGTCTCCAAAAGCTTGGAAAGCTGACCGATGAAGAGGTGTCACTGCTGGCACGGATGCAGGCCGAGAAGAAAGCACTGCCATCAGGACGCTGGCTGTGGATTGGCGGCACCCCATGGATTGAACGCCAGGAGAACTTCTCCGGCTCCTACAACTGCACATCCACAAACCTGATCGACTGGGAAGCCTTTGGTCTGATGATGGACCTGGCGATGATGGGTTGCGGAACAGGCGCCATCATCGAGCCCTACCTGATCGATCGGCTGCCGCTGGTCACCAATCCGATCGACGTGGTCAAGGTCACCGACATCGGTGTCACCCCTGCAGGTGAACGTCAGGAAACAACCACTCACACCATCAACGGCGACACGGTCTCGATCCGCGTGGGTGATACCCGTCGTGGCTGGGTCGACAGTTATCAACTGCTGCTGAATCTCAGCAGTGATGAGCGCTTCGCAGGGCGCACCATCAAATTGGAGGTGGATCTTTCTGACGTGCGACCAGTGGGCGAAACCCTGAAGGGTTTCGGAGGCATGGCCAATCCGGTGAAGCTGAAGGATCTCTATGGACGTGTCGCCCGCCTTCTGGGCAAGGCCGTTGGCCGCAAACTCACCTCAGTGGAGTGCTGCCTGCTGATTGATGAGGCTGCTGTCACGATCGTTGCCGGCAACATCCGCCGCAGTGCCGGGATGCGTCAGTTCGCCTCCAACGACACCAGTGCCGCCGGAGCCAAGGACAACCTCTGGCAACAGGATGCTGAGGGCAACTGGCGCATCGATCCCGAGCGTGATGCTCTGCGCATGGCCAATCACACCCGTGTGTATCACACCCGCCCGAGCCGCGAGGTTCTGCTCGAAGCGGTGACGCGTCAGTTCCACAGCGGAGAGGGCGCCATCCAGTTCGCGCCTGAGGCGATCGCGCGTTCCAATGCCGATCTGCTCTCAACTCCCGATCTGCGCCGCGAGTTCATCGAGATCTACTGCGACCAGGGCAAGGAAGAAGCCGGTCGCTGGCTGAACATGAATCATGGCCCGATCGCTGAAGCCGAGCTCGAGCATCGTCTCGGACGCTATGGGCTCAATCCATGCGGTGAAATCCTCGGCGCGGATTTCCACTGCAACCTTGCGGAAGTTCATCTCAACCAGATCGATCCAAGCGATGACGAGGGGCAGCGTGATGCCTTCAGAGCCGGTGCTCTTTCAGTTGCATGCCTGCTGAACCATCAGTTCGAAGTGGAGCGCTATCGCCAAAGCCGTGACTGGGATCCCATCGTCGGCGTGAGCTTCACAGGCCTGTTCGACTTCTTTGTGCACGCCTTCGGAACGCCCTGGCTGCAATGGTGGGAAGCCGGAAGGCCCGACACTGAAGAAGGCCGCGAATTCAAGCGGCAGGAAGCGGAATATCTCAGCCGCTGGAAAGCAACAGTGAACGAGGCGGTCTGGGAGTACTGCGATCGTCATGGACTGCGTCGTCCGAACCGCTGCACCACGGTGCAGCCGGCTGGCACCAAGAGTCTGCTGACCGGCGCCGCTCCAGGCTGGCACCCGCCCAAGGCTCAGCGGTTCATCCGCCGAATCACCTTTGGAAAGAACGATCCGGTGGCAATGGCCTGCATGGACTATGGCTACACCGTGGTGCCATCACAGTCAGACAAGGACGAGCAGGGCCGTCTGCTTGATAATCCATTTGATCCCCGCTGCACCGAGTGGTTGGTGGAGATTCCCACCGAAGTGAGCTGGGCGAACCTGCCCGGTGCGGACGCAGTTGACATCAACGCCTTCTCGGCGATGGCCCAGTTCGATTTCTACATGCAGGTGCAGACTCATTACACCGCTCACAACACCTCGGCAACGATCGAATTCCGTGAGCATGAAATCGAAGAGCTTGCGGATGCACTGCACGGAACCATCGATCGGGGAGAGGGCTACATCTCAGCAGCCTTGCTGGCTCGTTTTGATGCCAACGCCACCTTCCCCCGTCTGCCCTTCGAGCCGATCAACGCCGAAACCTACGAACGGATGCAATCCGATGTGATCCAGCGTCGCGTGAGTGCTGACTTCTTTGAAGCTCTGCAGCGCTACGACATGGGTGAAATCAGTGAAGCGGGACCTGCAGGATGCGATTCAGACAAATGCCTGCTGCCCCTGGCAAAGCCAAACAGCTGACACTCTGCAAGGAGTCACCTCGCGGTGACTCCTTTAAAATGATCAAGCGGATGTCACTGACATCACGCAACCAGGAGAGGTGGTCGAGTGGTTTATGGCTCTGGTCTTGAAAACCAGCGTGTCTTCACGGGCACCGTGGGTTCGAATCCCACCCTCTCCGTTCTGAAATCCCAGTCACTGGCTTGACTTTGAGCATCTAACCCCTGCTTGACACTGTTTTCAGTAAGGGTTACTGGCTTATTCGCATAATTACTGGCACGAGCATGAACGATTCATGCCAACCCGCACTGGCGCCAACGAGCAACAGCAGAAATTGATTAATCATTGGCTGAAGGTTAAGCGCTTAGGTATCTATCAACAACCGAGGCCCAGGTTTGGCTTCGTATCCACCACCTGACAAGGGATCCGAAACAGTCAACCCTGCAGATGACCGATAAAGTTGATCATGATGAGCTGAAGCTTCTGGGCCATGCCTTCACCTGGTCGCAGCAGTGGAACCTGAAGCATTACGCAACGCGACGTTGTCATCGCTTCAGCCGGAAACATGAATGAATCCTGGCGAGCTATACGGAGTTCTGGTAGCCGGGCTTATTGATCTCCGGCTGTGCAACACACCTTTATTCTCGGCGCCCTATGGATAGGTCCACTGGACTTCAGAACCTTCTGAATGAAGACCATAGAGAGTTGATCACTCATTACAACTAGATAACATTAACCAACGGTGGTGGAACTACAAATATTCATTCCAACAAAAACAAGACAGAATACAGATCGACAAATATTGTCGTTCCCGACGAAATATTTATCTTTTTAACAGTAATCTCCGAGTAATTAAACCTTGTGCAAGCAATTATCGAGCCTCCCGGATCCATAGCCTTGGAATTGCATGGTTTCTGATTTAATGATGAACTGTATAAGCGAAACTGAGCTATTCAGTTCAGCGGGCGCTGGTAATGTGATTTTTGGTTAGAGAGTACTCCTGTACGCAATAATTCGAGATTAAAAGCAGGCTGTCAGCAAGAAACCCAGCGGCAACACTGATTTCCAATGTATCAATGAGATATCAAATAAAATAGGGAACAGGAAAAATGAGACCTATCTCTAGCCTAAACTGAACTTATGCTATGACGCAAGAGTTACATGAGAATCAATGATTATCTACGGACTGAATCAATGACATTTGTTAAAAACAAGTAAGTGCATGAGCAACTAACATGTCTACATTCACCTACAGTCTTTTGGCTGGCTTTTCATTATTTACAGTATCGCTAGCATTATTTATGTTGCCATACATGGGTCAGTGGCCACAAAACTAACAAGAAGCGAGCGATATGACTTTTAAACAAATCCAATATAACCAGAGAATCGCAAAGCGTGAAACTTTCATACTGTGAATAAGAGTATCAACTAACAACTTATCGACAATTCAAATCAACCAAACAACTGTAATTAGCTAAATTTGCTTAATACAGTGATCAAACATTGCTCACATACAAGTTTTGCATGAAACAAAATCAAGCATTTGCACAAAAAAACTTATACCTTGCTGGCACCAACAAACATCCTCCATAATCCAGCACAAAACGTATCAAATCACCAATATCTCTTAACTCAGCAAATACAGATTGTAGCAATATGCAAAACCAACACATGTTAGATTTAAAATAATCGATTAATCAGCAATGGGTTTGTCAGCGTTTGAGATTGCAGTTGGCGGAATAGCTTCAGTGCCAGTCTTGGGAGGCTTGATCTTTCTGATTTACAAAGCTTTTGGTGAGAAAAATCTTGACACCTCCAAGCTGAAACCGAAAAAGCCCACTACTGGAAGATCTTCAGAAGCAGCTGCTACCTGAAATCAGATTTCTCTATGATTCTGAATGCTTTGTTAAACCCCGCAAAATGCGAAGTTTTTTACTGATAGTTATTTTAAAGCCTGCAAAAAGGCCGGAAATAATTATTTTAAAATCATAACCCATGCAATGGATTTTCAATATTTTAAAATTATCACGATATTTTCATCAACATTATTTGCACTCGAACAGATTCCTGCTTAACATTAAGCATATATAAACAGATCAGCATTTATTGCGCTGCTATGAATACTGCGATTCACGGCTCCTATAGCAAAAAGCCCTCTTCACCTTATTAGCTGTTCTTCGATTTTTTCTCGCTGCTGCTGCCGTGGTATTGATTACGATTGAGCTAACTGAAGCATATATGCAAAAAGACATTCTTCATCTCAGCTGTTTTTCAATATTTTTCCTTATCTGCAGCTTTCAAGTCAATCTAAGCCGTCAAAAGGACGTCATGAAGAATGATGAAAGAGTTGGTCGTTTATTCGTACTAGCTTTATTTAGTTTGACAGCTGCTTTTTTAGAATTGGTTGACCTTGGATTTGATCAATTAGTCAACAGACTTCGCGGTAATCAAGAGCTCATATCTTGGTACCAAAGCATCTGCATTCTAGAAGTTATATTTGAAATTATAGCAATTTTAATGCTAGTGTATTCACTGGACAGAATGTTGGTTGCGCTGCGTTCAATTGCCAGCGACTACAAGACAACATGTCTTTAACTACCAATCAGTGGCTAAGAGTTTGAAGATGCTGAATGATTAATTAAGTACTGCACCTCTAAATCAATCGCCAAATAGCTTCACGGTTGACTAAGTCCATTCAACCATCGAGTTCTGAAACATGCACAAGAATCTCTAACGATCTCCAACAGAGCTTTGCAAAAGGTTTACTGGAAGTTGTCTGACCTTGAAGGAGTACAGGTTGATCATGCGCTTGTAACCGATGAACAGATCAATCTCCCGATCAGTCAGATCGACCCGCTCAAGTGCATCGACTTAGTTTGAGGAGTTCAGAAAACCGGGTTGAGCTCCTCTTCCACTGCGCGAGCATCTTGGTGGTCTCCCTGCCTGTGAAGCCACCGGGCTCTAAGAATCAGAGGGTCGATGTCGGTTTCCAGGAGCCAACACTGCTCAAGGCAGCGACGCCATTGGGGCTCAGGCCCAGTGGTAAAGCGGATGATCATTCCCATGGCGACTGAAACTCAACCCGACCTGGCAATGGCCGGCGCTTCTTAAGGTTGGCTTAAGAAGACGATCTTTTGCAAGGGGTGCTCAAGGAGGTCATTCAAGCTTTGGCTGGGACTTTCCAAGCCTGGCAGTCAACCAGTCGCACCTGCCACAACGCGGTATCAGAGCTGATTTTTCAGCTCAATGGGAGCCAGCAGTACCAGGGATGGATGGATGTCAAACCGTCTCCTGGGAAGCAAAACTCAAGCCATGACTGGCTTCGATTTGGCCTTACGCCTGCGTTCTTTCACAAGCATCATTTGAGCGCATTCCGCCCTACTTATTGAAAAACCCCAGCCGCCGAATGGGTTTTGAGTCTCCAGGGCAGGCTTTGCAGCAGGACCTTGATGGGACCAGCTAGCGCATAAGCCAAACAGAGCAAAAGGCGTTCTGGTCAATCCACCAGAAGCTCACCAGAATCTTCAGAGATCTGCACCAGAGCTGTGCAGTGAGGTTCACCAAAAAGGCTGTGACCTTGAAGGAGTCGAGAGGCCAACGCCCTCAAACATCACACTCCTTCAGATCATGACTACTTTTAAACAAGCCAACAAAGTCACCGCAGCTGTTCTGTGCGCTGGACTTATTGGAGCCACTACTTATGCTCTAGCTCCAGCAGCTGAAGCCAAAACCTACGAACATCAAAGGCGACACGAGTTAAGGCGACTCCGCAGAGAGATTCGCCGCGAGACTCGTGATCTCCGGCGTGCTCGACGAGCCTATCGCCGCGAAGTCAATCGTTATCCACGTGTCATTCCTGCCTACGGACTTAGATATGGCAATGTCTATGGAGCACCTGCAGGCTTTGGAGTTCATTTTCGCTTCTGACTTACCGCAAGATACTTATAAGGATCAAGCCTGCCATCATCTGAACATGGACAAACCATTTCCAATATTGGAGATTTTGGCGTTGAAGGCAATGCGTGATTCGACTGATGGCAAGACGGCCATTGCGGGTGGAGAGTAAGGCCACGAAATCGGAGGAGCCAATGACGGTCGATACTCCACCTGAGCAGATTGAAGAAGCAGACTGACTTCTGGCCCCTGCTCCAACAGTCTCATCAATGACCAGGGTTGGTCACTTGGTTAGGTACACATCAGCTACGTCACGCCAATTGACGCTCCGTTTGCACCGAACGAGGTGCCCCAGGAGAAATCAGCCCAATTCCTAGAGCAAATGGCCCCAGGGCGCCTCTAGCCAGAAGCTTCGACCCCTTCCTTCTTCAAAAGTAGTGGGTTGAACAATGCACAAACGAGCGAGCTAGGCCGTCTTTCCAGCGGGAGGGGCGGCCTTCCTCTTGAGATCAAAGGCTGAGACTGGCATTGGCCAGGCCCCAGAGTGCCCAGGCAGCAACGTAGGAAAGGGTCAGCATGGCCCAGGCAGAAGTCCTGGAACTGGGACGCTTGGACAGTGGAAGCTGGATTTTGCGAGCCATCTCTGGTCACCGGATACTCCCAATTGGTCGCTAGATCCTGCTGTGACGGCCACGCATATCTGCAAGCTCGGACTCAACCTCTCACTGCAGAGGGACCATCCGGAAGTTCTCCTGATCCAGAGCAGGCGAAGAGCGCCATCAAAAGCAGCAGGGTGTTGCAAACCTCGTCCAGACTTCGAAATCACCAACCGGAAGGATCCCGGTTCACAGATCAGACGTTGTCAAGGCTTCCTGGGGATCTCCGGCAAGCTCCCGCCAAGCAGCTGTCCCTGTGCTTCATCGAGGAGTTTCATCAGGTCATGCAGCAGAACTGCCTCCTGCTCGTTCGGGGTATTCCCACAGCCAACCCTGCAGAGTGCTGATCGCAGCTTTGAGAAATCAGAAGCAGGAATACCGACTTGGATCTGGTCTTTCAGCATCAGAGGTCATGTACTTCGTGTCATTCAAGCTGCTGTTGAAACCCAGGCAGGACGATCCAGCCTGGTACTGGCTAAACCGCCTGAGCTCAAGTCCAAGTCACCTCTAACAGGGCAGGAGCTCCTGTAATCGTCGTAACCGGTTCAAGAGCGAAGATTCCAGCGCATTTGCTACCGCCGAAGGTTCCGCCGACATCACGCCAACTCACAAACCCACCGACCGACAGCGCATGAGTATCGAATGATACCGTATTAAGACTCATTGGTCTTAAGGCGATGAGGCCACTTCTCGTTCTTGCCGGCTTGCTGATCTGCATGCTGCCGGCATCAGCAACAAAAAACAGCTCGGAAAGTACAGGCTCTCGCGGCACCGAAATTCAGCAGATTGAGACAGGGATTAAGCGCCTTGGTGCACGTGTGATCTGGATGAGAATCAACTCAGGCGCCTGCACACGACGTGGATTGCTTGGTGTTTACAAACCGGAAGATCGAACGATTTTCCTCTGTCAGCAGAGCATCCGAGACAACACCGCACCGCTCATTGAGACCCTCAGACACGAGGGCTGGCATGCAGTTCAACAAATATGTAACAAAGGACGCCCAGTGATGAGCAAGGTCAAGATCTTCTCTCTCTTGACCGATGCCGATCGAAAGAATCTCAGGGAGTTTTATGACAGAAGCCAATACCCTCTGGAAGCAGAAGCACGCGCGATCGAAAAATTATCAACAGATGATTATCTCCGTGACATTGACCGTTACTGCGCCCATGTATGAGGCACCTGGCCTCTGCGGCAGAAAGGACTGTTGAGAACAACTCCTCAATCAGGCAATGGACTCACATCAACAACCACCAGTGGTTTACGAAATGCAGGCCTTCCTTCATTGAGTCAGAGGCGAAGCCAGAGCCATTAGCCCTGCGGGCGTGCTGGTCGTCACGCGTTTCTCGACGAATGCCGGCGCGCGGTTGCCTCAGTTCATGACGGTTTTAATGGCTGCCACCCTGTTGATTTCTGGCTGCCGACGCTGGAGCCATGACCAGAGTTGTGAAGCTGATCAAGGATGGTGCTGGAAAAAGTCTTTGAAGTTGCAAATACTGTTTGAGCTGAATTCAGCGTTGAAAAGAGCCAAAAACATCACAGGTCTTTATGTCGAACCGTACTCAACGGTTATCCCTCTTCCTTAGAAGCCGACCAGCCGCTGGCTGAAAAGCATGCAGACGATCAGACCGTTCTGATGATGTCCTGGGCTGTGGCGATCACCATGCCTGGAACCATCAGTTCACCAAGCCATGGCGTGCCGTCGACGTGCATCGCAAAGTGAAAACACCAGCAGTGAGGTACAACAACACTGCTTCCGTTGCCCTTGGTCACCGTGAAGGTCGCCAATCCCTCCGTCAACGCAGCTTCAGTGATGGGCTGAGGCCGGTTTCGATTGCTGGCACGCATGCATTGGTTGTTCCAATCGCTCACACTTCTAACGAGGGGATCACCATTGGAGCGGATCCCCAAGACGACACGCAGCGGATACCAAACCCTTTCACCGCTGAGTCCCTTGGGAGCTGGGGAGATAGCGACGGATTGATCGATACATTCAGGCAGGGCATCACTGATCTGCGAACGCACGTCTGACACTGCACTGAATCGAGATGCACCGTAGTCAGAGATTCATCTCAGCTGTCAATTCCTGAACATGCCACTGTTCAGCGGCTAAGCAGCGAGCAGGACGATTCTGCCTTGTACTGGCCGAATCGCCTGAACCCGAGTCCATAGCTCCTCAGCAAAGGGCTTGGGCTCCTGTAGTTGCTTTAACTTCATCCGAATGGCCAATGCCAGCCAATTTGCTACTCAGAGGTGTCTCGAAGGTCATCCAAAAACAATCGACGCGAGGAACGCCCATGAACCGATCTCACAGCGAACAGTGCGCAGCTTGCCCAGAACCAGTCTCTGAACTTTCTGCCAGATCACATCTGTAAGCAATTCATCAGCAATCCTCTGAAAAGAGGTCCGGCCCATCAAGACTCACTGATGCCCGAGACTCCTTGGCATTCAGACGAATGACCACTTGGGCCAGCGCTGGCCGGCAACAGCCCGGCAAAAGCCAAAATCAATACATGCTCTAGAGTGATTTGATACTTACCTCGACTCAGTGTTCCCTGATCTGTTCCCGTTGATTTACCCGTCGGGGCTAATCCTTTGGACCGTTCTTGGTTTCTGCTTGACCAGAACGATCTGCGAGAGCAAACAACGCACAAGGGCAAAAAGAAGACGTGCAAACCATCCGGAATTAATGGATGAAAAGGGTTAACTGATTGACGAAGATCTCTTTGCTGTGCGCTTTGGAATCCTTGGTGATTCTGATGATTGTCCTGATCATCAATCGTTCGGGACAGTCCCATTCGCGCTGTACAGAACCAGACTGAAGCAGAAATTTCGAAGCTGATTAATCACAGCAATTCCCGCTTCGAAACTATTGAGAAGCTGGTCAGATTCAAAATGTTACTGCTTGAACTGCGAGAGACAGGATTGAAAGGCTTCAGCATCAGTCCGCTGCACAACCACTGAGCGCAGCGCAGACAAAACGGCAGGGCGCTTTGCATAGGGTGAAAAATCGAGAAGAGATTCAACGATCTCTTCCGGGCTTGCGTAGCCGGCAAGCAACTGCACTGCCTTGTCCATCTCCGCGACAAGCTCATCGGTCGTCCAGAGACAGTTCTGACGAATGAAATGTCGAACCTCTCCAACCACGAGCTCAGAGGGCAGGCCGAGCTGATCCGACAATTCGCAGACTTTGGAGTCAGTCTCGTCAAAGGGATCCTCAAAACCGACGGTGGCCAGCAGTCCATAGAGAAGGAACTGATCTCGCCAGCTGGCATGAGCTTCCAGGCCGGACTCCAGCAAAGCCCAGACCCTCATGTGAGCCTCTCTGAGATCGGCGGGTGCGATGGTCATCCCTCCAGGGTGGCCACGCTTTTTATTCTTTGCTGTAGGGATTTGAGCATGCTTTCGGAAGCGACATTGCTCGGCAAACCCAAAGTTCGATCACGATCCACGATGGCCTTGGTGAATCTCGTTCAACCCTTCAGACACAACCCTGACGCAGCCAAGAGTCCTGAGGCGCTAGCACATCTCTGAAAGCATCAACAAGAAAGCATGCGTTCCCAAGCGGACTGGTTATGGACATTGAAAGGCTGGGTGTTCGAACCACTCTGGTGGCAGCAATGAACTGCGAAAACCATGGCACTGCACAGTCACGGTGACTGATCACGTTGAACACAATCAAGGCTTCATCGATCGCTTAGAGGATGGACATCAACAATTCAGCTGACAAGCAGCTGCTTCTGATTCATCCGATTGGCGTTGGCTTGTCGGCACGATTCTGGGATCGATTCGTCGCGTGCTGGCAAAAAAAAGAAACCCCAGCAGTGCTGCTTGCGCCGGATCTTCTGGGGTGTGGAGCGGCATCATGCCCAGCAAGGCCGCTGACTCCGGAAGACTGGGCTGAACCGCTGATCAATCTGATTCAAGAGAGAAAGAGCGGACCCACGGTGCTGGTGGTGCAGGGCGCGTCTCTTCCGATTGCGCTCGCTTTTGCAGCGAAGGCACCGGAACTTGTGAGCGCTGTGGTGGCGATCAGCCCACCGGGCTGGATGGTTCTGAACAAGGAATTCGCTCAGAGCAAAGCCCGTGTGATCTGGCGCTTTCTGTTTGAAGGCCCAATCGGAAATCTTTTCTACAGGTACGCAAGAAGAAGAGCATTTCTGGATTCATTCTCCAGGAAAAACTTATTCGCGAGAGCAGAAGCGGTCGATGATGAATGGCTTGAGATGTTGAAAGAGGGCTCACTCTCAATGCAAACCCGGTGGGCCGTGTATTCATTTCTGGCAGGGTTCTGGCGACGCGACTGGGAGCCGCAGCTCATTAGACTGGAGGTACCTCTGCAGATCCTTTTCGGCGAAGAAGCCACAGGGATCGGCACCTCAAGGAACTGGGATGACCTGTCGGAACGACTGAGCACCTATAGGAAAAAACTGCCTCAGGCCTGTATCAGCACCATCCCTGGAAGGAACGTGCTTCCCTATGAATCCACTGAGGCCTGCGTCGACAGCGTCAGCAGATGGATCCAGACTCTTCGCCCTTGACCCAACCGCTTTGAAATGAACGAGATGCCTCAGAGAAATCTGCCGCAAGTGAGTCGCAGGTGACATGCGGGACAGGCATCGTCTGTTAAAAAGCTGTTCGCAGAGACCCCGTTCAGATGCCCGTTGACCTCACGGCAATTCTGGTTTCATCCACGTTCATGGGAGCGGGTCTGGCACTGGCCAAATTCTTTCCCGAGTCATCACTGCTGGCAGCGTTTTTTCTGGGCGGATTGGCCATCGTCAATATTGGGCTTTCAATCGCCGGCTGACTAAAGACAAACAGGGCTCAGTTCTGTCTGCTGGCAGGAGAACTGATCGTCCATCGCTAGTTATTCAGGGAACAAAGTCACTGGAGATGGCATCCGGCAAGGAATTATGGCGATCCCTGGAGCCGTGACAGAACAGATCCAACGAGTTTTAGAGACCGTCGCTTCTTGTCTTCCGAAAACTGCACGTCTGAACAGTGCTTAGGGAGGGACTGATGATTGATCTCAGAGATCCCGAGATTCGAGTATTGATCAATGAAGGCTGAAGGATTTTCCATGCCGGTAAGAAACGACCGGAGCAATATCAATTGGCACTCGCTCTATCCGCAGCACAGTGCATCGTTCTTCACCCATGGCTCAATGAACGCCTCAACCGCTAGAGCCAGGTCTGTGGTGTCCGGCTTCCGGACGCGCTGATCAATGCTCTCAAAGACAACTTCATCGCCCCTTATCGCCGGTTAGACCCTGAAAAGCGCTGAACTGTCGTCGTTGCTTGACAACCGAACAAAAAGAGCACTTCCCAGCAGGTGTGCGCTTTGATACGTTAAATGGTGTCATGAGGGGCAAGTCGAGCAGCCGACTCATGTGCGCAGGTGAGAGGGAGACGTCACACTCCCTCTTCCCTCAATCCCGTCTCAGGACAGGAGTGGGGCACCGCCTGAGGATCCCTTAACGGTGCGGCCATGAACACTTTCCCCCTCTGCACTGGCTGTTTGACAAGTGCTGCTGCCACTGCCGAAGAGAAGACGGCCTTTGACATCCCCCGGACAGGTGATGTGGTGCAGAGTTGGACAGGGGATGCTGAAACAAACCCAACGGCAGAGAGCAACGGATGTCGAGATTGACACTGTCAGTGCGCATGCGACGGATCGCCTCAGCCGGTCTTTGTGCGGGGTTGCTGGCAGGCAGTGTCGCTCATGCCTACCCAGGGACCGACGCAGCCAATCCATCGCAATGCCAGGAAGGGGCTTCCGGCTTTATCCAGGCCGGTGGCCGAACAATTTGTCTTGGGGCCTCGGAACAATCTCGAGAAGCATCCCCAACACCCTCAGCCGATGGGGAGAGCCCAGAGCCCGCCGCCCAGACAGCCGGAGAAACCGGAACAGCGTCACAGCAATAAAAAGACCCCACGGCTAGTGCCGTCGGGCCAGGGTGATGGGGATCCATAGTTTGCTATCGCGAATCCACCTCGTCAACGGCACATATGGTGTGTCACGAGCAATCTTGATGCCATGGGGTTCAGAACCGACGCATTGAATCGGTCCAACTGCCACTACAGCAACGATGACGTTTCATGGCCTCTGGCTCCAAACTCTCCAACGCTCATGAGCACTATCTGATCGCCTCAAAGAACAGGCATCAGAGACAGTGATTGGCCAGGAGCGATCATCCATAGCCATCAATCCAACGTCAGAGCAATGGCATGACGCCAGAACATCCCGGCTACCTGATTGATTCTCGAACGATGTCTTCCCTCGACTTCGAAGGCGACTACGGTCATACCTACACCAAAAGCATTCGCCACTCAGTACCGGGATACGACGTTCTGCATGAGATTTCGATCGCAGCGGTTCGCGCCACCGTTGCAACAGCCAGCCGGGTGCTCGTGGTGGGCCCTGGTCCAGGAGATCAGCTGAATAATCTGCTGAAAGCTTGCCGAGATGCTCAGTTCTTTGTTCTGGAGCCCAGCGAACAGATGCTGAACTTATGCAGAAAAGCCGTCACCGCAGCAGCAGATCGAGAACGCTGCGTGCTGATACAAGGAGCGCTTGAAGAAGCCACATTGACATCCCTTGGTCCAGAGAATTTCAATCTGGTGATCTGCCACAACGTGCTTCATCTTTTTGAGGAGGCGCAGCAGGTGCCCATGCTGAGATTGCTGGCTCAGAGCACAGCAGTGCGTGGAACCTTGCTGCTGAGCAGCTACAGCGAACCCGATGAGCAGAACGCCGCCGAGCAGATCATGAATGTGGGCTTACAGCGCCTGCGGGATCGCGGGCTGACAGACACTCAGGTTGATGCGATCAGCACCACACGAAACAGAGTCGTGTTTTCGATGAATTCCGCTGTGGTCAGCAGAGTGCTGCTGTCTGAAAATCTCTCAGCGCCCCTGCAGCTTTATCAGGGCCTTTTCTCGAGACTCTGGTGAGTACGCGAACGTGACGGCAGAGACGGATTGCGGCTTGAGCTGAGGTGCGAAAAGAGCAGGATCAAGACACAGATTCTCAACGAGTACCTCCCAAGCCATCAGGCAGCGTGAAAATAATGAAAAATTGATTCACCAATTGCTCAATGCTGGGCATCTGACAATTCGAACATTGAGGACAGACTCTCAGAGGCCCACAGAAACCAACTCCAGGCTTTGATTATCCCAAAGGATCAATGAGAAGCATGAAGGGATCTGGTGCAAATAAAGGGGGTGCACATCATCAAGGAGATGTAGATTGGCGTAATGACAGTCACGCAGACGGTAATTGGGTATTCTTTCCGAAAGATGATGTATATGATGATAAGCGATATCGGCAGTAAACCAATTGAGAATTGCGGGCAGCTGAAGAAATGACGAACCTTCAATCGCACCTTTGAAATAACTCCATTCTTTTTCATCGCTGGCATAGGAGCCGGGGAAGTTATGCTGAATAAAGAAAACAGCAATCATCAACGCAGCACTGCTGCTCATGACGCAGACATATAATGCCCAGAAATGCCAGTGGCCGATTGAGCTGCCAAGAAACCACCAAAGCATGAGAAGCAGAAATGAGTTGGCAACTGTGTCATACACCTCTTCCCTGGTATAAAAATGATTAGATTTGTGATTATTAATTATGGCAAAAATATTTGGGATTTTCCCATCCCTAAATTCAGACAACGCCTTCCTGCCGCAGGATAAAGAACATCCAAGGAATCCCAGCACGAGCGCGAGCCGGGGTTTTATGATTAAGTAATAAAAGCCACCAGGAAAAAGCAATAAAGGGTGTCGAAGAATTCGATAAAAAACCTTTGAGCTGAAATTTTTTTGCTCGTACTGCAGCCGGGTGGTAAGTGCAGAAGGGCCGCGATAACGATCCCAGTTGCCATTGTATTTGTGGTGAAAAGCATGCCCCCTGGACCAGGGGTGATGCGGAATCCCGTGTATCAGGCTGAGAGCGAAAGCTGCTATACGATTTGCAACCTTGGAACGGAATAGACTCTGATGGCCACAGTCGTGCATTAGCGAAAAGCTTCTGCTCATCAAAAGAATGATGAGAATAAACAGGAAGGGAACTTCAAGCAGTGATGCATAACTGAACGATCTCGTTGCCGCAACTAAAGCGAAAGATGACGCCAGAAGGGGGATCACCGTGTTCAGAATTTGCCATGTGGCAATTCTGTTATCGCTGGCCATATGCGACTTGAGATCAAAATCAACTCTGCGAACAGGCCTTGTTCGTTGTGCGCTGGTTGCAGAATTAGTCAATTGAGCTTGGCATCGTGGCGTTTGTTCAGAGCTTTGTGATCGCTTAACTTATCGAAAACTGCCTCTCAAGGTTGAATCATTTGGGCAGGGAAGGTCTGACAAGACACAACTGCATCAATGAACGCCGACACCCCCAGCGGAGATCCCTGAGACAGACGACAGCGACGGGGACAACTGTGGCTAAGACCGGTGTCAGCTTTGGCATGGTCATGGCAGCAACTGTTGCACACGCAAATGATGCAGAGGACAGAACACCTGAAACACGCCGATCCAGGCATGGTCACAAGGAGCGAACTTCGAGCCGAACCGCAGAAGCAAGCCCAATCTTCCACGTGTTTACTGCTTTGATCTCTGGAACCACTGCTTGAACCCGATACATTGCGCTCAGGATTGAGAACACCATGAACGCACTTGATCTGGAAGTCGTGAATGTCCTCCTCTTTCAGCAGATGCTGGACGCGGTTGAGTCAGAGCGCTGGGATGAGGCAGCGATGGCTTTGTACAAGCTGCACGCCATTGACGAGGGGGAACGCTTTACAGACCTCATCGAAGAAGTGCCTGAGAGGCATGAGCCTGTCGCAGCAACTGCTGCTTGAAGAAAGCATCGATGGACAAACACGACATTGAATGTTGATTTTCGAATTAACCCAACAACTTTCAATCATTCCTCTCTAACAGATCGGGGCATCTCAGTCATCATGAAAAATTGATCAGCTCTTGACAATTGAACAGTAATCGGGGCCTGTCCTTTGAGACGAATTAATCGATTAAAATACACATAATTTGACCGCAAGGGTAGCCATAAAAACAATTAAAACTGAGCAAAATATCTTTCACTGATCATGAATTTAGCTCAAGGATAGCGAGCAGAATTAGAACCCAAAATTTTTAATCGGCTGAGCATAATTCAGTCGACCAAAAACTCACCTCCTAATGCCGCTAACGTCCTAAACACTTTTTACAACAGCAAACTGACGTCAAAGAGAATCAAGCCGTTGACGCAAATGAATGGTTTAGCAGGAGATCTTCAGAGGCTTGTCCTAAGGAAGAGCATCCCCGGAAGGTGATGACACCAGGAAATGAACACCCTTCATCATAAAGAGATGCATATCATCGCCTGTAGCTTGCGTGCTATCAAAGTCATGCAGATCTCTCACAACTGCAAATAAATGAATATGAATAACTCGATACAGGACGTAACCTAGGCACATAAACAGCCAAAACGGATGCTCACCAGCGAGGCTTCAGCCACAAAGGTCAACATCAATATTTTCAAACCTTATGCAATTCACCTGAGTCGAAAGCTAAGTCAAAACAACCATCATTAAATCTAAGAATACCTAACAACAAGTCAACACTAAATATCATTCAGACTGCAAAAGTACTTTCACACTCTCAAACTCTACTCTGCACGCTGATGGAGGCTATGCAGCTTTTCAACAATCGTTTTCTGCAAGCGATCTTTCTTGGCGGACAGCCAGGCGTTGACAGTCTCTTTCTCCTCAGACGTCAGGTTCATCTTCTGAACGTAATCCTTGGTCGCGTCCCAAACAAGTGCTCCAAATTCCTTGGAATGCTTCAGCCGTTCAGCCACGCCTCCATGAAGATCCTCTTCATCAAGCAAAGGATGGGATTCGACAATCGCTGTGACATCAATGATCTGGGATTCAGGGTTGTCTTCCATAACTGCTCATGATGTCACCCATACCTAGCCAACCCAACCGCATCAGGGAACTGCAATCAGAACGACCGGATCATGCTGCTGGTCCAAACTCTGATAGCTCTGCTGCTGTGGGGCTCATGGTTTGAGCCAGCACAAGGAGATCAGTGGCCAGTCCGTGCTCTCCTTCACGCAGAAGCAACCTGCGAAGGGAGATCACATCTCCGTAATCAGCAGCTGCTGTGCCATTGATCAGTCCACGAGCAGTTCCACGGGCAACAGCCAACTGAAGTGTCATATCCATAAACTCAGGCTGAACCATTCCGGGGGTCTGAATCCTGTAATCCACTAGAAAGCTGCTTAATTCAGGTCCAAATTGCGAAGATAATCCGTTGAACACCGCCTTAAAACGCTCGGTTTTCAACCAACGGCCGAGGCGACAGGAGGACAGACAGGTCTAAAAGACCCTGTGCTGATTGAAAAGCCGTCGTCATTACAAAACAAAGCCGGGAGCCACAGCTTCTGAACATTCGCGGTTCAGGGACACGAATGGAATCTTCAAGATCACAACAGCTTTCAGTCCACAGTGCTGCCCTTCGCTGATCGAAGATATGAAAATGAAAAATGAAATCAAGGTCATTTCGACATTCCTTATTCTCAACGCAACATTGATTTCAATTGCGATTGCTGTCTATGTAAAAAAAGGAATTCAATTTGAAAAACTAACTGATTTTCTCATGAACTGAAAAAAATAAAATGCCCATACAGGTGTACCGAAAAGCCTGCCAACTTGTAATACTCACTGGACAGAGATCATTCTGAAATCGTCAAATAAAATTTGGTCATCAACTTCCCTCTCTCATTTGTGGCATGTCACACTCTGATCATTCGCATCAAAAAGCCCCTACCAATGATGAGGGCTTTGAACTCAGCCCGATGGTATATCCCGAAGACAGAGAGATTTCAGACTTAGTAGCTTGGAGAGTTCGGTGATGACCAGAGATACTGCGCAACAATGTTCACACCGCCGCCCAGAACAGCGATGAAGACACCAAAGAGAACCAGCTCCAGATAGCCGGTTCGGTCAAGGGGCGCCCAGACAACAAACTCCTGGATGGATTTCAACCGAGGTCAACCTGGAAAAAGAATCCACTGAGCGGTCAGCAGTTCGGTTCCAGACCATTGACGACCCTCACATGGCGAGGCGGCCATTCCACTGCTCAGCGAGGAAAGAGAAGCCAAATTTTGCGTTGTCCACCGGAGTAATCCGCCTAACCACCCTCTGTAATATGTTGTGTAACCCATGCGGGGCATGTTGATATCGCGATATGAAGTAAATACTGCCCTTGCAAATAATACAGATTTTATCGATACCATTAAATCGAATACAAACAACATCAAAGCAACGCAATCAACGAGAAAACAACAAACTCAGCCAACCACTTTAAGATAAAATTAGCACAAGGATGAGCGAGACATTTAATTTAATCAGTCAACAAATTACAAGGATCAAATCGCTCAATTTTGTCAAAATTATGATCAACAAACATAACAGCCACAAGTCCGGTAGGCAAAACGCCATCCCAGCTATTTTTCAAATATTCAAATCTCTGCAACGCCTGCTCCATGGTTGGATATTCGCCATCCAACAGCTCATTGCCTTAAAACCAGTAAAAGGTGAAGTAACTATTGATCCACATTTCTAGTTTCACGAATAATTGCGCTTAAAAAAATACGTATGACCATTAATAGGGATTCTATAAAAATCAAACTTGACAACTTCGTTCCAAAGCTGTTCGGGATCCATATCCTTAATCAAACGTTTAGGCAGACACCCCTTTGCAAGCTTCATCCAATCGTTGATAAACAATGAAACGACATCATCTGTTTGTCCTTCATACTCAGCAAAGAAGGCAGCCACAAAACAGCGATCACAGTCAATACCAAGGCAATTGATAGAGTCTATAAAGGCATCATAATGATGTTCAGATATTACAAGCCGAGTCTTCTCGCAGATTACATCGATTAACTTTTGAGTTTTCCAACTTTTGGATTCATACCAATTTGACAAATTAGCCATTGCACCAGTGTACTGCTTCAAGTTCGCTACAGCCTTCAGCAAACAGTTTTAGAGAAATCTCGTAAACCAAGCAACAAATTATTTTATAAGAAGCATTCACAACGAGGAGTTTTTGGTATAATTGCCAATCAAAGATTCAAGCCCGACTTTTATTTTGAACGAAGCGTTGGCATGACTAAGACAAACAACATATGCATAACCCTCAAACATTGAGACCTCTCTTTCTGATTCAGAGAGCACTCATTATCCAAAAACACAGTTGATATTCAGGCAAGCATTGAGTTAATATCTCTCGAACACAACTGAGACGAACAACAAGCCACAGTGTATTTTAACAAAACCAGTAATAACCGCTTTCTTTCCTTTGCAAACCTGAAAAATACTCAATGAGTTTATCTTTTATAGAACAAATTTTTTCCTTCCAACCTTTAGCGTCCTGTTGCTTGAGGTTTTTCACTTGGTCGTCTTAGTTCATTACGCTTCAAGCACAACAGCGGAGACTGGATATTTGAAATTAGGAATCGCTCAATCAAAACATGACAAAAAAAAGGGAGTAACTACCAGTTACTCCCCCAGTCCGTCATCACCCTAAAGAGGTGACAAAGCCACGATAGAAAATGCCAAGCTGGCTTCGCGATAACAGGAAGAGTCGGTTTACCCACCCTCAACGTATTCAAAGGGGAGCACCAAAGGCCTTTTTGTTCAGCGGCTGATGCAGATCTGACATCAAAATCTGTTAATCATCAAATTATCTGTTGTCACTGAAGGAGACCGGTTTTCTAAGGCTCAACAGAGGAGCACAAAAACATGCGCTAGGATCAAATTGTCATCTAAGTCTCAAGATTCTTACAACAGAAGAAAGATAAAATGGTCATTAGACAATGATTCTTTATGCATATATATACAAAGAGCAATTGCTTTTTGTAATTTCAACAAGAGTATTATTCAGTAATTCACTACACTGAGAATATAAGATAGCATGCAACATACATCGAGTGAGTGGACATGAAACCTTTTCCCTTATTTCTGACACTTGCTATCTGTGGTCTCACAGCATGTGACGGTAATTACTCATCGGTCTTGGAGGCAAAGAAAGCCTGCGAAGACTGGGCAAGGCAAGGGGTTGAATTTGCACTCGAACCGAGCGGCTACTTGGAAAGCATCGAATACACAGGCGGCACGACAAACCGTTTCTGCGAAAAGAAGGAGATCAGATACATCGGCTACATGTTTACGCTACCAAAGGACGGAAAAGCAATTTTTGCTGATGAACTCATTAAATTGAGAAGCAATGCAAAACCCATAAAAAATTACAGCTGGCGAAAGAGCAATTAAATAGTTTTTGTTAAAAGTCTGACAGACTTCGCAAGATCTTACGATTGGAATGTTCTTCTTGATATTCAATCAGCGTGATCAGAGTTGTGATCAAAACCAGTATAAAGGCACCAGCTCAATCATCTTGAACTATGCGCTCACTCCAAGCACCTACCCATCTAAAAAAACAATAATTTGACCGGCATTCGGAGGGAGAACCGAATAACCATTTGAGGACTGGAAAATCAGTTAAAAAATCCAAAAACTTGATCAATAATGCCTTTGCCTGTCAAAGCTTCGGTCGCTATACCGATGGCAAGACCGAGCATCGCTGCGCGTCCGTTGAGCTTTTCGCTAAAGACCTTGGTTGAATCAGGGGTGTAGTTGTCAGCGGCTTCGGGCATAAAAATAATGCAATGAGCATACGTTAACGAATGTAAAGGCTTTATTGCGTTCCTCGAAAAAACTCGTCACCAGCAGGCTTCACCGGTTAACGACGTGATGATCCAAATCATGGATAGACCTTGGAGCAGAAGGTTGAACCACCTGGGCTGTGACCTGACCTCCTTCCGACGAATCGAGTCATCGCCACAGACTCTCAGCCCTGGACATCGCTAGCGAAGCTTCCATCAAGCTGAACAAGAGGAAACAAAAGCCACTCAAAATAGAAAAGCTCCCTTTCGGGAGCTACTGTCTTGGTGTTGGCGTTCCTTCAGCATTAGGACGGGAAGAGAATAAACCTGTTGTGCTTTCGACTACACAATCGCCACTACCCGGATCAATCCTCCTCACCACTTGGCAGGGCATGGCTTCCATTGGCCGGTCTTGAGCATCGATTGCCAAACTTCAAAAGCGTTGTGCCTGAGTAACCATCTGACGATGGGGGGCCAGCTCTGCGGAATGCCTGGTCTCGACAATGAGCCTCTGCGCGTAAGCGATAGGCATTTTGACAGAACGAAAAAGCAGGCGGCGTTTAGAACGAACTGAGCGAATTCGCCCAATGTCATAACCAACCCCATAACTTGCCACACCTCCCCCCAAAACCGCCTGTAATGCAGCGCGAACTCAGTGGGCTAAAACTGGAGAAGACAGTCGTATAAAAGTACTAAAGAAATGATGTTTGATGAGTGAGCTTCAGCGATGCGTGAGATTAGAGCCTTTCCAGCATGGGGTATTCATAAAGCAAGAATCAGAAAATCATTCCGCAATGATCCAGTACCAATGGAGATGAGTGATTCCAGGGCAAGTGTTCATATTCGGCTTTGAGATCAAAGAAAAGACAAAGTTTTTTGATCTCGATGCCCTCTGTGAGGCTCCTTGAGTCTCTAAAAACTTTGAGCTCTTGGAACGTCATCAGTTCCAAACTCCCACTTTTGAGGTTTCCTGACCTGGCCTTCAACCAACAACGGCATTGTTCAAATGAAAAAGATCTGATAACTTCTATCCATCCATTTTTTTCAAAGCGATGCTAACTGGTGCAGATCTCCTGGCAAAGGTCAAAGACTTAGGAGATGTCTCCAAGACCGACCTTGCAACAGCCTGTGGGTATGTTTCCAAGAAAAAAGACGGCTCTGACCGTGTGAACTTCACCGCCTTCTATGAGGCATTGCTGAATGCCAAGGGCATCGAACTTGGTGGTGGTTCAGCCGGCATTGGCAAAGGTGGACGTAAGCTTTCCTACACAGCCAAGGTCCAGGGCAATGGCAACCTTCTGGTAGGCAAGGCTTACACCGCGATGCTCGACCTTGCGCCTGGAGACGAGTTTGAAATCAAGCTCGGGAAAAAGGCAATTCGACTGATTCCTGTTGGTGGTGAAGAAGAAGGCGAAGAGTGATTCGCTAGTCAAAAGAAACCATCAGGCACCCCTTACGGGGTGCCTTTTTTATGCAACATGTGGTCTGTGCCTTGGTTCTTCATCGACACCACCAACCTTCTTCTCAAGCGATTCGACACGATGAATCAGGATCTCAAAAGCACTGACGAACTCATGGTTGTATCCCTCAACCTGCTCTAAGCGATCAAAGATTTCCTCAACAGTGCTTCGCCTCGTATTGATGCTGCTGCTAGCGGTTAGTTCGTTTAAGCCTGATTTCGTGGTCGCATTCGACTGCACATAGTGATCGATCAACCCTTCAAGCACTTCGTTGAGATTCGTGCCCTTTTCGGAGCACAGCGCCTTGATAGCATCAATTTTATCAGGATTTAAATGAAGGTTGAGCGTGCCTGGTCTTTCTGGTGACATGAGAGGCGCCCAATTCGATGCACAAATTTAACTCGCGTAATCTAGTCGTTAATCGAAACTTAATAGATATTCTGATCCTTGAACGACAGGCATTGAAACACCTCACGCAGAGTTTTCAACGCACCTGCCTTTGACGGGGATTTCTTTTCCTGACTTCACCAGCAATAACTACGAGTTAGTTTCGCAAACATCGAACTCACGATAAAGAGCATCAGCATCCTGGAATCGCTTGCTCAAAAGTAAGTCTTTAATTCGCAATCTCACCCAATCATGAATCAAACCAGCATCTTTTTTACAAAAATGTATTTGGGAAAGTCCATAATCCTCCCTCGAATTAAGGGAGATATATCGTGATTTCCTCTGCAGACCAAAAAATTATCACATAACTTATGTGAGCTGCACTACATTGCACCGCTTAACCAGGAGTGTTTTGCTATCGATATCCTCTTTTTGTTGGGCCTTACCTTATTCCAAGACTGACGTTACCTATTACATCATAAGTATTGACCTCAGAAGAAATCTGGTGAATCAAGAGCTTAAAGAGTGTACATAGCATTAGTCCGATCAATAACCAACAGCTGCCCTGATCGGGAGGGGACGCCTTAGGAAATGCAAAGCCTCTTAGATCTACCTGATGTCGTCAGTTAGCCATAAAAAGCTTCCTGTCCTCACGTCTAGAGCAACTCTCCCTCAGTCCCCATTCATTCCGCATACATCGCTTTCCAAGTGTGATCAGTCCTTCCTTATTCTTCCACGACAGGTAAGCGCTGTCCTGGCCTGCGATTTGTTTGCCCATCCCATCAATATCCCACCAACAAGCAAGAGGTTTGAAAATGTCGAGATAGTCACATAATTGCGCTTTTACCCCCAAAATCAAGGGGTTAAGCACCCTCGGCCGCCTGGAAAGCAGTTTCTTAACGGCGAGAGAACCACCCAGAAGCGCACTAAACTGACCAGTACAGACGTACTATTTCAATGTCTATCGAGGTTAAGGCCTATGAGCAGCACGGTGAAAGACCTCTGTTCCTGGATGTGAAGCCTGGAATGACCGTGATCGTGAGATATGACTACCTGGTGGGGGAGACCCAAGACAAGGATTGGTGGATGGGGCATGTCATCCATTGCGGTGGCGCTGCTCGTGACCCTGCCCTACACAACCTCTTTCAAATTGCAGATGTGGATACAGGGGTCATCAAGTGGATCAACTCTGATTTGGTTACCCACATCGTTCCTGAATGCTGATGGACTATTGCTGAGATTGCCTGGTGAGCTGATCTGGAGCCTTAAAAGTCTGGGGCTCGACCATCGTTGGGAACATCGAAGCCTGACTCCCTGGCCTGCTCTAGTTCTTCCAGGGAAATGACCTTCTCGTTCTTTCCCTCCTCAGAGACACCCTCGACGGTTGGTCTCTTCTTGAGGTCGGCAGCAAGAGGATCTGGAGGGGGAAGCCCAGGAACCCAGTTCGTTGGCATTGTCGTGAACCAAAACGTACACCGTTAGACAAAGGTATTCATCGGCTCGGCCTGTGACCGAGGCTGCTTGGTGAGCCAAGACAGGTAGATCAACGCATGTTCGATCTGAGGCGGCCTAGTTAGAAATGACACAAGGCAAGAGACATCCGGGAAGAGGTCTCAACGGCCTTAAGGGGGGAGGGGAGTCCCCCCTTCTTAATGGGAGAAAGCAGAAGCTGAAACCACCTCTACCCTCAGTTCTCATGGGGAGACCTTGTGGCAGCCACCAAGTCCACGACGGAACCACCAGCTCGTTGCTGGATCTTGATGAGAGGAGGCCTTCACGAAGACTCCTACTGGAGAACTGGTTGGTATGGAGCCCCCTCAATCATGGGTGGAATCCTGATGACCAATCCCAGTTATCGAGACTGTCGGGTTCCTGAGTGGAGAGTCACCTTCAAGGAACCAGTGGATATGAAAGCTGGGCCTAATGTTCCAAAGGATGCTGACTGGATGCTGTTTCCTGTGGAGTGAAGGGGCAGTGAGGACTCTTCAGTTAGGTGCGATTGCTGTAATCGCCCTGGTGGTAGTTGTTGTGGTGGGAATCGATCAAGGCAGACAGCGAAGTATTGATCGACCAGCTGAAACCAAGGGACAACTGGAACGCCTCAGGGATGAGCGGCTAGATAAGGCCGTACCACTGAAGAAGTAACAGGAAGCGACGGGGAGTTCTTATAAGACTTAAACGTCTCCTGATAGCAAGTCATCCAAGATGACTATAAGTTCTCATATAAACAATCATTCCGTAAGTCACAAGAACTCGCTCTATCGTTCAACAGACCATTCATTGAACCTTTAAGCAATTCAACAACTATATAAGACCTATTTTTTACCATTGAAAATGAATACCCCCAGTTGTAAGACATGGTAATCACATGGGCTATCGAAATATTGACGGTGTAGAGCACTTCGTATTCGTTCCTCGTGAGATAGCAAATACGAATATTGAAGCGGAAGTTGAACCTGAGTTCTATTACAGAATCAACGCTTATTGCAAAGAGAACCAGATCAGAATTCCTCAGTTTATGAGATATGCCCTATCAAGAGCAATGGCTCAACACTGAACACCATATGGACTAGACAGAGAATCAACTTATGGAACCCTTTATAGCTCTAGTTGGCTTTGTATTTATGATTATCTGGGCTTCCAATGAGGCTAAGCCTCGTAAACCCAGGCAATAAATAACTTATGAGTCGGCTTGGCTCTGTTGGTTGAGGAATGAGCCCCTGAATCAGCAGCATAGTTTCTAATTACTTTCCAGGGAATCCTTGTAGGCAGGGATTCCCTTTTTATTAGCAAGCTCTACCCCTTTACTGTATCTGCCTTCGTGGTTTGATTGAGTTGTAATTTTCTGGTCTACAGTCGGTTGATGAAGAACCATTCGATGAAGACCCTCATCTTGTTGGCAAGTCTTTTGCTAGCAACATCCGCTCCTGCCAAGGCTGATAGCCAGAAAGATCAAGGGATGTTTTGGCTGGCATACACCGTTGGGGTGGGAACCTCTCTGTGCATGGCAACCGAAGCAGGGGAAGTTCGCAAAGGCTATGCAGCGGAGTTTGTGCAAGCCACTCTTGCGGAAACAGACACAGACCCAGATTTAATCCCTTTCAAACAATATTTTCTAAAGGCCTATCAGGATTTAAAAAAGATCTGGCCCCAGTGCTACGAATAAATCCTTCGGTCCTATTAATAGAGAGAGACCGTCCCTTTGTTGTATCTACCCTCATGGTTTGATTAAACTGAGATCACAACCTCGTGAGTCCACAAAGGCTTATGAAATCAAAGCTTGCAATCATCGCTGCAATGGCCTCTATCGCCTGGACTGGCTTGCCTTCTCACGCCTTTACTGCACAGCAACGATTTGATCTATGCAGATCAGTTATGGAGAACCGACCATACAATCCAGCAACAGATGGGCCAAACCCTAAACCTATGAACTCGATAGGTTATGGAGCCTATCCTCCTCCAAATCAGAGGGGAATTTGGATTGACAATAAGTGCTGGGAAATACCGGGTATCTACGTTCCATTCTGAAAGGATTCCTGTCATAGGATCAAGTGAATAACACCCAGAATTACTGAACTGATGAAACCATTCATACTTCTAGTGCTACCTATTACTGCTCTACTTGGCTCTGCCTCAGTTGAATCTGCCAACGCTCATACCACTCGTAAGGCCGATAACGGCGGTACTGAAGTGATTACTGAGGTAAACCCACCGCTGGTGACGGTCATAAACTCTTTAGAAGGTAAAGATTCAAAGATTACAGTCGACTGCTCTACTGGGATTACCAGTATTGAGTCTTCGCATTCTGGAATCGCAGGCACCGTCAAGTGGATCCCAGAGATGCTTCCTACCCCAACAGGTAAAGAAGAAATTCATTGGACTGCGACAACTAGCTGGGGGACCAAGTTCCATGTGCCTGATACCCCATCTTTCATTGTCTTCGCTTGCCACACGCACTAGGTGTGAAGACCGAACACTCTTAGAGTCCGACCCTTTGTCGTATCTACCTTCTGAACATTACAATTATCAAGGATCCAATGCTCAGTGCAATCACTCCAAAGAGCCAGGTCTTCCTGCTGTATTTGCTGTTGATGTTGTAAACCCAGTTTGGAACACCATCAGTTGTGAAGATGATGGTGAGGCCCAAGATGATGACAAGGGGAATCCCTAAAGCAATGACTAGATCCATTTTAATTCAGCACTAATCTGAATAATACTTGCATTAGTCAACAACCCTGCAAACGCCTTCGCCAGTAGTTAAAAACTTTGGGAATACCCTACTCTGCTTTCTTCCGTAATAAAATTTTCCGCTCTTTCTAAGTATCGTCACCTCTGTTTGTGTGTGCAGTATCTGCTGATTAAATTGAACTGCTTCACCGTCAAAGATGGCTGCACCCCAGGGATCCATATCCTCAGAGAAAGGTCGATTAATCCTTGCATTTCCGTTTAGCTCATCGACTTCGACCATCAATTCAACATTGATCTCCTCTGATACAGGTTGAAAACCTGGTGCGTCAGTCATGGTGATGGTGCCTGACGATTTGCATTGGAAGAGCTCAAGCCCAGCATCCCCAGCATTTACTGTGAATGGTGAATTCGAAATAGCTATTGCCACGAGAGAAACGCTAGATGTAGTCGCTAAACGGAGCATTGGCATAGGTCTCATAAAGCGTGGAGTTGAGACCTATTCAACACCCAGAACTGCTGCAAGGATTCCACAGGGAACAACAGCAACAACGGTTAAAACTATAGAAAGAAAGAACGCTGTCAGAACTGAAAACTCCTTTCTCTCTTCCTCGACTGCCAGATATCTCATATAGGGAAATAAGCAGGCGTAATACAAGTTCAGTAAAAAACCACCGGTGGTAACCGAATCATTATTGAAAAGACTGGAAATGAGAACTGATGCTGAGGTGATGGTTGCAAGCCAGTAGAAATACGACCATTCGCGAATTTGACAACAAACAACCTGTGGGAAGAAGAAGGCAATCCATGAAAACCCACCTGGAGATTTCCAAGGGTTAATTGTATTCACCCTTTCTCCAGAACTCTTATTGAACTGGATATCAATCCAGCTATCTCTTTTAAGCGTATAGCCTTCACAAATAAGGGCATCGATACTATCGAGCCGTTTCTGCATTGAAAAAGAGACTGATGGTTGATGCTTCAAAGCAATAGATCGTACACTCTATAATAGATGAATAACTACCAGTCGTCCTCTAATGAGGGCTGATCAACCGCTGGCTCAGGCTCAGGTGGTTCGATCTTGTTCAGAACGAATGAGTTAAAGGTTGGATTAAAAATGATCTGGAGGTCGCCCCCCCTAGCTTAAGGTTTACTGTTTTCACTCAAGTTGGTGACAATACAACGGTTCCTGTAGACATCACATTGACATGAGTGACCCCAGCAAGCTGGATACATTCCTAGAAATCATTCACCCTGACTTCAGGGAACAACTCTTGGATGATTGCAAGTGGTATGAGAAGTAAAGGAACCAATCCCTAACACTGCTCTTCAATCCATTTAGCAGCGTTTTCCTCGCCAAGATCTAAAGCTTTTCTCCAGTCATCACAGGCACCCTGAAGATCTTTTGCCAATTCTCTGGCAATACCACGATTAAGGTAAACACCGCCAATTTTAGGATCAATCTCTATCGACTTATTGAAATCAGAAATTGCTCCTTGATAATCTTTTGACAAACCTTTGTTAATTCCAAGATTATCGTAAGCAGTGGCATATTCAGGATTAATCTCTATTGCCTTGCTCAAATCAGCAAACCCTCCTTGAAGATCCCCTAAATCATTCTTTAACTTTCCACGATTGTTGTAGGCAAGGGCATTTTGAGGATCAATATTTATTGCCTTCGTGAAATCAGCGACTGCTCCTTGAAGATCTCCCAACTTAGACCTTGCGCTTCCAAGATTGTTGTAGGCGCCAGAATTCTGAGGATCAATCTCTATTGCCTTCATGTAATCAGCGATTGCTCCTTGATAATCTCCTACTTCATCCTTTGAATATCCACGATTGTTGTAGGCGCTAGCATATTCAGGATTAATCTCTATTACCTTCGTGTAATCGGCAATTGCTCCTTGATGATCACCTAACTTGTCTTTTGCAATACCGCGATTGTAATAGGCATCAGCTTCTCGAGGATTAACCTCTATTACCTTGGTCCAATCATCAATTGCCCCTTGATAATCACCTTGTTCATATTTGTCTACTCCATTATTGAACGAATTGTTCGCCAATGGGTTCGCGCAAGCGGTAATCAATGGAGACCCAAGAGCAAGCACAGACAGTGCTGCAGCAATGGCAATAGTCCTGCGAGACATTGATTGCGTGCATTACTTCCATTAAGTTAGGCAGAACACACGACCAAGGCAATGACCGATGCCTGAGGAGAGACCTAGATGGACCTCTTCTATCCCTAATCAAGAAACCTGGGTTGGTAGTTCTTCTTCACGAATTCCTTCTCCCTTACATACTTACTGTATTGAGGTGGGTTCCACTTCGTGAGAAAGGTGGAGAACCTTATTGTGTAATTAGAAAACCAATCCCTAACACTGCTCTTTAACCCATTCAGCAGGGCGTTTATTGCCAAGATCTACTGCTTTTCTCCAATCACGACAGGCACCATCAAGATCATTTACTATTTCTCTATCAATTCCACGATTCAGATAAGCATTGGCATACTGAGGTTTAAACTCTATTGTCTTCGTGTAATCAGCAATTGCTCCTTGAAGGTCTTTTGATTTACTCTTGGAAAGACCGCGATTGTAATAGGCCATGGCATACCGAGGATTAATTTGGATAGCTATCGTGAAATCAGAAATTGATCCTTGAAAATCTTTTAAACGAGCCTTAGAAACACCACGATGCAAGTATGCCTCGTCAAGCTGAGGATTGATCTCAATTGCTTTCGTGTAATCAGCAATTGCTCCTTGGAAATCTTGTAATTTTCTCTTTGCATCTCCGCGGTCGTTGTAGAGTTCAGCAATCTGAGGTTCAATTTCTATCGCCTTCGTAAAAGCATCAAGTGCTCCTCGATAATTGCCTGAGTTGTATCTTTCAACTCCTTGATTAGCATATTGATGAAATGAAGTGTTCGCACGAGCGACATTCAACGTCGACCCAAGAGCAAGCACAGACAGTGCTGCAGCAATGGCAATAGTCCTGCGAGACATTGATTGCGTGCATTACTTCCATCAAGTTAGGCAGAACACACGACCAAGGCAATGACCGATGCCTGAGGAGAGACCTAGATGGACCTCTTCTATCCCTAATCAAGAAACCTGGGTTGGTAGTTCTTCTTCACGAATTCCTTCTCCCTTACATACTTACTGTATTGAGGTGGGTTCCACTTCGTGAGAAAGGTGGAGAACCTTATTGTGTAATTAGAAAACCAATCCCTAACACTGCTCTTTAACCCATTCAGCAGGGCGTTTATTGCCAAGATCTACTGCTTTTCTCCAATCACGACAGGCACCCTCAAGATCATTTACCGATTCTCTAACAATGCCACGGTTCAAGTAGGCAGAAGAATGCTGAGAATTGATTTCTATTGCCTTGTTGTAATCAGCAATCGCTCCTTGATAATCTCCTAATTCAGCCTTGGCGGCACCACGGTTATGAAAGGCGTTGGCATACTCAGGATTGATCTCCAGTGCCTTCGTGAAATCAGCAATTGATCCTTGATAATCTCCTAATTTAGTCTTGGCTGTACCACGATTAAGGAAGGCTTTGGCATACTCAGGATTGATCTCTAGTGCCTTCGTGAAATCAGCGATTGATCCTTGAAAATCTTTTAGTTCACGCTTAGCCTTACCACGATTGTAATAGACACCGGCATCTTCAGGATTGATCTCTAGCGCCTTAGTCCAATCAGCAATTGCTCCTCGATAATCTTCTAACGTAGCCTTGGCAATACCACGATTGCTATAGGCAGAGTCATCATCAGGATTAATCTCTATTGCCTTACTAAAATCAGAAATTGCTCCTTGATAATTGCCTGCCTCATATTTCTCAACTCCTTGATTGAAATACTGAATTGCCAAAGGATTCGCACGGGCGGTAATCAAAGGAGACCCAAAAGCAAGCACAGACAGTGCCGCAGCAATGGCAATAGTCCTGCGAGACATATAAGAGGTGAACTGCTTCCGTCAATTTAGGAAGAGGGCACTGGCATAGCAATTAAAGATGCATCAGAACATCAGCAGATCAAAATAGCTTCTGACTAACAGTCGTCTTTGGGCTGGTCTGACACAGTGCGAGCGTTATGTCGTTGAATAGCTGAAATTATGTCATAGCCTTTAGTCTTCTTCGGAATCACTTGAAGATCACAATCCCCTAGAAATAAGAGTCGTAGAGAACCCACAATGGATACGAGCCTTTCATCTTGCAAAATGGACGCTGCGAGAGGATTGGATTCACAGGATGACTATTCACCTGATGAAGACACCAAGGCCAAAGAGTTGGAGTTTCGTGGGTATGTCTCCAAGAAGAAAGACGGCTCTGACCGTGTGAACTTCACTGCCTTCTATGAAGCGTTGCTGAATGCCAAGGGTATTGAACTGGGTGGTGGTTCAGCTGGCATTGGCAAAGGTGGTAGAAAGCTCTCCTACACAGCCAAGGTCCAGGGCAACGGCAACCTTCTGGTAGGCAAGGCTTACACCGCAATGCTCGACCTGGCTCCTGGCGATGAATTTGAAATTCGTCTTGGGAAAAAGGCTATTCGCCTGATTCCAGTAGGTGGAGAAGAGAACGAGGAGTGATCTGTTAGTAACCACCAACCATCAGGCACTCCTCAGGGGGTGCCTTTTTCATGTCTATTCTTGTGATGTGAGAGGGAGATCGATCAGGTGTGGTTACTTGTATTGATGGGTGGGTTCACGCTCACTGCCTCTCTCACACCTATTTGCATACTTCAGCATTCTCCTGAAGGTAGTAAGTGGATTGTGTATCTCCAAGGGAAGATGCTTTCTTCCAGTCAGCGCAGGCGCTAGGAACAATTCCTAACTCTGCAAAGAGTGATCCTCGCTGTCTCAGGGCATCGGAATCGTTTTCGTCAAGTTCAAGGATTCTTGTAAGGTCATTCATTGCACCATCAAGGTCTTTCATGTTGTACCTGATGATTGAGCGATTAAAATAAAACTTTGGAATTTCAGAATTGATTTCTATTGCCCTGCTGACTGATTTCAATGCCTCTTCAAAATGCTCTGGAGATTCACCGCCTGATTGGAGCAATAGTACGGCATGATTGTTGTATGTCCATGGATCATCAGTTCCAATTTCAATTGCCTTGGTGACATCCTTTAATGCCTCTTCGTGTAAACCTAATTTCCCTCTTGCTGCGCTTCGCCTTGTGTAACCTCTTGGAATGTCAGGATATCGCTCAATGAGTTGTTCATAATCATCTATAGCGCCTTCGTAATCACCTGCCTGGTATTTCCTGTCACCGCTTTCTTCTAAGGCGCCAGGGGTTTTGAGATCAAATAACCAATTATCGCAACCTGTTGCGCCCAAGGTACAAAGCGCAAGCGTTAGTGCTCCCAGGGATCTACGGAGAGGCATCTGCTTAGGCTCTTGCGGCCTCTTCAGGGTTGCGAGGAAATGTAGGAGTTTCATGCTCTTAGCTAATTCTTAAATATCAAAATCAGTAGTTGTGATCTTTGGGTAGATTGCTCGTCTCCCCTATTGGCGCATCATCCCCTGCTCCTGGTCCAACAATGAGGCCCGTGTAGTTGTTGTCAGAGATAAATTGTAAAACATCATGCTCGTATAATTCAGTAACAGTTGGGACAGGAAAATTCATCTCCCCAAGCCTACTGGAATAAACTAAGGCATCCTCCTCTTTCTGAAATAAAAGAACTTGAATTGAATTACCATTTTCAAGTGTGTGAATACCTTCATCATCAGCATTAGGATTGTATAAAAGGACGAATACAAGTTTACTGGAATGTGATTGCGCTAATCTTTGATCTGTCTTTATCAAAGATACTGGATTCCACTCCAATGCACTTTGAGCGAAGGCAGGTGTTGCTGAGAGGAGTAGAGCACCGAGGATGATTGGGAGTTTCATTTACTTGCCTCATAGTCAGAAGCATCAGATGCTTCGCAATCACCAGCTATTCTGCCAAAGTATTTCAGACGGCGTTCATTATCTGAATGATTCATTCCCCCATCAACAGCACCTGGAGGATCGTATTGCAGATACATATGATTTTCACCGGAGATTCTTTCGCCTGAAACCTGTTCTGTCCAACCAATAAACCCAGGATGCTGTAGCTCATACTGGATTGCGATCTCGGATTTAGAAGAAACAAATAGCTCTTCATTTTTAGTGTCTATCTTGTATAAGACATCAGCATGTGAGATCCATTTATTCAACTCCTTGGTTTCAGTCCAATTCCACACAATGCTATGGATGGTTGTCTGACACTTCAAATAAACAAAGTCATCAGCTAATGCAGGTGATGTTGAAAGGAGTAGAGCACCAAGGAGAATTGGGAGTTTCATTGTTTTGAGGCCTCTTCAAACACAGAGGAGTCAATCTCACGGCACTCGCCTTCACCTTTAATCACCTGATACTCTGTCTTAGTCTTGAACCAATTATGAAATGTGGATGGGCCTGGTGGGTTTAATGGCATCACCCCACCTACCTGGCTGCTGAAACCCTTCATGTTCACTTTATCGTTGGAGATAATCTGATTCCCTTTAATACGAAAATCAGTCCATTTTGCAACTGCGTGACTCCTCATCTTATTGTTGATCAAATCAACTTTGAGTAATAAGGTATCAACAACCAAAGGGCTTTCTGAAATCACCTTCCCAGAAGGGAGAGAAGTTATCTTGTTTGTTCCATTAAACTCACAGAACACATAAAGGAAGTCTCCAGCAGAGGCAGGAGATGCTGAGAGCAGCAGAGCACTAAGGAGGGTTGACAATCTCTTCATTACCTTGTCTTAAAGTTTGCTCCACAAATTAAATTGAATATTCGTGTCCATTCATTATCTGTTAAGCGACCTTTCTCATTCCAACCATCACTTCCTTCTGGGAATTGATATTGTCCAGACTCAAACTCAGACTTTTCAAGCCATGCACCAGAACGCGAATAGTAGTATTCATCGGTTTCTGATCCTAATGTATCCCCTTCCACTACATACATTCCCTTACTACAGTCAACCCAGTGATTGCTCGCGATTGTAGACCAAGTAAAAGCATAGTGATTAGGATTTGCATATGTGTCCCATTGAAGAAAAGCAATATCAAAATCCCATCTTGAACCGCTTGTGTTTTTAATGCTTGACTTGTCTATTAATGCCATCTCATACTGCTTCTTTTGAACTGGGTTCTGATGTTCTGAGACGACTGCCCAGTTATCGCTTTGATATTCTTCAGGCAGCTCACGCCCTGGGGCTTGCGCAAAGACAGGAGATGCTGAGAGCAGCAGAGCACTTAGGAGTGGAAGGTAATTCATATTCACAGGCTAAGGACGAATCTCTATTCCATCTACCACCTGAAAGGGTCTGGGGGTCTGAAACCCTGGGCTATCAGAGAGAAGGTGTGGGGTTCTGTGGGGATTACTGATTTGTTTGCAGCACTCACTTGGGGGTGAGTGTGGGACCTGGGCAATATCCCCAAAAGGGTGAGCCCAAAGCACCCCAGAGAGGGAAGCAAGGACAGGACTGCCAGGGAGACAATGAAAACACGAAGGGGATACGCCTTCAACTCACCACTACCCCACAGGAACCAATGGCACAAGTCACAATCGAACCCGAAGAAGTAAAAGCTCAGGACATCAGCAGATCAAAATAGCTTCTGACTAACAGTCGTCTTTGGGCTGGTCTGACACAGTGCGAGCGTTATGTCGTTGAATAGCTGAAATCATGTCATAGCCTTTAGTCTTCTTCGGAATCACTTGAAGATCACAATCCCCTAGAAATAAGAGTCGTAGAGAACCCACAATGGATACGAGCCTTTCATCTTGCAAAATGGACGCTGCGAGAGGATTGGATTCACATGATGACTATTCACCTGATGAAGACACCAAGGCCAAAGAGTTGGAGTTTCGTGGGTATGTCTCCAAGAAGAAAGACGGCTCTGACCGTGTGAACTTCACTGCCTTCTATGAAGCGTTGCTGAATGCCAAGGGTATTGAACTGGGTGGTGGTTCAGCTGGCATTGGCAAAGGTGGTAGAAAGCTCTCCTACACAGCCAAAGTCCAGGGCAACGGCAACCTTCTGGTAGGCAAGGCTTACACAGCCATGCTCGACCTAGCCCCAGGAGATGAATTCGAGTCCAAACTGGGTAAAAAGGCCATTCGTCTGATTCCTGTTGGTGGTGAGGAAGAAGGCGAAGAGTGATTCCCACTTCCTACTGACTCTGAAGCCCTCCACTCGGAGGGCTTTCTTATGATCCGAGCGACTCACTGGCAACGGCAGGTGATGCTGAGAGGACTAGAGCGCCAAGTAAAACTGATAATTTCTTCATTGGTTCAAAGCCTTCTCAAAAACTGAAGCATCAACTTCTTTGCACATGCCAGTAATCTTTATTGAACTCGAATAATCATCATTAAGTTCGAGAATATTGGTTGTTATTCGTCCAGGAGGATCTAATTGCATATTAGCCTTTATAGATGCGGTCAATCCATTCGCTGTCATTTGATCATCAATAACAACAGCACCATTAACAACCTCAGCTTCATCCCATTGAGGATTTTCTGCCGCCATGAATCGACCATTTACCAAATCAACCTTTAAATGCTGAATATCAGAGGTCACTGCTTCCTCTGTGATTCGAGGTGGTTTAAGGTATTTTGTTATGGCAACAGTCTTGTTCTCACACTCCAAATAAACAAAGTCATCTGCGATGGCAGGTGATGCTGAGAGAAGCAGAGCACTAAGGGCTAAAAGAGATTTCATAGAAAGATGTGAGGTCATTCCTAGTACACCCACTTATGTCTAGGTTCTGCGTCATAGATTCCTGGCTGAGCTCCACAATTCAGAACTTTCCACACATACTCTTTGCCAAATGCATTGGGATCTATTTGATCCTGAACAGGTGGATAAAAACTATTTCCATTGGCATTTACCTCTTTGTCATTATAATTATCACGATCTGGATCGTAAGGTCGTTCGTCCATCACTGCACGACAAAGAACGTAAACGCTGTCTGATTGATGTGCAGTGGCAGGTGAAGCTGAGAGGAGAAGAGTTGCAAGGAGGGTTGAGATTTTCATTGATTCATGCCCTTTTCAGCAGTTTCTCTATCAGTGTTTTGACAAGTGCCCTTCATCACCATTTTCACTGAAATATCATCTTCTGATGCAGTGAATTCCATGCTGAAGACTCCAGGAGGAGAGAACTCTATAAATGCTTTACCTACACTAGTTACTCCATTTTCAACTTCTTTGAACTGATCTATGGCAATACCATTAGCAATAGTTACGTCTTCCCAATCACCTGAATTATCACTAGTGAGTCGGCTGTTGATAGCATCTATCTTGTAAAAACCTTCAGTTGCCAAGTCTCTCTTCTCCAAAACCTCATTCGTACTTGACTGGATAGTAGTTTCAGTCGCTTTTACATCACATTTCAGATAGATGAGGTCATCAGCAATAGCAGGTGAGGCTGAGAGGAGTAGAGCACCGAGAAGCGGAACGTATTTCATTGTCCTTTGCCCCCTTGAAGTTCTGAACAGTCACGCAGGGTTTGATACATCGCAAACTGGCGTTTCATTTGAGTGATTTGATCTGTCATTAATTTGTAAGCAATACCATTCTTTTGCCTTTGACTCAAGTCTGAAGAAAACTGATTTACCTCCTCCATTTGCCTTGCCAAATCAACAATCATTTCAGGCTGCTGCGATTTCTGGATGGCCATTTGAAGCAGGCTCTCATACTTTTTCATTTCACTTTCCTTATTTCTTATACAGTTGTTTTCAACGTTGTATTGAGCAACAACAGGGGACGCTGAAAGGAGTAGAGAAACAAGGAGTATTGGAAGTTTCATTGGTACACCTCTATGCAGACTGCATCTTCTGTTATATTCTGATATGCATTGCGTATATCAGAAATATAAGGCTTATGATGTGGATTTACTGAAAGCGCCTTAACTGTTCTAAGCAATACATCCTTGGCGTATTCCTTTTTAATGAGTTTATCTATTACCAGGCCACACAAAATATTGCCAATTCCATAAATGTAGCCGTAGTTATAACCTTTTAATCTTTCTGAAGCCATATTATTGTTGGCAAGGGCAGGTAATGCTGAGAGGAGCAGAGCACTAAAGAAGGTGAGGTATTTCATAGACAAATGCCAGATACCTGAATGGTAGCAACGCTCTGCATTAGCTCTGAGACTCTTTCAAAGCCTTCTCAAAGGATGATTCATCACTTCCTGTGCAAATACCCCTTATCTTTCCTGATTCCAATTCGGAAAGGGCGTCTCTGCGAATTAGGTGATCTGCAATAATTCGTCCGGGGGGATCATATTGCATAGAAGCCTTTGTGACAAAAGTCTTTCCATTCTTTATTATTTCTGTCTCCTCAACAACATGTCCATTAACAATTTGCACCGCTTCCCATTCGCCACCAAGTGAGCCCATTATTCGACTGTTTAACAAATCAAGCTTTAAGTGCTGGATGAAAGTTTTCTCTTCCCTCTTTATGATCTGATTTAGCTTAAGATCTTTTAACGTAATAAAACGTTTACTCTCACACTTCAAATAAACAAAGTCAGCAGCAACGGCAGGTGATGCTGAGATGACCAGGGCACCGATGAGGATGAGGTATTTCATATTCACAGGTTAGAGACGACTACCTATTCCATCTACCACCAGCAAACATATAGGCAATTGCTCAACCATACCGATTCCAATAAGACTCTAGGATTTCCTTAAGTTCCTCAGGCTGTTTCCCATAACACCCACTCAATGAACGCAGTTGGTCATCAGGTTTCATCCAGAAGCTCACAAACTCCGTATTGCTTTTGGATAATCCTGTTCCATGTTGCACAATCGTGATTCCAAAACGATTAATGTCACTCCAGCGATAATGAAACTTTCGAAACATCACCTTATTTCGTATGCCATCTGGACCTAATTTCAACCAACTACTATTAGGCCAGAGAGTCAGTATGGATACCAGAATCATAAAACCGCCCAGCACACATATGAACAGTCCAAGCAATGTTTCAGAGTCGTGATCTCCTATTAGGGAAATCCCCAGAGCAATCAAAAAGAAGCCGAACAGTAGAACCAAGACCCACTTGATTTTGCTGGGATAAAGCGTTATTGACTCTGGCAGCAATTCCTGTTGATTCACAATCCCTAGCGTGCTGCCAATAGCTGTTCATAAGGTTAGAGACAACTCCCTATTCCATCTACCACCTGAAAAGGCCTAGGTGTTTGAAACACTGGGCCAAAAATTTTGGGCTTGAAGGAACTGAAAGATCGGTTTTCTCTGAGAGGGGTGGGATGTGGAATTTATAGCTTGTGGTTCCAGGGGACCCATCTATGGGTTCATAGGAGCCTTTATGGGGTTATTAATCAACTTTCCTTGGTGGCGGTAACTGTCTAAGGGGGTGGGGGGGGGTCATCCCCCCTTGTGGTCAGCCCTTGATCACCTCATCCATCAGTATTCCTTTCATAGAAACCAGGGTGAGGGTAGAGACCCTTTTGTGATTGCAGCCACAAGGGGAGTTTCTATGTCAATAATCAATCTAATTCACGAATAACATAGTCCTCTGAGTTACCCAATAGAATGCCAGCAGACTTCCACTTCTTCCCTTCATCCATCAAAACCTGTCGCCTCATTCTCTGGGACCGCGTAATGCTTGCTGTGTAACTCTGTTCGATCACACGAACTGAGTTACCTGCCCATCGAGCAACAGTGAAGATAGAAACCCCTGCCTCTAAGCGAGAACAGATTCCTGCTGATCTCATTGAGTATTCGGTATAAGGCATATCTAACTCCTCCATCATCTTCTTCCAGTGAACTGTATAAGTGGTATCTGAGAACCCCCTCCCAGTGTTTGGATCCACTCCAAGTGGAGTGTCTTTATTCATACGAATGTTCAATTTTGACTGAATTTCTTTCAATTCTGTGAGTTTGTCTGACTTGAAGATTACCAACCTTCTTCCTGTCTTTGTCCAGGGTGGAATGTTCAGTTCGTTCTCATTACCTGCCTTCACCATTCCCCAGGTGAGTGATCTCCATTCATGAGGACGAAGAGCAGCACCGACACAGATGTGAACATAACATCTAAACATCTGCCTCATATAAGTCTGCCTTCCCTTAGGGGCATCCTTCACATATTTGTCTAACCATTCCTTTATTCGAATGAAGTCATCGACAACGATGGGTGGGTTGGATTCATCCCTCTTTCTTTGATCAACGGTGCAGGATTCGATGTAGGGAGGGTCATAGTCAATGTATTCCTCTCTCCTGAACCATCTGAATGCTTCTTTGATAGTGATGATTTCGTTATTGACTGTCGTCTGATCTTTACCCTGACCCAACCTCCAAGTTGGATAACTTCGAAAGTCCTTATTGGCATTGATTCTCTTTGGATCCTTCAACCCCATCTCTTGGATGAAGGGGATGATTGCACTCTTGATTTGGGAAAACTTTGTACTCACCGTGTTGGGTGAGATCTGCTTCATCTCGACCAAGCAGTTCTGACTCTCCATAAAGAAGTGAAAGAGACGAGTAGTGCACAACTTGAAGGTTTCTTCCTGCTCGATCTCTCGAGTAATGGATTGCCAGATGGTGAACGCCATCTCCTGTGCATCTTCAAGGGAAGTCGTCTCTGTGTTCCTCATCCGGTATTTCCCTCTCTCAATGAAGACTCTGATGAACCAGGTGTCTCCATATCTCTGAGTGCGGAGCAAGTCCACACCTCTCTTAAAACCTTTGACCTTCTCAGTGATGGGGCCGTATCCCAATTAGCACTCCGGTGGCACCCCCAGTATAAACGGCGTCCCACCTTGGTCCCACCATTATTTCCCAATAGTGACAAGGGCTTCCTTATTCTTCCACCAAACCCAGTCGCGAATGGGTGGCGTATTGCGAAGCTCTTCCCGCGTCAGACCAAGCCTGAGCTTCTGTGAAGCACCGAGCAGCACATCCAGCATCTCCTCTCCATCGCTGCAGCGTGCCAGCGCTTGATTCGTTTTCTTGGCACCGTCGAGTGCCCTCACCAGCAACGCCACCCGGCGAAAAGGAGACAGAAAACGCGGATCCATATCTGGAGCTTTGCGACGACTCACGGTAATCAAACCCGCTGACAGCTCTGGTTGAGACAGCCAGAATCGAGTGATTGAAAGGCTGGAAATGGCGTCCCCACGGGGCCATCACTGGGTCATCGGTGACGTGCATGGATGTCACGAACCATTGCTTCGCCTGATTTCCGTACTGCCGCCCCCGGACCACCTCGTGTTCTGCGGAGATGTGATCAATCGCGGTCCCGACATCGCCGCATGCATCCATCTGGTCTCGGGACTGGTGGACAGTGGCCGTGCCACCTGGCTGCGAGGAAACCACGAACAGAGATTGGTGGAAAGCCTCCAAGCGGTGACCACTGCAGGAAACAAGGATCTGCTTGCCATTGAGACTTACAGACAGCTGGGCGACACACTCACCAGGGAGTGTTTGAAGCGCCTCAGCAGACTTCCCTTCGTCTACAGAGGGGATGGATGGGTGGCGACCCATGCTGGCTTTGACGCTCATGGCCAGCCTGATCTGCAGGTGCGCGAGGCTTTCTGGAACAATTACGACGGTCGCTACGGAACCGTTGTAGTAGGCCATACACCTCGCCCGGCCGTCGAACAACGAGGCCAGATCATGATGATCGACACCGGTGCTGTCTACGGCGGCCTGCTCACAGCGTTCTGCCCCGAAACGCATGCTGTGGTGCAGGTGATCGGAGAGCAAAGGAACAGCAACATGAGCAGATACAGCGACGAGCTCACTGCAGCAGTGCCTTGCTGACGATCTACCGCAGCAATCGGGCGGAACTGCTCGCTGAGCTTCTGGCTCAGGAACTCAGGCTCGATCCACCGGGACCTTTTGAACAGGTTGAGGTGGTGGTGAACACCTGGCCAACAAGCCGATGGCTCGGTGAACAGCTGGCCAGGGTCAACGGAATTAGTGCTCTGGTGCGCTTTCCATTCCCCGGCAGTCGACTGAGACAGCTGGTGCAGGGGGTGCTCAGCGATGCTCCCGCGATTGAAGATCCCTGGAGAGCGGAACGTCTGGTGTGGACCGTTCTGAAAGTTCTTCCGGATCTGCTTCAGCAGGACTGCTCCTCAAGCCTCATGGAGTGGTGGAAACGCAATGGCGGACAACAGGGACAACTGAATCGTGACCAGTGGCAGCTGGCCCGCAGCCTGGCTGATGCAATCGACGATTACGCGCTTTACAGGCCGGAGGAACTGGCCTCCTGGATGGCAGGTGATGTGGGTGATCACCTGCCTGAAGGACAACGCTGGCAACCTGTCCTTGCCAGGGTTCTGGCGGAAGAGCTGCCCTGCAGTCCATTCGGCTTGCAGGTGCAACAGGTGGTTGAACTGCTGCGCAACGGCAGAGAGCCCGCAATGCCCCTGCCCAAACGCCTGCGCCTGTTCGGCATCAGCAACCTGGCCCCGGTGCAGATCAATCTGTTGCAGGCCCTCGCCGGGCGAATCAGTGTGGACCTGTTTCTGCTCACACCCTGTCCAGACCTCTGGCAACGCTCACAGCGACGACGCAAGCAGCTGGGTGAGAACTGGACCAACTCTCCCGATGGGTCGTGGTTGATCGAAGCTCCGCGACTTGAGGGGATTCTCGGCCGGATGGGAGCGGAATTTCAGTTGCTGCTGGAGGGAAGCGGTGAATGTCTTCTCGGAAGCTGGGAGCAGGGCGACCTGTTTGCCGATCCAACCCGCATGGGTCAACGGGAGTCTTCACAGGGATCTCTGCTGGAGCAGATGCAGCGGCAGCTCACAAACTGCGAGTCCGACCCGAACGAATTCTCACTGAGCCCAGAGGATCACTCTCTGTTGTTCATGGGCTGTGCAGGTCCCTGGAGGGAAGTGCAGCTCGTGCGCGATCGAATTCTTGGCTGGATGGCCGACGATCCGAGTCTGCAGCCACGAGACGTCCTGGTGATGACCCCTGATGTGGAGCGCTATGCACCGCTGCTGACATCTGTTTTTTCAGACAGTGATGCCACCGGTGTGGACCTGCCCTGGCGACTGACCGACCGCAGTCAACAAAACTGCCCTGGCCTGCAACAGGCTTTCATGACCCTGTTGCGATTGAGTGCTGATCGACTCACCGCCAGTGGCCTTGAGGCACTGCTCGGCAACCCGGCCCTACAGAACCTGAAACAACTGACCCCAGTGGATGCGATGGCGATCACGCAAGCACTGCAGCGCAGCGGCTTCCGATGGGGCCTTGATGCCACGGAGCGCAATGGAGACGACACCAACAGCTTGCGCTGGTGTCTGGATCGATGGCTGCTTGGCCTGGCACTGCCCGAGGAACCTGGCCTGGCTCTCGATGGCTGTGCTCCCGCCCTCACGGATCTGAGCCTGCAGCAGCTGGAGGTGTGGTGGCCACTGCTGGATCAACTGGCCGGATGGATTGCCCGGTTGCGTCTGCCAGCTCCAAGCCGCGAATGGGTGGATCGACTGCGCAGATTGCTCCAGGAGATTTTCAATGACGGAGGCAACTGGGACTGGGAGCTGCAGGCGATTCATCAGTGCCTTGACACCTGGCAACTGCAGGCCGATGGCTGTGTTCTGGAGCTGGATGTTGGCGTGGTGATCAGCATTCTGGAGGAAGCTCTTTCCGCTGAGAGCGGCCGCTTCGGTCACCGCAGTGGTGCACTCACAATCAGTGCGCTTGAGCCGATGCGCGCCATTCCTCACCGCGTCATCGTGCTGATGGGTCTCGATGCCTCCTCCTTCCCGAGACATCAGGAAAGAGCAGGCTTTCATCTGCTTGAACTGCAACGTCAACTCGGCGACCCGAGCAGCACCGACCAGGACCGCTACGTGTTGCTGGAGGCACTGCTTTCAGCGAGACAGCATCTTTTGATCAGCTGGAGCAGCCGTGACGAGCGCCATGGCGAGGATCTGCCGCCCTGTCCACCCGTCCAGCAGTGGCTGGGCCTGCTCTCGGAACAACTCAACTCCGCTGAGATGGAGCAGCTGCTGATCCATCCCCCTGCCAATCCCCTCGATGCCGACAATTTCCTGACAACCCCGCAGGCAAAGGCACTCAGCTGTGACCGACGTCTGCTGGAAGCACGACGCAATCTCGACGCACAGCGTGGAGGCGGGCATCCCGATCAGACTCTGGGCCTGGCCCTGCCGATTGCCTGGAAGCATCCGATCATCGATTCAACCGCAGGGTTCGACGCGAAAGCCTTCGACCCGGAAGCGATCGAGACACTGGACCGCTGGCTCCAGGCACCCCAGAAGGAATGGTTGAGACATCAGGGAATTGATGCGGGGGAATGGTGCGATCCGGTGAACGATCTTTCACCCCTGGCACTGCCGGAACTCGACTGTCATCAATTGCTCAGACAACAACTTTCTGAACAGCTCGAACTGCTTGAAAACGATCCCTCGGCATGCTGGGAGAGTCAGCAGAAAGGAGACTGGACTGCCCGCAGCTGCGGGCAGGGGCGCATGCCCCCAGGAGCTGCGGCAGTTCTGGATCACGAGCGCCTCGAGCGGCGCTGGCACAACCTGCAGACCACGCTTCTGAGCCTTGGTCCTGTTCGTCAGCTGCAGCGATCCGGCTGCTTCGCTTCAAACCTCTTGCTGGCTGGAGACACCGCCGTTGAGATCAGCACATCCAGGTTGAAATCACGTGCATTGCTGAGAGGCTGGCTGAAGCATCTTCTTGCCCAGCTGGATGACTCTGCCTGCAGCACGGCTGTGATCTGCCGTCAGGACGGCAGTGCCAAAGCCGATCAGTTCCAGATCGCCATGCGCTGGAGATCGCTGAGTCCACAGGAGGCAGGTGATCGGATCCGGCTCTTGCAACAGCTTGCCGTCCTTGGGGCTCAGGAATGCTGGCCAGTTCCGCCGGACAGTGGCCTTGCCAGAGCGCTGGCATGGCCCAAGGGAGAGGAAGCGGCTGATCGAGCCTTCATCAGTCGCTGGCAAGGAGGTTTCAGCCGATGGGCAGAACGGGATCAGCCAGAGCAGAAGATCTGTTTCGGCAGCGACTGCGATGCCGGATTGCTGCTGCATCGGGACGGCTTTGAAGCAGCATTCCAGGCCTTGTACCAGCCATTGCTGGAGGCACGCTGCCGATGACCCTGGCAACCCCTGGCAAGAGAAGCCGCTTCGAAGCCAATGACTATCCCTTGACGAGCGGCGTTCGTCTTCTGGAGGCAAGCGCCGGAACTGGAAAGACGTTTGCCCTGGCCCATCTCGTCTTGCGCCTGGTCACAGAACAGGCGCTCAGCCTTGATCAGCTGCTGGTGGTGACCTTCACCGAGGCAGCGGCTGATGAACTGCGAGACAGGATCGGACGCCGACTCGATGCGGCGCTGCAGGGATTGCTGCAGAGAGAGCGCAACGACACTGCATCCACTGACGTCGATTCAGTGCTGAAAAGCTGGCTTGAACAGAACGGACAGAATTCCGATCTGCGCCGACTGCTGGCAAGCCGACTGCTGGAAGCACTGGAAGCACTGGAGAGGGCCGACATCACAACGATTCATGGCTTCTGCCGTCGCAGTCTTCGCCGACAGGCCCTGCAGAACGGTCAGTCCCTGGATCTCACCCTCGATGATGATCCCCAGACCCTGGCCATCCAGGTGGCACAAGACCTCTGGCGTGACGAGGTGCTCAGGCTTGATCCCGGACATCTGAGCGGACTGCTTCAGGCAGGTTTGAACCCCGACGCGCTGGCTTCAGCACTCCACAGACTCGATGGTGACTGTGCGGTACGCATCGCTGAAGATGCTGAATCGATCGCTGCAGACCAGTCTCTTGCCGAAGCTTTCCCAGGCTGGCTGCTGAGCCGATGGGAAGACTTCGTCGAGCAATGGCGCGAGCATGGAACGTCTCTTGAGCAGGCCCTTCGCAGCTGCGCCGCTGAATGGCGCGGCCTGGGATGCACCAACACCAAACCGTTCAGTTCCCGCCCCACAAAAGACCGATGCCGGGAGCTTGATCACTGGACAGAACAGATCAGCAACGCCAACGGGACTGGGATTGGCTACGGCGAGGTGCGCAATCAGGGTCTGCTGGGTGGTTATTACCATCCAGGCAGCTTCGAAAAAACGGCGCGCTCCTGCGGTGAAGCCCAACCCAGTCTCCCCTCACCCGCATTGCAGAACGCCATCGCCGCTCTCTGGGACGGTCCAGCAGAACAGACCTGGCGTTATCTGCTGATCCGGGGACTGACTCAGATCAATGAGCGGCGCAGACAACGAGGCGTTGTGGGATTCTCCGGGCTGCTTGATGCTCTCGATCCTGCACGGAGCGACGCTGCGGAGTCGTGGCTCACGCCTCTGCGCGCGCGCTACCGGGTGGCTCTGATCGATGAATTTCAGGACACCGACCCGCTGCAGTGGCGGTTGCTGAAAACCGCCTTTACGACCCCGAACCACCTGCTGCTGATGGTTGGAGACCCCAAACAGGCGATCTATCGATTCCGTGGCGGAGACCTGAGCACCTACAAAGCGGCGCGACAGGATGCGAACCGTATCGACGAGCTACTCGACAACCGCCGCACGACGCCTCCGTTGATGCGAGGCATGAATCAGCTGATGGCTCCCGGTCTGCAGCTCTCAGAACTGACCGTGCCCGAGGTGACGCCGCGATCCTCCGCAGAGCCAGTGTCATTACCGAGAGGGCAGGCACCACTTCAGATCCTCGACATCAATCCCGAAGACCACGAAGCCAAAATCAGCCGCACAGTAGTTGAAGACAATATCCCCAGGATTGCGACCAACCTGATCCTGCAGACCCTTGAAAACGATCAGGATCTTGATCCCTCCGACTTCTGCATCCTGGTCAGCCGGCATCGACAGGCTGAAGACATTCGAGCAGTACTGGCGACTGCTGGATTGCCAAGCCGTCTTGTGAGTCAGGGAGATGTCTTCAGCAGTCGTGGAGCTTCCGATCTGCAGACATTCCTTGATGCACTGGCACGTCCTGCCCATGCCGGTGGATTACGACAACTGGCGGTGTCCTCGCTTCTGCAGTGGAGGAGCGAAAGACTGGCGGCTTCCGAAGTCAACGGTCAGCTGGACCTGCTGGCCTCGCAGATGCAGGAACTGGCCAACGACCTGCCGAGGCTGGGGCTGATGGGTTGCCTGGCACGCCTGATGGATGGGCAGACCGTGGCGGATCTATCAAGCCGCGGCCGATTGCTCGGAGATCTTCAGCAGTGTGCACGACTTGTGCAGGACACCATGCACCGTCAGGGTTTGGACGCCTCCAGTGGTGCCGACTGGCTGCGACGTCAACGGCTTCACCCACCCGACACGATCCCGGAACAGAGGCAGCCGTTCAGCGACCTTGCCGCGAGTGCAGTGGCTGTGGTGACCGTTCACCGCAGCAAGGGTCTGCAGTATCCCGTGGTGATCTGTCCCTATCTGTGGGAAGCTCCCCCGCCTGCGAAAGGTCCTCTCTGGCGCGTACCTCCGGGGGATGGCACTGCCAGCTGGCGCGTGGCGCTCAATCCACACTGGGGACTGGGCTATGCCGCCAGCCATCACGATGGCAAGGAGAGCCAGGCGGAAGCCGAACGACTCGCCTACGTTGCGATCACAAGGGCTGAACGCCACCTCGTGCTGTTCGAAGCCAGGGCCGCTCGACAGGAGGGCAATCCACTTACGCCATGGCTGGAACACCTCGCTGAGTCACCTGCTTCATTGATCAGCCGACACCCTGTCGAAATCTTGCCTTTCTCCAGGCGATGGCGGCCAAAGAAGGAGCAGCGTGAGCTGAGCTGCGGTCCAGTGCCGGTCCATGGATTTGATCGCAGCTGGGGGCGCAGCAGCTACTCCGCCTGGATCTCAGGCCATGACGATGTAAAGACCACCAGCCCGGATCCCCGCGACCTCGAGGAAGGACGGGATGTGGATGCACGCACCAGCGCGGATACGGCAAGCAGCTCACGCAGCAATCCAGATGAAGCGTTGGATCCCGATGACAGCCCGCTGGGGATGTTTCCGAGGGGGGCAGCCGCTGGTGATTGCCTTCACCGCATTCTGGAGCAGATCCCGTTTGATCAAGACATCGCACAGGACAGCAACCGTTTGCTGGTGGATCGGGAACTGACTCGATCCGGACTCGACATCAATCTTGTGGATGATGTTCTTGAAGGCCTGTCAACACTGATGCAGGCTCCTTTCGGTGGGCCACTCGGCAAACTGCAGCTGCAGTCTCTCCACAGTGGCCGACGCCTGCACGAATTGAGTTTTGATCTACCCGTTGCTCACGAGGGCCGAGCGGTGAGACCTCGTCAACTGGCGTGTGCCTTTCGCGCCGAGCCCGATCAACGCTTCGGCGGGAGGTATGCCGACTCCCTGGAAAAGCTTGAGTTCGTGAGCAGAGGTTTCCTCACAGGATCCATTGATCTGGTGTTCACGGATGGCGACGATCCCGACACCGCCCGCTGGTGGGTTGCGGACTGGAAAAGCAACTGGATTGGTGAAAGAAACGTGGACGGGCGGCCGCTGCACTGTGGCCCCCGGCACTACTCACAGAGCGCAATGGAGGAGCAGATGCACCTGCATCACTATCCACTTCAGGCCCATCTCTACCTGGTGGCCCTGCATCGCTTTCTGCAATGGCGACTGGACGGCTACCAGGCGGAGCGACATCTCGGGGGGTACGCCTACGTTTTTCTGCGTGGTGTCTCCAGCAAGGGGGGCAGCGGTGTGATCCTGGAAAGACCTCCCCTGAAGCGACTGCAGCATCTCGATGCTGTCCTGAGAGGTGAATCCTGATGGATCCACAGGCTCGGACAAGTTCTCAAGCAAATCTGGGCAGAGGCATGACCTCCATGCTGCTGCGACGACATCCGCCTCCGGTGGAATTCAGTGACAAGGAGATCGCCGCTCTAAAGGATGTGGTGACGGCCATGACTCAGGCCCTCAGCCAGGGTGAGATATGCATTGATCTGAGCAGCGATGCAGCCGAGCCCGGTGATCTGAACGCGGAAGGTTGGCCGGTGGCACACCGCAGGGCGATTGAGGCCAGCGGCTGGCTGACCAACGATCCGGTTCTGATGGTGATGGCCGGCGACCGCCTGCATTGGCGACGTTGGCATCGGGGCATGGAAGAGCTTGAGCAAACTCTGATCAGGCGCAGCACACTGCCGCCTGTCGACTCCGCTCGTGGAGGGCGACACAGCGCCAACGCCGACCGACTTAATGGAGAACAGCAGCTCAATTCAGAGCAACTGGCAGCAGTGAATGCTGTCAGCGATCACAGGGTTGTGTTGCTCAGCGGAGGGCCCGGCACCGGCAAAACAAGCACCGTGCGCGCCATGTTGATCAGAGCCATGGCCGAGCGCGGCAATCTGCGCATTCATCTCGCAGCTCCCACAGGGAAAGCCGCACGACGACTGCAGGACGCGATCCGCGGGGATCAACGCACAGCAGACCTTCCCTGCACCACGCTGCATCGGCTTCTGCAGGCAAGGCCTGGGGGGTTCGGTCGTCATCGCCGCAATCCACTTGCGGTCGATCTTCTGGTTGTGGACGAAGCCTCCATGGTTGACCTGACCCTGGCGCAGGCGCTGATCGAGGCTCTGCCGGCGAAGGCGCAACTGCTGCTTGTCGGTGATGCCAACCAGCTGCCGCCGATCGGAGTTGGTGCTGTCTGGCAACACCTCCAGAAACAAGACCTACAGCAGCGATTCGGCCCCGCTTCTGTGCGTCTGAGTGAGGTGTACCGCAACCGGGGAGAACTGGCACGACTGAGTGCGCTGTTGTGCCGAAAGGGCGAGGATGCATTCTGGAGCGACCTGGCTGATCTCGCCGTTGACGCCAACGTGCGTGAGTTGATATCTCGGTCTTCCGCTGTTCCAGCCGTTGTGACGGAGGCTGTGAATCAGCAGATGGACCAACTGCGAGCGGCGACCAGCAATCTGATGGTCAGACCTGATGGAAGCCCTGATGCCAACCAGGCTCAGACTCTTCTTGAGCAGCTCGAGGCCTTGATCGTGCTCTGTCCTCGGCGTCGCGGCTTGTGGGGCGTGGAGAGCCTGCACCAGCAGCTTGTGTCGGGCACCGATGCCGGCAACTGGCCTGAGGGTTTACCGGTGCTCTGCAGCGACAACCAGACGGATCTGGGACTTGCCAACGGCGACCTCGGCCTGTGCATCGGCAGTGGCGAAATGCGCAGATTGCTGTTCCGATGCAGTGATGATTGCGGCAGCAGTGCCTATCGGCTGCTGCATCCAGCCAGGGTCCGCAGCATCGAACCGGCTCTGGCCCTCACCATCCACAAGGCTCAGGGGAGCGAGGCCAACGAGGTTCTGCTGCTCTGGCCACCCGCTGATGACGTAAGCAACACGGCTCTCCTTTACACCGCCATCACCCGAGCTCGACAGCAACTGACGGTGGTACGAATGGCAACCAGGGAGAGCAGCGGCATGCTGGGTGCGATCGATCGCCAGAGGCCGGTGTGACGACCAGAGTTGAGCGTCCCTGGGGCTGGTACGAGGAGCTGGCCGAAGGTCCTGGTTACAAGGTGAAGCGACTGCTTGTGAAAGAGAATGCCCGTCTCAGCCTGCAGCGCCACCAGCACCGCAGCGAACATTGGGTGGTTGCCGCCGGAACAGGGTCTGTCTACTGCGATGGCACCTGGATGGACGCATCGGTTGGCAACAGTTTTGACATCCCGGTGATGGCAGTGCATCGGGCCTTTGGAGGACCTGGAGATCTGCTGATCATCGAAGTGCAAAAGGGTGCAATTTTGCTGGAAACAGACATTGAACGACTGGAGGATGACTTCGGGAGGGTGATACGTTGACCCTTCACCTTTGAAAAGAAGGCAAGCAATACTGCGCGGCACAACATGCCGATGGGACGTTGCAGGCCTGATTTGAAGGATCAATCAGGCAGAGCGCCTTCAACGACATGACCCAGACGCAACCGCAGGCCGTTGAGGCCTGCGCAGTGGATCTCACTGTTTCCGAGCTTCCTCCCGAGACAAGCCCTGTCTCGAAAAGGGATCTGTTCACAACTGTGATTGAACCGAGCGGGGAATCCAGCCCAGAACTCCAGTCCGAAGACGGGAGTGCTTCGGGATTTGCCGGGTTCGGATTCAGCGAAGCACTGCTGAAAACCCTTCAGGAGAAGGGCTACAAGGAACCGTCTCCAATTCAGAAGGCGGCTTTCCCGGAGCTGATGCTGGGCCGCGATCTTGTCGGCCAGGCGCAGACCGGCACGGGCAAGACAGCTGCCTTTGCCCTGCCTCTGCTGGAACGGCTGGAGGGACGAAGCACACAGCCCAGGGTGCTCGTGCTCGCTCCAACCAGAGAACTGGCCATGCAGGTGGCCGACTCCTTCAAGGCCTATGCCGCGGGGCATCCCCATCTGAATGTGCTGGCGATTTACGGCGGCTCAGATTTCAGATCCCAGATTCACGCTCTCAAGCGTGGGGTTGATGTGGTGGTCGGAACGCCCGGGCGCGTCATGGACCACATGCGTCAGGGAACCCTGAACACATCAGGGCTGCGCAGCCTGGTGCTGGATGAAGCCGACGAGATGCTGCGGATGGGCTTCATCGACGATGTCGAATGGATCCTCGATCAGCTCCCGGAGGAGCGGCAGGTGGTGCTGTTCTCGGCAACGATGCCCAATGAGATCCGCCGACTTTCCAAGCGCTACCTCAGCGAGCCTGCGGAGATCACCATCAAGACCAAGGATCGTGAAGCCAGAAGGATCCGCCAGAGATCAATCACGCTGCAGAGTGCCCACAAACTCGAAGCACTGAACAGGGTTCTGGAGGCCGTGACCGGCGAAGGAGTGATCATTTTCGCGCGCACCAAGGCGATCACGCTTACCGTGGCGGAATCTCTGGAGGCATCAGGGCATGACGTGGCCGTGCTCAATGGAGATGTGCCCCAGAACCAGCGTGAACGCACCGTTGACCGACTGCGCAAGGGCACGGTGAACATCCTTGTGGCCACCGACGTTGCAGCCCGCGGTCTCGATGTGGATCGGATCGGACTAGTGATCAACTACGACATGCCGTTCGACAGCGAGGCCTATGTGCATCGCATCGGCCGCACAGGGCGTGCCGGTCGCACTGGCGAGGCGATTCTGTTCATCACACCCCGGGAGCGACGCTTTGTCGGCAACCTTGAACGGGCGGTGGGACAGGCCATCGAACCGATGGACATCCCGAGCAATGCCCAGATCAATGAAAGCAGGCTGAATCGCCTGCGTGATCGCCTCAGCCAGGCAGCTTCAGCGGAGGCCAATGAGGAAAAGGCACTGCTGCAGGAGCTGATTCAGAAAGTGGGCCAGGACAACAAGCTCAGCATGGAGCAGCTGGCTGTGGCCGCCATGCAACTTGCAGTTGGTGATCAGCCACTTCTGGTGCAGGGTGATGAAAGCTGGCTCAAAACCCCCTCCCGAGCCGACCGTCGCGATGATCGTCGTGACCCCCGAGGTCGTGATCGCCGCCGTGGTGATCGCGATTCACGCCCACCGGAGGACAACATGATGCGCTACCGGGTGGAGGTTGGTTACCGCGACCGCGTCAAACCGGGCAATCTCGTGGGAGCAATCGCAAACGAATCAGGCCTGCAGGGTCGGATGATCGGAAGAATTCAGATCTTTGACACTCACAGTCTTGTGGATCTGCCCAAAGGCATGCCGGAGGATGTCTACAACGCTTTGCGCAGGCTGAAAGTCATGAACCGCGAGCTCCAGATCTCTCAGGCCTCCTGAAATCATGCTTCGCCGCGTCTGCCTGATCAGCATGGCGATCGCCATGCTGATGCCGGTTCAGCAAGCTGCCAGATCAACTGAAGCAGAGAACAAAATCACGGAGCTTTGTCTTGCGGGCTTCAATGCGGCAATGGCACAGGCGGGGAAGATCCCTCCCGCTGGAATGGGACGATTCACCTGTGATTGCTTTCTCAGGGAAGTGAACAAGGGCGATTCAATTCAGTGGCCAAGCCTCTTGGGAAACATCGAATCGGCACAGGAAACCTGCAAACAAAGGGCCGCGGAACGATTCAAAATCTGAATTCGATCAGCATGCATCCGTCAGTTCAGGAAACTCTCCGAACCATCGCTGAGGGGCCTTGATTGAGCTGAAAACCATCAGCTCCGCTCTTCAACACGCCCTCAAAAAAGCAAACTCTGTTTCCGCATATCCCCGCTGTCCAGGCTGTAGCGTGTTGGGGCATCAGCTTCACGTTCGGCTCTGATCGGCTCGCTCCCCCCGGCTTCAGCTTTTCGGCTACAGCATCAAGGACTTTCCAATTCGGACCACGGCTTCACTGATCAAATGTCCATCGGTCCCAACAGGAAATGACCATCTACATCGGCAATCTCTCCTTCCAGGCAGAGCAGGAAGACCTGCTCGACCTGTTCAGCCAGTACGGCGAAGTGAAGAGCGCCAGCCTTCCCCTTGACAGAGAAACCGGTCGCAAGCGCGGCTTCGGCTTCGTTGAAATGAACAGCGACGAAGACGAGCAGAAAGCGATTGATGACCTCCAGAACGTTGAGTGGATGGGTCGGATGATTCGCGTGAACAAAGCCACTCCCAGAGAGCGCAGCGGTGGCGGCGGCGGCGGCCGTGGTGGTTACGGCGGTGGCGGCGGCCGCGGTGGTGATGGTGGCTACGGCGGTGGCGGTGGTGGCGGAAACCGCTGGTGATCACTGAATTGGAGCCGGCTCAGCGAGCTGGCTCCTGCTCGAAGCACTCCAGCTGCTGATCGCGCTGAAGAGCACGGCGCATCAGACGATCACTGACATCAAGGGCCTCAGATCCACTCGATTCAGACTGAGCAGCAGGAAGCTGGCAACGCAGATTCTGGCGATGGCGTCGTGCCAGATAGCGATGAAAGCGATTGAGCGCACGTGAACGGGTCATACAACTTCCTCGTTCTCTGTTTCAGGTCTAACGCGGCTGAAAGACCGTGGGAATGATGGCGCAACACAACGCTTGAATGAAGAAATGATCGCCCCGAGCGGATGCCCAAAGCGAAGCCCCGTGCCGGAGAGCAGGCGCCTCTGATCCGCTTGTTTCAACATCTGCGCCCTTACCGGAGGCGTGTGTGGTTGGCTGCCAGCTGCTCTGTGATCAACAAGATCTTCGACCTGGCTCCACCGGTGCTGATCGCCCTCGCAGTGGATGTCGTGGTGAAGCAGGACACCTCCTGGCTCGCCAAGCTGGGTGCCACAACCGTGTCAAGCCAGCTGATCGTGCTGGCAGCTCTGACCTTTCTGGTCTGGACCGCAGAATCCTTCTTCGAATATCTCTATGGCCTGCTCTGGCGCAACCTTGCCCAGAACACCCAACACAGCCTGCGTCTCGAGGCCTATGACCATCTCCAGAGTCTGGAGATGGATTTCTTCGAACACGACAGCAGCGGAAGACTGCTCACAGTGCTCAACGATGACATCAATCAGCTTGAGCGGTTTCTCAACCACGGAGCCAACGAAATTCTGCACCTCATCACCACCGTTCTGCTGGTGGGAGGTGTGATGGCCGCGCTGGCTCCCGGTGTCACGCTCTTCGCCTTCCTGCCGATCCCATTGATCGTCTGGGGTTCACTGCGTTTTCAGCGCCGGCTTGCGCCCCGCTACAGCGAGGTACGCCGGCGGGCCGGAGATATGGCCTCGAAGCTCACCAACAATCTTGGCGGCATGCTGACCATCAAGAGCTTTGCAAGAGAGGGCTGGGAACTTGAGCAGCTGCGCCTGGAAAGTGATGCCTACAGGACATGCAACAGGGAAGCCATCCGGATCTCCGCCGCTTTCATTCCACTGATCCGCTTCGCGATTCTGTTCGCATTTCTGGCAATCCTCGTGATTGGGGGGCTCAAGGCATCGAATGGTTTGATCGCCGTTGGGACCTACAGTTTTCTCGTATTCATCACCCAGAGGTTGCTCTGGCCGTTGACGACACTCGGTCACACACTGGACGACTACCAGCGCTCCATGGCATCAACGAATCGGGTGCTGGATCTGATTGACACACCGATTCAGATCGCCGGTGGAAGCCGCTGCCTTCAACCGGATCAGGTGCGGGGAGACATTCGTTATGAAAATGTCGATTTTGCCTATCGAAGCCGTTCCACTCTGCTCAGAGGGTTCGATCTGACCATTCCCGCAGGGAGCACACTGGGAATTGTCGGAGCCACCGGTGCGGGCAAAAGCTCACTGGTGAAGTTGCTTCTGCGGCTTTATCCACTGAATACAGGCCAAATTCTCCTGGATGGCATTCCAATTGATCAACTGCGGCTCGATGATCTGCGGCGGTCAATCGCACTCGTCAGTCAAGACGTCTACCTGTTCCACGGCAGTGTGGGTGACAACATCGCTTACGGATCACCCAACGCATCCCCGGAGGCAGTGCATCGTGCCGCACGCGACGCCGAAGCACTGGAGTTCATCCAGGCACTTCCAAAGCAGTTCAACACGATTGTGGGCGAGAGGGGGCAGAGGCTGTCCGGCGGTCAGCGTCAGCGCATCGCACTGGCGAGGGCGATCCTGAAGGATGCGCCTGTTCTGATTCTGGATGAAGCCACCGCCGCGGTGGACAACGACACCGAGGCTGCAATCCAGCGCTCTTTGATGCACATCACCGCAAACAGAACCACACTGATGATTGCTCATCGACTCAGCACCGTTCGGCACGCCGATCGCATCATTGTCATGGATCACGGTCGCATCGTCGAAGACGGCACCCATGAACAGCTGCTACGTCAATCTGGTGTGTACGCCGACCTCTGGCGCGTTCAGGCAGGGCTCGGCAGCAACGAAGCGCTGATCCTTTGATGCTCCACCTGCTCGCTGCAACGGCAACGGGGCTCAACTCCCTCGCCCATCTGGTCCACCAGCCACTCGGTTCCTTCGCCCTGTTGGTTGCACTGGCAATGCTGGTTCCACCCCTGTTCCGACGCACAGGGCTTCCCGATCTTGTCGGCCTCCTGCTCGCCGGGGTCCTGATGGGCCCCAGTGTTCTCAATCTTCTGCAACCGGAGGGTGAAACCCTGCAGCTCGTCTCTGATATCGGCGCGATCTACCTTCTCTTCATCGTGGGGCTGGAGATCGACCTCGAGGAATTCAACCGGGTGCGCAGCCGGTCGCTGACCATTGGTGTTCTCCACTTTGTCGGAGGCATGGCGACGGGTGGAGCCATCGGCGCGCTTCTCGGCTATCCACTGGTGCCCTGCCTGCTGATCGGCACCCTGATTGCGACACACACGCCTCTGGGTTATCCGATCGTGCGCAGTTACGGCGCTCAGCGAGACGAAGCCGTTGTCGTCAGTGTCGGCAGCACCATCCTCACCGACATCGCATCGCTGGTTGTGCTTGCCATCGCGATCGGTCTTGGCAGGCAATCCTTTTCCCTGGCCAACCTGGCCGGCCTGATCGCCAGTGTCGCGATCTTCGCATTCGCAGTCGTCGCCATCATTCGCATGGTCGGACGCAGGATTTTTCGCGGAAGCATCAACGACGAAAGTCGGATTTTTCTCACCATCCTTCTGATTCTGTTCCTCGCTTCGCTCGGCGCTGAGGTTGCCGGGGTGGAAAAAATCGTCGGTGCCTTTCTTGCAGGGCTGGCAGTGAACTCCGTGCTGCCTGAGGGGAAATCAAAACAACAGGTGATTCTGGTCGGTGCGGCTCTGTTCATCCCCATCTTCTTCATTCACCTCGGCCTGCTGCTTGATCTGAGCAGTCTCAAAGACTCCATCACTCAGTTCCAGCTGCCGGTGTTGATGGTGATTGGCGTGATCAGCTGCAAGGGAATGGTGAGCCTGATTGCCGGTCGGGCATTCCGATACAACGGCAACCAGATGGTGATGATGTGGTCACTGGCCATGCCTCAGGTCGCCGCAACACTGGCCTCGGCATTCATTGGATACGAAGCGGGACTGCTCGATCAGACAGTTCTGAACGCTGTTCTGGCCATGATGGTGGTCACAGCCACCCTTGGTCCCATTCTCACGGCACGATCGGTGCGGCGACTGGTGGAGCCGGCCAGACCGAGGAGCATCCCCGCCGATCATGACGACGTCGTCCTGACAGATGATGACGCTCCGATCGATGTCGTCAGTCGCCCCCTGACCATCGTTGTTCCTGTTGCCAATCCCTCCACGGAACAGGGACTTCTCAGCATTGCCTCTCGACTGCTCAGTGGTGGTTCTCAAACGCAGGGTCAGTTGCTGCCTCTCGCCCTGGTCTGTCCCAGCCTTGAGGAGGCGCGAGGAGGACTGAATCGTGCCCTTGCATCCGCCAGGGATCGCCTGTCCAAGGCTGCGGCCATCGGCAGAGACCTGGAGGTCAGAACGAGGTGCCTGCTGCGACTGGATGAGGACATCGCAGGAGGGATGAGCCGCAGCGCCCTGGAACAAGGTGCGGATCTGTTGATGATCGGAGCAGGTCGGCCGGACAAGGTGAGGCGCTGGTTCTTCGGTGATCTGGTGGACGGGGTCTGCCGCACGGCTCACTGCCCTGTTGTGGTCCTGAACCTGGCAGGACGTCAGGTCGACTCACTGCAGCGGATCCTGGTTCCGATCAAGGATCTGTCGGCCAGTGCACGGGAACAGTTCGAACTGGCTCAGAGGCTTCTGGCCTGCGAGTCCGGAGACCAGTGCCTCATCACACTTCTGCATATCGTGGATCCACGTCTGAATCGATTCGAGCGGATCCGGATCGAGCATGAGCTGCGTCGCTGGCAGCCACGCAGCAACACAGCTTCTGTGATTCGCATTCAACTCGCATCAGGTCCTGGCGTTGAAGCGAAGATCGAACGCAGCAGCCGCGAACACGATCTGGTGATCCTGCGGTCTCAGCGTCGCCAGGTCGCAGGACTTCCGATCCCAACGAGCGATCGGACCAGCAATCTGGTGTCTTTGCTGAACTGCGCTTCGATGGTGATCAGTGAACCCCTGACCTGAGCTAGACGATTCAGGAAAGAAATGATTAAGAAATGGAGATTTCAGGCTTAAAGTACACCGATGGATGACGTGAGAAGAGTTCGGCCAAGAACCCTGATCCTTTCGGCCATGATTGGGCTGACAGGTGGATTTTTGCTGGCGATTCCTCTCAGTCGCTCACTGATGCCCGACTCCGAGGCACCCATTCTGCTGCCCGTCAGCAATCCCTTTTCAGCCTGGTCGGTCTTCGATAACCGGGAAATCCTCGTGCTCGGTGTTGACGACGGCGGTGGAAACACCGATGCGATTTTCACACTGAGAGTCGAGTCAGGTCGCACCTCAATCACTCAGATCCCCAGGGACAGCTTCATCGATTCCCACAGCTTCGGCCCCGTCAAGGCCAATGCCCTCTACGCCTATGGGGGGCACGAAGCGGTAAAGACCGAACTTTCCCGACTGATGGGCAGACCGATCGACCATCACATCCTGGTCAATCTCAACGGAATACGAACACTCAGTGATCTGGTGGGCGGTGTTGAGGTCGACGTTCCGAAACGCCTTTACTACCGCGACAACAGTCAGGGGCTGCTGATCGACCTGCAGCCCGGCCCTCAGCTGCTCAAGGGGCATGATCTTGAGGGCTTCCTGCGCTGGAGACACGACGAGGAAGGAGATCTCGGTCGTCTGGAAAGACAGCAGCTCGTCCTCAAGAGCCTGTTCAGCCGGCTCACCAGACCTGAACATCTCGTGAAGCTGCCCGCGCTGATCAGGGAAGCCGGGAACAATCTCGAGACTGACCTCGGAGCCATGGAGCTGGGCGGACTGATCACAGCCATGGGGCTGACGGAACTGGAAACCGAGCGTCTGGACGCTCGCCCCTTCTACAGAAACGGCATCAGCTACCTCGACACTGCATGGCCTGCTGATCAGAGCGGTAGTGATGCAAGCGAATCCAGCAGCTGGCGTTATCGCTTCCTGTACTGAGTAGGCGACGAGACTTCGCTGCCCAAGACGACCACAATGGCGTCGCCGGCGCTTACATCCGTGAACAGGAATCTGCTGCGACAGAGCATCAGGCTCGGAGTAAGCATCCTGATCACGTGTGCCATCGCTCAACATTTTCAGCGCATCACCTATCTCTGGTATCCGCTGCTGGCGGTCAATCTCATCGTCGACGACCAGGATGAGAACAGTCTGAGAGCTGCGCGCGGACGCATTCTCGGAACCCTGACCGGTGGACTTGTGACCTTCCTGGTGCACACGATCGTGACCGGCTGGGCGGGCATCCTCGTGAGCTTGCTGATCTCCATCCCACTGCTGCGACGGTTCGGATGGACAAGCGGCATATCCACGGCCGTGACGGTGACCGTGATGTTCCTCGGCATTCATGAATATGCGTCGCTCAGCTGGGACTACGTTTTCAACCGCAGCATCGACACCCTGGTGGGAATCGTCGTGGCTCTGGTGATGGGACGTCTGCTCTGGCCGAAGAACCGACTGGCGCGCATGCAGGAACTTGACGAGCAACTCACCAGCCTGCTGCAGAAAAGAATCAAAGCCCACAGCCATGCACTTCAGGGCAAGGGGTCGCCACCGCCGGGAATTCAGCCTGCGGTGATCACCAAACAGCTGCTCGAGCTACAGCGTCTGGTCAACGTAGAAATGAGCCTGGGACCTCGACATGTGCAGCGACTGAATCGCGATCGCTGGCACCAGTGCCTCAGTCTTTGGCGCAGTCAGCAGATGCGATGGCTGCTGGTGGAACGGCTGATCGAGCGGCTTCATCGAAACAAGAGAGTTGAATATCTCCCTGCTCTGGGACGATATCTGACAGAAAATCCAGCGACCCGAACCCGGCTGGATCTGAGTGGCTGTGTTTCAGAGTTGTCGTTACCCCAACGGATCGCTCTCGAAGAGCAGGTGACACGCTTTCGACGTGTGCTGATCTGCCAGCAACGACTCAATGCCGAGCGGTCACCATGAGCGATCCCAGGAAACAGACCAATCCCTGGATCATGCGATCCGACATTCGACTCGCACTGGTGACGGGTCTTGGAGCGGGCCTCGGACTGATGAACCAGGTGCCCTTCGGCTTCTACGTGCCCCTATCCACCGCAGCGGTTCTTTCGGGGAGCTACGGCAACTCGATGAAGCTGAGCATTCAACGCATCCTCGGGTCGGTGATGGGTGTTGTGATCGTGTTGCTCTTTTCCCGCGGTCTGCAACTGCCGCTTCCTCTGGGCCTCGGTCTGGCCCTCGCCAGTGTTCGTCTGCTGGGTGGCGCCCTCGGATTACAGGTCGGCTATAAGGTCGCCGGCAACATCGTGATCATGGGCTGGCTGGTCCACAACGCCGAGGAGACAACCTGGGGGATGTCGCGTCTGTTCTGGACAGCCTTCGGCGTCGCACTCTCGCTGTGGGCGACCCGTTACATCTGGCCAAGCGGCACGATCCCTTCGTTGCATCGGCAGTTCGCCAGATTCATCGACGAACTCATTCAGGAATTCCGGCTTGAACAACAACAGCTGAAAGACGTCACACCCAAACGGGTCCCCATCACCCGACGGCGGGCAAGACGCACCGAGCTCCTGCACAAGATCAATGCTCTGAGACAAGGACGGGACCAGGCTCAGGTGGAACTGGGTCTAAATCCAGAGAACCACCCGCTGCACCAGCTCTGGACGGAGCTGGATCTTCTGATCTCGCAACTGATGTCGGTGCTGGATGGCTTGCGAGGACTGCCGGCACCGGTTCAGTCACCACCCTTCATCAAAGTGCTGCATCTGCAGGAGGCTGACGTTCTCAACTGTCAGATCGAACTGATGACAGCCCTAGCCGGAAATCTGCGCCGGCCTGATCTAGTGGGGAAACAATGCCTGGATCTGAAGAGCTTGAGCAAACTGAACCGGAATCTAGAAGCAGCGGCTCGACAGCTGACGGCCAATCTGGAAGTGCATGAAGACCGTGCCGGACGAGACGCGGACATCGCACCTGAACGGATGCGGCAGATCGTGCTGCGAACATCCCTGATCGAACACGGAGCATCGGTGCTGCACGACTGTCTGCCGGGCATGGCCGGATCGAAGCCTGTCACTGCAACTCGCTGAAGTCGTTGAGCGGCGTCAGGATCAGGAGCTTCATGGATTCCATGCTCACCCCTTGATCAGGTCGTTCATCAGGGGGTCTTCAGTGATCCCATTTGTTGGCCTGCTGCTGCCGGCGGCATCCCAGGCAAACCCTGCTGGTGGGGATCCTGCGCGCCTGAACTACGGAGGCAACACTTATCAGCTCGAGCGCAGCTGGAGCGAACTGAACAGGCAGCTCGACAATCTGGACATCCTGCTGGGCCCAGCTCCAGTGCCGGAGGCCTCGGACGACCTTCAGACGCCTGAGCTGCCCTCCAGTCTCTTGGACGCCAACCGTCCTGCCGGCGCAGAACTCGGGCCTGAGGACACCATTCCAGATGCGCCTCTCAGCCTGCGTGGGGCTGCTGATCAGAGCTCACGTGTGAAATCCGTGAGCCTGAGACAGGCGATCGCAATCGCCTTCCGCAACAACACAGAGCTGCAGATTCAGCGCAAACAGATTGATGCCCAGGGTGCCAGTGTCGCCTCACTCTCTGGTGCTTACTGGCCCACGGTCAGTGTGTTTGCCGATGTGGAGGGGTTCCAGAACGGCAGCACGATCTTTTCTCCCTACGGCAACAACACATACGGGTTTGGTCCGCTGTTCGCGAAAGACGGGCAAACCCCGAACTTCGCGCTGACCAAGAAAGGCGACACGGTCAGCAGCAGCAGCGCCGGACCTTTCTACGTTCCGGCGGGAGGTGGGTTGTCTTCCGATTCCAACGGAATTGATTTCCTCGCGGGACTGCAACTCAATTACGCGCTGATCGACTTTGCCCGCACACCCAGGATTCGCTCCGCCGCTGAAAAGCTGCAACAGTTCAAGCAGAAGTACGCCAATCAGCTCAGAGCCCTTCAGCTCGAAGTCAGTGAGTCTTATTACCGGCTTCAGCTGAATGAACAGCTCGTACGCATCCGGGATGCGGTTGTGCGAACCGATCTGATCGTGCTTGAAGACGCACTCAATCTCAAACAGGCAGGTCTGGTTCCCCGCGTGGATCTGCTGCGCCGAAGTGCGACCCTCGCCACCGATCAGGAGGAACTCATTCAGGCTCTGGCCGATCGTGCGGTTGCAAGACGAGAGCTGTGGGCACTGTTGAACCTGCCTGCCGACGTGATTCCCAGTGCCGGCGATTCGATCACTCTGGCGCCAGCCTGGCCGCTGAGTCTTGAACAGTCGCTGCTGGCTGCTTACAACAGCAACCCTGAGCTCGCAGCGATTCTCGCGACCCGAAGGGCCCTGGCATTGCAGCAGGATGAGACGGCAGCACAGCTTCTGCCCAGGCTGAGCCTGTTCGCTTCAGTGGGTGGGATGGCCTCGGTGGAGCGCAGCTTCAACTTTTCCCTGCTGGGCGGAGGATGTTGCGGTGCAAGCTTTCTGCCTCTCGAGCAGGTGGCTGGATACGACTGGTCAGTGGGGCTCGCCTTCAACTGGATGATCTTCAATGCCGGTGCGACGGCCAACGCTGTGAAGGCCCTGTCAATGCAGGAACAGGCGGCGAGTCAGTCCTACGCCTCCACGCGCAATAGCATCCGGCTTCGCCTCGAGCGCGCTTTCCTGAACCATGAAGCGAGTCTCGCCAAGCTGGTGTCCGCTCGTCGTGCGGCGGGCGCCACAAAGGAAGCCTTTCGTGACAGCTCACTCCGCTACAAAACAGGGCTCACCAACGAAGTGGATCTTTCGGTGACGCAGACGCAACTGGTGGATTCACTGGTGAAACGACTGATCGCGACCGTGGATGTAAATGTGACCTATGCCCAGCTGCTGCGGGAACTCCTTCCCATGCCAAGGGATCCCAACGCAACTATCCCCAGACAACTCACCCTGGAAGGTTTCTCGTTTGACGAACTGGATCACCCTGAATGAAGGGAACTAGCTCTAGCCCGATTTCAGCCTTGGCTCTGAAGTTCGCGTTAAGGGCAGTGAGCAGGCAATAAAAAACCCCGCCATTTCTGACGGAGCAGAAGTTGTTGAGATTGATCATGCGAGCAGGAGCTGGCTGGCATCAGTTTTGGGATTCAATTCCGAAACAGTTGATCCAGGAACAAGCAATTCACTCGCAGACTGATCAGTATCTGAATTCAAATTGAACGATGAACCAGTCGCCAAATTTAAAGCTTCAATAACTTGAGGCTCACTATTCAATACAAAACCAGAAGCCCGACCAGCTGTATCAGATTCAATTTCACTAACATCAGAATTTTGGTTAAAAAATTTTGATCCTATTTGGATTCCAAAAAAACCTGCGAAATATTTGACCCCTTCCCTAGAGATAGTCAGCAATGGATTCTTTGCGGCCTGTTTGGCAGCTTCTTGTGCAACCTCCTTGACTCCTTCCTTAACACCTTGCTTGATCATTTCACGAGTGACTTGCTTAGCGTTCTGTTTTGCGACTTCTTTGGCAACCTGCTCTGCCACTCCTTTCCCTACTTGTTTTCCTACATACTTGAGAGGACCACCTCCAACAGCATGATCACTATCATCTGACTCGAATGAAGCAGCGTCGAAACTAGTCAGAGGATCATCATTTCCGGTCAGTTGATCGAATGCTCCAAAGTCGACGTTACCCGAACGGAAGGTGTCTTGACCTTCAACCGATTGCATTTCATCTGAAGTTCCAGTGAAGACCTTTTTCACTTCACCTGTGATCCGGTCATTAAGTTGAGAGTCTGCGCGCTTAAGGCGGTCAGGCAAATCCAGAGCTTTAAAACCCGTTGGGGGTTGAGAAAGACCCAACATTCTGGTGTACCCCTCCCAAGGTCGCAAAAGATTGGGGCTTGTGATGGAGTTCCAACGATCGGTTTCATCTGGCTTGCTTGGCTCAACAAATAGCTTCTGCATCGCATCACCAAAATCTCGTGACATCGCGATTTTTTGGTGAACACGCTCATCAGTGGAAAGAAGAGCTGCCTTGCTGAGTAATGAAAGAACAAACATTTGAGAAGAGTGTGAATGTTTGGGGGTGTTGCCCCCTCGACTCCTCCAAGGTCACAGCCCTTCTGGTGAACTCCACTGCACAGACCTGGTGGAGAAGCTCAGAGGTTCTGGTAAATCTGTGGTGAACAATTCAGGTCTTGATCAACTCCAGCTGACGTGGGATGCAGAGATCGACCGGAAAGCCAATCCCTCTTTCGTGCCATACAGGCATGCCCGAGAGCATCAGAAAATCACTTCTCTGCAGGCGGCCTGGACGTCCACCATCGCTCAATCCGGTAGCCGAAAATCACCAGAAACACCACCAGCCAGAACCACAACTCAGGTGGATTGGAATTCAGCAGCACGATCAACAGAACAAGCTCCGTAGACAGCCAGGGAAGTTCCTGACGAAGCAGGGGACGCAGTGCCATGAACAATCAGAACATCAGAGAGGGGTACCCGGCTGCCGCAGGAACGGCAGATCCCAGAAACGATCGATGCGGAAGGTACGGAAGCCCCCTGTGATGGAACGCAGTCCGGGAAGGACGTAGGTCACTGGTGAACGCCACTCCACGTAGGCGAAGGTATCCACGGTGAGCCCCTCACGGATCGGGAAGACCCCACTCCCCCTAGAAAGCGTCCATCGGTAACCGTCGTCCGTGCTGGAGTGACGATCCAGCTCGATCTCGGCACGCATCACCGGTCCGTGCTTGACGAGTGCTTCCGCCAGTTGGTTATTCCCGATCGTGGTTGAGATGTCTTCCTGGGTGGCGGGAAGCGTGAGCACGCTGCGAACCTTGCCGACGATCCCACCGAAACGTCCACGCTGGTTCCAGAGAGGCACAACCTCGACAGGCAGGCCGACAGGGAGGCGTCGGGCATCTGCAGGGGAGAAATACGAGACAGCGATCAGATCACCACCGGTTGCGCTGACATCCTTGGGGGGACGACTGCTGCGACCGATGGTGCCGAGGCGATCACCGGTCTTGACCGTTTGCCCCTGGATCACCTGAAGATCAAGCACCGTGCCGCTGCGCACCGCAGTGACAGTGCCGTCGAAAGCGATCCTGGCCTCCATCACTTTGATCGCCCGCTTGAGATCATCGATCTGAAAACGACGATCCAGCTGTTCGGTCTCGATGTTGAGCTTGATCTGCTGGAAATTGGTGGTCTGGTCCTTGCGCTGGATCTTGATGTCATCCAGCTGAACACTCGTGGTGGTAAGGCCCTGCTCCGCAGCCACCACCTCCTGAGCCAGGGGTGCCACCACCTCCCTTCTGGCCAGCCAGTTGAGATTGTCGACCTTGCTGGCGTAAGTCGCCTGAAGCCTGGCCAAGCGCTTCTCATCGTCATCCAGCTTGGAGAGCGCGGTGTCGAGAGCGAGCTTGGCTGTGCGGATGCGAAGTGCATCGCGCTCGTCAAGCTCGTCGTTCTGGCGCACCAACTGGCTCAGGTTTCCCTTCTGCTGATCAAGCTTCCTCTCCAGTACCGGCAGGTACAGAGTCATCAGCACCTGACCTCTGCGAACGCGCTGACCAACCTTGGTGTCGATGCTGAGCACCTGACCGCCGGCCCTGGCATTGAGGATCCCGGCATTGTCGGGATAGATCAGAACGCCACGTCCCTCAACTTCGGTGGGCACTGGCCAGAACAGCAGCCAGGCTCCGAAAAGAGCACCCACACCAACCAGAGCAGCACCGACCTGCTGATGGTCGGAGAGGCCGTTCCATCGGCCACGAAGACGCTCAACACGGGAAGGCGTGGTCATGACCGCCATCTTGCTGACGAAGGAAAGTCACTGCTGGTATTTGGAGACAGTTCGGAGCAACGTCCGACGTTTCAGATCAACAGCGTGAAGGAACTGATCACCGATTCGAACAGGGCCTTGACCTTGGGCCAGCGATCTTCATTGGTGCTGGTTGCCAGGGTGTAGAGCCTGCCTCGATCCACCACCACTGTTGCCAGTTCATGGCGATCACGGTCTTGAAGATGCACGGCGTATTCAAGGTCATAGAAAACATGACCATCTGATTCACGCTCACGCGCTTCGATCAGATCGGCATCCCGACCACTGCCATCAGGAGCGATCACCTCGCGCCTGAGCCGCTCGCCTACCGCAACGGCACTGCCAAGCGTCTGAAGATCATCCTCGGCATCAACATCGGAGACCACCAGGCTCACGGTCTCATCACTGTTGATCAGGTCATGAAACACAACGGCAGGGCCACCGGTCACAGCGACCCGAGTCCAGCCGGTTGGGTAGAGGAAGGCGTAGCGGCCATCAGGGCTCTTAAAGGAGTTGAGGCCTGCACCTGCACCGCCGCAGGCGCTGAGCATCAGCACACAGAGCAGAACGAGCAATGACCGGAGCGGTTGACGCAGCAATGAGCGCATTGAGAGTTGAAATGAAATTGGCCCGATGCGCGCCATTCTGCCCGCCGCATCACCTGTTTAGATTTTCGCCACTCGCCACGGTGCTCTGAGCGGATTCACCCGACCCCTTGCTCGGCTGATCGATCAGTTCGAGCGACTCCCGGGGATTGGTCCCCGCACCGCACAGCGACTGGCCCTGCATCTGCTTCGCCAACCGGAAGAGCAGATACGCAGTTTCGCGGATGCCCTGCTGGCCGCACGCACCCAGGTGGGGCAGTGCCAGACCTGCTTTCACCTCAGTGCTGAATCAACATGTGAAATCTGTAAAAACCAGGAGCGCGCCAACGGTTTGATCTGCGTGGTAGCGGATTCAAGGGATCTGCTCGCTCTGGAACGAACACGGGAATTCAGCGGGCGCTATCACGTTCTGGGAGGGCTTATTTCTCCGATGGATGGCATCGGGCCGGATCTGCTGCAGATCAGCAGCCTGGTGAGGCGGGTGGCCGATGACAACGTTGAGGAAGTGATCCTCGCGCTCACCCCCAGCGTGGAGGGCGACACGACAAGCCTCTACGTGGCAAGGCTGCTGAAGCCATTCACCAGGGTCAGCCGCATTGCTTACGGGCTGCCGGTGGGAAGCGAACTCGAATACGCGGACGATGTCACCCTCAGCCGGGCCCTCGAAGGTCGACGTGATGTGGACTGAATTCCAGGGAAGCAGTCGCCTCAGGTGTTGAGTCAGCCATCAGGTTCTCTCTTGACGGAAATGGAGCCACCCTGAAGGAAGCCTCCTGCCCAGGTGTGCGTAAAACGAGCCGATTTTCGACCATTCAGCCGCACGAGCGACTGCCCGACTGGCTGCGTCGTCCACTTGGAGAAGCCTCAGCGATCGAACGCGTTCAGGGGCTGGTGAAATCAAATGCTCTTCACACCATCTGTGAGGAGGGACGCTGCCCCAACAGAGGTGAGTGTTACGCCGCCGGCACCGCGACTTTCCTGCTTGGAGGTTCGATCTGCACCCGCAGCTGCGCGTTCTGCCAGGTGGAGAAAGGTCGAGCCCAGGCCGTGAACCCGATGGAGTCGGAAAAGGTGGCCGATGCTGTGGCTGCCATGGGATTGCGCTACGTCGTGCTCACCGCTGTTGCGCGCGATGACCTCGCAGACCATGGAGCCTGCCTGTTCACCTCTGCCATGGATGCGATCAGAGCCAGGAATCCCCTGATTGCCATCGAAGTATTGACCCCGGATTTCTGGGGTGGGCACGCTGACTCCCGGAAAGCCGTTGCAGCCCAGCGCCAGCGATTGGCGACCGTGCTGAATGCGGCGCCGGTTTGCTTCAACCACAACCTTGAGACAGTGCAGCGGTTGCAGCGGGAGGTTCGCAGGGGAGCCACCTATGAGCGATCGCTGGGACTTCTGGCCGCCGCAAGAACACTGGCACCGGACATTCCCACCAAAAGCGGGTTGATGCTGGGGCTTGGAGAAAGCAGGGAGGAAGTGATCGAAACCATGCGCGATCTGCGAGCAGTCGACTGCCAGCGAATCACCATCGGTCAGTATCTGCGCCCTTCACTGGCCCACATCCCTGTCGCCCGCTACTGGCATCCCGATGAATTCGATGAGCTTGGATCAATTGCTCGCGATCTGGGCTTCGCTGTTGTGCGGAGTGGCCCACTGGTTCGTAGCAGTTATCACGCAGCCGACTGATGCCAACGCATCAGTGCCCTGTCCCGAACCTGCTCACAATCTCCAAGCATCAGTTCGCCAGCACCTCCCCAGACCATGCGCAGCGGTAAATCCCAGAGGGCAGCCTGCACCTCGCGCAAAGGTTCAAATCCTCGCCACCTGAAGTAACGCACAAGCCGTTGATGCTGGCGTTCGTCATCGCGAATAGCCAGCAATCTGGCCTTGCGGCATGGGGTGCTCTCCATCGCCCAGGCCATCGTTGCTGCCCAAATCAAATCGCCGCAGCCTGCAGGAGCGCCTGGAAGAACGCGCATGGTGTCCAGTTGCAATCCCCTGGGAGCGCTGTAGGCCCAAGCTTTCATCTCGCCGAGGAGCTGCAGTCGCTGCGAGTGAGATCGGGCCACCACCAACCGCAGACTCCACAGCCCCAGTGGACGAGCAACCTGAAGCCTCAGCAGCAGATCTCTCTGACGGGCTTGCTTCTCCAATTGATCGAGGATCACAGATTCGCCCCCCGATAAGCCTCCGCCTCCACCACCGCCGCAAGGGGCAATGAACCGTAGAGATGTGGAAACAGCTCACCGCTTGGAATCGCGTCGGCGCGCAGCGGCGAGCTCAGGCATGCAGGATCGATGGTGAGCAGAAGAACCGCTCCGGCATCGGAATAGAAGCGATCAAAGGTGCTTGCCACCTGCTCAAGCCAGGACAGATGGATGAATCCCACCTGATCCAGACTCAAACCACGGGTGGAAATGCGGTAGTCGCCTGACTGCTTTGCGACTGTCCAGTCCTCCGCCATCGCCAGATGAAACAGAGGCTGGTCGATGGGGACATCCACGGCATCAGCGGGGAAGTGGGGCTGAAGACCAGCGGGATGCCATGGGTCAGTCCTCTGCATCAGGCGCTCAAAGCCAGGATCCTGCAGAAAGCGATTCAACCACTCACGCAGGGGCTCTAGTGTTGGATCCGAATCAAATCCTTCAGGATCGGCAATTCGCCACTGGCGTACAAACGGCCAGAGGGCTCCATCGGCAAGCGAACAGCTCGAATCCACAAGCCAGCCACCCTGGTCTTCGATCCGCTGAGACCAGTTCCGGAGCACCAGCAACCCCTGGCGCTGATGCTCAGCTTTTGATTCACCGGGATAGCGATCGGTGTATTTGAAGCGATCCAGATGATGCTTGAAAGTGGTGTCATTGAGATTGATCAACTCTCTGATGCAGGTCTGTTGACTGACGGAGCCCTGCCTGCAGAGATCGCGCGGATCAGCCTGTGCGAGCGTCCAGAGCATCACTTCGAGGCTTTCATCGATCACAGTGCCATCGGCAAGTACCAGAACAGGAACCGTGCCCTTAGGAGACAGCTCCAGCATCGGTGCCGGCTTGTGCTGGAGCTTGATCTCTCTCCAGTCGACCAGCAGTCCTGCCTGCAGCACTGCCCAGCGTGCGCGCATGGCATAAGGACAGCGACGGAAGCTGTAGAGAACGGGCCGACCGCTCATTCCTGCGAGCGAGGTGTTGTTGAACGAACTGCCGAGGTTGAAGAGAGGGCTTGTCTGAGCTGGCTCTGCCGCATCGCGAAACGTGCCCGGTCGGCATCGGTGAACCGGTCGATGCATTGCAGACACTGAACACCGGGGATATAGCTCTCCAGTGTTCGCTGCTTCGGCGTGAGCGGCAGACCGCAGGCGTGGCACAACCGATGCTCGCCCTGCTCGAGCTGATGGTTGAGGGCCACACGCTGATCAAACACGAAACACTCCCCCCTCCAGCGGCTTTGCTCTTCAGGCACCTGCTCGAGGTAGTTGAGGATGCCTCCCTGTAGATGATGAACCTTGGGGAATCCGCGCTGCTGAAGAAAGCTGCTCGCCTTCTCACAGCGAATGCCACCGGTGCAGAACATGGCGATCCGCGCAGGTGACGTTTGCTCAACCAGGGGGCGGAGGCGTTGTTCAACCCAGTCGGGAAAGTCCCTGAAACTCTCCGTACAGGGATCGAGGGAGCCAACAAAGCTGCCCACTGCGACCTCATAGGCATTGCGGGTATCGATGACCAGCGTCTCAGGGTCATCCACCAGCTCATTCCAGTCGCAGGGGTCTACATACAGCCCCACGGTGCGGCGAGGATCAGCGCACGTTTGGCCCAGGCTGACGATTTCGCGTTTACGTCGGGCCTTGAAACGGCGAAAGGCAGGTCGCGTGGTGCGACTTCGCTTCACCTGAAGACGCTCGAAGTGGGCACTTCCGAGGGTGATGGTGGCGCGCAGACACTTCAGGATTTCCGCCACACCCTGATCAGGACCGCTGATCGTGCCGTTCACCCCTTCCGGTGCCAGCAAGACCGAGCCGACAACATGTTCACGACGCGCCAGTGACGGCAGATCAGTCAGCAAGGACTCCAGGTCAGCTGGCGACACCGACGTGAAGGCATAGAAGGCCGCCACGAGAAATGGTGGGGATTCGGCCTGGACAGCCGTCATGCCGCGGCTTTCTCCTGCTCTGGCTGGGTCGCGAACGTCTGTTCCTGCCAGCTGGCCTGAACTCCGGCAGCCTCCAGCAGAGCACGGTCCGAATCCACGGCCGGATTACCCGTTGTGAGCAGTGTGTCGCCATAGAAAATCGAATCGGCACCTGCCTGCAGACAGAGGATCTGAGCCTCACGATTGAGCTGTTCCCGACCGGCACTCAGCCGCACTCGGCTGAACGGCATCAGGATTCTGGCGACAGCCACCATCCGCACCAGTTCGAGGGGATCAACCGTGGGCAACCCCTCCAGCGGTGTTCCCTCGACGGCCACGAGACCGTTGATAGGAACACTTTCCGGATGAGGATCGATGCAGGAAAGCACCCTCAGCATCGAAGCTCGATCGCGCAGGGTTTCGCCCATGCCGATGATTCCGCCGCAGCAAAGCGTCACTCCGGCGCGACGGACACGTTCGAGAGTCTCAAGCCGTTCCTCATAGGTGCGGGTGGTGATGATCCGGTCGTAGTGCTCAGGACTGGTGTCAAGGTTGTGGTTGTATGCCGTGAGACCCGCCTCGGCCAGTCGCTCCGCCTGCGTATCGGTGAGCATTCCTGCTGTGACACAGGCTTCAAGGCCGAGCTCACGGACTCCTCGAACCATCCTCAGCATCGACTCAAAGGCCGGTCCTTCACGGATCTCCCTCCAGGCCCAGCCCATGCAGAAGCGGTCTGCGCCTGCATCGGCGGCAGCACGGGCTCTGTCAAGAACAGCCTTCACCTCCAGATCGGCCTGGCCACCCACATCACTGCTGTGGTACATCGACTGTGAGCAGTAGGCGCAGTCTTCCTCGCAGCCACCGGTTTTCACGCTCAGCAGTGATGCCAGCTGAACCCTGTAGCCAGGGTTGGCGGCCCGATGAACTCCCTGGGCGCGCCAGAGAAGATCCATCAGGGGAAGGTCAAGCAGGGCTTGGATCTCCTCCAGACTCCAGTCGTGGCGCAGTTCCACCGTGTCCGTCATAGAACCAGCCACCATTGCCGCTGCCCTCAGGATCCCAGAGCGTGGGGCTCGATGGAATGAAGCCCACCAAAACGTCGCTGACGGCCCTGGTAATCCAGCAGAGCGAGCTCAAGCGCCTCTGCATCAAAATCCGGCCAGCAGAGATCCGTTACATGAATCTCGGCGTAAGCCAGCTGCCAGAGAAGGAAATTGCTGATCCGCCTCTCGCCGCTCGTCCTGATCAACAGATCCGGATCACGCTCCCCTGCCGTGAACAACTCAGCCGATAGAGCATGCTCATCGATCTGTGAGGGCTCCAGCTCTCCGCGGGCCACACGTTCCGCGAGTCTCTGGCTCGCACGCACTAGCTCGCGGCGACCTCCATAATTTGTGCAAACGTTGAAATGAATGCCGGTGTTGCTCGAGGTGCGCTGCGTGGCCTCGAAAATCAATTCCTGCAACTTGACCGGTAGTGCATCGAGATCTCCGAGGAAGCGAATCCGCACCCGTTCATCCTCAAGCGCCTGCAGCTCCCGCTGAAGAACACTTTCAAACAGGGTCATTAGAAAATTCACCTCATCATCAGGGCGTGACCAGTTCTCCGTGGAGAAGGCATAGGCGGTGAGTGCGCCCACACCCCAGTCACTGCAGTGCCTGAGCGTGGCTTTCAAAGCTTCAACTCCCGCCCTGTGACCCATCACACGGGGGAGACCACGCGCTTTAGCCCAGCGTCCATTGCCATCCATGATCACAGCAACATGACTTGGAATCCTGAGTGGATCCAATCCTTCGGGACAGCACCGGGATGCCGCTGGATCAGTACTGACGGCCAGTCGTTGGCTCAAGTGGGGGAATCCTGATTGCCTGCGGTCACGCTACGCGGGGATGGTGATTTCACAGGTGTGGTCGACACAGAAGCAGCAATCAAGTCGGTGAGCAGATCCTGAAGTCGTGAACTGGTGATGGGCCGTTCGAGACGTCCCTGGTTCGCCAGGGACAGGGTGCCTGTCTCCTCGGAGATCACGACACAGATACAGCGATCAAAGCGTTCTGTGATTCCAAGAGCTGCCAGATGGCGAGTGCCATAGCGACTGATGCCCTGACGCGAAAGGGGCAGGATCACGCCGGCAGAAATAATTCGGCTGCCCTTGATCACGACGGCGCCGTCATGAAGAGGCGTATCGGAAGCGAACAGATTGAGCAGAAGTTCGCTGCTCAGCTGAGCGTCAATGGTGATTCCAGGGTTTAGAAAATCCTCTGGCCTCAGGTCACTGCCGAGATCAACAACGATCAGCGCTCCGCGTCGGCCCTTGGATAGACGGCCCGCCGCATCGGTGAGCTGCGCCACTGTGCTTGCGGTCGCTCTCATCTTGCTCTGAGGATTGCCGAGCAAGACGGCCAGACGCCCAGTACCGAGCAGCTCCATCAGGCGACGCAGCTCTCCCTGCCAGAGAATGGCCAGGGACAGCGAACAAGCCAGAACCAACGCGTCAATCAGCGTTGAGGTCAGTGGAAGATTGAAAAAACGCTTGACGAACCAGGCCAGCGCAACAAGGAAGAGGTAGCCCCGCAGCAACCACAGCGTGCGCTGCTCGTTGACCCTGGTGAACAACAGAAAACCGAGGAGAGAGGCAAAGAGAACGTCGAGAAGAAGGCGCAGTTGCAACACCTCCAACACGTTTGGCCTCTCCTCCAGAGTTCACTCAGTTTACAGAGCGCAACCGTTCAGGCATCAGGTCGTAACGCAGCAGATCCTCGGGCTGCTCACGGCGTTGAACAAGCTCGGCATCGCCTGCATGCACAAGCACGGCAGCAGGCCTGGGGATGCGGTTGTAATTGGAACTCATCGAGGCGTTGTATGCGCCTGTGGCAAAGATCGCCAGGATTTCTCCACTGCTGCAGGCGGGGAAGGCGAGATCCTTGAGCAGCACGTCACCCGACTCGCAGTGCTTGCCAGCAAGTGTCACCGTTTCCTCAGCTCCTGCCATTGGACGGTCAGCCAGGCATGTTGTGTAAAGCGATTGATAGGTAATCGGCCGGGGGTTGTCGCTCATCCCTCCATCCACCGACAGATAGGTACGGATGCCGGGGACAACCTTGCGGGAGCCAACGGTGTAAATGGTCACACCAGCGGGAGCCACCAGGGATCTTCCTGGCTCGCAGAGCAGGCGCGGCAACTCGAGATCACGCTCCTTGCAGGCCACCACAACGGCTTCAGCCACCACTTTCACCCAGGCATCGATGGATGGGGGGTCATCACTCTCCACATAACGGATTCCCAACCCGCCGCCGACGTTCAGATCCCGAACGGGATGACCGAGCTCAAGGGCCAGACGCAGAGCATCCGCCATCACAGCAGCCAGGTCGCGATGCGGTTCCAGCTCGAAAATCTGTGAACCGATGTGGGCATGAAGGCCTTCAACCCTCGCCCAGGGGGAGTTCTGAAGTTCGCGCAACACAGGCTCCAGCTGATCGGGATCAAACCCGAACTTGCTGTCGAGATGACCGGTGCGGATGTACTCGTGGGTGTGGCATTCGATGCCTGGCGTGAAGCGAAGCATCAGGCGAACAGGCTGCCCACCATCAGGAACGATGGTTTTCAGACAATCGAGGTCATGCTGGTTATCCGCCACCACCATCACGTCGTGGCGGTAGGCCAGGGCCAACTCCTCGACAGACTTGTTGTTGCCATGGAGCACGATCCGCTCTGCGGGCATGCCGCCGTCGAGCGCCGTCATCAACTCTCCGGCCGAAACGGCATCCAGCCCAAGTCCTTCTGAGGCCACCAGTGCTGTCAGGGCCAGCGAGCTGTTGGCTTTTGAGGCATAAATAGCCAGTGATGGACCTGGGTAGTGACGCTTGAGGGCATCGCGATAGGCCTGACAGGCTTGACGGATGCTCACTTCATCCAGCACATAAAGCGGGGTGCCGTAGCGCTTGGCCAATTCGCTCAGGGCACACCCTCCGACCGCGAGACGGCCCTGCTCGTCGAGTTCAGCGGTGATCGGCGCAAGGTTGCGATTCGGGCTGTTCAGATCACACCCTGATTCGTAGGGCTGTGGCATGGAACATCGGTTCGGTCGGACAGGCAATGTAAGGAGGCGCGCCACCCGGTCAGTTCTGCTTTGAAGGCTGAAGTCGCAATCAGCACAAGAAAACTGGGTCCTGTTGATCTGGAGGCTTGCCTGAGGCTTGATCGGACCTCCCTGAAAGGTCTCTGGACCAGAGAGCAGTGGCAGCGGGAACTGTCTGAGTCCAGCAGGCTTGTGATGGGCACTGACGCGCAGGATGAAACCCTGATAGCCCTCGCCTCGGCCTGGCTGGTGGTGGATGAGCTTCAGATCACTGCGGTGGCGGTGGATCCACGCCATCAGCGTCGAGGTCTTGGCGCGGGAATTCTCCTGGCATTGATCCAACAGGGCCGCTCACTCGGGGCCGTGAAAGCCAGTCTTGAGGTCTCTGCGACGAATGCTGCTGGTCAAGGCCTGTATGCGCACTGCGGGTTTTCCACGATCGGCCGAAGGAAGGGATACTTCGCCAACGGTGACGATGCCCTGCTTCAGTCGCGAGCAATTCGGTAGTGGTAGGGATTTCCGCACTGATCAACCCGAATAACCCAACACATTCCGGCATTGATTAATACAATCTGTGGCAGTCAACCCGCAACATCACTGGGATGTGCCTTGTGGATCATTCATCCACAACAACCCGTTCAGCCCTGATAGGTTGGGTTCAACAGCAGTCGGCCTTAGCGATGTTCGAGAGGTTTACCGAAAAGGCCATCAAGGTGATCATGCTTGCCCAGGAAGAGGCACGCCGTCTGGGTCACAACTTCGTAGGCACTGAACAGATCCTGCTCGGTCTGATCGGCGAAGGAACCGGTGTTGCAGCGAAGGTTCTCAAGTCGATGGGAGTGAACCTCAAAGACGCCCGCGTCGAGGTTGAAAAAATCATCGGACGTGGCTCAGGTTTTGTTGCCGTTGAAATCCCTTTCACACCGAGAGCGAAACGCGTCCTTGAGCTGTCCCTCGAGGAAGCACGACAGCTTGGTCACAATTACATCGGCACTGAGCACCTACTTCTGGGTCTGATCCGCGAGGGTGAAGGTGTTGCAGCCCGAGTGCTCGAGAACCTCGGTGTGGATCTTGGCAAAGTGCGGACTCAGGTCATCCGCATGCTCGGTGAAACAGCCGAAGTGGGTGCCGGTGGCGGTGGTGGTTCTGGTGCCAAAGGATCCACCAAGACACCAACTCTGGATGAGTTCGGCAGCAATCTCACCCAGCTGGCAAGTGAAGCCAAGCTCGACCCTGTGGTTGGACGCCATAACGAAATCGACCGTGTGATTCAGATCCTTGGACGCCGCACCAAGAACAACCCTGTTCTGATCGGCGAACCAGGAGTCGGCAAGACCGCCATTGCCGAGGGTCTGGCGCAGCGGATTCAACAGGGTGATATTCCCGACATCCTGGAGGACAAGCGAGTTCTCACTCTCGATATCGGCCTGCTGGTGGCAGGAACCAAATATCGCGGTGAATTCGAGGAACGCCTCAAAAAAATCATGGAGGAGATCAAAGGCGCCGGCAATGTGATCCTTGTGATCGACGAAGTTCACACCCTGATCGGAGCAGGTGCTGCCGAGGGAGCCATCGACGCAGCCAACATCCTCAAACCAGCCCTCGCACGGGGCGAACTGCAATGCATCGGTGCAACAACACTCGATGAATATCGAAAACATATTGAGCGTGATGCGGCACTCGAGCGCCGCTTCCAGCCGGTCAATGTCGGCGAACCATCCATCGAAGACACCATTGAGATCCTGCGCGGACTGCGTGAGCGCTATGAACAGCACCACCGTCTGAGGATCACCGATGAGGCACTCGAAGCAGCAGCGACACTTGGCGATCGCTACATCTCCGATCGTTTCCTGCCCGACAAGGCCATTGATCTGATCGATGAGGCTGGCAGTCGTGTGCGCCTGCTGAACTCCAAACTTCCCCCTGAAGCCAAAGAGGTTGATAAGGAACTGCGCACCGTGCAGAAAGACAAGGAAGACGCAGTGCGCGAGCAGGACTTCGCCCGTGCCGGTGAGTTGAGAGATAAGGAAGTGGAGCTGCGTGAAAAAATCCGCACGCTTCTGCAGAACAGCCGGCAAGACGCTTCGACCGACGCTTCCGAAAGCGCTCAAGCCTCTCAGCCTGCTGTCGATCCAATTGATGTCAGCTCCGAACAAACGGATATCCAGACAGCTGTTTCCGAATCCACCACGCCGGTTGTGAGTGAGGAAGACATTGCCCAGATTGTGGCTTCATGGACAGGTGTGCCTGTGCAGAAACTCACAGAAAGTGAGTCGGTCAAGCTGCTCAACATGGAAGAAACGCTTCACAAGCGTCTGATCGGCCAGGACGAAGCTGTCAAAGCCGTTTCCAAGGCGATTCGCAGGGCGCGCGTTGGCCTCAAGAACCCGAATCGTCCGATCGCGAGCTTCATATTCTCCGGTCCGACAGGTGTGGGTAAAACGGAACTCACGAAAGCTCTGGCGGCTTATTTCTTCGGCAGCGAAGACGCCATGATCCGCCTCGACATGTCGGAATTCATGGAGAGACACACGGTCAGCAAACTGATCGGTTCACCTCCTGGATACGTTGGTTTCAATGAGGGAGGTCAGCTCACAGAAGCGGTACGGCGCCGTCCCTACACCGTTGTTTTGTTCGACGAGATCGAGAAAGCGCATCCCGATGTGTTCAATCTCCTCCTTCAGTTGCTGGAAGACGGACGTCTCACCGACTCCAAAGGTCGCACGGTGGACTTCAAAAATACTCTGATAATCATGACGTCGAATATCGGCTCGAAGGTGATTGAGAAAGGTGGCGGAGGACTTGGCTTTGAATTCTCCGGCGAGAATGCTGAGGAAAATCAATACAACCGGATTCGTTCTCTGGTCAATGAAGAGCTGAAACAGTATTTTCGGCCTGAATTCCTCAACAGACTTGACGAAATCATCGTGTTCAGACAACTGAATCGCGAAGAGGTCAAACAAATCGCTGAGATCATGCTGCGTGAGGTCTTCAACCGTATCGGTGAAAAGGGCATCAGCCTTTCCGTTTCCAATGCCTTCAAGGAGCGTCTCGTTGAAGAGGGCTACAACCCCGCCTATGGCGCCCGCCCACTCCGCAGAGCAGTGATGAGACTGCTCGAAGACAGCCTTGCCGAAGAGGTGCTCTCTGGACGCATCAAGGACGGCGACTCCGCTGAGGTGGATGTTGAAGATGGCAAGGTGGTGGTGAAGCACCTCACCGCGACGCCCAGCGAAACACCCGCACTTGCCGGCGCCGGTCTCTGACCTGGATGATTCCAACAACCAGTTCCAGCCAGGTTTCTGTTCATTCCATCGCTCCTGCCCAGGTCATTCGCGGGTCGGGAGCATGGAATCAGTCGCAGGCCTCGATTTCCAGACTCTTCAAGAACCCTCTGCTGCTCGGACGAAGTCAGTCAACCGAAGCACTCAGATCGAAGCTCTGCTGCGATCTCAATGCCAACGGTCTGAAGGTGTATCAGCAGAACCTTGAACATGATTGCTGTGAGCTTGATCTTCAGCGGATCCAGAAAGACTTCATCAGGCAATCCTGCGATGGAGTGATCAGCGCAGGTGGAGGAAAGGTTCTCGACGCAGGGAAACTGCTTGCTGATCGACTGGATGTCGCCTGTGTCACGGTTCCTCTGAGCGCAGCAACCTGCGCCGGATGGACTGCGCTCTCAAATTTGTATAGCCCTGATGGCGCCTTCGAGCGTGATCAGGGCCTCAAGCGCTGCCCGGACCTCCTGGTGTTCGATCATCAGCTGCTTCTGAAGGCGCCTGTCCGAACGCTTGCCAGCGGCATCGCTGATGCTCTGGCCAAGTGGTACGAAGCGTCTGTCAGCAGTGGATCAAGTCGTGACGGCGTGATCCAACAGGCTGTTCAGATGGCCAGAGTGCTGCGTGACCAGCTGCTGATCGACAGTCTCGACGCCATTCGGGAACCGGGAGGGGTGGCCTGGAAGCGAGTCGTTGATGCCTGTGGACTGACAGCCGGCGTGATCGGTGGTCTAGGTGGAGCACGCTGTCGAACGGTCGCAGCTCACGCCGTGCACAACGGACTGACACAACTGGAAGCTTGCCACGCCGTTCTTCATGGCGAGAAGGTCGGCTTCGGCATTCTTGTCCAGTTGCGTCTCGAGGAGCGCTTGGGTGGCAACCGTCTTGCGGCGCAGGCCCACCGCCAGCTGCTGCCATTGCTTCGGGAGCTGGGTCTGCCGGTGTGCCTGGACGACCTTGGTCTTGGTCACGCGAGCCTCAACCAGCTCCAACAGGTCTGCCAGTTCGCCTGCAGAGCTGGATCTGATCTGCATCACCTCCCGTTCGAGGTCACACCTGGTGCGTTGATGGAAGCGCTTGTGGGCGCTGCTGAAACAAGTCCAGTGCTGCCTTGAAAGCGCTGCTCAACTCTCTCAAAACCGACCTCCTGGATCCGAAAGCGAGAGCTTTGGTCGACCAACTGGAATGGTGGGAACTTCCTGAACTCGGCGTTGACGCACCCTTCCCTGTTGCTGTTCTCGGTCAGGGTCCTCCACTGCTGTTGCTTCATGGCTTCGACAGCAGCTTTCTGGAATACCGGCGACTGGCACCATTGTTGAGCCTGCGATATCAACTGTTCATTCCGGATTTGTTCGGTTTCGGTTTCTCCCCGCGTCCCCTCGATGCGGTTTACGGGCCTGAAAAAGTGCTGAGCCACCTGGATGCACTGCTTGAACACCTGCCGGTAGATACTCAGTGCGGCGTGATTGGAGCCTCCATGGGAGGCTCCGTCGCAGTGGAAATGGCCCGCCGCCACCCCAGGCACATCGAAGCCCTGATGTTGCTTGCCCCCGCAGGACTGACAGGCAGGCCGATGCCTGTGCCCCCCTTGCTTGATCGCTTCGGCGCCTGGTTCCTCAGTCGACCTGGCGTGCGTCGAGGTCTTTGCCGCCAGGCCTTTGCTGATCCAGACGCCGATGTGGGCGCAGCGGAGGAGCAGATTGCCTCATTGCATCTGCAATGTCCTGGATGGGCGGAAGCGCTGGCCGCATTTGCGCGAAGCGGAGGATTTTCCGGATGCGGCACACCGCTTCCCGATCAGCCGCTGCATGTGATCTGGGGTGCCAATGACAGGATTCTCAGGGCCCCGCAGAAGAAAGCAGCGGCTCTCATTCTTCAGAACCGTGTTGAAGAGTTTGCGGACTGCGGACATCTTCCGCACATCGATCAGCCCGATCGGGTTTCCGATCGCTGTCTCAACTGGTTCCAATCCAGGCTGTCCAGCCGTCGTCCATCGGATCCCATCGGATGATGTGGATCTGATCCGCCATCTTGGTGCTCAGCTTTCATGCCACAGACCAGCTCCGGCCCCGTTCTCCAGCTCCTGGCCAGTGGTCTGCAACGCTGGATTCGCAACCAGTGCGACTCCGTTGATGAGCTGAATCTGGCCCTCCAGGGTTCAGCGCTTGAGCTGCTGAGAGGTCGACTGAAAGGCGTCTCCCTTGAAGCTCGACGCGTGAGTTTCGACCAGTTGCCGCTGATGCGCGCAGAGCTTCAGTCCGGTGAACTCAAAACCGTGTTTAAGCCTGGTCAGCCCAACCAACCTGTACAGCTCAAGGATCCTTTTGCCATCGAGGGCGAGGTGGTGCTGAGTGGAACTGATCTGAATAAAGCGCTTGCCAGCGATCGCTGGCGATGGCTGGCGGACCTGCTGGCGGAAAAATTGATGGGCCTCACGCCACTGCGCTCCCTGGCGATCGACAACGACCGAATGGTGCTCACCGCTGAAGTGATCACTGGCAAGGATCCCGTACAACGCAGTTTCCGTCTCTGCGCGGATCAGGGAACGATACGGGTCAATCACTGTGATGCGGAGGGAGAATTTTTCCTGCCGATGGATCCCTCCATCAGGATCAAGCATGCACGGCTTCAAGGCGGTCAACTGGTGATCCAGGGCGATGCCACCGTTCAACCCTGAATCGATTGATTCCCGACAAGTCTCAGCCCTGCTCCATCACCGGTATCACCAGGGTCACGACATAAAACACCACAGCTGGAGTGAACAGGTAGCTGTCGATCCTGTCCAGGATGCCCCCATGGCCTGGCAGGGCGTCTCCTGAATCCTTCACACCTGCATCCCGTTTCATCATTGATTCGGTGAGATCGCCAACTAACGCGAACAGCGCAACGAGCGCACCGAGACAGCCTCCGGCAAAAAGCCCATACGGCCACTCCAGCAATTCACCGGCCAGGGCACCCAGAAGCACTGCTGAAAGAAGGCCTCCGTAGGCACCTTCAATGGTTTTGGCGGGTGAGATGGGAGAGAGGGGTCGCTGACCGAAACGACGACCGATGACGTAAGAACCGATATCACTGGCCACCACCATCAGGCAGGCCATCAGCGTGATCAGCAGTCCGGAGCTGACCCAGTTCCAGGGACTGTGGTCCACAAGAGGCGCGAGATCGACTGCCTGCAGATTGCGAAGTCGCAGCCAGTGGCTGGGGAGAAACCCCAGATAGAACAGCCCGAAGATCGAGGCGGCGATGTCGGCAATTGAACCGGTGACCGGCTGCAACAGCAACCAGCCGCAGATCGCCGCACCGGAAAGGGGCAGAACCGCGTCGGCCAGTGAGGAATCGATTCCTCCATTCACAGACCACTGGGTGCTGATCAGCAGTAACTGACATGCCACCAGAGTGGTTTTCGTGGCAGGGCGCATGCCTTTGAACTGGGCCATGCGGAAAAACTCCAGCAAACCCAGATGCACAATCACGCCGAGGGCGATCGTGAACCACCAGCCACCAAGCCCCACGACCACAAGGCCGAACAGACCTACCAAAAGACCGCTGATCAGGCGTTTGTGATCGGAGACTCGCCGCTTGCGCGAGGACTTCCCGGTTGTGGCGTCTGAAATCACCTGTCAGATCCAATGGCCCTTCAGGCCACAACTCTCACCATACCGGGCACCTGATCAGGCCATTGCCGATGCTGAGACTGAAGCCAGTGGCTGCGCGCTGCAGTGATTCTTTCTCCTGGAACGAGCAGGGGGACTCCAGGTGGATAGGGGCAGAGTAGCTCGGCGGCAATGCGATCAACACACTTCCCCAGGGAACGGGTGGTGGAAGGGAGCCGTTGCGCCTGATCCGGGGCGAGAACAGGAATCGAGGTGCCTTGAAGCGGTGGTTCCGGAATGACGGGCAAAGGGGCTCCACCGCCCTCCTCGATCAGCTGCTGCCAGGTTCTCTCCAGCTTCTTGGCCAATCCGCGATGCCGTGCAAATCCGAGGCAGAAGGTGAGACAGAGAGGCTCGGGCAACTCCGCGATCAGCCCCTGAAGCATGCAGTGCTTGTCAGCATCCAGTCCACTGGCACCGATCTGAGCCGTGGCAAGGATCAGTCGCATGGGGTCATCACTGTGATGAAGGTGGACCCCTCGCTTTCGCAGGTGATCAATCAGCTTGATGGCTTCGGATCGTCGGGTCTCAAGCAACGATGACCAATCGCTGGAGAGCATCCAGTCGAGGGTTGTTTCACAGGAAGCCAGCAGCAACGCACTGGGGCTGGTGGTCTGCAAGCGACCCAGGGAGCGTTGCAGCCTGTCCTCGTCAACTCGCTCGGCGCGATGCCAGAGCACAGCCGTCTGCGCCAGTCCCGGCGCAGACTTATGTAGGGAATGAACAACCAGATCGGCCCCGGCAGCCAAGGCAGAAAGGGGAGAGTCCTTGCCTGCGCCGAAAGCAAGATGGGTGCCATGGGCTTCATCAACCATCACCGGCAACCCCTGGGCATGGAGCAGTTCGACCAGCTCGAGAATCTCTGCGGAGTAGCCGTGATAAGTGGGATGAACAAGAACGGCACCGACAATGGGGCGGCCAGGATCAGGCCAGGGTTCCAGGCTCCGCTTCAGGCCATCCGCAGTCATTGCTCCGAAGTGACCGCGTTCGGGAAGGAAGGGCACAGGCAGAAACACCGGCATCACACCGCCCAGCTCACAGGCAGCGATCAGGCAGCGATGAGCGTTGCGAGGCAGCAATATGGCTTCACCGGGTTGGGCCATCGCCAGCAGACCTGCCTGAAGCAGACCCGTGGCACCGTTAACACCGAACCAGCAGTGATCCACTCCCACCACATCCGCCAGTCGCCTCTGACTCCGGGCCACTGCTCCCTCCGCTTCAAGAGGTCCACCGATTTCCGGCAACTCGGGCAGGTCCCAGCTGCCTGGTGACTGACGCAGCAAACGCTTGAGACGAGGCGGCAGGGCAGCACCACGTCCGTGCACCGGCAGATGCAATGCCAGACGTCGATCCGGTCGCAGAAGCTTGAGAAGCGACGGCATCAGCGCAGAACCCAGACGGAGAGTTGATCAACCTGATGGGTGATGTCGCACGCAATCGCAGAAAGCAGCCTCGCCATGGCAACACAACGGGAGAATCCACCGGTGGCGGACCACAGGGGCATGCCCTCAGGTTGGCCTTTCATTGCAGGCCGTGCAGCTGTTAACGCAGACGATCCGTCAGCTCCCCGCAACAAAGGCGCTTCGTGAACCCTCGCGGACTCTTTAAGATCCAAATTCCCTAGCGCTGCTGGGCGTGGAATCGCTTCGCTACAACCCGAGCCGTGATGTCCGTTGGCTCCTGCTGCGCCCGTGGATCGGCATCCCTCGCCTGATCCAGATCTTCTGGGCTCTGCTGGGTCTGATGCTGAGCCTGCTGCTGCGCGGCGGCAGCAGTGATCCACGCGTTCAGCGCAATCTGGCTCGCACCCTTCTGCGCACACTGACCAACCTCGGCCCTTGCTTCATCAAGGTCGGACAGGCTCTGTCAACGCGCCCGGATCTCATCCGTCGCGACTGGCTGGATGAGCTCACACGACTTCAGGACGATCTGCCGTCTTTCGACCATGCGATTGCACTGAAGACGATCGAAACAGACCTAGGCGCACCCGTCGATGATCTTTTCGAGGAATTTCCTGAAACACCCGTGGCTGCAGCCAGCCTCGGTCAGGTGTACAAAGCGCGCGTCGGTTCCCAGCGATGGGTCGCGGTCAAGGTCCAGAGGCCGAATCTCACCTTCATCCTGAGGCGGGACATGGTGCTGATTCGCAGCCTGGGAATACTGGCTGCGCCGTTTCTGCCGCTGAACCTGGGTTTCGGACTCGGCGAAATCATCGATGAATTCGGCCGAAGCCTGTTCGAGGAGATCGACTACTGCTGCGAAGCAGACAATGCCAGGCATTTCTCCAGCCTCTTCGCCGACAATCCCGCCGTCACCATTCCCGATGTTGATGAAAAGCTTTCAAGCCGTCGCGTTCTGACCACCAGCTGGATCCAGGGAACCAAGCTGCGCGACCCGCAGGAGCTCAAGTCTCAGCGTCTCGATCCTGCGGCGCTGATCCGCACCGGGGTGATCAGCGGCCTGCAGCAGCTTCTGGAGTTCGGATACTTCCATGCCGATCCCCACCCCGGCAATCTCTTCGCTTTGCCGGGACGTAGTGGAGATCTGGGCCACGTGGCCTACGTGGATTTCGGAATGATGGACTCCATCAGTGATCAGGACCGTCTGACCCTGACAGGAGCTGTCGTGCATCTGATCAATCGTGACTTCGAAGCGGTAGCTCACGATTTTCAGGAACTTGGCTTTCTCTCACCCGATGCTGATCTGAGTCCGATCATTCCCGCGCTTGAAGACGCCCTGGGAGGAAGTCTGGGGGATTCCGTCGGTTCCTTCAATTTCAAGGCGATCACCGACCGTTTCTCGGAATTGATGTACGACTATCCCTTCCGCGTGCCGGCACGCTTTGCTCTGATCATCAGAGCGGTGGTCAGCCAGGAAGGCCTGGCACTGAGGCTTGATCCCGACTTCCGCATCATTGCGGTGGCCTATCCCTACGTCGCCAAGAGGCTGCTGGCAGGTGACACGAAGGAGATGCGGGAGAAGTTGATGGATGTGATTTTCGATGAGCAGGGAAGCCTGCGGGTGGAACGGCTGGAAAGCCTTCTGGATGTGGTCGGCAGCTATTCCAGTCGCCAGAGCAGCGGTGAACTGCTGCCTGTGGCAGGGGCTGGACTGCGACTCCTGTTGAGTCGTGATGGTGAAGACCTTCGTCAGCGATTGCTGCTCACCCTGATCAAGGATGACCGGCTGAACATCTCTGACCTGAAGGATCTGACCGCCCTGATGAGAAAAACGTTCGGACCTCGTCAGATCGCTGAGGGTGTAATGCAGCGCCTGAATCCTCTGGCCGCCTGATCACGGCCTGCACGTTCCATCATCTCAGCGGATGCCCAGCGATAATGGGCCGTTCATAGATCCTCTCGCTGACTTATGTCGATCGCGCCCGACTCTGCCCTGATCGAGCTCGATCCGGATCAGGTCGAACTGCTGACCGAAGCGTTCGGCGGCCTCAGCATCGATGACATCCTCCTCGACTACGCAAACTTCCAGCAGCCGCCTTACGCCATGGCTGGGCTTGGATTGGCCATCAGCGTGGTCTGTGGACTCACCTTTTCCAGGCTTGTTCAGAATCGCCTGGATGGCTGGAAGAAAGACCGGCTGTCACTGCTTCCACTTGGCAATGCTGAAACCGTGATGAGCTACACGGGAATCCTGATCGGAGTCACCTTGTTCATCGGTGGATCACTCCAAGTTTTTGGCTTCGCTTCCGGAGCGGCCTATCTCAGCGCCCTGGTGCTATCCATTCTCACTGGAGGAGCACTCTGGGCTCAGCTCGAGCGATTGATGGCCCAGGTGGAGGCTGGAAACTTCAAGGCCGTTGATTTCGACAACTTCGATGAATTCTTCTGACCTCTGCTCCTTGGCGATCCGGAATCAGGCAAACACATAAGCCTCGAGCTGCACATCACCCCGGCGCAGCTTTTCCAAGCCTTCCCTTTCAAGCTTGCGTGTTCGGTCGCGGCTCATTTTCAGCGACTTGGCAATGGCCGTGAGGCTCATCGGGTCTTCACCGTCCATTCCATACCTCATCCGCAGCACCCGTTCCTGCAGTTCTGGCAGCTGCCCCAGCAGATCGCGCAGATCTCCCTTCAGGCATTCACCTTCCACCTGTTCACTCGGCAGTTCTCCATCGCCTGCCAGCAGATCCAGCAATTCGGTGTCATCTCCGTCGCCCACCTTCATCTCAAGGCTCACCGGCTGACGTGCGCGGCACATCAGTTCCTTCACCTCTTCCTCAGGCAGCTCCACAAATCCAGCCAGCTCCGTCACCGATGGCGTGCGACCAAGCTCCTGGCTCAGTTCACGCTGACCTTTCTTCAGCTTGTTCAGCATCTCCGTGATGTGGATCGGCAGACGGATCGTTCTGCTCTTCTCCGCAATCGCACGCGTGATTCCCTGACGGATCCACCAGTACGCGTAGGTGCTGAACTTGTATCCCCTGGTCGGGTCGAACTTCTCCACACCACGCACCAGACCGATCGTTCCCTCCTGGATCAGATCCAGCAGCTCCATGTTCCGCTTGGTGTATTTCTTGGCGACACTCACCACCAAACGCAGGTTCGCTGCCACCATCCGCTCCTTGGCACGGCGACCAGCCTGAAGTTTGCGCTTGAGCTGCACTGCACTCAGACCTGCTGCCTTGGCAAGGTCGGCCGCAGGCACTTTCTCCCCACCGCGCTGATCACTCAGTTCGGCTTCCTGCGCCTCAAGATCCATCAGTTCCTGCACCTGACGACCCAACGTGATTTCCTGCTGATGGCTCAGCAGCGGTACACGGCCGATATCCCGCAGATAGGAGCGCACCAGGTCCGCATCGGGTAGCAGGGACAGGGGCGACATCGACCGATTACGAAACCAATCAGTTTCTTAATTTACCATCGTTTACAGAAGTTCTTAGCTAAGGAGCTCCAGGAAAGTCCAGCGTCAGAGTGAGGACACTCCTTGAGTCCCCTGTGACCTCCGCGACCGCCTGCAGCAAAACCAGCAACGACAGCTGAATGCGCCAGCGAGTTCAGAAACTGATGTCCGCTGCGGGGTACTGCTCACGCCGTCAGGCAGAGGAACTGCTGCGCCAGGGTCGAGTTGGCGTCAACGGAACGATCGCAGCACTTGGAGATCAGGCTGATCCCAAAACGGATCTGATCTGCGTGGATGGAAGACCGCTGTCCATGGTGACGGAGGAGCGTGTCCTGCTGCTCAACAAACCCCCAGGCGTGATCAGCAGCTGCCATGACCCTCAGGGCCGACGGACCGTTCTGGACCTCATCCCCTCGGATCTCAGGCGTGGACTGCACCCGGTTGGACGCCTGGATGCCGACAGCCGTGGGGCTTTGTTGCTCAGCAACCAGGGAGACCTGACACTGCGGCTCACACACCCGCGCTATGCCCACAGCAAGACCTACAAAGTGACGGTGACCGGAACACCGGATCACTCAAAGCTGGAGCAGTGGAGACAGGGCCTTGAGCTGGATGGCTCACATACTCTTCCTGCGGACATCAGGCTGATCCAGAGCCGAAAACGAAACAGCGTGCTGGAGGTGATCCTGCGTGAAGGTCGTAATCGCCAGATCCGGAGGATTGCCTCCCTGCTCGGCCATCCAGTGGTGGACCTGCAACGGATCGCGATCGGTGGACTTGCGCTTGGTTCTACGGCAGAGGGGTGCTGGCGTGAGCTATCCAGGCAAGAATGGCGAAGCCTGATCACCTGTCAGACAGGCGAGGCGTAAACCGGCCATGGCTCTGTTCAAACGTTCCTTTCCATGGCGCTGGCGACCGAGGCGAGCGAATGAATCCAGCGCAACGGATCTCCCATCAAGCACTGAGCCGCTCATCGAGGCAGGGCAGTGTCTAAGACAGCATCGTGAACAACGCGGTCTGAGCCTGAGGGATCTGTCCAGAGAGGTTCGAATCACCACACCGGTGCTGGAAGCACTGGAGAGGGGCTGGTCAGACCGGCTGCCTGAACCGGCTTACCTGGTGGCGATGCTGCAGCGGCTTGAAGAGTATCTCCAGCTCGAACCAGACAGCCTGAGCGGAGCACTGCCTGAAGGTTGTTTTCAGCAGAAGTTGCCCAGAGATCAGCGCCGGACGCGTTTCACGCTTGGAAGCATTGACATCTTCACCACCTGGCAGGGGAGCCTGGTGTACATCGTTGTGATCGCCGCATCCCTGCTCGCGTTGAATCAACAGCAACGGCAACTGGCGATCGACAACACCAAATCCTTCACGCCGGTTCCACTGAATCTGCAGCAGGATTCCGATGCTCTGTTGCAGGGCCTGCGGCCATTGGCTGAGCTCCGATCACGGCTACCGACGGATGCCGTTGCCAAGATCGCAGCCAACCAACCGCTACCGGGTGTTCTTGAAGTCAACCTAACCCAACCGAGCACGTTGACGCTCAGTAGTGAAGGAGGCGACCGCAGTTCACTGAAGGGAGCAACCGGCACGCTCACTTTGCAGCTTTTGCTCCCTCTTCAGCTCACTGTTCAACCGGCACCCGCCGAAGGAAGTGTGCGATGGGACGGAATTCCACAGCAAGCGCTGAACAATCGGCCGGGGGTCTACCGCCTTGACCAGACGTCAGCACGCAATCCATAACCCTGAAGTGCTCCTTCGACCGACTGGTCGAAAACCGGAAGACGCCAGGTCCAATTGCCACCGACGGTTCCAGGTGTATTGAACCTGGCTGCATCGTCGAGATGCAGGAGGTCCTGCAATGGTGCAATCACCATCAGCGCACTTGACGCCAGGCCCAGCTCCAGAAGCTGCCAGCCAGGAGCCTCGACCTGACAATCAAGACAACTGGCAAACCGGGCTCGGGAAGCATCATCCAGCCGTTGCCACCAGCCCAGACTTGTTGGGTTGTCGTGGGTCCCCGGATAGACAACCCATCCGGTGCCTCGGATATTGGACGGCAGATAGGGGTTTCGGGGATTGCCGTCAAAGGCGAACTGAAGCACCTTCATCCCGGGCAGATGAAAGCGATCACGCAAACGCTCCACATCGGGCGTGATCACTCCGAGGTCTTCAGCAACCAGAGGTAGCCGTCCACCTGCATCACGTCGCAGACAGCTGAGCAGTTCACGGCCGGGCGAGCGCCTCCACACACCGTTCATAGCGGTGGTGTCTCCACCCGGAACAGACCAATAGGACGCCAGAGCACGGAAGTGATCCAGCCTCAGCCTGTCGGCCAAATCCCACTGACGTCGAAGACGGTCCCTCCACCAGCGAAATCCTGTTCTGCGATGGCGGGACCAGCTGTAGACAGGTGTTCCCCAGAGCTGCCCGGTCGCTGAAAAATAGTCAGGAGGCACACCACTCTGTTCTCGCAGCCTGCCATCCGCTGCGATTGAGAACAGTGGTCTATGGCTCCAGACATCCGCGCTGTCGCGGGCTACATAGAAGGGGATATCTCCAAGGATGTCGACATCGAGAGCCGTGGCAAGCTCTCGAAGCTGCATCCATTGCCGGCTGAGATGCCACTGCAGCAGTTCCTGCTCGAGAAGTCGGCTCTGATGCTCAAGCCGCCAGTTCCCCAGGGCCTTCTGGTCGTGAACGGCCAGCTCCTGAGGCCACTCCCACCACGGACGTCCATGATTCTGCTCGCGCAGCACCATGAATGTGGCGTGATCAACTAGCCAGCTGGACTGATCCCGTCGCCATCTCTCGAAGGCCGCGCGCCGGGAGCGCGGTTGCTGATCCCAGCAAGCGCTTAAACGCTCTGCCAGTAATGAAGCACGCCTGTTCGCGAGCGGAAAATCAACCTCAGAACCAGCGGATTCTGCGCCTGGAAGCGACTCGAGATCACCGGATTGAAGAAATCCCTGATCGCTGAGATCCCTCGCATCCAGCAGCCAGGGATTGATGGCAAAACTGGAGGGGGAACTGTATGGGGAGCCCGTCCCATCAGGTGGTGAGAGTGGCAACACTTGCCACAGGCCGATGCCGTTGTCCGCCAGAGCCCGGATCCAGGCGCGTGCCGCATCTCCCAGACCACCACAGACCGGAGTACCAGGAAGAGCAGTTGGATGCAGCAGAACGCCAACACGACGTCTTACCAGAGAAGCCCTTGTCACGCGCCACTCGCGTTCTCAGCCAGCGACATCAGGTCAGAACAGGGCTGCATCACCGAGGTCCTGACCATCCATACCGTCGCGAACCACACGTTCAAAAAACTGCTCCAGGGTGTCCGTGCCATAGGAGGGCGTTGCATCACTGTCGTATTGCTGACGCTGTTCGTCCCAGACAAGCATCGACTCACCAGCGTAGTAACGACCGATCTTCCCGAATTCAGCGGTGTCTTCCAGCGAAGGAAACCTTGCGGATAAGAAATCAAGACAACCAACCGGAACATCCATCAGAGCAATTGGCAGCGAAATCATCCAGGGCTTTTTACCCAGAGCCTTGAACAGCATTTCGCCCTGCTGTCGAGCACTCAACGCATCACCTGGACCGCCAATGGGCAGGATCTGATTGATCTTGTCTTGATCCACCAAACAATCACACAGATAAGAGGCCAGATCCGTCTCACTGATCGGCTTGCAACTGGCCAGCTCACCATTGCCGAACATCACGTACGGAGCACCCTTACGACAGCTTTCCACCTGGGCTCCAAGGCTCTTGAAGAACGCAGTCGGGCGCACGATGGAATAGGTCACATCGCTGACCTCCCGAAGTTTGGCTTCCAGCGCAAGCTTCGCTTTCTGAAATTCCAGCAGAGGTTTCTGAACACAGATCGCCGACAGAAGCACGAAATGAGAGAGACCCGCCTTCCGTCCCTGGCGATAGGTGTTGAGCGTGGCCTCGTAATCGATGGCCCAGGAATCCTTGCGACCGCCGGTGCGTGAGGCGAGGCAGCAGATCACCACATCCACTGGCTGATCAAAGGCATTGCAATCCAGGGAGTCTGAATCGGTGACGTCACCGAAACGAACCTCCGCACCTTGGAAGTCGGCCCTCACGCTCTCCCTGTTCTGCCGTCCGCCAACACCGCTTCGCTCACGGGCGAACGCCACAACGTTGTACCCGCGTCTGATCAGCTCCTTCACCACGAAACGACCGATGTATCCAGTCGCTCCAAAGACCACAACACGCACCTTGTCCGGCGAACGGTCACGGAAGTTGTCGTTCAGAAGCATTGGCAGAGGGTCGACACCATCCATTATTCGCTTAGAACCAGGCGAGACTGCAGCTCAGTTCTGGAGGATTCGGCGCAATGAAGGATGAGGGAGCGGCGGGTGATCCTTCCACGAGCCGATGGAAGCGATGGCTCGGGAGCCATCCCTTCCGGACCATCCTGAGAATCGCCGCAGCTTTCGCCGGAGCCAGTCTGATCGCCGGAGGCCTTGGTGTGATCTGGCCGAAACCCGATCCGATGGCTGCGGCACCACCTTCGGCGGATGACCCCACAAGCCTTGCGCCACTTCCCGAACGACCGGTCACGGTGCTCATGGTGGGCATTGATGCCGATGGCATCAATGATCCAAGCAACAGAGCTGCCCCGAAGGGCCCGGCCAATGCCGACAGCCTGATGCTCATTCGAATCAGCGCAGGAAACCCCGTTCAGGTGCTGCAACTGCCCACGGAACTGGCGGTAAATCTGCCTGGGCGCGAAAAACTTCAATCACTGGCTGATGCCTACCCCCTCGGGGGGGTGGCTCTGACCGCCGATGTGATTTCAGAAGTGGTGGGTCTGCCGGAGGGGCAACCGGACCGTTTCGTGGTCATCTCGCGCCAGGCCCTGCGCAATCTGGTGGACGGCCTGGGAGAGGTTGAGGTCACTCTCAATCAGTCCTATGAACACAAGGACTCAGCTCAGAACTACAGCGTGAATCTTCAGGCAGGACGTCAGACATTGAACGGAAGACAGGCTGAGCAGCTGGCCCGCTTCAGGCCGGAGCCCAAGAATGATCAGGCCAGGCGCATCCGGCAGCAAAAGCTCCTGGAAGGGATCCACGATCAACTCAATCAACCGAATGCGATTGCCCTGCTGCCCTCCGTGATTGGAGAAGTGAGCACGCAGATGGAAACCGATCTCACTCCGATGGAGATCATGAGCCTTGCTGCAGCGGCCCTGAGCAGCGATCAGCCACCGGTGATCACCCGGCTGGAACTTGCACCACGCACAGGAGAACAGGTGATGCGGGAACTCAAAGCGAACCAGAAGCTGCCCCTCTGGCCAGCACCCATCGTCGATGCCGCAGACAACTGATCAAACCTCTTGGGTCATCATCCTGACCCTGCAGACATCCACACCAGGGCAGCCCATCGGTTCGTCGTGCAGCGGCATCCCATTCACCGCCGAGCTGCACCAGTCCCAGCAGGGAGAGATTGAGCTCCCGAGCGAAGGCCACGGTCGCAGGAACAATTCCCCCGAAACGGCCATCCGGGCGAGGCTGCGCAAGCATCAGCACTGGAACTCGCCAGGCGGCGAGGGCTTCCATCCAGCTGCCTTGCCCGCTTTCATCAACCCCGACGTCTCCGCTGAGCTTGAGCAGAGTCAGCGCGCTGGACGTGCTGCTTTCTGAGGTGAGTTCACTCAGCAGGGGAGGGGGCGGCAGGATGGAACTCTCCTGCAGCAAGACTGCCCCAGACTCGGCTGCTAGTGATTGACAGGCCGCCGACATCTGCTGCTCCGGCAGGACCCCGGTACCGATGACAACCAGAAGGTTCTGAAACATCTGCGCAGGTTAGAAGGCCCTGTTGAGAAAACGCTCGGGGCAACGGGACCGTGCACCTCTACGATCGGAGAACCAGTTTCTCGTTCGCGGGCATCGTGACCGGATTCCTGACTGCAGCCCGCGCCGAGCAGGAAAAGATCCAGCACGACACCAGGCGTCTGCGACTTTTCACCGGTACCTCCAACCCTGCTCTGTCGCGTGAGATCGCTGCATATCTTGGTGTGCCTGATGGTCCGAGAGTCTGCAAACGCTTTGCCGACGGCGAGCTCTACGTGCAGATCCAGGAATCAATCCGTGGCTGTGACGTCTTTCTGATCCAGCCCACGTGTGCTCCCGTGAACGATCACCTCATGGAGCTGCTGATCATGGTCGACGCCTGTCGACGAGCATCTGCACGCCAGGTCACAGCTGTCGTTCCGTACTACGGCTATGCCCGCGCAGACCGAAAAACGGCCGGACGTGAATCGATCACTGCGAAACTGACTGCCAACCTGCTTGTCACCTCCGGGGTCGACCGTGTTCTGGCCATGGATCTCCATTCCGCCCAGATCCAGGGCTATTTCGACATTCCCTGCGATCACATCTACGGATCGCCTGTCCTCGTGGATTACCTGTCCGATCAGGATCTTGGAGAGGTGGTGGTGGTATCGCCCGACGTAGGTGGTGTGGCACGAGCCAGAGCCTTTGCCAAACAGATGAACGATGCGCCTCTGGCGATCATCGACAAGCGCAGAACAGGTCACAACATGGCTGAAAGCCTCACTGTGATTGGCGACGTGCAAGACAAGACAGCCATTCTCATCGACGACATGATCGACACCGGCGGCACAATCTGTGCAGGCGCACGCCTGTTGCGTGAGAAGGGCGCGCATCGAGTGATCGCCTGCGCCACCCATGCCGTTTTCTCACCTCCAGCGGCGGAGCGTCTTCGTGCCGACGGCCTGTTTGAGCAGGTGGTGGTGACCAACTCGATTCCAATCCCTTCAGACCGTGTGTTCCCTCAGCTGCAGGTGTTGTCGGTCGCCAACATGCTGGGGGAAGCGATCTGGCGCATTCATGAAGAGAGCTCCGTCAGCTCGATGTTCCGCTGAGCCGTCTGCACCCAGCCAAAGGCTGCTTCGCCGTGACGCGGCATTGGTGTTGGCCGCTGTGCTGGGCCTCTTCGCATCAGCTCCGGCATCAGCCCAGCTTCCCTCGGTTCAGCCCAGACGCACGTTGGGGGTTTGGCTGACCAACAGCCCGAGCCGTCTTTACTACGACCGCAAGGTGCTCATCCAGGCAATGGATGAACTCAAAGCTGCTGGATTCAATGCGGTTTATCCCAACGTGTGGAGTCGCGGCACCACATTTCATCGCAGCCAGTTCGCACCGGTTGAGCCAGCATTGAAAAAGGCTGGGCTGAAACTCGACCCCATCTGCACACTGAGTCAGCAGGCCCGCCTGCGTGGAATCAAGGTCATCCCATGGTTTGAATACGGATTGATGGAGCCGGCTGATTCGACGATCGTGCGTCAACAGCCTGAGTGGGTCTTAGCTCGAGCTGACGGCAACACCGTCATGACCATGCACGGCAAGAAAATGGTGTGGCTTAACCCCGCCCATCCCGAAGTACGCGAACGTTTCATCGGCCTGGTGGTGGAAGTGATGAAACGCTGCCGGATGGATGGCCTCCAGCTGGATGACCACTTCGCATGGCCGGTTGAACTGGGATATGACCTGTTCACCTCTGCTTTGTATGAAACGCAGACCGGGTCGCCGCCGCCGAAGGATCACACCAATCGCTACTGGATGACCTGGAGGCGTCGTCAACTGACAGGCCTGTTGAGGGAACTGAGAGAACGATTGGAGAATGAATCACTGCCGAATCGCATCAGCCTCTCTCCCGGTCCTTTTCGATTTGCCTACAATCACTGGCTGCAGGACTGGGAGCTCTGGGCTGTGGGCGAACTGATTGATGATCTTGTTGTGCAGAACTATGCCTATTCACTCAAGGGCTTTGCCAAGGATCTGAATCAACCCGCACTCCGCAAGGCACGACAGTGGGGCTTGCCTGTGCAGATCGGAGTTCTTGCTGGTTTTGGAAAAAGAACCACACCAATCCCCGTTCTCGCGGAGAAAAAGCGACTCAGTAATGAACAAGGTTATGGTGTGATTTATTTTTACTGGGAAGGTCTGTGGGGAATGCACAGCGGGAAAGAAGGTTCAGCTTATCGCCGGAAAGCATTGCAAAAACTGGGCCAAGGGAACCACTAATGATCAGTTCAGCAAGAACAAGATCACGACATCCTGAAAGCACCAGAAGGCAAGAACACAAAGACAAGACAGCCAGAAGAGTTGACCGGTGAAGTGAAGCAATCGTGTGGATGATCTGTTGAACAGTCACTGACCAGAATCTGGAGAGCAAGCCAGAATTTCACAGATTCTGAAAAGGCGAACATCCTCGACATCGGTTCACAAGCAAAGGCGCCGTCACCATTTCACGAAATCGTCAGAGTCAGCTGGTTTCTTGGTATTTCTTGCAAGCTGTTGATTCGTCATCGCTCCAAACGTCGACCGCTGAAGGCCTTTTTCTGATCAACTACAGCAGAAAAGATGGTTGCAATCATTGGAATCCATGGCACCTTTAGATCATCCATTCCTCGCTAAAACAATGCTTACCGGTGCAGACCTCCTCACAAAAGTCAAGGAACTGGGAGATGTCTCCAAAACTGACCTGGCAACTGCTTGCGGTTATGTCTCGAAAAAGAAAGACGGCTCAGACCGAGTGAATTTCACAGCCTTCTATGAGGCCCTTCTCAATGCCAAAGGCATCGAACTTGGTGGTGGTTCAGCCGGCATTGGCAAAGGTGGTCGCAAACTGAGCTATACCGCGAAGGTGCAAGGCAACGGCAATCTGCTTGTCGGCAAGGCCTACACCGCCATGCTCGATCTCAATCCCGGTGACGAATTCGAAATCAAGCTCGGCAAAAAAGCGATTCGACTGATTCCTGTGGGAAGCGAAGAAGAAGGCGAAGAGTGATAAGACCAAAAATTTCCATTTTCGGATGAATCACTGTCAGGCAGGGTCTTGAACAGCCCTGCCTTTTCTATTGACTTCAATCAACGTTAGCAGTTCAGATCTTGCGTTGCATGACGCATCGCATTCAACATCTGCAACGATCAGAGCATTGTGCAGAAACTCAAAGAAATTGATGACGACCTGTCTGCTTGGTTAAGCCGATCAGAATGATCGACATCGAAACAATTTTCTCACGGGGTTCACGATTGATCTGCTTGCTGTGACAAGGATGAATCCGAGCGGCAGATCTGTATCGAAGCAACCATGTTGCACATTTGCAGATTTGCTTGGTTGGCGTAAGCCTTAGCCTCATGGCATGTCGAACCCGGCCCTGATCGTCAGAAAACTCGTCACGGAGCTTCGCGATGAAATGTCCGATGCCGCGAGGGAGCTGCGTAACAGGTCGTCCTGGGATCTTCAGTGTCCAGTGATTGTCATTGATGCAAGAAAAATTCCCAGGCGTGTCCTGAAGACCTCTGTGCGAGGGCTCACGGGAACCATCACAACAAGCAATGTCATCGACAATCCGCTGCTGAGATCGTTTCTGAGGCGCGTCAGGAAGGTCGGGATCGAAGCTGCTCATGAGGAATGCAGGAACAGTTCAGACTCCGACTCCGAACGAGTCTTCATGCTCTGGGAGCGCTACAGCGAGGAGCGTCACGGTCAGGGAATGGCTGTTTGGTCCTACTCCGATGCAGCGAAATTCGCTCTCAAATCAAAACAGTGTTTCGAACAAGGAGAGATTGCCTGCGTCGCCATCACTGAGGGCAGTCATGGGAATGATCACGGTGTTCTGACTTTTTCGGTGAATTCCAGCTGGCTCAGCTGAAACCATCGACATCACAAGGCGGAAGGCTCTTTCAGGAGAGAATTGAACAAACTCGGCAGACTTGAATCAGCCAGGAGCACACATGTCACCCAATCGAGCCCGTCTGGACGTGATGGTTTCTGAGTGCAGGGAGACATTCGTTGAGGCCGCGATCAGACTCAAAGCATCCGACTCATGGGATTTCTCATGTCCATGCGTCGTTCTCGATGGTCGATCGGATCAGGTCAAGGCCGTGGTGGTCGGAGTTGGAAGCATCGGCAACCTTGTGCCGACATCTGCAGCAATCGATAGCCCTGAGGTCAAGGAATGGCTGCGTATCGCCTCAGAGAAAAGCCCTGAAGTGGCATTCGCCGAAATGCTGAATGGCGACGAGGATCGTGCCCGTCGATTCAACGAGGCCTACGAACGGCTGATTGAGGAGCGCCAGACCGGAATCAAAGGACTCTGGTCTGCAGACGATCTCTCGTCATTTGTGTCCAAAAGTCGAGCAGCCTTTCCAAACGCACTCAGTGCGGTGGCTCTGTTACCCGGTCAGGAGGGTCAAAGCCACAGCATCCTGATGTTCGAAAGCGATATCTCGTCTCTTCTCAACTGAAAGACAATGGAGTCTCAAACCTGCATCAGCAGCTTCGATAAGGACTGAATTCCTTGAAAACAGCTTCTGCTTCGTGGAAATCCTGATCCTCTCTCAGAACGTAGAGGTGAGCTTTCCACCATTCCCAGGTGTCTTCATGGATATCTTTTTGCAGGAGATCCTCCAGAACTTCGTTGCTCATGCCTCCCTGACGCGAATGCTCGCAACCTAGAGAGCAGGATCTGCGAGTCAATTCAGTTTCACAGGGCGTAATGAGTCGATGGAGGGAAACTCGTTACCGGGCAATATCTGCGTTGAATGAAAGAGTCATGCCTTGTAGAGGCTGACACACAGACGAAGTGCAAGAACGGCAACGTTGATCGCAATGATGAGTGCGATGCAGATCTCCAGGTTGGTGAGGGAGCTCTCCATGTTGTTGACCTAGTGACGTTCATTATTCCGTGATCAGCCCTGAAACGTGAGCGATCCAAGAACTTGTCGCACGCCGGCAACAACACCTTGATCTGTGCAGGGTTCAGGCTTCCATCAACGTCACCACTTCGCGGGTGTTTGTCGACAGGTCAGCGGAAGCGAGAGTCGCCAAGGCCCGTTTGACCGCAGCCTGGCGATCGCTTCCATAGGTTCGCCAGCGACTGAAGACCTTCGCGAGCCGAGACGCTGTGATGGCATTGCGCTGATCGACTGCAATGATCTGCTCGGCCATGAACTGATATCCACTGCCATCAAGGGCATGGAAAACACGGGGGTTGGCCACAAGTCCACCCAGCACGGCACGAACGGAATTGGGCGCCATCGGGTCGAAACGGGGATGTTCCAGCAGCGCTGCAACACGCTCGAGAGCATCAGCGCGAGGAGTGGAGGCTTCCAGCGAAAACCAGGTGTCAAAAATCACCGGGCGATCCTGCCAGCGATCATGGAAAGAGCGCAGCGCCTGATCACGCTCCTCACAGTCGATCGGCTGAAGCGCCCTCAAACCTCCCCGAGCGAGAGTCATGGATGGGCCTTGCACCGCTTCAGAAGCTTCCGCACGCGCTTTCGGATCACCGGCAGCAGCGAGCCAGCTCCAGATCAAACCCGTGAGCTGACGCTCACCCTGGCCTGCGGGCCAGGACTGATCCAGTCGGGCCGCGACGCCATCCAGCCGGATCCTCAGCCTGGTTGCCAATCTGGATCCCAACTGCTCTCGCAGTTCACAGGCAGCACGCTCAAGAGAGGGAGGATCGGCTTCAGCCTGCAGCGACTCAAGCTCAGCTGCACCGGGGAAGGCCAGCATGGTGGCGAGCACAGCAGGATCCTGTTCGCCACTGTCTGAAAGAAGCTGCTGGAGAGCATCCAGCATCCGCAATTCCAGTTCAACTTCGGGAGTCGCCGCTGCACGGGCCAAAAGCAGTCTCTTCCAAAGTTGCTGTCCGGCATCCCAGCGAGCGAAGGCATCGCTGTCTCCTGCAAACAGGACAAACAGATCATCAACATCCTGACCTGCATCCCAGGTCACAGGAGCGGAAAACCGACGAAACAGCGAAAGAACCGGAGGCTGCGAGGTTCCTGGCAAACCCTCGAGCACCACAGTCTTCTCATCCTGATCGAGCACCATCAGCTGCTCATCTCCAGGGGATCCATCCGGCTTCAGGACAGCCCACAGAACCGGAATGACCAGCGCCTGCTTCCGCTCCTGACCGGGAGTGGGTGAAGTGAACTGCTTCAGCGTCAGACGCAGTCGCCCGGTTTCAGCATCCCAGAGCGAATTCACCTCTACATGAGGCGTACCAGCCTGGTGATACCAGAGGCGAAATTGTTCGACATCGAACCCGAGGGGCTGACCATCTGCACCGGCACCATCCACAATCGCTGCGACGAAATCTTCTGTGGTGGCGGCTTCTCCGTCGTGACGCTTGAAAAACAAGGTCATTCCACGCATGAAACGCTCCGTACCCAGCAGAGTTCGCAACATGCGGATCAATTCCGCTCCTTTTTCATAAATCGTGGTTGTGTAGAAATTATCAATGGCCTGGTAAGAATCCGGTTTCACCGGATGGGCAGTTGGACCTGCATCTTCGCGAAATTGTGTATTACGAAGCATCGCCGCATCTTCAATCCTCTTCAACGGTTCGGAATGAAGATCTGCGGTGAAACATTGATCACGAAATACCGTAAGACCTTCTTTCAACGACAACTGGAACCAGTCCCGGCAGGTGATTCGATTTCCAGACCAGTTATGAAAATATTCATGGCCAACAACGCTTTCAATTCTCTCCAATTCTCCGTCTGTGGCTGATTCAGCATCAGCCAGAACCAGCTTTGAATTAAAAATATTGAGGCTTTTATTCTCCATGGCGCCCATATTGAAGTGGCGCACTGCGACGGTGTTGAACTCGTCAAGGTCATATTCGAGCCCATACACCGACTCATCCCATTGCATGGAACGTTTCAGGGACTGCATCGCGTGCGCCGTAAAAGGCTCATCTCCAGCTTCCACGTGCAGACGCAGCCTCACCTCTCGTCCTGAGGCCGTCACATAACTGTCTTTGATCTCGCGCAGATCACCCGCCACGAGAGCAAACAGATACGAGGGCTTGGGAAAGGGATCTTCCCAGACGACTTCGTGACGAGAGGAATTGTCGGGCAAGATGGATGTCATGACTTCATTTCCGTTGGAAAGAAGCACTGGAAAACGTTCGCGATCCGCCTCAATACGCACGCGATAACGACTCAGCACATCGGGACGATCGGGATGAAAGGTGATCCGACGAAACCCTTCTGCTTCACATTGGGTTGTAAGCATTCCACCGCTTTCGTATAAACCTTCGAGAGAGGTATTCGCCTTTGGATCGAGGTGACTGACAGTGGTCAACGTGAACGGCTTGGTCGGTGGTTCCGAAATCACAAGCTCTTCATCATTCAGCTGATAAGCGCTGGTATCCAGAGGCTTCCCGTCAAGAGCGATTGAAACCAATTCAAGATCAACACCGCGCAAAACCAGTGGAACGGCTGTCTCACAATCAGAAGGTTCCAGGTGCAGTTCAGCCGTCACCTGAACAGAGTCCGGCCGAAGCACCACCACATTCAGCTCAACCCGCGGGATCGCAAAAGGGAAAGGCCTGTAATCAGACAGACGCTTGGGAGGAGCAACGCCCGCCCAGCCGATGGTTGACTGAGTGGATGCAGTGGAAAGCATGAACATCTCTTGCTTGTGTAATCTTCGCTCGCATCACGAACGAAAGCTGGGAGGGAAAACCCACAGCCCAACCACAAAATGATATCCAGAAGGCTTGGGCGGATGAGACGCGCAGAGATTTCAGGCGGAGATAAACAAAAGAATGCCAATGAACAGATGAAAAGTCCTCAGCCAAAGAATATCTTCCAATGAAACCCGGCGAAAAATTGGATTCAGAAAAAATTAAACTCTTCCTGAATAACCAAATAAATTAATTAATAAATAAAACCTTTTGTCTGCGTATTAACTGATAGGACTCTCAACAAAGCTCTGAGGAGCTGACCCGCTCTTCACCAAAAGGTTCTGAGCTAGTCAGCTTGAAAATGAATTAACTACCAGACTGCGATTTCAGAAGCTTTTCAGCTTTAGTTACCTCTTTTTTATAGTCTTGAGGCAACTCTTTACCGCATCGAATACCAACAACCGGTAAGAGTTGCATTGCCAAGCCATTGGCAATTTCTTCAGGGGCTAACGCCTGACCGTTCTTTACACCAACGATTTTTGAACCATTCACTTCCTTGATGTAGCTCACCATGGGGACCATATTTGCCTGCATGGCTGTGACAAACGGAACCTTGCTTTTTGACAAAATGCACATATTGATCGAGGCGACCGAAACCATCCGCTCGATTTCCACCGCGGTGGCAGGGGTCGTCGCTCCACCACCAGCACCTTGCGCGAATGCAACTGAAGTATTGAGAGGCAGCGCTGCAATTAGCAGAAGGGGTTTGAACGCCTGCTGAAGACTGGGACGGGGGATACGCACTGACAGACTTTTGGGAGCGCCACCATGCTGCCTTATCCCAGCAGAAAATGGCCAGAAACTTGTTGCGACAAGATCCATCTCTGACACAAAGCGGAGCAACTTGAATTCTTGATACTGCACTGACTCAAGGCTGCACTGCAATTGAAAGATTGTTGCTCCACAGCAAATAAGTCGTTTGTCAATGCCGGAAGGCGAGGCAGCTCACTCAGAATCAATCGGTGCTGAAGCATCTTCAACACGAGTTTCATGGTGATGTTCCACGATCTCAAGGTCACCTTTCTGCCAGCTGTAGATCGCCCGCGACCGGAAACGATCCTGATCGATCAGACGCGTGTATTCCTGAACATCCCAGTCAAGGAAATGCGATTCAAACACCACCTCATGCTCATCCACCTGGCGGATACGAGTGCGTGACTCGACCTCTTCGAGGTACGCACGGCTCCGCAGCAACTGGTGCCCCATCAACGTCGCTTCCATCACGCCTTCACGCTGATAACGGGGCTTGCGATCAAAGAAATCAGTTTCGTGTTCAGGCCACCAGCTCATGCGGTAGTGAGGCTTGCCGATCCGAGACTCTGCGAAGATCTCAACCCGGATCATCATGTCCAGGAAAAGAGCCTCCTCATTCTTGAAGACATATTGACGTCGGGAGCGCCACAAGCCCAGGTTGCGCGCGAACCAACGCCTGAGATTGCTGTCCAGATAAACCCGTTGTGAAGCCGGGGACTCACCATCCGGGGGTGGAGCACCACGGCGTTCAACAGGAAGAAGGGCCATGAAGAGTCCTGACTGACAACAGTCTGTTCAAAATCGTCTTAGCGGTTCTGCTGAGCTTTGCAAAAACCCATAAGGTGAGGCTCATCTTTTGGAGCAACACCTGGTGGGCGGGATCGATCCCACACCACGTCAGCAGCTGACTCTGCTCCTTGTCGCAGGTCGTCACCATCTCTCAAGCGGTGATCTGCGTTCGCTGATCCAGTTCCTGGAACAGGAGGACTGCGGTTTTGACGTGACACTCCAGGTGGCTGATCCTGTTGAGCACCCGGAACTGCTGGAGCTTCACCGACTCGTTGTAACACCAGCCCTGGTGAAGTTGCAGCCCATGCCGAAGCAGGTTTTCGCGGGCAGCAGCATTTTCCAGCAGCTGCGTGGCTGGGTCCCCAGATGGCAGCAAGATGAAGTGGTGAGCGGCCTGGGCCTGAGCCTGAAGCCCACGGAGCTGGATGGAAGCCGTACGCAGCGCGAACTTCAACTGGAGGACCAGCTACTGGTTCTCCGCCAGGAAAATGAAACGCTGATTGACCGACTGCAATCCCAGGAACGCCTGCTGAGAATGGTGGCCCACGAACTGCGCACCCCGCTCACGGCGGCCACACTGGCACTGCAGAGTCAGCAACTAGGCCAGATCGATCTCAATCGTTTCCGCGATGTGCTGAAACGGCGCCTCGATGAAATCGCAGCTCTTTCCAAGGATCTCCTGGAGGTTGGCAGCACGCGCTGGGAAGCTCTGTTTAATCCTCAAAGACTGGATCTGGCCAGCGTTGCCGCAGAGGCGATTCTTGAACTGGAAAAGCTCTGGCTTGGAAGGGATGTCACCATTCACACCGATATCCCAGCCGATCTGCCACTCGTCTTCGCCGACCAACGGCGCATGCGACAGGTGCTGCTCAATCTTCTGGAAAACGCACTCAAATACACCCAGGATGGGGGCACGATTTCACTTGCCATGGTGCATCGCACCAGTCAGTGGGTTCAGGTGAGTGTGAGCGACAGCGGCCCGGGGATCCCCGAGGCCGAACAGCAACGCATCTTTCTCGACCGAGTGCGTCTGCCGCAGACCTCAGGCGGAACATCGGGCTTCGGAGTAGGGCTCTCGGTCTGCCGCAGAATCGTTGAAGTTCATGGCGGACGCATCTGGGTTGTCTCTGAACCAGGGAAGGGAGCCTGCTTCACCTTCAATGTCCCCGTCTGGCAGGGTCAGGGGCAGGAGAGATTGGCCGCTGCCTTGACGGAGGGTCAGTCGGAACCGTAATTTCATTCGGTGCCCGGGAGTACACCTGAGAGCACGGCCTCGCCCCCATCGTCTAGAGGCCTAGGACACCTCCCTTTCACGGAGGCGACAGGGGTTCGAATCCCCTTGGGGGTATTGATTGTTGGCCTTTCAGGGGCACCAAATTGCTCTGTTGAATGTTTTTTTATGACAATTGATAATTAACTGGCAAGCTCATTCCACACCTGCAAACTAAGAAAATTCAGGAAGATTTGCTCAATCCTCAGTGAACCGTCGAATGGTTTCTTCCTCAACAGCGAGGAGATTGTCATTGAGATCCTGCTGAAGCCGTTGTTCGATCAGAGCCACAGGCATACCTAAACAGCCCTGAACAGTGAGTTCATAAAAAACAAGTGTTTGATCCGGAACAGCCTGGAGTCGCCAGGCACCCTCGAAACGCCGGAAATCTCCTTTGAGCATTCTGAACTGGAGCAATCCCTCAGGACGGTGCTCGGTGAGTTCAAGCTTCACTTCTGCAGAGAATTTCAGGCCTAACACAAGCTGCTGACTGCCGATCTGGGCAAGGGTGACCTGATTGCCGGACCGTTCAATCAGCTTGCTGCTGCTGAGATTGGGTATGAAGTCACTGAGCCCTTCGTAATCAGTCAGCACCTGCCAGAGGTGATCAACTGTCTGATCGGTACGCAGTTGAACTGCCAAACGACGCACCCCTTGAGGCAGACGCTCAATGGTCTGCTCAATCGTCTGATGACGACCTCTGGTGGAGCGCTGAAGAGTCGTCAAGGAAATGGCGAAATCAACCAGTGAAAGGTAACAACGGAATCCTATGAAAGTCATGCTGGAGGCCAGCCAGCAATGTGATGTGAAAGCACTGACGGCTTGAACTTCGGGTTGATCGACACGCCTATGATCACGCCTTCTAAAAGCAAAGCGTCTACCAATGCGTGTCAGCTCAGCGTGTGCCAGCACCTACAACGAACGGATGTTCACGCTGGTCGTTGTCTGGCAACAAGCCGGCAAACACGTGCGCTCTGAAGAGCGAGTCACTGTTTCCTACGACCGACTGCAGACCACCGTTCAGGCCATCAATGGTCGGGGCGGAAGAATTCAGTCTGTGATTCCCAACAATGAGCCGACCACAGCGGGAGTGCAGGCTACAAAAGCTACAAGCACCAAAGCTGCTGCTGAGAAGGCATCGTCCTCAAAGGCATCTGCCTCAAAGAGGTCCGCCAAACAGGTTAAGAAAGCGGTTGCCACCAAAGCACCCGCAAAGCCTGCTTCCAAAACAGCTGCATCAAAAACTCCCACCAAGCCTGTAACCAAAGTGGACGCTTCCAAAGCTCCTGCAAAGCCGGCTCACCAAGCGGTTCCTGTCAACATCTACAAACCCAAAACTCCCTTCATCGGCACTGTTCTCGAGAACTACAGCCTCCTTGAGGAAGGTGCCATCGGGCGCGTTCAGCACATCACCTTCGACCTGAGCGGTGGTGAACCACATCTCGATTATGTGGAGGGGCAGTCGATCGGCATCATTCCCGAAGGAACCGATGCGAAAGGAAAGCCACACAAAATTCGTCTCTATTCAATCGCCAGCACGCGTCACGGCGACGATATGGCTGGTAAAACAGTATCGCTCTGTGTGCGTCAGCTCGAGTACCAAAACGAGGCAGGTGAAGAGATCAAGGGGGTCTGCTCCACCTTTCTCTGTGATATCAAGCCCGGCGACAAAGTGAAAATCACCGGACCTGTCGGCAAAGAGATGCTTCTTCCTGAGGAAGAGGATTGCAACGTGATCATGCTGGCCACCGGTACAGGCATTGCACCGATGCGCACTTATCTGCGACGGATGTTCGAATCCTCTGAACGCAAGAAGAACGGCTGGAAATATAAAGGGAAAGCCTGGCTGTTCATGGGAGCACCCAAGACTCCCAACCTTCTTTATGACGATGACTTCGAGCAGTATCAGTCCGAATTCCCAGACAACTTCCGCTACACCAAGGCAATCAGCCGCGAGCAGAAGAACACCAAAGGTGGTCGGATGTACATCCAGGATCGTGTTCTGGAACATGCTGACGAAATCTTCGCCCTGATCGAAGATTCCAAGACGCACGTCTACATCTGTGGTCTTAAGGGGATGGAACCTGGTATCGACGAGGCCATGACCGCTGCTGCTGCTGCCAAAGGTCTCGACTGGGCCGAGCTGCGTCCCCAGCTGAAGAAAGCCGACCGCTGGCACGTCGAAACCTACTGACTTCAGGCGAGCGCTTGTTTCACTCTCATGCCCGCCGAAAGGCGGGTTTTTTGATGGGCATCAGTTGTCCCGAGACGACCACAAAACATGGCGGGATGTTCTGTGGCACTGTCAGCGCGGGGATTCCTGGTTAAACCTTCGTCAGAGCTTCTGATGTCATGAGCGCAACGATCACGAACCCTCTGAGGGTCGGCCTGCGTCAGGAGCGAGTAATCGCACCTCAGTGCCTGGTGATCTTCGGGGCCAGCGGTGACCTCACGCATCGCAAGCTGGTGCCTGCTCTGTTCGAGCTGTACAGACAGCGGCGGCTGCCGAGTGAATTCGCATTGCTGGGGTGCGCTCGACGGCCCTGGAGTGATGAGGAATTCCGCCAGAAGATGGCGGATGCCATGCCCACAACAGTGAACGAGAACCGTGCGGCCTGGGAGCAGTTCTCGGCCGGCATGTTCTACGAACCGGTTGATCTTCAGGTCCCTGAGGATCTCGTGAAGCTGGGGCATCGGCTCGACGAGATCGACCGGATGCGAGCGACCCGCAGCAATCGCACCTTCTATCTTTCGGTCTCACCGAAGTTCTACGGCAGCGGATGCCGTGCTCTTGCTGACGCGGGGCTGCTGAAGGATCCGCAACGCAGTCGAGTGGTGATCGAAAAGCCCTTCGGCAGGGATTACGGCAGTGCCCAGACGCTCAATCGTGTGGTGCAGAGCTGCGGACAGGAAAATCAGATTTTCCGGATTGACCACTACCTGGGCAAGGAAACCGTTCAGAACATCATGGTTCTGAGGTTTGCCAACACCATTTTCGAACCGATCTGGAACCGGAACTACATCTCGAGCGTTCAGATCACGGCAGCAGAAACCGTCGGTGTGGAGGAAAGGGCCGGCTACTACGAAACATCAGGTGCCCTCAGGGACATGGTGCAGAACCACCTGACCCAGATGCTGGCGATCACGGCCATGGAAACGCCAGGACGCTTCGATCCTGAGGCGATCCGCAGCGAGAAGGCGAAGGTTCTTCAGGCGGCTCGGCTGGCGGATGAAAATGAACCATGGAACTGCTGCATCCGAGGTCAGTACGGACCTGGAGGAACCCAGGACTCTCCATTGCCTGGCTATCGCCAGGAACACGGAGTGGATCCAAACAGCACCACGGAAACCTATGTGGCAATGAAGCTGTTCATCGACAACTGGCGATGGCAGGGCGTGCCCTTCTACGTACGCACCGGCAAGCGGTTGCCGAAACGACTCAGTGAAGTGGTGCTCACCTTCCGGGAAGCGCCGGTGCATCTGTTTGATGCCGCCGGAGGCGGTCCAACCGCTAATCAGCTGGTGCTGAGAATTCAACCCGATGAAGGTGCTGAATTCCGTTTTGAGGTGAAGTCGCCTGGGTCGGGCATGCGCAGCCGGCCTGTGGAGATGGAGTTCTCCTACGACGAATCGTTCGGCGAGCCCTCCGATGAGGGCTATGTGCGCCTGCTGGCTGATGCCATGCTCGGCGACCCCACGCTGTTCACACGCAGTGATGAGGTGGAGGCCGCCTGGCGTCTCTACACACCGCTTCTTGAGCTGATCGAAGACAGCCCCTGGCAGCTGCCTATCCACCCCTATGAGTCAAGAACCTGGGGGCCAGCGGCTTCCGATGCACTTCTCGCCCGTGATGGCCTGCTCTGGCGACGTCCCTGACCAGACCCGACTGTCCACGTTCCGTCCCAATCCAAAGGCTGCACCATGTCCCCCCAGCTCACGCTTCAAACTCCCCTCGAACTGCCGCCCTCCGAGGTGCCCGGCTACCTGGAACAGCTTTGGTCGCGCGATCAACCCAACAATGTCGGTGCTCACACGTTTTGTCTGCTGGTCTGGCAACCGGCATGGGTTGAACAGCAGCTTGTGCGCACAGGTCGCCTGGATGGACCGATCACCGGCGTGCAGAGAGCACAGCTGATCGCCTCAGGACGTCAGGCTGTGGTGGACGGCGATCTGCCGATCAGCACGCCTCCCCTAGCAGGGGCCGTGGCCAGTTGCCTCAACCAGATGGAGGGCAGCCATACCAGTGAGGATCTGCGGGGACAACATGTCGATGCAGCTCTCAGCAACCTGCGTCCTCGCCGCCTGATCACCATGGCACCGAGCCTCGACGAGCAACAGCCGCTGGAAACTCTTGTGGCTGCCTATTGCCCGCTGCCGGAGGAAGGGGGTGGGACAGTCGCGTGTGGAGATGTGGTCGTGTTGCGCGGAGGGAAACCGGCGCTGCAGCAGGGACTGGCGATCCTTGACCCGCTGTTGCCGGAGGAGCTCCCCTCCTGGGTGTGGTGGAACGGAGCACTGGATGAAGCCCCAGAGCTCCTTCAACAACTGGCCAGTTCACCCCGGCGATTGATTCTCGATTCCGCGCTGGGCGATCCACGTTTCTGTCTCAATCTGCTGGCCTCCAGGATCGAAGCAGGGCAAGCGGTCAATGATCTCAACTGGCTCAGGCTCGGCAGCTGGCATCAGACCCTGGCCATGGTGTTTGACCCACCCCATCGCCGCGATGCCCTGGGTCACGTCATCCAGCTCGATATCGATGTCGAAGGGGATCATCCTGTGCAGGGACTGCTGCTTGGATCCTGGATTGCTGATCGTCTGGGCTGGAAGCTGAAGCACACACAACACAATTCCGACAAGAGCATCAGCACCAGCTTCCAGCGCACTGACGGAACCGAGGTTCAGATGCGTGTGTCACCGGTGCCGATGGGACAACCAAGCATCCATCCAGGGCAGATCGTGGGGCTGCGCCTGATCTGCAAGCCTGAGCATCAGCCAGCGATCTGCGTGATTCTCTGCGCCGAGTCAGGCGGCTGCATGCGGCTGGAAGCCGGTGGCATGGCCAGCATGGAGCTCATTGAAGAGGTCGTGCCCGTGCAGCATTCTCCTGTGGAGGCGGACGTTTCTCGCCAGCTGGAAGGCGGCCATGACTCCACCAATCCTCTTCTGGCCGCTGCTGCACCGCTTGCTGCCAAGCTGATCAGCTGAACCCCCGCTGAGCGGGGCCTTTCCAGTCGCTCCGCCCATTCCATGGCCTGCATGATCGCTGCTCCGGCCAGCGGCAGCGGAAAAACCCTGCTCAGCCTCTGCCTGATTGCCTGGGCCCGCCAGGACGGACAGACCATTCAGCCTTTCAAGGTCGGTCCCGATTACCTCGACCCGCAGCTGCTTTCACTTGCTGCGAGAAGGCCCTGCAGAAATCTTGACCTGCCACTTTGTGGCGAAGACTGGGTTCAACTCAGCTTCAATGGCTACGGCGGTCGTTGTGACATGGCCCTCGTGGAGGGCGTGATGGGGCTGTTCGACGGCATTGGAGCGAGCTCTGAGGGCAGTACGGCCGACGTGGCCTTGCAGCTCGGACTTCCTGTTGTGCTGATGGTGGATGCCGGCGGTCAGGCACGCTCTCTCGGAGCTCTGGTGCGGGGATTCCGGGATCAGGATCCACGCATCAACCTTGCGGGAGTGGTTCTCAATCGCGTCAGCAGCGCCAGGCATCGGGAACTGCTCGAAGACGTGCTCATGGACATCGATGTGCGTTGCCTCGGCTGCCTGCCGGCGGATCCCAGCCTGGAGCTGCCAAACCGGCATCTGGGTCTCGCTCCAGCCCATGAACTGAACGCCCTGGGGAAACGAGTGGGGAAATGGGCCTCCCTGGCGGAACGACACCTGGAAATAAAGGAGTTCAGCAGGCTGCTCCAGGCACCGAAGCCAGGCTCGGATCCGATCCGAACCGTTTTCTCACCGGCACTGAACACCCCCGGGCAGGACTGCTCTCTGCCAGTGGCCGTCGCTCAGGACGAGGCCTTTCACTTCCGCTACCCGGAGATGCAGGAGTGTCTGGAGGTGCTGGGGATGCCTGTTCTGCCATGGAGTCCCTTGAGCGATGCCTCTCCACCAGCTGAGGCGTGCGGCCTAATCCTGCCCGGTGGATTCCCAGAACTGCATGCAGAGAGACTGAGTCAGTGCAAGACAACCCTCTCAGCGCTGCGTGAATGGATTCGCCACAAGCCCGTCTACGCCGAATGCGGAGGGATGCTGTTGCTGGGCCGAAAACTGGCCGACCCGGTCGGAGAACTGCATGCCATGGCTGGTGTTCTGCCATTTGAGGCCAGACGAGGACGACTGCAGGTGGGCTACAGAACACTTGAGGCTTGCAGCGACAGTCTGCTGTTACGTCAGGGGGACACACTCAGGGGCCATGAATTCCACCGCTGGCAGTTGAGCGGCGAATCCGATGAAAGCGTTGGCAGCCGTGGTCCGCTGTGGCAGGTTGAAGGTTGGAAAGTTGAGAGGAGAGCCGAGGGATGGAACCTGCCCAATCTCCACGCAAGCTGGGTCCACCTCCACTGGGCAGGATCCTCGATGATCCCCTGCCGATGGCGCACCGCGCTCGGCTCCGCAGCGAGGCGGAACGTCGTCGTTTCGTGACACGCAGCACGCGCCAGCGTTCCGCCACGCTTCAGGAACGCTGGCGTTTTCTCGTGGAGGGCACCGTTCAGGGAGTGGGCTTCCGTCAGGCCTGTCGACGAAGGGCGATGGAACTCGGGCTCAGCGGCTGGGTGCGCAACCTTGATGACGGACGGGTGGAAGTGCAGGCGGAAGGGGATCAACTCCCTCTCAATGAGCTGAGGCTCTGGTGTGAGCAGGGTCCCAGCGAAGCGAGGGTTCGTCTCGTTAGACCTTGCCAGATCCCCATTACCGGTGCCGACTGGTTTGAGATCCGTCACTGACAAGGATCCACGGATCGGGCGCTGGGGCGAGCAGCCAAATCAAAACTGAGTGGCCACAATCTGATCAGAGACAGCCTCTACTGGCCATGGCCGATGACCGCCGACTCTGGCTCCTTCGTCATGGAGCCACGGAGTGGGCCCGCATTGGACGCCATACAGGCAGGACTGACATCCCTTTGCTTCCCGAGGGAGAGACCGAGGCACGCCAGCTGGCTCCTGTTCTGACCCAAGAGCATTTCTCAGCTGTCTTCAGCTCACCTCTGCAACGCGCGCGTCGAACCTGTGAACTGGGAGGTCTTGGCGGGACCATGACTGTGATGAAGGATCTGCAGGAGTGGGATTACGGCGACTACGAGGGGATCACCACTCCGGAAATCCGCCGCACGGTGCCTGACTGGAATGTCTTCACCCATGGCTGCCCAAATGGTGAAGACGCCGCGGCCGTGCAGAAACGTTGTGAAACCGTTATTCGGATTGCTCTGAAAACACCGGGAGATGGAGATGTGGCCCTGTTTGCACACGGCCATCTTCTGCGGGCCTTGGCTGGCACCTGGCTTGGACTGGGGGCCATCGGCGGGCGGCTGCTGATGTTGAGCACCGGCAGTGTCTGCATGCTCGGTTTCGAGCATGGAAACCATGCCATCGTGCGCTGGAATGCGCCTGCCAACGGCCGTTTCTGATGAGTGACACAACCCTCTGGGCTGAGCTTCTGGCGTATGGAACCGGCATCGGCCTCTCGCCGATTCATATCGCCGTTCTCCTGCTGCTGCTCCTGGGACCGGATCCCATCAAACGAGGCGGATGGTTTCTCGCAAGCTGGGTGATCACAACACTTCTCGCAGCCACGCTGCTGGTGACGGTTGGGCATTCGCTCGTCCTGGACATGAGCCATGGCTCCCAGCACCGCACCGGTCTGGATCTGCTGGCCGGCGGAGCACTGGTCGCCATCGGTGGACGGGAGCTGATCAAATCATTCACTGAAGGATCAGAACCTCCGGCCTGGACCAAGGGCATCGACCGTTTCATGGCCATGCCTCTGCCGCTGCTGTTGTTGCTGGGATCAATCGGCGAAGTCATCAGCCCTGACGACATCGTGCTGTTTGCCAAATCAGCAGGTGTTGTGCTCTCTGCACAGTTACCCACCTGGCAGGAGGCCGTGGGACTGATCGCCTTCACTCTCGGAGCCAGTCTGTTTCTGCTCGCCCCGTTTGTGGCCGTGGTCATTGGACGTGACAAGGTGATTCCCCTTCTCGAGAAGGGAAAAGAGATCCTGTTTGCCCGAGGCAGCCTTCTGGTTGGAGGAGTGAGTCTCGGACTGGGGATCTACCTGGGTTGGCAGGGCGTCAGCGGCCTGACTGTGGTCTGATCTCCCGAGTGAGTGAAGTCAGGCAATGGGAAGTCAGTCGCTCCTAATTCAGGCCGCGTAAAGCATCGCTCCATGAGGAAGCGTTGCGCTGACCGTCACCGACCAGATAAACCCCATGCCTGGCACGACTGACAGCGACGTACGCCAGCTGTTGATGAAACACCTGCCTCTCGGGGGCCAGGCGTTCAAGCATGCGTGGAAACACATCATCAGCGACGAAAACCTCGCCAAAGCTGCTGCCCTGACTGCGATGCACAGTGAGAACAGCCGCAGGTCCCAGTGACGCGAAAGCGTCTCTCACCAGGAAATAACGGCGCCAGAGAGGCCGTCCGCCGCGTTTGCCGGCGGTCCTCGCCTCCTGAGCAAGACGCTTGAGCAGAGCATCCAGCTGCTCCCTGGCCAGGCTGCCGGGAGGAGGCTGGAGTCGCAGGTTGAGCTCGAGATCACCACTGCGAACCTTCGCATTGAGGGTCTCGATCACCGGCACACCCAGACCAGCCAGTGAAAGCTGGGCTTCACCGGCAACCCCAAACTCCGCCAGGTCACAGCGTTCGGGTGTCACGTCTTCCACCACAAGTTCTCGGTTAGAGCCAAGCACCAGATCCGGCTCCTCACCGGTTTCGCCCCCATCACTGGAGGCAGGCGCCATCACCGCTGTGCGTGTGATCAACACCTCACCAGGCAGCACCGCCATCTGATCCGCCATTTCTCCGTGAATGGCCCTGCGGGCATGGGGCACCAGGGCCTCCAGCCTGCGATTGGTGTAACAGAGAATCCTTGCTGAATCGGGGTTGTCACAGGCTGCAGCCTGGCGCAGGCCCTCCTGGGCGCGCGATAACCAGTCGCCGCGACTTAGCACGCCCACCTGGCCGAGATCCGAACGCATAGGCGGCAGCAGCGGCGGCACTTCGCAGGCCAGGCGGCCGTCGCGCAGACAACTGGCGAGCTGCAGCACAGGTCCCTGGTGACGAACAACCTCACGCAGGCAAGCGGAAACAGCACGATTCATCCCAAACACGGGGCTTTCGCTTTCACCCACCGGTGGCAACTGGGCCGGATCACCCACGAACACCAGTCGCGTTTTGAACGGGTGAGCACACTGCAACGCAATCGACAGCAGCGAGCTGTCGACCATCGAAGCCTCATCGATCAGCACCAGACCGAGATGCTCCAGCGCTGCGGCCGTTTGCTCGGTGGATTCGCAGAGCTCCCGATCACCCTGACGCTTGAGCTTCAGTCGCAGCAGTCGGTGAATTGTGGAGGGATACCAGGTGGGCTGGAGGCCTTCGAAATTGAGTGCCTGCCTCAACACACCGACAGCTTTGTGGGTGGGAGCCACAACGGTCCAGCAGAGACCACTGCTTTCGACCTGCCTCAGCAGGCGCATCGACAGGAATGTCTTGCCACTGCCGGCATAGCCACTGAGCACGAAGGGAAGACCGGCATCCTTCTGCTGCAGCCAGTCGGAGAAGGCATCTGAGGCTTTTTGCTGATCCTCGGTGAGGCTCAGGTCCGCATGAGGAAAGGATGTCACCCCAGCACTTCGCCGACCAGTTGGGCCAACTGCAATGGGGATCCCAGATAGTTGAGACCGAGCAATGCGATCGCAGGACCGATAAGGCTTCCCACCAGCACCTCCAAACGGGAATGGCCCAGACGTTCCTTGAGTGGTTTCTCGACAACTGTCTCCCAGAGCGTTTCAGGCAGAGCATTGACCCGTTCAGCGGTGAAGCCGGCGGCTCTGCGCACTCCACTGGCGTCGTACATCACCACAAAAGCGACCGTGGCGGCGAGAGCGAACACGGGTGACGCGAAACCCTCCTGCCATCCCGCAGCCGCAGCCGTTCCGGTTACCAGCGCCGAATGGCTAGATGGCATCCCTCCAGTTTCGATCAGCACCGCTGGTCTCCAGCGGCGATGGACCACAAGTTCAATCAGCAGCTTGGACAGCTGGGCAAGACCACACGCCGCAAGCCCCCAGGCCAGCACAGCGTTATCAAGGATCTGCAGAGGGTTGCTCAGCGAGACGTCATCCATGTTCAACGATCCCTGCTGGCGACGTAATCCGCCAGAGCCAGCAGAGGTTGAGCCCTGTTTTTCCAGGGCTGCAGCGCGGCTTTGGCCTCGCCAACTAACTCGAGTGCGCGGGTTCTTGAGGACTCAAGACCCAGCAGTTTCGGGTAGGTGGTCTTGTCAGCGAGAAGATCCTTACCAGCCGTCTTGCCCAGCACCTCACTGCTGGCAGTGACATCGAGAATGTCATCCACGATCTGGAAGGCAAGCCCGATGCCGTTGGCGTAGGTGCGCATCGCCTGAACCTGGGCATCACTGGCACCACCGATCAGCGCGCCAGTGACCACACAGGCTCTGAGCAACGCGGCGGTTTTGTGCAGATGGATGTACTCCAGCGTCTCTAGGTCGACCTGCTTTCCCTCGCATTCCAGATCAACCACCTGACCGCCCACCAGTCCAGGAGCACCTGAAACCAGGGCCAGCTCTCCCACCACCTTCACCAGTCGCTCGGCAGCCACATCAGCACTGCGCACAGCCACCATCTCGAAGGCTCGACTGAGCAGGGCGTCACCGGCGAGGATCGCCATGGCATCGCCATACACCTTGTGATTGGTCGGCCGACCCCGCCTCAGATCGTCGTTATCCATCGCCGGCAGATCGTCATGGATCAGCGACATGGTGTGAATCATTTCCAGCGCAACCGCCGTCGGCATGGCCTTTGAGGCATCGCCACCCACCAGCTCACAGGCGGCAAGACAGAGAATCGGGCGCAGCCGCTTTCCACCCGCCAGCAGGGAGTAACGCATCGCATCTCTGAGAGATTCCGGCCGTTCCGGACCCATCGACTCATCCAGAGCCGTTTCAACCCGTTCCCTGGCCTGATTCAGGTAGGCCTTGAAATCAAAATTCTGATGAGGCTCACCCGGTGAAGGAACGCCTTCAGGGCTGGTCGCCGTGGCGGTCATGGGGAGCGCAAAGCTGGCCAAATTCTGTCAGGCCGGCGGCCCCGCAGACACCATCAGATGATCAGGTCGGCCAGATCGTGATCAACTCCATGACGGCGGCACCAGGCCACAACTGTGTTCACAAGCAGCATGGTGACGGTCATCGGGCCTACACCCCCCGGCACAGGTGAAAGCGCAGCGGCGATGGGCTCCAGCTCCGCTGCCCTCACATCCCCGCAGAGCCCACCTTCAGGTCGCCGGTGTATCCCGACATCCACCACAACCGTGCCTGGGCTGACATGCTCAGCACCCAGCATTTCCGGACGACCGGCCGCCACAACGAGAATCTCAGCCTGACGCGTCAGAGCTGCGAGATCCCTGGTGCGTGAATGAGCAACCGTGACCGTTGCATTCGCGGCCTGCAGCATCAGGGCCATCGGCTGACCCACCAGGATGCTGCGTCCTATCACCACGGCACGCTGGCCTGCGGGATCGATGTCAGCACTGCGCAGCATCGCCATGACGCCAGCCGGTGTGCAGCTGCGGGGACCAGGCTCTCCCTTCAGCAACCGGCCCAGATTCAGGGTGTGCAGACCGTCAGCATCCTTTTCAGGGTCAATTGCAGCCAGCAAGGGCGTTTCATCGAGTCCGCCCGGAAGAGGCAGCTGCAGCAGGATCCCATCAACCCTGGCATCGTTATTCAACGCCTGGATCGCCGCCAACACATGGTCGGATGTGGCATCAGCCGGCAGATGAGATCCATAGCTCTCAACACCAATCCGCGCACAGGCTTTTTCCTTGTTGGCGACATAGACAGCGCTGGCCGGATCATCACCGACGCGCAGCACAGCCAGTCCCGGCGGGCGACCGGCAGACTGAACCGCCGACTGGACCTGTGACTGCAGCCTGAGCTCAAGCGTTCTGGCCAGAGCCTTGCCATCCAATCTGAGGGCCATTGCCATCCGATGCATGTGAATCCAGCATGCCGCTCCAGCAGAGCTAGCGTTTGTGCAGGATGCCGTCGGCTGACTTGCGTTCGCATCGCCTTGCACGTCTCTGGAGGTCCTGGCTGAGGAGCGAATCACCACGCCGGCCGGTGCTGCGCTGGAACCGGCTGCAGAAAGGTTTCCTGCTGATTCTCTGTGTTCTCGTGGCGCTGGTTTCGAGCTGGCCCTGGCTGGTTGAGCCTGACCTGCGACCAGGTCTGGCGGCTCCCTTCGACGCGAAGGCACCGAAGGATGCACGGGTTGTCGACAGCGAAGCCCTGGAACAGAGGCGTTCAAGCCTGGGATCCAGCACGTTCGTGCAGGTTCTCGATCCGCAGGAGACCGAGCAAATCCGCATGCGGCTGGAGCGCCATCTGAGCGAACTGGAGCGGGTCGCCAACAGCGACGCCGCCGAGCGGATCGGTCCGGTGAATCTGTCCGGGCAGGAGCAGCTATGGCTGGAGAAACGCACTCAGGATGAGCGTCGTGACTGGGACATGGCCGTACGCAGGGCGCTCGAGCGAATGCTCAGTCAGGGCCTTGTCAACACCCTTGCACTGGAGCAGCTTCAACGGGCAAGCGAACTGCAGCTCCAGGACCTGAGCACCGGTGAGGAGCCTGGCCGCAGCCTGGGCAGCAAAGTGCTGACCACGACGCTTCAGGGAGCCAGCAACCTTCAGACCGATCCACTGCGCAGCCAGCGTCTGATCGAGGAGCTGATCACCCAACAGGGGATCCCCACCATCGAGGTGAGCAAGGGAGACCTGATCACGCGCAAAGGGGAGTCGATCAGCTCTCAGGCCTACGACGTGCTCGATTTCTTCGGAATGGTGAATCGCCGTCCGAAGCTGGGCATCTGGATCGTCCGTTTCACCGAGTCGCTGGCCAGTTGCGGAGTGCTGCTATTGGTCATGCGCCGGGAACGCCCCTGCCTTGAGGCCCCTCATGGCCTTCTGGCTCTGGGGCTGCTGCTGCTGAGCCAGTCCAGCAAGCTCTGGTTCGGAGCCGCCGTGAGCCCTCTGGCGGTGCTCGTGCCACCCACGCTGCTTCTTGCCCAGGGTCTGGGAACAACCAGTGCATTGGCCTGGATGGCCGTTGCCAGTCTGCTCTGGCCCACCCCGGTCACGGGCCTAGGCGAGGGACGCCTGCTGATTGCCGCCGCCACCGGGACTGTTGCGGCACTGCAAGCAGGTCGATTACGCAGCAGAGCCCAGCTGCTGCAACTCGCCGTCCTGCTGCCTGTGGGTGCCTGGCTGGCCGAGCTGGCTCTGACCAGTGGGGAGGGGCAATCACTCGCAGGTTCATGGATTCGCCTGCCTGCCGATTCAGGCGAACTCGCCTCAGAGGCCCTGCTGCTCGGGTTGTTGATGATGCTGGCAATCCTGGTGATTCCACTGCTGGAGAGCTCCTTCGGGTTGCTGACTAGAGCTCGCCTGATGGAACTTGCCGATCAGGAGCGTCCTTTGCTGCGACGACTCTCTTCCGAAGCCCCAGGCACCTTCGAACACACACTGATGATCTGCGGACTGGCCGAGGAGGGCGCACGCTCGATCGGCGCCGATGTGGACCTGATCAGAACAGGGGCCCTTTATCACGATGTGGGCAAGCTTCATGCACCCGACTGGTTCATCGAAAACCAGACCAGCGACGAGAACCCCCACACCAGGCTGAACGACCCTCTGGCCAGTGCGGGAGTTCTGCAGGCCCATGTTGATGAAGGTCTGAAACTGGCCAGACGCCATCGGCTGCCGCGTCCGATCGCCGACTTCATCCCTGAACATCAGGGCACATTGCGCATGGGGTATTTCCTCCATCAGGCGCGTCAACAGAATCCTCAAATCTCCGAGAAGCGATTCCGCTATCACGGTCCGACGCCTCGATCCAAAGAGACAGGAATCATGATGCTGGCGGATGGCTGCGAGGCCGCCCTGCGGTCACTGCCACCGGACACGAGTGATCAGGAAGCCCGAGACACGGTGAAACGAATTGTCGAGGCGCGAATCAGCGACGGCCAACTCAGACAGAGCAGCCTCAGTCGGGCTGAACTTGAACTGGTGATGCAGTCGTTCGTGCGTGTCTGGAGACGGATGCGTCATCGCCGCATTCCTTATCCCATACCCGCCAAGCGCAGTTTCTCCGCCTGAGCCCAGCCGGGAAGCTCGGCACGAACGCGCACGCGCTGCTGATCGAACGGGTCCTGGAAACTCAGAGCATGAGCTTGCAGATGCATGGGGCCCTCGCAGGCTGAGGGGGCATAGATCGGATCTGCGCAGATCGGAGCTCCAGCGGCGGCAAGATGCGCTCGCAACTGATGAGAACGGCCGGTCAGAGGCCTTAACCACAGCCGCCTGCAATCCGGTGACGACGTCCAGCTGCGCCAGAGCGTGCAACAGGGCTTGCCGCGGGGGTGCGGGCCATACATCGGTGGCTGGCGCTGCAGTCGTGCCAGTGGATAGCGAAGGCTTCCGCGCCTGCCCGGTAAAGGCCTTAAAACATCAGCGACATACAGCTTCTGCACCCTGCGAGCGGCGAACAGGGCACTGAGAGATTGAAGATTTTCAGGGCTTGTCGCGACAAGAATGAGTCCCGAGGTATCCCGATCCAGACGATGGACCAATCGCAGCTCGGGGCAGCAGGCCTGAAGTCGGCTGATCAGGGAATCGCGTTGATGGTCACCAAGACCCGGCTGGCTCAGCAGCCCTGAGGGTTTATCGACCACCAGATACTGCGGACGCTGCAGCACAAGCGAACAGCCAGCACGCTGATACAGCTCCTCAGCCAGGGACTCAAAGCCTGACACCACGCCGGTGTGCTGGCCGGCACCAGTAGATCAGCGCCAGAACGTTGATCACTCCGAGCAGAACAGGCCACAACCCCATGGTCTGGGGCTCAAGACCGAGTGCCAGGCGGGTGATGCCGTAAGGGAGTGTTCCCGCAAGGCTCATCGACAGGGCCACAATGGCAAGGACCACACCCCAGCGTCGCTGCGCCAGCAGACCTGCCGAAGCCACGATGCCGACGATCGCGGCGGGCCAGGCCAGTGAAAAGGCAAGGGAAATGTTGGTGACTGCGATTCCGGAGGACCCCTCTTCACGGAATGCGAGCAGACCGATCAATGGCAAGGCGATGAGATTGGCCACCAGACCGAGCCAGGTCATCAACCAGTAGCCGTTCAGCCGCGGACCCATGGAGAGATGCCACACATCTGCACACCGTAAGGTCCGAGCACTACGCAACTGCAGCATCTCCACCTGGTCCGGCATCCTCATCCAGAACCGTTTCCAGGCTGGCCGGCAGGAGAGCAATCCAGCGATGGCAAGAGGATCGGCCCTGTGATCGCTGTAACGGGTTTCTCCTCCATGGGGCTTCTCAGGGCGGCGACACGCTGGAATCGCCGGGATGACCGAGGTTGCGGTCGCTCAGTCGTTCTGCACAGAAGCTGCGAAACAGGGCTTCCACTTCGTCGGGAGGCATCCCCTGAACCAGCCGCGCCTCGATCTCATCACGACGCTGTGACTGGTGATAGAGACGCAATTCCTGAAAGGTTGTTCTCGACTGGGCTTCGATGCGGGCGAGAGCATTGCCGACCTGATGATCCGGGATCAACGGCCCGCCATGACAATGCTGCATGACGTGGGCTGATTCATGGGCAAGAACAACCCAGACCTGCCTCGGATCATCCTCAATGTTGTTGGCACAGATCAGCAGAGCATTGCGCGGAGCATGAAAGGCACCAAGAAGGGCTGAAGGACAGTCCTTCGCCACAAGAGTGTGGGTTCCGGCCCGGCGAATCAGGGCGGCATAGCTTCCGACACGGTCCCATGTCTCGGCTCTTACCAAGCCGGGGACGAGAGGAGCGACCAAGGCCAGCGAGAGCGCAGCGACAATGCGCGCTCGAACCAACGGAGCCAGACGCAGCAAATCAACTTCTCCCGTACCTGGTCTCATTCAAGACACGCGGGACGGAATTGGCAGCTCTGCGGTCGGGATTCAGGAAATCAGGCGGAGCACGCTGTCAACTTTGTCTCGGAACGACTGGATGCGATCGATGCGGGTATTGACGCGAATCGTGGCGTGAATCCTTTGGACTCCCTCCGCATGCAGCCGCTCATGGCAGGCCTTCACGCAGGCGAAGACCGCATCCCACTCCCCTTCTATGGCGGTACCGTCCGGACCGAGCTGGTGGTCGAGACCTGAAGCTTTGATCACTTCCTGACACAGAGCGATCGAAGGCCCCAGCGACACACCCACCCCCAATGGCACCAGGCACAGATCGACACCTACCCGCACAAGCCGCTCCAGTCACCTTCAGTCATGTTTGAACGGCATCCCGGAAGGATGCAAGCGGCGATGATCAGCGAAGTTAGTAACGCACGGGCGGCATGACCGGCGAGAACCCGGGCGAGACGGAGCCCCTCAGAGGGCTCCCAACTCACCCCCCGACTCCAGGAGACAGGCGCTGGGGTAACCGAGGGTGCGCCATTCGCCGCAGCGCGTCTGCACTTCAAGAGCAATTCCACGCTGCACAACCGACATCGAGCGCCCCTGGCCGGCACACCAGCGACTGGCCGCCGCCTCTGCAGCAGCGATCGACTCGTAGGGAGCGTCCAGAACCGGATGAGGCTGCCCATCCAATGCAACAAGCCTGTAAAGGGGGCAGCCGGGCTCAGGCATTGGACCACTTCAGCATCTGTCTACAGTGTTCCACGACACGGAGCGACGCGCCATCCCGGATGCTGAGTTCACCCATCCCTGCGCGATGCCAAGTCAAGCACTCACCGATGCCTACGGAACTCTTCTGAGCCGTGCCCCCGCACCTCTGTTCAAACGTGCCAGGCAGCTCTATCTCAACAAATACTGTCTGGACGGGCGTAACACCGAAAGCCAGCTGCGGCTGTTCGTGGTGCAGGAGAGACTCGACGAAAGAGTCGAACCTGATCCTGATGCAGGCCCCCTCGGCAGACTCGCAACACTTCAATCCAGCACGCTGGAACTGGCACTTGTGCATTGGCAGCAGGATGATCCGCCTGCAGAGCCACTGGTCGAGACCTACCTGCAGCAGAGCTGGCAGCTCAGGCCCTCACTGATCTCATCATCAAACGAGAGCTGGTTCCGCAACGGCGGATTTCAACTGCGGATCACCCTGCAGGAACCGCTGATCTGGATCCGAAGCAGCCGTTATCAGGAGACAGATAATCAGACCGGCAAAGGAAAACCCACGAAAAGCTGAAGTCACCATCACCAGCGGCGGAAAGCTGGCTAGGCAGAGTTCAAGACTCGCAGAGATTCATGATGAGATCGTCACTCCTTGAGCGATATGTTCTGCGTTACGCAAGCACCGGACATTATTTGCGGGTCAACGACGAAAGTCAGGAAATCGAACGCAGCTCAAGCCCTGAATCAGCATGGGAATTCCACACTCATGAAGGAGCGGTGACTCATGCTCTCTGGATCGGAGAAGTGTTTGGTCAGACCCCGGATGTGGTGAAGATGATTTGAAGCTGGGGACATTAAACAGAAAATTATATTTTTTATATTTTTTGATTTTCCAGGTCAGGTTCAACTTTGACCTGGTTTAACAAACTAAATTTTCTATATGTATTGAGCACGTAGTGAGAAAAATTGTGAACAGGAGCTCGAATCTTCAATCACCCCTGAATGAAGTGCCTCAGTCGTCTTGACTCATCAGCCATACGCCTTTGCAATTCTGCGGACGGAGCATCCGAATCCTCCCTCAACTGAGCGCTGATCACATCCGCTTCGGTGATCGAAAGACCGCGCTGACGACCGAGCTCGATCAGGGTTTCAACAGACACAGGCTCGGAAAGGCACTTTGCCAGCTCCTGCTCTTCTCGTCGCCGCTGAAGCAGGGTATCGAGATCCTGAAGAGACATGAGCGGCGGCGGGCATGCACTGAGTCCATTCCATCAGACCATTGCTAGACATCGCGAAAGATGTCTGAATGATCATGGGGACCCCTCGTTTCACCATTGCTCTGCTCGGCCTCAGCGCAGGCCTGATCAGTCTTGAGGCCGGTCTGTCCGCAGCTCGGGCTGGCTGCAGTTTTCTGCCACCGATTGGCGGAGACGGCAGCAGCAACATTGTCAAAAAACGGGTCAGCAGAGAGAAGCTGATCGGTCGCACCAACTGGAACACAGACTTTGCTGCGAACGGGCCCTACACCAGCTACAAACTGTTCTTCACAGCAGACTCGACCGCCAGCGGAACCTATCCCGTGGAGGCTTACCTCAAATTCACCGACGGCAGCAATCTTCGAGTCGTGAAGGAATCCATGAGACCGCCTCTCGGCACAGGCAAACAGTTCGGACCTTTCACCGTTCCTCAGGGCAAACAAGTCAACCAGGTGAACTTCAAGATCGGTGCGGGCAGCGATCCCAACGCAACCGGCTTCAGTTACCGGATTTCCGTTCAGGGCTGCAACTGACGGGATAACGGAAAACAATGCGTGAGCGCCTCTGGATTGTGATCCCGGCAGCGGGGGTTCCATTGCTTTTGGTGCTGTTCATTGTTCTCTGGCAGTCTCTGCAAGTTCAGAAGCGCACGATTGAAAGTCTTCTGAAGCGACTCGATGGGCTCGAAGCTGTTCAACAGCGTGACAGGGATGACAACCAGGAGCTGATGAAACAGCAACTCGGAGTCCTCCAGACACGCCAAAAGACACTTCAAAGACAGATCAGCAATCTTGAGAACTGGCAGCGCGCCTCAGGCGAGCGGGAGCGGGCCCTCTGGAACCGATTTGACAAACAGTTCCCAGCGGATCAGGGGCCCCAGCCCCAGCAACAACCCGACCTTGAGCGCACAGCACCCCCATCACTGCCGTCATCTCCAGAGCCTTGATCAACACAGCAAGGGGGCTCAGCCCTTGACGGCATCACCGCTTGCACTGGGGAGGATGAAACGCTGCAGAAGAATGAACAGGAGAAGCACAGGAAGGATCGAAACCACGGATCCAGCCGCAACGATCCTCCAATCGAGGGAAAAACTGCTGGCCAGCTGCTGAAGCCCCAGAGGCAGCGTGAATAGCTGCGGATCATCCAGGATCACCAAGGGCCAGAGAAAATCGCTCCAGGTGCCGATGAACACAAACATGGCCAGAGTGATCAGGTCAGCCCGGGCAGCGGGAATCATCACGTTCCACCACTCACCGAGCTTGCTGCAGCCATCCATACGAGCGGCCTCTTCCAGTTCGGCGGGAACGCCAAGAAAGCTCTGACGAAGGAGATACAACCCGAAGGCCGTTGCTGCCTGAGGAATCACAAGAGCCATCAGGGTGTTGCGCAGACCCAGCTGCACCATCAGCAGATACAGAGGGATCATCACCACCTGAAACGGAATCAAAATGGTGGCCACCACCAGACCCAGAACCAGGCCGCGACCGGTGAAACGCATTCGCGCCAGAGGGTAGGCCGCCAGGGAGCAGAAGAGCAGATTGGCCGCCACCGCCAACAGACTGACCAAGGAGCTGTTGAACAGATAGCGACCAAGTGGGTTCTCCTGGAACAGACGCCCATAGGCATCAAGGCTGGGTTGCAAGGGCAGCAGCGCCGGCGGACTGGTGAAGATGTCCTCTGCGGGTCCCTTCAGGGAGGTGCTCACCAGCCAGAGAAGAGGAACGAGAACCGCAAGCGCCAGCAGGATCAACACTGCGAGCTGGAGAAACGCCCCGAAACGGAGCCCGGACCTGAGTTCCGGGTCTCGACTGGCAGACGACTGCATGAGTTCAGAGCGTAGGCCTGGCTTCCAGAAGGGCAGCATCTCTCTGAGGGTGCAGAGCCGGCTGTGACGAACCTGCCACCAGACGATTCAAGGCATTGACGAATGCCTGCGCCGCAGCCACCACCACGTCCGTATCGGCGGAGTGACCGGAATACAGCTCACCGTCGCGTCGCAGCCGGATGGTCACTTCCCCGATGGCATCAATCCCCTCGGTCACGGATTTGACCGAGAACTCGACGAGTTCGTTGGGTTCCCCGGCGAGCGCATTGAGCGCCTGACAGACAGCATCGACAGGACCTGTCCCGATGGAGGCCGTGGTCTGCTCCCTGCCGTCCTCATCGGCCAGTGTCACCGTCGCTGTGGGACTGAGACTGCTGCCGCAACTCACCTGAACCAGCTTGAGCTGATATCGGGCCTCCGGCTGCTGAACCTGCTCGCTGACAATCGCTTCCAGGTCGCGATCGGTGATTTCACGCTTGCGATCGGCAAGATCCTTGAAACGGGCGAAGGCATCATCAAGATCTTCACGACTGAGGTCGTAGCCAAGCTCTTCCAGCCGCGCGCGCACCGCACTGCGTCCACTGAGCTTGCCCAGGGAAATTCGGTTGTCGCTGAGTCCAACCGTGCGGGCATCGACAATTTCGTAAGTGAGCCGGTTCTTGAGCACACCGTCCTGATGGATCCCCGATTCATGGGCGAAAGCATTTGCGCCGACAATGGCCTTGTTGGGCTGGACCACCATCCCGGTGAGATTGGAAACGAGTCGCGATGTCTTGGTGATCTCCTCAGTGCGCACCGCAGTGAGAGGAGTCGGTGAATCCGCATCGCGACCGAAGAAGGGATTGAAGTAGCGGCGACGCACATGAAGCGCCATCACCAGCTCCTCAAGAGCAGCGTTTCCTGCACGCTCACCAATGCCGTTGATCGTGCACTCGAGCTGTCGGGCACCGTTCTTCACAGCTTCCAGGAAGTTGGCAACGGCCAGGCCCAGATCGTTGTGCCCATGAACGGACAACACGGCATCGCCGATGTTCGGGACATGACGATCAATGCCGGCGATCAGCTCACCGAATTCAATCGGTGTGGTGTAACCGACCGTGTCGGGGATATTGATAGTTGTGGCACCGGCCGAAATCGCCGCCTCGATCACCTCATACAGAAATTCAGGGTCACTTCTGCCTGCGTCTTCGCAGGAAAACTCAATGTCATCGACCAGAGATCGGGCGTACGCCACCATGTCGGGAACGATGGCAAGCACCTCCTTGCGGCTCTTGCGCAACTTGTGTTCGAGATGGATGTCGCTGGTAGCGATGAAGGTGTGAATCCGTTTTCGCGGTGCAGGAGCCACCGCTTCGGCACAGGCCTTGATGTCTCCTCTGGAAGCCCTTGACAGTCCGCAGATCACCGGCCCATGTTCGCCACCGACCTGCTGGGCGATCCGCTGAACGGCAGCGAAGTCTCCAGGACTGGCGAAGGGAAATCCCGCCTCGATCACATCCACGCCCAGACGGGCCAGCTGCTGGGCGATTGCCAGCTTCTCCTCGAGGTTGAGACTTGCTCCCGGAGACTGCTCACCATCCCTCAGGGTGGTATCGAAGATCAGAACGCGGCCTGGGTCGTGGGCCATGGCAGAAGCCTCGCCGGGATTTAGTCGGAATGACTATGAGTAAGACCACTCTAAGCGAGTAGGCCAGTCCAGATCCTGAAAGTCCTGTCCTGAATGCCGGTACATTCACACGGTGGATGGGACGAAAAAGTGGCCAACGGGGCACTGGCTCTTGTTCTTCACGCCCATCTGCCCTACGTCCGTGGAGCGGAAGCCCACTCCCTTGAAGAGGACTGGTTCTTCCAGGCACTGATCGAGTGCTACCTCCCTCTCCTGGAGACACTCGAACGAGCTGCTGCCGATTCATCCCAGGCACCGGAACTCACCATGGGGTTATCCCCCACCCTGCTTTCGCTGCTGGCAGATCACACGCTGAGGAAGCGCTTCCCGGTCTGGATCGAAGCACGACTCGAGCTGCTAAGACTTGCCCCGGCTGATCGCCGCGCTGCCGCAGACCATCTGGCCAGCAGTTTCCAGCGCCATCTGAATGCCTGGAATCTCTGTGATGGCGACCTGATCACCCGATTTTCAGAACTGCAGCGCCAGGGAGTGCTCGATCTACTCACCTGCGGAGCGACCCACGGCTACCTGCCATTGCTGCGTGAACATCCCGAAGCGGTGCGTGCACAGCTGCGGACGGCCGTCAGGGAACATCACAGACTGCTGGGAGAACGCCCTCTTGGCATCTGGCTTCCCGAATGTGCTTACTACGAGGGACTTGATCGCTGGATGCGCGATGCAGGACTGCGCTACGCCGTCCTTGACGGCCACGGACTTCTGCATGCCGAACCGCGCCCCCGCTACGGGGTCTATGCACCGATCGTGAGCCGTCAGGGGGTGGCCTTCTTCGGGCGTGACAGTGATGCCACCCTGCCGGTGTGGTCTGCGAAGGATGGCTATCCGGGTGATCCCTGGTACCGCGAATTCCACAGGGATCTGGGCTGGGATCTGCCCCCGGAGCAGATCGAGGCCGAGGGACTGCCGGCAAAGCGTCCGCTTGGGCTGAAACTGCATCGGGTCAGTGACCCTGGAGGCGGATTGGATGGCAAGCAGCCCTACCAGCCGGAACGGGCCATCGAACGCACCCGTGATCATGCCCGGAACTTCCTCGAAGGCCGACGCCGGCAACTCGACCGCCTGGGTAACGGCATGGCCATCGAGCCCCTGCTGGTGGCCCCTTTTGATGCGGAGCTCTTCGGCCACTGGTGGTTCGAAGGTCCTGGCTTTCTCGCCGAACTGTTCCGACAGGCACCGGAACAGAACATCCGTTTCACAAGCCTGCGTGGCGTGCTGAACGAACAACCGAATCTGCAGATCTGCGAGCCCTGTCCTTCCAGCTGGGGCAGGGGAGGTTTTCACGACTACTGGCTCAACGAAACCAATGCCTGGATCATTCCCGAGTGGAGCAGGGCTGGTCAGGCCATGATCGAACGCTGCAGCCGCGGCGTGGGCAGCGAAAGCGATCTTCGTCTGCTGCATCAGGCCGGAAGGGAACTGCTGCTGGCGCAGTCCTCGGACTGGAGTTTCATTCTCAGGGCTGGCACCACGACGGAACTGGCCAGGGAGCGCATCGATCGCCACCTCGAGCGCTTCTGGCGATTGATCGCCGCGATCGAACGACGGGAGACGCTGCCGGAAGGCTGGCTGGAAGAGCTGGAGGAGGAGGATGCACTTTTCCCATTGATTCAGCCGGCTGACTGGAGCCGACTCAGTTCCTGAACATGCCAGCGATTGTCTCCAAAACCCCCAATAAAAAAACCTCCCCCGGTCTGGTAGAAGTTTGAAATCAAATCCGATTGGGTCAGATCCGAGAACCAATCAGAACTGGAAGGTCACACCGCCGCTCGCGCGCCAGTTCGTTCCCCTATTGCCGCCCCACAACTCTGCGCCACCTCTGAGGTAGCCCTTCACTGTTGTTCCCTCGATCTTGGCCACGTTGTAATCAATCCCAGCCTCAATCAACGCGCCATTCACATCTTCCTGGTTAGATCCAACGGAATAGGTCTTATTGCTGAAATCAAACCCAATTGTTTGATCCTCATTGCCCTGGTTCCAATCCCCAAGCCAGGCCAGCTTCACGCTGGGGGTAAACAACCCCGTATCACCGGTCTTGATCGGCCAGGCAAACTTCACGCCGAGTGCCGTCTGCAGATAGTTGGTGTTGCGGCTCTTGTAGTTCAAGCCCAACCGATCATCATCCGCTGATTCAGAGAAACGGTTCTCGTTGTTGCCAGACCAGGTCGCGGTGAACTGAGGCTCGATATACGTGCTGCCGCTCTGGAACGGTGCTCCCACTCGCAATGCACCCACCATCGTGTTGGCGCTCTTCTCTCCTTTGGCTGTCTCAGCATCAAACAGCGTTCCGTAGCCCTCGATGTTGCGGCGTTGCTCGCCGCTGAATCCAGTCGCTCCCAGCAGACCCTGCACATAAAAGTTGTTGGTCCAGTAATCGGCTGTGACACCACCGCCCCAGCCATCGGCATTCCAGCCACCGCCGAGATCCTGCACGCCATTGCGCTGCGACAGGTTGATGTTGCCGTAGTTCGCATAGGCGCCCAGTTGGAACGACTCACTCAGTGAGACATCAACGCCAAGAATTCCGCCACCAGCTGAAATGCCATAGATGTTATAGATCGTCTCTGATTCGCCATTGCTGTCAGCGGAGCGGCCACCGAAACCACGGAACCAACCACGCACGCCATCGCGATCGGCATATTCAGCCGTCAGTGAACCATCTTCTAAATACGTCTTGCCATCGATCTCAACCAGCAGTTCATCACCAGTTAGCTCAACAGCGCCTTGAGCATCAGCTAGAACCAATGGGTGATTAGCAGTCTTCTGATCGAGATACTCATCAGCCTGCTGATCATTCAGCTCGCCGCTTTTGCTCCACAATCCACGCACCGGTTCTCCAGCAGGAACCACCTCAGGCTCAATATCAGGTGCAGGTTCAACAGCAACCTCAGGCTCTACCTCAGTGAACTGACGCATCGGTGTGCGCTCAAAGATCGTGTCCGCTAGCAAATTGTTGTAAGTCGACAGTGTCTGACCGGCACCATCAACATTGCGGGGAAGCAATCCGCGCTGAACAACATGAACAATTTCACCCTGCGTCCAAAGGTCAAAATCATTGGCGATTTCTTCCACAAAACCGTCATCTATGGAGATCGATCCTCCACTGCCTGGGAGGGCTTCGGAAACAATCTCTTCAGTTATAATATCAACCAGTGGATCTCCGCCGGAATTATCATTTGCGGGCCTATCAAGATCAACCTCACCCACAAAAACATTAATAGAGCCCTTTTCCAAAACAACCTCGCGAATTAGCTCTGCATCAACCGGCTTTCCGCTGGGTCCAAACGCAAGATAATTGAGATCTCCATCAGGCGTCGCATACAGCAGATATGTACTCTCAAAAAGTTCTTGGTATTGTTTTTCAGAAAGCTGAGTCTCTTCAAAATCAAAGACTTTAAAATTACCTTCATAAGCAGCACCATCGGCACCGCCCGGATTATAGAGATAGATATTTCCGCCATTGTAAGTAAACGTACCTGCCTCACTCACCTTAAGAGCACTTTGACGATCTGAGCGCATTAAAAGCACTAAACCATCGGAAACTTGCTCACGAAAAACACCATCTTCAATTTGAAACAAGTCACCTGGATCAACAGAAGTCTCATTCAAAGTGAGATTATCAACAAGCACCGTATTACTAGGATCAATTGCCCAAAGCTGACCTCCGTTAATAACAACATCACCCAGCGACGAGCCTGGCTTGATCGACTGAATAAAAGTGCGGCCACTCGCAACAGTCAAATCTGCATCGGAGATATCACTGAGCAGACCACCGTATGATGTAATCATCCCAGAAAGGGAGCCACCGCTGAGGCGGGAAGTCGCAGAAAGCATCTGCTCCAACGTCCCGCTACCTGCTCCACCATTGAGGGTGATTGAGTTAATAGCAGGGGATTGACTATTTAAATTGAGAACGGCACCGGCTTTAATCGAGACAGGAGAACTCTGTGGAATAGACTTTGGATTACCCAACTTAAGCTCGCCATTTTCAACCATTGTTGTGCCGGAGTAGAAGTTTGGCTTATTTAAAGTCCAAGAGCCCGAATTAAATTTTTTAATAAAAACATCAGCCCCTACGGCTTTAATTGAATAATCAAACACATTATCTTTTGTACCGCCAAAATCAACACTGCCCGAGGAACCTAGTGAGTATTCAATATCTCCAACGACCTCTGCGTCTTGAATTTTTACAAGCAGCTTGTGCTTAACTCCTGATGTCATGGCAATCGAAGTACCACCTTGTCCAACAAGACTGCCAACAAGACTGCTGCCTGGTTGCATTATAAATTTAACATCAACACCTCCCGATATAGCATCAAAATTAGATAACTTCAAAGCTGGTCCACGCTGGCTGATAACGGATGAATTACTACCAAGAGTAAGTTTCGCTTTATTGGTAAAGCCTTTTGCTGAACGAAATTGAATTGCTCCATTTGTTTCTAAAGGCGTGGAATTAATCGCCAGCCCTTTTTCTATTTTGATCTCAACCCTGCCAGCTTCCGCTCCTGCGATTGCACCTCCTTGAAATCCTCCTACAAACCAAAGAGCCGTATCAGCTGTTTTAATACTACTATTAATTGAAGTGTCAAATGGCGACAACTGTCCATTCGACTGAAAATCAGACCAATCGCGTCCCAACTCAACGAGCATTATCTGATTTTCAATGGTGGAATCATCAGAAGTGACTTCCACGCGATTAACGGGCTTGTCACCATCCGGATCACCAGCTGCACACCCCCCAGCTCCTTCGAAGATCAAATTGACAAAGCCCGTTTCTCCATCATTTTTTGTGATTGGATTCGGCGTGCATTTCTGCTCTTCAGCAGCTTCAACTTGAGCAGGAGCTGTAATCAAAAGAATCGCCAATGGCGAAAGCATTGACAAAAAGAGAAGCGCGCCTTTGCTTGAATTCATCTTCCAGAGATCTTTAGCTGGACTTTAATGACTTGAAATTCAAAAATCTCTTACGGTGATCCCAAAAGAGCAAGACTCAAGAGAATCAGAGAAATCCTGAAACAACTCCAATCTTTCAAACTATGTAGTGACTCCGAGGCCATTCGACAAGTTGTTCGATATAATTATCAGCACCAGTGTGCAAAAAAATTAGATCAGAGAAAAGCAGTTTTCACTTTTGAAATGTCCTCAATCATTTGAAGCTTCATTCAGCCAACAAGGTTTTTGCTGCTTTGCAGCCCCGAGCACCAGACCTCGCCTGAGTTCCCATGGGGACAGGGCAAACAGTCGCAACATCACGCCCATCAGGCGTGGCAGCGGCAGGGTGTTGGTCAGAAAGCCGAACCAGTCTTCTCTTGCCAGGGAGAAAAAAGTGGAGAAATGGGTCCGAAGCAGCCTTTCGTTGAATCCCATCAAACGACCGAGCCCGAATTGATAGAGCTGATGGCGCAGCACCAACTCAGTGGGCCAGAGCGCCTGCCAGCCTCGCCGGGCAAGATCGACTGATCCAAGCGACGGGTCGGCCAGAGCGGCCGCCAGAGCTTCAGCCAGCCCTGGAGCACGACGCAACAGCGAGCCCACCATGTAGCCCGATGCAGGATGCACCATGCTTGCTGCGCCACCGAAGGCCAGCACGGCTTGACTGCGGTCCGGCAGGGGAAGATTCATCGGGAACAGACAGAACTCCTCATGGAGGACTTCGCTGATCTGAACCCCACGATGATCGAGTCGCTGCTTCAGTCGCTGCTTGAGAACGTCATAAGCAACACCGGGCGCCAGGGCGAGCGATGTCTCCTCAACGAAGAACAGTCCATCGCCGAGATCCATCGCATACAGGAAGGTGGGCGGCTCGAGGCGTTGCAGATCACTGAGATGGTCACTGCGGTAGTCCATCAGCACGAATCGTCCGCTGCTGATCGGATCCTCTGAAAACCGACCCACAACGCCATAGGCAGCCTGCCCGGCCACCGCTCCTCGGTCCGGCCTACTGATGTGCGGGCTGTTGGCGCCGGTCGCATCAATCACAAGCCTGGCCTTGCGCACCTCACCTGAAGCACAGATCACTACGCTGTGATCGGCTTCGTTCTCGACCCGTTCGGCGGAGTCCCGATGCCAGAGGACTCCAGTTGCCCCATTCAGCCAGTGGTTCTGAAGGGCAGCACGGTCAAACAGCCCGTAATCGATGCCGTGTGCAGTCGGCTGGTCTTCCGCAGCGTCACCACCAGCACCGAAATAACTCACGGTGTCGCGCCAGCGATGCTCAAGCAGATGATCGAGAGCCACTGCCTCCAGTTCATTGGCCCAGATTCCATAGGTGTTGGGCCATGGAGCATCTACCGCTTCAGGGGCAATGCCCTCCACAGCAACGCCGCGCTTGTTGAGTTCCGACGCGATGCAGAGGGCGGCAGGACCACCCCCCAGCACCAGCACATCAGTGCAGTCGGTCAAGGTCAGCTGTCCGCCTGATCGGATTCAGAGGCAACATCCGCTTCAGAAGAAACAACGGCACTCTGTTGAGAATCGGCTTCGTTTGAAGCGTCGTCGAGCTCATGGGTGTCTGCTTCGGGGGGCACCAGCACCACCTTGAGCAATCGATCACCCTTGTCGAGCTTCTGAAGACGCACACCGGTTGCCGCGCGGGATTGCTGAGGGATGGCATCAGCACTGGTTCTGACGATCACTCCTTTTTCGCTGACCAGCAGCAACTCCTCTCCGGCTCCGAGCACGCTCAGCCCCACCAGCTGATCAGCGTCGGTGCGGAATTTCATGGCCCTCAGACCCATTCCAGCGCGCTTCTGCAGCCGGAACTGCGTTACTGGAACCCTCTTGCCAAGTCCCGCAGCAGAGGCCACCAGCACCCAGGGGCCCTCACTGGCAGCGGAGCCTTCATCCTCACCGTCATCGGAACTGGCCGCGATCTGATCCGCCAGCTCCACCGGCAGAACATCCATGCTCACCAGTTCGTCTCCAGCGCGCAGATTCATCGAACGGACACCGCGGGCTGTGCGGCCGAGGGGACGCAACTCATCGTCGCTGAGTCTGAAGTGGATTGTCATGCCGGCCTTGGAGCCGATGAGCACACTGTCGCCTGGCACTGCAAGCCGGACCCAGGTGAGTGCATCACCATCCTCAAGACCGATGGCGATCAGACCGTTGGAGCGGATGTTGCTGAACGCCGACAGACGGGTCCGCTTGATGAATCCGCCCTGGGTGAGCATCAGCAGATCGGCGTCGTCATTGAACTCCGACACAGCAAGCAGTGATGTGATCGCCTCCTCCCGGGGGATTGGCAGCAGCTGCACAACAGGTGTTCCCTTGGCGGTTCGACTGCACTGAGGAACCCTGTAGGCCGGCAGTGCATAGGAGACACCTCGGTCGCTGAACAACAAGAGGGTGTCGTGGTCATTGCAGCCGATGAACAGCTTCACCGCATCCTCACCCTGGCTTCTGGTGCCGGCCTTGCCGCGGGTGCCCCGGCTGGTGGCCTCGAATTCACTGACCGGCATCCGCTTGAGATAGCCCGTTTCCGTGACCAGAACAACGGAACGCTCATTCGCGATCAGATCGATGTCCTCGAGCCCGCCCCCAAGGTCGAGAATCTCCGTGCGGCGTGGCACGGCATGTCGATCCCTCAGTTGATGGAGTTCGTCCTGGATCAGACCGAACACCCGCTCCCGCCGGCCGAGAATGTCCTTGTAATCGGCGATCTTGGCGACAAGATCTTCATGCTCCAGGCGAATTTTGTCGGCCTCAAGCGCTGTGAGCCGGCGCAACTGCATCTGCAGGATCGCGTCAGCCTGAACCTCGCTCAACCCATGCCGCTCCTGGAGCTGCTGACGAGCCGTTGCCGTGTCTGAAGCAGCTCTGATCAGAGCGATGATCGGATCGAGCTGGTCGAGCGCCAGCAGCAGGCCGAGGAGTATGTGGTCTCGTTCCTCGGCTTTGCGCAGCAGGTAGCGCGTACGGCGCTCGATTGTCTCGACCCTGAAGTCGAGGAACACCTCAAGCATCTTGCGCAGTGTGAGCAGGATCGGCTCACCATTCACAAGTGCCAGCATGTAAGCGCTGAAGTTGCTCTGCAAAGGCGTGAGCTTGTAGAGGTTGTTCAGCACCACCTGCGGGTAGGCATCACGGCGAAGCTCCACAACGATGCGCATACCGTCGCGATCGCTTTCATCGCGGATATCTGAAATTCCCTCCAGTTTTTTGTCATTGACCATCTCGGCGATGCGCTCGATCAGCGCCGCCTTGTTGGTCTGATAGGGGAGTTCAGTGATGATCACCGCGTCACGGTCGGGACGACCGGGGACCTCGATGGTTTCGATGCCGGCAACACCGCGCATGGTCACGGAACCGCGGCCGCTGAGATAGGTCTCCCTGATTCCTGTGCGCCCGAGAATCTGCCCTCCTGTCGGGAAGTCGGGACCTGGGATCAGGGCGATGAGTTCCTGATCCCCGATCTCAGGGTTCTCGATGAGGGCGAGAAGACCAGCGATCAGCTCTCCGAGGTTGTGAGGAGGGATGTTGGTCGCCATCCCCACAGCGATACCGGCTGATCCGTTCAGCAGCAGCTGAGGAATCCGGGAAGGGAGAACCGTGGGCTCCTGCTGGGAGCCGTCGAAATTGTCGATGAAATCGACGGTCTCCGACTCGATGTCTTCGAGCAGGCTGTCGGTGGTGAGTGCCTGCAGCCGCGATTCCGTGTATCGCATCGCTGCCGGTGGATCATTGTCAACCGAGCCGAAGTTGCCGTGTCCGTCGATGAGGGGCATCGACATGGAGAAGCTCTGGGCCATCCGCACAAGAGCGTCGTAGACCGCCGTGTCTCCATGGGGGTGGTATTTGCCAAGCACCTCACCCACCACACGTGCGCATTTGCGGTAAGGACGGTCGCTGGTGAGGCCCAGCTCATACATCGCGTAGAGAATCCTTCGATGCACAGGTTTGAGACCGTCACGGGCATCGGGCAGAGCCCTGCCGACGATCACACTCATCGCGTACTCGAGATACGAGCGCGACATCTCGTTTCGAAGGTCCGTCTGGATGATCCGATCGTCGGAATCGCCGGGACCGCCGCTACCGGGCCCCACTGAATCCGCCATACAAGACCTGTAGATCGCCAGCCAGTTTATCGCGGATGCGCGACCGGATGACACGGGGCGCGTCACCTTTTGCTGTCTGTGTGGGATCAATCACGGATCAGGCCCTTACGCTTTGGCGTCGCCACTTGGACTGAAACTGATGTCGTCCGACAAGCCCTCTGAAAAGCAGGCCCCTGCCGAATCCATCAATTCGGATCTTCCTGATCAGAGCGACAGCTCAGTCGTCGAAGCAGACCTGATTCAGAACACAGCCGCGCCTGAGTCCGCACCGATCAGTTCTGAGATCACACAGCCCCCAGTGGCCGAGGCAACAGCCACCCCTCCCACCGCTGTTCCCGCTTCACCCTCGATCGCGGAACGCGTCAGCGTTCCGGCCAGGGTTCCAGCTGACAGCAGTTCCGAGGAAGGCGGGGAATGGGACCTGCTCTCAAATCGCATCAAACAGTTCTTTGAGGCGAACAACCTTCAGGATCAGTGGCAGAGCCTTCGCCAGCCATTGTTCCTGCTCGGAGGACTGATTGCCCTGATCCTGACGTTGCGCATCTATGGAGGAATCCTCGACGCGATCGCCACAGTTCCACTTGCTCCGCGCCTGTTTCAGCTGGTCGGCACGTTCTATGCCGGCTGGTTTGCAGCCACACGACTCGTACGCGCCGAGGAACGCAAGAGGATTTCGGCAAACGTGCAGGACCTCTGGAGCAGCCTGCGGGGAAGCTCAAAGCCCTGAGCGGCAACACTGCAAAGCATGAAGCACCGATTGGTAGCTTGATCCAACTCTGTTGACTTGTGCGGTGGACATTCAGCTCGGACGCTCAAAGGTTGTACGCCGGGCCTATGGCATTGACGAAATCGCCCTGGTGCCCGGTGGCAGAACCGTGGATCCGGAGGTGACCGACACTCGCTGGTCCATCGGAGGGATTGAACGAGAGATTCCCATTATCGCCAGCGCCATGGATGGCGTTGTCGATGTGGGAATGGCTGTCAATCTCTCGAGGCTGGGAGCGCTCGGAGTCATCAATCTGGAAGGGGTTCAGACCCGTTACGAAGACCCCAACAGCGTTCTCGATCGCATCGCATCCGTTGGCAAGGATGAATTTGTTCCGCTGATGCAGGAGATCTACAGCCGACCGGTTCAGGAATCTCTGATCCGCAAACGCATTCAGGATGTCAAGGCCCAGGGCGGTATTGCTGCTGTGAGCGGCACGCCAGTTGCGGCCCTTCGCTTCGGCAAGGCGATTGCAGAGGCAGGTGCCGATCTGTTCTTTGTTCAGGCCACGGTGGTGTCGACTAACCACGTCGGACCAGAGGGGCAGGAAACGCTTGATCTGGAGGCTCTCTGCCATGACATGGGTGTTCCGGTAGTGATCGGCAACTGTGTGACGTATGACGTTGCTCTGCAGCTGATGCGCGCAGGAGCCGCGGGAGTGATGGTGGGCATCGGCCCTGGGGCCGCCTGCACCTCCAGAGGAGTTCTTGGCGTTGGGATCCCGCAGGCCACAGCGGTCGCTGACTGCGCCGCTGCGCGAGATGACTTTTACAGGGAAACCAACCGATACGTTCCAATCGTCGCCGACGGCGGCATTGTGACGGGCGGAGACATCTGTAAATGCATTGCATGTGGTGCGGATGCAGTGATGATCGGCTCACCGATTGCCCGCGCTGAGGAGGCTCCAGGACGCGGTTTCCACTGGGGAATGGCCACGCCAAGTCCGGTTCTGCCTCGCGGCACCAGGATCAATGTCGGAAGCACCGGAAGCCTTGAGCGCATCCTGCGCGGACCGGCCAGGCTCGATGATGGAACCCATAATCTCCTGGGGTGTCTGAAAACCTCGATGGGGACCCTCGGGGCCCGCAACCTCAAGGAGATGCAGCAGGTGGAGGTGGTGGTTGCTCCATCACTGCTCACGGAAGGCAAGGTGTATCAGAAAGCCCAGCACCTGGGCATGGGCAAATGAGCCAGAACCACACTCACAAACGCGTATGACTTTTCCGAGACGCAGGTAAAATCAAGGTGTGCGGGCTCAGGCCCACACACTCCTCACACCCCCTGGCCCGACGCGTTCGGGCTTTCTGTTTTCAGATCATCCATCACAGTTCAGGCGCAGACACGGGTGATTGAGCAGCAACCTCAGAAACGGTTGCTAAATTTCGCCCAATTCGACAGATCCTGAATGTCCAGCGCTGCCGCTGTCACCGACGCCTCCTTCGAGCAGGACGTCCTTCAGAGCGACGTACCCGTGCTGGTCGATTTCTGGGCTCCCTGGTGCGGCCCCTGTCGCATGGTGGCTCCGATTGTTGACGAAATCGCCAAGGAATTCGAAGGCAAGATCAAGGTGTTCAAGTTGAATACCGATGAGAATCCAAACGTCGCCAGTCAGTTCGGGATCCGAAGCATTCCAACCTTGATGGTCTTCAAAGGCGGCCAGAAAGTTGACACCGTGGTTGGAGCAGTGCCCAAAGCGACACTCTCGGGCACGATCGCGAAATATCTCTGAGTCAACCGCTGACCTCGTCTGCTGAGCGAAATCCAGACGCCACTGCGCAGCCGGTCCCGAAGATCGGCTTGATCGACTACGGCATGGGCAATCTCCATTCAGTTCGGAGAAGTTTTGCCCGGCTCGGGCGGCATTTGGTCGATGTGCACGACCCTCAGGATCTGGACCGATGCGATGCCTTGATCCTGCCTGGGGTGGGCTCCTTTGACCCGGCAATGGAGAAGCTGCGTTCATCGGGGCTCGTGCAGCCTCTGCGCAACTGGCATCACAACGAACGCCCACTGCTGGGAATCTGCCTGGGTCTTCAGCTGCTGTTCGAGAGCAGTGAGGAAGGCAATGCTGACGGGCTTGGACTCTTCAAGGGACATGTTCAGCGCCTGCCCGAAGACCAGTGCGAACGGATCCCCCACATGGGCTGGGGGCAGCTGAAGCCTCAACAGGCTTGTCCGCTCCTTCCCGATGGCGAAACACAACCCTGGGTTTATTTCGTTCACTCCTACGCTGCAGTCCCCCGCCAGGAATCAGACCTGGCAGCAACCGTGGCCTTCGGGCAGGAAGAAGCCACAGCAATGGTCTGGAGCAAGCGCACAGGGGCCTGCCAGTTTCATCCTGAGAAATCAGCAAAGGCAGGCGCTCGGCTTCTGCGTCACTGGATCGCATGGCTTGCGTCAGGCGCACAGCTGCCGCAGTGAAAGGGGCGCAGCTTCGCTTGATTGGTGGTCGTCGCCTTCGCAGTCCTCAGGGACAGACCACCCGTCCGACCACCTCTCGGGTCAGGGAAGCCCTGATGAACATGCTGAGCGAAAACATCCCTGGCTGTCACTGGCTGGACCTCTGCAGCGGCAGCGGAGTGATGGGTTGTGAGGCATTGGAACGCGGAGCCGCCTGTGTCGTGGCCGTTGAAAGAGATCCGCGCACTGCCGAAATCTGCCGCGAGAACCTGGAACTCGTGGCTTCAAGCAATGCTCGTGAACGCTCTGTGAAGGTGATCAGAAAAGATCTGCTCAGCTGGCTCAAGCAAGGAAATCAAGACGACAATCAGAGCTTTTCGATCGTGTACTTCGATCCCCCTTATCAAGCGGATCTGTACCGTCCCGCTCTTGAGCTGCTCAGGGTCGGTGGATGGGTGCAGCCCAAGGGGCTGGTGATCTGCGAATACACAACTCAGAAACCCCTCAACGTGCCAGCAGGATGGATGGAGGTCGACCGGCGTCGCTACGGCAGCAGCAGCCTTCTTATTATCAGCCTCCCAGGGCGCTGCCGCGGCGATACTGATTCCACGCCGCAACAAACAAGCCAAGAAGTGTGACCGGAATCTGACCAAGAACGATGCCGCAAAGCAGTGGTTCGATCATGGCGTCGCGCCGAGTGGAAGGATTGACCACAATTGTTCCATGCATATGACGCAACTGTGACGACACCGTCATCAACTGCTGCAACGTCGGAACGACGCCGTGGTTTGGTGACGGCTCTGATCGCCATTGCTGTGATCACAGCAATGGCTCTCGCCAGCTGGCTTTACAGCAGCACACGCCTGGATCCCTACAGCAGGTCAGCGTTGGCATTGAACGGCGACGTGCAGCATGGAGGTCAGCTGTTCAGGATCAACTGTGCCGGCTGTCATGGCATTGCGGGACAGGGACTGGTGGGTCCAAGCCTTCAGGCGGTGAGCGATCGACGACCTGACCGGTCAATCATTCATCAGATCGTGAGTGGAGAGACGCCGCCGATGCCACGCTTTGAAATCGAACCGGAAGGAATGGCCGATCTGTTGAGTTATCTGCACACCCTGAACTGATGGCATTGTGAGCCTTGCTGTGGTGCTGGTGGAACCTGCCGGACCGCTCAATCTTGGAAGTGTTGCGCGTCTCTGCGCCAACTTCGGCGTCGATGATCTCCGGCTGGTTGCTCCGCGTTGTGATCCAGGTGACCCGGACGCTCAGCGCATGGCCGTGCACGGGGGACAGGTGCTGAACAGTGCCCGCCATTTCAGGACACTGTTCGAAGCCCTGGCGGATTGTCAGCGCGTCGTGGCCAGCTGCGGCCGGATTGAACATGGAGACATCCCTCTGCAGACGCCGGAACAGGTGATGCCCTGGGTGACACAGGGTCTTGAATCAGCGTCACAGGTTGCTCTGGTTTTCGGCAGGGAGGACCGGGGACTGAGCAATCAGGAACTGTTGCTCAGTCAGCGCGTTGTGAGACTCCACTCGGATGCTTCCTATCCATCTCTGAACCTTTCCCATGCAGTGGCAGTGCTGTTGCATGAGCTGGCGAGGGTTCGCCGGCATCCATCGGAATCGCTCAAAGAAGCTGTTCAGGGTGAGGAAGCCGCAGAGCCAACCCAGCTGATTGCTTGCCTTGATGACGCAGAGGATCTGCTGCTTGAGGCGGGTTTCCTGATGAAGCACACCGCCAGAGCGCGCATGGCCAAGGTCAAGGGGCTGCTTCAGCGATCACTGGTGCGACCCGACGAACTGGCCCTGTTGCGGGGCATGGTTCGGCAACTTCGTTGGGCGATTCGTTGCCAACGCCCGTAATCTCTGGCTTTCTTGCGCAGTTCCTTGGCCTCCAGTCGATCCAGACGCCAGAGCCCTGGCTGGGGCCGTCCCCTGCGGCTGATGCTGAGGCTTGTTCTGATGGGCGTCGGTCTTGGCGTGATCACAGGATCACTGCTCAAGCTGGCTGGCCCTGCAGTTCAGCAAGGGGATCTCGTTCTGCCTGCCTGGCTGCCGCTGTCTGAGAACGACCAGAAGGGGGAGAACAAGCAAGCGAAAAACAGCGCTATCACGGAACCCAATCGCACCGAATCTCTGGGTCGCTTCGAAACCCGTAATGAGCTCAAACCACTGAGTGAGCGATGGAAAGCACTGGCTGCTGAACAACCCGACCTGAGGGTGAGTGCCTTCATGCTCGTTCTCGACGATGGTCGCTACGCAGAGCTGCAGCCAGACACGGCACTCCCAGCCGCCAGCTCGATCAAAACGCCGATTCTGCTCGCCACACTTGAAGAGCTAGACGCCGGACGCCTGAGCTGGAATGAACCGCTCAGACTCACCAAGACCGTGGTTGGTGGTGGCGCCGGATGGATGGCATCCAAACCGATCGGCACCCGTTTCCCGACGCATGAGGTTGCCACTGAAATGATTCGAGTGAGCGACAACACCGCCACCAATCTTCTGATCGAGCGCCTGGGTGGCAAGGAGAGACTGAACGCCCGCTTCAATGCCCTGGGACTGAGCGCAACGCAGGTGAATGACTGGCTGCCTGACCTCAAGGGCACCAACAGCACCAGCGCCAGAGATCTGGCTCGCTCGATTGCGCTGGTTGACACCGGGGAGGCGCTCTCGATCCGCAGCCGCGATCTCTTCAGGGAGGTGATGGGGACCTCGATCACCAACACTCTTCTGCCGCGGGGACTGCTGCGTGGCCTCGGGGGACGGCAGGGTGAACCCGATGACAGCCTGATGGTGAAGGGCTACAGGGTGCTCAACAAAACAGGAGACATCGGCATCGCCTATGCCGACGCGGGCTTGATTGAACTACCCGACGGCAGTCGTGCCGTCGCCGCCTTTCTGGTGAAGGGACCGTTCAACGATCCCCGCTCAACGGAGTTGATCCGCAAGCTCGCAGCCGCAATGGCGCCGGTTCTCAAACCAAAACCCGCCGTGGCCCGTTCCACATCAGACGCAGCCAGCATCGGACCATGAAACGTTTTCACCGCCTGCGCGCCCTGACAAGCCTGTCCATCGCAGCGACATCGATGGCAGCGCTGATGGCTCCTCCAGAATTCGCTGCGAGAGCAAAACCCGCTGAACAGTCCATCAGCCGCAACAGTCAGGTGCGTTCGCTTCCTGGCCGGCTGGACAACGTGTTGATGCTGAATGACAACAACCCGGAACTGATCACCGGAGAAGGAATCCTGGTGTCGACCTTTCCGAGTGATCCAGGTTTGAATGTCGCACTGGACGGCCGCTTTGATCTGTTCAGCCATCACGTTTACGCCGGTCAGCCCGATCAGCTCGACTCCACGCTCTGGCTCGCCGTTGTGGCACAGCCTGCTGGGGAAGCCCCCGTCACGCTGACACTCCTCGAAGGCAGCACCTCGTTGTCACAGGCCACAAGCAAAGACCAGACCGCCGCCCCCTTCCTGCCCTTGCCGGCCTTGATGGCTGAATCAGGCACAGCCATCGCCTCCGGCCCCGGAAGCAGAGTTGCTGGTGATCTGCTGCGCGGCGACACGGCAACGGAACTGCCGCAGGAATGGCGGATCGAGCCTGGATCGGTGACACCTCTGGTTGTGCTGCCGATCCCTGTGGCGGGTCTGGATCCTCTTCTCAACGGGCGCAACCTGCAGCTGCGACTGCAGAGCTCGGGCCCGGTTCATGTGGCCACACTGGCTGCCCTTGGGGTCGGCGAGAAACAACCTGGGGCCGAGAAGTGGACAAAGCTGCTGAGTTCCGGACGACAGAGCCCCAAGGAACATCAACCAACACCACGCGGTGCTCGCGGCAGGATGATCTACTCACGTGTGAGTGGTGTTCAGATCGGCAGCACCTGGAGGGCAACGCTGACCGACCCAGGAGCCAGCCACCTGAACGTTGACGATGCTCCGATCGCCTGGCCGATCAGCAGCCTTGAACGGGGTGACCTGCAAACAGGGCAAGTTCAGACTGCCGAACTGAAGACCTTTGATTCAGGAACAGCCTGGGCCGCCCATGGGAACTACGGAGTTGAGTACGACCTCACCATTCCCCTGCGCAATGAAGGATCTCAGCAGCGAACACTGGCAATCAGCCTGGAATCCCCAGACAAGAATGGAAGCGGAAACGGGACACTGTTGTTCAGCAGCGGCAACAGCGGTCCGGTGATGTTCCGCGGACCGATCGAGGTGACGGGGCTGGATGGAGAGCAGGGCCGTCCCAGTGGCCGGCGTCGCTTTCACCTGGTGTTGCGACGGGGCCAGGAGGGCCCTGAACTGGGCCGCATCACACTCGCCCCTGGGCAACAACGTTCACTGCGAATACGCCTGGTGTACCCCGCCGATGCCACGCCGCCCCAGGTTCTGTCCCTCCTGCCTGTGAAACAATCCAAGGCAGCATCAGTCGTTCGTCCGTGAGTTCACCGCGCAAGCGCAGAGTTTTTCCCTTCACGGCCGTGATCGGCCAGGAGGAAATGAAGCTTGCTCTGCTGCTCAACGTGATCGATCCCCGCATCGGCGGCGTGATGATCATGGGCGACAGGGGCACTGGGAAATCGACCACGATCAGAGCACTGGCTGACCTGCTTCCTGGCATCGAGGTTGTTGCCGGAGATCCCTACAACAGCTCACCGAACGATCCTGATCTGCAGAGCAGCGACGTGCGCCAGCGGCTCGAACATGGAGAAGCCCTCGCGACAGAGGAACGTCAGGTGCCGATGGTGGATCTTCCGCTCGGTGCCACCGAAGACCGTCTGTGCGGAACCATCGATATCGAGAAAGCCCTGAGCGAAGGCGTGCGGGCATTCGAGCCCGGCTTGCTCGCCAAGGCCAATCGCGGTCTGCTTTACGTCGATGAAGTGAATCTGCTGGATGATCATCTGGTCGACGTTCTTCTGGATTCCGCCGCTTCGGGATGGAACACTGTGGAGCGTGAGGGTGTCTCCGTGCGACACCCGGCCCGTTTCGTGCTGATTGGTTCCGGAAATCCAGAGGAAGGCGAACTGCGCCCTCAGCTGCTCGACCGCTTCGGCATGAGTGTGGAGGTGCGAACCGTGAGAGATCCCGAGCTGCGCGTGCAGGTGGTGGATCAGCGCACGGCCTTCGACACAGATCCCGACACATTCAGCGCCTCTGTGGAATCCGGCCAGAAGGCGCTTCAGGACCGTGTGGTGGAAGCCCAGCAACGGCTTGACAACGTGGAGATCGACGACGACCTGAGACTGCGAATCTCGGCGGTGTGCGGCGAACTTGATGTCGACGGTCTCAGGGGTGACATCGTCACGAACAGGGCTGCACGAGCACTGGCGGCATTCGAAGGCCGCACCGAAGTCACGGAAGAGGATGTGGCACGCGTGGCATCCTGCTGCCTGCGGCACCGTCTGCGCAAGGACCCGCTGGAGCAGATCGATTCCGGGGATCGTGTGGTGAAGGTGTTCTGCAAGGTGTTCGAGCGCAGCGAAAGCAGCGACAGGGCCGAATTTGAACTGGCTCTGGCCGCCTGATGGGATCACTGACGTAGCCGTGCGCATTCTCGGAATCGATCCCGGTCTTGCCCGGGTTGGTTACGGAGTGATCGACACCGCTGGTGGTCAGCAAACCATGCTTGATTGCGGCATCATCCGCACAGACTCGGGGAGATCGGAAGGCGAACGGATGGTGGAGATCGCCAGAGACTTGCGGCAGCTGATCAGAACATGGCGCCCGGAACTGGCCTCGGTCGAAAAGTTTTTCTTTTATCGATCGAGCAACACGATTGCCGTGGTCCAGGCCCGCGGAGTCGTCATCATGACCCTCAGCAGATTCGGACTGCCTGTGGTCGAATTTCCACCGATGCAGATCAAACAGGCTCTCACTGGCCATGGTCATGCAGACAAAGACGAGGTTCTCGACGCTGTGATGCGCGAGCTCAACCTGGAGTCTCCGCCCAGACCAGACGATGCCGCAGACGCTCTTGCCGTTGCCTTGACAGGGTGGTTTCAGCGATGAATGACACGGCCCAGCCAGTGAAGACTCTGATTGCGCTTACTCTCGTCGAACTATGCATGAACGCAGCTGTTGCACAGAAAGTTTCAGCTGTGATCACCTGCCCTGGGGTGAATGAATTTTATGGACCCCCACATGAACGAACAGGGGTTTCAGCTCTTTATTACGTGTCTTCGGGGAAAGCCCCACTGATTAAATGCCTGAAACACTCCCGCATGGCAGGAGCAACACCTCTGGCGGAGTATCTTAAAAAGCTTCCCGAAGATCATCAACAATCTATTTTATCCGTTAAAGATAAGCTTCAAATTCAAAATCCCTACATTCAAAGCCTGGGCATCTGAGAATTCAGTTAATCGGTCATCATTTCTGACTTATTTCCCGCACAACAAGGATTCTATGCATGACTTTCTTCGACAGGTGTTTGCCGATACGGTTATGACTGTCAAAACTGCTGAGCGATACCAACCACCACCTCAGTCCGCTTGATGAGCAACATCTCCTCGAGAGCACATCAGGTCAATTCAGACTCAGAAATCTGCACTGTGGCTTCGGTCTCCGACTGATCGTTTTGGCTGGCTGAAGGGAGAAGGCCCAGCTGGGTTTCGACGGTTGCTCGATAGCGGTTCAGGTCGGTCTCCAGTTCCTGGATGCGCACCTGCTGAGCATCGAACTCGCTGGCCTGCGAGAAACGCTCGACGCTGTTGAGCATTCCACTCCAGGCCGCGAACAGCCAGGCCGACGTCGCGCCGATACCGGCAGCCATGAGCAGCAACGCCGCAAGCGGGGTGGTGTACTGCAACCAAGGCAGCACGTGAACCGTTGTGGGAGCTGTGTTTTCCAAAGTGAAGAACACCGTGCTCAGACCGAACACGAAGATCAGAACAAAATTGACCTGACGCATGGGCCTTCTGACAGTTGGACCAGAAACTACGAAGGTCAGCCTCTGAAAAGCATTACAGTCGTTTGAAAGGATGAAGATCGTTAGCCACTGAAACGCTCGTTTACGAAACAGCGCTCTATGGCCGTGGCAACAAAGACTTGTTCATTCCTTGAGTCGGTTCATCACAACCTTGGAGAATGCACGCTCCCTTGCGGCGGTCACGATGAGTGCTTTCGAAAGTTGCTTCAGCGCTTCCACATCGTTGCACTCATCAATTTTGCGACAGGCACGTTCCACGCGGAACTGCTGTTCGATGGTCAGTTGAATCTCTGGGGTCGACACGGGAGCCATGCCTTTCGCTGGGGGGAATCTGGCAAGTTCAGACACTCAGCTGTGGAAGCTGCGCCCTAAGAAAAAACAAAAAAATCAGCGAAAGAGCTGTTCCACAGCCGGTACAGGGTGTCGTGTGAGGCATGACCAGCTGCATCAATTCTCGAGACCAAGTGCTGGTATGTGAATCTCAACGAGCGGCAAGCCTGATGATCGAGGCGCTGGCAGGGGAAATCCTTGAAAGAATTCTTCGGTTCAGAGTCATGATTGATTGCTAGTTTTTAATGATGTCATCGGAGCGAAAGTGAGAGTTTTGATTCCTGTTTGCGCAATCTCAATCTTTATGAGTGCGAATGCATTCGCCAACACACAATCAGCCACAGGGGATGGTGTCGACCAGGACGTGACCATCAATCGTTTGATGTCAAAAGTTCCTCAGGGTGCAACCGTCACAGATAGCTCATGCGAGCAAATTGCAACCGCTGGATTCAACACGCGTTATCGCTGCACGATCAAGTGGCAGTGAGCATGACTAACAACAAAGTAGTATCAACAAATTCAGGTTCTGAAAAGGAATTAAAAAATCATCGTCTCACTGAATCGACAACACACGTTGAAAACAAGCGTTTCAAACATCGCTCTGATCTGAGTGAGTATTCAGGAGAAGTTTTGAAGCTCGCGATTGTCTGATCCCTCACTTCGCTTCGACATCCACCACTGCATTGCCGGCGTCCTGCTCTTCAGCATTGATTTCCTTCATTGATGTCACAACCTTTTTCACAAGCCGGGTCATGAAATAGACCGTTGCAGCCAGCCAGATAATCTTGATCATGTTGGCATTATGCCTGCAGGCATAACCGTGAAGCCAATGCGTTTCATGGCAAACCCAGAACGCTCGTTGCAGAACCTGTTTCAAACAACAGGTGCAACATCACAGTTCAGGAAGGCAGAACAGGCTTTGGCCTGTCAAAACGAACAACAAGAAGTTGTTCCTTGGTAACACTGCCGTTCTCATCAAAGAGTTCAGGATGCGTTGTTTTGAGCCCTGTTCTGTCTTTGGGGTTGATTGACATGCGCATCAAACGAACAGCCTGGGCGACGACGAAGGCCAAAAATGCTGTGTAAGCAAGCGCGTTAATGACTGGAAACACTAACTCTCTGTTGCGCAGAGCAACCGTAGTGAATGCCGGGTATCCCACTGGGCAGCAATGTTTCCAGAACCGCAATGCAAATGACACGAGCACCAACCTGATGTGAAGCACAAGCGGCATCAGACGATTGGATCAACCCTGATGATTGAGCTGATCAAGTGGATCAACGTCACGACTCTCTTCACCACTGTCAATTTGATCCCTGCAAGTGGAACAGAGAAGATGACCCTTGCGCTTCCAGTAGGAGCGCATCGATCGCTCGATTGACTGCCCACAGATCAGACATTGGAAAAGAGGTGACAAGAGAAATGGTGGCCCCTTAAAGGCTTGATTCAGGCTGAGAGAAGGATCCAAATCAGTCTGTTCATCACAGACCTTCCCAGATATCGACAAAGTCTGATCAGAGAGCAACTTGCTCTCACGCTGAACAACACAAGCCGACAACAATCATTCAGACCGCTGATCCATCAGCAGCATCGGCTTCAGATCTCATGACAATCTGCCTGATCAAAGTCAGAAGCTGACTTTGCGAGCTCCAGACAACTGAATCATCAGATCGCTTTTCAGAACTGAAAGCCGTCATCCAAGCAGATAGCGGTTATCACATCCTCCTATCGATCCATCAGAGATTGCACCCCCTGCGGGACTTCCTCGATGAACTCGCAATGCTCAAATCCTGGATGCTGAGGCTTGATCAGCGTCATTCAAAGTTTCCGGTTCATCTCAGTCAGAGACAGCACTGGAGGGCATGACATCCAGCTGCAGAAGCGGATGCGAATACGATGGCAGCAAGCTTGCGGGGCTGCCATGGACCGAACCGACAGCACGATCGATCTCACCCTGAATGCTGCAGGGCTGCGCCTGCTTCTTGATGCGGTGACTCATGAACTCGACCGTTGGTCAGGTGGTGAGCCTTCGGAGCAGGACAACCTCCAGGAAATGAAAACACTTCTGACCGCTGCACTCCTGGAATGCACCTTCCAGGACAACTGAAGCATTGCTTTCAGAGTCAGCAGGAATCCTCGATTAACGAACAGTCAACGCTCGACTCTTTTCCGCCCTTTTGCTCCATCACGATCGGAGATTGATGCCGGCTCCTGACAACGGCTGGTTTGATGCAGTGGCCAACGACTATGCGCGTTGCAGACCCCGCTACCCGAAAGCCTTCTTCAGCTGGATGGCCGATCAGGCACCTGCACTGAATCGCTGCTGGGATGCAGCCTGCGGCAGTGGTCAGGCATCGATTGGGCTGGCAGGTTTTTTTGATCACGTGGAAGCCACAGATCTGAGCCCGAAGCAGATCGCAGCAGCGGAACACCATCCACGCGTTCACTACCGCCATGGTGCGGCGGAACAATCTGATCTGAACGCCAACAGCATGGATGCGGTTCTGGTCGCTGCCGCCATTCACTGGCTTGATGTGAAGCGCTTCAACAGAGAGGCATCCCGTGTTCTGAGGCCCGGAGGGTTGCTGGTGTGGATGGGCTATGAGCCGATCCAGGGTGCTCCTGATGATTTGCAGAACTGGCTCAACAGCCTCTATCACGAGCGACTGGATCAGTTCTGGCCGGCTGAGCGCAGCCACGTGAACAATTGCTATGCAGATCTGGTCTTTCCCGTTTGTGATCAGCCCATTCCAAGAGAGCTGAGGATGACTCAGCACTGGACACGACGCGACCTGCTTGGCTACATCGGCACCTGGTCTGCGCTGAGACAGGCCAGCCAGCAGATGAATAGCAACGATCACCGGGCACTCGTGAACACTCTCTCTGAGGAACTGAATCAGCTCTGGCCAGAGGATGACGAACGGCTGACACTGCAGTTTCCGCTGATGGGACGCTGGGGACGTCTGCCCTGATGCAACCGTCTGACGAAGCAGCGAAACCAGAACTGCGCAGGTTGTTCAGAGCTAAGAGACTCCGGGCTCTGGAGACTGAACCAGACCTGCAGGACAGAATCCTTGATCAGACCAGGCTTGAACTCAGGCGACGTCTGCAACTGGGTGAACTGCGCGATGCCATCGGCCTCTACTGGCCACTGCCCGGAGAAGTGGATCTAAGACCACTGCGTGCCGATCTTTTTGCCGACTTCGGACTGACCACAGCACTGCCTGTCACTGATGGACAGGGCGAGATGACCTACAAGCTTTGGTCAGAGTCACCACTCAGGCCGGACGGCTGCAACATTCCGGCCCCACTGGATCAACCCGGCCTGAAAGCTGAGCAACTGTCTCTGCTGCTTGTCCCTGCTCTGGCTGTGGACCTGATGGGCATCCGCCTTGGCTATGGCGGTGGGTACTACGACCGCCTTCGCAGCCGGGACGTCTGGGGCAATGTTCCTGCGCTCGTAGTGCTCCCAGGAGCATGCGTGAGCCTCCAGCCACTGCCCGCTGACCCATGGGACAGATCTTTTACGGGTTGGGTGTGTGAAAACGGCTGCCAACTCGGGGGTTCAAAATCAAGGATCGACTGACCTGACCTGTCAGTACAGATCTGATTCCGTCTGAAACAGCACTGGTTCGGTCGGGCAATCACCCGCACGATGGGGGCTCGACAGCTCACAGGCCATGGCCGTTCGCTTCCGTTTCGCACTGATGCTCACCGCTGCCCTGGGAATGGCTCTGACCCACTCATCGCAAGCTGAGGCGCACGGTGTTGAAAGCAGCCTTCGCTATCTCGATGGACAGCTCGAACTCACCAGCAGCTTCTCCACAGGTGAGCCCGTTGAAGGTGCAGTGGTGAGGCTGCTTCAGGCTGATGGAACAGCAGGTGAAGAGCTCGGACGCATCGATGCCGAGGGCAGGCTGAAGATGACTTTGCCTGCGCTCAGCGATGGTCTCGTGGACCTTCAGGTGGATGGTGGGCCTGGCCATCGCGACTACCTCACCCTTCCTCTTCAGCAGGGTCGGGTGAATCTGGACGAGGTGGTGATCAACCCAGGCACTGGAAACACTCTCGACTGGACGATGGTTCCGGCCTTGGTCGGGATCGTGGGACTGATGGTTAAGGTACGCAGCCCCCGACAGCAACGCTGACCCATTCATGGTTGAACCAGGCAGCTCAACAACCCGCTATGGCAGCCAAGCTCTGGATCAACTCGCCGAACGACTGAGCAGCACATCAGATCCGCGCAAGCGTTACGAGTATGTGCTCTGGCTTGCCAAAAAACTTCCGGCGATGCCAACAGAGCTGCAGACCGAGGAGCGCAAGGTCAAAGGATGTGTGTCGCAGGTGTTCATCGCTTCCGAACTCGTGGACGGTCGCCTTCACTGGCAGGGAGATTCCGATGCTCTTATCACCAAAGGTCTGCTCGCGCTGCTGATCAAGGGACTGGGCGAACTAACACCGGCGGAAGTGATGAATGTTGACCCGGGGTTCATCGCCGCAACAGGATTGCACGCGAGCCTCACACCCTCCCGGGCCAACGGCTTTCTCAACATTCTGAGGATGATGCAGCAACAGGCCAGTGCTCTGAACGAATCGAACTGAGCTGGAGTTACGGGCCGACCGCTGCCTAAAGTCGGCAATTCAGCGCTATCAACGGACCCGCCCCATGGCGACAAGGATCGGCATCGGCCTGCTCGGCCTCGGCACCGTCGGCGCAGGCGTGGCAAGCATCCTGAGCAGCCCGGAAGGTCGCCATCCTCTGATCGCAGACCTTGAGCTGATTCGGGTGGCTGTGCGTGATCTGCAGCGCTCCCGCCCTGTTTCCATACCCAGCGACCGGCTGACGACCGATCCCAATGAGGTGGTGGATGACCCCAACGTTCACGTGGTGGTGGAGGTGATCGGCGGCATTGAGCCGGCCCGCACATTGATCATGAGAGCCATCACTGCCGGAAAATCAGTGGTGACCGCAAACAAGGCAGTCATTGCCAGGCATGGCGAGGAAATCGCCGCCGCAGCGGCAGCCGCAGGTGTGTATGTGCTGATCGAAGCGGCCGTCGGCGGCGGCATTCCGATCATCGAACCGCTCAAGCAGTCCCTCGGCAGCAATCGCATCGACCGGGTCAGCGGCATCATCAACGGAACGACCAATTACATCCTCAGTCGGATGGCCGACGAGGGTGCCGACTATCACGCGGTTCTAAAGGAAGCCCAGGAACTGGGCTACGCAGAAGCGGATCCTGCTGCCGATGTTGAAGGTCATGACGCAGCTGACAAGATCGCCATCCTTTCCGGCCTGGCGTTTGGTGGACCGATCGAACGCAGCGCCGTCTCGACGACAGGAATCAGCAATCTGCAGGGGCGTGATGTGGATTACGCCACACAGCTCGGCTACGGCGTGAAACTGCTGGCTGTTGCGGAACGGCTGGAAAGCGATGGTGACCCGATGGGATCGCTGCCGCTTGGCGTCCGTGTTCAGCCGACTCTGGTCCCCAAGGATCATCCACTCGCAGGAGTGAACGGCGTCAACAACGCCATCCTCGTGGAAGGCGATCCGATCGGCCGTGTGATGTTCTACGGACCCGGTGCAGGATCAGGACCAACGGCCTCAGCTGTCGTCGCCGACATTCTGAACATCGCCGGCATTCGCCAGATCAACAGCAATGACTGTGGACTGGACCCACTGCTGGCGGCCAGCAGCTGGCGCTCGTGTCACCTGGTGGACAAGAGCAGGATTCGCCAGCGCAACTATGTGCGTTTCAACACCGAAGATGCTCCCGGCGTGATCGGACGGATCGGCAGCTGCTTCGGCGAACAGGGCGTCTCCATTCAGTCCATTGTTCAGTTCGATGCCTGTGATCAAGGCGCAGAAATCGTTGTGATCACTCACGAAGTCGGCAATGGAGCCATGCAGAACGCACTGGAGGCAATCGCCTCACTGCCTGGCGTTCGTTCCCTGGCAGCTCATTTCGGCTGCTTCTGAACACTCCTGGACAATTTCGGCTGACCGGGAGACAAGTGATTCACACCTAGCGGACAGCACCCCGGATAAGGCAGAGTTGTAAGAACTATCACAGCTTCAGTCCGCATACGCGGATTCATGCTGCAAACCGTTCATGCCGAACGAACTCTCTGTTCTCCACGGGCAACGCTGCGAGCAGTCGGAATCCCGCTCGCTCATGAGACTCCATCAGGGGGACTGCATCACACTGCGCAGTGATGCCGGCCTGTTTCAGGTGATCGGCATTGATGACGACCACGACCGCTGCTGGGTTCGTCAATGGCCGTTGAAACCGCAGGGATCTCCCGTGTTCGAAGTCGCTCTCGACCAGATCTCTGCGACCGCTGCTTCAGATTGAGGCGCAGTGGCCCTTGAATGGCTGCGTCTGAATCCACTGGCAGCGTGATTGATCAACGCATGCAGTTGCAGCTGGCGCCTTTCGCGAAGCACTGCAGGCAACTCCTGCTGCTGACAGGTGCCTTGGCACTGTGCATCAGCCAGAGCGCCTGTCAGCCAGGCAGAAACAGTGATCGCATCACCGTGGCCAGTGCAGGCCGCATCACATCTCTGGATCCTGCCCAGGCCAGCACATTCGGTGCTCTGCAGCTGCTCAGCGCTCTCGGCGACACCCTCTACAAACGATCAGCGACAGGGCAGCTCACACCAGCTCTGGCATCAGCTCTGCCGGAAATCAGCGATGGAGGCCGCACCGTCACGATCCCGCTGAGGGAGGACGTGCTCTTCCATGACGGCACACGCTTTGATGCGGAGGCCATGGCCTTCAGCCTGCGAAGGTTTCTGGAGATCGGCACTCTCAGCTATGTGGTCGGTGACCGCATCACTGCTGTTGAAACTCCTGGTACTTATCGACTGCGCCTGCGTCTCAGCCGACCTTCGAGCTCACTTGAAAATCTGCTGACCGCGACCAACCTCACCCCGGTTTCGCCCACGGCCTACCGGAACCATCAGGACCGCTTTCTCAACGACCGTTTCATCGGCACAGGTCCATACGAGCTGACCAGCTTCAGATCTGTTCAGCAACGACTGGAGCCCTTCACGAACTATTGGGGGGCCTCGCCCAGCAACTCCGGGCTCGATCTGATTTATCTCAGCAACTCCACCGCGTTGTTCGGGGCGATGCGCAGCGGGGAGGTGGATGTTCTTCTGTCTGACTCAATCGACGAGGATCAGCGTCTGGCCCTCAATCGCATGGCGGGGGAGGGACGCCTGAGGGAAGGACAGGGCCCGGCTCTTGTGATCGGCTACATCACACTGCTGAGCAACACACAACCACTTCAGAATCCAGTACTGCGCAGGGCTCTGGCCCTGAGTCTGGACAGAGACCTGATCAACGAAAGAGTCAGTCACGGACTGCGCCCCCCATTGTTTTCACTGGTTCCGCCAGGGCTGCCCGGAGGGAATGTCAAACCCTGGCCACGGCACGACGCAGCGCGAGCCAGAAACCTGTTCATTCAGGCGGGCTACTGCAACGGAAAGATCTTCACTCTGCCCTTCACCTACCGGTCGAATGTGCCCGCAGACCGGTTAATGGCACTCACATGGCAGGCACAGATCCAACGAGACCTGTCCGACTGCTTGTCTCTCAAGCTCGACGGGGTGGAGTCCACAACTGTGTACCGACAGCTTGGGGAGGGAGCTTTCCAGGCCGTGATGCTCGACTGGCGAGGAGCCTATCCAGACCCGGAGGCCTACCTGGCGCCACTGCTCAGCTGCAAGGAAGCGGAAGGGTCTGTCTGCAGGCGTGGAGAAGCCGCCATCAGCGGCAGTTTCTGGACAGCACCAGGCCTGAACAACACGCTGCTGAGGTCGGATCGCAGCAGGGGAGATGATCGACAACGTGATCTGGAGAGCGTGGAGAGAATGGCTGCAGAAGGTGCGGCTTACATCCCGGTCTGGCTCGTGACGCCCAGGGCATGGAGCCGCACAGCTCTGGCCACGCCGGAGTTCGATGGCAACGGTCAGGTCGTGCTGGCTCGGCTGCAGGAGGTGCGCTGATGGGACGGAGCCGCGAACTGCTTCGCTACGCAGGGACACGGCTGGCCCTGGCTCCGCTGATGCTCTGGCTGATCGCCAGCCTGGTGTTTCTGCTGCTGCGTGTGGCTCCTGGCGACCCCGTGGATGCAGTTCTCGGCAGCCGTGCTCCGGAAGCGGCCAAGGCGGCCCTCAGAGCAAGGCTTGGGTTGGATCAGACATTGGTGCAGCAGTACCTGGACTTTCTTGGTGGACTGCTGCAAGGCGATCTCGGTCAGGCTCTGATCAACCAGGAACCCGTGAGCAGAATCATTCGACAGGCGCTTCCTGCAAGCCTCGAGTTGAGCATCACCGCCTTGCTGGTGGCAGCGGTGACGGGGCTCGCGGTGGGCTTCACGGCCATTGCCCGTTCAGAGGGAGGGATTGATCTTGCAGGACGCTTCTACGGCATCGGCACCTATGCCTTGCCTCCCTTCTGGGTGGCCATGCTGGCTCAGCTGCTGTTTGCCGTGACCCTGGGCTGGCTGCCGGTCGGCGGGCGTTTTCCTCCAGGAATGATTCCACCGGACGGCAGCGGTTTTCTGCTCGCCGACAGTGTCTTGAGTGGCAACTGGGCTGCTTTTCAGGGAGCTCTTCGTCATCTTGTGCTGCCTGCATGCACCCTCGGCTTGCTGCTGAGCGGTGTCTTCACCAATGCCCTGCGACTGAACCTCAATCGCAGCTTGCGCTCCGACTATGTGGAAGCAGCCCGAAGCCGGGGGCTGAGTGAGACCCAGGTGATTCTTCGGCATGCACTGCCCAACGCGCTGCTGCCGGTGCTGACCATCGCAGGAATCACCGTGGCCTCTCTGATCGGAGGTGCGCTGCTGATCGAAGTGACCTTCTCCTGGCCGGGAATCGCTCTGCGGCTGCAGGAAAGCATCAATCAGCGTGACTACCCGGTGGTGCAGGGGATCGTGGTGGTGGTGGCTGCTCTTGTTGTGCTTGTCAGTGTGGCTGTTGATCTCCTCGTCGCCCTGCTTGATCCAAGAGTCCGTTACTGAACTGCACCATCGCAGTCATCGCACTGGGCCCCTAATCCAGAAAACGGGCTGCACCGGTCTGATCAAGACGATGGAGATGCAGCTCACCCACCTGCAGGTGCTCGACACCACCCTGCACAGAACCCAACACCCGACCCCGCTCGAGATCGAGAAGAAAGCGCACGATTTCTGTTTCCAGTTGCGCCTGGACCCTCAGAGGCTGAACACCAACCAGTTCCTCACCGAGCTGGAAGACATCGTCACCCTGGCCACTGCCGCTCTGGCCCTCCACCCGAACAGGGGAGAAATGGCTCGCCCCTTCAACAAGCACGGCCCGGCTGGCGGGATTGGCTGGCAGTGACCTGAGCAGACCAAGCTGCTCACTGAGCGGAGGCGTGATCAGATCCAGGGTGCCGCCGCTCAGGAACACCGCCACATCCTCCGGCAGAGGAACACGCCTGGGCCAGAGCAGACTGCCGAAGCTGTTGAGGCCCACCACTGCCGCCAGCTGAGCGGGAGGACGCACTGCAGGAAGTGACACCTCCTCGATCTGACACTGAAGAAGGCGCGACAGATTGCTGATGGGAAGGTCATCGAGGTCCTGACCGCAACGACGTCCGAGGCCCGGCTCCGGCCCGGCGCCTGCAGCCAGAAGAGCGGTGAGAGCTCCGAGGGAATGCCCGCCGAGCACCAGTCGATGGCCTTGAAGCTCGAAAACTCCCCGTTCGCGTGCTGCAAGCACCGCATCAAGGTCTTTCAGGCGTTCAGGCAACACTTCAGCACCCGGTGGCGGACGCCGTCCCTCAAGCAGGGCCTGAACGGCAAGCGCGTCACTGCCGGGGTGTTCGAGGACAAGCACGGACCATCCCCGCCTGCTCAGCGCCCGACCAAGCCAGCGAAAATGATCAGGACTGCCTCCCAGACCCGGCATCAGAATCAGCCAGTGGGAGCGTTCAGGCACAGAGACGCTCGACGGGCGCCACAGCTGGAGCTGCAGTGGACGGCCACGGTGCTCGACTGAAAGAGTCAGTTGCTCGAGCGCGCGATCGGATGCACTGTCAGTTTCGAAGACCGTTTCAGGGTTTTCAGACGAAGGAGAGACAGGTTGTTGATTGAGGACTTTGACCAGATCTTGCTGACGTTCCAGCTGGCGCCGCCAGCTGGTTGCAACCGGAAGCAGCGCGTCGAGATCGAGTCGAACACGCTTTGCAGGCAGGGCCTGCAGAAGATCGAAGGTTGTCACCTCAGCACGCTGATCGAGAAGCGACTCAAGCGTTGCCTGCACGATTTGCCCAGTTGAATCGTCATCAACAAGAACAAGATCACTCACCTGATCCAGCAGACGCCGGCCAGCCCAGCTGTTGAGAATCTGGCGGGCCATGCTGCGGTCATTGATCAGCGGAGCTTTAAGCAGATCAACTACGCCCTGACGGCTGTCTTCATCAAGCAGGTTCAACCAGGTGCCAAGCTCCGATGCCCCCCTCTCTTCCTCGTTGAGCCATCCCCCCAGATCAGCGATCGAGAATGGCAAATCCATGCCATCAAAACGAACAACCAACTCGGTGGCTGTACGAGCCGGTCGCGGTGAAAGGGCACAGAGCATCAAACTACATACCAGTCCTACGGCAAACCGTTGTCCTGTTGAGCGTCTTCGCAAGGCCTAAGCCAGTTCATTGGTGGAACCAGTTTCCCGCACCCCTGCAGGAAGTGGCTTCAATCCGGCTCCTTGCCTCGCTTGGCGCAGGGGGCGTCATCTACATGACGCCGATCGTGTTCCACCAGGCAAGCTTCACCGCGACCCAGGTGGGGCAGGGTCTTGCAGCTTCTGCACTGATTGGCACTGCTGCCCGACTGCTGAGCGGTGTGCTGCTGGATCGGGGTTTGTCGTGCTCCTGGCCTGTGCGTGCTGCAGCCGTGCTGGCTTTCATTGCTGATTTCACCCTTCTTCAGGCCAATGGGTTCGGGGGCTATCTGGCAGGGCAGCTGCTGATCGGTCTGGCAGCTGGTCTGTATTTTCCCGCCATTGAACTGGCTGTTCCGCTCAGCTGCGCCGGTTTCAAGTCAAGCCGCGGCTATGCCCTGGCCCGCAGCGCTGATGCGCTGGGTGTTGCTTCTGGCGCACTGGTCGGAGTGATCGTTACAGCTTTAGGCCTGATCCGCGCCGTCTATCTGGTGGAAGCAGTCGCCGTTCTGCTGATGCTGCTGGTGCTCAGCTTGCGCCCTCTCCCCGATGGACGCGCAGCCCTGCTGCAGCTGGATGAAAACGATCATCAACCAGGCAGTGGTGAACCGACGACGGAAGGGTGGCGCTGGCTCACCCCTCTTCTGCCGGTACTGGCCATCAGCATCGTGGCCACGGGGATGATCGCCCTGAGACAGAGCGCTCTGCCCCTTGATCTGGTGCGCGGAGGTCTCTCCAGACCTGCTCTGAGCGAAGCCGGAACCGGCGCTGTGATCGCCCTGCAGCTGGCTCTGCTGGTTCTGCTGCAATGGCCTGTCGGCAACTGGGTCGCGCGTCGCAGCCTGCGATTCGGTCTGGGGATGGGACTGGGCGGCTTTGTTGTTGGCTGCCTGTTGCTCGCAAGCTCTGCTGTCTGGAGCGGTGGAATGGCGCTGATTTCGCTGGCCATGCTGCCGCTGGCCTTCGGTGAAGCGGCTTTTCTGCCCAGCGCCGCCGAAGCCATGGTGGAAGAGACCCCACTGCAACATCGAGGGCTGGCCATGGCTCTGTTCTCCCAGTGCTTCGCCATCAGCGCCACAGGTGCACCCCTTCTGGCAGGAACCTTGCTGGATCAGCAGGGTCATGGCGTTCAGCTCTGGTTGCTGATGGCGGCCACTTGCCTGGTGATGCTGCCGCTGCTGAAAACAGTGCGGCCTCGCTATACAGCGGATCTGGATGGAACCCCCCTGGAGAGCGACGAAGATGTCCCGAACGCGCGAATTGCTTCGCTCCGTTAAGAACCTCTCGATCCTTAGAGAGCTTGCCAAGACAGGCGGCGGCCTTGAAAGCGTCGGCAATCTGGTCGACAACTTCATCGACAGCGAGGCGATGGCTGTCTGCGTTCAACGCTTCAAAGCTCTGCCCGGCGGCAAAGAAATGGTGGAGCAGCGATACCCGCCATTTCAGCCGGACATCCCGGCACTGGAGAAGCTGCCGGAAGGAACACTGGGGCGTGCTTACGCGGGAATGATCCGTCGACTGAACTACGACGCTGATTTTTTCAGGCCGAGAGACACCAGCACCGAGGCGCTCTGGCTGACGCAGCGCATTGCCTCAACCCACGATCTGCATCACGTGATCGCGGGCTTCAACACCGAAACGGCCGGTGAGTCAGGAGTGCTGTCAATCACGGCAACACAGATCGGCTTTCCCGCCTATGTGTTGCTGAACACACTGGCTAGCTTCCGAGCCTTTCGCTTCCAGCCGCAGGAGCTGGAGGTGATCAGCCGAGCGATCGCCACCGGCAGCCGCATCGGACTGGAGGCGACACCTCTTGTGTTGCAGCGCTGGGAAGAAGGCTGGGAAAAGCCGCTCGATCAGTGGCGCGCTGAGCTGGAAGTGAAGCCAGCTGTTGGTGAAGCGTTCGGGGCTGAGTACTAACGCTCCCAGCCGAGGAGACGGTGGCGGATCTTTTTCTGCAGCACAAACGATGCAGGAATCAGGGTGAAGCCGTTGGCAAGCAGCACGGGCCCATTGCCGCTGAGCAGACCGAAGACTGCCCAGATGGCCACCCCGCTGGTGAACAGGCTGTACATCGACAGCGAAATGGAGCGCGTGTCGTCTGTGCGCAAGGTCTTGATGGCCTGCGGGAAGAAACTCAGGGTGGTCAAAGCCGCGGCCAGGTAACCAACTGAATCAACATCCATCGTGAATGTCACTGGAACGGAAGCACTCCATACAGTGCCGCCAGTCTTGTCGCAGTGATGGCACTTGGTCTCAACATCAGCTTTGGGGTTGCACAGGGCAGTTCGCGCAACTGGCGACTCTGCTGGAGCTCAGCCCTGATGCTCAGCGGACTTCTGGGAACAGTGCAGACACCGCTTCTGGCCAGCGAAACAGAAACGCGTCATGCCATGGCCGCCATGGCTGCTTTTGCGGAATGCAAGGTTCTGAACGCCGGTTACAGCCGGGAAAGAGCTCAGAACATCCTGCGCACATGGATCGCAAACAAGGGGTTGGAGCAACAGGCTCAATGGCTGAAATCACCCCAGGCCATTCGCATCGTGGCTCTCACCAGTGAAGCGATGAACAAGAGCTGCGATGGTTTTGATCAGAACAGCCCGCAGTTCATTCCTGCCATGGAAGCGATTGACCAGTTATGAAATTCAGCATTCAAGGCAAAAAAAACTGATTCCAACAGTCAATCCAATCTTACAATTCAGTAAAGAAACAGTGAATTGACTTTGCTTTAAGCGGAACAGAAATAAAATCAATAAAACTGTGCTGATAATACAGGGTGGCTCATTTCACGCCCAGCCAAACCGCACTCGTGCTGATCGGTTTTCAGAAAGACTATTTTGACCCCAAGGGTGCCCTTTATTCTGTTGTAGAAGAATCACATCGTGTGTCTGGAACGCTCGAACACACTATTGAAACGCTCAACAACATATCTGAGTCACCAATTACAATCGTCAACACTCCTATTGTTTTCAGCGAAACCTACAAGGAAATTGAAAATCCAACAGGGATCCTCAAGGCAATCAAAGAAATCGAGGCCTTCAAAGAAGGCACCGAAGGAGCAGAAGTCATAGCTGAAATCAAAAAATACGGAGAACGCATAAAAACAATTCCTGGAAAAAAAGGATTCAATGCCTTCTCAAATACAGATTTAAAAAAACTTCTTACGGATGAGAATATCAATCAAATCGTCATAGCAGGATGCGTCTCCTCTCTGTGCATCAACGCCACAGCTCTTTACGCAAAAGACCAAGGGTACGAAGTGACAATTCTCTCCGACTGCACTTCGAGCCGAACACCTCTCGAGCAAGAGATGTTTTGCGATGAAATATTTCCGCTATTCGCCGACGTGATTACTCATACTGATTTTATCGATGCGATAAAAAATATGCCCGACTGATTAGCAGCCATGGACAACTATCAAATACCTGATGCCGCCGCAATTGCACAATCAAGGTTAATCGAACGCCTTGCCGAATCAGAGAGAAAAATGCGCGATATCCTGGTCAATCTTCCCGTTATAGTCGCACGATTTGATAAAACAAAAGGAGGAAAAATTCAATTCCTCAACATGGCATGGAGCAGAATACTCGGCTTCAATATTGAATCATGCACGGGCGCCAAAATAAATACTTTTATTTTGCAAGAAGATCTTGAAAAGTGGAACAAATTACTTTCACAAAATCACGACGATCAAGGTCAATTATCTGACATTGATAGCCAAATCAGATTTAAAGATTCGGACGGAGAAATACGATGGCTGCGAATCAAGCTAGATCAACGTGAAAATGGAGAAGTTGTTGCATTGATGGAGGATTTCACTGAAAGACGTCGTCTTGATGCTGAGCTGATACAAGCGCAACGACTGGAAAGTATTGGTCATCTTGCAGGAGGCCTGGCACATGATTTCAACAACCTTTTGCAAGTAATCATGGGATATATAAATTTAACACAACGGCAAATGATTAAGGAAGGGATCAAAAACAATTATCTGGAAACTGCCAATCAGGCATGTCTGCGTGCAGCAGGTCTTTCCAAGCAGATGCTGACCTTCAGCAAGGGAGGAGAGCCAATCCAGAGGGCTGGATCTTTGGAAGCAGTTGTCAAAGAAGCTGTCGAGATGAGTTTGTATGGATCAAAGCTCAAAGCGACTCTCAAGATTGAATCCTGCTTGCCACAAGTCAATATGGATTGCGGACAGATTCATCAGGTTCTGCACAATGTCATTCTCAATGCGGAACAAGCCATGCCGGAAGGGGGTGAACTTAGCATCAAGGTCAACAAAGGTCAGCTGACAAAAACATTTCACCAGAAAGAAATGGTAACTGTTGAGATACAAGACAGTGGAATTGGCATTGAGGCAACAAACCTGGAGAAATTGTTTGATCCATACTTCACAACCAAAAGAACAGGAAATGGACTTGGTTTAACCAGTGCATACTGGATCATTAAACGACATAATGGAGACCTGAAAATCACAAGTAAATACGGAGAAGGAACGACAGTAAAGATCTCACTGCCTGCACTGCCTCAATCGCAGGCCTTGAAGCAGGTGCAGCGAACAAAACCAAAAAAAGCGAAATCCATGAGTATCTTGATCATGGATGACGAAGAGAATATTCGAGGTTCATTACAGCTAATGCTAGAAAGCTGCGGTCATCACGTCGTCTGCACAGAGCATGGCGAAGAATGCCTTAATACCTACATAAAAGCGATAAAAAAAGAAAATCTTTTCGATATCATTATTCTAGATTTAACAATCTCAGGGGGAAAAGGTGGAATATGGACACTTGAACAAATCACCAAGTTGAATCCGTCTGTAAGAGCGATTGCAGCCAGCGGATACAGTCATGACAACGTCTTATCCAATTACAGACAAATAGGTTTTTATGCTGTATTACAAAAACCATTTGGCATTGAATCACTCAATCAATGCTTAAATGATGTTATTAATATGTGAAGTCAACGACGTAAGGCGAATTTACAAGCGGCAATAGACAGAAATTCCAAAGGCGTCAACAAACAGCATATGAGTACAAACACTCATCCGCAGGTCTAAAGGAATGGTTAAAAAGAAAATGTCAGCATTGCCAAAATTCTGCGCTCATCGTGATTATGCCTTTCAGAAATCAAGTTCCATTGGTCACTTTTCAAACTCGTATCCGCGATGAAAACGTGCCAGGAGACAATCCCTTTCGCTGGCAGGAGCTGAGCAGCAAAGACATCTTCGGCGGTAAAAAGATCGTTCTTTTTGCACTTCCAGGTGCATTCACACCAACCTGTTCATCGAACCATCTTCCTCGCTATGACGAGCTCTTTGATGAGTTCAAAAGTCACGGGGTCGATCAAATCATTTGCCTCTCCGTGAACGATGCATTTGTGATGTTCCAGTGGAGCAAGCATCTGGGAACAAAAAATATTTTCATGCTCCCCGATGGCAACGGCGAGTTCACTCGCAAAATGGGCATGTTGGTCGAAAAGTCCAACCTCGGATTTGGAATGCGCTCCTGGCGTTATTCAATGCTCGTGAACGACATGGTCATTGAAAAGATGTTCGTTGAACCTGATTTTGAGGACAACTGCCCAACCGATCCATTTGAATCCTCAGATGCCGACACGATGATTGCATTCCTTAAAGGAGGCACATCATCGGGAATCGCCAAACCCCGCGCATTCATCGGCTAACTGAAGCGCTCCTGACACTCATCCCGCGCTACATCCAAAACACAGGCCTGTTATTCAAAGACAGGCCTTTGTTTCTACAGGCTGATGATCATCGCTCATGATGAACAACCAACTCCAGGTCCATGATGGGTGGACTTCAAAGGAAGGCAAGATATGAAATGAAAAGAGGCGACATCGGCAGCATGATTTTGATCTCCTGCCTTTTCTGGGATGCGGTACCAGCAATAGCAATTCCCTTACCTCTGGTCTGCGAGTTGACCAGCGAAGAGAGTTCTACAATTAAAATTCGATTCACTGAACGAACTACAGGATCGCTTAGAGGTGAGTTGATTCAAAACGACAAAAGACTCGGGGTTTTTCAATCTGGAAAACCAAAGCGAGGTAAAGACCCTTGGTGGTCTTTTCAAACAGACAAGCACAGCTCCACAGGCATTTCAGTTTTCTTCCAGGACAAAGAACTCTGGAACCCCTATCGACGGTCACCACGACCACAGGACATCAACCGAGTGCTCTTCGCTGGACTAGGGCCTACGCTGTGGAATTGGACAGCAGCTCAAAAAAAGCATATTTTTAGAGATAACATCGATTTACTGAAGTCCGCGGGTGGGCTCTGGTCAATTTCCAGCCAGTGCGTTGGCGGAAGAACCATTGATGGATAAACCAAATCATGAGGACAATCGCGTTACTTGCCATTGATAAAGAAGCAATGAGCTAACAAACTATTTATTTCATCGCTTGTTCGGCTAATTAAAAATTGAAAACCTCAAATCTTACGTTCAATTTTAAATTCAGCCCAAAAGCACTGTAGACATTTAGTATACAGAACTCCTCGATGCTAGAGAATCTGCCTGCACAGACGAGAAAGTTTCAAGAAAATATTGAATATTTTTCAGTTTTGAGGAGCACTTTATCTTGATAGCATGGATGATGAGTCCATGCAAAACTTGACATCGTCAAAGTTTTGAGAAAGAAACTGAGCTCGCTCGATCAAAAAAGATAAAAGTAGTTCAAACGCGTATGTATTTGCAAAGCAGCGCTTGACCACCAATGAATCTCCAAGCGTCAAACCAGTCGACAAAGGCAAAAAAACTTTAGATCCATCAAAATCACCGATAGTATGGACTGTGCCATAGCTAATGGTCAACTGATCTTCAGTACGTCCCTCCCAACGATTCAAATCATGCCTCTTAGAGTCAACTTTTAAACGATGAAGATTTAGCTTATGCAAATGTCGCTGAATTTTAGGAAAAGCACCATCGGGTAGTGACAAAACCGGAAAATCCAGCAAGTCATCGAATCCCAATTCATCGTCAAAATTCAAAAGCGGGTGGTTTTTATCAACTAAAAAATGAGAAGGATAACGGGTAAGATGAATAACAAGCAGCTCATCATCTTCCTCTGGTACATCAGGATAACAAGCCAACCAGGCATCTAATATAGAACTCTTCAGCAAAGACATCGGGTGATCAATACATAAAAAATTGCAAGGTCCACAAATCCATTCAGATAAATTCAAATCTTTTAAATACGCCGCGCCAACTCCATAGATTGAATCAATTCTAAGAGATTTAGCATTTTTCCACCGGTACAACTGATGAACCTCTCGCTCGGCAATTAACAAATCAATATCTCCACCAAGACTCCACTCACCATCGAATTTGCGAGCATCTAAATCAAGAAAGTCTGTGACTAATTTTGCATTCCTGGATATTGTTGCCTGATTACAATTTAAGTAAGCTGCAGCTTTCTGCCCGGATCTAAGCCATATCTGAAAGTCAAGACATGAAAGACGAAATACGTCAAACATTGAAAGCCTGAAATTCGAAAATAATGTATATACAAATTGTAGCGAAGAGCGCACGAATTAACGGAATATGCGAAATACGCATAAAAATCAAGGCCTCACGCCTACAACCGGAGCGGTCCATAATGGACGATCAAAAATCTGTTTACTAGACCAGCTTAAGGCTTCAAAATATGATTTCATGCACAAATATCAGCAAGTTTGAATTATGCCAAGATCCAACAAGATCGCGAAATTTGCACTTCCTCCTCTGAGCATCCTTGCTCTTTCATTATTAACGCCGATTACTAGTCGTGCGCAAGAAATTATTCCAGGTAGCAATAATCTAGGATTTTTTGTCACTGGCACCAACACCGGAACCAGAACACGATTGGACTTATACAAAATGAACACATCTGGTGTTGCGACTGAGCTTCATGCAGACATCTTCCCCGATAATGATTTATCTACTTTCAGCGCGTCTGACTACACGGTAAATACCAAGACCGGGAAAATTTATTTCCTAGAAGCCCCCACAGGCTCTGCATCAAGAAGAGTAAGAATTTGGGACATCAAAACAGAAAAATTTGAAGGCTATACAAATATCGAAGGGTTGCCATCCGGGGGCAGTCCTATGTTTATTGAATATCCAACATTTCTCAATGAAATTGTAAAAAAATCTTGTGTCAGCTCCACAGATTCATGCGCTGACAACGATACGACTAAAGTCACATTTGGAGCAGAGGGCAGTGATTCAGTTGCAATCATTGATGACGATGGCTTGAGTGTTGGCGGCAGAAGTATTGTACGCCGTAAGATCAATGCAGCAGGCGAAGAAGAGCTACATATTGGTGAAAACTCATTAGTACAAGTTGAATCAGACGGTGAATTAAAGCTTTATGCAAATGACATTAATGGCCAAAGAGCTCCCATCAACATAACGGGAGGCAGTGATCTTCAAATCAATGGTGTCAGTGTCCAGGGCCAGATAGACACCAATGTCAAAAATATCAACAACAACAGTGCTGCGATTAATGTCAACAGTAGCGCAATTAATAAAAACAGTAAAAAAATTGACGCGCTAGAAGACAACGTCAACGATCTTGGATTTGGAGTGGCTGGTGCAACCGCTCTATCCACCGCAATGTCTGCCTTACCAACAGTTGCTCAGGATTCGCCGCTTTCCTGTGGCGTTGGGACGGGTGGTTACAGCAGTCGCTTTGCCATGAGTGTTGGTTGTGCAGTCAAAGCCAATGATCGACTCTCCATCAATGCTGGTGGTTCCTATGTCTTTGGCGGAGCTGCTGAATACGGAAATGGATCCTTGTCAAATGCTGCTGCTCGCGCTGGCTTTGTTTTTAAGTTCGGCAATCTCGACACACCAGCCGCAAGCAATGAGCAGCTTCAGTCACAGCTTGATGAAGTGCAAGAAGAGAATGCTTCTATCAAAGAACAGAATCAGGAACTTCTGGCTCGCCTAGAACGTCTTGAAGCAATTGCTCTTGACAATAAGCCTTCAGCAAAAACAGCAAGCTTGAAATGATCAACCTTTGATTTTTATTCCGAAGCCTCGCCCACAAAGCGGGGCTTTTATCTACACATTATTAATAGCATATGCAACATCAAGGCCATGCTCTAACAGATAAAAATCTGTCAACATCATGCCACTTCATGCTTTGCCAACTTCATATATTGGGCATTTAGCGATGTATTTTAATGCACCTAATTTTCAACTAAACGTTGAATAAAAACTCCATCACATCGCCTTCCTCGACTTCATACTCTTTGCCCTCGCTGCGCAACCATCCTTTATTGCGAGCTTCCGTAAGGGATCCTGCCTCCAGCAATTTCTCGCAGCCGATGGTCTGAGCACGGATGAACCCACGCTCAAAATCGGTATGGATGACACCAGCCGCCTGAGGAGCGGTCATTCCGGCTCTGAATGTCCAGGCGCGCGTTTCCTTTTCACCGGTTGTGAAGTAGGTGCGCAATCCCAGCAGGCGGTAGGTGGCACGAATCAGACTTTTCAATCCTCCTTCGTTTACTCCCAGTCCATCGAGATAATCTTTGCGCTCGTCCTCGCCCAGCTCAACAAGTTCCGCTTCCACCTGAGCGGAGATACGCACGGTCTCAGCGCCTTCCTGCTCAGCCAGAGCAACCACGTCCTTGCAGAACCCGTTGCCAGCGGCGAGATCGTCTTCACTCACATTGGTCGCATAGATGATCGGCTTGGCCGTTAGCAGGCCCAGCGGTTTGATCATCAGCGCTTCTTCTGCGCTCAGCTCAATGCTGCGCGCAGCGCCTCCCTGTTCCAGCACCGCCTGGATTCGCGCAAGTGCCTCATCCTCCGCCTGAGCCTCCTTACTTGTTCGCATCTGCTTCTTCAGACGCTCGCGTCGCTTTTCAATCTGGGCTAAATCCGCAAGGCCAAGCTCAAGGTTGATCACTTCGGCATCGCGAACGGGGCCGATGGAGCCGGAGACATGAATCACGTCGTCGTCTTCAAAGCAACGAACCACATGGACGATGGCGTCGACCTCGCGGATGTTGGCCAGAAACTTGTTGCCGAGACCTTCCCCCTGACTGGCTCCCTTCACCAGCCCGGCAATATCAACGAATTCCATCCGTGTGGGAATGGTTTCGGCGCTTTTGCTCAGATCCGTGAGCTGCTCAAGCCGCGCATCTGGAACAGCCACCGTTCCGACGTTCGGTTCGATTGTGCAGAAGGGAAAGTTGGCTGCCTGGGCCTGGGCGTTGGCCACCAGGGCGTTGAAGAGGGTGGATTTGCCCACATTGGGCAATCCAACAATTCCGGCTTTGAGCATGGCGAGGAATCTATCGGCAGATGTGTCGTGAGAACGGCCACTTGAAACACGGTTGCAACGCCCAAGGGTGAGAATGGTTACGAAAGATGTTCAAGTGGCCATGGGCAGCCGACAAAGCCAGCCCCCAGCAGGGGCCACCAGCGAATCGTTGCGTGCATTAAGTCGACTGAGTGGTCTCAAACGCAGACGTAAGCGCTTAATTGGTGCTGGCGCTGCGGCTGTTTTATTGGCTGCGGGGGGAGTGATCTGGAGCAACGGTCCATGGTCAGGACGTTCACGTCAGCTGAACGATTTCACCGTGGTGGCTGAGCGCGGATCCCTTCCAGGCGTGATCACGGCCAGTGGTGAGCTGGAAGCGATTCGACGGGTGAATGTCAGCCCGAAGCGTGCTGGATTGGTGAAGGAACTCTTCGTCGATGAAGGCGATGTGGTGGAGAAAGGGCAGGTGCTGGCCCGTATGGATGCTGGTGATTTTCAGGACCGCATCGATGAACTCACCGCGCTCGAGCGTCAGGCCAATGCGGACTACGAAGCCAAACGGGCTGACTACCTTCGCCACCGGCAGCTGCTGGATATCGGAGCCATCAGCGCATCAGACCTGGACGGCTTCCGCGCCGCATTCATCAGCAGCAAGGAAGCTCTGAACGCCGCTCGCGAACGGATTGAACAACGCCAGGTGGAAGGCAGCGAAAAACTGATACGAGCGCCCTTCAGCGGAGTGATCACCGAGCGCTTCGCTGAACCAGGATCCTTTGTCACCCCGACCACTGCGGCTTCAACCAGTGCAGGCGCCACCAGTTCAACGCTTGTTGAGCTGTCCGAAGGACTTGAAGTTGCCGCCAAAGTGCCTGAGAGCGACATCGGCCGTATCCGTGTCGGACAGAACGCCACCGTTCGTGTTGACTCCTTTCCCGATCAGCTTTTCCCGGCGAGAGTCCGCGATATCGCTCCCCGAGCACTCAAAACCGACAACGTGATCTCATTCGAGGTCGAGCTGACGCTGATCGATCCTCCCCCGACACTGCGCATCGGGATGACAGCCGATGTGAACTTTCAGACCGGTCGCACAGCCGCGAGCACCCTCGTTCCGACCGTTGCGATCGTGACCGAAAAAGGGCAGTCAGGCGTTCTGCTGGTCGGCAAGGACGAAGAGCCCACGTTCCAGCCAGTGCAGCTCGGTGCCAGCAGCGGAGACAGGAGTGCCATTCTCTCCGGTGTGAAGCCCGGCACACGCGTGTTCATTGACCTGCCGCCCTGGGCGAAACAGCGCGACTGACCAAGCCAGGACCTGTCTTCATTCATGCCTGAGACCAAGGAGAAACCCCTGCTGCTGCTTGTGGACGGCCACTCCTTGGCCTTCCGGAGCTTCTATGCCTTCAGCAAAGGCGGGGAAGGGGGGCTGGCAACAAAAGACGGTCGCCCGACCAGCGTGACCTATGGATTTCTCAAGGCACTGCTCGATAACTGCAAGGGACTGAAACCCGAAGGTGTGGCGATCGCCTTTGACACAGCGGAGCCCACCTTCCGGCATAAGGCCGATCCCAACTACAAGGCGCACCGGGATGTGGCTCCGGACGTTTTTTTTCAGGACCTGGACCAGCTCCAGCTGATCCTGCGCAATCAACTGCAGCTGCCGCTCTGTCTGGCTCCTGGCTACGAAGCGGATGACGTGCTCGGCACCCTCGCCAACAGAGCGGCAGCTTCCGGATGGCGCGTGAGGATCCTCAGCGGAGACCGCGATCTTTTCCAGCTGGTGGATGACCGGCGGGACATTGCCGTGATGTACATGGGTGGGGGTCCCTACGCCAAAAGCAGCGGCCCCACCCTGATTGATGAGGCCGGTGTTGAAGGCAAGCTCGGGGTCATGCCCGACAAGGTCGTGGATCTCAAGGCACTCACCGGAGACAGCTCGGACAACATCCCTGGAGTGAGAGGCGTCGGCCCGAAAACCGCCATCAACCTGCTCAAGGAGAATGCAGATCTCGATGGCGTTTACAGGGTTCTGGCTGAAGTCGAGGCGGAGGGGCCCAAGGCCAGCCGAGGTGCTGTCAAAGGAGCCCTGAAAGGAAAACTCAGCGCCGACAGAGACAACGCCTATCTCTCAAGACAACTGGCGGAGATCCTCGTGGATATCCCGCTGCCGGAGGAGCCTGTTCTGGAACTCGGGCCGGTGGACGGCAACGGCCTTGAGGCGCAGCTCAAGGATCTGGAACTCAACAGCCTGGTGCGACAGGTTCCTGGGTTCATCGCCACCTTCTCCAGTGGAGGCCTGTCAGCGAACAGTCACCTGCTGGAGACACAACCAGCGAAAGCCCAGGCCGCCTCGAAGCAGACACCGGATTCTTCCGCCAACGAAACAGCCCCATTCGACGCAACTGAGCCGGATTCAGCGGCATCCAAACCGGATCTGAGGCCACAGCTGATCAACAGCGACAAGGGGCTGCAGGAGCTTATGCAGCGGTTGCACACTTGTACCGATCCAGCTGCTCCAGTGGCGCTCGACACGGAAACCAGCGATCTCAACCCCTTCAGAGCTCAGCTGGTGGGAATTGGCGTCTGCTGGGGACCGGGCGTTGATGATCTCGCCTACATCCCTGTCGGTCATCGGTCTGCGGGGGAGCCAGCAACTGATTCGACCGGAACGTTGACACAGCTTCCACTGGAAACTGTGCTTGAGCAGATGGCTGCCTGGTTGGCCAGTCCGAAGCACCCCAAGGCCTTGCAGAACGCGAAATACGACCGCCTGATCCTGCTGCGCCATGGACTGCCTCTGGCTGGCGTGACGATGGACACCCTTCTGGCCGATTACCTGAGGGACGCCGCGGCCAAGCACGGGCTGGATGCAATGGCGGCAAGGATGTATGGAATAACCCCCACCCTGTTCACCGATCTGGTGGGCAAACCGAAAGACGGCAAAGCGAGCTGTTTCGCTGAAGTCGCTTTGGACCAGGCCGCGTTGTACTGCGGCATGGACGTTCACCTCACACGCCGCCTGGCCATTGATCTGCGCGAACAGCTGGAAGCAGCGGGAGAACAGCTTCCCAGCCTGCTGGACAACGTGGAGCTGCCGCTGGAACCGGTTCTGGCCCTGATGGAGGCCACCGGTATCCGCATTGACCTTCCTTATCTCGATGAATTGTCGACAGAGATGGGTGACACCCTGCAGCGCCTGGAGAAAGAGGCCAAAGAGGCAGCAGGGACCGACTTCAATCTCGCCTCTCCCAAGCAGCTCGGCGAGCTGCTGTTCAACACCCTGGGCCTCGACCGCAAGAAATCGCGCCGAACCAAGACCGGCTACAGCACCGATGCCACCGTGCTGGAGAAACTCGAAGGTGATCACCCCGTGGTGCCTCTGGTTCTCGAGCACAGGGTGCTGAGCAAACTCAAAAGCACCTACGTGGATGCACTACCCCAGCTGGTGGAGGCGGAAACAGGCAGGGTGCACACGGATTTCAATCAGGCGGTGACAGCCACCGGCCGGCTGAGCAGCAGCAATCCCAATCTCCAGAACATCCCTGTTCGCACGGACTACAGCCGCCGAATCCGCAAGGCCTTTCTTCCCCAGGAGAACTGGACGCTGCTCAGCGCTGATTATTCCCAGATCGAATTGCGCATCCTCACTCATCTGTCCGGCGAAGACGTGCTGCAGAAGGCCTACAGGGAAGGAGACGACGTTCACGCGCTGACCGCACGACTGCTGCTCGACAAGGATGAGGTAAGCAGCGATGAGCGGCGCCTGGGCAAGACGATCAACTTCGGTGTGATCTACGGCATGGGAGCCCAACGCTTCGCGCGGGAAACCGGCGTCAGCCAGGGGGAGGCCAAGGAGTTCCTGCTGCGATACCGGGAGCGATACCCCAAGGTCTTCGCGTTCCTGGAATTGCAGGAACGGCTGGCACTCAGTCGCGGTTACGTGGAAACGATCATGGGCAGGCGTCGTCCTTTCCATTTCGATCGCAACGGACTGGGCCGGTTGCTCGGCAAGGAACCGATGGACATCGATCTGGATGTCGCCCGTCGGGGCGGAATGGAGGCGCAGCAGTTGCGTGCCGCCGCAAATGCACCGATTCAGGGATCCAGCGCTGACATCATCAAACTGGCCATGATTCAGCTTCAGGCCGCGATCGAACAGCAGGGTCTACCGGCACGACTACTGCTGCAGGTTCATGATGAGCTAGTGCTCGAAGTGGACCCAGATGCTTTGAAGCCTGCAAGGGAACTGGTTGTCAGCACCATGGAAAAGGCTGTGACACTGAGCGTGCCCCTTGTGGCTGAAACCGGGCTTGGAGCCAACTGGATGGATGCGAAATGACAGCGGAAAGACAGTTGAATGATGATTCCACCGTGCTGGGTTGAATCTCTCTGGAGATCGATTCATCGGGCAAGCGATGCACTCAGTTCACGCGCCAGTAAAACGCCATGACCCGAAGAGCTTTTCAGGGCTTGTACCTTCAACCAACCGGGGCACCCTCCTGCTTTTCCTTCGTCACCTTTACGCCTCAAAGTAAGGAGCAGATGGTTGCCAGTGGTGATCTTGGCGAAAAGGAGGAATACATCAATCCGGTCATCTGCGACTTTCTTCTGTTTGTTTCGGAGTGGATTCTCAAAGTTCCACTGAGTAACGAGTTTCCATTTGGATATGACGACGTGAAAGTGATCTGTTCACGTCAAAGAGGAACTGGCATCCAGCACGAATACCTCATCAAGATCACTGATGGAAAAGGGAATGAACAACAAAGCTCAGTTCTTGAAAGACTGCGGAAAACTATTGGTCAGAAGTCATGGAACGGTTTCAAGAAAATCTAAGCGTTCTAAACAACTTCAAGCCTGACCGAAAACCTACGAGGCTTTCTCGCACGTCATCAAGGAGAGGATCAGCGAGCAGTTGATCGTTATCAAGCGGAACTTCCTCAAGGCGGTGAAGACAACAGCTCGGTAACAACACTGCAGCATCAAGGCTGCTCAGGGCCATGCGGGCATGAACGGGCCGTAACCTCCTGGGAGAGCCTGACAAGACCGTTGCCACTGCGCCTGACCAACAGCCTGAGCAATCGCACCGAAGACTTTGAACCACTGGAGGCAGGCAAGGCAACGATCTATTGCTGCGGAGTCACGGTCTACGACCTCTGCCACCTGGGACATGCGCGCAGCTACATCAACTGGGATGTCTTACGCCGTTATCTGATCTGGAGCGATTACGAGGTTACGTTTGTCCAGAACTACACAGATATTGACGACAAAATATTAAACAAAGCCAATTCCGAGGGGTCGACGATGGAAGAGGTCAGTGAAAAAAACATACAGGCGTTTGAAATTGACATGGCTCGCATTCACATTCTGCCAGCAGACAAAATGCCTCGGGCAACATGTTGCATTCCTGGCATTCAGATGTTGATTGGCGAACTTGAAACCAAGGGCGCAGCCTACAGCTCTGACGGTGATGTTTATTTCGATATTTCAAAGGCAAAGAACTACGGTCAACTGAGCGGGCGCGATCCTAATGAACAGCAACAAGGAGCAAGTGGCCGCATCAAGGAAGAGGAAGAAGAACGAAAACGGCATCCCTTCGATTTCGCTCTCTGGAAAAAAACCAAAGACGGCGAACCTGGCTGGGAGTCTCCCTGGGGACGTGGACGCCCCGGCTGGCACATTGAATGTTCAGCCATGGTTCGCGAAGAATTCGGCAAAACAATTGATATCCATCTCGGCGGCGGAGATCTTGTCTTTCCGCACCATGAAAATGAAATTGCTCAATCAGAAACAGCCAACGAAGCTCAGCTAGCCCGCGTTTGGATGCACAACGGCATGGTGAATGTGGGTGGCACAAAAATGTCAAAGTCGCTGGGCAATTTCACAACAATTCGAGCCTTGCTCGACAGTGGTGTATCAGCGATGACGCTGAGACTGTTTGTGCTCCAGGCGCACTACCGAAAACCACTGGATTTCACTGCAGAAGCACTGGAGGCCGCCAGCAGTGGCTGGAAAAAACTCAATGCAGCGCTGGCTCTTGGCGAACAGTTTTCCGCGCAGATCGGCTGGCCTGAGCCCGAGGCCCTGCCGGCTGGAGCCATGAAAGCTCAGAACATTCCTCTGAAGGGCGACCTGCGTCGCGCGCGCGATCGTTTCATCGAGGTCATGGATCAGGACCTGAACAGCTCTGGGGCCCTTGCTGTGCTGTTTGAACTGGCCAAACCTCTGAAATCGCTTGCCAACCGACTGGATCGGAGCGACTCAGCGGAAGAGAACGATGATCTCAACGCTCTGCATCAGCGCTGGCTGTTGCTGCGAGAACTCTCAGCGGTGCTGGGGCTGCGTCATGAACCCCTGCAGACAGGGGCGGATGTACCCGCGGCAACAGTGAACAGTGCTGACATCGAAGCGGCGATCTCAGCACGCAAGGCCGCCAAACAGGCCAAGAATTTTGCGGAAGCTGACCGAATTCGCGACGAACTCACGGCCCAGGGCATCGAACTGATCGACAAACCAGGTGGTGTCACCGAGTGGCGCCAGGCCTAGCGGTCCTTCGCCTCCATCATTGCTTCGATTTTGCGGATGCGTGTCAGGGTCGTTGTCCAGACCTCAAGCCTGAAGCGCTGCTCTGCCAGTGAGGGATCCGAAGGATCAGCGGAATCGATCCAGGTCTGGAGCTCCGCCAGCTTGGCGTCAGGATCCTGCTTGGCCTCAAAGGCATCCCAGAGCTCTCGTTCAAGCCGGGCTCTCTCGATGAAATTCCAGCGCTTGAGCCATAGCATCGTGTTGGCGTGCATCACCGGACCTGTCTACCGGATTCCCGGAGGATGAGCCCTAGGGTTTACCAGGGCAGGTCTGATGCGATGCAACCCGAGAGCCTGTCAAAAGCGATTCAGCTCTCAGTCGCCCCGGTTTTTCTGCTGGCAGGCATCGGGGCGCTGATGAATGTGATCTCCGGTCGTCTGGCGCGGATTGTTGACAACGCCCGCAGAACCAGGGCGGCGCTCGATGCCGGCTTGAAGGTCGATGAACGCGAGCAGTCCGCTTATCGCAGGCGCATGCAGCTGACAATCCGCGCGATTGAGCTGCTGACAGCAGCCACCCTGCTGATCTCAACCGTGGTCGCCGTCATGTTCTTCAGCGTGATCAGCCGCATCAATCTCACGCTTGTGGTGGTTCCAATGTTCATCACAGCCATGCTGCTGGTGATGCTCGCGTCACTTTGTTTCCTGAGGGAGGTGCGCATGGCGTCCGCCCACATCAATCGGATGTTCTGAGAACAGGCTGATCCTCAGCCCTGCCCGGTCCAGTTCCTGATCAGGTCAACCACGCTGATCAACAAACCGGCAGCGATCACCGCCGGTGAGACCCAGCGGAGGAAGAACAGGATCAGACCACTGGTCGATGGCTTGGTGACATCGCTGTCCCTCAGATCCCCGAGGAAGCGCTGGGGCACAACCCAGCCCATCAACACAGCAATCAGCAGCCCGCCTGCAATCAGCAGCACACCACCGAACAGGGCATCCATCGCTCCCAGCACCTTCAGATTGGTGGCAGCAGGAAGGCCGAGCACAAAAATCACAGCGGCGCTGATCCAGGTCGCTTTGCGACGGCTCCAGTTCAGGCGATCCATCAGCGACGCCACCGGCACCTCAAGCAGCGAAACTGATGAGGTGATTGCGGCGAGATAGGCCAGGGAGAAAAAGGCCACGGCCACAAGGCGCCCGGTCTCGCCGATCGAGGCCAGACCGGTCGGAAGAGCCAGGAAGATCGTGCCGATCGTGGACTCACTCACGGCATCCCCAAGCCCGAAACTGATCACAACCGGGAAGGTGAGCATGCCCGCCAGCAGCCCAACCGCGGTATCCAGACCCACCACCGAAACCGCTTCCTGCGGTACAGGTGCCTTGCGGTTCAGATAGGCGGAATAGGCCATGATCGAACCGATTCCGGTACCTATCGAGAAGAAGGCCTGAGTGAAGGCATTGCGGATGGTGGTGATGTTCATCAGTTCCATGCCGTCCCAGCGCAACAGGAACGTCCTGTAACCATCCATGGCGCCAGGCAGCGTGCTGGCCCAGATCGCCAGGGCCACCAAAAGCAGAAAAAGCAGCGGCAACGCCCAGCGTGACAGCCGTTCAATCCCGGCCTGCACGCCTGCAGACACCACAAGAGCCGTGAGCAGAAGGCTGACGGCCTGCCCTGCAAGCGCACTGTTGCCGCCGCTGATGCCGGCGAAAAACAGTCGCGCTTCCTCCATGCTCCCGGGGAGCCCCACAGTCAGGGCATGGATCAAGGTCTGAGCGGTCCAGCCCATCAACACGGCATAGAACGCCAGAATTCCACAGGCGGCAACCACGAACAGCCACCCCATCGGCTGCCAGTCGCGGCCAGCGGCCTGGGCCGGAGCGAGCAGTGGGCTCCGACCGGTGCTGCGTCCAAGCACCATCTCCGCCACCAGAACCGGAAGGCAGATCACTGCCACGATCAGCACATAGAGGAAAACAAAACTGCCTCCTCCACCCTGGGAGGCTCGGTAGGCGAAACCCCAGAGATTGCCCAGGCCCACGGCGCTTCCTGCTGCTGCCAGGACAAATCCAAACCCCGATCCCCAGTGCTCCTTCTGCGCTGCCGCCATGATCGTGAACACATGCGTTGGCCGAAGTTTGCCAGGGCCTGGAAATGAGGTGGGAGAATGGCTGTAATCGCCAGGATCCGCGTGAAAGCCATCAGCGTGCTGGGCTCCACCGGCTCAATTGGCACCCAGACTCTCGACATCGTTCAGGACTTCCCCGACCAGTTCCGGGTCGTGGCTCTGACTGCCGGGCGCAACCTGTCTCTGCTGGTGGAGCAGATCCGGCGACACAGCCCCGAGGTGGTGGCCCTCGCTGATGAATCTCTCCTGCCTGAACTGAAGGAGCGGCTTGCCTCGCTTTCAGCCGATCAGCAGCCGCATCGGCAACCGGAGCTGGTGGGAGGGCCAGGCGGACTCAACGTGGCGGCCTCCTGGGACACGGCAGATCTGGTGGTGACGGGCATCGTTGGCTGTGCCGGCCTGCTGCCCACCCTGGCGGCCATCCAGGCCGGCAAGGATCTTGCACTGGCCAACAAGGAGACCCTGATTGCGGCAGGACCTGTTGTGTTGCCAGAACTCAAGAAAAGCGGCAGCCGCTTGCTTCCGGCTGATTCGGAGCATTCCGCCATCTTCCAGTGTCTGCAGGGCACCCCCTGGGCTGACAATGCCCGTCTGTCGACGGGTGTTCCCACGCCAGGGCTGCGCAGGATCCAGCTCACGGCATCAGGTGGTGCCTTCAGGGACTGGGCCACCGCCGATCTGGAGAAGGCCTCAGTCGCGGATGCGACCTCCCACCCCAACTGGAGCATGGGACGCAAGATCACTGTGGATTCAGCTTCCTTGATGAACAAGGGACTGGAGGTGATCGAAGCGCACTACCTGTTCGGACTCGACTACGACCACATCGAGATCGTCATCCACCCGCAAAGCATCATTCACTCGATGATCGAGCTGGCTGACTCCTCGGTGCTTGCCCAGCTGGGGTGGCCAGACATGAAGCTGCCGATCCTCTACTGCATGAGTTGGCCCTCACGCCTGGAGACACCCTGGCGTCGGCTGAATCTCACCGAGGTCGGTCAACTGACTTTCAATGAACCCGATCCAGCCAAATATCCCTGCATGGAACTGGCCTACGCCGCTGGTCGGGCCGGCGGGACCATGCCGGCTGTGCTCAATGCAGCAAATGAGGAAGCGGTGGCGCAGTTCCTCGATGAACGCATTCATTTCCTCGACATCCCTGACCTGATCGAGACGGCCTGCGAACGCCACAAAGCTGATCGCATCGACCATCCTCAGCTCGAGGATGTGCTGGCAGTGGATCAGTGGGCCCGCAGGGCCGTGCGTGAGCAGGTTGACCGAGGCACACGACGACTACCACTCACCGCCTTGGCGGCGTGATCAGTCACCACCTGCTTCTCTGTGCCACGGCCACCAAGGCGAAATGCTGCGATCCGACGCTGGGAGCAGCGAGCTGGGAGGCCCTGAAGAGTGGGGTGCGGGAGCTGGCGCTGGAACGGCCGGACAGGCCGGAAGGTGTTGTTCTGCGCAGCAAGGCTGACTGCCTGAGAGCCTGCGATCAACAGGGGCCCGTGCTGCTGATCTGGCCCGACGGAATCTGGTATGGCGGTGTCACACCCGAACGGATCCGACGCATCCTCGAAGAACATGTGATCGGCGGACGCCCCTGCGAAGACTGGGTGATCCGTCGCAGCCCCTTCAACGATCGGCATCAGCGCTGAGTTGCTTGAGCCAGGCCGATGCCACACGATCGGACCAGCAACCGCTCTCCAGGCTGTCGCCGACAGCATGGAAGCCGTTATGTCCCCCGGTCTGAGTGAGCAGAAGCGAAACAGGTTCTTGCTGCTCAGTTGGCTGTGAGGTCACTGCCATGAGCAGTTGCTCTGCTGCGGCTGCCGGAACCCATGGGTCATCAAGCGCCTGGACCAACAGTGTGGGAGGCAGCGAGCAGCGATTGGTGAGCAGAGACGGCAGAGGAGACGCACATTCGTAATAGGCGTCCACTGATGAGAATCCCCAGCGGGGCGCGGTGACCGCAGCATCAAAGGCGCGGATCGAGCGGGGAGGATTCCTGATCAGCGATTCGTTCTCCCGAGGACTCACACCGAAGGGGTCCGCCAGCGTCTGTCTCACCAGACGTTGCAAGAGCCAGCGTTGATAGATGCGATTGCGTGGTCGTTCGATCGAGGCGCTGCAGGCGGCCAGATCCAGAGGGCTGCTGGCGCAGAACAATCCGTCGAGAACAGGCTGATCTGTGCGAAGTCCTGCGTCGGCTCTGGCGTCGCTGCCGGCCAGGCAACCGTTCAGAAGCATCGTGCCGCCGAGAGACACCCCGGCCCCGAAGAGGGGAAGAGCCGAGCCGGAGGGTGCCAGATCCCGGCAGAGCTGACGGGCACGGCGAACCACAGGAAGCAGATCGCTGTTGCAGGCGGCTGCATAGGTGCCGCCCGCCAGATGCCTGCCGGGGTCGGCGCCCCTGAGATTGAGCCTCAGCACCGCGAAACCCTGCCTTTGCAACGTCAGTCCAAGACGGCGAAGGCCTTCCCGGCGACTGGAACCACCGAGACCATGAAGGGCCAGAACAAGGGCGCGTGGAGGCACGGGATCACCCGCGGGCGTGGGCAGAGGTCGATCCAGAAAGGCCAGCAATTCCCCGGCTGCTGCTGCACCACTGGCCAGTGCGGGTACAGCGATGCGCACCGGCTCACCCTGATCTTCGGGCAGCGGCACAGGTCGGATCGTGTCGCGCAGAGTTTGCAGATCACCACCGATCCAGGGCCAGCGCTGTTGATAAGCGCGAACCCCCAGCTGCCTGAGCAACCGGGGGTTGTTCTGATGGCGGGAGTGAAAAACCATCAAAGGCCGATCAGAGCGATCCGATCACTTCTTGCCAACACCGAGCTCCTTGAGCTCACCGAGCAGATCACCGAGAACTTTCTTGGCATCACCGAACACCATGGACGTGTTGGCGAGTTCAAAGAGATCGTTCTTGATCCCTGAATAGCCTGCACTCATGCCGCGCTTGACGACAAAAACCGTGCGCGCCTGCTGAACATCCAGCACCGGCATGCCGTAGAGGGGTGAATCGGGATCGTTTTTGGCCTGGGGATTGACGACATCGTTGGCACCAAGCACCAGCACGACATCAGTGGCAGGGAAATCCGGATTGATGACGTCCATTTCCTTGAGCTGCTCATAGGGCACATCAGCTTCCGCGAGCAACACGTTCATATGTCCAGGCATGCGACCCGCCACAGGATGGATCGCGTAATCCACCTGGATGCCGGCAGCCTCAAGTGAACGGGTTACCTCCCTGAGGGTGTGCTGAGCCTGAGCCACTGCAAGCCCGTAACCAGGAACGATCACCACGCGCTCGGCGGCTTCGAGGGTGAGTGCACACTCCTCGACGCTGCAGCTGGTGATGTTCGTGTATTCGCCGCCGCCACCGCCGGACGAGGCGCCTGCGCCAAGAGCTCCGCCGAACAACACCGAGACCAGGGAGCGATTCATTCCATTGCACATCACCTGGGTGAGGATCAGACCGGCGGCGCCGACCATGGCCCCGGCCACGATCAGAAGCTGGCTGCCCACCACAAAACCGGCGGCGGCGGCGGCAACTCCGGAATAACTGTTCAGCAGGGAGATCACCACAGGCATGTCAGCGCCACCGATCGGCAGGGTCACGCCAATCCCGAGCAGACCGGAGGCGATCACCAGCAACCAAAGCGCTGCCTGACTGCTGCCATCGGAAGCGATCAGCTTGATGGCGGCAACGAGACAGACAACGGCCAGTGCAATGTTGACCAGATGGCGGAGCTTGCTCTGCATCCAGGGAGGCGTTGAGAGCCATCCCTGCAGCTTGGCCATCGCCACGATCGAACCTGTGAAGGTGATCGAACCGACGAAAACGGAGATCACAATCGAGACAACCGCCACGAGCGTGCCGTCATCAAGGGTTCCCGGGAACAGGGCCGCGGCCAGAGCAACCAGCAGGGACGACATACCCCCGCAGCCGTTGAACAGAGCCACGGTTTCGGGCATTGAAGTCATCGGAACCCGCTGGGCCGTGATCGCTCCCAGCACGCCTCCGACAATCGAACCGACAATGATCCAGGACAAGGCCTGCCCATCGAAGCTTGGATAGCCCAGATAACTGAACAGAAGACCGATGACGGCAAGCGCCATCGCCACAGCCGCAAGCTGGTTGGCACTGCGTGCGGAACGCACCTTGGAAAGGCCCTTGATGCCGAGAGCCAGCAGCAGGACGGCGACAAGGTCGATTGCGTAGTTCAGGAACTCCATCAGCTGTTCTCCTTGCGGGCGGGCTTGCGGCTGAACATGGCGAGCATGCGATCAGTGACGAGAAAGCCGCCGATCACGTTGAAGAGGGCAAAGCCGAGAGACACAGACCCGAGTGCCAGCAGAGGAATGCTGCCGTCGGCTTTGATGATCGCGGTGAGAGCCGCCAGCACCGTGATGCCGGAGACGGCATTGGCGCCGCTCATCAAAGGTGTGTGAAGCGTCGGAGGGACCTTGCCGATCAGCTCGAGGCCGAGCAGGCTCCCGAGCAGCAGAACCCAGAGAGCATTGACGAGAGGGGGGGTCTGGGAGGCAGTGGCCGCACCCATGAGAAAGAGGGAATCCATCAGTTGGCTCCTGGGTTGAGAACGTCTGCGCGGCGGATGATGCCGTCCTGACTGATCAGGCAACCGGCAATCAGCTCGTCCTCGCTGTCGAGAGTGAGCTGACCATCCTTCAGCGTGGGTTGAAGCAGTGCCAGAAGATTGCGGGCATACATCGCACTGGCATGGTTGGGAACCGTGCAGGGCAGATCATTGGCACCGATCAGCTTCACGCCGTTGCGGTCAACGGTCTGGGAAGGAACGGTGTCTGCACAGTTACCACCCTGGGCAACGGCCAGATCCACAACCACCGAGCCAGGGCGCATGCGATCGAGCATGTCCTCACTGATGAGCCGCGGAGCACGACGGCCCGGGACCTGAGCGGTGCAGATGGCCACATCCGCCTCCGCCAGCTGATCAGAGAGCTGCTGGCGTTGCGCAGCCAGGAAAGCATCAGAGGCCTGTTTGGCATATCCACCGGATTCCGCTGGCTTGTCCTCCATCTCCGGAGGGTCGATGAACCGTGCTCCAAGCGATTCCACCTGCTCCTTCACTGCCGGACGGATATCACTCACATACACAACTGCTCCCAGCCGGCGCGCTGTGGCAACCGCCTGCAGACCCGCAACTCCAGCGCCCAGAACCACCACCCGGGCAGGCTGAACAGTGCCGGCTGCCGTCATCAGCATCGGGAAATAACGGTCCAGTGCTGCCGAGGCCAGAAGCACGGATTTGTAGCCGGCGATGTTGGCCTGTGATGAGAGCGCGTCAGCTGACTGAGCGCGGCTGATGCGCGGAAGCAGCTCAAGTGCCATTGCCGAGAGCCCCGCCTGCTCTAGAGCGGAAGCCAGCTCGGCATTGGCATAGGGAGCCAGCAGACCCACCACCAGAGCCCCACGACGGAGCCGGCTCAGAGCACTGGCCGATGGTGACTGCACACACAGCACCACATCGGCCTGACTCCAGGCCGTGCTGTCGTCACAGGGGACCAGTTCAGCCCCGGCTTCGGCATAAGCCTCATCCAGATAGCCGGAAGACCGGCCAGCACTCTTCTCGAGGATGACCCTGCACCCTTGCGCAGTGAATTTCTTGACGGTTTCAGGCGTTACCGCCACGCGGGTTTCGCCCGCTGCGGTCTCCACCGGGATCAACAGTATGGGCAAGATCGTGATGCCGCCTACCCAGGCGAGGTTACGAGGTCACGGGGTGCGGCCTGCATCTTTTCTGAAGAAGGGCTTGCACCCTGCAGCCTGTGGCTAGGGAAAGGGTCCTGTCTGCAATCGCATGGGACTCACCGCAATCGAATGTCCTGATGGCGTATGCCACAGCCACCACGGCGGTCATGCCGTGGAGCGCAGCACGATGGAACACCTGCTGGCCGAGCATGGGCGTGAATGGTGCGAACGCCTGGCGGAACGCATCTATGAGATGTCGGTGGATACGTTCTCCCAAACTGTGATGCCGAGCCTTCATGCGGCGGGCTGGCAGCGTCGGCACCTCGACTGGGAATTCAAGCTGAGGGAACTGGATTCCGAACCGGATCGCACCCTGGTGGACGGAATCATCAACGCCACTGAAAGCTTTCTGCGCAGCAGCGAGGTCCATCGACTGTTCATCCAGGAGCTTGTTCAGGGGACCTTCGATGAAGCCTCCGACGATCATCTGCGGGCGGCCGCCGTGCGTCACCTGATCGACAGGGAGATCATGACGATGCTCCAGGAGAACAGAACGGAATTGATGGAGCGCCTGCAATCAAGAATTCTCGAGCCGGCCGGTGGTCAGCTTGATCGCGCTCAGAAGGCAGCTGAGGAAGGCCTGATTGAGGTGGAGCGGCTGCTCTGCAATCACACCGAATCGCTCTGAACGCAACGTTTGCAGGGCAACGCCCAGAGGTGGAGGGGCTTCAGAAAACCGGTTGAAGCTCTTGCTCCACCGCCACCGCCTGCGGACGATCTCCGTGATCGCGCAGCAGACGGGCACGAAGAATCAAAGGGTCTAGATCACAGTCAAGGGGCCAGCAACGCTCAAGACAGCGTCTTGACTCAGGACCGGACGAGAAACGGACGAGGCTTCTGGCCATGACGGCAGGGGCCCGAACCCCATGGGGTGATGGTCGGAAGTTAAAGGTGGCGCAGGCGATTGGAATGGTTAGAAAGACCTATCTTTCTCAGCCGTCATCACCACACCGTCCTTCGCTCTGGGAACCCCCGCTGAATGCCAGGCCATTCGGCCGAGGCAATGGCAACAGCAACTGATTCAGCTGCTGCGCCGAAGGCTGGAGCCATGCACCAATTCAGGGAGAGATGTGCTGATCCACGCCGGTCCAGGTGCTGGCAAGACGCTTGGAGCCCTGCTGGCCTTTCAGATGATGCAATCTGAGCGCAGGCTTCAGCGCGCGCTCATTTTCTGCCACCGCACGTCCATTCTTAGTCAGTGGCAGGGCGCTGCAGCCCAACTCGGGCTGCGTTTGGATCTCTGGAACGGGCCTGGAAGCGCCTCGGACGACGCGGATGGATGGCTTCTCAGTTACCAGGGAGCCGGTCGCCAGCAGGAGACGCTTCAGATCGAACTCGGCAACTGGAATCAGGAGATGCTCCTGGCCATCGCGGACGAAGCCCATCATCTCGGGGTTGACCCCGATGAGCCTGACGGCCCCGTCTGGGGTCGGACCTTTCTGGATCTGAGCGGGCATGCGCGCCTGCGTCTTGGCCTGACTGGAACACCCTTCCGAGCCGACAACCTTGCCTTCTGCGCCGCCAGGCGCGTGCGGGTGGAGGAAGCAGGTCTGCTGGTGGAACAGATCCATCCGGATCTCTGCGTGGAACCCCGAGACCTGATCGAAGCCGGCGATGTCCGTCCGCTGGAATTCCGTTTCCAGGACGGCTGGGTGGAACACAGCCAAGTGGGCACGCAGGATCGAGAGGTTTCACCACTGTCAGCGGAGCAGAGAGAAAGCTGGAGAGCACGCAATCTGCGCCGTGCCGTGCGCCTCTCCGACAGCAGCAGCATTGCTCAGCTGCTGTTGCTGAGAGCACGCAAGAAACTGCAAAACGTGCGAGAACGCCACCCACGCGCAGCGGGCCTGGTGATCGCTCGCGACATCGAGCATGCCCGCAGCATCACGCTGCTGCTGCAAGAGGAAGGCGATCGTGTGGATCTGGTGCATTCCCAGGACCCGGCAGCACCTGAACGCCTCAACCGCTTCCAAAGCGGTGATGCCGACTGGCTGGTGAGCATCGACATGTGCGCGGAAGGCTTCGACGCCTCGAGGTTGAGGGTGGTCGCCTACCTGACGACGGTGGTGACACGTAGCCGATTCGTGCAGGGAATCACGAGAGCCGTGCGCATGTGCGGAGAAAGGGCTTCGCTGGAGGCTGTACCGCGCGAACCCTCCTATGTGTTTGCCCCCGCTGATCCTCTGCTGATGCAGTACGCACGCAGCTGGTCCCTCTCTGAGCCCTATCGAATTGCAGCCCCTGCGAACGCTGAGGAGGATGACCTCCATCCGCGGGGTGAGTGGCGGGGCCCATCGCTGCCGATGGAAGCGGTGGAGGACAGCGCCGGAGCTGTGATTCGGATGCGCACCCCGCAATTACCGACATTTCTGCAGCGTTGAAAACATCTTTTCGCAAGAAAAAATGCGACATTCTGCAAATTCCAGCCTGATTTGGACCCAACAACCATCAGCCTGGTCGCCATCTGGGAAACAGACATGGACGCTGCACTTGAACGTCGAGTCAACGTTGCCACCTGCTGGGCAACAACCCGGATTGCTGTCCTTGACAGCACTGAACGCTACGAAGACAGCTATGCGCTGACGCAGGAATTCAGGGAATGGATCACCTGTCTTGGAGAGCACCCTGAACTTCTTGAAGACTCAGTCTTGAGCGTTCAGCGAACACAAGGCAAGCGACATCGCCTGGAGCTTGATGAAGCAGCAGACGGAGCCGTTGAAATCTGAAGAAAGACTTAAAATTGCATCGAATCGTTGAGATATTTCGGTCTAATTTGTACAACAAACTTGAACATATTTCACTCTACTCTTCATTTCAGCGGTTCTGTTGGCGCCCTCTGGTGAGGCGGCGCGGAGATTAGAGTCAACTCATAGTCAGTCCGGATAAGCATGGCGGTCGAGAATCTGGTGATCGTCGGCTCAGGTCCCGCCGGATACACCGCAGCGATCTACGCCGCCCGCGCCAATCTCAGCCCGGTGCTGGTCACGGGATTTGAGAGGGGAGGCATCCCTGGTGGGCAACTGATGACCACCACCCATGTGGAGAATTTTCCAGGGTTCCCCGACGGAGTTCTCGGGCCCGACCTGATGGACCTGATGAAGGCCCAGGCCACACGCTGGGGCGCAAGGCTGCTTGAAGCGGATGCTGATCGCATCGATCTCAGCCAGAGGCCCTATCGAATTGAAGTTGAAGGCGAGGTCATCGCAACTCAGGCGCTGATCATCGCCACAGGTGCCAGCGCCAACCGACTCGGACTGCCCCATGAAGAGCGTTTCTGGAGCAAGGGAATCAGTGCCTGTGCCATCTGTGATGGAGCGACGCCTCAGTTCCGCAATGAGGAACTGGCTGTGGTCGGCGGAGGGGATTCAGCCTGTGAGGAGGCGGTTTACCTCACCAAATACGGCAGCCATGTGCATCTGCTTGTTCGCTCCGATCGACTGCGCGCCAGTGCGGCAATGAGCGATCGCGTGCAGGCCAATCCACAGATCAGCGTTCACTGGAACACCGAGGTGAGTGATGTTCAGGGTGATGACTGGCTGAACAACCTGCGGCTGCGGAGGCGTGACAGCGGAGTCGATGAACAGCTGGCTGTGCGGGGCATGTTCTATGCGATCGGACACACTCCCAACACCGAACTGGTGCGCAACCAGCTCGACTGTGATCAGACCGGCTACCTGATCACCAAGCCCGGCCGGCCCGAGACCTCCATGGACGGTGTCTTTGCCGCGGGCGATGTCGCCGATGGAGAATGGCGTCAGGGAGTGACAGCCGCTGGAAGCGGCTGTCAGGCAGCTCTCGCTGCAGAGCGCTGGCTCAGTCATCACAACCTGGCCACCCTGGTCAGCCGCGAGCAGGCCGAACCGGCAAAAGCGGAAACACCACAGACAACAGTGGAAACCACCGAAGCCACCTACGACTCAGACGCTCTCTGGCAGAAGGGCAGCTACGCCCTGCGCAAGCTCTATCACGACAGCAGCCGTCCACTGCTTGTGGTTTACACCTCACCGAGTTGCGGCCCATGCCACGTGCTCAAACCGCAGTTGAAACGAGTGCTGGATGAACTGAACGGAGAAGCCCAGGGAATTGAAATCGACATCGAAGCCGACCAAGAAATTGCCGAGCAGGCCGGCGTTAACGGCACACCCACTGTTCAGCTGTTTTTCGACAAACAACTGAAGCAACAGTGGCGAGGAGTGAAGCAACGAAGTGAGTTCCTGTCTTCGATTCGCTCCGTGCTGACCAAGGCCTGAGCCTCAGCGACGACGTGGTCCACCCGGTCGGTTTCCACCGGGACGGCCTCCGGGAGCTCCGGCGTTGCGCTCTCTGTAGGTGATCCGGCCACGGGTCAGGTCGTAGGGGCTGATCTCAACCAGCACCTTGTCTCCTGCCAGAAGTTTGATTCTGAACTTGGTGAGCTTGCCTGCCGCACGGCAGAGACATTGATGACCTGCGGGCTGTTCCAGGGTCACCAGGTAGAACCCGTTGCCCTGTTCCTTCTCGATCACACCCGAGGTTTCAATCATGCGCCGGAGTTGACCTGCAAAACACCTCCGGATTTTAGAAGGCCGACCGCTGGCAGAGCAGCCCCGGGGCGGTGGGCGTCTCTCTAAGGTCTGCGGATTGCGAAACATTCCGATGATTCTCCCCCCCCTCTCGATGGATCTGGGGCTGCTGATGATTTCCATTGGTGCTGTGAACCTGTGGCGTGCCCGCCAGAAGTCCACTTAACCTTGCGAAAACACCAGATCGCCGTGTCCGAGTCCGCTTTCGCTGCATTCGCAGACCTCGCAAAGTCCGATTCCCAGGTTCGCGAACAGGTGCGTCAGGCCGCAACTCCGATGCATGTGGTGAATCTTGCCAAGGAGAACGGTCACGTGTTCACCCAGGCCACCATGATGAAAATGCAGGCCGAAAAGATGAAGCAGCTGCACGATGATCACATCAACGAGGCATCCAGCTGGGGAGAAGCACTGCTGATCTGCTTTGGCGAGCACTCCTGACAATCTTGCTTCACAAGCCCTACGGGGTTCTGAGCCAGTTCACACCTGAAGACGGCAGCCGCTGGGGATGTCTGGCCGACTGGGTGAACGTTCCTGATGTCTATGCAGCAGGTCGGCTTGATGCCGACAGCGAGGGCTTGCTGCTGCTGACTGCCGATGGTCGCCTGCAACAGCGCCTCACGGACCCTCGATTCGGCCACTGGCGCACTTACTGGGTGCAGGTTGAGGGCATCCCTGACCGACCGCAGCTGAATGCCCTCAGGAATGGGGTGATGATCAAGAAGCGACGCACACGACCTGCAAAGGCGGAGCTTCTGTCCGCAGAACATCTGCAGACGCTGACTGAGCGCAATCCACCGATCCGTACCCGTCTCAGCATCCCGACAACTTGGCTGCAACTCAGCCTGCGTGAAGGACGCAACCGCCAGGTCCGTCGCATGACTGCGGCTGTGGGCCATCCAACACTGAGGTTGATCCGTCACAGCCTCGATCTGATGGATGGTGGTCCACCCCTCAGCCTTCACGGTCTGGTTTCAGGCCAGTGGCGTGAGCTGGTGGAGACTGAAAATCAACGCTTGATGGCGCTGCTCAGACGGCCTTCAGAACGCCGGTGAGGGTGACCGCCCGGAATTCAATGTCTTCAACCACCCGCCAGGGCTGATCGGAACGGTCGGCATAGACCACATCTTCAAGACCGAGCGCTCGGAAATCTGCCAGGAAAGCATCCTCCTCCCATGCACCGCTGATGCAGCCACTCCACAGCTCGGGATCCTTCTGAAGGTGCATGGGGACAGGACGATCGCAGACGATGTCGCTGATGGCGACACGACCTGACGGGCGCAGAACTCTGCGGATGTTGGCGAGCAAGGCTGCACGCGCTGAAGGATTGACCAGGTTGAGCACACAGTTGCTCAGCACCACATCAACACTGGCCGATGGGATCAACGGTTCACCTGTTGCGCTGGGCGCATCCAGGGCTTCGATCGCGCCCTCAAGAAAGCGCACATTGCTGAAACCGACTCGCTCAGCCACGACAGGCGCAGCGGCACGCGCAAGCTCAAGCATGTCGGCGTTGCGATCGACACCGATCACAGCTCCAGAGGCGCCTACGACCTGGGCACAGATGAAGGCGTTCTTGCCGCTGCCGCTGCCCAGATCCAGCACAGTGTCACCCTGACGCACCCAGCGGGTCGGATCACCGCAGCCGTAATCACGCTCGACAACCTCTTCGGGAATCACCTTCAGCAGAGATGCATCGAATGCAACTGGCGTGCAAAGACAGGCTTCCTGCTCCTGAGCCGCTGCGCCGTAGCGATCCTCAACAGCCTGGGTCTGGTCCAGGGCAGGTCCACAACATCCTTCACTCATCAGCCGAGGGCCTCCTGCAATTCGCGCACAGTCGACCACTGACCGTAGTAGTAATTGGCGCTGGCTCTCCGGTCGCTGTCCTCGAGGCCATCGAAGGCGTCGAATCCCACATTGCGCCAGAGATCGTGGCCGCAGGCCCGATCGAGCTCGGCTTCAGCTTCTCGCGCGAGATTGTCGAGCCGTCGCTGCAGATTTTTCACTTGAGCGACTGACATTTTCGAACACCCATAAAAAACAATCTTATTGAAAACTAGTACGCATCAACTAGTTTGTCGATGGTCTTGCCGGCTCAGAACGGCAGCTTCTTCTTCGTTTCTCTGTCGAGATCAGCCTCCATCGCCCGCAGGCGCTTCAGAATCGTGTCGTAATACTCCTGGATGTAATCCTCGAGATGAGTGATCTCGCCGGGATCGATACCAAAGCTCTTGTAGCTCTCTTCCATCGGCGCATCCATCGAACCGCCGCTGCCGACGACTTCCGCGAAGGCCAGACGCTCAGCCACGTTGACTGCAGGCTCAAAGAAAGAACACAATCCTTCGGTGAAACGCATGATCGCCGAGGGAACGCGGAACACCCTCGCGGACTTTTCAGCGACCCGCTCGCAGAGCTGAACCACTTCTCCGCTGTTCCAGGCCTTGGGGCCGACGACAGGGAATGACTTACGCACAGTTTCCGGATGATCGAGCGCCGCCACGGCGAAACGCGCGATGTCCTGGGTGTTCATGTAAGCAATCGAGGTGGGACTTCCGTTGACCCAGACGGTCTGGCTCTCCAGAACAGGAATGGCGAACTGACTGATCACCCCCTGCATGAACGCAGCACCCTGAAGGATGGTGTAGTCAAACTCCGATTGCTTCAGAAGTTTTTCAGTGCAGTATTTGATGTCCATCAACGGCACCTCCCGATGCTGTTCGGCATCGAGAAGCGAAAGGAACACGAAACGCTTGACTTCAGCACGCTCGCAGGCTCTCAGCAGGTTGAGCTTTCCGTCCCAATCCGTCTGATAAACACTGCGTGGATCTTCGGGACGGCTGGTGGCCGCATCGATCACCGCATCAACCCCTTCGAGGGCGTAATCCAGGCTGGCGGGCTTGAGCAGATCACCCCTGGTGAGCTCACAACCCCACTCAGTCAGGAAAGGAGCATTTCTCGGGGTCCGCACCATGCAGCGCACCTCATGGCCTTGATCAAGAGCCCTGCGGGCAATTTGCCTGCCCAGGGTTCCTGTTCCACCGACCACCAGAACCTGCATGGGGCTTTCAAAGTCCAGCGAGGAGCTTAGTTGGCGCCCACTCTCATTGGGGACATCAGTCTTTCTGAAGCTTCAGCAGGAGAGCTCCACCAGCCAGACCCACTGGAATCAGCACCCAGAACACAGCTGCAATTCCGAAAATCTCCGAAGCCATCGAACATGGATCTCAGTTAGTGCCTATTTAAGGATCTCCAACCACGAGGTCCAAGCATTGTTGTAATAACTCCGCCATCGGAGCATCGCTACGCAACTGGCCATTCATCACTGCGCTGGGGCAGGCAAGGTGACCGGCATTCACGAGCGACTGAACCAGCGCCTCCACCGCAGGAGGGCCGACAAGTCTTAGGCGACTTGCTAGCTCAGCGGTGGACCAGCAGCAGACCGGCAATCCTCGGTCTCCCTGCAGGCGCTGAAGCAGACGGCAGCCTGCAGAGGAGAGACTCACGGGTTGAGACGCGGCAATTGTGAGCAATTGACCCAGCACTTCAGGATCCTGCAGAGGTCCGATCCAGAGCGGTCCCGTCACCGCCCATCTCCCCTGTCCGTCCGCGCAGAGGCAGGTCCTCCAGCCGGAGAGTTTGAGAAGGGGTTGCACCGTCTGATCACCGCAGCGCTCGCAGCGTGCCAGCAAGCCCAGCTGATCTTCCTCCTCGTTTGAGAGTCGCTGCCGCAACGACACCGCCAGCCGGAAGGTGCGTCCGTCGCTGAAACAGGCGATGGGCTGAAGACCTCTGCCGAGTTGCCAGGCTTCCCGCGCCAGTACTGCGAGCTGCAGGCGCAGAGCAATCTCCCAGCTGGCTGGATGCGCACGTGCTGCCGCCGCGAAATGACGCATCGCAGCGAGTCGATCATGGCCTGTCGGAGAACGGCCATCCGTGCTTGCGAGCACCAGCAGACCGTCAAAACGCAGCACCGCGAGAGCCGACTGCAGAAGATGATTCGGACAGCCGAAGGCATCGAGATCGATCAGATCAAACAAGGTCTGATCGAGATAGGCCTGTCGCAGCAGATGCTCGGCGGGCCGACAACTGAACTTCAAAGACAGTCCGGACACCTGATGAAGAGGCTGCAGGTTCAACTTCAGCAGGGCACTGCGGTCTGAGTCGGCATCGTTGGACCACAGCTCCAGATCTGGGCTTGCCCCAGGCAGAGCCTCCAATCCCCAGCGGAGACCACGAATACCGCAGCCCGCCATCAGGTCAAGCCAGCGCAACGGCCGTTGTGTCTGGGACGCCTGTCGGGCCGCCAGCAGCACCGAAAGATCCCTTGATGGTCGGGAATCCTGCCGAAAGAACCCTGGTCCCGTCTGCAGGCGGACAGCTCCTTCGCGATAGTGAGGATCCGGTGTTTCCAGGTGCGTGCCCGCAACCGATCCCCAGCCTGCCTCCACCGGTGCCGACTGGGGAAAAGCGAGCGAATGGCACTGGATGAATCTCAGCTGCCACTGGCGTGTTCTGGGTGCAGCCAACGATCCAGCCATCGTGTTGATCCACGGATTCGGCGCCAGCAGCAGCCACTGGCGCCACAACGCCGGAGCACTGGTGAAAGCAGGCTTCCAGGTGTTCAGCCTCGACCTGATCGGCTTTGGTCGCTCAGGGCAGCCTGGCCTGAGTCGACGTTTCTCTCTCGACAACCGACTCTGGGCAGAGCAGCTGGCTGCGTTTCTTGAAGAAATCGTGCAACGGCCTGCTGTGATCGTGGGCAATTCACTGGGCGGGCTGACCGCCGTGACAACTGCCGCACTGAGACCCGAGCTGGTGAGAGCGGCTGTCGCAGCACCTTTGCCTGACCCCACCCTGCTGACCCCTCTGCCGCAACGACAGCCCACCTGGCTGATCCGACTGAAAAGGATCGCCGTGACTTTGATCTGCCGTCTGCTGCCTCTGGAACTGATCGTGCCGCTGATCGTTCGAACACGACTGCTGCAAGCAGGGCTGCAGGGGGCTTATCAGCGATCAATCCAATCCGACCTTGAACTGCAGAAACTGATTGCCGAACCCGCACTGCGAAGCACCGCTCCGCGAAGCCTGCGGGCCATGAGCGCGGGCATGGCTCTGCGCCCAAGGAGCGCCACCGCACCGTTCCTGCTTCAGCGCCTGCAGAACATGAACAATCGGCCCCCACTGCTTCTGATCTGGGGACGCCAGGACCGTTTCGTTCCTCTGATGATCGGCGAATCCGTCCGACACCAGCACCCATGGGTTGATTTACAGGTGATCGACAACGTCGGACATTGCCCGCACGACGAAACGCCCGAGCTCTTTCATCGTGAGCTGCTGCACTGGCTGGACCGTAATTTGGGAGGCGCAAGCGCACCAGGGATCGGACACCAGGCATGAAGCACACACTGTCGGTTCTGGTGGAGGACGAATCCGGCGCCCTCAGCCGTATTGCCGGCCTGTTCGCTCGCCGCGGCTTCAACATCGACAGCCTGGCTGTTGGACCCGCTGAGGCTGCTGGTCGTTCCCGACTGACCATGGTCGTTGAGGGTGATGAGAACACCCTTCAGCAGATGACCAAACAGCTCGACAAGCTTGTCAATGTGCTGCAGGTGCTCGACCTCTCCCAGCGTCCTGCCGTTGAACGGGAACTGATGCTGATGAAGGTCTCGGCTCCGGCGTCTCAGCGCAGCGCGATCCTCGAGCTGGTTCAGGTGTTCAGAGCCAAGGTGGTGGATGTGGCTGACGACGCCCTGACACTTGAGGTGGTGGGCGATCCCGGAAAACTTGTTGCTCTCGAACGCCTGATGGCCCCTTACGGCATCGAGGAGATCGCCCGCACAGGAAAGGTCGCTCTGCAACGAGCCTCCGGAGTGAACACTGAGATGCTCAAGGCATCGAGCAGCGGCGGGCGGGTGCCCGCCTGATCATTTCGATCCTCAGAGCCCCGGCGTCAGCACCTTGGCTGTCTTGATGGTGTCGTCCTGACGGATGGCATCCACCACATCAAGGCCCTCCAGGACCTTGCCGAAGACGGCATAGCGACCATCCAGTTCTGGCAGGGGTTTCAGAGCGATGTAGAACTGGGCGCTTGCCGAATCAGGAGCTTGAGAACGTGCCATTGCAAGGGCACCGCGCTCGTGACTCAGCTTCAACTGCAGCAGCTCTGTGGGATTGCTGACCACACGACCGTACCGAGGCTGATCCTCACCCTTGAATGCCAGCTCGAGAGGAACAAAACGAGCCTGGCCGGTGGAAGGATCAACGAAGCTGCCTGTTCCGTACTGCGACTTCGGAGTGGCGGGATCGCTGGAGGCGGGATCTCCTCCTTGAACCACAAACGGAACCGGGTCTCGCACCACGCGGTGAAAAACAGTGCCGTTGTAGGTGCCTCTCTTGACCAGATCGAGAAAATTGCCTGCGGTGACGGGAGCGGCATCACCATCGAGTTCCAGAGTGATCGAACCCTTGCTGGTTGTGAGCTCAACGGTGGCCTTTCCCTGAAGACAGGGGCTGCCGGCCTGCTCGCAACCCACCGGCACGGAAGCGGTGGTGCTGGAAGCACAGCTCACAAGCAAAGGCAGACACAGGGCGAGAGCCAGGACTGTCCTGAGCGATCGGCGGATCATTGACATGTTCAGAGTCCCTCGAGGTTCACATTGAGAAAACGAGCAAGCTCTGCTCCGTCCTGCTCCAGCTGAGCAAGAGGGAGAGGCTCACCCACCCTGGTCAGCGGCATGTCACGCCTCCCCTGAACACGAAGAGACACCCGGCGACGGGTGTTGAATCCATCGCGCACCTCAACCTTCACAGCCTTGATGTCTTTGATCGGGATCTCAACACTGATCGGTTTGCGGAAACCGCGGCGTGAAATTGTGACCACCCCGGCGGATTTATCGAAACGATTCATCCCAGCACCGACATCAATGGCAATCACGGTCCAGAGATAGGTGGCCAGCAACGCGGCGGCGATGCTGTAGAGGCCCATCACCAGCCCCTGTGGAATGAAGACAAGTCCGGCGGGGTGCCCGAGGGGCAGCAGATCACGGCCCAGATAACTGGAGAGCGAAGCGAACAGAAAACCCACACCGCCGATGGTGACCATGCCGGCAACCAGGACATTGGACAGCCGCCGGGAACCGACGACAGGTTGTTCAAGCAGATCAGCGGCCATCACAGCCCGGAAGCAGCGCCCATTGTGACCGCTGGAGCGGCACAGCCGGCGTGGCTAGGCAGCACTGCCACAAAGCCGGCAAGAGAAGCGGAAGAAACCCCGAAGAAATGTTCCGATACAAGGGATTTCAGGTGTGCGGATTCACCCCCGCAACCTCCGCTGAAATTGTTAAGGTCGCGGGGTATCCCACAGCCTGCGGCTAACCGCACCCGTTCACTCTCATGACGATCGCTGTAGGACGCGCGCCACAGCGGGGATGGTTTGACGTCCTCGATGACTGGCTCAAGCGCGACCGCTTCGTTTTTGTCGGCTGGTCCGGCATTCTTCTCTTCCCAACGGCCTATCTGGCCATCGGTGGCTGGCTTACAGGCACCACCTTTGTCACCTCCTGGTACACCCACGGCATTGCCTCTTCGTACCTGGAAGGTTGCAACTTCCTGACTGCTGCTGTGTCCACCCCCGCTGATGCGATGGGTCACAGCCTTCTGCTGCTCTGGGGCCCTGAAGCCCAGGGTGACTTCGTTCGCTGGTGTCAGCTCGGCGGCCTCTGGGCCTTCGTTGCCCTGCACGGTGCCTTCTCACTGATCGGCTTCATGCTGCGTCAGTTCGAGATTGCCCGTCTGGTCGGCATCCGTCCTTACAACGCCATCGCCTTCTCCGGCCCGATCGCGGTGTTCGTCAGCGTCTTCCTGATGTACCCCCTCGGCCAGAGCAGCTGGTTCTTCGCTCCCTCCTTCGGTGTGGCAGCGATTTTCCGATTCCTCCTCTTCCTGCAGGGCTTCCACAACTGGACCCTGAATCCCTTCCACATGATGGGCGTCGCCGGCATTCTTGGCGGTGCACTGCTTTGCGCCATTCACGGTGCAACGGTGGAAAACACCTTGTTTGAGGATGGTGAGCAGGCCAACACCTTCAAGGCGTTCGAGCCCACTCAGGAAGAAGAGACCTATTCCATGGTCACCGCCAACCGCTTCTGGAGTCAGATCTTCGGTATCGCCTTCTCCAACAAGCGCTGGCTGCATTTCTTCATGCTGTTCGTGCCTGTGATGGGTCTGTGGACCAGCTCCATCGGCATCATCGGACTGGCTCTCAACCTGCGCGCCTATGACTTCGTGTCACAGGAGATCCGTGCTGCAGAAGATCCCGAATTCGAGACCTTCTACACCAAGAACATCCTTCTGAATGAAGGTCTGCGTGCCTGGATGGCACCGGCTGACCAGCCGCACGAAAACTTCGTCTTCCCTGAAGAGGTTCTGCCCCGTGGAAACGCCCTTTAATTCCGGTCTTATCGCCACTGGCGGTAAAGACCTCGACTCCACCGGCTATGCCTGGTGGGCTGGCAATGCCCGTCTGATCAACCTTTCAGGCCGTCTGCTTGGTGCCCACGTGGCCCACGCCGGTCTGATGGTCTTCTGGGCCGGAGCCATGATGTTGTTCGAGGTGAGTCACTTCACCTTCGATAAACCCATGTATGAGCAGGGGCTCATCCTGTTCCCCCACGTGGCCACACTTGGCTATGGCGTGGGTCCCGGTGGCGAAGTCACCGATCTCTATCCCTTCTTTGTGGTTGGTGTTCTGCACCTGATCAGTTCCGCCGTGCTCGGTCTCGGCGGTCTGTACCACGCCCTTCGCGGCCCTGAAATCCTGGAGAACTATTCCACGTTCTTCTCCCAGGACTGGCGCGACAAGAATCAGATGACCAACATCATTGGCTATCACCTGATTCTTCTTGGTGTTGGCTGCCTGCTCCTGGTCTTCAAGGCCATGTTCTTCGGTGGTGTTTACGACACTTGGGCACCAGGTGGTGGCGACGTTCGCCTGATCACCAACCCGACCCTCGATCCCGGAGTGATCTTCGGTTATCTGTTCCGCGCCCCCTTCGGTGGCGAGGGCTGGATCATCGGTGTGAACTCCATGGAGGACATCATTGGTGGCCACATCTGGCTTGGCCTGATTTGTATTTCCGGAGGTATCTGGCATGTCACCACCAAGCCATTCGGCTGGGTGCGTCGCGCCTTCATCTGGAATGGCGAGGCTTACCTGAGCTACAGCCTCGGTGCGTTGAGCTTCATGAGCTTCATTGCCTCGGCCTACATCTGGTTCAACAACACCGCCTATCCCTCGGAGTTCTACGGCCCCACCAACGCCGAATCCTCCCAGGCACAGAGCTTCACCTTCCTGGTGAGAGACCAGCGTCTCGGTGCCAACATCGGTTCGGCCATGGGCCCCACCGGTCTTGGTAAGTACCTGATGCGTTCACCTACTGGTGAAATCATCTTCGGTGGTGAAACGATGCGTTTCTGGGATTTCCGCGGCCCCTGGCTTGAGCCTCTGCGTGGTCCCAATGGTTTGAGTCTTGACAAACTACAGAATGACATCCAGCCCTGGCAGGTTCGTCGTGCTGCTGAGTACATGACTCACGCCCCCAACGCATCGCTGAATTCCGTTGGTGGCATCATCACTGAACCCAACTCAGTGAACTTCGTCAACATCCGCCAGTGGTTGTCTGCGACACAGTTTGTGCTCGCCTTCTTCTTCCTGGTGGGTCACCTCTGGCATGCCGGCCGCGCCCGAGCTGCAGCTGCCGGTTTCGAAAAGGGTATCGACCGTTCGGCAGAGCCTTCACTGGCTATGCCCGACCTCGACTGATCTTCACGACCAGACCCCTCGAGATCACATTCAACGATCGTCATTCAGCCCCACGGCAACGTGGGGCTTTTTTACTGCAATCAACGGGAAGCGATCAGAAGTTCATATCGAGCAGAGTGTGGCCCTTGGGAGGTTCATGACGCTCCTGACCGGCTGCGGGAAGCTGAACGCCCTGGACCGAGCGATTCCAGGAACCCGTTGATTCAGTGAAATAAGCCTGCTCAGCATGGAGGCTCAGGGAAGCCTTTTGTTGATCGGTGGCACTCACCGTCAAAGGCTCCATGGCCGATGCGCCAAGAGCGAATGTTGCTGAACAAAGAGCGGTGCCGATTCCAGGCAGAAGACAACGGAGCATGGCCAGATGTGTGAAGAGGGCCTGATTTCGCTTTAGCTACGGCCAGCGAAAAATGGCAAGCCTCTGCCTTGCCATGTATCAAACCTGAGGTAACCGACGCCGCAACAGCGGCAGGCTGAGCCTGACCACATGGGAGCAACAATCATCCAGCGCCCTACCAAGCAACTACTGCGATGCACAAGAGAAAAACCGATTCACCAGGGCAAATGCCAATCAAGCGAAGAATATCAATATTGAATGCAACAACAGCAACCCAACGAAAAGAGTTGACAACACAATACAAACTATCAACCAAACAAGCAGAGAGACAAAAAACAGAGGAGGAAGAGGGATGCCAACAGTATTAGCACCGAGAACAATCTAGAAGAAGAGGCATTAACAACATATCTGCTGATCAAGCGATAGATAAAAACAAAAGCGTGAGCCGAATCACAATTGAATGTGAGCAAGCTCAAGGAGCATAAGGCTCTAGATCACATCAAGAGCCATTGCATTGATCGAGATTGATTGAGTCCTTCAAAAGGTATTACCTTTTCTCCAACCATGAAACGACTCTTAAGCAGCTTACGATCAAACAACAAGCAACCAAAGCGCAGAGACTTCATCGCTGAAAATCTCAATTTGGCACAATTAACGAAAGATCAAAACAACCACCTAGAAGCAGGGCATTCAATCCGCCATTACTCCAGCAATGACGAGATCACTGAACAAAAGCAGCCCTTTGAGCTCGAAGCCAAGGATACATTACATGCAAAGAAAACAATCCAAGATTTTACTGACTACAATAAACCATCTTTTGAGAGGGAAGGACGATTCAATTTTGAATATTCCACAAAACCAGAAGATCCAATTACAGGCAATCAGCGACAACAAAATACATTCAGCCCGCAACCAAGCGAACCATTCCGATCATTCAATCAGCAAGATTTTTATTCCAGGGAAAGTCAAAATAATCCCATTGAATTACCCGAATACTTTAATAATCAAAGCCAGTTTGAGCGAAAGTTCGATAGATATTCCTTCAAAAATTTAAAACTGACAACAAGAAAAGATCAAAACGAGATTCCGCAAGATCGCACAAATGGTGAACAGGAAGCTGGTGAAGAAGGTGGTTCAAGGAGCCCATTCAGCGAAGGGATTAATCGACAATCATTTAGACATATCCCACGAGAATATGATGTCAGACTAAGCATGAAACCATCAGGCTTTGGAAGAGGACGCCTGTTTGACTATGGTTATACCCGGATTTACGATGCATCACATGACGGCACGAAAAAAGAAGTGTTTGAAGATGGTGCTATCAGAATCGATTATAATGGCGACTTCTTAAATGAAAACAGACTGGAATTTTCGGATGTCTTTGGCTTCTCTTGGGGCCCGCTTGCAAGTATTAAGATTGGCAATGTTGAAGCTCAAGTCAATGCAACCCACATCACGACAGGAGAAAGTATTGATCTTGGATCATATACGTTAGACCTCTCAGAAGATCGGTTCCTTGTCGATCTCAACGGCAAGATTGATGCTGCGGAAAGCCTCTTCGATAGACGCAGTAAGTGGAACTTCAATGTGAATATTGATGCTGTATACGGTGGCTTTAGCAAAAACATAGAAGACTTTGATGAAACACTAGCAATGATTGACGCTCTTGAATTGAATACATTTGATGGCGATATTGAAGCCAATACTTTCAATTATTATGATATGAATGTATTGGAGTGGGTAGGCTCTGAATATGATTCAGGCATAATTTACAAGGGTCGTGGTGGAACTGACGAACTCATACTCAATGGTATTGATAGTGCAGACATTAAGAGCTTCAATGGCGAAACCTTCAGCGGCATGACTGATTACACGACGATCGGCAAACAAGCCATTTATCAAGGCACAGCTTTCGATATCTTAAGTCTCAAAAACGGAGATGAGATTTATCTACAAGGCATTGAAAGGATTACCACCGAAGACAATAGCTACCGCATTAGAGAGGCAATGAGCGACAGTACAAAAGGACAATGGAATCTCAATGCTATGGATGCTGCAGGGGCATGGCGTTTCAACAAAGGTTCCGACAAGGTCAAGCTTGTTTCTCTAGATACTGGTCTCAACGACGTAGCAGGAAGTGTCACTGATGCTCATGATGAAATTAGCCATGTGCAAAATCAAAGTGCAAAATCAAACGACTCTCATGGTCATCGAGCGATGAGTGTGATGGCTGCTAAGCATGACGGTGAAAACCTGGCAGGCATTGCTCCCGGAAGCCAACTGGTTGCCTATAACGTTGGGAGCGATACTTTTTATGAATCCATTGAAGATGCCAAAGATCAACGCAATTGTGATGAGCGTCTGGTCTTTCAAAACGCAGCATGGCTCACTGATGCTAGTGCGAATTGGCCAAGCGCAGAGGCAATGAAAACCTCCTTGGAAGAAACACAAGAATATGCCTTCTTCTCTATTGCCGCCGGTAATGATTGGAACAAAAACACAGTTTGGGCTGCTGGGCAACAACCAGATGATTTGATTCCAGACGAAACAACTGAATTAGATAATATTGCCATCGTTGGTGCTCTGGAGTTCACAGGCACAGAAGAAATCGATGCCATTACTGGTGGTTCACTTACCAATGTGACAGGAATTGAACTTGCTGATTACTCAAACGCTGGCGACGGATTGACGATGGTTGCTCCCACAGATAGTCTATCTATTGATGCTAATGGATCAGTAGGTAATTTTAGCGGTACCTCTTGTGCAAGCCCTAATCTTGCTGGTGCAGCTGCATTGGTCTGGAGTGAGAATTTAGCTCTTACAGGTGTAGAGATTAAAGACATCATCATGACGAGTGCGATGGATCTAGGCGTCCCTGGGAGTGACAGCACATACGGTGCAGGCACAATCAATGCTGAATCTGCAGTTCGTCGCTCTCATGCACTCTCGGTCGATCATGAATTAGCCAGTTTCTATAGCAATACAGATTTTCTAGCTTGATTCACAACACTTTCTAATCGCATCTATTTTCATCGCCCTGGGCATGTGTCCAGGGCTTTTTTGGGTATTGATAAGACTTAGCCCATTTTCTCCCAATCCACATCAACAGAAATAGCCATTGGGTGCACAGTCCTTTTCTCCAGATAAAGCAGGGTGGACGATTAGGATTCAGCGCACCTCAATTCATCTGAGAAGAAATCCACATCCTCGACGTTGAAATCAATCGATGCCTCGACTGGTGTGAGATGAAGGATTTTTGCAAGGTTAGAAATCCAGCGCAGAAGTTGCAATTGCCGCTCACAATAACTGTAATTGTGAGCGGCACAGCAAATGGGCAAAGAGTTCAAAATAGAAGATGCGACTTCGAATTAGCTACGGCAAGAGAACAATGACCACTGACGATCAGAGCGCTAACCAACGTCGGAGAAGCGGCAAACTGAGACCAATCACATTTGAATAGCAGCCATCTAAACGCTCTACAAAAGAACCTCCAAAACCCTCCAGAGCAAAGCCTCCTGCACAGCGAAGTGGTTCGCCACTGGAAACATACGCTTCGATCTCCTGATCACTGACATCGGCAAACAACACGCGCGTCGTCACGCAAGCAATCCGCAGCTGCTGAGGAGCCATCCCATTGACGGGCAGGAGACAGTGGCCGGTGTGCAATTCACCCCAGAGTCCACGCATGCGCCGCCAGCGATCCACGGCCTGAGCAGGATCAGCTGGCTTTCCGAACACCTCTCCAGCGAAGACAAACAACGAATCGCAGCCAAGAACCGAGCTGGTCTCATCATCGTCGAGCTGCTCGAACACAGCTTTCGCCTTGGCCTGCGCCAGGCGCCTGACCAGCTCAAGGGGGTCGGAATGCCTGATGGCATCTTCATCGACTCCACTCACCTGAACGCGATGGGGAATGGCTGCCTGTTGCAGCAGGCGACGTCTTGCAGGAGACGCGGAAGCCAACAGCAGCATTGGAGTCTCCATCGGAGTTGCTGCGAACGAGAATGGCACTGACAGAACGTTTCGCGTGATTCTTCAGCAACCCGGCGAACTCACAAGCCATGCCATGCGAAGGGCACGGCTGGCCGTGCGCTGCCTGCCTTTCCAACGCAGCTTCTACCGCAACCTTGAGCAGGGAGCCCTGAGCAGTGCCGAGCTGGTGGCTCTGCCTGACTGGTCTTCTCAAACCAGGGGTCGACTGAACGCCAGGGCAACGGAGGATCAGCTGATCTGGCTGATCCAGCTTGGGGTTCTGCGACGCGAAGTTGATGGCCAGGGGCTGACGGAGCGAGTGCGTCTGACCCCACTGGGCAGAGACGTGCTGAGACCGTGGCCGGACACGATTCCAAAGGCCGGCCTTGCCAGCAGAATTCTGCACCGGTTGCGACGACACCGACCTCGCTGGTGAATTGCGATGCTGCAGGGAGTTCATCAGGCTGCGACGAAGTGGGGGAGTCTGAATGGAAAAGACCACTGATGGTGCTTGGCACCAGCAGTGGAGCAGGGAAGTCGCTGATGACAGCAGCGCTGTGCAGAGTTCTGAAACGGCGAGGTGAAACGCCGCTGCCCTTCAAGGGGCAGAACATGAGCAACAACGCCTGGGTTGACCAGGATGGGGGGGAAATGGCGTATTCCCAGGCATTGCAGGCCTGGGCCGCAGGTCTGGAGCCGATGCATGCCATGAACCCGGTGCTGCTCAAACCCCAGGGTGATTCGACCAGCGAGGTGATTCACATGGGGGACTCCGCGGGAACCTGCAGAGCAGAGCACTACTACCGCGACTGGTTCGACTCCGGCTGGGCCGCCATCCGCAGGGGTCTTGAGGATCTGCAGGCCAGTCATCCAGGCGGAAGGCTGGTGCTTGAGGGTGCTGGCAGCCCGGTGGAAGTGAACCTGCAGGCACGCGATCTCACCAACCTGCGTTTGGCCAAATATCTGCGTGCCAATTGCCTGCTCGTTGCCGATATCGAACGCGGAGGAGTCTTTGCACAGATTGTCGGCACCCTTCAGTTGATGACACGGGAAGAACGGCAACTGATCCGCGGGCTGCTGATCAATCGTTTCCGAGGCAGGAGAGAACTGTTTGACGAAGGTCGAAGCTGGCTCGACAACAACACAGGCATCCCCGTGCTTGGAGTGATGCCATGGCTGAACGAGCTCTTCCCACCCGAAGACTCCCTCGACCTGCTCGAAAGACGTGGACGCAAGCGCGGCGCCGAGATGGAGATCGCTGTGGTGAAACTGCCGTCTCTGAGTAACTTCTCTGATCTCGACCCCCTGGAAGCGGAGCCAACGGTTGAACTTCGTTGGATCGCACCGGGCGAACCGCTTGGATCTCCGGATGCCGTGGTGATCCCTGGCAGCAAACAGACGCTGCGGGATCTGGCCTCCCTGCGCAACAGCGGTCTTGACGCTGACCTGATCCGTTATGTCGAGAACGGCGGTGAGCTGTTCGGCATCTGCGGCGGGATGCAGATGCTCGGAGAGGAACTGCACGACCCACACGGCCTGGAGGGCGACAGCAGTCCAGGGCAGTCAACTGACAGCATCGCGGGCCTTGGCCTGCTTCCCATCCGAACAGTGTTCAGCGGAGAAAAAGCCCTGCATCAACGGCAAGCCCTCGTGCTCTGGCCGGATCAGCAACCACGGCTGGAGGTGGAGGGCTTCGAGCTGCATCGGGGCCACAGCGAAACGACCGATGCCTGTCAGACCTTCTGCTCTGAACAAGACCTGGGATGGGTCTGGAGCCGGGATGATCATCAGGGAGTCACGTCAGGCACTTACCTGCATGGAATCTTCGATAACGGCCCCTGGCGCCGGCGGTGGCTGAATCGGCTTCGCCGCAGACGAGGACTCGCAGACCTCAGCGAACAGCAACCACACCACAGTCGCCAGAGGGATGCCCTGCTCGACCGCTTGGCCGATGCCTTCGAAAAGCATGTGAATCTGGATCCACTGCTCCAGACATCCACGTGACCTCAGGCCGCAGAAGGGTGGAAATCCTCTGGCCGGATGGACGGCGCAGCGTCAGCCACAAGGGTGAGGACTGGCTTGTGGCGGCTCGGCAGGCCGGGGTGCATGTGCCCACCGGCTGCATGGGAGGAAGTTGCGGTGCCTGCGAGATCGACGTTGACGGCAACACCGTGAGGGCCTGCATCAGCACCGTGCCTGCGTCAGCATCGGGACCAATCAAGGTGGAGCTGGCCACCGATCCCTACTGGTGAACAACCCGCCGCCAAGCCAACCGCGAAGCCTCCTCTCCGGCATGGCCCGCTCCGTTGTGGCAGGGGCTGCTGGTGGGGCGCTCGCCGCACTGGTTGTGAGCACCACACTTCTGATTCAGGGATGGATCTGGAGTGCATCTGTCCTGCGTGGACTGCCGAGCGATCGGCCGTTGCTGTGGTGCCTGCTCTGCTCTGGAGCGATCGGCGCGGCCCTGAGCCTGCTGCAACGACAACGTACTGACCGGTCTCTGCCCGAACTGCAGGAAACACTTGCTGAACTGCGGACACCCGGGGGCTTGAACACGCAGCACGGCCTCAGGCAGGTGATCGGCGGCATGCTGGCCCTTGTCGGCGGCGGCACGCTTGGCCCTGAGGCCTTGATGACGAGACTGGTCGCCGTTGCGAGTCATGCGGTCTGGAGAGGAGCGGACCGCAACCTGGTGGCTGCCGCGATCGCGGGGTCTCTGGGACTGTTCCGTTCACCGCTGGTGGGGGGTGCGGCACTGGCGGGCCACCGATGGCAGCTGATCTGGCGATGGCTGCCGGGCACCATCGGAGGGGTGGCAGGGTTCGTGGTCTTCAACGGCCTCAGTGACCTCGGCGGAGGCCTGCATGGCGTGTCCTATGCCTTGCCAACTGATCCAGCGCAGGGACTGGGTGCCTTGATTGCAGCCGTGATCGCCGGGCTCGCGGGCTGGTTGGCTGGACAGCTGATCAGACGCTGGCGACATTGGCTCCAACAGATGCGGCTTCTGGAACGGTTCTGGTGGATCCCGATCGGCACAGGACTGCTGGTTGGGCTCTGCCTCTGGGGACTGCCACTGGCCAGCTTTTCCGGGGAGAACCAGTTGAGGCCGCTGATGTTGAACGAGTGGGCTCTGGAGACGCCCATCCTGTTGCTGTCGGCCCTGGCGAAGCTGCTTATGGTCGGGCTCTGCCTTGAGACCGGCTGGAGAGGCGGACAGTTCTTTCCGGTGATCCTGGCCTGCAGCGCGCTTGGACTTGGTTTCCATCAATGGATTCCCTGGATCGGAACCATCGACAGCTGGAGTGCCGGAGTCGTGGGGGGCTGCCTTGCGGTGTTGCTCAATGCACCGCTGCTTGGCCTGGTCCTCGGCCTCACGCTTCTGCAGGGCCATGGAGCCGCAGCGCTCGTGATCGGTCTGCTGGTGGGACTGATCCTGCAACGGAGAAGCTGAGTGGGAATCCTGGCGGGATTGATCGCGGCCCTGGCCTGGACACTGGCCAGCAGTCTCTGGAGAGGGCTTTCCACCTCCCTTTCGGCGATTCAGCTCAACGGACTGAAGAATGCGATTGCCTGCGCAGCATTGCTGCCGGTGCTGGTCTCACTGCCCTGGAACGGGCAGATGCAGGCTTTGCTGTTGCTGCTGATCAGCGGTGGGCTGGGAATCTCGCTGGGTGACAGCTTCTATCTGGCCGCGCTGAGACGCCTGGGGACTCGCAGAACACTGACACTGGAATCCCTCTCACCGGTTGCTGCCGCAACGGGTGGTTGGTTCGTCATGGGAGAGCAGCTGTCTCTGCAGGGCTGGGCCGGTGCACTGCTGGTCACCATCTCGGTGGTGCTGGTTGCACGGCAACAGCCTCCTGATGCCACCCGGACGCTCGACCGCAGCCGCCGGGTGCAGGTGCAGGGGCTGCTTCTGGCCCTTCTGGCCGTGATCTGCGGAGTGGCGGGAGCAGCAGTCTCCCGCACTGTTCTGATCAACAGCGAGCTCACACCTTTGCAGAGCGCCGCCTGCCGCCTCCTCGGTGGACTGCTGCTTCTGCTTCCCTGGCTTCGATTTGGAGCCAGGTTTCCGCAACCGCGTCCACGCCATCTGCGCTGGCCTCGGGTGCTGACTGCAACACTGCTGGGCACGGTTCTCGGAATCCTTCTGCAACAGGTCGTGTTGCAGAGCTTGCCTCTGGGCATCGGCATCACGGTTCTGAGCACAGCACCGGTGATGGCCCTGCTGGTGGCCCGTGCGGAAGGGGATCATCTGAAACCGTCCGTGCTCCTGGCTTCGGCACTGGCCGTGGCAGGCGTCGGGCTGGCAGTGCTCAGCTGAGCAGTGCTCAGCGGAACCGTCACATTGACTAGCTTCGGAATCTCTGAGGAACCAGGGATGAAGGACACAGCCACCTACCTCGGAGCCAATGGCTGGCTGCTGAACATGGCTGGACTGCGGGTGCTGCTGGACCCTTGGCTCAGCGGCTCCCTTGTGTTTCCACCGGGTGCCTGGTTGTTGAAAGGCGAAATGCCCAACCTGATGCCAATCCCTGATCAGCTGGATCTGCTGCTGCTCACGCAGGGGCTGCCCGATCACGCCCATCCGGAAACGCTTCAGGCGCTGTCGAAGCAGATTCCCGTGGTGGGATCGGCTGCTGCGGCTCGCGTTACTGAGCGCCTGGGTTTTGAAACGGTCACCACCTTGCAGCCCGGCGACACCACCACAGTCGGCGATCTCAAGATCAGGGCCACTGCCGGCGCAGCCGTTCCGGCGGTGGAAAACGGCTACCTGCTCGACTGGCCCGATGGTTCTCTGTATCTCGAACCACACGGCGTTCTGGATCCTGCGATCGATCAGCGCAGCGTTGACACCCTGATCACACCGGTCGTGGATCTTGGCTTGCCGATGCTGGGAGCGTTCATCACAGGTGCGCGTGTGATGCCTGATCTGATCAGCAGATTCCAACCCAAGACCGTGCTGGCCAGCACCACCGGCGGCGACGTGAAGTTCAGCGGCATGATCAGCAGCCTGCTGAACGCCGCTGATGCGTCAACAGACTGCGGTGATCTGCCCGACGACTGCACGCTGATCACACCCACGGTCGGACAAGCGATTCCATTGCCATCAGGGTCGCGCTAAAGAAACAGCAGCGGAGCCCCTGGCATGGCGATGGATCAGCTGCTGATGCAACTGGAAATCAACACGCATGGCCCGGGGTTCACCCGCCTGAATGAGCAACTGAATCAACGCATTCACGACTGCGGGCTCAGCAAGGGAGTGGTTCATCTGACCTGCCTGCACACCAGTTGCAGCCTCACGATCAATGAAAACGCCGATCCCCGGGTTCTGGAGGATCTCGCAGCCTGGATGAATGCCGTGGTACCGCAGGATGGATCTGGACCAAGCGGACCTGACGGCAATCGTCGCCGTTACCTGCATGACGACGAAGGTGACGACGACATGCCTGCCCACATCCGCACGGCACTGACCACACAAACGATGAGCCTGAGTGTTGACAGCGGCCGATTGTTGCTGGGCACATGGCAGGCGGTCTATCTCTGGGAGCACCGATCGTCCCCGCACCGCAGACGAGTGGCCTGTCATCTGATCGGAGACATGGCGAACGACTTCAGTGAGCGCAGCCAGCTCTCAGCAGCAGCCAGAAGCACTACTGCCGCACTTATGGCACGTCGCAACGGCACCAGACTGAATGATGTGGTTCAGGCCCGCCACGTCCCAGAAGCCTGGGCCCAAGATGGCGGCGTGGACACCGAGCTGGATCTGCTGATCGACCGCCTGCACGACATCTCTGATCCATCGCAGTGATATCGAGCCGATGATTCCCAGAACCAGCGCCCAGAACACAAGTCGAGTGCTGCTGGCAGGCCTGATCGGCAACGTGATGGAGTGGTACGACTTCGCGGTGTATGGCTACTTCGCAACCGTGATCGGCAGGGAGTTCTTTCCCTCCAGTGATCCGGCAGCCTCTCTGATCGGTGCCTTCGGAGCATTCGCTGCTGGATTTCTGGTCAGGCCTCTCGGAGGAGTGGTCTTCGGTCGAATCGGCGATCTGGCTGGGAGACAGGTCGCGTTGAAACTTTCGGTGATGGCCGTTCCGACCGTTTTGATGGGTCTGCTCCCTACCCACAGTCAGATCGGCATCGCAGCTCCCATTGCTGTCGTGCTGCTGCGCATTGTTCAGGGTTTGTCTGTAGGTGGCGAATACACCAGCTCAATCATTTTTCTCAGCGAAAACGCACCGGAACGCCAACGCGGTTTCTATGCGATCTGGGGGCTGTGGGGATCCGTGCTGGGAATGTTGCTCGGTTCCGGCTTCGGTGATTTGCTGGCTCACACACTCAGTCCTGCGCAACTGGAAAGCTGGGGTTGGCGACTGCCGTTTCTGCTGGGCGCACTGGTGGCAACGACCGGTGTTGTGATCCGACAGGGAATTGGTGCCGAGATGATCGAACCAATGGTGAAGTCACCAATTCGAGAAACCTTCGGTCGCTATCGCCTGCAGGTGTTGCGTGTGATGGCGCTGAACATTGCCAGCAGCGTCGGGTATTAGCCGTCTTCGTCTACGCGGTCAGCTACGTGGAGGAGATTGATCACCTCAGCGCCGCCACTTCACTGAGTCTGAACACCGGCGTTCTTGCCGTATTGCTGATGCTCTATCCGATTTCAGCCTGGCTATCCGACCGGATCGGACGCAAACCGATGCTGATCAGTGGATCATCACTTCTCTGTTTTGGTGCACTGCCGTTATTCAGGCTGATGCACAGCAGTGATCCTCAACAGGTGCTCTGGGGAGAACTGGGCCTGACACTGGCAGTGGCACTGCTGGCAGGAGGGAAGAATCCGGCCAATGTCGAGCTGATGCCGGCGGCGGTGCGCTGCACCGGACTTGCGGTGGCATTCAATGTGGCTGAGGAATATTTTGGCGGAACCACTCCACTGATTGCAACCTGGTTGATCGCCCAGACAGGCAATCCACTCTTGCCTGGAGCCTGGGTCGCTTTCAGCGGACTGTGCACCCTGATCACGGCCTGTGCATTTACCCGAGAGACAGCCTTTCGCCAGCTCTCAGCGGGGTCAACCTGAAATGCAGTTGCTACAAGAGATCAGAGCCAGGTCATCCACCATGAATCCAGAATGGGGAAACCAGCCAGTGGTTCTTTTTTCGACAAGCGGTGCGATGCAGTAGTTGATGCTCTCGATCACAAGCTCAGGCAGATTTGAAGTTGTTGGTGCCGGCTGATGTGTCTGCTCGCAGCGCTTGGACTGATCGCACCAAGACTGATTCTGGTCCTGCTGTGGCTTTTCAGTCCTGCAGTTGTTCTGGGCCCCTTTGCCAGCCTGGCCATCCCCAATCCGATCATTCCGCTGCTCGGCCTGCTGTTTCTGCCGACCACAACACTCGGCATCTGCTGGGCGGCGGAGTCCTTCGGAGGAATGCAGTCGTTCAGTGGACTGCTGATCGTGTTGATCGGGCTTGTGATCGATGCGGGATTGATCGGCAAAGGCAGAGGACTCAGCAAACGTTGAAACTCAGCCTTGATTGCCATCATCCATTGAACGGCGCACTAGAAGCTGAGTGAGCGCCAGCAGAACAAGGAAACCGCCGGCAACAAGCAGAAGCAACACGCGGATCAGGTCAGGAACGATGCTGAAGAAGCCTATTGAGCCGGCCACGCATGCGATTGAGTTGGGCCCGTTCCTTTTCTGATCGATCAACCTGGCGAAATGCCACAAAAAACACGGTCAGGGTGAATGCAAAGCCAAGCGTGACCATGCTCAGCAACAGAGGGTCCAACGATTCCATAGGGCGAAAACGGAACGTTGAACCCAGACTAATTGAGTCAATGACGGCCTCTGGCGGCTCGGGAGCTGACCGGAGGAAAACTCGATCACAGATCAGCACTGGCTCCAGCACAATGCAGTCATTGGATCTGGATGATGACCATCGAAATCCTCCTGAACGGTCACACCATTCATCTGAAAGCGGCCAGCGATGCAAGGGTCGCGGAAAGAGTGGCTGCTCAAATGCAGAGAAGGATCAGGGAAGATGACTGGCAGCCCTATCGATCAAGAGACGAAGCAATTCGTGCCTGGACGCGACTGGGCGGAATCCGCTTGCAGGTCATGCAGGCCCTGGGTCTGCAGTCAGATCTCAACCATGTTCAGATCAGTCAGGACTGACTCATCAGGGATGACATCCATACCCGAGTGATGCCATGACAGGAACAGCTGCCGGTGAATGGCTTGAACTCAACCCAGATACTGCTTGAAAGCCCCAAGGAAGACACCTTGATTGATGCGCTGAGAGGCTGCAGAAATGCAAGCGAGCTACGAGCGCTTGAACAACGCCTGGCCAGCACAGACTCCATCCCATTGTTCGACTGGATCTGTGATCTGCTCGTGCAGAGGCGTATTTCCAGAGGGTTGGCCGCAAGGTTGCTGGGGCAACTGCATAACAGTTGATTTCAGCCGAAACATCGGCCGACAAGGCATCGCAAGCTGCCAAGACAGCTTGCGCCGGAAGCGATCGGGCCAAGCGGCCAACAGTGGTGTGTCATTTGCACCAGGACAAATGCCGGCAATGTTGCAAAATGACATGAAGTTACGTAAACACCATGTCTGAGCAGCAGCCCAAAACCAAGAGCGCAATGGAAGAGACCTTCGGCATGGACACCTGGGTTGACGGCGAAACCTGGAACGGTCGCCTGGCCATGCTCGGCTTCATCGCTGCCATTGCAGTCGAAGTTGCAGCTGGACAATCCCTGCTGCCGAAAATCTGGTGATCGAGCGAGAGGGGTGCCACGGGCCTTGTGGCCCCACCCCTTTTGAGCCAATCACGTTGGATACATTTTTCAGCGATTCTCACGATCGGCCATGAGAAGCTGAGCACTGAGTGATTTCTTTGCTGAAAACCTGATCAGGTCAAGATCACATCATCGTGGCACTGCAGGCCTTCAGCTGAAACAGCAGATCGACAGAGCAAGACGAAAACCATGAATTCCAGCAGGCACCCGGAGGAGGCTTCTGGAGCCCTGCGAAAGGGCATCTGATTCGAGGAATCAAACATTCAACGCAAGGTCGTTTCCGGTAACACTCCACGGCGCCTCAATCAAAAAAATAAAACTGATCAGTGCTGCTGTGCATTGGTTACAGGGCACGGAAAAATATGTTTCAATCAAGCCGGCTTTCGATAGAAGAAAGAACAGGAGGATACAATTAATCCAAAAATCGAGAAAATGGAAAACGAATTAAGCAAACATCTCGCCGAAGTGCTTCATTCAGCTGAAGGCTATTCATCAGAGGAATGCAACGGTGGGGCTGTGATTGAGCTTCTTTTTGATCTCCAACTCATGAAGATCGAAACTCTCGACGATTTTAAAGAACGGCAGTCAGAAGCTGCTGTTCAGGAACTGATCCAGGAATACCTCAGTCGATAAACAAGGATTTACAATGAGCCTCAGCAGAATGAGTACATCGCTGAATACGCAGAAGAGCAATCGCCTAAGCCATAAAACCCAACATGAATGAGTATGGTGCAGATCAACCCTTAAAATTGATCGCCAACATTCAGTTCAAATGGGCAGTATGGAGGCATCAAGATCAGCAGAGTGGTGCACAATCCAGTGGCGATGAACAGATACCCAACAGAATGGCATCTGGATGAAGCCGCTCTTGATTGGCTCGACCAGCTTCTCGACCAGCAGTACCGTCGTGGGGTCAATGCAGAGAATCTCTCAGCACACACGCGTGCAAGAGAAATGGTTGATTTATGGAGAGCGCAGATGGGATCAAGACGCCACCAACAGGACCCTTGATGACAGGTTGTTCTCTGAAGCAGACCATCCCGGGGGCAAGCAGATCAAACATTGAATCCAAGTTTAGATCTTTCAAGCATTGAACGGATCCGCGAAAACCAGTGGTCATTTGTTTAGCAAATCCTTGAATCACAACAAAGATTTAGCGCGGCCAGAGCATAATCACCAATACCCCTGAAAGTGCAATACCGGCACCAATCAGATCACCAAGGTCTGGCAAATAGCCATCAAATTGCCTAGCCCAGGCAAAGGCAAGAACAATGAAAAATCCGCCGTAAACTGCATAAACCCGTCCAAAGTCTGAGGTTGGCTGCAAACACGGCACAAAGCCATATCCAATCAACGCAATGATTCCGGTACCGGCATAGATCCAGTTCTTATTTTCCCTGACAGTCTGCCAAACAAGCCAGCCACCACCGACCTCAAGAAGCCCTGCAGCAACAAAGAGAATGACGGATAAAGTTATTGTCTGCGATGTCCAGACAAACGAAGATGAAGCATTTTGCACATTGGCCGCATCTCCTGCAGGACTGTTTTCAAGCCCATCAAATCCGTCATTGTTCACTGTCCATCTTTATAAACTCCACCTTGACTTAGCAATCAGATCAAAAATCGTCAGCACTATATATAAGCATGTGTTTCCTTAAAACCAAAAATCATTCGATGCTCAATAACATTCATCCCAGCATCCCAGGGCAGGATTAAGTTGCAATATTGTATCAATCCCAGGTTGATACTGAACAGCTACTCAGAAATCACCAGAATGCAATGACCTCTTTTCGACCTGAAGCTTTCCCCCCACGTCCACATATTGTCCTTTGGACCACCTGTTCAGGCCGATTATTTGTAAATGGAATTCTCGTTCATAATTCCCGCTTGGATAGCCTGGCTGATTTCGGAAGGTACTACTGGACCATTAACCGCAATTATCAGAAATGTGATTTAAAGGAAAGCTTCTATGATGAGAAAGACGGATTTTCCTCGATGACTGAAATGAGCGACAGGTCTGATTGTGACCATGGCATTTCAAAAAACATGGCCGAATTAGCTGCTGCTCCCGAATGTGCAGAGTTGATGACATGGAACGCCGTCTGAGATCCTCGCGAAGCCAGAATCTCAAGCATGTTGAGCCGCGGGCCAAATTCGCTGGAAACACTTGAGAAGCCGCGTGGCGAAGGTTGGCTTGTCAATGGTGAACAGAAACTGCTGGTGCAATTCAGACCTGATATGTCTGTGAACCACGGTCAGTGGGTTGAGTTGAGAACGTACAGCTGGGTTCGCCCACAACCTCCGGTGCCTCAGACCAGACGCAGGGTGTCGAAAACGACCGCAATCGATACCTGGAAACACATGGTTCAGGTGGGATGGCGCCAATGCTCACCACCTGTGCTCTGACATCAGAGTCAGCATCAATGGATTGCCTAAGAAGTCGCGCTGAAAAGTAGCTGATGTTACTAGCTGCCCGGAGGTCGCGACACGTCACAAGGGGCAAATATCCGCTGGAAGGCTGCTCAGAGGCCAGACAGGTCAAGCATTGCTGAGCATCTGGATCACACCAAACACAAACAGAGCCAGAACAATTGCGGAGAGGAGTGACTTTCCCCGTCCCCGGCTGGCAATACTGTTCTGAATCATCTGAATCATGTGTTCTCTATCACTTTGATCACCATTGGTAAATAACAGCAAATTTTCCATGATGATGCCAGGCATTCGACTTGCTCGGCACACACAAAAGATACTCAAGATTTCACTCTTGAAACGAAATCAGTAACCGCTGAACCTCTTGAAAGAGGAAATGATTCAGCACAGTGCAGCGATAAGCATCCTTGCTTATCGCTCTACAAGTGCACAGGCGCGTTTGCCTTTGACGCTGAATGATCTGAGCGAGATTTCCCCGCCAACAGGCGGTGATCTGCGACATATCCCGAGCCCCATAGCTCATAACGATGACGCCAGCCATTACCTAGACCGCCCCAGGAACACCGAAGCGCTCAAAACAGAAGCTGAAAACCAGGCGAAAGGCCTGCCCCTAACGGGAAGCCCAGGCCGCAGAACACAATCCAAGTCAGGCCAATTCTGATCTCATCAACAAACCCAATTCCCATCTGCGCATCCGCGCTGCTGAGCTTGATTCTCAAATGCAAACTATTCACTCCTGATTGTGATTCTCAAAAGCAGATTTGCTGTTCTTGAATGTGATTCTCAAAAGCAAATTTTCATCGCTTAATGTTCGGTTTCTACCCCTATCTTTCGCCCTTTTGTGATGTAGAACTGATTCATCCCTCAACGAGGTTCGACATGACAACTTCAGCCACTCCCCAAGCCACCATTGCCATCCCTACCGGTCCTGCAGGCCGCGCCATGGCCGAGCCCATGTCGGCAGAAATGCTCGACCTCATCCAGGCTCATCTCAACCTTGAGCGTCAGTCAGCCGCCGCCTATTTCGCTGCCGCCATCTGGTTCGCCGAACGTGAGCTGACCGGCTTTGCCGAGCATCTCCGTGACGAGGCAAAACAGGAGGAGCAGCATGCTGCCAAATTCGCTGACTATCTGATCTCAAGAGGTCAGAGGCCTGTTCTCGACACCGTTGAACCGCCTCGTCAGCAATGGCCTGATGTGGAGCAGGTCATCGCCAATGTCTTCCGCATGGAAGCTGATGTCACCGCATCGGTGCTGCAGCTCTACGGCACCGCCGAGCAGGATCTCGACAGGCGCGCCACCGTATTCCTTGATCCCATCGTTGATGATCAGCGTCTCTCTGAGCATGAGGCCGCCTATCTGCTCGGTCGCGTCAAGTTCGCTGCCGGCAACCCTGCTGCTCTGATGATCATCGATGCCGAGCTCAGAGAAGGCGAGGCCGAACCCGCCAAGCTCGAGGGCTGATCAACAGCAACAACCAACCCTCCTGCCACCGATCCCCACCAACCGATCCAGTTCAACATCCCTGCAGCCCCACCATCAGGTGGGGCTTTTGGTTGCACTGAAAGGCAAAACGCATGAACTCAGCAACACGTTGACGTTGCCGAACCACAAGCATGCGCATGATGAGGATCCCTCCAGTTGTTGACGATGACCTGGACCTATCTCTTTTGCCTGCTCGCAGGAGGTGTGTTGATCACACTTTCCATCGCCGGTGATTCAGACGTCCCGGATGGCGATGGCGTCACGGGCATTGCCGAAGGAGGTCATCCCGCAGTGCTTTTCAGCACATCGTTCTGGTCTTTTTCCATGGCCGGATTTGGGCTTTGCGGCCTGCTGCTGCAACTGTTTTCGGCAACATCAGCATCAACCATCAATCTGCCGATCGCATTGTTGCTTGGCCTCGGCATGGGCTGGTGTGCATCCTTAACACTGCGCTACCTGGCACGACGTGATGCCAACACGGTGGTGCTTGCAGGAGATTTGATCGGTCTTGAAGCCAGAGTCACCCTGCCCGTTAGTGAAGATCAACGGGGGTTTGTGGAAACATCGGTGCGCGGCAGCCTGGTGCGGCGAGCGGCACGTAGCAATTCTGGCCAGCTTGATCGAGGCCAGAGAGTCGTGATCCTTCGTTCTGAGGGGACCACATTGATTGTGGATGCCCTCGACATGGCCAGTTGACTGGAGCCTGGCTAGGGAGGTTACAGCCGCAGACCCAGGCATGCGCAACAGCCTGGCCATTGAACCAACACCGGTTCTGGCCCAACGACAGCCAAGCAGTGATCCTGCAGCGGCCGTGGTGTCAATCGGTTCCGCAGTCTTTGTCGCGATCGTTGCACTCACCCTGATCAGCCGGTGGATGATCCGCATCTGCAGGCCCAACGAAATGTTGGTGGTGACTGGCTCCAAATCCAACCAGGGAAGTCAGGGGATCAAGGGGTACAGGGTTGTTGCCAATGGGGGTTGCACCTTTGTGAAACCGATTCTTGAAACAGCGCGGCGCATGGATGTGACTTTGCTGCCAGTGCTGGTGGAGGTGAGTAACGCCTACTCAAAAGGAGGGACACCACTCAATATTCAGGCGATCGCCAATGTGAAAGTCAGCACGGATCCCGAGATCCGCAACAACGCAATTGAGCGTTTTCTCGGTCGCGATACCAAGGAGATCGTTCAGGTTGCCAAAGAAAACCTGGAAGGCAACCTGCGAAGCGTGTTGGCGCAGCTGACTCCTGAACAGGTCAATGAAGACCGTCTGCGCTTTGCAGAGCAGATCGCCGATGAAGTGGGCGAAGATCTGCGACGACTGGGACTTCAGCTCGACACCCTCAAGATTCAGAGTGTTTACGACGATGTCGACTACCTCAATTCGATCAGTCGACGACGCGTAGCCCAGATCGTGCGCGACGCTGAAATCGCCGAGGCAGAAGCCATCGGTCAGGCTGAACGCATCGAAGCGGAGATGGAGGAAGTGGCGGAGGTGGTGCGCACCGAGGCCGACACCGTGGTGCTTGAAAAAGACAACGACGTGCGGACCAAGGTCGCCCAGATGGAAAAGCAGGCCCGGTCTGAAGAGGAGCGAACCGAAGCAGCCGAACTGGAGGCCAAGGCTCGAGCCGAACAACAACTGCAGAAGGTGCGCGCTGAGCTGGAGCGCCTGCGACTGAAAGCCGAGGCGGTTCTGCCATCAAAGGCTCAGCAGAAGGCCAAGGAACTGCGGGCTCGCGGTCAGGCGGCAGCCACCGCGGAAGATGTCAAGGCCAGTGCGCTCGTGAATGACATGCTCACCCAGGTCTGGGAAGACGCGGGCAGCACAGCTGAGCTGGTTTTTCTGCTGCAACAGATCGAAATGGTGCTCCAACAGGCCACGCGACTGCCGGCTCAGCTGCAGTTGAAGCGCGTCACAGCGCTGGATGGTGATGACGCTTCAAGCCTGGCCAGCCTTGTTGCCCTGAACCACAAAGTGGTGCGTCAGTTCTTCGAGCAGGTGAAGGACATCCTCGGCGTTGATCTGCTCGGCACCTTGTCCTCAACCGGAGTGAAGTGATGTTTTTTGCCGTTGGTCTCACCGGAGCCGCAGGCCTTTGGGCGTTTGTTGTACTTCTGCGTCAGCTCTATTACATCTGCCAGCCCAGTGAGGTGCTGATCTTTGCCGGGTTGAGCAAAACCACCGGAGATGGCCGAAAGGTGGGCTATCGCACCGTGCGGGGAGGAAGCGCTCTGCGCATCCCTGTGCTGGAAGAAGTGATGCGACTCGACCTCAGCAACATGATCATCGAGTTGCGGGTGGAAAACGCCTATTCCAAAGGAGGCATTCCTCTCAATGTCGCCGGAGTCGCCAACATCAAGATCTCCGGTGATGAGCCGGGAATCCACAATGCGATTGAACGGCTGATCGGTAAAAGTCAGGATGAAATTCGCCACATTGCCAAGGAAACCCTGGAGGGCAATCTGCGTGGCGTGATGGCGAGCCTGACACCGGAACAGCTCAACGAAGACAAAATCACATTTGCTCGAACCTTGCTTGAGGAAGCCGAGGACGACCTCCAGAAACTCGGGCTGGTGCTGGACACGCTGCAGATCCAGAACATTTCTGATGATGTGCGTTATCTCGATTCGATCGGTCGCAAACAGCTGGTGGAACTGAAGCGGGACTCACGCATCGCGGAAGCGGAAGCCACGTCGCAATCCGCGGTGAAACAGGCGGAAAACGCTCGTATCACCTCACTGCGCCGCCTGGACAAGGAACTGGCCGTGGCCACGGCCAATGCTCAGAAGCGCATCAAGGACGCTCTCACACGACGTGATGCCCTGGTCGCCGAGGTGGAGGCACAGGTTGGCGCGGAGCTGGCTCGAGCTGAAGCTGAGTTGCCCGTTCAGGAGGAACGGATCAAGCAGGTGATGCAGCAACTGGAAGCCGACGTGATCGCACCGGCGGAATCTGAATGCGAAACGATGATGGCGGATGCGAAAGGGGCTGCGGCCTCAATTGTTGAGCAAGGCCGCTCACAGGCCGAAGGCCTGCAGGAGCTCGTCACCTCGCTCAAGCGATCAGGCTCCGATGCCAAACGACTGTTTCTGCTACAGAAACTGGAGCCACTGCTGACGATGCTCAGCGACACCGTGCAACCGATCGAAGTGGAGGAAGTTTCCCTGATCGGTGAACGCGATGGACAGATGAATCTCTCGATCGCCACCTTGCTACGCCAGCTTCAGGACAGCACTGGCCTGCGCCTGCCTAGCAGCAGCGATCAGTCAGCACCGACTCAGACAACACAGTCCTCTGCAGGAGGATCGAACCAGGAATGACCGGCGTAGCAAGAGCCATGAGGTGAACCAGTCAGTTGATCAGGGGATGATCAGATCAACGCACTGCATTGCCATGGAGGGCGGAACAGAAGCAGCGGTCACACGATCGCCGTAGCACCGCTGGCAGTTGCATTGATTGTGCTGGCCTTCAAGGAACCACGCTTCGATTACAAGAACAACCCCAGCAAACGACAGCACCAGAGCGCTCAAGGGAGAGGATTCAGCGCGAATCAGATCAATTCTGATCTCATCAACAAACCCAATTCCCATCTGCGCATCCGCGCTGCTGAGCTTGATTCTCAAATGCAAACTATTCACTCCTGATTGTGATTCTCAAAAGCAGATTTACTGCTCTTGAATATGATTCTCAAAAGCATATTTTCATCGCTTAATGTTCGGTTTCTACCCCTATCTTTCGCCCTTTTGTGATGTAGAACTGATTCATCCCTCAATGAGGTTCGACATGACAACTTCAGCCACTCCCCAAGCCACCATTGCCATCCCTACCGGTCCTGCAGGCCGCGCCATGGCCGAGCCCATGTCGGCAGAAATGCTTGACCTCATCCAGGCTCATCTCAACCTTGAGCGTCAGTCAGCCGCCGCCTATTTCGCTGCCGCCATCTGGTTCGCCGAACGTGAGCTGACCGGCTTTGCCGAGCATCTCCGTGACGAGGCAAAACAGGAGGAGCAGCATGCCGCCAAATTCGCTGACTATCTGATCTCAAGAGGTCAGAGACCTGTTCTCGACACCGTTGAACCTCCCCGTCAGCAATGGTCTGATGTGGAGCAGGTCATCGCCAACGTCTTCCGCATGGAAGCTGATGTCACCGCATCGGTGCTGCAGCTCTACGGCACCGCCGAGCAGGATCTCGACAGGCGCGCCACCGTATTCCTTGATCCCATCGTTGATGATCAGCGTCTCTCTGAGCATGAGGCCGCCTATCTGCTCGGTCGCGTCAAGTTCGCTGCCGGCAACCCTGCTGCTCTGATGATCATCGATGCCGAGCTCAGAGAAGGCGAGGCCGAACCCGCCAAGCTCGAGGGCTGATCAACAACAACACCCAGCCCTCCTGCCACCGATCCCCACCTGCCGGTCCAGTTCAACATCCCTGCAGCCCCGCCTAGAGCGGGGCTTTTGGTTGCACTGAAAGGCAGGAAAAATCAGGCGAAAACAAAGCATCAGGCCATCAAACAGGCGAATAACCGCTTTAAATCAATCGTTGTTGACTCCGCCTTCATCACTTAGTTTGAGTTTGATAAGCAATGAAAAATCAGGAGTGTCTGACAGTTGAAAGCGAGCAGAACTCACTGGTCAATTGACTTGATTGGTGGATGTTTCGGAATTGCGATTGCTCTGGGCCTGGTTCGATTTGATTTCGGCATTATCGGCAATCTGATGGCCGATGCACAGTGGATTGATGTTGAAGACATCGGCACACTCGCAGCCATCAACATGCTTGGCTACCTCACAGGTTGTATTCAACAAGCGACGGTCAAAAGCAGAGCAACCTCGATCAGATACGTGCAGATCGCAATGATCACCATCATCGCCTCGATCGTGCTGGAGGGACGATCAACCAACTTACCGAGCCAATCAGTTCTGAGACTGCTTTGTGGATGGGGTGCTGCTCATGTTGTTTCAGGCCTGCCAACACTCGCACTCGAACGGGTTCCACAGCGATGGCGACGAAAAGCCACTGGACTGATCATGAGCGGTGGAGGCATTGGCTCGCTTCTCGGCGCCGTTGGCATAGGATTTTTTGCTCCCACGTCGGCACCATCAGCATGGAATGTTCTTGCGACACTGACAGTCGTATTAAGCCTGCCGACATTGGCACTGCTGAGGCAAAGAAAACAGTTAACAGCACCTGCATCTGAGACACTTGCAAATTCAACAAACCAGACAATATCTAACTTCAACAAAAGCAAGATTAACAAACTCATCTTGATCATTATTCTGGGATTTGCGCTGATGCAGATTGGTCAGATACCAGTCATTCTCTATGAGCCCTTAATTGCAGTTAACAAGATCGGACTTACACCAATGATGGCAAGCAACATAGACAGTCTATTTGGCATTGGCCTAATTATTGGTGGCTTAATTCCCAGCATTGTGCCTTCGAAATTGACAACCAGCTTGTTTCTTGCCGTGATTGCAGCTGTTGGTCTTGCAGGAATGATTCTCTTCGGAATCTCCAATCATCTTATTACGCTATCAATATCGATCTTCCTGATTGGAGTGTGGGACATGATGACTGGAACATTGACCCTGGATCGCTTAGGTCAACTCTGCAATGAAGACACACAACGCCGTGCATGGTCAACGGCAACCACTATCGGAGCAATGGGATTCATTGCTTTTTCCTCAACCACATCACAGCTTGCACAACACAACGTCAATCTGATTCTGGCCATGGGCATCACCGCCGTTTCCGCTCAACTGATCCTCGAAATTTTCCAGCACAGGCTCTCCGCAAAGCAGCAAAATTCAAGGTGAACAGCTGACATCATCCCTACACCTGATCCATACAAACTTATTCTGCAGATGAGAGCATCACATCAACCAAGAGTGTCAACGTCGTTACTGACGCTTTGGGTCGAGAGATGGCCTCTCCTCAAACTTTGCAGCCTTACCTTCAAATTCCCTCAGGGCTTTGAACATGGCACTGAAGTAGGGAAACACCCAAACAAAGATTCCAAAAATTGAAATCCAAGCAAACCATGTGCCGATCATTGCTAAAAAGCCCATACCGGCATTTCCGTCATAAAAGTGGTTGAGTGCCAGGGGCCAACCGAAAGCCAGTAAAGCAATCTTGACCAATGCACTTTTCTCTGCTTTTTCCATGACAAAAACCTCAGCATTCTTGTGATAGCAGAGGCTAACGGAAAACACTCAATATACAAATAAAAGTGTAGATTTTCTCGACAAATTAAAAATTAAATGAGACAGATTAAGCGACAATCGATCAATCAATAGAAATAGTGACAACCTCCTTGCCAACTGCCACGGCCAACAACCAAGCAAGGAGCATTCAGGGATGATCTTTGGTGTACATCCCGAAAGCACCGATTCCTGCTTAAAACAGAAGCTGTTCAGGTCATTCTCGCAAACAGCTTTTTGTGATAGTTCACAACGTCTTGGCAACCGATCACTGGGGTGAAATCCATTTCAATTCCGTACTGCGCACGCCAGGGAGCAAAGTGTTCGAAAATTTGTGCATCGCTCTCAGCCTTGAAAAGCAGGGTCACTCGGCCAGCTCCAGGCGCGTGAACACGAAACAACATCTCAAAACCTGGGAACTTATCTGCTTTCGTCATCTCACCTGAATCCCATAACTCGCAGAAGCTCTTGTAGGCAGCGAGCTGACTTTCAATGTCAGGAAAAATCCAGGCCACAAGATACATCTGCACGATTGATCAAAGCAAAGTGGGAATCCACTTCCCAGCCAATGAACTCTGATAAGCCTGCAGAAGTCACCACCAGCTGACAGTCTGATCCGGATGCCGGTCATCACGACCTACGGAAATCGCAGAAGCATCGGGGAATTTCCATCATTAATCGTTTCAAGCAATTCACATGGACCAAGCGGAAATCAACAACTGGAAGGCGATTGCTGAAAAGATGGAGGCGAATGACGACACCAGCAGCTGGTTTTACTTGCGCGCGAGAGCCATTGCTGATGGAAAGCCTGACCCGATGCCTAATGTCTCGGAGTTAATGCCGGAGTCGATCTGAACCGAAGCCCTGCGCTGGCCGACGCACTGTCTGAAGACCCCGGGCTGCGCAGACAGGCGCGATGCGGTGTCAACCGCAGCGGCAATGCGGTTTAACTTGCAGGAATGAACAACGATTCTCTTGCAGCGCTTTGCGTTTCACTGGCCGTTTCGTCCCTGTATGGGTTGCATGCATCAGCCCAAACGAACCAACGACTTCTGGAAGAGGGCCTCATCAGCCCGGCTGTCTACGAACTTCTCAATCGTCGTGGTGCTGACACCAGGGAGGAACGCATGCAGGCGGTGCAGGGAGCCTGCTTGTCAGGAAACTTACCTCCCAGCGACTGTGCGAACACCAGAAGGCGGAGAGAGTATTGAACATCAGCATCGACCGCCTGCCTGCAAGAGGTTGGCTTTTTGGATATCAACTGCATACGCCAGGAGCACCTCTCTCAATCGAGTGATATCCAGCCGTTTCCCAACCCTAAGGAAAAATCACCAGTGCATCAACTCCATCTAGCCATCTCACTTGAAAGCAAATGGGCAGAGGAATATGTGTTCAGGCTGGCGTCATCAGGGCGAATCGTTGGATTGACATAGCGTGCCATTTTTCCTTGGGGTCAATGGCTGGAGTCAGGTTTGCCCGCATCCACTTGATCAAGATGAACGCCGCACACTGGAAATAGCGGCCAAAGAGATTCAGAAATGTTGCTGAACCCTCTGCGTAAAAATCCTCACAGTTGATTGATCACTTATCGGCCTAAGGGCTCAGTCAATTGGGTTGATGTTCATTGCAATCATCCCCGCAGCAAGCCTCTGACGCCTTTGCTCGGCTGAGCTTTGCCCGGCAGCGTCCAGAGCAGCACCTGGCATCCGTACGCTTCGGCGTGAACGTGCAGCCACAGCAACAGCACTGTTTCGGCGGATGAGCTGGCTTCAGAGCCCTTCGACGGCGTGCATCAGCAGCACGTCGTTCGAGCCGATCATTCAGCTGCCTCTGGCGACCATCAGCCAATAGCTTCAGAAGCGATTCCGTTTCTTCCGAACTGGCGTTTCTGCCGGAGTGCCAGAGCTGATCGTCAGCGACGAACCATGGCGTCCAGCGCCAGCGACGGGCACCAGGGGGAGCCCACCAGAGTCGGCCTGATGATGCGAGCTTCCACCATCCCTCAGCGTCATGCCACGGCGTTCTGGTTAATACACGGTGGTGCTTTGCGGCAGGTCGCAAAGCGCGCTCATGGCCAGTTATGGCTGGCTCAAGCTGGGGTGGCTTCAAACTATTTCGGCTACGCATAAGCGCACGTTAAACCGTACCTCGATGGTCGGTCCTCCCCCTGTCGAAAGGCGTTCACCAGGCATAGAAAGGAACTGTTCCATCCCGGTATCCACCATGAATACGGATCTCATCAAGTGCCAGTGCAACACCGACTGCCAGTGCAGCGTCGAGGTCACAAAAGCTGTGATGCGCGACGGCAAAGCCTTCTGCTGTGAACCATGTGCCGATGGCCATGGCTGTGGTTGTCGCTGATGATCTGAACCCACACACCAAAGCCCTGCTCTATGGAGTGGGGCTTTTCTCTGCTGAGGTTCCAGGAGGCATTCACCAGGCATCGCTCAAGCAGAACCACGGCACCCAGACAGCAGCTGACAACCCAACAAAAGCAGATGCCGATCCCGTGCAACCGTGGCAGCAAGAGCCAGGACGACTTGAAGCTGGTCGTGCTCACCAACGCTGCAATCAGCCCTACTCAGCAGTGACACAAGATAGGAGTCGCGAGTGACGTCGCAACGCAAAATTGAAGGAGGTGCAGCTGCCTCTTTGATCAGTCATCCCCCTCTGCAGGCAAGGTCTCTTCTGGATCCCCGACTGAAAGCCTGCGGCACCGGCCTGCGTGAGACGGAGGACATGACGCCTCCTGGTGAGGAGTCAGCAGACCTGAGGTTTGGGCCTGGGAAGCTCCGCTACTTCGTAATGCGACTGCCACATAGGCCGCCTTCTATTGCAGCAATGACGCGTCATCTGCAATCAACCCAGTGCCTTAGCTCCGCTGAGGGGCTGCCCTTCTGGATGCTCCTGGCGCCACCTGATACGAAGGGTCCCACCCTGAATGCTGATGCAGCTTGGTTGCTGAAGGTCATGCCGGGTGAAGGACTCAAATTACACATTGGCACCTGGCATGCAGGCCCCTATTTCCCGGCCAAATCAGCTTTGTTTTTCAATCTGGAACTGGCAGATACCTACAAAAATGACCACGAAACGTTGCCACTCAGCAAACCCTTGAAGGTGATTCTGAGCTGAACACGCAGCTGTCCAGACTCACAAAACAAGGCGAGAATGTTACCCACCATTTGTTTGCGAATCGAGTTCGCAAACAAATGATCTCAGTTATGGGAGCACATGGTGAGGACTCACTGATATCAGTGGCCATCATTGCGAGGTTGAGCCATCACAGAGATGAATCAACTGCTGCGTTATGGCACGCAAAATTCAGCTTCCACTCTCAAAAAGCTCCAGTTCAACCACCGCAGCCTGGGCCGCAATGACCTTTGCCTGCATCACAGCTTTGGCGATCTGGGGGCTGGCAAACGCTTATCCCCATCTCTGATCAGACGAGCCGACATCCCAGCCTTGTGATCAGGAGAAGAGTTTTGTATCCGCCTGAACAACCAAGGCAATGACACTTGCCCTATAACAATGATGTAGACACATCTACAAGCACGTTCACCTCTTTTCGAAGAGGCGCAGTTCGATTCAGGCCAAGGAACGGGGACCTGAACTTGCTTCGAGGAACCATCAATGACGGCTCTCATCTACAGAGGTCAGACGTACACCCCACATCACGATGCTGTTCAAAAGCAAAGTGTGGAACTCACTTATCGGCGCGAGCACTACAACGCGCGCCGCAAAAAGGCAGCGCGAGACCTCAACGCTCAGCTGACTTATCGCGGTGTCTCCTACACCAGGTGATCCCCCAGTTGGGGCAAAGCCTCCCTTGGCATGCCTCACATCTGCAAAATCCAACAGCTGATGGAGCGTATAGATCCAGAGGTAACCAGGCCGCCATTCCCATTGGGATGGCGGCTTAATTCACATCTACACAAATCGATTCAACTGTTACCGAGTAATGAAGTAGGCAATAAAGCGTCTGATTGATGCATTCCAAGACCATTTTTCGAACTGTTGGATGTTGCCTCTTAGTACATCTATGGAGAGCAAGCGATAAAACTCTTGACTTTGTAGACATTGTCTTTACGCCAAAGGATCCCGGGGTGGTGAAGACCCTGTGATTAAGGTCACTGTGTAAGGTGAGGCACGTCATCAAGTCAGACACTCAACCTAAGGATGGTGTGTCTAACTGAATGCAAAAGCTATGGCGTTTAGACAATGGTCATCAGGTCAGCTATCGGGGTGGCTGGCTCTGGTTTTATTTGGGGGTATGTGCACCACTGCAGCACTGGCCCAGCGTGCCGATGTTCCGAGAATGGATATGAATGGAGACTTTCAGACGACAAAGGTCAGGGGAAACAGAGGCTTCTACCAACAGAGGTTCTGGTTGGTCGTTGATCGTGATCCCGAGGGTCTTAATTGCAGACCTTTTGATGGAGGTGAACCGTTAGTTAAACTCAACTACGGCGACATCTTGATGACCCAGCTTCAGTCCGAGGAGACAAATTCAATCACATTGCTGAAGGGGCAGCCATGGCTGAATGTGACCTTGACCCGATTGTCTTCACCTCAGCTGGATCTGAGGCACGGCCCTGAGCGAAGAGGTCCGTATCACTGCCAGGTGAGGGCCAGCGCTGATCTGATTGCACCGATCAACCTCTCAGCCATCGACGAACTGCTTCGCATAGACCTTTACGAGCAGACGTATTATTGAAAAGATCAATCGAAATCGAATTGACACTTAAAAGCGACCGATTGTATTAATGGCAGTCAATCCTCATAACTGCTATACAAATTTATGCTATCACCACTTCACAAGTCGTAAAGCCGTTTTTGTACGGCAACCGCCATTTCTCAATCTCGTCAAGATGCCAAATAAAAACCTCTTACTTTTTAATCACCGTAATCCGGAAAGAGATTTATAATGACACATGAGCAGGCAGGAGAGGATGCACTACAGTTTGAACATAGAACACCAGTTAAATGTGCTCAGCTTAGAAATTTTTCACGCTTCGTGTAATAAGCGTCCATTTGGATACCGCTTTCTTCTTATCAAGGAATCTGACCAAGCTTTATCATGAAGAGATGGTTTTTATTCACAGCAGCTTGCTTTTTGTTGGCAGAGCCCCTAACAGCTCTTGCTGAATATTGCGACAACCAACCCACAGCTCGGGCTCTTACTGCTCCGTGGAATGCAGCCGACCAAGAGTTCCTTGGAGGACGCACATCGATTAGCTACTTCTTTGAAATGCAGCGACGCCGCTATCGAGTTATTTACGGAAATGCCAAGGGTGAAATTCTCCCCGGATCGCCTTGGCAAATTATCGAGTCTGATCCTTTCTATGACGACGAAAAAGCTTTAGGTATAGAGTTAATTGAAGCCACTGATCGTTTAATCAGTCTTGATTTTAGGGAGGTGCAAAGTGCCCAAGATGCAGATTTAATCATTGTTGGATACTGCGATAAGAACGACGAAAAAGAGGGGGCTCTTGCTCAAAACGCCGAGGGAATCCAATACATCATGATCTTGAACGGATGTCGAGGAATAGCTACAGGTCAAGAAGATCCGGTGTGGTTATTTCTGCATGAGTTTGGCCATGCTCTTGGCCTTGAACATCCTTTTTCAGATGTAGATGGAGATTGTCTCTATGACAACCAGCCATTTTCAAATGCCTCTGCGCATGCAGGGATCACAGTGATGGCTTACAAACCAAGGCCAGGACGTCCGCCCAGCTTTTTTACTGACTATGACATTGCTGTACTGCAGAGAATCTGGGGTTCTGAATGAGCGAAGGATGGCTTGATCAAGGCGACAACAGAACCATCAGATAGTGCCTCATTATTTTTAATGACATGGCATCCCAGGCTGCGAAGTGAGTGGTCGTAAAAATAGGCCTTACTTGGGAGTAGTCAGTCGATCAGCAGACTGATGCTCAGCCACAACTCAAGCGAAGCCTGCGAGGCCATGCAGAGTTCAGATGGATGGAAGCGTTGCTCTGCAGCATCGTTCTCAGACTGAGTTTGCAGTGATGCATTGGTGTACAACTGAGTCATCAGAACCATTCCCAGCATCTCCGCCTCTGCCATTGCCCTGCTTTCGAAGGAGCTGGTCTATGTGTTGTTTTGGGAAGCATCAGCCCATTACTGCCAACCGAGTCAGACTTGTGTCGCACGACTGCCGAGATCAGCTTTCCGGCTTAAGCACTTGGTGCGTCACAGCAATTAATTGGGCCTTGCTGTCGTAGTTAGCCGTGATCGTCTGAAGCTCACCCTCATCCACCAGCCAGATCACACGAATGAAAAAGGACCGGCCTGGGACAAGCCGTGCAGGACAGCGCAAGATGATTCGATCTGGAAAGAAGTGGTTGGAATGCTTCCTATCCTCCCACTGCCAAACGGAGCGATGCAGGACAACACGGGACAGATCGGGGTGAATCTGACGCTGCTCTCCTTTCCATCGACCAGCGGGATTCCAGGGCTCCTCTTGGATCACGCTGTCGCTCCAGCTTTTCGGCTGATGGCTACCACGTTGCTCGCGGATACTTGCGGTGCGCATTAACTCACCGTCTTTTCCATAAATCACTCCGACGCTATGTCGGATCTCTCCACGCTTTAGAAAGAGTTCGAATGGTGCGAGCTGGTTGGCTTGAAGGATAGGTATCAACCAGGCAGCTGAGCCGTTGTCTAAGGCAAAACCGCGCATGGATTCGCTGGCGGGATGGGCGAACCCGTCAGCCTGACTGTGCTCTTCGATGTTGTAATTCCACTCTTGTCGGGTGAAACGCCCATCTGGATAGCGGTATTGGTTTTCTTGAACAACTTCTGTTTTGATTGCGTTTGAAGTAAACAAACGTGAGCTGACGAAGGTCTCCTTGACTTCGCCGGAGGGGGTATAGCGGGTCCAGCGGCCTCTCCAATCACCAAGATGATGCCGCCAGAACGCATGCCAGTTTTGGTCAGAACGCGTTTCGACAGGGATGACCTGTTGCAGCGCTGGCACCATGACCTGACTCCAGCTTGGCTCGACCAAGGCGACGCTGAAGAAGAACGCACAAGGTCCGAAAACCATTGACCAACGCAACATGCAGTGCTCGCATCACCTCAAATATGCTTCCAATCCTGCCGGTTCAGAAAAGCCAGCAAGATTCTTGACAAGCAGTCAAAGTTGATCGCAACTGCTACGAGGTAGCTGTCTCATCCATGATCATTTTATGTAAAATCCAGTTTCTCCATACATTTCACACAAATCACCCCAAACCAAGGCAAGGTTTAGAGTGATGATCAAAGCTCAAGTCAATACTTCGTGAAAATATTTTTTTATAAATCAAAGCTTTAACTTCTTCCACCACACGCCTCAAGTAACTTCTGATTGACTTATCAATACTGATTCAGCCAATCCATATACCAAAAAGAATCCCAATGATTAGTCCCGAAAGCCAAACAAGGGCCCCCATTTGGTACTCGCCTAGGCCCAACTTCCTCTTAATCCAGAAATAGGCATCACGATCTACGCCAACTAGTACCTTGATGGGATTCTTAGTCATTGACCTGAATGCAATTATTTGGATGGTCGCTCACCCAAGACCTGAATTCCAGAGAGCTTCAGCAGTTCTTTATTTTCATTACCTGTACTGATGCACTGACATGCAGAGATGCCGGTCAATCACGGGGTTTGCAGCTCGCCTATATCAGAAAGACCGGTGTTCTTTGAGGTGACTGCAGGCATGACGGTGATCATCCACCAAGACTTTCAGGCTGAGGAGAAGCCAGGCAAGAATTGAAGGATGGGGCATCTGGAGCATCCAAACAAATCATTATTTGCAATGGATTTATAGGTTGGAGGTCCAATAGATCACCCTTGGGAAGGGATATCTAGCGACCACTTACAATCTGTACTGCAGTCATGAATCGCTCAAGGAAAGTTTGAGTGAACCGACTTGAACCATGCGTTCATCAACACGAGACATTCCTGCTGCTGTCAGGATCTTGACTGCAGTGCCGGCATTTTCAGCGCGAACCTCAAGTCTTTTGATCTCCAGATGCTGCGCGGGCACTACAACAAGGTCAGGACCTTCTGGAAAGTTGATCGATTCAGCACATGACTTGGGAACTAAAAGACTGCGCATTATCTGCCGATAAACGTCATTCATTCCTACGATGATTTGGTTCACTGATTGAATGCCGGCAGTATTTTTTGGGGCAATCGGGCCACTCATTCGCGTGGGAAAAAAAGTGTGGCAAAGCTGAAACGCTGTTTTTCCAACGCTCAAGGCTGGCAATCCAACGCGTGTGTAAATCGGATGCCCGTGAATGACAACCTCATCAAAGGGATCGTGAGCGATTCCACGCGACACAAGCTCGCTTTCAAGATTCTTGAGATTCGTTGGCTCAAAGGTCAACCAGTCGTCGAGTGCAATCTGCTGGCGATCCACTGCACAGAGTTCGAGGTTTAGATTGCCGAGTCGGATACCTGCTGTTGAGAAACCTGGTTGTTCAGAGAGCGGCCAGCCCACCGGTAGCCCGGTATCAAATAGTGCCTTGCTGATCAACCTCAGTTCCTCAATATTGAGAACGGTTGTGATGTGGTCGGCGAAGGCAATCACCGATTGAGTGGACTCCACTGATTGCATAAAAAGAACTAATGCTGTTCTGTTCGATGATTGTGCTTCATAGCGATTCATGTCAATGTCAAGATACCGTTGGTCAGCCAGCACACCTCAAGGCACGCAGGAGCATGTGGGATAGGGATGACCAAGAGGAGGGAGGTTTGGTAGTAAGTAGATCATTGGTGGTTTAAGACCCCCTATCTATTGACAGGAAATCAGGGGAGACAACATCTTTTAAGTGACTATTATTACTGTGATATAAAATCTTCATCCTACAGTGAAATGATTAAAAAACGATCCAAGAAAGCCATTGCCCTGATAGGCGGTCTTTTTCTAGCAGCATCCTCTGCCAAGGCCGAAAGCGCTTACGATCCAAGCTCCTTTTGGTTTGGATTTTTTACTGGAGGAGGTGCGACTGTTTGCGAGCTCGCCAGAGGAGGATTCATTTCCAAACAAATTGCAGTGGAATACATGCAAGGCATGCTTGAAGGAATAGAGAAAGATTCAGATTTAACCGAATTCAAAAAAGATGTCATCAAAGCCTATGATTCGCTGAAACAAGACTGCGGAGATATCTTTATCAAATAGCACTTGACCCGAGCAGCCGTTTAACGCTAGTACAAGCGTACCTAAAGCATGGGGCGGCGAAATGGACGGTTGGCTCGCAGATCCAAAGGGGTATTGGCTTGCACGGTTCCACAGGGATCCGTCAAAGACCTGCATGAAGAACAAAAGGGTGTTCGTTGACCACGGCAGACCCATACCAGACGGCCCTGCACTGCTCAAAACACGCAGGGAGATGAGATATGAAGACGCGGCGTCTCTTTGGTTTCAGCTGAAAAGTCTTGGATGGACCGTGGCAGAGCCCGCGTGGGGATCTGATCTGGAGCCTTGATTGCCACATCTGCAGTTGAGTCTGAGGCTGCAACAACCCAAACCATGCAAAACCTCTTCCAGTTTGCAGGCGTCGACATCGGGGTGATCCTCCTGGTGAGCACTGACCTTGTGACGAACATCTTGCCGAGAGCTCCAGAGAGTCGCTAGAAGTGCTTGAGTTTGGCGCTCTGCACGAACCCATGACCGAGACGACTGTTCTTGACTTCAAGCTGAGCAATACTTTTGAAGAATATCACTCCTATATGAATGCGCCCGAGCAACAAGCAATGTTTGCTCAGATGGGAGTAAAAGTCTTTTATATCGGAGTTTCTAAAGACGACCCATCTAGAGCGGCAGTTATTTTTCAGGGACCCGAAAACGTCCTCTATGACATCTTTGTGAACCCAGAAACCAAGCCAATTGTCGAAGCGTCTGGACATATTTACGAAGGCACTGTCATTACCCGCTGGCTTGCTTGAGGCCAAAAATCCCGCACTCAGAAGACGTGATTGGTGCAAGTTATTTTGCCGGTTAATCGAAGAAAAATCATGACAATATTTGTGCGTTGAGCAAGACTTGAAACAATTAGAGTACGCGACAACATTGTTTCCTATCCAGCGGATTAAATATGCTGATGGAGTGACCTCGCGGCACGCTTAAAAAAAACATTCTTCTTCAATTCGTTGCTCTAATCGCTGCTATTACAACCCAACTCCAACTGAGATCAACATTGCTAGAGCTGGTGATCATGCTGGTTCAACTGCCCGCAGCGCAGGCGGATGAAGCGAAAGCAGCGTCAGTCAAAATCCATCAAACGGGCAATACGTGCTCCGCTGTCATGAAACTGCCCGAGTCGCAGTCTCATGCTTTGACAGTATTCACGAACTACGTCGGCACCGGAAAAGCGATGCCAGATATCAGCAGGGTGCAGATTCTGAGTCGTCAAGGCAATCTCATTCGCATACGACAGATTCATCAAGTGCCTGACACCTTTTGCTTGACGGTCAGCGCACTTCTAGCTGCGGAAAAAAACCAAAACGGCAATCAGATTTCACATGCTTGAAGACGATCGCATTCGCAAACTCAATGGCAGCTGGACATTCGCCTCCGCATCTGATGGCACCTGCATCACACACACTCTCACCCTCGTCCCAGAGCTGCCCGACATGCAGCAACCTGTCTTTGCTGAACTCAGCCGCAACAGCATGCGTGAAACGATGCAGCATCTCAGTGGTCTGATGCTGGCCAACAAATGAACCTGATCAGGGCGCTTGGATCAAAGGAGACACTCCGCTCTACCCCCATCCAGCATCGGATACTGCAGCCGGTATCCGAGGGCCTTGAGCCTGTTGTTACGGATGCGGCGTCCGTTACCAGAGGTCTCTGGCCCGCCGCTCCAGTGCACCGGTTCCAGTTGTTGGCGCTCAAGACTGCGATCCACCAGATTGCGCATCCGAATCGGTTCATCGTTCACCACATTCACAATGCCGCTCCAGGCACCATCCATGGCAGCGATCAAGGCACCGGCGGCATCATGTACATGAACCCAGTTGCTGAATGAGCGTCCGTCTCCAGTGCGCTCCCTGCCTGCTAACCCTTTGAGCCGATCATCAAGCTCACGTCCTGGACCATGCAGGGCGGCGAGTCTGAGGATGCACACCCGCCTTTTGCATCCCCCCATCTCGGTGAGCAGCCGTTCACTTTCCAGCAAGACCGCACCATGCTCAGTTTCAGCAGCAGGAGCGGTCGATTCATCCACCCAGTCGCCGTCGGCGTCGCCATAGACAGAACTACTGCCGGTGTAGATGATCTGGCGGAGGTGAGGCAGATCAGGCAACAGGGATCTCAGGCAGCGAAAACTTTCAAGAAATGTCTGGCGGTAACCATCAGCATTCACTCGTCGGTTCCCTCTAGGGGCAAGACAGAACACAGCTGTGCGCCTGTGCTGCAGTGCAGCCAGCAGCTGTGCAGGTTCAGTGGCATCACAGAGCAGCAGCTGATCGGCCAGGTCGGTCAGCTCTGCATGCCGTTCGGTCACAGTGGTGGTCAAGGTGAGGTTGAGCGCCGGTCGGCGCGTTTGCAACTGACGCGCTACTGCCTCGCCAAGGTATCCGCAACCAACGATTGTCAGCTCCATGATTGGGTTGAGGATGGAGCTGAATTTAGAGAGTCTGGGCGCCTGAGGTGGAGACAGACATAAAGGATCAATGGACGCTGAATCGGCTCAACTTCCAGGGGTGCTGGCAGGGGCGCGGTGCATGGTTCGGTCGTGATGCAGACGACTGGCTTGATCTCGCATCACCGATCAGGGTGATGGATCCAACGACCTACGACATCTCTTTCAGCGATCCCGACACCGGAGTCTGGGATGGCTCAGGATTGTTCTTCGCCCCGGGCGGCCAGGCCAGGTATGACATCAGTCGCAGCAGTTACAACACTGGCGGCGGATGCTGGCAATTCCAGGGGGCTGGGGGGCAATCAAGTCTTACGCCGGATCCTGATCGCCGTCGCTTCGGCCACGAGATCAACCTTTTTCATGGCCGGTCGCGATCCATGCTGGTGCTGATCTGGGAGCCGGTTGGAACGCGTTGGCGGCTGCAATTGGTGGGCACCGTTGGTTTCCGTTGTCGAATGGCTCCAGCGCCCGAACCAGAGCGTCCTACATTCAGGACCGCCGAGGCGATGCTGGCACCGCTTCAAGGTTGCTCCGGTGTGGCTGAAACGTTCCGACCGCAGCCTGGTTGCATCGGTCAAGTAAGTACACCTCAGCCGACAGTTTTTATTCCAGATCAATTCATGCGACATGAAAGGACAGCCGTTACGCAAGCAGGGCTGGTTTTTTCGGTGCCTGAATATCTGCCAGAAGGTTCCTTTCAGCTGGAGATCGGCGGCCTACTCGGTGTCGGCTTGTTTCAGCAGCTCAGCATTTTGTTTGATGCCAACAGCCGACTCTCAGCTTGGGAACGCCGACGATTCCTGACTGGTACTCATAAAAAGTCTTTATTGGTATGAGGTGTTTTATCATTAGACGGAAGCGATTACTCGACGACTCTGGAAGTAAGAGTTTTTAAATGCTAATAACCGTGATCAAGGTCACAGAATCTATTGATTTAAATCAACGGTACAGCCAGTGATTTTGAAAATGGCAGATGATTCTTAGCGGACGCTCCCGATATCATCAACCAAATACACAGAATGCAATTATTGAAGGCAAAATACTAACAGAGAAGTATTTAGAAGCGATAAATGTGCGGTGACGCCAAGTTCTTCAGCATCGAAAAATTATCGACCAGTTTAGATAAGGAGTGAAAAAGCTACTTTGAGAAAAGCTAATTATGAAAAAAGATGCCATGGATCAGTCATAAAGCTTGTTTCGCCTCAAGCATCATCTTCTGTTCCGCCATAGTGGCCATATGCCGAACAAGGACCACCCACTTGTTGATCGCCATGCACCGAAGAACGGTGTCGGGTGGTTGGTGAATGACCAACAAGGGAAGGTCTGCTGCTTCCGCAATGACATGCCCACTGCACACGCCCAATGGGTGGAAGTCGAAACGCGCGCAATGTCTGGTCAAGGTCAGTCCGTCATCAGACGGATGCTTCGCCACAACGCCATCGAAGCCTGGGAATCCATGCTCAAGACCGGCGGGTGGAAACGCTGTCAACCCAGGTGGTGACGCTCAGCAGGCCAGTGCCACAAGAGCAACAATCACGACAGTGGCGGTAATGGGCTCCATGGGTTTCTCCTGTCTGAATTCACCATCAATCAGATGGCTTGAAACCACAATCCCCCTTTCGAGCGAAAGACCCTGTGAGCAACCTCACAGCCCTGCATGAGATGGGTCATCAAGTCAGGCACTGAACCCGGAGATGGCATGTGCATCAGCGGGAAAGAAACCCACCGCAGACCTCACACACCATTTCACAACCATGATCTCCAAACAAATCCTCGCTGCTTCCTCGATCGCTTTAATTGGCACAGCATCCACGCTTGCCATGGCAGCTCCTGCCCACGCCTTGGATGGTTGTGGTCCTCGCGGTCGCTTTTCGCATAGCCAGCAACGCTGTATTCGCAGAAGTGACGTCTTTCGGAACCCTCAAAAGCAATGGGCTGCAGATCAATCTTGCGGCTATCGCTACCGCTACTCAGCTCGACAAGATCGGTGTGTCTTCAGGAGGACTGTTCGTGTCCGTCCAGTAGTTCGTCGACGCCTTGTGGCTCCAGTGCATTTGATTCGGCAGCATCAACCAGCTCTGCGCCTGAATTTCTCATTTTAAAAGCGCATCAAAATCGATTACTTCACCCCGCTCTCGAGAGTGGGGATTTTGATTGCTTGTCTCATTCAACGCAACAGAGGCATGAGAAATGATGCTGCAGTTAGGCGGGTGGAAATGCTGCTCCTCACCTGAGTGATACTTTCTATCTGTCATGGTTCAAAAGTATCGGTACATGTTGGTCGCCGTTGCTAGCAGGGGTTAGGTGCAATCTCGGCTAGTTATGACAAAGAACTGCCAAAGCAGGAAAAAGATTAAATGGAAGAAGCTCTTGTCGACCGCTGCTGGCAGGGTAATCATACTCTTTGCTTTGATATTCTTTGTATTCTATGCTGGAAAATGGATTGGCCTTATTCCGTCACTAATAGCCCTGATTATCTTCGCATGGTTAATAAATAAATATTCTTAGTAAATAAAATAGATATCAATCATTACATGGCCAAGACTGATGGAGATATTAAACGCTATATTGATGATTCCAGCAGCTTACAAGCTGGCATCATCAGATTTTTGTTTAACCTTTTCCCGAATAAGAGCGAATAACTTAAACATCACGAAGCCAACTGCCAAAGAGATGACAATCTGCCCAGCAGGATTGGTGATTGAAAAAGTTGAATTGATAAAGTTACAAATAAAAGCCCAGGCCGTGACTAGAATTGTTGCAGCTAGTGTGTATAGAGCAAATTTCAATTCAAGCGATTTTCCGTTGTTAGCCATAAATAACCTTATTCAATATTAGTCAAGCTAGCTCCGTCGAAGCGATTAAACAGCTCACAAATATCACGAGCAGGGCCAGCAAAATCACTGAACCGGAATCGTATCGCTATAGATCTTTCATATCGGATGGATGGCAATTGGGATAAAAGACCGCTGCGAGGTTGGGAAGTCTCCTCATTAGAGTCATTTTCAGGTGTCACGCCATTGAAGTCTGGAGGACCATAAAGCAGCCAGGTGGCAGCAATGGTCGCCGTCAATTCATTAGAGAGCAGACCGGATCCAGACTGAAGCTGATGCCAACAGCCCTGCGTTGAACTTGTTCGACCCGGGTAATCTTCAGAATCCACCTGCATGCCAAACAAGGACCGCACGCTTGTTGATCGTCATGCACCGAAGAACGGTGTCGGCTGGTTGCTGAACGATCAGGGAGGCAAGGTCAGCAGCTTCACCAACGCCAACCTGACTGCCCAGGCCCAGTGAGTTGTTGTTGAGACCAGACCGTTACACGGTAGTAGTCAACCGATTACCCGAGAGATGTTAAGCCCAACTCACACACCTTATTACCGCCTTACGCAGCAAGCATTTTCAAGCCAGGTAGAAAGCTAGAGTGAATTTAGAATAATTCTCACGCATGAAAGTATTTAACTCACTCTTTTTTACGGGTGCAGTGTCGGCCTCTATTCTGCTTATTCCGACACAAGCAAAAAACTTTGCCTGGCGATGCATTGGACCTAAGTCAATAGGCTACGGTCTGAGAATTATTGAAATGCAAGAGCCCGGTTCAGAGATTGTAAGAATCAGGGACTCAAGCAATAAGATTGTTATTGAATTTTCAGCTAAAGGACCAAAGACGGAGGAGGTTCTCTCTGGAGTTGGAAGAAATGGTGAGGATGGGATCATACATAAGAGAATCTACGCAGATAGCAATGGGACTAGATGGATATACAAAAACTGGGACGCTCATCCATCATTTCAATCGACAGAAAACTCAGAATCAAATATTTCATGTACTCCCTAGCGCCTTTATTTTTGTGCCATCGGGTCAAATCGGATTTTAGATAATCTTATTAAAGCATCCATCTTTTTATGGCTTATCTGATTGAAATTCTAGTTTCCTGAATTGCTTACTAGCCTCAGTGCTAATCAGGCTAAAGGATGTTTCACCAGCAGAGTCGGCATTTAAAGCTCCATGCAGTTGAAAGAGCCTATTACCATACTTGAAGCCACCTCTGGAACTATAGGGCATGAAAACATAATTACGTTTATATGTGGTTATCGTAAGACTCCCAGAATTTGTATACTGCATCGTGCAAGATTGTTTGCGAGGTTGCAAATTTCCCTGAATCCAAATACAGATCCCCATGACGCCTTGAGCATGCGATTGAATAGATGAAATCGATAACAAAATTGGTGCAATAATCAATGTTGCCAAATGCAGCACAGCTGAATGTTTAATCAAAGCCGAAGAGCAAAGACATTGTTTTTATAGCAATAAATTGAAATTCTTGTACATCTTCGCTTTTTATTGCATGAAGCACTTCATTGCTCCCGAAGCCTGGGAAACGATTCAGAAGTCAGGCGGTTGGAAACGGTGTCCGCCTAGGTGGTGGTGTGCCCTTAAGCACCCATGAACAACGCCGCAGCATTGCGTTCGCACTCCCGAGACAGCTACCAGTAAGACCTCACGCTTTTGATCAATGGATTGGATCGTCCGCCCTATCCGAGCCGTGTTCTTTGCTGACGAGCAGGCGTTCAACTGGATTCAGAAAAAACTGGGTCTGTCGAACTATCAAATGGCGGCTCTTGTCTGGGTGAAAGGGGTTGTCATTGGCCTGCTGCTGGGCTGGTGGCTGCTCTGAAGGTGCTACTCAACGCAGCCTTTCGTATGCGCGTCAGCACTGGCGGATGGAAACGCTGTCAGACCAAGTGGTAATGCTCAGCAAGCCAGTGCAACAAGAGCAACGATGACGACGGTGGCGGTGATCGGTTCCATGGCGTTCTCCTGTCTGGATTCACCATCCCCGATCCGATTGCATGACCCTGTGACCAACCTCACAGCCCTGCATGAGGCCGGTCATCGAGTCAGCCGCTGAATCCGGAGATGGTGTGTCCATCGAGAGGGAACAACCCTCCACTGCTTACGAACTCATGGCACTTTTAAAAACTCTCACTCCTTTGCAATCGTTCAATTCCTCAAGCAATATTTCCAGAGTCGCAATTTAGAAAGCAAATCCTTCAAAAAGAAGTACGTCGTGGATTTCTGAATATCTGAAAAAAAAAAGCAGAGGAAGCCAAAAACAAAGCGGAAGAAGACCAGGCTGCTGCAGACCAGGCTGCTTTTGAGGCTCAAAAACAGTCTCACAAAGAAAATGCTGACTTTGTATATGAAGGGAGTGACTCTTTCAATGCTGATGGATCAATCAATCCCTCAACAGGAGAGCCTGCCGATTGGTTTTTAGATATTGACTCTAAGTGGGCTAATTATTGGGAAACCGCTGGTGGAGATGATGTTGTTTATTTTAAAGGAAATGGATGGCTTGTCACCGAAGATGGCGACGATATTGTTTATATGAGCGAAGGTGTAGATATATCAGAATTTTATGGCTACGAAAAAAACGAGAAAATTTGGCAAAAAGTAGATGTTGGGTGGGGGGATGACAAGGTCATCGCAGGGGCGGGCAATCAATATGCCCATGGTTCTAATGGCTCTGACTATTTTGAAATGGGAGATGGCCTGGACATCGTTACTGGCGGCTCTGACGCTGATGAATTTGTCGTTGATCTTAAAAATGAAGGATTTGACTTTATAACAGATTTTGTGAACATTGGCGACAAGATAACTGTGTTGAACGATGGAGAGGCTGCTCAGCAAAATGATTGATATTTGAGCAAGACATATTCTCAAGATATTATATCTGGGACTAATTACGACGAATACGTCGCCACGACTCAGGCATTTTATGAAATTCGAAATGCCGATAGTAAACTTGTTGCCTTTTTTGGTATTGGCACGCACCCGTATTGGGGAAATCACAATATTACTGCATCCATTGATTCTGGTGGTATTGAGATATTAGATGGCAGTTCAGGTAGCTTGAATGCATCAATGGAATTCATTTGAGTCTTGCTAGCAATCTTGTCATGAAAATGTCTACGTGAAAACCTTTAACTTCATGCCTCGCTACCGTAAGCGGGGTTTTGATTGCATGGCTAATTCAACGCCATCGAAGCCTGGGAGACCATGCAGGAGTCAGGTGGCTGGAAACGGTGCCCGCCCAGGTGGTGACCCGTTTTGATCCGGGTGGATCACTTCTGCCCGTACAGCTCCAGCCAATCGACAGCTTCAGCGCCGCCAAAGGTCAACGCTGATCTGGTGACTCACATCCTCCCGGCGATCTGACGGGGGCGTGACCAACCTCACAGCCCTGGTTGAGATGGGTCATCAAGTCAGACGCTGAACCCGGAGATGGTGTGTCCATTGAGAGTTCTCAAGTAATGGACACTTTCTTCAAAGGGTTAGGCGGTGTTTGTTTAGGCACTCTTTCTGGTGCTGGTCTGGGTGCGGTGGCGTTTCTTACAGCCAAAGCGCTCTTGCCGAAACAAGCCGAGGCGGCGCCTGCACACACCGTTGCCAAAACCCCTAAGCATGAGCCGAAGCTCAGTGCCAGGCAGACCATCCTTGAGGCGAACCGCCACCTGATCGCCAATGGCTGGCGCCCCGCGCCAGAAAAAACGCCAACGCCGGAGGAGCGGCGCTTGTCCTCTGTAGCGCTCGAAAGCCTTTCGTCCTGTTCCGGCACGGGAGTTGGCTTCTGCCGCTTTGATTACCGCCGAGATCTGCAGCGGTTATCGGTGGTGACGGTGCCCAGTGAGCCAGGACGCCCATCCGTTGGTCGAGTTGATCGTTGGTGGTGATCAAGGATTCAACGGCTGCAGCAGCCAGCCAGCGGGATCTACCCACATAGGGGAGTCAGGAGGCTGGGATACCACCTGATCGGGTGATGTGAATCTGATTGATTCCGGAGATGGTGAAGAGGTCCAGGAGGGAAGACCTCCACACTCATATCAAACAAATGAAACTCTTCTCTTCCATTGCCGTCGCTTCTGTTGTCGGCACTTCAATGTTTGTTGCTCCACCGGCTGCGGAAGCTAATAACCATCACCATCATCACCGTCATCACGAGCTAAAAAGAATTCGCCGAGATTTCCACCATGATGTTCGAGAATTTAATCATTTTGGGAGAGAATAAAATCGCGATTGGCGTCATGCTCGCAGGGTTTACAACCGCGAAATGTATGGCTATTCGCGTGTGATTCCTGCTTACGGCTATGGCTATAGGTATCGTCACCCTGGATTCGGAATCCAACTCAGGTTCTGATTTGCAATTTCTGTCGGGAAGCCTGAAGCCATCGCGAAGCGGCTGAAAGCTATACAAAACCAGAATGGAAAAGCAGGGGGCGTTGAGTGGCGCTATCGATCTCCCGACAAAACAAAAGCTAAAAATAAATTATCATAAACGCATGGACGACACCGAAATTTCTAATCAAACTACCAGCGAGTGGGGAAAGGAAAATTTTGATGTAAGTGCCAGGTTTTTATCGTATCTCCGCTCTGAGCGCACAGATACAACAACCTATGAGATAGCACCTACGCCCCTGACGGGAGGACTTGATTCTCGGATTTACCAATATAAACTTGAAGGAAAGCAGTCGAGAGTACTGCGTATTTTGCCGTCGACCCGTGATGCAAAGGAGCTAGTTCACCTCCAAACAGTTTATAAGATTCTAAGTATTCATGGAATAAATGTTCCTCTAATTCATGATGTCTGCCATGATAAATCTATTCTAGGTGGCTGTTTTGCTGTAATGGATTTACTGCCAGGAAGCACGCTGTCAGCACAAGAGCCAGAAATTCAAACGAATGTAATAGGCAAAACAATGGCCAGCATGCATGATTTAGAAGTAAATCCAATTATTGACGAACTCAAGAAATCAGGAATTCCTGAGGAACGTTTTTTATCTCCAGCGGTTTTGAAAAACCAATTGAATATTTTCGAAGAAAATTATCCCTGGACGTCAGAGCATGTCTACTGGCTTCGCGATAGATTACCGCTTGCTGGCGGCAAACTATCAATCATTCATGGAGATTATCATGCTGGAAATTTAATGTTTGAAGATGGTATGGTTACGGGAGTATTAGATTGGAGTTTTTTAATCGCCGACCCTGCAGCTGATCTGGCGCATATTGTAAATCTCTGCTTGCTATATGCACACCACGTCATAAAAGACCTTACTCTGGATTTCCTCGAGAACTACCGCGTACAAGTCCTTAAGTCTTATAATAAAATCATGCCCGTTGATAACGAGTTGATTAAGACTTTTAGTGTTTTGGAGTTATTGAAAGCGCTATGTTTTGCAGATAAAATTCCAGAACAATTTCAAAGCACTCAAGCGCAGCGTGAATTCATTGACTTTATTGAAGGGGCAACAGGGTTGCCCCTGGAGTTTGAACATTCGACAGACAAAATAGAAACCTTGTGTCAATAAGGTCAAATATTATTGATCTGATTTTTCTGAATAAACTCTTCGCTAACATGAAACTGGAATAAGCGTTCATGTCCTAATCGACTTTTAGCGTCTCCCTGTAAACATCGCCAGGATATAAGTCACCAAATCAGCAATGACCCAGCAGATCACGCCTGAATCCATACCGGCGATCTGGAACAGGTATGCATGGAGCGGTGGTGAGGAACCGCTGCAACATGCACTGCCTGTCAGAGGTGGGCTCCTTCAAGATCCCCCAAAAGCCCCGTGACCACATCACCCGATCGGGTGATTCCGAAAGCTTTTCCAAACTCGCTTGACCACCCCCCCATCCCGCCATAGTGCGGTTGTACTACAGCAAAAAGGTGCGGTGGGGGAGCGGGAGTTTGTCGACGAGCAGGAGCTTCAGAACTGGAAAGGAGCCCGGATCTATCTGACTTGTTAACACTTCGCCTATAGCGTGGGTGGCCACTGCCGAACGATGGTGGCCTGCAACCTCAGGCAGCAGCAGCTCCAGTAGGGCGATCACTTGATCAAACGCTGCCGCCACTGGAGCCCTACGTGGCAAGACCAGGCCGGATGTTGCCCTGAGTACGACTAAACCCGTGCCAGCACCCTCTCAGCCGCAACAGGCGCAAGCAACCAAAGCCAGGAATCATGCGCAGACTGATGCCCAACGGTGAGCCTGCACTGCTGAAGACCCACAGAGAGATGCGATACGAGGACGCTTTTGCTCTTTGGTTCCAACTGAAGAACTGTGTTTGGACTATTTCAGAAGCGGCTTGCTAGGGCCGCTGAGTGTTCGACCTCGAGTCAAGCCTCGACATCAAAAAGGTCTGCATCTAACGTAGAGATATCTAACGGAGCTACAGATCTAAAATGACTTTAGCCACGGTACTAATTTATAGCTCCATACCCTTTGTGTTAGTCACCCTGTACTTCGGCACAAGAAACGGTTTTTACAACACAGATAAGTATGACGGAGACGGAACCGCGCATAAAGTCCTCAAGTGATTTAACAAGAGCTGATGGCTAGGAAGATTCACCCAGCTTTCTCTGAATTTGCTTTGGCTTCTTGATCAGCTTCTTTGCCTGGGATCTGTTGGTGGGTACTGGTTAGCTTTTCTCTTTAGTTGTGGTCCAGGCATATCAAGATTGCGTATTTACTGTTCACAACAATTACATGCATTTGGAGTGCATAAATATCACCTAAAAACCTTATATAAGCCAGCAGCCCAATGGAGATACGGCGAAGCATGGATCAGGCGTCGGTCCGCGCATGATGCCGAGCTTTACGTGGCTTCGCCCGTTGAGGCTGAGCTTGGTAACGGTACCGAAGAAGATTTCGTGCTCATCAATAGTCCCAAGTGCTTTTGCCCCTCCCGTCGATGCTGGGCGCCCAGCATCGGCAGAACCTCAAAACATCAATCGTGATTTTGGAACCTTGGCCCACGCGTCCCGGCCCATGCAGGCTTCCGACAAAGCCAGGCAGGTCACTCCCCTTCGGTCCCTTAAGCCGGGCACGAAACCGATTGGAGGCTTAGGCATGACATTTCTACGCAGCCCAAGGGCGTCGCGGCAGCTCTTGGGGAGCACGTAGTAGTTCCTTGATTTGCAGACCTTGGCCCACTGGCGTCGCGTCATGCAGGATGGCGCCAAAGCCAAGCATGCAGGGCCCCTGTGGTTATCGGGCAGGAAGCGCGTTGGAGGCTCAGGGTGGTTATGGCTATTCGAGGTGATCGCATCGCGGCAACTCTTGGGCCATAGGTGGTGCATCGGGTAGGTGTTTCGGCAGTAGTTGGCCCACTGCTGTTTAGTCATGCACCCGGGCTTCAAGGCTCGACATGTCGCCCCGCGGAAACCGTCCGGGACGAACCGGGTGGTGCCGGTGGTGTGGGCTTGCCCTGCTGGAGCGAACAGCAGCAAAGCCTGTAAGGGAAACAAAACAAGAAAGTGTTGTGGTGCCATGGTTTGTGTGGGTTAGTTGGGAATGCGTGTGGATGTGCCTTCGCGATACCAACAAGATCGATGAATTCAGATGGTCAGTTGATGACCTCATACAGAGCTGCCTATGATCTTGATCACACCCCAGGTGCTGTTCTCAAGTGCCTTGCTCTGTTGTCAGCCCAAGCTTCCAGATTGACCAAGGGGTGGCATCCGCAGGCGGTGCACATTCAGCCTGAAGAACGAGGAATAAAAGTAGGTAACAAAAAGCCCGAACTGGGCGGGGCGCGATGTTTTTCGTTGCTTGTAATTATCTCAGATGTCGTCACCGCCTGAACCTGCACTACCACCTGTATGAAGTTTTTGGTATATACCCATGTCTAATTAACTCAACCATTAAAGCGAAAGCGAAAACAAATAGTACATTTTGTTTCCATTCCTCTAATGCTGAGATTTGACTCTCTAAATATTTTGACGATAAAAAAAGCAGGTAAGCTACAGCAATTAGGAGAAGAAGGCTCGTCATTGACTTGAGTATGCGAACACCAAAGCCGAAGGAGCTCAGCTAATGCACTCAAGATCTTTTCAATTCATTGATTAGGTGATAAGGAGTGTCACAGTCGATAGTGATATTGGTCAAAGGTGATGCCAGTTAATCAAACCCCCGCACTTGGCGAGGCGTCATTGCTGGATTTTGTTGTAGGGAGATCGATTACGAACACTCGACGCCACCTAGGCCATAGAACGTGTCGTGACCAAAGCCGCCCTTCAGCTCATCAGACCCGTTGGTGCTAGTGATGGTGAGGTTCTCAGCGACTGCGCCCTCGGGATTAAAGGTGGGATTGGAATTCTCTGCAGCCATAACGGGTTTTATCTCTTGAGATCACCGCACTGATTTTGCTGCATTTCCACGTCCCCCATTAGGAGGATCTTCTTTGGTACTTTTCCCCCTTCTGGGTGAGCGCAAAGTGAGCACAAATCTGAATGAGCAACAAAAAAGGGCTCCCGGTTTCCCCGAGAACCCTTGTTGTGACCTCGTTCAATCGCGGTGGTGAATCCCCGTCACACAGTCCAACGGTGCCAGTGGTTGGGCGCATAGCTGAACTGGGGTCTCGTTCGATAGCGCCAGCTCGTCTTCTGAACGCCAGTGCGATAGGCCAATTCCTCGGTTTGAGCGGCCTCCTCAAGTCCCTGCTCGATCAATTGCGATTTCGCATGCGTGACAGCGCCAATACCCAGCGTGATGGAAAGGGTGTAGACGAAGAGAGACTTAACAGACATGGCTGGCTGGAGTGGATAGCTGGGGGGAGCGCCCCTCGACTCCTTCAAGGTCACAGCACCTCTGGTGAACTCCACTGCACAGACCTGGTGGAGAAGCGCAGAGGTTCTGGTGAATCTCTGGTGAACAACTCAGATCATCGTGGTGATCAGCACACCTGGTGTTTTCGAGGCACTAAGTCGCAAGTTCGAATCCTGTCGCCCTAATCGGAAGCGATCACGACTGCCCGTACAGCTCCAAACAGTCGACAGCATCAGCTCCGCCGCAGTAAATCACCTGACCCATCCACCAATCCTTATCTGCCTTCTCACCGGTCATGGGGTCATGCCGCACCACCACCGTCATGCCTGGAACAACGCTCAGGAAGACCGGCTGATCTGCAGGGTCTTGCTGGTTGCAGATCCCGCGATCAACTGACATGCCCACAAAGCTAGAACACCAGTACTAGCTACGAGCAGGCAGAGCGTGCCGCTGCTGCAGCGCAGTTTCGCTCGTTCAGGGGATACGCCTTCACCACCCTTTCAGCGACGTTATCAAGCCTTTAACTAATAATTACTGCGCTCAATCGTGCCATGTGTTGAAGACTGGAGTAATGATTGCGATCAGAAGGTTCCCAAGGAGGCGAGACACAAATTGACAGGGCATTTCTTTAATTAATCAATAACGTCTGCATTCACCTTCGGCTCCTGTCAAGAACTTTGGAAACACCGTACTCTGCGTTCTCACAAAAGCAAACTTCTCCCCTTCATCTTTCAATATCGTGATCTCTGTTTTTGTGTTCATTATCTCCTCTATAAGTTCAACTTCCTTCCAACTCCCGTCTGCATACCGGTCAGAGATGGCAGTACGCCAAGGCCCCCAAGGACCCCAATTATCTCCTTCGATAGGCTCCCTGTACTTCACGTTCCCGTTTGGTCCATCGACTTCGACCATCAACCGGATCTCGGCCTTCTTTTCTGGGAGATGATTACCTGCCGCGTCAGTAATCCAGGTGAAGCCTTTCGCTTCGCACCAGTAGAACTCACCCCCAGCCCTCTGAGCATTTGCATTTAATAGAGGATTCACAAGAGCTATTGCCAGGAGAGAGACGGTAGATGTAATCGCGGAACGGAGCATTGAGTTGTAATCAGTCCCGGCATAATGCCGGGCTTTGCTTGGCTGCGCTTTGAGCAGTCATCACCTGGGTTGACACCACAAGACGACTTTGGTCTTTTTGGGGGATGCGCCTTCACCACCCTTTCAGCGGCGGTGGCTTCAGATAAACAGATTCAGTGCCACAGCTGACTTCAGGGCATTTCTCTATCAGTCCTAATGAGCAAGATTGACGTATCTGTCGAAACGAACTTGGTCAAACGCCTGATTTGCAGGGGTATGTGCAGGGCACGCTTCGGCTTGTTTCGGCAAGAGCACTTCAGTGGCGAAAAACGTCGCCCCTCCCAGCCCAGCACCAGCAAGAGTGCCGAGAGAAATACTGCCTAATCCTCTGAAGAAAGTATTCATTGCTTGAGACCTATCGACTCCCATACCATCTCTGGATTAAGCGGCTGACTCGATGACCTGCCTCAAGCATGGCTGTGAGGTTGGTCATAAGTGCGTTACCACCTGGGCTGGCAACGCTTCCACCCGCCTGTTTTCTGCATGGTCCCCAGGCTTTGATGGTGTTGTGCCTGAGCAACCGCCTGACAACAGGCTGACCACCACAGCGCAGCGGTCTAGTCTCGACGATGATCCACTGGGCATGGGCAGTCGGATTGTCATTTCAGAACTGGGAAATCTTGCCTTGCGGAGTGTTCACCAACCAACCAACACCATTCTTTGGTGGGTGCCGTTCAAACTGTGGACTATCCTTATTCGGCATCCGGAAATTATCCAGATGAATCTCTGTATCGCTCGTTAGAAGGAGGGCAAACCTGCCGCCTGGGCTGCAAGCAGGAAAAAGTTTGAGACGTCACCTATGGGCATAGATCAAAAGTCTGCTATCAATGGATATATCAAAAAGGATTTTTGTGACAAAGAAATCATTAGCGAAAATTATTTATCTTGGAATCATTTTTGGCTTTATCCAAGGAGCGATTGCAAGTGAGCTGCCAAAAAGCGAATCTATTGAGTTCAAGGAAAGGGAGGGATCGCGATGGGCAATTATCGACTTCACCGAGAACGAATGCAAAATTTTTGGTAAAGCTGCCAAGCGCGTGCAGCTTTACTCATGCTTTGCAATAGTTCATCCTGGCGGAAAGGTTTCATCAATTACCTACATGCTCACTTCTGCAGATGCAAAATTAAAGGACAATATAAGCTGCAGGCTTTCAGATAGTAAAACCCAAGCCACCTTATTCCATGCAAGATTTAGTGACAACCTTCCCCGCGAAGGTGTTGGCGCTTTTGCAACATATGCACAAGCGAGAAACACAACTGAAGACGGCAGCGTTTACTATGCCGACATTGCTTTTCCAGCATGGTGGCTTAATCAAAATAAGCACGTAAATGCTGGACTAATAGATGTCAGGGCAGATGATATTTGTGGTATTAGTTACTATTTTAAGCCTTCGACAAAGCTCATAAACTTAATCTCAACATTTTGAGTGACACCTTTTCAAGCTGCCTGACTTCTGCATGATCTCCAGGGGTTTGATTTCGTTGTGACGCAGGAATCACTTTTTCCCAGATTTACGCATCTGCCGGATCTTTTGCTCAAGAGTCACCATCGCCAGGTTCAATCTGCCGGATAAGGCAAACCAGCAGGCAAACCCAGTAATGGCAAACGCTGCAACAACCCAGATCAAATGTCCAGCACTGCTGAGAAGTTGACCCTGCTTACATACCTCAAAGTCAGGTCCTGGTTTGCATGAAGGCTCTACTGCTCTGAAACCTTGATCGCGCCATGCGAGGACGTAGGAAATTGCCAAGCCTGAATTGACCGCTGCTGTCAGGACTAGCCAAAGACAAGGAAGTTCGTCACCACCTAGGCGGACACCGCTTCCACCCGCCCACTGCAGGCAAACAAAAACCCCACTCGCGAGAGCGGGGCATTGCGTTGAAACATCGTGGCTCAGAAGGTCGTACCACCAGGACCAGCCTGACCGCCGACGTTGTCAGTGGGCATATCGAACTGTCCTGTCATGAAGGTCGAACCACCAGGACCAGCAGTGCTGCCGACTTCAAGAACAGGGTTGAGTGATTCCCCGAAGCTGTCCATCCCAGCGGCTGGTTCGAAGCTTTCAGTCATGAAGGTCGTACCACCAGGACCAGCCTGCCCGCCGATGTTCTCCCTCATGCCGAACACCGCATCGTTGGCGTCGTAGTCACCAACGTGTCTGTCTTCAAAGGGGCTGGGATCAGCATTCCTCCAGCTGTTCGTTGGACGACCTTCACCGGTCAGGGAGTCGCCGCCACGACCTGGCTTGAAATGGTTATCGCCAACAATCACAGTGCCTCTGGTGTCGATGTCTTGAGGCTTGAAGACACCTTCACCGCTGATGGGGCTATATCCCCTGTCGTCAAATTTCGTCGTTTTGTTCAGTGCATCAAGTTCGGAATCTCGAAAGTCAGCACCATCAACGGTCCACCATCCTTTGTCGGCTGTTTTATTGACAGGTCCAACGTCCAAGCTTTTCAGCTCAACAGGTGATCCAACCGGACCTGGGTCGTAACCCGTTTTGAAAGTTGGATGAACAATGCTGACGCTTTCGCCTTTGGTGGGTCTGAAGTTGGTTGTTTCGTTCAGGGCATTGAAGGTGCCGGTCAGCTCATCAGCAGGCTGAGCAGAGAAGAGGGTGCTGCCGTAGGTCGTGTAGTGAGGCATGGATCTGAAAGCGGTGGAGGTTTTTTCCCTCGCGAAGGACAAACCATCTCCGGATTCAGCGGATGACTCGATGACCTGCATCATGCAGGGCTGTGAGGTTGGTCACAGGGGCGTCACCACTTGGGCTGACAGCGTCTCCAACCACCTGACTTCTGCATCGTTTCCCATGCCTCGATGGCGTTATGCCTGAGCATGCGTCTGATGACTGGTTGACCACCGCCACGTATTGGTCTGGTCTCCACAACAACCCACTGGGCATGCGCGGTTGGATTGTCTTTCCTGAACTGGGAGACCTTGCCTTGCTGGTCATTCACCAACCAGCCGACACCTCTCTTCGGTGCGTGGCGATCAACAAGTGGCCTGTCCTTACTCGGCATCAATCAACGATTGCGAATGATCACTTCAACGGGGGATGACTCAACAGAGTCGCTGGTGCCATTGCAGATGGACAGACACCATCTGACGACCATGCGCAAAGACGACTGGCTCAAGCTTGCCACTCCTGAATCGATTACCCTCCTGGCAATCTCAATCTTTACTAGCCTCATATGTCGAAAGCGGATCTCGGCGGTCTTGGTACCCGTTACAGCACTCTTTACATCAGGTGCAATAGCGGCTGCAAGTGATGAAACGTCTGCCTGCCATTGCCTTCATTGCTTTTTCCTCGCTTTTTTTGTTGGCTGCCAGTCAGAACGTGATCGGAAGATAGAAATTTGTGCTCAGTATTGGGCTCAAATTCTCCGTAACAATACCAACGAGGAAGCTGAATCGATATATGTTAGCACTTATAAAAAACTTGGCATTAAATACTCTAAATGGCCGGACAATCTTTTTGAATTTAGTAGTCAGATAAGTAATTACTGCGCCTATTATTTGAATTAGTCCCCTCCTCTTCATCATTTGCAGCAGATGAAACGCCTCACGCCGAACACCGCATCGTTGGTGTCGTAATCACCAACGGTCCTGTCTTCAAAGTTGCTGGCACCACCGCTCTCAGTGAGCGACTGGCTGTCTGACCCCTTGTGGGTCTAGTCCAATCAGCCGCTGGATTCAGGAGTCGCCCAATCCGCCCCGCTCGGGAGTTAGAGCAAAACGCAAATGCCAGAACAATTTTGCTCTAGCTTTTGCTCTACTCAGGGTGTCCCACTTGGTGAAAGTCCAGTGGAGCCAAGGAGACTCGAACTCCTGACCCCCTGCATGCCATGCAGGTGCTCTACCAGCTGAGCTATGGCCCCAAGAACGCGGTCAAACCAGTGGGCCTGGCCGTCGTCGTGCCGAAGCTTACAACGGCAGCGACCCTTGCGAAGCATCGTTTACATCTGGCGCCAAACGGCAGCGAGCTTGCCTTGAACCTGAACCTGATCCACAGGCAACTCAATCGGCTCATAGGCGGAGTTCGCAGCCTCCAAGCGAACCGTGAGGCCATCGCAATGAAAATGTTTCAGGGTTGTTCCACTGCCTGGAACCAATGCACTAACAATCGTTCCCTGCCGGAGGCGCGCCGCATCGACAACAGGCTCCATCAGAACCACATCGCCATCAGCAATATGGGCATCCACCATTGAATCTCCGTTCACTGTGAGCGCAAACAGGCCTCGGGTTTCCAGAACGGGAGCCAGATCCAGACGGTCCTGAACATCATCAAAAGTCTCCACCAATCCACCAGCCGCCACCGCCCCAAGCACAGGAATTCCAGACGTGATTCCGCCCAGGAGCTGAAGGGTGCGGGCCTGACCCTCCTGCCAGGTGATCCACCCCTTCTGCTGAAGATGGCGCAAGCGACTCTGGACCGGCGCCGGTGAGCGAAGGCCCATGGCCTGCATCATCTGACGGATGGACGGACTGTGACGATGACAGCCGATGTAATCGACGAGCCAGTCATAAAGCTCCTGCTGAGCAGTCGTTAGCGGCTCGGGGGATCCAGAAGACACCGGCAATTCATCTGTTCGTCAATACATTTGTACCGGTGATCACCAGTGTTGGCAAGAGCTCACTCAGTCAAAGGCTGTGTGCAGATCCAGCGAACCTTTTCAGGCGTATCTTTGCGGCCGACATAATCGAGCCACTGACCCTCAGTGCCGCTGCGCTGCAGTCTTTTCTGATTACAGAGAGCGCGCATGCGCAACTCGCGAACTTGCCAGTCGTTCTGACCAGCACGCTGCATCAACACAGCAGCATCGAATTCCACCCCAACAGCTGATCGCGATGGATCACTGAGGTACTCACCAGCTTTCAGGCTTGGTGAATCCATCGCCTCCATGAACAACCAGGGGCGGGCCGAAAGCTCGCCAGAGGCCTGAAGTGTTTTGCGGGTCTGTGCCCAGAATGCCGGTTCAGAAGACGGTGCCCAGGTTTCTGCAAATACTGCAGTACCTCCAATGGACAACGTCAGCGCAAGCGCACCGCACCGAACCAGGTTGTTCAAGGTTCACCCTCCTGATGCGGTCGCTCAGACCGCTCTTTGATCAGTTTGGCCAGGATTTCCAACTTGGCATTTTCAGACTCGGAAGCTCTCGACGCCATCCAGGTGCTCGCGACCTTCATCTGCGTCACCTGTTGCAGCAATGACTGAGCGGTTTGTCGAAGAGTCTCGATGTCATCGCATTCGCGAATCAATCGGGCCCATCGCTCGGTTTCAAAGGAGCGTTCCAGGCCTTGCTGAATTGGATCAATCGTCACGATTGAGCCTCCCAGGAAAGCATCGGATCAGCTTCGCCACTGCAGATAGCGCGAGCGCGAACATAAAAGGCGCTCTCCGTATCACCGGCCGCTTCAAGGGATTCAAGGACCTTTTGCCAGTTGTCCTTTTCCTGCTGATCCATCGATTCAATCTGAAGTGAATTGACCCTAAAGGCCTTTCAAAAAAATCAGGGTCTGATGAGCCACTGTTTTCCACTCAGCATCGGCGGTGATCACATGGCCAGTTCGCTCCAGCCAGTGCATCACCACCCGCTCAGAACTGGTTCGCTCCCTGAGCATCTCCACACCCCCACGCGTGATCACTTTGTCTTGTGTGCTGGCAATCACCAACAGGGGTTGATGAAGATCCGCCAGATGGCGACGGGTTGATGCAATCAGGCCAAGAATGCGCACGCTGCAGCGACTTGGCCAGCGCGGATACCTCCAGAGCCGGTCAGCTGCTGCTGGATCGACAAAGTCATCCGCAGGGCGAGGGACTGAAGGAAGAACAAGAGATAACAGAGGCGCGATTCGGGCGCGCGGATCGCCACTGACAATCGGCGGGGAGTACGCGATTACCGCCTCAACACCCGGATGTCGCATCCCAGCCTGAATGGCAAGGATGGAACCCAGCGACAAGCCGGCCACGACCACCCGCTGCCCGCTGGCCAGAAGACGCATCACAACAGCATCGATCTGCGCCAGCCACTGGCTGGGCTGCACTGGCATCAGATCCTCAACACAGGTCCCATGACCGACGAGCAGGGGGGCTTCGATGCCAAACCCCTCAGCATTGATCGCATCTGCCAGGAGAGAGAACTCAGCCGGAGTGCCGGTGTAGCCATGCACCAGCACAACAGTCAGCGGCCCACCAGCCATGGAGAAGGGTTCCGGGGAAGCTGCCATGAACTCAACGGCACCCATGCATTGCCTTGATTCTGATCAACACCTGAGGCTCCAGCACAGTGCAACTCAACAGCTGTTTTCAGAGATGCGGGCGCTGACAGCGACTGACACCCTTGCTAGCTCCAGCACAGAGCGCCTGACTCTCGATGCGTATCCAGCAACGACTTCTCAAGCTTGCACTACTTCTATTGATTCTCGGCTCCGTCGGATGCGGCAAACAAAACAGCAGTGACACAGCTGTCAACAACAAAGCCGCTACGCCAGAAAGTTCCACCTCTGAAATCCAGCAGGACTCTCAGCCTGTGAAAGGTCAGGCTGCCTGGTACGGGCCTGGTTATTACGGCAAAAAGACCACAAGCGGTGAGATTCTCAAAGAAGGAACCATGACCGCTGCTCACAGCAGCCTGCCGATGGGAACCAAGGTGAAGGTGACACGTCTAGACAACAGTGAAAGCGTGACCGTTGTTATTAATGATCGCAAGCCATACAGACAAGGCACTGTGATTGACCTTGCGCATGGCGCAGCAGTAGCTCTCAACGTGGATGATGACGGTAAAACGAATGTTGAGATTGAGGTCCTTGAGCAGCAGAGCCAAGAAGCAAACAGCGAATTGCTGAACTAACCATCAAGCATGGATTCACAAGAAAGACTGAGTGGGAGATACAATCCTCTCCATCAATACGGCCTTGAGAGCTGCTTATCAGAGCTTCTACCAACAGACAAGTCAACACAAAGTTTCGCTCAAACCAGGGCATCGAGCCGCTAATATTGACGATTTCATTCCGGCGCAATGTCTGATTCTGGCCTTGATTATCTATTGCAATTCAGCAAAATCAAAAAAAATGAAAAAATTGGAGACATCGAAGCAATCAACTTTGAGGCCACAGGCGATGAATCACAGATGGGTCAATTAATCGTTCACTGCAGTTGCAGTAAGCACAAAAAGCATTTCAAGATCCCGGCAAGTGTGTTGAACTGGAAAATCACTAAATTCCAAAAAGGCGGCCTGGATTCTCTCGATTATAAAAGCATCTGTACAACTATGTCTGAATAATATCTGCACTAAAAATTATCGCGACGTACGAAACTTCCAAGCACAACCACTTCAAAAAGCCTTACCAAACAGCTTCACAGTGAGTCCACCCAATGTGTTGAAGCTCTTTGTATAGAGATACAGCATCTTCATAACGCATATTTCGACGTGACTTCAATAAAGCAGGTTCGTTGTCAGACAACTTCCTGCCATGATCAACCAATACGCGCACATCACTGGTGCCGCTCTGCGATTCACGATGGAACCTTACAGCCCAGAATTTTTGCGGGTCCTTGAGCCAACCGTCCGTCATTGGTTGATTTTTTGTGAATCTCGTTTCTAACAAGCACGCCATCTGTTCGCCCGAATCTGTAACGACAGAAACGGTTCTCAAAATCCATCCACCCGGCGACCAAAGACCCCATATCTGGAAAGATCAAGATTTGGAGTCGTGATTAAACCAGGGGTAGCGTTGCCTATCAGGCTGCCAAGGCACAGTACGTGCTACCCAACATGTCAAGAACATGCACTTTCAGGACCAATCCACAACAGGCCAATGACGTGGAGAATTGGCGAAATCAATTCTTAAGAAAAAATGCATCAGTTACGGATACAAGCCTCAAAGCGTGCAGGCAAATCAACCTCTTGACCCGCGGCTGCCTTCTGATGCAAAGGTCGTTGTTATCGCACTCTGAAACCAGCCAGAACTAAAGACCGCCCAGCAAAGCGGCCAGTAAAGCCTGTTGGGCATGCAAGCGATTTTCCGCCTGATCGAAGATTCGGCTTGCGGAGCCCTCCATCACCTCCGAACTGATCTCCTCACCGCGATGGGCAGGCAGACAGTGCAACACGATTGCGCGCGAATCGGCTTTCGCAAGCAGCTCCTCATTCAGGCAGAAGCCCTGGAAGGCCTGCTCCCGTTCAAGCTGCTCCTGCTCCTGCCCCATGGAAGCCCAGACATCTGTGTAGAGCGCTTGCGCACCGGTGGCTGCAGCTGCAGGGTCACTGGTAACGCTGATCTCAGCTCCACCCACCGCAAGGGATCGGGCCTGATCGAGCACACCCGGCAGGGGCTCGAATCCATCGGGGCAGGCGATGCGCACATTCACCCCCAGCAGAGCTCCACAGAGCATCAGCGAGTGGGCGACATTGTTGCCATCTCCCACATAGGTGAGTGTCTGACCTTGCAAATCACCAAAGGCTTCCTGCATGGTCAGGAAGTCGGCCAGAGCCTGGCAGGGATGCTCAAGGTCGGTGAGGGCATTGATCACCGGAATCGATGCCCAGTAGGCGTAATCGGCAAGCTCCTGCTGCGCGAATGTGCGCACGGCAAGCACATCACAGAAGCGACTCAACACTCTGGCGGTGTCTTCCAGAGGCTCGCCGCGACCCAGCTGAGTCACCTGAGGATTGAGATCCACCGTCTGCCCTCCCAGCCGAGCCATCGCCACCTGAAAACTGACACGCGTGCGAGTTGAGGCTTTGGTGAAGATCAGCCCAAGAACGCGATTACCGAGATCAATGCGACGATCACCGCTCTTCAGCTGTTTGGCCAGCTCGAGCAATGCGCCGGTCTGTTCAGCCGTGGAATCCGCCGATGACAGAAAATCCTTGCCGCTCAGTGCCGAAAGGACGGCAGCAACGCTTGTGGTGGCGGACGTCATGGACTGACTTCAAAGGAGTGTTATCGGGGACAAACGGTGAATCCGTCAAGCCTCAGGCGGCAATTGCCTCAGGCATCACGCTGGCATCAAGCATCTCTTTGAGCTCTTCGCCTTCAATGACTTCCTTCTCAAGAATTTTCTGGGAGATGGTCTCGAGCAGGGCCATGTTCTGACGAAGAATCGCCAGAGCCTGATCGTGAGCAGTATCGACAAGGGCTCGAACCTCCTTGTCGATGGCCTGTGCGGTGGCATCACTGACAGTGCGTCGCGGATTGTTGCCGCCTCCGAGAAAGCGACCTCCCCCCTGCTTGTCGTATGCCAGTGGGCCGAGGGTATCGCTCATGCCGTAGGTACCCACCATCTGCTCAGCGATGTCGGTGGCTCTCTGCAAGTCATTCGATGCACCGGTGGTGACTTTGCCGAAGACCACCTCCTCGGCTGATCGTCCACCAAGCAAAGTGGCAATCTGACCCTGAAGTTCCTCCCTGGAATTAAGGAAGCGCTCTTCAGTGGGCAGCTGCAGGGTGTAGCCAAGCGCACTCATGCCACGAGGCACGATGGAGATCTTCGCCACCTTGCTGCCACCGGGCATCAGGTGCCCGACGATGGCGTGACCAACTTCGTGGTAAGCCACGACCTTCTTTTCGTCGTCTTGAAGAACGCGGCTCTTCTTCTCAAGGCCGGCGACCACTCGCTCAATCGCTTCGCCGAGATCCTGCTGCTCGACCTTGGTGCGCTTGGCACGGGCTGCCAGAAGTGCCGCCTCATTCACAAGGTTGGCAAGATCAGCACCGGCAAAACCGCTGGTGGCCTGAGCGATGCGATCGAGATCGACGCCCTCTGCCAGCTTCACTTTCTTGGCATAGATCTCGAGAATGGTCTTGCGGCCTGGGAGGTCGGGGCGATCAACAAGCACCTGGCGATCGAAACGTCCCGGACGCAACAGTGCGGCATCGAGCACTTCAGGCTGGTTGGTTGCCGCCAGCACGATCACCGGCTTGTCCTTGGAGGCGAAACCATCCATTTCGGTGAGCAGCTGGTTGAGGGTCTGCTCCCTTTCATCATTGCCGCCGACAACACCCATTGAGCCGGAACGACTCTTGCCGATGGCATCGAGTTCATCGATGAAAATGATGCAAGGAGCATTTTTCTTGGCCTGCTCGAACAGATCGCGGACCCTGGCTGCACCTGCGCCAACAAACAGCTCAACAAATTCGGAACCGCTGATGATGAAAAAGGGAACGCCAGCTTCACCGGCAACAGCTTTCGAGAGCAGGGTTTTACCGGTTCCTGGAGGGCCCACCAGCAGCACACCCTTGGGAATTCGAGCACCGATCTCGGTGTAACGCTCCGATGACTTCAGGAAATCAACGATCTCAGTAAGTTCATCCTTCGCCTCATCAACACCTGCCACATCGGCAAAGGTGACACGCGACTGCTCATCGGGAACGTAAACCTTGGCTTTGCTCTTGGTGAAGTTGAGAGCGCCCTGGGCTCCGCCGGCTCCCATTGAGCGTCGGGCGAAGAACTGGAGCACCAGAATGAAGATCAGCGGTGGCACTACCCAGCTGAGAATGGTGGTGAAGATATTCGGCTTCTTCGGCGGTGCGGCAGCGAACTCAACGCCCTTGGTCTCCAGGCGCTGAGGCAGATCCATATCGAAGATCGGCGTGGTGGCGAGCACCGAGGGAGCTCCCTCCTCGGGTTCAGAAAGCTCATATCGAATCTGATCCTGAGTGATGTACGCCCGCTTGACCGCGCCATCATTCACCTGGTCGATGAAAAGGGAATAGGGCACACGCGGCACCTGTTGCATTCCCTGATTGGGAATAAAGCTGCTGATCAGCAACAACACCCCGAAACCAATCAGCACCAGATTGAGGATTCCAAAGCGGCGATTGGGGCGGTTGTCGTCCTCGCGGATCGGCATGTATCACGTCCAGGGCTCACGCCAGGCTATAGCCGGGATCCAAACCCTGGTTGCAGGGTGATGGCGGAGAACCGAACGCCGCATCATTGCGTTGCCACTCGCCGGTTCCGGCAAACCTCGGCATCCTCGTCATTAGCGAATCAATCACAGTGCAATCGGAACGCGTCCGCGCTCAGAGGAAGGAAGCGATCTACAAGCTGCTGCTGGCGCTCTGCCTGCTGGTGATGACGAGCTTCGCCTTCCCTCGCATCACCTGGCTGGGCAACCTCGGCTACGCCCTGATCGCGCTGCTGCTCACCCAGCTGGTGATTCGGCGCAAGCAGGTACTTGGCGTCCATGACCGGATGTATCAGGCGCTTGGGCTCGTTGCCCTGTTCACCCAGCTGCTGTGGCTGTTCACGCCCATGCACTGGCAGTTCAGCGGCGTACCTCTGGTTCTTAGCTGGATCTTGATGGTGGGATGGAGTGTTGTGCGCCTGGTGAAACGACTCGCCAGCGAGCAGCACGTGAACTCGAGTGTGCTGATGGGAGCGGCGGCAGGATATCTGTTGATCGGCCTGACCTCAGGGTTAGTGATGGTTGGGGTTGAGACCATCCAGCCCAACAGTTTCGAACCGATGAGCACGCCCAACGGCATCGATCTGAGTAACGCCAGCGTGCTCGATTGGATGCCCGTGTTTGCACAGATCAATTACTTCGCATTCATCTGCCTCACCACCGTCGGCTTTGGTGACATCACCCCGATGAATCCTTTGGCAAGAATGCTGGCTGTCAGCACAGGTGTGATCGGGCAGCTGTATCTGGCGGTGGTGATGGGAATTCTGATCGGGCGCTTCAGTTCGGAGTTGCGCAAGAGCTGAGCTGTAGCTGCAGCAGCAGGTCGTTTCCGAGGCTGCGCGCGGACTCACAGCTAAGCGTCAGAACCTGATCCATGGCCGTGAAACCCAGATGACCCAATGGTGTTCGAGCTTGCTCACCGCCCAGCAGTTTCGGTGCGATCACAGCCGCAATTTCCTGAACGCAGCCCTGCTGAACAGCGGCGGCGGCGAGAGCAGGGCCGCATTCCCACAGAACCCGATTGCAGCCGCGCCCGGCAAGCGCATTCAGCAGGAGCAGCGGCTCACAGCGCTCAAGAAGCTCAAGCTCCACGCCCTGGCGCTGCAGATCGGCCAGCCGTTGCGACTGAGGCTCCTGCACAGCAGCGACTGAATGAGCCAAAAGAGTGGTAGCCACATCCTGATGCCAAAGCTGAGCGGTGGCCGGTAGATCGAGGCTGCGGCTGAGCACAACCCGCAGCGGTTCCGGCGAGCGGCGACCTCGGCTGGTGAGCAGCGGATCGTCGGCACGCACGGTTCCACCACCCACAATCACAGCATCACATTCGGCGCGAAGGGCATGCACCCAGGCGCGAGCAGGAGGTCCGCTGATCCACTGGCTGATGCCATTCGGCAATGCCGTTCGCCCGTCCAAGCTCATCGCCCACTTGAGCACGCCCCAGGGCCGGCCGGTGCGCACGCGGTGCACAAAGGCCCGGTTTTGATGGGCAGCCTCTGCAGCCAACACGCCGCTGATCACTTCCAGGCCGGCATCGCGCAGGCGCTGAAGGCCGCCACCGGCAACACGCGGATCAGGGTCTGTCAGCGCAACCACAACTCTCTGGATTCCAGCGCTGAGAATGGCCTCAGTGCAGGGCGGTGTTCTGCCGTGATGACAGCAGGGCTCCAGGGTCACAACGATCGTGCCGCCGCGGGCCGCCTCCCCGGCCTGGGCCAACGCCCCGGGTTCAGCATGGAGCTGACCAGCCCGCGCATGGAAACCCTCCCCCACCAGGCGACCCTCTGAATCGAGAACCACGGCTCCCACGAGGGGATTGGGGCTGGTTCGACCTTCCGCCAGTGCCGCCAGCTGCAGAGCTCGGCGCATCCAGCGAATCCAACGCTGCTCCTGGATGGCCGAATCGGGCATCAGCTCAGTTCAGCGGCTCGGTCTGCACATCGCGCCACTCCGCAACCACATACGGAGGAACAGGCATTTCATTGAAAACACCGGGCAGAAACATCCTCAAGGGGCGCTTGTTGGTCAGATCATTGAGCAGCGGGTCGAGTGCAAATTCCGCTGCGGCCTCGCGGCCATCTTTGGCCAGCAATTCGTTATCGAGGGTGATGTCTTCGAGTTGCCACTCCTTCACGCCGGCCTGAACCAGCAGGGAGGTGGGATGCTCAAGACGCATTTTTCCCGGATAACCGACGATGCGCAGCACCACCGGACCGCCAGGCTTGCCGACGCGATAGGCCACAGCCTGCCAACTCTGATAATCGAGATCACGCAGACTCTCCAGGCTGCGCAGCATCGGAGCACTATTTTCATCCTGGTACTTATGCACCTCGGCCTGAGCAGCTGTTGGTGTGAGCAGTAACAAGGCCACAGCGAGCAGCAAGGAGCAGAACAAACGGTGCAACGCGGGCATGAAGCAGCCAGGCTTGGAAACTCCATGATCAGACATCAAGCACTGAAATTGTTGACCGGAACAGCGGAAGTTCTTGTCGAATGCCTTTCAGCCCTTTTCAGTGCATGAATCACAAGAAAAGCATCGAGCTGAGCGACCGACAAACACGCCGATGATGAAAGCCCCCAGCTGATCGCTTCAAAGCTCATCAGAACTGCCATTCAAATCCGCCCGATGCACGGTAGTCAGTCCCCCTCGTGCCGCCCCAGGCCTCAATGCCACCTCGCACATACACCTTGTACGAACTGCTGTTGATGTTGGCGATCGTGTAATCCAGACCGCCTTCAACCAGCACGCCGTTGGTGTCTTCATTGATGGAGTCGATGTTCACCGTGTCATCGGTGAATCGATAGCCGATCTTCTGATTGCTCAGATTGCCGCTCCAGTCACCCAGCCAACCCACGCGCAATGAGGGGACCAGTTCGCTGGTGTCGCCTGTCTTGATCGGATAGGCAAACTTGATCGCCAAATCCGTCTGCAGATACGTCGTGGAACGGTCTTTGTAGGTGAGATTCAGATCACCTGATCCGCTCTCGGTAAAGCGGTTTTCATTGTTGAAACTCCAGGTCGATGTGAACTGGGGTTCAATCAGCAAATCACCAGCTTCAAATGGCGCTCCCACGCGGAATGCCAAGCCATAACTAGTGGCACTCTTGCTTCCGGATGCTGTGTCATCACCGAGCTGGCTGGTGATTTCAACAATGTCGCGCTTTTGATTGCCGCTGAATCCAGTAGCGCTGAACAGACCCTGCACATAGAAGTTATCGGTCCAATAGTCGGCACGCACACCACCACCCCAGCCATCGGAATTCCAGGAGCCACCACCTGCCAGAGCACCCTGCTGAATCAGATTTATGTTTCCGTAGTTCACAAACGCACCAACCTGGAACGACTCCGAAACAGAGACGTCTACACCCAGCACGCCGCCGCCGGAATTCACGTAGTAGGGGTTATGGAAATTATCATTGGAGCTGTCGCGATCATTTCTCAGTTGGTTTTGCCAGGGGCTTTGCAAGGAGCCCAGTAGTTGCCAACCCTGTGGATTGTTGTACAGCCAATCATCTTGGCTGACGTTCGTGCCATGCCCTCATCGTTGTAAATGACATAGGAATTTTTATGAGCAGCTTCATGCATGATTTCGTGTCCATGATGCATATGCGGCATTTTCATTTTTGGTCCCCAGATGTTGACGCGACTCATGCTGAGAGGACCCGCCGTTACAAGCCCCATGGTGTTGTAACCAACAGAAAAAAGCCCCATTCCGATTACCGAAGCTGTTATAGCGCCCATTGATACAACCCCTAGTCCAATGATTCCCATGGGGATGATCCCGATGCAGAGCACCCCCATCGGCGCAATGCCAATGGAGATGATTCCCATGGGAGCAATTCCGACAGCGACAAGTTTGTCTTTTGAACCTCGTTTTTTTGGGGAACCTTGAGCGACTGACTCTTTTTCTTTCTCCATTGCCCCGATGAATAGTCTTGAATCAGTCTGGGCGTCTCATAAAAATTTTTCCATCGAAGTTGATTTAATGTGACTTGAGAGTGAGATCATTGGTAAAAATTGCTACTTAAAAATATCGGGCATTCTCAAAATTGTTTTTTCCTTCCCTCGCTTTGCACAAGCGAGGCCATGCTTTTGAGTCTGCGTATTCCAGGTTGCCCTGTTTTCAAAAACAGCAGTTAAACAAGCGCTGTTACTTATCATTCTGATGATCAGAGTGTATCTTAAGACACAAACACCTCTTGAATGGCTGGATTCAAAAGGGTTTGCTATAAGGCAAATATGTAAGTTTTAAAAAGAATGACTCGTTGCCTGAGAGCTGTATTGTTTTTTGCAGCTGTAACTGTATGTTCTACCAATCTGCCGGTTTCAGCTCAGACTAAAACAATTTCAGAGTGCTCTGACTTCTTGAAAAAAAAGAGGATTTGAAGTGACTCAACAGGATACTATCAAAGATACGCTTTTTGAGGGTGTCTATGAGTTCACTGCAATAAAGAAAAATGAAAAATGGAAGTTTAAAACGGATGAAAGTTGCAAGATTTTATACGAGCATAGGGTCTACTGACCAACGTTGTCTTGCCTGAAGGAAAAGCCCCGCTAAGAAGAGCAGGGCTTTGTGGCGTGAGGAGTCAGGCCATCAACGGCAATCACAGCAATGACCATCGGCGCATGGCTCGTAGCAGAAGGCTTTGCCGTCGCGTTTATCAACGTGATGATCTGATGGCTGTCATGGAAGATTCCGCCGGTGATCTCCAACGCAGCGGAAACTTCCAGGTCTGATACTTAGTTGAGAAGCCTTAGGCCATTGAAGCAAGGCTGAAAGCAATACAAGACCCTTGAAGGGAAAAGCAGGGCGGTCTAGTTGTGCTGATCCATCTCACGACAAAATAAATCACACCAATCACGCTTTGCAAAGTGCGGGGTTTTTTATTGGCAGTCGATGAGAACAATTGCGATGACAGGCGCTACCAGATAAATCTCGGCATCATGCGTCGACTGACGCCTGATCCATGCTTCGCAGCCTTTCCATGAGACTGCTGGCTTCTGCTGTTGCCATTGCCTCAATCCCTTCGAAGGTAAAGGACGACAGTGCTGAGGATCTGGGTAATGCGATGAGCATCAGCCTCAAGGATGTGGTCAAACCCACCTTTGGTTTCCAGGGCGCATTGCAACGTGCCGGCACCCTCAATCAGGCTGGAATAGGCGGCTTCTTGTCCCTCTCTGTTGTCGATAACAGCATTTGGTTCGTCGATGTCCTGATCATCGCCAACTTCGCTAACAGTATGGGCGATAGCAGCATCAACAACACCGATGTAGCGGGCACCACCGTCAGCACGTCTACCCGGCTTGGTTATCGCTGGCTGAATAGTGACCGCACTTGGATGTATGGGCTCAATGAGGGCTGTGACAGCCGACCGATGGCTACTAGCGGAACCGATACCGGCATCAATGTGACGTGGTTTAACTGTATTCAATCAATGTTTTCAACTCATGATCGGCTTCACAGCCCAACAGCCTGAATGAGCCATGTTCACAACAGGCTGAAGCCTGGTTGACAGGCCATAAACGCCGAATAAAATTTGTGAAATAATTATGTGAAATGAAAAAAGTTCTTTCCATCGCCTCACTCGGCTTAGCTTCTGTCTGTTTCCAAACTGCATCTGCTGAAGGTGTTGAAAGCCTCAAGCCTCTGTTGTTATCAGAGTCTGCAAAAGCAGCGTTGATTGTCGCTCAAGCTGATGATTCACAAAGCTCAGGCGATTTGAGCAGTGAAGATGACCCAGATCAACGGGTGGATGGCTTCTATTTCCCCCTTGCTATCGGCGGACAGCAGTTTTCGGGATTTGGTCTTAGCAACACGATCAATGGAGAGGATTACAGCGGTTCTTTGAATTCAGATTTTGGGTTTTCGGGCGAAACAGGCATTGGTTACAAATTCGGTGATTTCAGAACTGAATTGCTCTACGGATATACCGATATACCTGGTGCTGACATGATCTTTAATGGTGATCCAAGCGTTCGAAATATCAAAGCCAGCAATTCCAATATGCAGACATTGACCTTTGGATTACTTTACGACATCAATACCAATTCCAGATGGACTCCCTATGTGGGCGGAACGATCGGTGCCGGATGGCTTACCCTGGGAGGGATGAACTTCGATGTGGGCAATGTTGCATATTCCACGAAGCAGGAGACGCAAGCTGCAATTGTTTACGGCGGCAAGGCTGGGTTATCTTATAGGGTTTCTAAGGCTTGGGATGTATATATCGAAGGTGCTTATCAGCGAACGGGTGATTACAACTTTGAGCTAGAAGCCAAAGGTGAAAACAGGAGAGTCGTTGAAAAAGATGAAATGGTCGAAGAGGAGGTAAAAGTGGAAGAAAAATCAACTATTGAAGTAAATAAAATTGTAACATCAACTGTAGAAGAAACTGTCACCAAGGAAGTCAAAGAGACAACCGAAGTGGAGAGATTTATGCCTGATAATCCTGCAAGAACAATTATCGGTGAGGGTGGAATTACGATTGAATACTGCAAGGACGAGGCTCGGTTTAATAACTTTAAAAACTTCCCTTGGTGCTTTAATGAATACACGTTTACTGCCATCACCCCCGAAACATTTAAGCAGACAAAAACCATTAGAACTCTTATTAGAGAGCCAAAAACTGTTACCAAAGATACCTTCGTAGAGAAAGAAACTATTGTCAAAAAGGACTCTGTTGTTTTGTCTGAGCCTAATTTCAGCGACTTGGATTTTGGTCCTGGCGACGGATGGAGCGTCAAATTTGGTTTCCGTTGGTTTTTTAATCAGCCTGCCGATGATCCTTTTGTTGCAGCAGAACCTGGGGAGCCAGCTCCTGAGCCTGTGATTCAAGAAGAGCAAGTGCCAGTCAGAGGACTGTGGTGATTGAGATCAAGAACAACTGAAGAACAATCCCGTGATTAGAAGCGTATTAATTGAAATCGTAGCTACGTAATCACCTTAAGGGGGGAGGCCCCTGTTGTGAAAAGTTGAGACACACATCCAAAGTTGTGACTATTTTAGTGGTGAGAGTGGAGGTTATTGCGAGGTTAGGTGAATTAATAATGTCGGACAGTCTGACGCCTATGGCTGTGAGATATACAACACCCGCAAGAGAAAAGTGGGGAGCGTCTTTGTCACTATGGATCTACTGACTGAATATTCACTAGCCCTGCCACAAGCGGAGTTTTTTATTGCCTTCTCAATTGCAGCAAAGCTGAAACCGCTTACTGCAGCAGTCAGCAGCAACATACGCAGTGCACCATTAATTCAACTCAAACGCCCCCCGATGCTCTGCAACCTCTCGATTGTGTTACTGGCATCACCTCTTTCAAATGCATTCGTTCAGGCACAGCCTGTCCAGGCAACCATCTCCTGCGCAGCTCCCGTAACAGGTCAATATCTGATCGTTAGTCAGGGTCTGCGTGGTCAGCAACCAATGTGCAGCCTCCAACTGGAAACATGGTTACCCAATAGGTCCGTCAGCTGAATCCGTTTTTTGCGGGTTGGTCGCAGCTACAGCGAAACGAAATACGAAGGAAGCTGGGAGTCAGAAAGCGAGTGTGAACTGACCGTGACCAGAGATCAAGAAGGACAAGAAAGCAAGGTTTTGCTCACCGCACAGGGGCTGCCTCGATTCGGACTCAGCAATTAAATTGGCGAGGTTATGAAAGAAAAATGGATGGCGCAGCCGGATCGCCACTGTGAACCAGAGAGCATGAACGGCAGCTTCCTGAGCTTGCAAAAAGGTAGCAGCTTTGCTGCTTCGTCATGGAAGGCCAATGCCTTGATTCAGCGGGAGAGCTAGACCGAATGGCAGAAGGTTGATCTCGCGTTCTCCTCATACGACGGCGCTGGTGGGGTGGCTGGTTATCAGAGCCGATTCATTCAGGATGAAAATTGCATCGGTCGGATTCGTCAACAGGATGATCGGGGTATGACCTACGCCTATACCGCGATACTGCGCTCAGATGGATCAGGCTATGTCTATCTGCAAACTAAAGGTGATGACCTGACCGTTGCTTTGGTTGAAAAGTCGGCGTCTTAACTCTGTATGCGCTGCCCAATTGATGCCTATGCGCCTTATCGGCGAGCGATGCTGAATTTGATCAGAACTGCCATTCAAATCCGCCCGATGCACGGTAGTCAGTCCCCCTCGTGCCGCCCCAGGCCTCAATGCCACCTCGCACATACACCTTGTACGAACTGCTGTTGATGTTGGCGATCGTGTAATCCAGACCGCCTTCAACCAGCACGCCGTTGGTGTCTTCATTGATGGAGTCGATGTTCACCGTGTCATCGGTGAATCGATAGCCGATCTTCTGATTGCTCAGATTGCCGCTCCAGTCACCCAGCCAACCCACGCGCAATGAGGGGACCAGTTCGCTGGTGTCGCCTGTCTTGATCGGATAGGCAAACTTGATCGCCAAATCCGTCTGCAGATACGTCGTGGAACGGTCTTTGTAGGTGAGATTCAGATCACCTGATCCGCTCTCGGTAAAGCGGTTTTCATTGTTGAAACTCCAGGTCGATGTGAACTGGGGTTCAATCAGCAAATCACCAGCTTCAAATGGCGCTCCCACGCGGAATGCCAAGCCATAACTAGTGGCACTCTTGCTTCCGGATGCTGTGTCATCACCGAGCTGGCTGGTGATTTCAACAATGTCGCGCTTTTGATTGCCGCTGAATCCAGTAGCGCTGAACAGACCCTGCACATAGAAGTTATCGGTCCAATAGTCGGCACGCACACCACCACCCCAGCCATCGGAATTCCAGGAGCCACCACCTGCCAGAGCACCCTGCTGAATCAGATTTATGTTTCCGTAGTTCACAAACGCACCAACCTGGAACGACTCCGAAACAGAGACGTCTACACCCAGCACGCCGCCGCCGGAATTGACGTAGTAGGGGTTATGGAAATTATCATTGGAGCTGTCGCGATCATCGCCGCCAAAGGCGCGGAACCAGGCGCGGACTCCGTCACGCCGCGCGTACTGCGCTGTCAGCGATGGATCCTCAACAAACCCTGCTGCTTCAAGCCGCTCAACCGTCGTGCTCTCCTCCACCACAACATCTGTATTTTGAGCAATGGCACGATCCAAAGCCTGCTGAGCATCCTGATCACTCAGCTCACCGCTCTTGCTCCACAACCCGCGCACAGGAGGAGCGGGATCTTCCTCAATCACCTCCTCTTCTTCTACAACCGTTTCTTCAATCACCACGGGATCAAACTGACGCAATGGCAGGCGCTCAAACAGCGTGTCAGCCAAGAGATTGTTATAAGTAGCCATTCCACGGCTAGGTCCATCAATATTGCGTGGGGCTAAACCAGAAATAGTCAGCCGGGAAAGCGTGCCGTAACCAATAATTGGAAGGTCTAACTCTTTAAGAATGTCATCAAGGATGACTTTCAAAATGTCATGTCCAGGACGACCTGGCTTAATCTCATGGTGATGCGGATCATCTCCAGGAGCTACAGGCTTATCGCAGCTGTCATCCTTCAGACAATCCAAGATATCTGCATGATGCTTCTGCTCGACGACAAGCTGTAAACTCCCTTCTTTCAGGAAGACATCGTAAATAGCACTGCCTTTAATACCATTCTTAATTCCAATACCAGTAAATCTTTCAGGTGCCATATTGTCATACTCAAGTACTGATTTTGCAGCCAGCTCATTCATCTCGCCCTGACTAGCCGCAGGCGCGTCAATCACTGTGTAGGTTCCCTCCGGATCAGCTTGATCAGCAGACTTAATCAGCAATGAACCACCTTGATAGTCAAAGCTGTCAGCAGTCAGCGGCGCTGAATTTTTGCTTTCAAGGCTGGCAACAATCTGGCCACCTTCCATCACAAAATTTTCAAAGGTTGCATGCTCAGAGTCAAGAATTTCCATGACGCCACCCTTGAGCGTCATTGTTTCAATTCCAGAATCCTTGAAATTACCGTCGTAATCCCATGTACCACTGGTCTGCTCGGCAGATTCAAAATTGATAATTTTAGCTGCCCTAAATGGGTGGAGCTTGTTATCGGAAGACCCGAATTTAATTAAATCGTCTCCAGCACCACCATCGAGTACTCCAGATAAAGTCAGATTGGAATTAGTCGTAAAAATATCGTCACCTGCTTTTAAGTCAATGTTTGCTGAAGTCGTGATTTCGATCGTTCCATCATTAGTGAAATCATTGGCGGCGTCGGTTCCAGACAGAGAATCCACTTTAATCGCACCACTATTGTTCAACTTCGCTAAGGTGAGCTTACCATTAGAAATATTGGCATTTTTGTCGACGGAAAGGTTCGCTATCTCCTGTGACGTCGTCCCAAAATCAATCGTGCCAGACTTTGCTGTTGTTTTGCCTTGAAGCTGTAAAGCGTTTTTACCAGAGATTGATAACGTGCCAGATCCATCTTTCGTGAAATTACCTTTTCCTGAGATCTTGCCAGTGAAAGTTGTTGGATTGTTATTGGCACCGGCAGTGAGCGTAATGTCGTCAGCCAAGACAACCGAGCCAGCACCAGCAATGGAGCCGATAGTGTCTATAGATTTAACGTCGTAGGTTGCTCCACTCGAAACAATAACAGCCGTTGAATCACTCAATGTGCCTGTCACCTGCAATACACCTTGATTAATCGACGTCGCCCCTAAGTAATAGTTATTGCCAGATAATGTTAAAGTTCCACTACCCGTTTTTGCAAAACCACCAGTTCCTTGGCTGCTTGGATATCCTTGGATAATGCCAGAAAAAGTTGTGGATGAATTATTAGCACCTACTTTCAATGTGATGTCGTCATCTAAGAAAATAAATCCTGTTCCTGCAATCGATCCAATGGTATCAGTTGATTTAACATCATAAATCGCATCCCCAACAATCACATCCGTTTCATGACTTAAAGATCCTCGCACCTCCAAGGTTCCACTATCAATCGAGGTGTCGCCGGTGAAGGTATTAGCTCCAGACAAGACTAAAGTCGCATTACCAGTCTTTGTGAAACTGCCTTGCCCAGAAATTACACCAGAAAACCCAGAATCGATAGAATTTTCATCTGATGCGCCGACAGACAAAGTCTTGCTTGCATTAAATAGTTTAATTCTTCCCGCACCTGATATTAGACCGATCGTATCATCAGAATCAGCAAAATAATCAGAACCTTCGGCAATAATCACAGAAGCCTTATCATTCAATTTAGCTTGATCTTTTACTTTAAGTTTTGCGCCTTTTTCAATAGTAATTGTCGGTGTTCCAGCCAAACTACCTGAATCTTCAACACTTAGTTCACCTTTTAATATTCTAGTAGGACCGGTGAAGGTGTTGGAACCTGAGAGAGCGAGACTTCCTTCACCAGTTTTTAAAATTCCACCACTACCGGAGATGCTCCCCGTGATTCGTGGCTTTATTGAAACTTTTCCTTCTTGGTCAATCAAAGATTCATGCACAAAAAGCTTCAAGGCCCCATTGTTTTCACCTCGTTCAGAAACAATTTCTGATTCAATTTTAACATTTTTCCCGGCAAAGTTAATCCTTCCATTGTTAGAAGTAACACGAGTAGTGATTTGGATATTATCACCTTTAAGCTTTAAAGTTGCGTTGTCATCAATCTGTATCTTTCCAGTCGGCTTGGCAATTTTATCTTCAATGACTAATCTTCCCACCGTTATACGAGTAAGTCCTGTGAATAGATTTTCGCCATAAAGTCTAGTATCACCAGAGCCCGTGAAGTTCATATTACCGTCACCACGCAATTTTCCATAAAACTTAGGATGTGTCCCAAAATTATCAATTTTATTATCATAAAGTTCAAATATAGGGAAAAAAATTGAACCCACTGTTTCGCCTAATCTGATATCAAAACCACCTCCATCTTCACCGTACCAAAATTGGTTCTCATAACCCTCAAAACTTAGTGTCCCGCCACTAAATATAGGAAAGGCTTTACCCTTTGATTCGCCCTCAAAAAACCACTCCACATCGTCATACTTCACGATACAACCCTTACTGATGGCATTACACGCCATGGCTTTTGGCGAAAGTGCCAACGAAACAACCACGCCAGCCGAAAAAATTGAAGCTGCCGTCGCTAGAAAGGAAACGCCTGAACGACTGAAAAGGTCAGAAGCACTTTCAAACTTGTCAGCCATGAGAACAAAAATATGTAGTCGCAAACTAGGCATTAATCAAACACCTTGCATGATTCTTGCGAGACTCATAAAAAGACAAGCAGGTAATCCTATTGCGGCAAAGCCATTGCAGCAAGCAGTGATCAGGCGCAACAATCAAGAACTAAAACTCATTAATTTTTAGCAAAAGAAAATCAATGTATACATCCCTTCCCTGAAAGCCGCACCAAAACGTTTAAAGCAAAGACAAGGTTCTAAAAAACTAACGAGATGCTCGAGGAATCACTGGCGTCTCCCATTGAGCAGGCCTCAGGCACCAACTCACGATGGTGCAGAGAGTTAATGGAAATCCCAAAATACCGTCACCAGCTTGATCAACTCGATTGTTGACCCTTAAACAATCAGCAAGAAATCATTGACAATTTCGAAACTGTTCAGAACTGGAAGGTCACACCGCCGCTGGCTCTCCACTTCGTTCCACGATCACCACCCCACAACTCTGCGCCACCTCTGAGATAACCCTTCACCGTTGTTCCCTCGATCTTGGCCACGTTGTAATCAACACCCGCTTCGATCAACGCGCCATTCACATCCTCCTGGTTGGATCCAACGGCATAGGTCTTATCCGTGAAATCAAATCCAATCGTTTGATCTTCATTGCCCTGATTCCAATCTCCAAGCCAGGCCAGCTTCACGCTGGGGGTGAACAAACCAGTCTCACCGGTCTTGATCGGCCAGGCAAACTTCACGCCCAGTGCAGTCTGCAGATAGTTAGTGTTGCGGCTCTTATAGGTGAGAGCCAAGCGATCATCATCGGTCGACTCAGAGAAACGATCTTCGTTATTACCGGTCCAGGTCGCCGTCAGCTGCGGTTCGATATAGGTGTTGCCACTCTGGAACGGCAAGCCAACACGCAAAGCCCCCAACATTGAGGTTGCACTCTTATCACCCTTGGCTGTCTGGTCATCAAACAGCGGGCCATAACCCTGGATATTGCGGCGCTGCTCGCCGCTGAATCCCGTTGCTCCCAGCAGACCCTGCACATAGAAGTTGTTGGTCCAGTAATCAGCGGTAACACCACCACCCCAGCCATCGGCATTCCAACCGCCACCAAGATCCTGCACGCCGTTGAACTGAGACAGGTTGATGTTTCCGTAGTTCGCATACGCTCCAAGCTGGAACGACTCACTCAAGGAGACGTCCACACCCAGAACCCCGCCAGCAGCGGAGATGTTGTATGGGTTATAGATCGTGTCTGAATCGCCATTGCTGTTACTGGACTGACCACCAAAGCCACGGAACCAGCCGCGCACGCCATCACGACCGGCATATTCAGCTGTAAGTGAACCATCTTCTAGATACGTCTTGCCATCGATCTCCACCATCAACTCATCACCTTTCAGCTCACCAGAAGGCTGCGCATCGGCCAGCACCAGCGGCCGGGAGCTCTGAGCTTCGTCGCCAACCAGACTTTCAGATTCTGAGCTGGCGACGGTTTGCTCTAAATACTCATCAGCCTGCTGATCATCAATCTCTCCGCTCTTGCTCCACAATCCGCGCACAGGCTCCGCTTCTGGAACCACCTCTGTGTCAGGAACGACAACTTCCTCCACCACAGTTTCAACCTCGGTGAACTGACGCATCGGCGTTCGCTCAAAGATCGTGTCCGTCAGCAAATTGTTGTACGTCGACAATGTCTGACCTGCACCATCAACATTGCGAGGTAAAAGACCGCGGCGTATCACATCAGTAATTTGTTCAACTGATAACAACGGGAACGGATCAACAATATCGGGAGGAAGCGGTACAACAATGTCAGGAAGGTTGATGTCGGGATTAGGCGCTCCAACCTTAATCCTCAAAGACCCTTCAATGAGAGACACATCACGCGTTAATTGATCAGGATCAACCGGGGTTCCATCCGCTTGAAACTCAACAAATTGATAATCTTTTCCGTCTGGCGAAACAAATAACAAGTAGGTATTTTTGAACATTTGACTATATTTAGCATTACTCAGATCAGCTTCTGAAAAGTCCAACACATTCCAGATGCCGTCATAGCTATCAGGAGATCCAGTCGTGACTGGCGTTAAAATATAAATATTTCCACTTTCATAAACGAACTTTCCTCCATTATCTTCGCGGTTGGCATCGACTCCTATTCGCATCGCCCAATCTTTTTTGGAGCCCAGACCAACCACCAAACCCGGGTTGACTACTGCTCCCAATCCTTGATTTGTGCCAGGATTAACAGGCTTCACGGTGGGCGTAGAAAGAGTGAAATCGCGAAAAACCGCCGTATCATCATCAGCTGCCCAAAGTTGACCTCCCTTCAGGGAGCCCGAACCAAGACTGACGCCATCCCGCAAAAAAGTGCGTCCCTCTTTCACAGTTAGATTGGCATTACTGCCCATGACAGTAGAAATCAATCCACCATTGGAAGTTATATCGCCAGACAGAAGGCCATTTTTCAGAACCGCCGTATCGGCCATCATGCTGGCCAACGTTCCAGAACCTGAGCCCCCATCCAAAACAATGCTGTCGACATCGATCTGCTGAAGATTAAGGTCAAGTGTGGCACCAGCCTTGACGGTCGTTTGGGAGACCTTCGGCAGTGCTGTGGAAGAACCGAGCTTGAGTGTTCCAGCTGAAACGACCGTTCCGCCGTCGTAATCGTTATTACCAGAAAATGTGGTCGTTCCCGTGCCCGCAAATGTCAGATCACCTCGCGATGCCGCCGGGATATGGTCTGTAAAGTCTCCAGAGAAAGTGACATCATTACCCAGATTATCGATGGTTCCTCCCTTCTTTGAAATATAGAAATCCTGGGTAAAATCCTGGCCATTTTCAATCGTCTCCAAAGTTCCTCCTTCAAAGACTGGCGCGAAAACGTCTGAGGATACCACACCGATTTCTATAGTATCATCGCCAATTGTTATTTCCTTTGTTTCATAAGAACAGAAGCGCTCGCCGACGCTATTTTCACTGCCAACTAATTGATTGGATGGTACATTTTGGTCAATGGTGTTCACTTTGCAGCCACCAAACGCTTGAATACGGTTATTGGTGCTGCCAGTCATTGTATAATAATCGGTGCCATTCCAGTAATAAAGAAGACCTTCTTTTGTTTGATTAGGATTATCAAATTGTTCAGCATCGGGTCGATTTACAGCGCTTGACGGGGGATTCGTTTGCCAATCAGAATATATAAATCCACCACCATTGTTCTGCCTGTTCAAACAAAGTGAACTGTCCTCGTTGTCCTTGCCGACGCCAGGGTTTTTAACACATAGGTCAGACACACCAAGGAGAGAGTTCTCCTCCGCGAATAATTGATAATTTTCAGAAAGTTTTTTTGCCAAACCCTCCTTATTCAACCAAGCACTGAAAAATTCACTAATTCCTTTCTCTGGCTCAACCCATTTCTTCAGAGATATGCCAAATGGCGTTTTTGAGCTAGTGGTGGTAATATAATACTCAACAGCATAGAGTTTTTCATCGTTGCCGACCAGAATTGTCTGAAATTTTTCTCTCAAAGAATATACTGCAACACTATCAGTGGCGGTATTGGCTATAGGTTTCCCTTCGCGGAATTCCTCTGCCCTGGCCCAGGCGGGCAAGAAAATCGAACAAGCAAATCCCACGCTCAGTGCAACGACCAGGCGATTCCTCTTCGGCGCCATTCTTGAAACAATCATCTGGATGAATATTCTGGCTGTCTTTATCAGAATTTCAACCAAAAGCAACAGCAGGTCGGTATCGCTGATGAATCACCTCTACCGGAGCAATCTTTGCGTCAAGGCTTCACTGCCAGCATTCTCAGCACCAGGCCTCGGTGCAACTCCAACGAATAAAGCGTGAATAGTCTCAGCATCACACCCATCAGGCTTGGCAGCGGCAAGGCGTTGGTCAGAAAGCCAAACCAGTCTTCCTGCAGCATTGAGAAAAATGTCGCGATACGGCGACCGAGCAGAGCCCCATCATCTAACTCGATAACGGATGCACCATGCTCGTTGAAGCACCGGAGGCAAGAACAAATTGGCTGCAGGTTGGCGCAGCATCAGCCATGCAAAACCATCCAATGGGTTACTGGAATTACAACAGCGTCATGATCCCATTTGAGCATAAATTGCTCATCAGCCTCGTTCCGCACCAGGGATCAACTGCCACTCGGTATGCGTTGCCCAAACCCCCCAGATGGCCATCGCGCGCAGGTAATGACAGGCACGGAAGGTATTGACCGCAGTGATCGCTTCCGGCGTACGGAACTGCAGCCCGCCTGAATACACCTGATTGACCACCGCTAAGCAAATCGCTTTCGCTGTTTGCGCTTCGCCCATCAGCTGGAAATAACTGGCAATGCCGAAGTTGATGCCGGTCCACACCTCAAGAGGATGGGTGCCGTTGGGGTCCAATGGTGTGCCATCACGGCGCAGCCCATTGGCCACACCCAGGGTTCCTGCTTCGAAGTTGTCAAAACAGGCTTCCTTCACCGCCTTGAGCGTGCTGCGGCTGTTGGCTTCACTCACCACAGGCTCCAGGCCAAGCAAGCGGGCATAGAAATCACCGCAGAGCTGATCGGCCATCACCACCGGCGTGCCGCTTTCAGCATCGATGTCGTAAAACTCGCCGTTCCAGAGCAGCTTGTCGAAATTACTGCGTGATTGCTCCAGCCAGGCGCCGAACTCATGCTGCTCGGAGGACGTCTCCAATCCGGTTTTGAGCTGCAGCGTCTGAGCGATCGCCAACGCCGCCTCCAATGCAGCGATCCAGAGAGCACCGCAATAGGCACTCACACCCTTCAAAGGCCAGTCATCGAAGGTCTGATCCGGCGCTCCTCCGTTATCGGGAAGGCCATCGTTGTTCACATCGAAGCTTTTCAGGTAGCGCAGCGCTTCAACGGCAGCTGGCCAGCACTCAGCCAGAAAACTCAGATCTTCGCCGCTGGGGGCCAGCTTGTAGGTGCGCCACACCTGCAGCACGAAATCACTGCCGAGATCTTTCCAGAGGTTGCAGTCTTGATAGGCGGTGTAGTTGGTGGCATCCCAGGGCTGCTCATTGGGCGCACCGAGATCATGCGGGGTTGCCCCCTTCACCTTGCGATCAGCTTCCACCCGGCCCTTGCCCTGGGTGAAATACCAGCCGATCGGCCGCTGGGTGGCATCCGCAGCAGGGATGGCCTGCGCAAAGCTGCGCAACACCGATTTATCCAGCTCCGGCCAAAGCTGCAGCAAAGCAAAGGAGCCATAGAGGCGCACATCCAGGCTTTCATACCAGGCGTAGTCGAGGCATTCGAGTACGCCGAACCGGCCGTGGGGATCCTCCGCTGATGCCGCACTCCAGAGGCTGCCGCCACTGCAGAGGTCGTAGAGCTCATTGAACAGCGCCATCTGCAATGGCTCAGGCAGCTCACTGCGCTGCAGCACCGGCTGCTGCCAGGCGTCGATCTGATCCCTCCACTGCTTCCAGTCGCGCAGCGCTTCGGCGGCAATCGCCGCGGCCTGGTTGCCACCAGTGCCAAAGAAATCGGTGTAACGACGCAGAGCTTTGCAGCCGGTTGCAAAGGCCGTCACCGGCAGATCCCAGCTGATCACCACGGGGATCTCGATGCTCTCCCCGGGAGCCAGCTGACAGCGAACCGCCAGGGCGGCACTGAGTGGATCATCGCTGCCGCTGCGGCGATCATTGTTGCTGTTGGGGATCGAGCCGTCAGAACTGAAGCTCTCCCAGAGCTCGCTGCCATCCCCGGCAGGGTTCCAGCGGCTGCAGCGTTGAATGCTCACGCCAGGTTGCTCGACTGTTGCAATGCACCACTGGCCTTCGCCTTCAGCGATCGGAGCGGAGACATTGCCCTCAAGCAGCAGTCCCCGCAGCGTGCCATCGTCGACATATTGGTTGTGTTGACCCTCGGTGCGACCGATCGCCGGGGCGTAGTTGTGCTCCGGGCTGCCGTCATCGCGGAAATGCACTTCAGCCGAGGCATCGGTGTTGGTGAACCAACCACAGCTGTTGCGCCAGCTCAGCATCAGTGAAAGATCGAGCGGTTGTTTGGTGGGGTTGCTCAAGGTCCACACGAACACAGCCACCGGATAACTGGTGCGCTGGTAATCGCCGGGAAGAATCGGGCTGAAGGCTTCACAACGCACATCAGCGTCGTAAACGCCGTCGTAGTGCGTCCAGCTGAGCGGGTAGCGGGCGGCATAGGTGCCGGTGATTCGTTCTTCGGTGCTTGCGGGATACCAGTCCCAGGCCTGAAGTGGTTCACCGGCGTCGGGGCGAGAAGCATCCGCCTGCGGCTTCACCGCCATGGCATGGGCACGTTTGTTAATGCCGTTGTTTTCAAACAGAGCGAACTGACAGTCGGGAAGCACGCCGAACCAGTGCTCACCGCCATCGAGATGCCAGAGATTGATATTGCCATCGGGAGCCCGACCAAAACAGCCAGCCCCGAAGCCGCCCAGCGGCATGCCGTGATTGGGGCCGTCATCGAGATTGCTGGCATAACGGACCGAATAGGGCTGCTCCCAACCCAGACCGAAGGGCCGGCTCCAGCTGGCCTGCGGTGCACTCCAGACTTCAGGGCGGGGACGCCGGCGCAACAGCGAACGCAGTGCAGTCAGTCCAAACCGAGCCATGGAAAGGCGAAAAGTCGACCCAGCCTGCCAGACCTCAACGGTCTGTGCTCATCGCCAGATCGAATTGGCTCAGATCTCCCTGGAGGGCATCGCCTGTTCAGCGTCGAGCAGGGCATCAAGAGTTACGGCCGTGCGCACAATCGATTGATAGTGCTGCAACACACGCCGATTGCGGTCCAACCAGCGGGCCGCCTGCGCAGGGCCTTCAGCAGAAGCGGAGCCAGTGAATCCGCTGGGGCATTCGGCATCCATCAGTTCCAGATCCTCCTGACGGGCGATCAGTGCCAGCAGCAGCTCATGCAGTCGCTGACGGCGTTCCGCCTGTGCATCATTCCCAGTCACGGCCGCAACGGTTGCGTTCATAGTCCTCCCGCAAATCACGGTAGTTGCGGGTCTGGCGCGAGAGCAATGCGCTGGCTTCCTCAGCCTGAGCCTTGTTGTCTCCCGACTGTTGCGAAGCCGCGATCAGCATCCGGTTGCGAGCCATTGATGCACCGAGGGTGTTCATCAGGCGTTTGATCAGACTGCAATCCTCCAGAGCCCGAGCCGGAGCGGTTGCCATCAGTGACAGCACCAATGCAACAACAACAGGGCGGATCATGGCAGTTCATCAATCGATGGCGTCAAGGTACCGCCAACAGTGCCGGTTGATCCCGATCAGGCAGATGCGCGGCCTGACAATCGATTCATGGTCATGGTGTCGAAATGGAGGAATGCAATCCTCCGCGACCCCCCACACCCATGCACAGCTTGTTTCGCTGCAGGGTGCTGACGGGCCTGACGGTCTTGCTCGGCAGCCTCAGCGCATCCGCAGCGGTGGCCCAGGAGCTTTACTCCCTGGAAACCACCTGCAGAAGCGCAGGGACAACCCACTCCTGCAACGTCGTGGCATCCAATGTCGACGACACCACGGAATACGTCCACACCTTTGGATCAAAGACCGTGAGTTATCGCGTGATCGATGATCCCTACGTGCGCATTGAAGGGCGAGCCAGCAACACCAAACCGTGGAGCTCGGTGAAGAACGCCGTGATCGATTTCAAAAAAGAGGAGCTCTGTTTCAACAGCGGAGCTTTCTGCGTCAAAAACCCCAAATACCTCGCCGATGTTTTGGTCGGTAGCGGTGATGCCATGCAGGGGCGCACCAAGGTGGGCATGGTCTTCGCTGCCAATGGCCGTGTGGATATTGCCTGTTTCGACAACGGCTGCAATCGACTCAAGGAGGCCATTGGAAAATGACCATCAACACTCGCCGATCCTCTACACGTCGCCTCGCCGGCTTGCTCGGTTTAGCTCTGGCACTTCAACCCGCTGCAGGTCTCGCGGCGATCGGCACCGAAACAACGGCTCCATCAGGCACCAGTGAGGAATTACTGCTGGCCCAGCGTCGCGGCGGTGGCGGCGGTTCAAGGGGCGGTGGCTCCCGGGGCGGCTCACGCAGCAGTTCCAGAGGATCACGCAGCAGTTCCCGAGGATCACGCAGCAGCTCACGCAGCAGTTCCAGAAGCGGTGGCCGCACCGGCTTCAGCAACTACAGCGGCAGTCGCTCGGGTAGTCGTTCGAGTAATCGCTCCACCACACGCAGCAATCGCCAGGGCAGCAGGCAAACCACTCGCTCTTCGCGTCAGGGTCAGGCCCGCACCAACAGCGCCAACCGTCAGAGCAACAGGCAGACAACCCGCAGCAACCGCCAGGGTCAGGCGCGCACCAACAGCGCCAATCGCCAGAGCAACAGACAGAGCACCAGGAGCAATCGCCAGAACCAGGTGCGCAACAACAGTTCCAACCGCCAGAACAATCGCAACGATCGCTTCAACACGCGCCAGAACAATCGCAACGATCGCTTCAACACCCGTGCAGACAATCGGCGCAAAGCGATCAACAACTGGGATCGTTACGGCAGAGGTTGGTACAGCGGCAACAACTGGTACAACAATCGACCCTGGAACAGCGGTTGGTATGGAGGCTCCTACTGGAACAACTGGGGCTGGTATCCCGGTCAGGCAGCAGCCTGGGGGCTGGCGAGTATGGCCACCTTCGGTGTAATCAACAGTCTGGTCAACACAGCCCAGAGCAATGAGGTGAGCTACATCGTTGTGCCTGACTCGGACTACTCCCTCTACTACCCCAGCGTCACAGCAACCGGTGACACGGTGACCTTCGAAGCCGACGATGGCAGCTCCACCGTGAGGTACTACGCGGATTGCCGCGAAGGAACCATCAATGGGGGAACGCCCGGCAACGGCAACGAAGCCCAGCTGCTCAATGCCGCCTGTCAGGTGGCCTTCGGTCAGTAGAGCTCATCCGCGGCAGCAGTGCTTGCAGGAGCAAACAGCTCCTGCAGGCGACTCTCCGCCTGAGGTTCCAGCAGCACCGGACAAGCGTCATAAGTCTGCGCCCGGTTCACTCTGGCATGGATGGATTTCCAGGCCTGATCCCAACCCTTAATCGAAAGTTCGCGATAGATCCTTTCAACAGTGGCGAAAGGTGAGCTCACAAGCTGGGAATACTCCACTTCCACCAACTGGCCAGCGGGAATGAGAGGCCTTGCTGCCTCGAAGGCATCAAGCAGCAAACCATGGGCCATGGCCGTTTCCTCGACCTGCCGTTGCTGATCCGGTGCAGGCTGCAGGCCAATGAGATCGGCGAGTTTCTGCTTCACCAGGGTCAACGAGCGCACAGCATCGGCCGGCTCACGCTTCAGCAAGACAAATCGCGCCCTTGGGAACAGATCAAGCAGCAGGGGAACACGTGCTGTATGGGCAGGATTCTTGATCAGGAGGTGACGCATGCCATTGCCATCGTGAGCCCAGGTGAGACGAGTGAAATACAGCAGCTGACGTTGAAAACGGCGGGTACTCGACAATGCACAGCGATGGAAATGCTTCAGATAGTCCTGAGGAAACGCCACACCAGCCATGTGCGTATCGATGGTTAACCGGGCCAGACCGATCTCGTCCTCCTGAGGATCCAGAGCAGACCACGACACGGCATCGATCGGGCGTGTTGCAGTCATCAATCGGTTGAGAATCGCCACGATCAACGGCTTGAGCACCAGAGCAACCTGCGGAGCCACTGTGAGGGCATTCCGGGCCGTGGCGGCGCCGGGATCAGCCGCCAGCAACTGATGCAGATAGGTGGTGCCACTTCGCCAGTGGCCGATCACGATCACCGGATCATCCGGCAGCTCAAGTTTTCGAAGAGCTCTGCCCCAGATCAAAGACTGCAAACAGCCAATTGGAGCAAGACAAAATCCACCCAGTCCTAGCTGCAAGCCCCGAAGCAATCGACTCGGCGAAGGCCGTGTCATTGCAAGGGCTGAAAAGAAAGTGCGTGGTGTGATGCAGCCGCCAGCCACTTGCCGATCGATGGCGCGATGCATCGGATTCACACGTATGTGCGGAATTTAAGCCTAGCTGGAAAAAAATAGAATACATTAATACATCTTCCATTCACTACGTGAGCGCTGGCACTCCTGCCACCGAGAATCAAACACTCCCCGCAGAGAGCACTCGCTCTGCGCGGGGCATCGATTTCGCTTTTCGCTCAGCTACGGAACTCAAGCAACACTTCAAGTTGATTGGCAAAGACTTCGATGCCATTCAACTGAGCCATGGGCCCCAGCAAGGGCGATTCAGAGTCGCAAACTTAGGCAGCATTTTTCTCGTTCAGCTTCAGACCAATCAGCGGCTGCTTCTTAACGGGGAGCGAGGGGCTGACTGCATGAGCTTTTCTTTTGAGTCGACAGGAATCGCTGACGAGCACCGGTTATTCAATATTCCAATTGCGCCCTACTCCCTGAACGGCTTCAGACAGGGGCAAGTTGAATCGCATTTTCAATTATCTGCCAATACCACCTCCTACTTAGCGATTCTTTCAACGAGCAGATTCAACGCTTTTCTGAATCACTGCAATTCGGAATATTTGATCGAAAAACTTGAAGTTAATAATGCTCTACAAATCTCACCTTCTTTGCATGCCAAATTCCGAAAACAATTTGAACACTTAATTCATTACCCTCCGATCACATCGCAGCAATGCAGGCAAACAACCAATCACCTCTACAGTGCATTTCTCAATGCCATCAGCGAGCAAACAGAGGCTAGGTATCTAACTTACGCACCGTCTCCCAGGCAGCAACTTGTCAAGGAATTTGTTGGGTGGGCTTTCTCAAATGCAAGCCAGGACTGCAGCCTTGACCAAATCAGCGAAACGCTGTTTGCGTCAAGACGTACTTTAATTCAAGGAACCAAAGAATCATTTGATATGGGACCTATGGAAATGATGAAGCGCGTACGTCTTGAACAGGTGAACTGGATCCTGCGTTCACCGGACATTCGAATCGACAAAAACTTCAAAACAATTACGGAAGTCGCCCAGCACTTCGGCTTCCAAAGTCGTGGACATTTCGCGAAGGCTTATCAGCAAATTTTCCACGAAACCCCGAGTGAGACTTGGCTGAAATCAGTCAATCTGTAGCAATTGAACAAGATCCCGTTCGTGCGCATCTAAAACCTGTTTCAGACTCCTGAAGTCGGCAGACGGCTACCAAAAGAGGGCTTGGCACCTACACCACACCCTCCCGTTCATGAGCACACGACAACAAGTCGACGGTTCGATCCTGCCCTTCCCCGCCAAACCGTCGGGAAGCAAGGCTGGAACGACGATGCAGGACTCGACGTACAGCCCACTCCCTGATCCCAAATACCTTCCGGAGGATGCACCCAACATCCTGGTGGTATTGATCGATGACGCGGGCCCGGCCATGCCGGAATGCCTCGGAGGTGAGATCCACACGCCCACACTTCAGGCAGTCAAAGACGGCGGCGTTGGCTTCAATCGCTTCCACACCACAGCGATGTGTTCGCCGACACGCTCTTCGTTGATGACCGGTCGCAACCACACCTTCGTGGGCAACGGACAGATCTGCGAATTGGCCAACGACTGGGACGGTTACTCAGGCAGGATTCCTGAAAGCTGTGCCCTCCAGGCCGACGTGCTGCGCAACTATGGCTATGCAACCGGCGCATGGGGCAAATGGCACAACACCCCGTCAACCGAAACCACGGCTGCAGGTCCTTTCGACAACTGGCCAACCGGACTCGGCTTTGAATACTTCTACGGCTTCCTCGCCGGCGAATGCTCTCAGTACGAGCCGCATCTGGTGCGTAACACCACAGTCGTATTGCCCCCGAAACAAGAGGGCAAGGAGTACCACGTCAGCGAAGATCTGGCCGATGACGCCATCAACTGGCTGCAAACCCACAAAGCGCTCCGCCCGGACGCGCCCTTCTACATGTACTGGGCATCGGGCGCGCTGCATGGTCCTCACCATGTGAACAAGGAGTGGGCGGATAAGTACAAAGGCAAATTCGACGAAGGTTGGGATGCCTATCGCGAAAAGGCTTTCAAGAATGCCAAAGCCAAAGGCTGGATTCCCGAGAACGCTCAGCTCACGCCACGCCACCCCCGATTAGCAGCTTGGGACTCCATCCCCGATCACCAGAAACCCTTCCAGTCGCGTTTGATGGAAGTGCTGGCTGGCTTCGCCGAACACACGGATCATCAGGTTGGTCGCATCCTTTCCGAGATTGAACGGCTCGGATATGAGGAGAACACCCTGGTTGTCTACATCTGGGGAGACAACGGTTCCTCCGGTGAAGGTCAGGATGGCACCATCTCTGAGCTGCTTGCTCAGAACTCCGTCGCCACGGAGATCGATGAGCACATCAAGGTGCTCGACGACCTTGGTGGACTCGATGCCATCGGCTCCGATCTGGTCGACAACATGTACCACGCAGGCTGGGCCTGGGCGGGCAGCACGCCCTATCAGGGCATGAAATTGATGGGGTCTTACTTCGGCGGCACCCGTAACCCCATGATGGTCAAGTGGCCCAAGGGCATCAAGCCGGATCCCAAGCCTCGTGCTCAGTTCCATCACTGCAACGATCTGGTGCCAACGATCTACGAGCTGGTGGGAATCACTCCACCCAAGATGGTGAATGGTGTCACGCAGGATCCCATTCACGGCACCAGCTTTGCCTACGCCTTCAATGCACCGGATGCACCTGGTGAACTGAAGACCCAGTTCTTCGACATCTTTGGATCACGATCCATCTATCACGAAGGCTGGATGGCTGGCGCCGTTGGTCCTCGCCTGCCCTGGGTGAAGGGCGTCGACCCCGAGATCCTCACCTGGTCGCCGAACACTGACGAGTGGGAGCTTTACAACCTCGAGGAGGACTGGAGCCAGGCCAACAACATCGCCGATCAGCATCCCGAGAAGCTGCAGGCGATGAAGAATCAGTTCCTGGTGGAATCGGCCAAATACAAGAATCTTCCCATCGGCGGAGGACTCTGGACCGTTATCTTCCACCCGGAACTGAAGGTTGCACCCGATGCCAAGTCGTGGGAACTTCCAGGCAACATCACCAGAATTCCAGAGCCCTGCGCTCCACGGCTTGGTTGCCTGAACAACAAGGTCGTTCTCGACCTTGAGATTCCAGAAAATGGAACTGGTGTGCTCTACGAATTTGGTGCCAATTCAGGTGGACTCACCCTGTACATGGATCAGGGGGTGCTGATCTATGAGTACAACCTTTTCATCATTGAACGCACCAAGTTGCGCTCCAGCCAGCCGCTGCCAACCGGTCGCCACAAACTGGAAATCATCACCCAGCACACCGACGACAATCCAAGGGGTGCCATTTCAATCAAGGCATCCCTCAATGGCTCAACGGTGATCGACGGCATTGTGCCGCGAGTGGCTGCACTGCTCTTCACCGCCAACGATTGTCTTGATGTCGGCCAGTCACTGGGCTCGGCGGTTTCCATGGACTACCGCAAGCGTGCTCCGTTCAAGTTCAACGGCACCATCCACCAGATGAATGTGGATTACACCGACTAAAACCGCCAACCACGTTTGATCCAACCGATCAACAATGGCAGGGGGCAGACTTCGTCATGAAGTCTGCTCTTTTTCTTTTAGCTCCAGGCTTAAAAAGTAGTTCAGAAATGTACGCACCAGTGCTACAGCTCCAAGCTGAATCAAGGCGGATGCTTCACGGCTGATGGTGGTTTGAACCACATCAGCACCCAGCTGAAACTCCAGAGCCAGAGCCACCCATCCGCCGAAGGTCAATCTTGCTGCGGTAAGGGGACCTCGTTGCATCAGATGAGGTGGAATCGCCCGCAAGCGCAGCGGCCCGCTGCGACTGAACACCGCAATCAAGCCAACCGCAACAGACAGCACCGACAGATATTCAAGAATCAAGCGCAATGCTTCGGCTGAATGCGTCAGCAGATGTTCAGACCATTCCATCAATGATTGAATGCCACTTGAGGTGATTGTGAATGGCAAAGACAAGTATCACCAGTTGCCAGACAGCCAAACGCCGCAATCCAGCACAATCGGGAGCGCTTTGGGATGACTAAGTCAGGGGCGATTTCTAGCCTGACAGCAGCGGTCAGGCCTTCCAGATCGGATGAGCAATACCAATACTGAACTGGCCAAGACGCGCAATCGAGCCGCTGCGGAACGCACAACTCTGGCCTGGATCCGAACAGCCCTGGCTCTGATCAGTTTTGGATTCGGTCTCGACAAAATCATCAGTGCCATCCGTGATGCTGGAGGCGCAGCCGATAGCGGCAATGACATCGGCGTGCAGCTGATGTCGATTGGATTCATCGGTGTTGGCATTTTCACGTTGCTGATTGCAATGAGGCAACACAAACGTGAACTTGTGCGCTTGCGGAATGACCCATACCTCTACCGCGATGAGCCATCGCTTTCGATTGCCACAGCAACAGCTGTGCTGGTGATCGGTGTGATTGCCTTCCTGCTGCTGCTGTCGGGATTTATCTGAGCTCCAAGCCTTTTCCAATTCACCACCGCATCTTCTCCTGTTCTGATGTCAATCCTGATTTCTCTGGCCCTGTTTTTCATCATGGTGTCTCTGGGCCTGAATCTGCCCAGCCTGCAGTTCGACTTGCTGAAACACAGACCAGCACTGATCGTGCGCGTCTTGTTGGCAACCTGCGTGGCTCTACCGCTGGCGTGTTTGCTGCTGCTGCGGACCCCACTCGGACAAGGACTGTCTCCTGCCATCACAACAGCGGTGATGTTGATGGCGATCTGTCCAAGCGCTCCGATGATCGCTCTGAAGAGCAGGAAGCTGGCGGAAAACCCTGAACTGGCGACAAGACTGCAGTTCTGGTCAGCCTGCGCCGCCATCATCAGTGTGCCGCTTTGGGTCAGTCAGCTACCGGTGGAAGCGGGAGAAACGATCTGGAGCGTGTCCTCCAGGGACGTCGCCTTCCAAGTCTTCACCGTGCAACTGATTCCTCTGCTTGTGGGCGTGTCATTGCGGCGCTGGTGTGCGGAATGGTCTGAACGCTGGAATCCGGTGATCCAGAAAGGTGCGAGCATGCTCTTGCTGGTGCTGCTGGCCCTGATCCTGATCGTGGCGTTACCGAAGGTGACGCCGATGTTGATCGGCAACCTCAGAGGAGCCTTGCTGATGTTCATCCTCACATGGATCGGACTGGGACTAGGCTTCGCAGTCGCAGGTGATGACCAAGACGAACGCAGCACACTGCCTTTGGTGCTCTCCATGCGGAATCCAGGCCTTGCCCTGCTCATCATTCAAGGCATGGCTCCAAACGCCATTGATCTCAAAGCGGCTGTAGTTGGGTATGTGGTGGTGACGGCCGTCGGTTCCGCACCGTTCATGAAATGGCGTCAAGCCAATGAAAGTCAAGATCAGATCAGCGGAAACGTTTAGAGCGAATCCATGAAAACCCCGATCGATCAGAAGCAGCTGCTGAAACAGAACCCACGGAAGGGAGCAGACATGGCGTCTCTCCTCCTGGGCGCTGGGCTTGGTTATGCCATCAATTTGCACTTACCGCTGCTCGCAGACGTCACGATCAGCTGCATCTTCCTGATCCTGCTGAGCAGGCTGCGCAATCGGCTGAAAACACCATCGCAGTGGTGGGGAAGCATCGGTCTTTGCTCTGGCAGCTTCCTGGGAACAGCATCCTCGATGGTGAACGAGATGCAACGAGGCAACGAAGCAGCGTCGACTTACTCACCATGGGAGCGGCTGGCTCTGATCGTCATTCTGGGCATCACAGGTGTTCTGGCCGGTAGCCGTGTCGGCATCGACCCTGATGCTGTTGAGGGCCGCTCGATCGGTGACCTGCTCAGGTCTCTCAGTGGAACGTTCACAGGAGTCTTCGGTGTGTTAGTCGCCATTGCCTTTGTCTTCAACGGACTCGAGGAGGCAAGAGCACTGTCTAGTCGTCTCACCACAACACTCACCATCATCATTCTCGGCCTGGTGGGTCCTGGTTGGATCAGCCACCGTCTGAAAACCTATCAACGCAATCAACAGCATTAATCCGGTCACCAGCCATCCGTAACGCCTTTGCGTTCGCTGAAGTCACAAGACCATTCGTTGATTTCGTTTCGAGAGGCATGGAGACTCGTGATCGACATGACCTGAAGCTTTACTCCGGCTCACAGTCACGAGGACTTACCCAGCCGAGGCAGGTTCTGAGCAAGTCATCATGCGGTCTCCCCTCACAAAGATGCCGCAAACTGATGCTGGTGATCTGACAGCACTGCTGTTGTGTTGCTGTTGACCTGATCGTTGCCTTGGTGCCGTTTGCCACTCGTAGGCCTGTTTCAGAGACAACTTCCTGGTGTTGTCTGGAGTCCTTACCAGTTACATTCATCAGCCATAAAGAAATGGTGATGCTGGTCCGAAGAGCAACATCACCATCCAACAGCTGTTGAATCAATTCAATCAGCTCTTCTTCGCATCAGTCTCCTTGGGGTAGATCTCAAGAGTGACCTTGTCAATCTGTCCGCCGTAGGCGCTGTAGCGACGGGGGCCAATGTTCCTGACCGTGACCGCCGAGCCACGGTCAAGACCAACATCAGCTCCTTCATCAATGGAGAATCGAGAAGCGATGGTCTGATCAATACGACCAACCGCAACCACTTGATCGTTGATCTTCATCTGCACATTGGCACCTTTGCCAACGCCGCCGCCGTCGTAATCAATCTCGAAACGAAGCTGAGATTGGCCGACTGGCAATGGCTGACTACTGATGAAGGTGTAGAGCTTACCCATGTAGTTGTAGGTGTAAGCAGGCACATTGTTCTCCACATAGAGAGACCAGCCACCAAAGCGACCGCCCTGGGAGAAGATCACTCCACTCTCCTTCTGGCCAGGCTTTACATCCAATCGAGCCGTGATGCTGCTGGAGGTGTTCTTTACGTTGAGGATCGAATCCTCCACCATGTTCCAGGCGTAGGGATACAAATCCATCGACGTCCGATCACCCAAAAGTGTGGGCCGTCCGGCAACAGAGGGAACAAGACGCTCAAGAAGACGATCGTCAAGCGGCAACACCTGATTATCAATGGCCTCTTCCATGAATTTCTTCTTCATGGCTATGAGGCGTTCCGGCTCCTGCTCGGCAAGATCATTCGAGAGACTGAAATCCTTGGTGGTGTCATACAGCTCCCAACCAGAATCGTCGGCAACCGGATTCATTCTTTTCGGCGCCATCCAGGGATACATCACTGTTGTCCGCGCCATCCAGCCGTTGTGGTAGATGCCGCGGTTGCCGATAATCTCAAAATACTGCGTATTATGTTTCTCTTTAGCCTCCGGATTATCAAAGGTATACATCATGCTGGTTCCTTGCATGGGAATCTGAGGAACACCGTTAATTGTCTTGGGCATGGGCAGATTGGCCGCCTCAAGAATTGTTGGAGCCACATCATTCACATGCGAGAACTGTGTGCGTAGTCCGCCACCTTGTTTGATGCGTTTTGGCCAATGAATCACCGTGCCGTTACGTGTTCCACCAAAATCGCCGGCTACTTGCTTAGAGAGAGCGAAAGGTGAATTGAAGGCGATCGCCCAGCCCATGTGATACATGGGATAGGTGGTAGGCCCACCCCATTCCTCAAGCTTGGCTTCCTGCTCATCAGGCGTTTCTTCAACGCCGTTGAGGTAGTGGTTCCAATTCCACTGACCAGTCCTATCCCCTTCAACACTGGCGCCATTATCACCAGTGATGTAGATCACCAAAGTGTTATCAAGCTCGCCAAGATCGTCGATCGCCTGGACCAAACGGCCAGCCTCATAATCTGAGTACTCCGTGAAGGCAGCAAAAACCTCTGCCTGACGTGCATAGATTTTCTGCTGTTGTGGCGTGAGGCTGTCCCATTTGGGAATACTGTCCGGCGCCTTGGCCATCTGAGTGCCTTCAGGAACAATCCCTGCCTTGATCTGATTCTGAAGATTGCGCTCGCGCAGAACATCCCAGCCTTCATCGAACTTGCCTTTGTATTTGGCAATCCATTCCTTGCTCACATGATGTGGAGAGTGAGAACCAGCGGATGAGTAATAGATAAAGAACGGCTTATCTGGCTTGATCGCTTTCTGCTGACGCATCCAACCGATCGCCTGATCAGTCATGTCTTCGGTGAAGTGATACCCCTCTTTCTTCGGTGCATCCACAACGGTGACGCCATCGTGGATCGTTGGATCCCACATATTGTCTTCTGCGCCGACAAAGCCGTAGAACTTCTCGAATCCCTGCCGTGTTGGCCAACGGGTCTGAGGGCCAGCTGCGGTGGTCTCACGAGCAGGTGTTTCATGCCACTTGCCGAAGGCCGCAGTGTTGTAACCATTAAGCCTCAGAATCTCGGCAACAGGCTGGGCATAATCCGGCACCACAGTGGAGTTACCCGCATAACCAGTTGCGATTTCCGGGATTGTTCCCATATTCACCTTGTGGTGATTACGTCCGGATTTCAAAGCCGCCCTGGTCGGCGCACAGAGAGCTGTGGTGTGAAATCTGTTGTAGCGAAGGCCATTATCAGCCAGCTTTTCCGCCGTCGGCATGTTCACCGCACCACCGAAGGCGGAGGGTGATGCAAAGCCCACATCATCGAGAAGGATGATCACCACATTGGGTGCATCCTTTGGCGCCGTCACCTCCCATTGCTTGGGCATGGGCACATCGGCCGGCAGCACTTTGGTGACCTTTTCAGGTTTTGGCTCAGCAATCGGCAAATTCGTCCGATCTAGGTTTCCGCCTAGTGCCTGCTTCTGATCCGTGCAGGAGGTGGTAAGACCCGAGACCAAGAGCAGTCCTCCGCCAAACACCAGATGGCGGATAAAACGGGAAGCTTTGGCTTGATCAATCATGCTGGAAAAGCGAATTGAAGAGTGAAAGGAGTGGGAACCTCAGCAGAGGTTGGATTCACAACAAGTGCAGGGCAGGAAAGACATCACCTTCTGCTAGCTGCGGGTGTTGAGTGCCGAATCAGCAGCAGCACAGATCTGCACATTTGGGATCAGCGGAACAAACCGGAACACCGAGAGCGCAGATCAGCTCCCATCTACAGCTGGGAGAAAGAGGGTTGCCTAGCTTTCGTTGAGACAGTTGACAGAGGAGATGACATGTCAGTGCGATCCAGGCTCTACCGACTGGCCAGCGCGATCGAACTGATCACTGGAGCAACTTTGCTGTTGCTCCCATCGGTGGTCATGCAGCAGCTGTTCAGCTCATCAGCAACCGCTGCTGGCGGACAACTCACACGGCTGTACGGTCTGGCGCTGATCGGTCTGGGTGTTGCCTGCTGGAGTTCACCCTGCTCAACGTCGGGACGCCGAGGACTCCTGATCTACAACTGCAGTGCTGCGGTGCTGCTGCTCATCCTTGCCTGCACGGACCTTTCAGGCGGAACAGCAGTCTGGGCCGGCGCCGTCATTCACGTCGTGCTCGGCCTTCTGATGATTCGCGATCAGTTCGCCAGCCCTTCATGCTGAATCGGCGGCACAACGGAACCCCATATGGCATGTTGCAGTGTCAGTGGTCTGGCCCATCAACGCCGCTGGCCTGAATCGATGGCAGTAATTCTCAGCACAAAGGAATGAACCGCCTTTGATGATCCGACGCTCCTGTTCTCCCTTGGCAACGGGGAACAGTGTGGAAGTCCATTCCCAAACATTGCCACACATGTCGACCAAACCGTAGCCGTTTGGAGGGAACGACCCCACAGGAGACGTCCAGAACCATCCATCGGTCTGTTCATTGGTCCAGGGGAACGGTCCCTGCCATACATTGGCCAGCCATTTACCGTCAGGAGTCATATCTTTGCCCCAGGAATAGTTCTGCTGAACGAGTCCACCTCTGGCAGCCACCTCCCACTCTTCAGCAGTCGGCAGGCGTTTGCCGATCCACTCAGCAAAGGCCAGCGCATCGTCGTAGGCCAGATGCACCACAGGGTGGTTCATCAGATCTTCAATCCCTGAATCAGGTCCCTGGGGGTGTCGCCAGTCAGCACCTTCAATCAGAGCCCACCAGGACATGGGTTGACTACGATCAACTGTCGGCGGGGGTGGAATAAACACAGCTGATTCGGGGTTCTGCTGATCAGGAGGAAGATTCGGGTACAGCACCGGATCGGGTGGTTTTTCAGACACCGTGACGTAGCCGGTTTCCGACACAAAACGCGCGAATTCCGCATTCGTGACGGGGGTCTCGTCAATCAGGAATGAACTGATTTCAACAGAGCGGATCGGCGACTCCTCGGGATAAAAGGAGTCGGATCCAATTGAGTAATCACCTGCGGGGATCGTGATCATCTGATCAAACTGCCTGATCATATCGTCAAAATATTTTCTTCACGCTAATGATACAGCCATTTGCAGGAGGCGATTATCACAATTTGTGAGGCGAAACGGTACTCAGAGCAAAAAATCACCTGTCTATTCAATCGAAAGCACAGAAACAAAAATCGGTTTTGAGATGACAATCAAGCACTCAGATCGTTTCAGCTGCCTGTCGGAAAGAGGAACTGAACCTGTGCACGAAACGTCCAGTCGCCAATGAGAGTCTGACCTCTCTCTTCAGGCTTGACGACGTTATAATATGCACTTAAAGAAGCGTTGATAGGCTGAGTGCCAAGTGTGAAAACACGCCCAACACCAGCGCCCACAGGAACAGTCCAACCCTTATCATCTTTATTCATCCAATCTGCAGTGATGATTGGGGCACTCGTGAGATACCAACCTTTTGGAAGGTTGTAATTAAGGAATGGCTGGATCAGCATTTTGTTGACGTCTTTCTTTCCGTCGCCTGCAAATGACCAAACATTATTAATCAAACCGCCGGTCACAATCTTTCCTTTGCTGTAAACGAGAACTCCTGTAGGTCCAGCACTCCAACGACCTGAACCGATCCGGGCATCAGTCGCTGAGGGAATCATCAGGGTTGGTCCAACACCAACCGTGAAATTACCTTTCAGCGTTGGCACGAAAAACACCGAAGGGTTGATGTCTCCAAGCGTCTGGATATTGGTGCCACGAGCCCAGGGCTGAGAAATGAAGGGAACAATGGTGCGTGTCACCAATGTGAGGCCCTCGCTCACCTTGAAGGGCACAACCGGCTGAACGTTGACAACATTCTGTGTTTGGTTGTGTTTGAAGTTGGTTTTGTATGTGGGCTGATCGGGATTGCCGGTGGGAATCTCCACATTCGGCGCCCATTGGGTGCCAGGAGTGCTGTTCCATTGAATGGGCAAACTAATCAAGCTGGCAATTGGGTTTTGCGCGGCCTTGGCCAGATCAGCATCTTCCTGGGCGGGGGATTCACCGGGAGTGACCGTGACCGGTTGGTTATCCGTACCAGGCTCCTGCGAACCGGATGCCTGGGCGATCTCAAGCTCGCTCAAGACGAGTGGCGTGAAATCGAAATCGACCGCATCGTCAACCAGAAACTTCGGACGATCTTGAGCTTCAGCAGTTGAAGGAACCAGAAGGGCCGCGAAGCTAAATAAGCCGACCAGGCGGAGGCTTCCACGGAAAAGCGATTCCATCAACTCGAACCAATCAAAGAGTGATCTTTAAGCCAATTCACCCACCAGGCCAAGGTTGCCCCAGAGAAATTCGCACGATTGGGATCAGATCCAGCTGCACGACTTCACTCATGCTCCTACGGTTCTGCCAATCTCAATTTTTCCTGTGGTTCGCTATTTGCCCATCGCATTCCTTGCACCACTGAGCGCACTTTGCGTTGAGGCCGTGGCACAACCTCAGGATGAATCCCTTGAACTTCAGACCGGCAGCTCAGATGTCGCCGAGCTGGTTGAAGACAACAGACAGGTCAATCTCGGTAGCGCTATTGATTCAGCCGATCAATCTGATGATCAAACGCTGAATGACCACATCAGAGAAGTCCGCGATTCCAAAACCTTTGAGATCATGGAACCCTTGGTTCTGAGCCAGTCAAACGACAGTACTTCTACCAGTGAAGATGAGGAAAACGAAGAAGACTCTTGGCGCTTCTATCTGGATCTTTATGCATTTGCACCACTCTCGACTGACACAACAACACAACTCAACGGAAATAACCCAGTTGATGCCAATTCATCATTAGCGGATGTCTTTGCGACCACAAGAGCTGGGTTGACATTCAAAGCATCTGCTGAATACGGACGTTTCGGCATCTACTCAGGTGTCAACTATGGAGCCGCCTATCAGTCCGAAACCGTAGCCAAATGGAAAGTATCGAATCCAATCCAAAAACGGCTTGGATACTCTACTGATCGAGTCAGATTCGAAGGAAAGGGTAAAGCTGATGTCACCATCGAAACAAGTCAGTTCATTTACGACCTTGCAGTGCGTTATCGCGCTGGCGAAGTCCAAAAGCCAAAAATGGAGAAAGGAACAGGCAGTTTCGTTGGTTTTGTTGGAGCCAGGTTCATCGATGGATGGATGACCACCACGATCGATGTCGAGAGAGAAAATTCCTTATCCGTCGATGGAGAACTTATCAGTGGCGAAAGAACCAAAAAATTTGAACGATCAGTAAGCGGCACCTGGGCGAACACCTGGGTACAGCCACTGATCGGCATGCTCGCCACCTACGCCATCAGCGAAGACTGGCAAGCCTTCGCATACCTCGATGCCGGTGGTTTCGGGCTGGCAGGTGAACGTGATCTCACAGGAACAGCACAGGCAGGCATCGCTTACGCCCTGGGCAACTCAGCGCAAGCGTCGCTTTCCTACAAATATTTCGGGCTCGACTACGCCGGTGGATCCGGCAACGGCTACACCGCAAGACAGAGCGGTATCAACTTCGGACTTCGCTGGCTGTTCGATTGATCGTTGCTGGCTGACAAGCAAGCAATCAGTGGCTGAGGCTCGCCGCCACAGCCACTGCTGTCTTGGATCCGCTGGAAATCGCTCCTTCGATAAAGCCGCGCCAGCCTTCGCCATGATCACCCGAGGCAAAGAAGAGATTATTGTCGTGCTTCGGTAGTTCATCAGCGAAGCGCACAAAAGTGCCCGGTCGATAGGTGCACCAACTTCCCTGAGACAAAGCATCATTTCCCCAGTCGTGCCCGAAGGTGGAAAGCAGACGAATGCCTGGGACAAACTCCTCAAGAACCGGCTGCCAGTCAGCGGCGGATTTTTCCAGTGCGTCAGGTTCCAGACTGAAACCGGCCAGCACCGAACGTTGCTCTCCGCGCTGATAGGTGAAGCTGCCGATCAGCGCAGAATCAGTTGACCTGGACAATGTCATCACCGCGCCTGGATCGCCCTCAACCTCAAAAAACACCTTGGCTCCACCACCAACATGCTTGAGCTTTGAGGCCTCAACTTTCACTGGTTTCAGTGGAGGCTCAAACGCCACGCCGTGGAGCACATTCAGCGGCACGGTGACCACAGCTCGCTTGGCATTCACCTGCTCGCCAGCTGCTGTCGTCACCGTGACCCCATTACCCGTCTGCTGAACGGATTTCACGGATGTGTCAAGCATCACATCGAATCCTCCATCACTGGCCATCGCCTGCACCAGGGTGCCGGTGCCACGCTTGAGTTTGTAACGGGCTGCTGAATCGTTGAAAAGCGAATAATTCCAACCTGTGAGCGACCAGCAGCGCATCATCTCCAGATAGGAGGCGTTCTCCGGCTGGTTCATCGAGAGAATCTCAAGGAAGCCACCAATGCTGGTTCGCTGCAACGGAGTGAGATCCAGGGAAGCCAGACGATCAGCCACGCTCAGGGAGTCGAGCTGCTCAATCGCAGGCCAGTTGTAATGGGAGTCATAGGGGCGTTCCCAAACCTGTTGGGCTTCTGCGAAGAACTGCTCAAAACCGGAGACAAACTCACCGAGTTGATCCTCGCGCAACTCCTGAACCCTCCCATCCACCTTGATCGCCACACGCTCAGCGACACACCCGGGAGTTTCCTGAATTTCGAGGCCATAGCGCTCTTTTTCCGCCCACACAAAGGGTTGGGTCCAGTGAATCCAGGTGCCGCCCAGCTCAACATGGAATCCGTTGCGATCGGTGCTCCACGTGCGACCACCCAGACGATCGCGAGCCTCAAGCACCAGCACGTGGAATCCACGCTTCTGCAGATCCCGGGCAGCGGTCACACCGGCAAAGCCACCACCGATCACCACAACATCAACGGTCTTCATGTTCTCAATTGAAAAATCAGTAGGTGATCTGCCTGAATGACGATGGACAGCACTTCAGATCATCGTCATTCAGCACAGAGGCTGAGGTCGACACAAGATCAGACCTTTTCGATATTCCCGAGTTTCCAGGTGCGATCAAACCACTGCTGCCCTGGGCCGTAGAGACGGAAAATGCCAAACCAACCCTTTCCTGGAACAGTCTTCACCCAGTTGGCCTCCATCCCGGCCGGTGCTTGCGGGCCGAAATAGAGATCGATACTGCCATCAGCATTTTTCACCATGTCAGCGTTGCGCTTGTTGTTCTTACTGGGATACGGCATTTCGCCGGTCTGCAACATCGAACGGGTCTGCGGGTCGTAGACGACAAACGACCAGAATTTCTGAGCCGGTGGATTCGCTGGAATATTGAGCTTGTAGGTGTTGGAGCCATTGAGATAAGCGCCACTGCCGTCTCTCGAGCTGAAGGCGTACTGAGACCCAACACCTGGAATCTCGAGAGCCATGGCTGGTGTATTCACCGTTGCCAGATAGAAGAACAACGTGCGGCCATCCATATCGCGACCACCGTTGCCCTTGTTCACCAGATATTCATGACTGCCGCCCGGGAAGCCGGTCTGCCAATAGCCAGCCTTGCCGGGGTAGATGTAGTTCTTGGGATCTTTGGGGCCGAACAGAATTGAACGAGCCGTGGCGTTGCCGATGGCGACGGCCTCGGTGAGCAGCGCCTTCTGCTCCGGTGAAGGATTGAACGGTTTGCCTTTCTCAATCCCGATCGACGATGCCATACCCAGCAGCTCAGGAGAGAACAGATCGGAAGGCTCGCGCTGAATCACCTCATCAAGCTCCTCGTAGAACTTGAAGTTGTTGGCATGGATGGTGTTTGTCTCCCAGTCCGTGAGGTTTTTGAAGTTGTTGGCGGGAGGATTGGCTCGCAATGCGTAGGGATAGACCCTCAAACCACCCTTGAAAGCATTTCTGGCCGTATCTGTTTTGCCCTGATCATCGAGGAAACCACGCAGGATCAACCAGTTGATCTTGCTGGGTGTGTTGGCAACGAAATAGCCGTCAGTGTTGGCGGGAGCTGTCTGCCCAGGCCCAATAATCAGGTACTTCCCTCCCTGGCCTTTGTCAGGCCCGGGGCCACCCATATCCACCACAAAGCGGAAAAAGGCATCATTCACGGTACCCGGGCCTGTACCCGCCGGCACCTCAACCACGATGGGACCATTGGAGAGATCCAGGAAAGCTGTGGCGTAGACAGTGTCGGTGTTGCCGGTCAACCAGAGTGATTTGGAACTCATCAGCTCTTCAAACAAGCCGATATCACGATTCACCTGCATGCCGTAGCCATCGCGATGCCCCACGTAGAGCATCTCGAGTGATGCCGCCGGCATGAAGTTCAGAAAAGTCTGCACACCGCGGCCAAGATCCACCTGACGGCGGGCCTTGGTCATGGTGTCATCGTCGGGGAAGCCGTCGAAATAGTTGAAGGTGCCGATCCGGGTGTTGACCCTGTCAGGCGTCAACACATCCTCGGGAATGATGGTGTTGTAACCCTTGGGAACAACATCAGCGGCCTGCAACGCTGAGCCGCTGTAGGCAAGAAACAACGCGGAAAGAAGAGCGGAAGGGAAACGAGTGAAAACAGTCATGGTTGAGAATGAATCGTTGTGTTGATGGCTTCAGATCTCAACCGAGCGGCTGGATGTCGTTGAGCTGCCAGGTCTTGTCGAACCAAGGCTCGAGCGGACCATAGAAACGGAAGATTGCGAACCATCCCTTACCTGGCATGGTCTGAATCCAATTGGCTTCCTTGCCCTGAGGGGCCGTCGGTCCGAAATAGAGATCGATGCTGCCATTGGCGTTCACCACCATGTCTTTGTTGCGCTTGCTGTTTTTGCTCGGCAGCATCTGAGGCGTTTGCAATTCGGAACGCGTCTGGGGGTCATAGACCACCATCGACCAGAAATCCTTGGCGGGAACGTTGGCGTCCACCGTGAACTTGTAGTTCTTGCTGCCATCGAGATAGACACCGTTGGCATCGGTCGCCACCACCCCGTACTGGGATCCGGCGCCAACCATCTTCAGCACCATGGCCGGTGTGTTGACGGTGTATCCCCAGAAAAAATTGCTTCTGGCATCAAGATTTCGGCCGCCCCTGCCGCCGTCGATCAACCATTCATGGCTGCCGCCAGCAAATGGACTGAACCACTGCTTGCCCTCATAGAAGTAGACGTCTCGGTTGCGAGGCTTACCCATATCGGAGCGCACATAGGCAACTCCCACCTGCACGGCTTCCTCGAGAATCCTGCGGTCCTCAGCACTGGGGTTGAAGGGTTTGCCTTTTTCAAGCCCGATCGCTGAAGCCAACCCGAGCAGTTCGGGATCGAACAGATCGACAGGCTCACGCTGAATCACCGTGTTCAGCTCTTCAAAGAAGTGGAAATTATTGGCATGCACCGTGTTGAAGATGAGATCACCTCCCTGCACAAAGGTCATCGCAGGAGGATTGTCTTTCAGCGAAAGGGGATACAGACGCACGCCGTTTTCATAGTTGGCGACTGCCTGATCCGGCTTGCCCTGATCATCGAGAAAAGCACGCATAATCAACCAGTTGGAGTAACTGGGTGAACGGAACACGAAATATCCCTCGGTGTTTGCGGGCTCCGCATCGTCGGGACCGAGGATCAGATACTTGCCGCCCTTTCCCCGATCCGGACCGGGAGCACCAGTGTCAGCAACAAATCGGAAATAGGCGTCATTGATCGTGCCCGGACCGAGGCCGGCGGGGATTTCGATCACCATCGGCCCCGTGTCCTTCAGATTGAAGAAGGCGGATCCATACACTGTGTCGGTGTTACCGGTCAGAAACAGAGGGTTGGAATTCAGAGGGGCCATCAACATGACCTTCGTGTAGTCGTCGACCCCCTGCTGCGCATGCCCTACGCGCATCATCTCGATGCTGGCAGCCGGCATCAGCGTGAGAAACGTCTCATAGGCGCGGATGAATTTGAGGTAATCAAAGCTGGCGTCAACAGTGGCGGCATCCGGCATGCCGTCGAAAAAGCGAAAAGTGCCTGCGCTGGTCTCAACCTGATCGGGCGTGAACAGCTCAGCGGGAATTGAGGTGGTGTAGCCCCTCGGCACAGCGCCTGAAGTGTTAGCCATGCTTTGTGCCAGAACTGGCGCGGACAGACTGGCAGCGAAGGCTGAGGCAAGAAAAACAGCGGAAGACTTTTTGCGCATACTGCTCGCAAATTCTTTCATTGACTGCCGTACAGAGCGTTCTTTTTTTGTTTAAAGAAAATGAGGCACTGTGACTGCGCTGCAAAAAGAAGTTCGCCCAAACGGGATCAGGGGGATTCCTGGCGCTGTCCTGCCGTTCGAACACAACACAAAAAACGCATGCGGACCTAGCCCACACCCGCTCATTTGGATAATTTTGCCCGAGCGCAACAAAAGCTTATCTCATTAAAAATCAGCGAATCATGCAGAAATGCAATGAGATCAAGCCAGTGCGCATCAGTCATTTCACTGGTTGAAACTGAGGTGGAGTCCAGGAGCCGTCGAAGTAAGCCTTGGTAGGTGAATAAATACGGATTGCCGCATTCCAGCCCGGGTAAATGTCAAGATAATTATCCTGGTTCTTATCTCCGCCGAGATGAATCACATATTCACCTTGCTCATTCTGCTTGGCAAAAGCACTATTGATATTATATTTTTCGCCAGTAGAAAATCCATCCTTATCGTAAACAGTCACTGACCAGAACGCCCGCGGATCAATCGGCACGTCCTTCATTGTCAGAGTCTGAGGCTCTGTCGAATCAACAACCTTGGGGAATGGATAAACAGCACCTTCCTTGGGAAGACCGCCCCAGCCAATGGCAACCCCGAAGTTGCGCATTTCGGGGCTGATCTGCCCCTTCATGCCGAAAGCCATTTCCGAAGTGATCCCTTCCGGTTGCCGTCGCGCGTTGTAGTCAGTGCGCAAAGCCAGAATCTGATTCATGTCGTATTGATGGCCAACAACAAAGGTTCCCTTGGCACTCTGCTCAAGCTTGATCTGGTCCTGCACAGCAGCTGCCTGCTTGAGATCTGCAGGATCCTGCATATTGACCTGTGTCCGAACGAAGGCGAACACATAGCGGCTGCCCATGGAGTCTTTGGTCAGGGTGTAGCTCCCGGGCGTGTCACTGATCAACGGAATCCAGTGCTCATCATCAACGACCTCGAGAATCTGATAGCGGTCCGTGTTGGGCAACACAACAGTGGCCGGACTGTTGAGATCCAGAACAGCAAACGAATACAGCGTGTCGAAATTCGGGCGCAGAATCGAACGCTCCTTGGGATCCTGAGCAGTCTTCTGATGGAAAAACACACCCACGCCATCAGTGCAGGTGCCTTTGGCGATCTTGCGTACGTAGTCGGCAAGAATCACCTCCGTTTCTGCAAAGGCGTAGTTGGCCTTTGTTACCGGTGTCACTGAAGTGGCTGTCTGTTCAACAGCAGGCGTTGGGCAATCCTGACCGTTGGCCGCCAACCTGACCAGGCCTGTTCTGCCGCTGAGACCTGTCAAGGCGACGAAAGCCATAGCCGATGCAAAGAGAACCGAAGTTCCCAGGCGAAGTGACTTGCCGACAAGCATGGTTGATCTGTAACTAATGACCTGCTAGCAGCGCGGATCTCCCGTGACAATTCCAGATCCGCTGAGACAACAACAGCAAGACGTGATCAGACCAAGGTCATTCGACACTGAAAGCAGCCTTCTGACTTAACGCTGCAGCTACAGATCTGCATCGTCGCAAAACAGATTCTGAAACCCCTCTGCTGGATAGGCAATGATGCAGGATCAACAATCAGTGTCACCCTGAAATTCAAATAGCTTGAATTATGTGGAAAATCCTGAATCGAAACCGCATCAATCCACCGAAAACTCTTTCACCAGACTGAGCAGATCACGCATATCACCCTCCGACAAACGACAAACATTCTCAACCCACTTTTCCATCATCACTTGAATTTCCTCACCCTGGAAATCGTCACTGAAGGTGGAATGAGCCTGCCTGAGCATCACCCCGATGTCCTTATGAGGCAGCCACCAATGGACGCTGGAGATTCGGTCAACGCGACTCGCAGCCATCCAGAACAAAACAACAAAGAAATATAATAAAAATCTTGAACAGTTTTTCCAATATCAATGAAGCAATAACAAGTAGTGATTGTTGCAGAAATGAGCAACACAAGCAACCTCGGGGCTTCGGCTGATCTAGATTTCAACTATCAGACATAAACGATCTCTTGAAGATATTTATTGTGGTTTGCTTTAGATGCTTTGCATAAGATGAAACGCAGCTGATATAAAGCGATTATCAGGCCAATAGATCAGCAAACAATATCGCAGCACGCGCTCTCAATCAAACAATGACATATCAATCATTGTTAGCAACAGATTCAGTAGTTCCAAGAACATCAGCCAAACGTGTTTTCCCACGACTGAATCGCGTCAAACCCGTTGTCATCAACGAGATGGGCTGAAACTCATGGATCCATCGATCAATTGCTTCATCCTCTTCATCACGACACTGAGAGAGGAATTGAATTAATGCGAGGTCCATGACGCCACAAAATCTGGGAAGATAATGCAGGCATTTCACTGCGCACCTAGATCAATTGTTGCCCTATCAAAGCCCTAAATGTGTCCAGGAGAAGTGATTGAGTATTTGTTCTACAAAATCATAAAAAACGAGACCAGACGATCTCTCCTAGCCAGATCTGATCAGCTGTTTGGGCATTCAAGGGAGTGAAAAACACCAACAGAACATCAGCAGAACGTGCTGCTCCTGGCCGAAGATTGAGATCGCACATGGCAAGCCACGACGATGCTTGCCGAAGCTGCGGCATACCCCTGATGCCGGAGTGAGAATGAGGTCATGATTGATGTGATCGGCAGCGATGCAGGCGCCCCAGGCTCCCTCCCCGTCGCACTTCAGGCTTTGGTGCAACAGGCCGATCTGATTGCGGCACCGAAAAGGATGCGACCAGCTCTGGATGAGTGGCTTGAACACCCTTCTCCAGCAAAGTGCATGGCCAGTGACGACCCGATCGCCCTCTGCCAGACACTGAAGTCGCTCAGTGATAATCAACAAGTTGTGGTGCTTGCCAGTGGTGACCCACTCTGGTTTGGCATCGGCCGGATCCTGATCGAGCGGCTGGGGCGAGAACGTTTGCGCTTTCATCCAAGCCCCTCATCACTGCAACTGGCCTTTGCCCGTCTGGGCAAACCCTGGCAAAACGCGGAGTGGGTCAGCCTCCATGGCCGCGATGAATCACCACTGAGCCGCCGGCTGCAGCAACGACCACCTGCCCTGGCCGTCCTCACCGATCCCAGCCGAGGTGGCGTCGAGGACGTGCGCCGAATCCTGCGCAGCAGCGGCCTTGAGTCCGGGTATGCCCTATGGCTGTGTGAAGCACTGGGTCACCACGAGGAACGCGTCATACGACTGGAGCCGAACGAGCCAATGCCTGCGGATCTCAATCCACTCAACCTGGTGGTGTTGTTGGAGGAGCCTCCCGCTGAACCGATTGCAGATGCTCTTCCTCTGTTCGGACTGGACGATGGGCTTTATCTGCAACACCAGGATCGACCGGGCCTGATGACCAAACGGGAGGTGAGAATTCAGCTGCTGGCCGACCTGCAACTGCCATCGCAGGGCGTGCTCTGGGATCTGGGCGCCGGCACCGGCAGCGTGGGGCTGGAAGCATTGCGTCTGCGGCCGCTACTGCGATTGTTTGCCGTGGAACAGCGCAGCGGCGGCGGTGGCCTGGTTGAAGCCAACGCGAGGCGTTTGGGTGTGAAACCCGCAGCAGTGATTGAAGCCAGTGCAATGGATGCCCTCAAGCAACTACCCACACCCGATCGTGTGCTGCTGGGCGGAGGCGGTCGCCAGCGAGCTCAGTTGCTGCAGGCTGTGATAGATCGCATGAATCCAGATGGCGTGGTGGTGATTCCACTGGCCAATGTGGAAGCACTGGGGCAACTGAGACCACTGCTCGACAATGCAGGCTGGTCACTCCAGATCACTCAGCAGCAGGCTTGGCGAGGGCAACCTCTGGCGGATGGCACCCGGCTATCACCCATGAATCCCGTGCTGATTCTCCGAGGCAGCAAGCCAAAACGCTGACCTGCAGAATCAGAGCCATTCAGATCCCGATCGATGCCGGTTCAGAAGAACAAGCAGGTTTCACCCCTGCGCTTGAAGATCACACTGCTGATAGCCGGATTTGGCCCTTTGCTTGCCATCGGCCTTTTCCTGCAATCCAAGGGATTCTTCAGCTGAATTTTGCTGAAGCTCTGAACGACCACAGAGATCGGAAGCGAACTGAGTTGCCCAGTGAGTCCCTGGGGGTTGAAAGCGTAGAGACTCTGCAAACGCTTAGACACCGCAGAACTTTGGTCCACCATCGACATAAAGAACCCGGAACGACAAATTTGACTACCAAAATCTGCAAAGCCTGAGCGAGAGTGGAAGCCTGAGCAGCAATCAGTCAGAAAAACCCTTTATCAAGAGCAGGTGTGCTGGGCATGAGGGTCCCTGATTACCAGCCAGACCTCGATGAACCTCGAACACCCAAGCAATCAGCAATGAGCCTTCATAACCTGCCCACCACCCTCACCCCAGCAGAGCACCACGCCCTGTCAAATGCGGTCACCCACTTGCTGAAAGAACGCAAAAGAAAGCAAAGCGAAGCTTTCTCGAAGGGGGAAAGGCTGCATACCGCAGATCAGAACCTGCTGGATGACTGCATCACGGCTTCTCTTTGGCTGGCTGCTCAGGATGAAAAGTTCTACCAAGAATGGGCAGAATTACCAGCGGGAAGCCACTTGAAGGAGGCCTACAGCGAGCAGGTTTGGAACTGGAGTGACCGTGATATGGCAGTGATTTCTGAAACTGACCCGCTGCCAGAGGGTCTGAGGTTTCCGAAACCTGAGTCGTGAACGGCGGAATCATTGGATCAAAAAATCTGGTCACAACAGAGTCGATCAATCTCTTTGAAGCAATCGCTGATCAGCTCAGACGAAAACCGTTGGGCCAACTACTTCCATGATGGCGATCAGAAGGAATTGTCTCTCCACTGTTACCACCAAGACTGAATGGTCGAAACCATCCAGTGTTCAGGTCAACGCTGTGCATCAGATTTAACTACTGCAAACAATGATCTGCACCGTTGCTGAATGGCTCCATCCACCAATGAATGAGTCCTGCAAAGCGGTCACGCTTATTGCCCGGAACCTTAATCAGGACCAGTCGATGCTTGAGCTGGGTTCCAACTTTTGCAAGCAGTTTTCGATCCGCGCTGAGGATGGCTTGACCTTCCTGCAGAAATAAAGGCATTGGTTCGGCACTGACAGCAAGCGATATTCCAGTAATCGAGAGTCCGAGCAGAACAATGAGCGAACGCATGAGTCAGTTTTGTTGATGCAAATAAAATTTCAGGATTGATTTCCAGGGGCGATAACCTGCATCAAGCCATTCCGTGATCTGGCTTACATCAAACAATCCAATCCCACCAGAGGCAAAGTGTTGCTGGCTACTTAATTTGTGTGATTACATGTGAAGTTCTGTATTGCTGAGTCTGCTTTTAATTGCATTATTTTTCAGATGCTCGAATATCAGCTCATCTCAAGTGGGAGTGGCCTGATGGAACTACCTCAATACGAGTGGCGCAGAAAAGACGCTGGAATGATTAGAGATTGGTGGAAAGCCAGAATCCAACACCTTTGCCATTCCGGCGACCATCAAGGGGCAGACGCCTTATACAAAGAGTTTGACTTAAGTGATGACTAGGGCAGACTCCCTCTCTTGCTTTGGCGCACTGAGACAGCACAAGCCGCATTCTTTCCAGCCAAAAAGCAGCTATAGGGGAGGTTGGCGCCTGGCCGCATCTTGCTCAATCAAAATCTTTCACTGAAACAACCTAAAACTGAGTCTTGCTCTTAATCACAATGATATGTTTGCACATCAAACCTAACAGGCCTCCATCAAGGCACTTCGAAAAGTTATTTACTGCGTCGTTTCATCACTGACAGGTTTCACGATCGTCAGCTTCCTTTCAAGCTCGAAATCCTCAAACAGAGGAGCAGCGTCATAGTCCTGTCCGTTCCCAATCAGAAATCTGATTCTTGCCTGCCACCACTGCTCAACTTCACGACAATCCTGATCATCCGCTCATATAAAAAAGATGTCATGGGCTGTCATGGCACCAAAGGCTGAATGGAGACTGACTCGAGCGACAGAGCTAACTCGAATGATTTATCACAGCGGCCAAGATCACATGAAGCAGTGGCGTTGATCGAACCAAGGAAAAACTAATGAGACACCAACGTCAAAGCACTTCTAAACCGGATACCTCTACATCATCTCAACAAAGACTCCTAGCGCGCATAACGATTAATCAGCAGGGTTATGTTTGAGCTGTAAAGTCTTGGAAGCTTATTGTCATGGATAAGACCAACATCAATGGCCCTTTTATAAGCAGCAGCCTGTCTTCGATAGCGATCCTCAAGTGATTGCACTTTTTTAAGGCAATACTTGGTTTTCCCACCTCTGGAAGCAGACTCGAAATTACTCTCAAGATCGGAAGCAAGAGATGCCACGTCTTGGAGCCAGGCTTCAAGACCGGATTGACCACCATGTTCAATGACATCCTTCAGTCGAAACCACTCTTCATTGGGTTTTGACCTGATTTGACCCATCAGTCGCTGCAGATAGCAGGAAATCATTTTTTACATCACCAGTGATTTCAAACATAGCCGCACAAAGCCAACATTGACCATTCTGATGTCACAAGAGGAGATGCTTAGCGTGGATAAAAACAAATCAAAATTATTCAATCATCGAATCTTGTTCGCACAAGGCAATTTCATCCCCTTAAAGCACAAAGAAAAAACAGCTCGAATGCAAATCTGGCTGCTTTGCAATGCTGCTAACGCGTGCTGATTGGCTCGATCACCACGGCATGACCTGCATGAATACGTAGACGTTCAGCCTCACCTGCACCGATCTCGATCACACCATCAGCAAAATCAGCGCGGCCATTGCCATCAGCATCAGCCCAATAGGAAGAGCAGGGCAATGCCCGACAGACAGGAACATTGGAGGCGATGTCGAGCACCCTGCCGTCACGAACAAAAACCATGTCCAGCGGAGCCAGCGTGTTGTGCATCCAGAAACGCATCGGCCGGGAAGGACGTGCCGGAAACCACATCCCGCGAAGGGGAGGGAGAGCAGGGCGCTGCATCAGTCCGAGCCGCTGCTCATGCGGCTGATCAGCCACTTCCAGCTCAATACAGAGAGAGGGACGATGCTCCAGGCACCAACGCGCTTCAATCGGCAGGATCTGGGGAGGCAGCGGCGGCTGGTCCATCAGTGAATCCCAGGACCCGGCATGCCGTTGTTCAGGCAATAGCCACGGCCGCGGATCGTGTGAATCAGACGGGGCTCTCCGCCATCCTCGAGTTTCTGGCGCAGATAACGCACATACACCTCGATCACATTGCTGGAAGAACCCTGCTCGTCCTTCCAGACATCCCGCAGGATTCGGTCACGGCTGACAACCCGGCCCCGCTCCTCCAGCAGCAGCACTAACAGTGCATACTCCCTGGCCGTGAGAGCCAGCAATCGATTTCCGCGGCGAACCTGCCGGCAGCTGATGTCCACCCTGAGATCTGCGAGTTGCAGCACGGGAGGCTGCAGTTCAGTTCGCGATTGAATCGAGAGATGCAGACGCAGTCGCTGCAGCAGATCACTTGGGGCGCTTCGGGTGAACCAGAAATCGTCTGCGCCACAGGCGAGCACCGACTCTCTGGCTGCGACATTGTCATCGCGGACCCCGATCAAAATCGGCATCGCTCCGAAACAGGCCCGAAGTTCACGAACACGCTCCTTCTGGTCCCCGGAGAGGATTGCAGCGACTGGAGCCAACTCGGAGCCGGTCAACAGCCTGCCTTCAGCGCCACTGGTCCACTCGACCGGTGCATAGCCCGAAGCACAGAGCCTTTCAGCCAGTGCCGCCGCCTCGGGGCCAACCAACAACACAACATCTTTGATTGTGGCCACGGCCGTGAAGCCTTGAACATTGGTCATGGGCGATCGGGCTTGGCCACATGGGGCAGCCCCCAGCCAAGTTTGTTGCGCAGAACCTGGAAAAACTCATGATCCCTGAGACGCACGAAGCGAACGGGATGGTCGCTGCGGCGAATCAGCACGCGATCCTCCGGCCACACGTAACAACCGGCGCAGCCATCCACCACCATCATCAGCCGTTCAGGGGTGGCGGGAAACACGGTGACAGGCTCGGCATCACTGAACACCAGTGCCCTTGAAGCGAGTGAGTGTGGAGCGATCGGCGTGAGCTGCAGCACCGGACAGTCGGGCGTGATCACGGGGCCGCCGGCACTGAGTGCATAAGCAGTGGAACCGGTGGGAGTGGAGAGAATCACTCCATCGGCGGAGATGTCCACCGGAGCATGGCGTCCGATGGCGATCTCGAAATGGCACATGCTGGTGAGCGGTTCGCGATGCAGGGCCATCTCATTGAGCGACAGGGCCTCCCAGCGGCGCTGATCACCACGCATCACACTCACCACAAGATTGGCTCGCTCTTCGATGGTCCACTGCTCAGTGAGCACCTGCTCCAGGGCACGATCGAGATCATCGAGATAAGCCTCAGCGAGAAAGCCGAGATGACCTGTGTTGATGGTGAGGATCGGCACTCCAAGAGGAGCGGTCTGACGCGCTGCCGACAGCACCGTGCCGTCGCCACCCAGCACGATCGCCAGCACCATCGATTGATCGAATCCTTCCGGGACACAGGCGTTGTATCCCAGCATGCGCAGGTGCTGATCGGGATTGGCGAAACCGACCATCCCACCCGAGCTGCTGGCGCGAATCACATCGTGACCGACCCGTTCCAGACGCGACTGAATCGTGCCCGCGGTCTCGACCGCCAGCGGCTTGCCGTCATTGACGATCAGTCCAACCCGGGGCACCGATCGCAGCAGGCAACAGCAATCATATTTTATGAGAAGGATCCCGCCCTGACACCCAGGCGGAGATTTTTTTGATTGGCGACGTCTGATCAGCGTCTGCTGGATCGCAGCAGCGAGACGATCAACCAGATGCCGAACACGGTCGCAACGATGAAGAGCGCCTCGCTCACATTGCGCAGCAATTGTTGCTGGGCGAGTGTGGCCATCAGTGTCGCGCTGAGCAGCAGGGCCGCCACAAGGATGGCCAGCGACACGCGTCGCGACAGACGATCCAGGGTCCGGCGCAGGGATTCGAGACCCTCGATCTGCAGAGCGAATGACAGTTCATCGCTGCTGAAACGACGCAGCAACTGGCTCAGCTGTCGGGGTGAATCAATCGAAAGATTGCGCAGGTCGAGGCCGAACTGCATCAAACGCTGCTGCGGCAACATCACCGATCGCGCCAGCAACTTGGCCACCAGAGGCTGCATCTCACCCGTGAAACTGAAGGCGGGATTGATCGAACAGCCCACACCTTCCAGATTCGTGACCGACTTCACGAACAATCCGAGCGTGCCCGGCACACAGAGACCAGTGCGGTTGGCTAGCTGCAGCAACTCCGCCAGGAAAAGCGCGAAATTGAGCTCCTGCAGCGGCTTGGAGAAACTGCGGGAAATCAGTTGATCCAGCTGTCGCTGCAGCTGCTGGCGATCCACACGTACGCCTCGCGCCGGTGGTGCGATCTGCTCAAGAAGATCGGTGGCACGCGCAGCATCCTGATTGATCAGCGCCAGCACGAGATCCAGCATGTTGCTGCGGGTGCGTGGATCAAACTGACCGACCATGCCGGCATCCAGCAGGATCACCGTGCCATCGGCCTGAACCTTGAGATTGCCGGGGTGCGGGTCGGCGTGAAAGAAACCCTCAACGAAATACTGCTCGACAAAGGCCCCCAACATGGCGCTGGTTGTTGAGGCAATACCGGGGCCAGCCTCCAGGTACTGCCGGGCCGCTGAGGTCAGAATCGGATCGCCATCGATCCACTCGAGCACAAGCACCCGCTGACCTGAGAGATTTTGCTCCACCTGTGGAAGCCTCAGCTTGCCGTTCGGCACAAAGCTGGACGCTGCCAGACAACGCTGCAGTCGCAGTGTGTTCTCGGCTTCGATGCGGAAATCAAGCTCGCGGCCGAGAGCTTCCAGCACTTGATCGGCTAGCCCGACGAAGTCGTACCGGCTGCCGAGCGCGGTCGCCGACGCCATTGCGGCGATTTTGCGCAGCAGGCGGCCATCTTCCTGCACCTGTGATTCGATGCCGGGCCGCAGCACTTTCACCGCCACCTTCTGGCCGTTGCTGAGATTGGCGCGATACACCTGCCCGACGCTGCCAGCCGCAATGGGTGCTTCCTTGAAGCTGCGGAAGGCCGTGGCCACATCACAGCCAAGTTCCTGAGCCATCTGTTGACTCACTTCCTGCCAGCCCGCCGGAGGAACATTGGCCTGCAACTGGCTGAGCGCCTCGATGTAGTCATCCGACAGCAGGTCGGGCCGAGTGCTCAGCAGCTGACCCAGCTTCACGTAAACCGGCCCGAGCTCGGTGAGCAGATTGCACAGCACCGAGGGCAACGGCAGACGCGTCTCAGCAGCGTGACCCCGGCGCAGCAGCTGAGACAGAAACGACCACTCATGGCGGCTGACGATCCGCACGATTTCCACCGCCCGTGTGGAACCGTCGAAAACAGAAAGCACGGACATGCCTAGCGCCGAGCGAGAACAGTTCTCGCATGTTGAGCACTGTGCGAAGGAGCGTCAGCGCTCAGCCGTCAATCAGGCATAAATGGGACCAAGGCCAGCAGATCGACGATTCAAGACAGGGATCGATGGTCTGCGAAATCGCTGCGACCGTTTCAGAACTGCTCAAGGAAGCGCAGATCGCTGGTGTAGAGGCGGCGGATGTCGTCAATGCCGTGGCGCACCATGCAGAACCGCTCCACACCCAGACCTGCAGCGAAACCGCTGTAGCGCTCGGGATCCAGACCAAGCCCTTCCAGAACTGCCGGATCGACCATGCCACAGCCCATCACCTCGAGCCAGCGGCCACGCCATTGCACATCCACCTCGGCAGAAGGCTCCGTGAATGGGAAGTAACTGGCCCGGAACCGCACGGGCAGATCTCCGAAAAACGCTTTCAGGAATGCCATGACCGTGCCGCGCAGATGGCTGAAGTCGAGACTTTCATCGATGGCCAGCACCTCCACCTGATGAAATACCGGTGAGTGAGTTGCATCCACCGCGTCACGCCGATAGACGCGACCTGGAGCAACGATTCTCACCGGCGGTGTGTGGGTCTCGAGATGGCGGATCTGCACCGGTGACGTGTGGGTGCGCAGCAGCAGATTGTCTTTGAGATAAAAAGTGTCCTGCATGTCCCGGGCGGGATGATCCGGTGGGATGTTCAGGGCGGTGAAGTTGTGGTGGTCCGTTTCCACTTCAGGTCCTTCGACCACCTGATATCCGAGACCACAGAACAGATCCACGATCTCTTCCGTTGTTGTGATCAGAGGGTGGCGATGCCCCATTGGGACCCCCTCAGCAGGTGCGGTCACATCGAGGATTTCAGCCGCGATCCTGGCTTCCATCGCCGCCTGCTTCACGGCCTGCAGGCGCTCGCTCAGAAGGTTCTGCACCTGAGATTTGAGCACGTTCGCGCGCTGGCCGACCAGCGGCCTTTCATCACCAGGCAGCTTGCCCATCGCTCCAAGCACGCCGGACAATCGGCCTTTCTTGCCGAGCAATCCAACCCTCAGCTGCTCCAGCGCTTCGGCATCGGCAGCGGAGGAAATCGCTTCAGCAGCCTCAGCTTCCAGCGCATCCAGCTGGTCGGTGAGCTGCTGCAGAGACACGGTGGCGCTCACGGCTTTGACATCAGAGCAGCTGACTGTAAGCAGTGATCACGACTAGGTTCGCCCCACCGGTACGCAACCCAATGGCCCCGCTGCGGATTCTGATCAGCAACGACGACGGCATTTTTGCCGATGGAATCAAGGCCCTTGCCCTTGCAGCGGCCGCAAGAGGCCATCAGGTTGCTGTGGTCTGCCCTGACAAGGAACGCTCAGCAACCGGCCATGGCCTCACCCTCCAGCAGCCGATCCGAGCGGAGCGGGCTGACCAGCTGTTCGGCCAGGGCATCACAGCCTGGGCCTGCAGTGGTACCCCGGCGGACTGCGTCAAGCTGGCAATCTGTGAACTGCTGGAGTCGCCGCCGGACCTTGTGCTGGCAGGCATCAATCACGGACCGAATCTCGGCACCGACATCTTCTGCTCCGGCACCGTTGCAGCAGCGATGGAAGGCACCCTTGAATGCCGCCCAGCGATGGCGGTGAGCAGCGCCTGCTTCAAGTGGCGTGAGTTCGAGGGCGCCGCCGTGATCGCCCTCGACACGGCCGAATCCGCCCTGAGAGAAGGATGGCCGGAGAATCTCCTGCTCAACCTCAACCTGCCTCCCTGCAAACCGGAGACCATGGGTCCGATGCGCTGGACCCGGCTGTCGGTGCGTCGCTACAGAGAGCAGTTCAGCCCGCGCACAGATCCCCAGGGTCGCTCTTACTACTGGCTTGCCGGAAAGGTGCTGGAGGACTTGGAGTCCGGTGGGGATGGCCCGCGAGACTGGCCCACGGATGTGGCTCAGATCGGAACCAACTCACCCTCGCTCACACCGATCGAACCAGAACTGTTCTGGCGCGGATCGCTGGGAGGCCTGCCACGGGTTGAACTTGACGGTCAGCGTGTGCGGTAGATCCGCTGCAGCAGCCAGAGCGAGAACAGCAATCCGATCAGATGGGCAAAGAGGACCTGGGTGTTGCTCAGCACCGAGAGCATCTCCAGTGAGGTGATCGCCAGATTTTCGGCTGCTCCCTGGCCGCCGATGGCAATACCAGGTGTCTGAGACGACGCCTGCACGAACAGAGCACCGGCAAGTGACTGATAGCCGATTGATGCGAAAACCAGTCCCAGCAGATCAGCGAGAACTCCGCGCTTGATCAGACGGCTGGCCTCACCACGACTGGGACGAACACCGCTGTCGAGCGCACGGCCGAGTCGCACGATCAGCCATCCCTGCCACAGGCTGAACAACAGCACGAAGAAAGAGAGCGTTGTGAGCGAAAGCCCCGGGCTCAGACCAACGGCCCTGTCGGCATTGCGCGAGAGGCTGCCGCCGATGTTGTTGAACATCAGCACCCCCACCACCACGACGCCGAGAGCTGTCTGAATCCAGAAGCGAATCCAGGCCATACGCCGCAAGCCGAGGGACAGCAGCTGGAAATCGAGCCGGTCGGCCATGCGGGCGTGGAGGTCTGTCGTCCAAACTTGCCATCAACCACTGCACTGTGCACGGCCCGTTGATCCCTCTCTGCTCCCCTGAGGAGGCCCGCATGCCCACCGCTCTGGCGCTGGGCAGCTTCGATGGGCTGCATGCCGGGCACCGGCGGGTGATCGAGGCCGTCTGCCGCAATCCGTCAGGCGGAGTTCCAACAGTGGTGAGCTTCTGGCCGCACCCGCGCGAAGTTCTGCATGGCGAGCCACGGCTGCGCCTCGATCTGCCCGACGAAAAACTGCATCTGCTCGAACCGCTCGGCATCAGACAACTGGTGCTGGTGCCTTTCGACCGCCAGCTGGCGCAGCTCAGTGCGGCGGAATTCGTCAATGAGATTCTGCTCGGCACCTTGCAGGCCCGTCACATCGCCATCGGTGCCAACTTTCGCTTCGGGCGTGGCCGCGAAGGTGGCCCCGACACGCTGCGCAGCCTTGCTGAAGCTGCAGGTGCTGAGGTCAGCGTTTTGCCGATTCTGGAAGACCCTGGTGGCCGCATGAGCAGCAGCCGCATTCGTGACGCCCTCACAGAGGGTGATCTGGCAACAGCCAGCGAGCTCCTGCAACGGCCTTATCGCTTCCAGGGCCAGGTGGTGCAGGGCCGCGGCCTGGGACGGCAGCTGGGGTGGCCGACCGCCAATCTGCAGGTGGATGGCAGAAAATTCCTGCCTGGGCTGGGGGTTTACGCAGCCCGGGCCTGGGTTGACAACGAGACGCAGGCACTTCCAGCGGTGATGAATCTCGGACCGCAACCGACCGTGGATCCAGGATCACCCTCAGCCGTGGAGGTGCATCTGCTCGACACGCGCCGTGAACTGGTGGGCAGGATCCTGCGGGTCGAACCTGTGCAGCGTCTGCGCGGGCAGCAACGCTTTTCAGGCTTGGAGGAACTCAGTGCCCAGATCAGTTGTGATGCCAAGCTGGCGAGGGAACGACTTCAGGAGATGGCCGGATAGGCATTGGTCAGGCCCCAGACGATGAAGAAGCCGATGCCACCCAGAAGAACGACGCCCCACACCAGAACGTGCATCGTGCTCTCTGATCCACCGTTCTCCATCGCCGCACCAACATGAGATCCTGCCCACAGTGCCATGGAATGGATGCCCGACGCCCCTTGCACTGACAAGCGCGTTGCAAGACTGATCGATGCCAACCTCGACAGGGCCCGTGAAGGGTTGAGGGTGATCGAGGACTGGTGTCGTTTCGGGCTGGACCGACAGGATCTGGTGATTCCACTCAAGGACTGGCGACAGCAGCTGGGACAGCTGCATGCCGACTGTTACCGGCAGGCCCGTTCCACCGCAACCGATCCCGCTGCCGGACTCAGCCATCCCTCTCAGCAGACGAGGACCGACAGCACTCAGGTTCTGAAGGCCAATGCCAGCCGAGTGCAGGAAGCCTTGAGAGTGGTCGAGGAGTTTGCACGCACCGTTGATGCCGACCTAGCAAGGACGGCTGCCAGCGTTCGCTACGGGCTCTACGACCATGAGGTGCGCATCCTGGAGGCCTGCGGGCAGAACAGCAGGCGTCAGCAACTTGAGCGTTCAAAGCTGTGTCTGATCACGGATCCCTGTGGCAGCGACGGCAGCGCTGAGATGCTGAACCGTGTCGAACTCGCGCTGAAGGCAGGGGTCTCACTGGTGCAGTACCGACGCAAGCTGGGAACCGATGCACTGAGACTGCAGGAAGCACGACAACTGGCCGAACTGTGCCAGGCACACCAGGCACTGCTGATCATCAACGACCGGATTGATCTGGCCTTGCTTGTGGATGCTGATGGAGTGCATCTCGGCCAGGACGACCTGCCGCAGGCGGCGGCGCGTCAGCTGATAGGACCCGAAAAACTGATCGGTCGCAGCACTCACCAACTCGTCCAACTCGACAAGGCTCAGCAAGACGGTGCCGATTACCTGGGTGTTGGAGCGGTCTATGCCACCGCCACAAAGGCTGATCGCACAGCGGCAGGCCTTGATTGGGTAAGGGAAGCCAGCGGTTCAGCAAAACTTCCCTGGTTTGCGATCGGCGGCATCAACGGCAACAACATTGCCGAGGTTCAAAAAGCAGGGGCATCCCGAGTGGCGGTGGTGAGCGCGATCATGGGAGCTAGCGATCCGGCTGCAGCTGCCCGTCAGCTGCTCACACAACTCGGCTGAGCATCATCAACTGGGGTGATTCCGCTGTTGTCGCGATCTGGTTTCATTCATCCATTCGGTTCAGGCCATGCAGCTCACGGTGAACGGCGAACAGCGCAACCTGAAAGAAGATCTCACCCAACTGGATCAGGTGGTTGAAGCACTCGGCCATCACCCCAGGTTGGTGGTGGTGGAATTCAACGGTTTGATTCTTACCCCCGACCTCTGGGCTGAGCAGCAGGTCAGAGACGGTGACAGCCTCGAGATCGTCACCATCGTTGGCGGGGGTTCCTAGGATCAATCCAGTTTTTAGAACCGTTTTGGCCCAACTGCCGAATCGTTCCGCACTGATTCAGCTGCGTCGCTGGCTCTCGGGCCTGATGGTCCCGGTTGTCATGATCGGGCTGCTGGTTTTCCACCCTCTTCCCAGTGATGCTGCCAGAGGTGGACGCATTGGTGGCGGCAGTTTCCGTGCGCCCACCATGCCTCGCACCGGTGGTTATCGCGGCGGTGGTGGCATGGGTGGTGGCTACAGCCGCGGCTACGGCGGTGGCATCGGCTTCCCCTTCATCCTTCCGTTCTTCGGCTTCGGCGGCGGCGGCCTGCTGGGCTTCATGGTGCTGATGGCTTTTGTCGGTGTAATCGTCAACGCCTTCAGAGGGGCTGGAACCGGAGCAGGTCGTCCGGCGATGGGTGGCTACGAGAGCCCCCGGGAAATTCCCATGGGTCCTGTGTCTCTGCTGCAGCTGCAGATCGGCTTGCTTGCCAGCGCCAAGGATCTGCAGAGTGACCTGCGCAAGCTTGCCGGCAGCGCCGATACCAACAGCTCCTCTGGGCTACAGCGCGTGCTGCAGGACACCACCCTTGCTTTGCTGCGTCAGCCTGATCTGTGGGTTTACGCCAATGTGGAATCAGGGAGTGTGCCGTTCAATGCGGCGGAATCCACGTTCAACAGGCTTTCAATGACTGAGCGCAGCAAGCTGCGTGAGGAACTGACCACGAATGTGGGGGGCGTGCGATCCGGCGGCGGGGAACTCACCTCACGAGGTGATGCTGATGCCACCAGTGAATTCATCGTTGTCACAGTGCTGGTGGCCAGTCGCAGGGTGGTCAAACTCAAGCAGGCCGACAATGGAGAACAGCTGCGTGAGTCACTGCGCATTCTGGGTTCAACTGCGTCGAGCGATCTGATGGCTCTTGAGGTGATCTGGCAACCGGATGGTGTCGGCGATGTCCTCAGCGCCGATGAGCTGGTCACTGCCTACCCGAACCTTCAACATCTCTGATTGAAACCGGCTTCCAACAGCTGTTTCGAGCACGCATCCGATAACAATCCGGAACCTGAATCGTCCCCTCTTGCTTCGTGGGCAACTCCCACGCATGGTGCACGAGTCGCTCAGAAACGATGCGCGCTCGATCTCCTCACTGGGTCAATTCCACCGTGTTGGTAGAGGCACTGCAGCGCTACGAACAGAATCTGCTGCCGCGATCGATGCGTTTATGGGTGGAAGCGATGCTGGACATCGATCCTGATGACCCAGTGCAACCGCTGCTGCCTGGCCAGCCCCACTCCTCTCAGTCCTGAGGGGTCGCTGCCTTGAGGATGCGCAGAGCCGCCATGGCTGCGCCGTAACCGTTGTCGATGTTGACGACACTCAGGCCCGGTGCACAGCTGGCCAGCATGCCGTCGAGAGCTGCACGGCCGCCGGCACTGACCCCATAGCCCACTGACACCGGCACAGCGATCACCGGCTGAGGGACCATGCCTGCGAGCACCGTGGGCAGAGCTCCCTCCATTCCTGCACAGGCGATCAGAACCGACATCGTTCGGAGCTCTGGGAGAACATCCAACAGGCGATGCAGACCGGCAACGCCCACATCAAGAAAGCAGTCGGTGGCGACCCCGTGGACCCTCAGAGCCAGAGACGCTTCCTCAGCCACGCGCCGATCACTGGTGCCTCCGCTCAGCACCGCAACCGTCGCGGCCTGCGCGATGGCTGGCATCTCGCCCAGGGTGAGACAGCCCGCCTGCTCATGCAGCTGAACAGCGGGACAGCGAGCCAGAACGGCCGACGCCTTGGTCTCATCAACCCTGGTCACCAGGGCAAACTCTCCGGCTGACTGCATGCTGCGCAGAATCGCCACAATCTGATCAACACTCTTGTGTTGCCCCCACACGGCTTCCACCATGCCAAGCCTGCGGCGGCGCTCCAGATCAAGGCGTGACTCCTGGAGCGTCACAGCGGCAAAAGCTCACCCTCAAACACCAGAGGGAAGGGATTGCCGTTCCTCTGACCGGTGGATTCACGGGCCAGTTGCTCGAAACGCTCCTGAACTGACGCCACCTCCTGCTGGGGAATGGCTTTCCAGGCTTCTCGACTGCTCCAGCGGATCAGCACAGTGGCCTCTTCCGACTGAGGATCCCAGAACAGTTCGCGACCAATGAAGCCTTTCTGTTTGTTCAGCCAGGGCTCCCAGCTGCTGCGTTCCGCCTTCAGCCAGGCCTGTCGATCCTTGCTGGGCACCTGAATCCGCAGTTGTTCAACAACGGCAACGTTCTGGCCAGCATCCGGATCTGAAATGGCAGCCAGGCTTGCTTCGGAATGAGCGGAGAACAGGATCAGCACCGCCAGACACAGGCTGATAACGGTAAGGAGTTCTCTGCGCAGGTGCTGCAGGGTCATGGTCTGGTCAGCAACGCAACGGCATGGCATGACATGCCCTCTTCCCGACCCTCCGGACCCAGCCGCTCATTGGTGGTCGCCTTCACACCGACCTGGTCAGGGTCCAGACCCATACGCGTGGCGAGAGCCCCGCGCATGGCCTCGATATGCGGTTTCAGCTTGGGACGTTCAGCGATCACCACGGAATCCACATTCACAATCTGCCAACCGCGCTCCTTCACCAGCGACACGACCTGCTCGAGCAGCATCATGCTGTCGGCACCCTTCCAGCGAGGGTCCGTGGGCGGAAAATACTTGCCGATATCTCCAAGGGACAACGCTCCGAGCAAGGCATCCATCACCGCGTGGACAAGCACATCAGCATCGCTGTGACCATCAAGACCCAGGCCCTGCGGGTGCTCGAGAAGCTGACCACCCAGGATTAGTGGACGGCCCTCCACCAGCCGGTGCGTGTCGTAGCCATTGCCGATGCGGAGATTCATGCGAGCGGGCGGTCAGTATGTGCCATCACTTTCATTCTCGGCGTTGGAGCGCCGGTTCCAGCGATCCAGCAGATCGGGGCGTCGATCAGCGGTGCGCTGTTCACGTTGCTGCTGGCGCCATCGGGCGATCGCACCATGATCGCCGCTGCGCAGAACATCAGGAACCGACATCCCCCGGAACTCGGCAGGACGTGTGTAATGCGGATGCTCCAGGAGCAGATCACTATGGCTTTCCTCCACCAGCGATGCCGCCGTTCCGACGGTGCCCGGCAGCAGGCGAACCACACCGTTGATGATCGTCATGGCCGGCAACTCTCCGCCGGTGAGCACAAAATCTCCCAACGACACCTCCTCATCAGCCAGTGAGCGAATGCGTTCATCAAACCCCTCGTAGTGACCGCAGAGCAGTACCAACTGGTCATGGTCATCAGCCCAGCGCTGCAGGTCAGCCTGAGCCAGAGGCCGCCCCTGCGGTGTCATCAGAAGAACCCTGCGCCTGGAGCTGACGGGAATCGACTCGAAGGCAGCAAACAGCGGTTCAGGTTTGAGCACCATGCCCGCCCCACCGCCATAGGGCTCATCGTCAACCTTGCGGTAGCGATCAGTGGCATGATCACGAGGATTGTGCAGATACAGCTCAGCACTGCCCGCCGCAAAGGCTCGGCCGATCACCCCCAGTTCTCCCAGCGCAGCAAACGCCTGGGGAGCAAGGCTGATCACATCCAGGCGATAGGCAGCCACGGCTCAGACCTGAGGAGATGACACGCGCCGGATCTCGGAGCAGAAGCGCGCCTGAAGAGGGGTGCCATCGATCGCGATCGCCGTGGTGCTGCGCAGACGCAGGTTGGGCTTGATGAACCAGATGCGCTCCAGCACCGTGGCAGCCGATGCAGCATCACTCAGTAGCAGCTCAAGGCTTGCATCCTCACGCAGCTGCCAATGACCGGTGCGCTCAACGCCATCAGCAGCCACCACAAGGTTCCCATCGCCGGCAAAACAGAGCTGACTGGCAGCTGATTCAGCGGGCTGCACGGTCAGAATGCGTTCAGGTCCCTGATCCTTCAGGCTCACGGTCACCTCACCGCGGTCGCTGGTGTGCCAGTCATCTTCTGGGCCTTTGAGATCAAAGCGGCTGCGCAGGCTCATCCAACGCCCCACACACAGTGTGAGAAAAGCCTCCAGATCAGCTGGCGGGAAGGCGGTTTCATCCATCTGACCATCTTCGCAGGGCAACACTCGCAATCGAAGAAGCGCAGTTGAATCAGATGCGTTCCTCGGCGTAGCCGAGTTCAGCCAGTCGCTGGGGCTTGCTGCGCCAGTCCGGAACCACCTTCACAAACAGCTCGAGATACACCGGCCCCTCGATCAAGGTCTGCATCTGGAGGCGAGCCCCCTGACCAATGGTTTTGAGCATGGCGCCGCCCTTGCCGATGAGGATGCCTTTCTGGCTCTTGCGCTCCACCAGCACAGTGGCGAGAACGGCTGTGCGTGCCTTGCTTTTTCCCCTTGCGGGCATGTCCTCCATCCGGTCAATGCTCACCGCCACGCTGTGGGGAACTTCTTCACGGGTGTGCATCAACACCTGCTCACGAATCAACTCAGCCATGAGCAGCTTCTCGGGCTGATCACTCACCATCTCAGGCGGATAGAGCTGCGGGCCTGCCGGCATCAGGGCACTCACGGCACTCACCAGCTCTTGGCAACCGGCACCGTTCAGGGCTGAGCAGTGATGCACAGGCCAGTCGGTCTCCTCCAGCAGCTCGCGATAGGAGGCATCCGCCTCGGGCTTGCGATCCACGGGAACTCGGTCCCATTTGTTCAACACCACCTGAACCGGCAGGCGCTGCTGGCGCAGAAGGTTGACGATGAAAGCATCACCGCGCCCGGGCGGTTCGCAGCCCTCGAGCAACAGCAACACCTGGTCCACTTCACCGATGGCCGCTCGCGCGCTCTGAACCAGGCGTTCGCCCAGCAGGTGATGCGGCTTGTGAATGCCAGGGGTGTCCACCAGAATCAGCTGGGCATCGGGCGTGGTGAGAATCGCCCGCAATCGGTTGCGCGTGGTCTGCGCCACCGGGGACGTGATCGCCACCTTGTCACCAACCAGTTGATTCACCAGGGTCGACTTACCCACATTGGGACGTCCGATCAGAGCGACAAAGCCTGAGCGGTAGCTGTCGGGCAACGACGTTGAGGCTGCATCCATTCCTTCAGCATCGCCTGAAGGCCCCAGCCTGCCCATAGGCTTGGAATGTCAGCCTGTTCCTGTTCATGACTCAGCGAGAACCGAGCTTCCAGGAAGCGATGGAGATCGCAGCAGGCTGGTTGAAGCAATGGGACGAAGAGGAAATCAGCGACGAGGTGATGGCTGATCGGGTTGGCGAACTCGTGGCCAGCCGTGAAGGCGCCAGAGGCTTCTTTGTGGTGAGCCTTGCCGGAGACAGCGCCCTGATGGATCGCCTTCCGGATGCTCTGGTGATCAAGCTGCGTGAAGCGGGTGACGGTGTTGTGGATCTGACAGCCCGCAATCTGGCCATGAGCGCGGCGATGGCCGTTCATCACCGCAACAACGGCGATGACGAACAGGCTTCAGGGTCAGAACGGGTGAATCAACGTTGTTCCGAACTTCTGCGCCAGCTCGATTCCCAGCGGGTCAAGGACCGACTGGAGATGCTCCTGGATGCGGCAAATCACAGTCGCGGAGAGGATCTGGCCTTTCTGGAACGCTGGGGGTACGACGAACATCAGAAACAGGCCATCGGCGAAGCGGTGCAGGCGGTCGCGGAGTGACTGCCGGCGGGAAAGCCGATGCAACAAGGCCCGAAACACTCAGCACAGCTTCGCACCAGATCTGGTGTGACGAACCATGAAGGAACTGCTTGCAACACTATTAGGGCATTCTGAAGTTGAGACAGTTTTCGACGCACCATGACTACTGTCACCCCATCGGCCGGGTGATGGGGATCAACCGATGTCGATACCTCGGAGCTTCTCCGGGGTTTTTTTATTGGTTTGCCGGCAGTTCAGGCCATTTCCTCCAGTTCCTTGCCACGCGTCTCCCTTACAAGGAAGAGCACGAAGAAAAAGGAGATGGCCGCAGCCGTGGCATAAAGCCCATACGCGAGCGCGGGGCCTGAAGACTTCAGCAGCATCGGAAACGTGGTGGAAATCAGGAAGTTCGCCAACCAGTTCACCGTTGCCGACAACCCCAGTGCCATCGCTCGGATGCGGTTATTGAACATCTCGCCCAGCAGTACCCACATCACCGGGCCCCAGGAGAACCCAAATGCGAACACGAACACATTGGCGGAAACAAGTGCCAGCACCGACGAGGCTCCACTTAGTACGGGCATGCCAACCTCGAGCGGGGCACCCGCGAACGTCCAACTCATCAGACCCAGGCTGACCGTCATCACGACCGAACCGAGCAACAACAGAGGTCGACGGCCGAGTCGGTCAATCGTGGCGATGGCCAGAAACGTGGTCACAACGTTGGTCACTGCTGTGATCACCGTGACGCTGAGGCTCTCGGTGGTGCTGAAGCCAACCGACTGCCACAGCTCGCTGGAGTAGTAGAAGATCACGTTGATACCGACCAGTTGCTGGAAGGTCGCCAGCAAGACTCCGGTCCACACGATCGGCAACAGACCGGATCTGCGACTGAAGAGATCCTTGATGGATCCACTTCCTCTGCTCCCCTGGCTGGCCTGAATACGACCGATCACATCCTGAGTGGGTTCACCGATCGTGCGTCGAATCACCGCTCTGGCCTGTTCCATATGTCCGATGCGCACCAGATAGCGGGGGCTTTCAGGGATGCGCAGCACCAGCAGGCCATAGAGCAGGGCAGGAACCACTTCCGCCATCAACATCCACCGCCAGGCCGCCATCGGGCCCACCAGGGAGGTGGGCTCCTGATCCGATGTGGCCAGCACGATCAGGTAGTTGAACAGCAGTGAGATGAAAATCCCCAGCACAATCGCCAGTTGCTGAAGAGACCCGGTGCGTCCGCGCATGGCCGCCGGTGAGATCTCGGCGATGTAGGCAGGTGCGAGCACGCTGGCGAACCCCACAGCCACACCGCCCACCACGCGCCAGATCACCAGATCAACAAGCCTTGGCGCCAGGGCGGATCCGACAGCGCTGAGGAGGAACATCACTGCAGCGAGCAGCATGCTGGGCCGTCGCCCGAAACGATCAGCCAGCCATCCAGCCACAAGAGCTCCGGCGGCGGATCCCAGCAAAGCTGACGACACCGTGAGTCCCAGCATGGACGCGGAGGTCTGAAATGTGGCTTCGATCGAGGAGACCGCACCATTGATCACTGCGGTGTCATAGCCGAACAGGAAACCACCAAGTGCGGCTGTGATCGCAATGCTCAGGATGGTGAAAACCCTTTGATGATCGTCCGCAACGTGAGCCTGCATGTCGAGATGACAGCAACCGTGATCTCAATTCAGCCAGGGATCTGAAACTTGTCCGATCAATGTCACACGCTGAGATCTCCGCCATGAAAAAACCCCGGCAGCTGCCGGGGTTTGACTTGAGTCGAGTTGACTCCAGCTCCAACAGTTTCAATTCACTCAGTCACGACGGCCACCGCCCTGAAGCGCAATCACAAGCCGCAGTATGAATACGAACAGGTTGATGTAGGTCAGATACATCCCCAGGGCACCGGCCAGATACTGATCATCCCGATAGGTGCGAGGCATCGTGTAGAAATCGACGAAAGCCATCCCCACAAAAAGAACCGTTCCAAAACCGGCAATCATCAGTTCGAAGGTTCCTTGCTGGAACATTTCCGGCGCAAAGAATCCACCGATGAATTGCACCACCATGGCAATGATTAGGCCGATAAGCCCAAGTCCGACCACACCGGACAGCGCCTGGCCGACGCTGTCACTCATTTTTTTGCCAACAACAGAGGCAATCACGAAGGTCAGTCCTGTTGCGATCACCGCGGTCGCAATCGAGCCCATGCCCGCGACCTGATACGCGAGACCGACGATTCCACTGAGCGTGAAACCAGTGAGCAGGCTGAACGCCGCCAACAGAGGGAGGGCTTTGCTGTTGTTGGCATTGTTGGCCGCGCTACTGGCCATGAAGAAGAGAACAATCTCCGCGACGAATGCAGCAATGAACAATGGAAAGAACAGAGGGCTTCCCGCCTGGCCGATCGAAGGCATCGGCTGCATTGAAAGCCCGCCGAGAACCCCTAAAGACGTCAAAACCATGCCACCACCCACATAGGGAAGTGCCTTATTCACCACATTGGGGCCTACAAGTGCGCTGGATTGCGCCTCGCGGATGGCGTTTTGGAAATTGCTGCTGGCTGGCATGGTGCCCCAGATCACTGATGACATCTTGCCAGCTGCAGACAGGTTGTGGCTTTCAACCCGGTGCGGATCTCCCCATCGAACGCCGCATCGGCCTGGCATCCCGGCGGGGATGACTCTTGTCACGCCGTGCATAGGCATCCACCACGCGCTGCACCAGCGGATGCCGGACCACGTCAGCAGAGGTCAGGCGGCAGACAGCCACACCCTCGACGCCATCCAACACCTCCGATGCTTCCACCAGACCGCTGAGCTGGCCCGGCGGCAGATCCACCTGAGTGATGTCTCCGGTGACGACCATGCGCGAGCGCTCTCCAAGACGGGTGAGGACCATGCGCATCTGGGCGGGGGTGGTGTTCTGGGCCTCATCAAGGATCACAAAGGATTCCGCCAGCGTGCGACCACGCATATAGGCCAGAGGTGCCACCTCAATCACGCCCTTTTCCAGCAGTGCCGCTGTCTTCTCAGGACCCATCAGCATGTGCAGAGCGTCATAGAGGGGACGCAGATAGGGATCCACCTTCTGCTGTAGGTCACCGGGCAGAAATCCCAGCCGCTCCCCTGCCTCCACCGCTGGCCTGGTGAGGACCAGACGCTCCACCTTGCGCTCGGTGAGCATGCGAACAGCGAGAACTGTGGCCAGAAATGTTTTACCGGTGCCGGCAGGTCCAAGCGCGAAGGTGAGATCGTTTCGCTCCATGGCCTCCACGTAGGACTTCTGGCGAAGCGTGCGCGGACGCAACAGATTGCCACGCTGATTGCGTGCCAGAACCTGCTGGCCCATGGCTTCATGCTCACGGTTGCGGCCGGTGTCAAGCGCCTGCAGCGCCGACTGAAGATCGACAGGCGAAATGGATTCACCTTCCTCCCAGAACTTGCGGAGAAGTTCGATAACGGCTGCCGTTCGCTCAAGCTGATTGGGCCGACCACTGATCTCCAGCTGAAGTCCGCGCAGAACCAGAGTGGTGCCCGTTAGCGCCTCAAGTTGTCGAAGTGTCTGCGACGAGGGACCACCCGCCAGAGCGAGGGCAGCCTCTGTATGCGGCAAATCAAAAACGAAGCGACCGGGGGAGGTGGCTTCGGACATCCTGTCAATCAGCCTTCAGCACCTGCGGCGTCATCTCCCGCGGGTTCTTCGGCCGCAGCCTTGGCTTCGGCCGCATCCTTGGCGGCCTGCTTGGCATCAGCCTCACGCTTGAGAGCCTGCTTGGCCTTGCCGACAACCTCAGCGGGTCTCACCTTCTTCTCGATCAGACCACCTTTCTCCAGCAATGTGCGAACAACATCGGTGGGCTGGGCTCCCTGACTCAGACGTGCACGCAAGGCCTCTGCATCCAGGCGGGTCTCCTTGGTGCGGGGGTTGTAGTACCCCAACTCCTGCAGAGGACGTCCGTCACGTCGTGAGGTGCTGTTGCAGGCCACGAGGCGGAAGCTTGCTTCCCGCTTCTTACCGAACCGCTTCAGGCGGAGCTTGATCATCGTGGCGCTGGCTGTGAGTTGGAACAGTTCGGCGCAGCTGAACAGTCGCGCCAAACAACCAATTTAACCTGCCGGCGGTCAGAGATCCCCGAAGCCCTTCTTCTTCTTGGCCGGACGCTGTCGACGGGGCGTTCCACCACCGCGACCGGCCGGCATGCCACCTGGCATCCCGGGCATCCCGGGCATCCCTCCACCCATACCGGGGAATCCACCCATGCCTGGCATTCCTCCCATGCCCGGCATCTGGCCCTGTGACATCTGCTGCATGAAGCCACGCATCTTCTGAAAATCAGCCAGCACTTTGTCCACATCGGCCGGCTGATGGCCACTGCCCCGCGCAATGCGACGACGGCGGGAGGGTTCACCCGCAAGCAGGTCGGGATTTTCCCTCTCCTGCTGGGTCATGGAACCGATCATCGCCTCGATCTTCTTCAGCTGCTGCTCGCCCTGCTTGAGCATGCCGTCGTCGATCTTGTTCATCCCGGGGATCATCTTCATCAATCCACCCAGCGAACCCATGCGCTTGATCAGGCGCATCTGCTTCACGAAATCCGAGAAGTCGAACGTGGCTTCCTGAAGCTTCTTCTGCATCTGCTCCACATCGGCGAGCTCAACCTCCTTCTGGGCTTTCTCCACGAGGGTGAGAACATCCCCCATGCCAAGGATGCGGCTCGCCATCCGCTCGGGATGGAAAGGCTGCAGAGCCTCCACTTTCTCTCCGGTGCCGATGAACTTGATCGGCTGACCGCTCACCTTGCGGATCGAGAGAGCGGCTCCACCACGGGAATCACCATCGAGCTTGGTCAGCACCGCTCCGGTGATGCCCACCTGGTCGTGGAACGCTCGGGTGAGATCAGCCGCTTCCTGGCCGATCATCGAATCGACGACCAGCAGCACCTCATCAGGCTGAACGACGGTGCGGATCCGCACCATCTCCTCCATCATTTCGGTGTCGATCTGGAGGCGTCCGGCGGTGTCGACCAGCAGAGTGTCGAAGCCCTCCTGCTTGGCCTTGGCGAGACCCGCCGCGGCGATGTCCTCCGGCTTGGCGTCTGCACCGAGACTGAACACCTCAACCCCGATCTGGCCTCCGAGCGTCTTGAGCTGCTCGATGGCAGCCGGGCGATAGACGTCTGCTCCCACCATCAGAGCCCGTCTGCCCTGGTCCTTGAGATGAAGTCCGAGCTTGGCCGTTGCCGTGGTCTTGCCGGCACCCTGGAGACCGGCCATCAACACCACTGTTGGAGCCTCAGCAGCTTTGGCGAGGGGGGCGTTATCGCCGCCCATCACCTCAACCAGCTGATCGTGCACCACCTGAATGAACTTCTGATCAGGGCTGACGCCGCGCACCACCTCGGCTCCGACAGCCTTCTCGCGAACCTCAGCCACGAAATCCTTGACCACCGGCAGGCTCACGTCGGCCTCGAGCAGAGCGCGGCGCACATCCTTGAGGGCGCCCTCAACATTGGTTTCGCTGATCTGATCCTGGCCTCTCAGACCCTTGACCGCGTCTTCAAAACGGGCTGAAAGCTCATCGAACATCGGCCAGACATCTGTTTCAGTTCCCTGATCGTAAAAGTGGCAGGGGCCTGGGGCGAACTCTTCCTGGCCGACACACGGACCGCCAGATCACACAGGTGAGAAGGCCTGCAGGCGCCAGCCATCGGCATCCTTGCCGAGGATGTAAGTGACCTTCAACGATCTCGGGGAGGTGCGATCCACCACCGCTCCGACAGCATTCACCGTTTCATCGCGGTAATCCACATCAGCTCGTAGCTCAATGCGCTGAGGCGTGCGACTGATGACACGCATGAAGTCGATGGACGCCTCCACGTTCTGGGTCAGGCCCTTCGACTGATCGATGGATCGCTGCCGCCGCACCTGATTGATCAGCCCCACCCGGGCAATGGGCTTCAGGCGCTCATCGGCAGTGCCGTCACCACGCAGCACGATGGCTTTGCGATCAAGCCAGGCCTGCAGCAGCGCCTCCAACTGGGCGTCGGAGGGCTGATCAGCACGCAGCACGGGATCGCCCTGAGGATCTGGCTGAGACACAGACTCCGGTTCAGGACTGTCCATGGGGACTGGCTTGACCTCTTGGGCGGACACGACGGGATCTGCATCCGTGGCCATCTGATCCACCGGTGCATCCAGCGAAGTCTCACCCGCCAGCTGGGGCTGCCTCGCCTCGCGGCGAAGTCCAACGACGCTGAAGGCTCCAATCACCAGCACCGCCGCAACAATCACTCCCGATCCGATCCATGTCGAACGATGGGTCTGCGAAAGATCCGGCCATTGCAGCTGAGGCATCGAGGGAAGGCTTGGACGCGGCAGTGAAGGCCATGCAAAGCCTCCCTCTGGAGGAGTCTCTGCATCCGAAAAGGAGTCACCGCATAGGTCGCCTGATGGATCAGCTGGAGCATCGGAATCCGGCAGAGGCAAAGGCAGGGTTCCATCGGGGTCAACCTTCAGTGGAGACAGACCATCCAGAGACCAATCCCTGGTTTGTTCCTGACGTTCCAGCCTCTCCACGTAGGCCTGCACATCACGATCGGCGAACCAGGCCTCCAGATCGATGGCTTCTGAGTCCACATCCCGATAGCCAGGCAGCACATCCCGACCGAGCCAGGCGCGGCAGTAGTCGCAGAGCGACGCCAGAACGTCACCGGGATGAGCCGTCAGCCACGATTTGAGCGCCGGGTCAGGACTGGTTGCGAAACGGCGCTCAGCGCGATCCACATCGCCGAGAAGCAGATCCAGACATCCCAGCAAAGGCTCTGTGTCGAGACCTTCGAGCGTCAGTGCCTCAAGGCGGGTTCGGGCGTCCTGGACCCGCTCGGGCTTGCGCTGGGAGAAGCCTGCTGCCGCAAGCGCCATCACGGCCAGGAATGAGGCATCCGCTGAACCGGCCGCCTGCAGACGTCTGTAGAGATCAACCTGCTCCTGCACCGTGAGGAAACGACGGATCTGCTGGAAAAACAGCTCAAATGCCCCCTGATCCATGCCAGCTGGCAGATCAGGCGTCTCGCGACCCTCAAGGGCGCTTCCCTCCAGTCCACCTCGATCGCTGATGAAACTTTCCAGCATCACCAGACCCTCACGTCGCGCCGACTGTTCAGCCAGATCGCGGCTCAGCAGATCCAGGATGCGAAAAGGGAGAAGTCGGGAGATGTCCGCTTCGAGCATCTGCCTCTGCTCGGGCAGCTTGCCCATCCGCTGAAGCAGCTGCATGCCTTCCTGCAGCAGGTTGGCTGCTGACTCGTAACGGCGCTGTTCCTGGTCCTGAGCAGCTGCATCGCGCGCCGCTAGCGCCGCCAGCAGTGCCAGATCCGATTCCCTGCCGCTGCCCAGAGCAGGTGCCTGAGGCGGCTGCAGGGCCTGACGGGCCATCTGGAAGGCTTCATGGGGTGCATGTGCTTCCCACAGGAGCATCAGACCGGCGACCTCCAGATTGGAGGACAGCTCCAGTCCAGCGGTTTCACCGGGATGCTCCCTGCTGAGCTCCAGCAACGTGGCTTCGTACTGGCCCCGGCGCTCGGCATCAGTGAGCAGATCGGCTGACAACCGCAGCAGCTCAGCCCTCTGGTTGAGCGATTCATGGGTGAAACCCTGATCCGGACAGCGATCCAGACGCAGCTGAAGGGTGCGCAGCACCGTTTCGGGTTCCGCCGTCGGACTAACCCCCAGCAGACGGAAATGGTCGATGGGAAGGTCCACCAGCATTGCAGCTATTGGCTGCAGACTGTAGGCAGTGTCTGGGATTTTGCCCATTGTTCCGCCATGGACCCTTAAAGTCGGAGGTCAAACAGGTGGTGCCATGGGTCAGGACATCGCAATCGGCGCGGAGACACGCAGCGCCTCGTCCTCCGATGGACAATCGCTTCTCGGAGCCCATGCCGAACGGCTCTCGACCCTGGTGACAGCCCAGAGGGCAACGGTGGACAGGGAGACCGGACTTGAGCTGTTCCGGGACATGACCCTCGGACGCCGCTTCGAGGACAAGTGCGCGGAAATGTATTACCGCGGCAAAATGTTCGGTTTCGTTCACCTCTACAACGGCCAGGAGGCTGTGAGCACCGGTGTGATCGGTGCCATGAAGCGTCAGCACGACTGGTTTTGCAGCACCTACCGCGATCACGTCCACGCCCTCAGCGCAGGCGTTCCAGCCCGCGAAGTGATGAGTGAGCTGTTCGGCAAGGAGACAGGCTGCAGCAAGGGGCGCGGCGGATCCATGCACCTGTTCTCCAGGGAACACCATCTGCTCGGCGGGTATGCCTTTATCGGAGAAGGGATTCCAGTGGCGCTGGGCGCCGCATTCACCAGCCGCTACAAGCGGGATGCCCTGGGTGATGCCAGCAGCAATGCCGTCACGGCGGCGTTCTTCGGAGACGGAACCTGCAACAACGGCCAGTTCTTTGAATGCCTGAACATGGCGCAGCTCTGGAAGCTGCCGATCATTTTTGTGGTGGAGAACAACAAGTGGGCCATCGGAATGGCCCATGACCGCGCCACCAGCGACCCGGAGATCTGGCGCAAAGCGGGCGCCTTCGGCATGGCCGGTGAAGAGGTCGACGGGATGGATGTGCTGGCTGTGCGGGCCGCGGCCCAAAGGGCGGTGGAACGTGCACGTGCCGGTGAGGGGCCAACCGTGCTGGAGTGTCTCACCTACCGCTTCCGCGGTCATTCGCTGGCTGACCCCGATGAGCTGCGCGCGGAAGAGGAAAAACAGTTCTGGGCCCAGCGTGACCCACTCAAAGCGCTTGAACGCGACCTGGTCGGCGCAGGCCTGACCAGCAGCGAAGACCTGCGAGCGATCGAGAAGGAGATCGATGGGATCGTGCAGGACTGTGTCGAATTCGCCCTCAGTGCTCCGGAACCGGACGGCTCTGAACTGACCCGATACATCTGGGCTGAAGACTGATCGACTCAGCCACTGGCGGTCAGAGTCCGTGCAGCCTGGACTGATCAGCTGCAGCCCTGAACACGAGCGCATGCCGCTTCACCAGTGGCTTCATGGCGTCATATCCACCTCCGATCACGGTGGCCACTGGAATGCTGCGGCGCAGGCAGGCATCCAGCACCAGATGATCCCTCTGCAGAAGACCGACGTCCGTCAGGGCCAGGCGCCCCAGTCGATCATCCCGATGAGGATCAACACCTGCGTTGTAGAGCACCATCTGCGGCTTCAGCCGGTCGAGCAGATCAGGTAGATGATCGCCGATCAAGGCGAGATAGTCCTGATCCTCCACCCCATCGCGGATGGGCAGATCAAGATCGCTGGTCTGCTTTCGCGCTGGGAAATTCGAGGCGGCGTGGGCCGAAAACGTAAACACGCGCGGTTCGTTCTGGAAAATCAGTGCGGTGGCGTCGCCCTGGTGGACATCAAGGTCGACCACCAGGATCTGCTGGAGACCCTCCTGCTCCAGCAGGACGCGGGCGCAGATCGCCAGATCATTGAAGATGCAGAAACCACTGCCGTATCCGGGGAATGCATGGTGCGTTCCTCCAGCCAGATGACAGGCCAGACCATGCTTCAAAGCCAATCTCGCCGTCAGCAGCGAACCGCCGACGGCGAGAAAGGTGCGCTGCACCAGGGGTGTGGTGACCGGAAGTCCAATGCGTCGCTGCGCCTGGCGATCCAGACGATCCCTGGCAAACGCTTCGTGATATGAGCGGTCATGCACCAGTTCAAGCAAACGCCGAGGCACCGGAAGCGGGCGATGCATCTGAACATCACTGGCCAGCCCTGTCTCTCTGAGACAGCGATCGAGCTGGCGGAACTTCGCCATTGGAAAACGATGGCTACTGGGTAGCGGAGCGCTGTAAACCTCGTGATAGACGAGAGGTGGCTTCAACGCTTCACAGGGTTGTCTGGCTCTCGGGCATCAGAAGCTGGGAGCAACACGACGGGTCAGGTTGCGCAGCTTGCGCAAAGCCTTCAACTCCACCTGACGCACACGCTCACGCGAGACCTCAAGAAGCCGGCCGATTTCAGCAAGTGTGTGCCGCTCATGCCCATTCAGACCGAAACGCAATGTGAGCACGTGCTGCTCCTGGTCACTGAGATGGCTCATCCAGCGCCCCAGCTGCTCGTGATGGATGCGCTGCTCCACCTTGTCGAGGGGCTCTCCAAGCGATGAATCAGCAATCAGGTCCCCGAGAAAACTGCGCCCTTCCTCTCCGTTCACCGGGGCATCGAGGCTGCTGGTGGTCAGCGCCTGCCTGAGCAGTGAATCAAGCTCTTCCACAGGCATGTCCATCGCTTCGGCGATCTCGAGGCGACTGGGCATGGCACCGAGCTTATGGGCCAGATCAAGGCTCACCTTGCGAATCGTGGTGAGGCGCTCACTCAGGTGCACAGGCAAGCGGATGGTGCGCGACTGACAGGCAATGGCCCGGGTCATGCTCTGACGGATCCACCAGAAAGCGTAGGTGGAGAATTTGTAACCCCTGGTGGGGTCGAATTTCTCAACAGCGCGCTCAAGGCCAAGAGAACCCTCCTGAATCAAATCAAGCAGTTCGAGACCTTTACCCTGATATTTCTTGGCAACACTCACAACCAGGCGCAGATTGGCTTTCATCATGCGCTGCTTGGCCCTGAGGCCAACGCGAATAACTCGCTTCTGTTTGCTTGAAAACGATTCACTGTCGGAAGGAATCGTTCCATCCTCAGTGAGTTGCATCATCTGCTGAACCTGATTACCCAACTCGATCTCCTCAGCAGGAGTGAGCAGAGGAATCCTGCCGATCGTGGCCAGATACCAACTGATCGGATCAGTACTTCGTCGCTTTTGGGTTTCTGAAATCCCTGCTGCCGCTGAGACCATGGGGATGAATTAAATCGTGAGGTGACTGTCCTATGGATTTCACGAACAACGATGTGTTTTCAGCAACCCTTCAGATTCATGCGTGGAAAACGACACAAACCCGACGAATCGTGTAAAAAATGTAGAAAAATTGGATCCAATCGCACTTCAGATCAAGTTCGCAACACGAAACGCGTGAGACTCGCTAATTGTTCGGAAATCGCTGTTGCGTCACTTCCCCGAATGCATTGCCTCGCGGCCGAGGCATGCAGATAAGCGGAGGCTGTGAGATCTTCGAAACCGGCCTTATGCGTCGCCGCCAGACAGCGGGCTCCCCAGCCGGCACAGTGACCCGCCAAAAGATCACCGAGCCCCGTTCGTGCCACGGCAGGATCCGTGTCTGTCAGCTGCATCACATCTCCTGAAGGGGAAGCGATCACTGTGTGGGCGCCTTTGAGCAACACCACAGCCCCACAACGATCCGCTGCGGCCGCGGCCATCTCCAGAGGAGACCTCTGCTGGCACTCGGGGAACAGGCGTTCAAATTCTCCGTGATGAGGAGTGATCCAGGTGGGGCCTGAGCGATTCAACAACCAGCGCCAGCCTTCCTCGGCAAATGCAAGCTGATTGAGGCCATCAGCATCGAGCACCAGCAGACCAGGAAACGCAAGCAGAGGATCGGCCCACTGCTGCCAGCACCCCTTCACCATTCCAAGACCGGGGCCGACAAGAACGGCATCGAGGCGGGCCAGATCACGACCAGCAAGAGCCTCTCCCCAGAGCAGAGCACCGTGGCCATCACACGAAAGTCCCGCTCCCACAACCACCTCCGGTGCCTGCTGCCAGAGCGACTCCGCCACCGTCTCCGGAAGACAGGCCTCAACACTGCCGGCACCGCTGGCCAGGGCACCGCGCACCACAAGGTGGGCAGCTCCGCGGTAACGATCACTGCCGGCGACCAGCAACAGTCGCCCGCGCTGGTATTTCGTCGCCCCAGCCGCTTCAGCAGGGGATGGCAGAGACACAATGTCATCGGCCAGCACGCGCAACTTCGCAGGGGATGACAACGACTGCGTCAGCGACAAAGGCACTGCCGGATCGATTCGTTGCAGGCTGCCGACATGGGCCAGGGCGGCATCCTGCACAAGTCCGCACTTGATCAGTCCCACACAGAGAGTGTGAGCCGCGAACGCGGCGCCTCCCTGCATCGGGCAACCGGTATCGGAATCGAGTCCTGCAGGAACATCCAGGCTGACCAGACGCCCCGGAGAGTCACGTTGTCTGCGGCTGAACAGATCGGCAAGGTCCGCGGGCAGAGGACGCGTCTGACCCAGACCGAACAACGCCTCAATCCAGAGATCCCTCCCCGCAGGATCTGGGGAGGACGGCAAGACGGAAGCACCCAGCCAGATCAGATGGCGCCAGTGCTCCTGGGTGAGGGCCTGACGCAGTGGCATGGGCGCCCAGACCCGCACATCCACGTTCGCCTCGAGCAACTTGCGGGCAACCACCAGTCCATCACCGCCGTTGTGACCGGGTCCCACCAGCACCACCACCCCGGAGCTCAGCAACTCCTCGCGATCCAGAAACCAGTCAGCCATGCGCTGGCCGACCGTTTCCATCAGAGACGCAACCGGCAGACCGCTGGCCAGCCATTCGCGCTCAAGGGCCAGCATCTGATCGGAGGAGACCAGAAGATGATCGGCATCAGCGGGTGGCCAGAGCACTACCGGGACCCATGGCACCTCACTATGGAAAGAGAATCCCTTTCACGCTCGCCAATCATGTCGGCAGCGACGCCCAGCATTGCCGCCACTTCAGCCGGTGCCCAGGCCCTGGAGCGGCTGCAGACGTGGCCCGGTGAGCACCGCGTGGCGGTCGGACTCTCCGGTGGTGTGGACAGCTCTCTGACCGCTGCACTGTTGGTGGAAGCCGGCTGGGAAGTGGAGGGACTGACGCTCTGGCTGATGAGCGGCAAAGGCGCCTGCTGCTCTGAAGGACTGGTGGACGCAGCAGGAATCTGTGAGCAGCTCGGCGTTCCCCATCACGTGGTTGATTCCCGCGACAACTTTGCCCGCGAGATTGTGGAGGGCTTGATCGAGGGCTATCAGGCTGGAATCACGCCGCTTCCCTGTTCACGCTGCAACCGGTCGGTGAAATTCGGTCCGATGCTCGACTGGGCGCGGCAGGAACGGGGTCTCGACCGAGTTGCCACAGGGCATTACGCACGCATCCGCCTGGATGAGGAAACCGGGCGCTGGAAGCTTCTGCGCGGCCTGGACACCCGCAAGGACCAGAGCTACTTCCTTTACGACCTCAACCAGGATGTGCTCTCCCGCGTGGTGTTTCCGCTGGGAGAACTCACCAAACCCGATACGCGACAGGAGGCGGGACGCCATGGCCTGCGCACAGCGGAAAAGCCGGAAAGTCAGGATCTCTGTCTGGCCGATCATCACGGCTCGATGCGCGCATTCCTGGATGCCTATCTGCCGCCGCGTCAGGGAGAAATCGTCCTCCAGGACGGCACCATCGTTGGCAATCACGACGGGATCGAGCATTTCACGATCGGCCAGCGCAGAGGTCTCGGTGTGGCCTGGAGCGAACCGCTGCATGTTGTGCGGCTGGATGCGGCGATGAACCGCGTGGTGGTGGCCCCCCGGGCCGAGGCAGGGCGCAGTCGCTGTGAGGTGGGAGCCATCAACTGGGTGGCCATTGCGCCCCCTGATCCAGGCTGCAGTCGCAGGGTGGAGGTGCAGGTGCGTTACCGCAGTGCGCCGGTGATGGCCCATCTCACCAGCATCGAAGCCACAGAAGCCGACAACGCTGCACAACGCCCGCACCGCTGCCGGCTGAGCTTCGATGAGCCGCAGTTCTCCATCACTCCTGGCCAGGCGGCGGTGTTTTACGAGGGCGAGTCCGTGCTGGGAGGAGGCCTGATCCAGGCCTCGCTCCGATCAGAACAGTGAGCGCCGTCAGCAGCAGCCAAAGCGGCCACTCGCGCCAGACCACATAGGGCGTGCTGAAGCGCAAAGGCTCCAACCGCGTCTGCAGCAACCCGGAACGCATGGCGGGCAACTCAGCTTGAACAACACCGCTGTCTGCGATCTGAGCTGTGGGGCCGGTGTTGGCGACCGACAGGAGTGGCCTTGCGGTTTCCAGACTGCGCAGTTGTGCGAGAGCCAGAAACTGCCTCTGCAGCAAGCGTGGATAGGGATCGAGATTGGCAGCAGCCAGGATCCACTGCGCACCATCCGAAACCGCCCGGGCCAGGGCGGTTCCATTGCTGATCTCGTAGCAGATGGCCACGGCAGCAGGCGCCCCGCCCCAGCGCCACAGCCTGGAGGCCTCACCAGGGTGCAGGCCACCAACCGCTGACAATCCGGCCAGTGCGGGGAACGAAGGCATCCATTCACCCAGCGGCACGAGACGGTGCTTGTCGATGCTGCCTGAGGTGCCTGCGATCCCTGGCTCCAACAGCAGTAGAGAACTGCGCTGCTGGCCGTCGACCCAGCGGAATCCACCGCTGATCAGGGGTAATCCTCCGCTCTCTGCATCCTTGAATTTGAGAGGAAGCGTGCCTTCCGGAGCGATCAGCAGCTCGGCACCCTTCTGCTGGGAACGATCCATGGCCTGACGCAAGCGCAGAGGCAGCTCCGCCTGCCGCCGCTCACTGAACTTTTCACGGGTGGGAATCGCCGGCTGCCAGAGGGCCACGGACACAGCCGGCTCAGTGCCATCGATGTTGCGGTCGCTCGTTCCAGCCAGAGCCAGCGCACCCAGGCCATGGGTCACAACAAGGGCAAGAACACCCCAGCGCAGAAGCCGCCAGCGCTGCTCTCCTTCCACACGAAGCGCAACCCAAAGCTGCCAGAGCCACCAGCCAAGCAGCAACTGAATGGTTGCCAGACCTGCGGCACCGAACCAGCAGGCCAGGCCCGCAAACCAGCGGTCCCCTGGAAGCACACTGCCACCCACTCCGATCCAGAAGAGCGGCCCCCTGGCCAGCAGGGTTTCACTCAGAGCCCAGATGAGAGACAGCACCAGGGCCTGCCGAATGCCGCAACGTCCCGGCAACCAGCGCGCCAGCAAACTCCAGCCCAACACCAGCAGGGCTGCTGCCATGGCGCAGGCCAACCAGACCAGCAGAGCGATGGGAAGACTGAGGGGTGCCGGCACACCAAGCCATGTGAGGGGATGCAGAGCGATCAACCAACGGTGGCTGATGGCGACCGCCACAGCGGCCCAAAGCGCCGCGGCCAGTGGTGATCGCACAACCGACCAGAGCATCGCGAGAGCTGGAACCATCCACCAGGGGCCAGAGAGGCAGAGTCCGAGTCCTGCCAGAACACCTCCACTCAGCCCTCTGAGCACTGGCAGGGATCGGTCATTGCCCATGGTCAGCGCTGGTGGTTGCCGTCATCCTGAAATCAGACTGAATCGCGATTCTCGATGGAGACCGCCAACCCCCTCCAGCAGCTGCTGCTCCGTGGTCTCGGCACCACCACCCTGGTGGCCGACCGTCTCCGTTATGTGACCCAGGAATGGGTGAGCAGTGGACGGCTCGATGCAAGTCATGCTTCTGCACTTGTGGACGACGTTCTGAAGGCTCTGCGCGGAGAAACGCCAGAACTCGAGCAACAGATGGGACGCAATCTGGAACGGAACCGCGACAATCTGCTCCAGGACCTCGGTCTCGCCAGTCAGAAGGAACTTGATGAACTGCGAGGCCGGATCGACCGGCTTGAGCAACAGCTGCGTCAGCGTGAACGACAGGAATGAGCCTGCCAGAATCGAGCTCAATGAACAGATCCCAAGTGCGCGACATCCTGATTAGTACCGCAGTGTGCGTTGCATGCCTGATCGTGGCTCTTGTGAGTCAGATCGTGGCTCCATCCACCGTGATCGCCGCAGCACCGGCGGCAAGGCCTGCAATCGTCAAGACCGCTGGTATGACGACCACCTCCAGCCCGATGGAGCTGGATCCCGATGAGACCAACCCAACACTTTTCGCCATGGCACCCGACTCCAGCAAAGCCGACGCCTCCGCACTCGGAGGCCCCATGAGCGCTGACAAAACTCTGACAATGCCAAGCGGCCTACGCATCACTGAACTGGAAGTGGGCAGCGGCGCTGAAGCGGTCGCCGGACAGACCGTTGAAGTTCATTACCGAGGCACGCTGGAAAACGGCAAACAGTTCGATGCCAGCTACGACCGAGGCAAGCCCTTCACATTCCCGCTCGGACGCGGGCAAGTGATCAAAGGATGGGATGAAGGCGTTCAGGGCATGAAGGTTGGCGGCAAGCGCAAACTTGTAATCCCACCTGAGCTCGGCTACGGCAGCCGCGGCGCCGGCGGTGTCATCCCACCGAACGCGACGCTGATTTTCGAGGTGGAGCTGCTCGACATCAAGTCATGAGTCCCAGTTAGGCTGTCTGAACGGCAGTTGACCACCAACCCACATGTTCCGCTCGGCACTCACAGCCATTTTTCGCGCACTACCTGCTGAAGCAGCACAAGCCCACTGCGACGGTCCTTGTGGGGTCTATGACCCGGCTTCAGCTCGTGTTGCAGCGGAAGCTGTTCTCTCCATGACCAAGAAGCTGAAGGCCATCGAGGCACCGGCCGCAGGCGATGCAGCAGCCCTTGCTGCTTACAACAACACGTTCTCGCGCTATGTCGCGATCAAGGAAGAGGAAGTCACCAAAGCGAAGAAGGAGCTGATGATCCTCTGGACGGATTACTTCAAGCCCGATCACCTCGCCGCATTCCCTGATCTGCACGACACTTTCTGGAAAGCAGCCAAACTCTGCAGTGCCTGCAAGGTCAACATCGATCAGGGAAAAGCCGAGGAGCTCATGGCCGCCGTTGAGAAGGTTCACGGCATGTTCTGGCAATCCAAGGGCCGCAACGATGCATGGGTGACGGCCTCCTGAACACCCCACCATTGGCTGAGTCGTTGTGAACTCTCCACTTCGAGCAGCAGGTTTCAGAGACCTGCTGCTCTTTTTTATGGGAAGAAGGAAACTGTTTCAGGTGGAGGGAGACTCCATGCTGCCCTCGCTTCTGCCCCAGCAGCGGCTGATCGTGAAGCCTCTGCCGCAGGCAGCCTCCGCCCCCGAGGACGGGAGTGTGGTGGTGTGTCGTCATCCCGATGACGCCGCCTTGGTGATCACAAAGCGTGTTTGGCGATCGCAGGGTCAGTTGCTCGACCTCAGGGGCGACAACCCTTTAGCGAGCACAGACAGCCGACATTTCGGCCAGGTGCCGTTGGAGTGCGTGATCGGCGTAGTGACGGCTGTGATTCCATCGACAGGCGTGAGATCAGACGGCCGTCAGTGAATCAGCCGGCGAAATAAATCAGCCAGAAATCAGCTCGCGCAGACCCTGCTCAACGTTCTGCTGACGCATCAGGGCTTCTCCCACCAACACCGCGGAAGCACCTGCCGTTTGCACACGATCGAGATCGGCGCGTGCGAACAGACCCGACTCACTCACCAGCAGCGAGCCCTGTGATTGCAGGCGGTCATTGAATCGTTCAGACAGCTGCTCAGTTGTGGCGAGATCGGTCTCAAAACTGGTGAGATCCCTGTTGTTAACACCGATCAGTGGAAACCCCCCAAGAGCGAGAACGCGCTCCATTTCCTGCGAATCATGCACTTCCACCAACACGGTGAGTCCGATTGCAGCAGCCACTTTCTGCAGATAGGAGAGATCCTGATCCGAGAGAATGCCCGCGATCAACAGTGCTGCATCTGCTCCGGCGGCACGAGCCTGATACAGCTGATGCGGGCTGAGGATGAAGTCCTTGCAGAGCAGGGGAACATCCACTGCTTCACGCACGGCGACAAGCACATCGAAGCCACCTTGAAAGAATGTCTTGTCCGTCAGGATGGACAGGCAGCTGGCACCACCAGCCACGTAAGAGCGGGCGATCGCAACGGGATCAAAGTCTTCACGGATCACGCCTTTGCTGGGGCTGGCCTTTTTCACCTCGGCGATCACGGCCGGAAGAACCGGAGCTGAGCGCAATGCCGCCAGAAAGTCTCTTGAGCCGGGAAGTTCGGCAACACGTGCTTTCAGCTGAGCGAGCGGCATGCGCTGACGCGCAATCTCGATTTCCCGGTCCTTCTCCCAGACGATCTTCTCCAGAATGTTGCGTGGCTCACTCTCCTTGTGAGGAATTGCATATTCGAGATGGGCCACCTGAACCTTGGGGTTGGGTGGACGACGACGGATCTCCATGACAGAAATTGCGGGGTGGGATCAGGCAGCGGCGGTGAGGGAGGAGGCGGCCTGCTTGTAAGCCACTTCAACCACTTCGCTGAGGGTGGGGTGGGTATGCACTTCGGTGGCCAGCTGGCGCACACTCTGTCGACGGGCCACCGCGTTGGAGACCTCCTGAATCAGATCGGCAGCATGAAGCCCGTAAATATGGGCACCGAGAACCTCACCGGTGATCTTGTTGAAGAGCAGCTTCATCAGGCCGTCACTCTCCAGTTCGGCCAGCGCCTTGGAGTTGGCCTTGAAGTAACTGCGCACCACACCCAGCTCGAAACCCTGATCAACTGACTGCTGCTTGGCATCGGCTTCACTCAGCCCCACGGAGCTGATTTCTGGATGGGTGAATGTGGCTGCAGGAATACTGCGGTAATCGATCTCGCGACTGTGGCCGAGAATGTTGTCGACAGCCACCGTGCCCTGAGCGGCGGCGGTATGGGCCAGCATCAGCTTGCCGGTCACATCGCCGACAGCCCAGAGGTGGGGCACCGGTTGACCACCGGCAAGCACACGCATGCCGTCATCAATGGGAACAAACCCCCGGTTGGTTTCAACACCCAGTGCCTCCAGATTGAGCCCTTTGCTGCTGGGCACCCTGCCGGTCGCCACAAGCACTGCATCCACTTCAAGAGTCTCAACGGGCTCGCGGGTCTGCATGTCGACCAGCTCGATCTGAGCGGGAGCTCCCGGCTTGATCGACTTGGCCAGAACACCTGAACGGGCATCGATATCGCGGCTGTCGATCAGCTTGCGCGCTGCAAGCTTGGCGATGTCCGGATCGAAGGTGGGCATCACCCGGTCGAGAGCCTCGATCATGGTCACTTCGCAACCGAGGGCTGTGTAGACGTCGGCGAACTCCAAGCCGATGTAGCCGCTGCCGATGATCGCAATCCAGCGTGGAAGCCACTCCAGATTCACCGCCTCATCGCTGGTGAACACGCTGCGTCCGTCCGTTTCGATGCCAGGCGGAACGAAGGGATCCGAGCCGGTTGCGAGAATCACATCACGGGCTGTCATGGTTCTGTCGACACCGCTGGTCTCACGGACGCCGACCCTCTGGGCCCCGTCCAGACGCCCCTGACCGCGGATGATCGTGACCCCGGCCCGCTCAAGCGTCTTGGTGAGGTTGCTGCGGATCGTGGCCACCAGTTCATTGGCATGATCAGCGATCTTCTGGCGCTCGAAACGCACAGGAGCGGCATGAATGCCGAAGCTGGAGAGATGCTGAGCATCGGCCAGCTCACGCACCCGGCCGGATGCTGCCAGCAATGCCTTGGAGGGAACACAACCTCGATTGACGCAGGTGCCGCCCATGTCTCGGGACTCGATGATTGCCACCTTCAGTCCGTGATCTGCAGCGTGTTTGGCCGCATCGAATCCGCCATAACCGGCACCGATCACGATCACATCGAAGTCGAAACTGACGTCGCTCACCCGGGCTGCTGCATCAAGGCCGTCATTGTCGCCCGTCGGCGCTCCAAAAGGAGAGGAACGGCTGCCGAGGCGACATTCAGAGACTCGATCAGAGCGCTGTGAGGAAGGGTGACCCCATGACTGCAACAGGCCTGCAGTGAGGGATGCAGACCCGAGGCCTCATTCCCAAGCAACAGCACGGTGGGCAGGCACCAGTCCAGCTCCCAGTAGGGAATCACCGCCATCCCGGCAGCCGAATCGGGCACGAGCGTTGCAACCACCTGAAGCCCTTGTGCACGAGCCAGATGGAGTTTCTCGGCCAGCTGCTCAATGCCGACGTCATCCGTGGGACCAAAGCGTTGCAGCGGCAGACGCAACAATGCTCCAGCCGCTGAACGCACCACTTTCGGTGCGAGCGGGTCAGCTCCGGCGGCAAGCCAGACCTCATCCACATCGGCCGCCAGCGCCGTGCGCAGCAATGTGCCCACATTGCCGGGATCCTGAACGCGATCAAGCGCCAGCACAAACGTCGGAGTCTTGGCTGAATTGGGCAGCGCGTTGATCGGCCAGAGACAGGCGACTCCGCAGGGGTTGACCGTGGACAGAGCTGCTCTGAGGGCTTCATCGCCCATCAGCTGCAGATCAATGACACCGTCAATCCGATCTATCAGATCCAAATTGGCGTTGAGCCAGCCTGGCGTGGCGATCACCTTGACCGGCTCAGCGAACCGCTTGGGCAACGACAACAACTCTTGGAGTTGATGCGTTCCTTCCAGCAGGATGTGGCCATCCTGCAGTCGCCCTGACGAGGTGGACAGAGAGCGAAGACGCCGAACCAGAGGATTGCGGCGACTGGTGATCAGATCGGCACCGCTTCCGGAAACCTGACTCACTTCAGAAGCTGTTGTGCTTACGCACTTTCAGTCCATCGTGAAGGATGAGCTCGGCCCCTTCGATATCAACTCCGTTCACAGAGGCAATTTCACCCTTGATGCCCTCAGCAGAGAGGTTCTCCACCAACTTCTTGATGACCTGATCCTCGACAGCAGCCTGATCGACTTTGTCCGGAGTAAGAGCTTCCAGGAATTTGCCGACCTTGGACGCCACAACCTCCGAGGAATTTGAGATCTTCAGAACAATCATGGGCAGCCGTTGGAGCCTTGTCCCATCAAGATAGTGCCGATGCACTGCGTTGAACTCAAACCACATCGCAGTCAGAGCAGCAACTTCGTTCCCGATTGCGTCTGCCGCTTTCAACAACAGTGGCAAGTCGCACCAGACCTGCGTTCAGGCGAAAGCAGGTTTCCTTGAAATGATCCCGATCGTGCAATTTTCAGCAGGCTGATCCCGATTGTGCAATCAATGAAGGCTGTAGCGACTGCTACAGAGACTCAGCGAGATCGCAGCTACAGCAAGCATCAAGGACAAACTCATCTTTTTCTTTATTTCAGAACACAAAAATGAGAATATTGAACACTAAACAACTAGAATAAAAATCAACGAAGCATTAATAACACCCTTATATGGCCAATGGCCGACCGCTTTTAACTTACATCTGGGATTCAGCAGGCATCAACCAAACTCCAAATTAGAAGTGGCGAGATTCCTGTCTCTCCTTGGAGATTAATGCGGATGGGGAGACTTGAACTCCCACGACATTGCTGCCACTAGTACCTGAAACTAGCGCGTCTACCAATTCCGCCACATCCGCTGGCGTGGGTCGCAGAGCGACCCGTGAAACATACGACATCGGCATTCAGGCGTCGCAAGATTCGCCAAGACAGTTTGGGGGCCGGCCGTCTAGACGGTCTCAGACATTCTCGTCAAGATAAGCATTCGGCAGGAAATAACAGGGATGACAGCCGCGGCGACCGCGTCTCAAGACGTTCTCAAACCACATCTTGAGATCCAGGGCGGGAACAGGCTGAACGGGGAACTGCGCGTCAGTGGTGCAAAGAACTCGGCACTCGTTTTGATGACGGCATCTCTGCTGACGGAAGACACGCTCTCTCTCAGCAATGTTCCTCCTCTGACCGACATCGATGGCATGGAGAAAATCCTTGTCTCCATGGGTGTGAAGGTTCGGCGCGGCAGCGAAACCATCCACCTCCAGGCTTCCGATCTCACCAGTGCGGAACCGCCCTATGAGCTGGTCAACGGCCTGCGGGCCAGCTTCTTCGCCATCGGTTCAATCCTGGCCCGAATGGGGCATGCCAAGGTTCCTCTGCCGGGCGGATGCCGTATCGGCGCACGTCCCGTTGTGGAACACATCCGCGGTCTCAAGGCACTTGGCGCAGTGGTGACCGTTGAACATGGTGTAGTCACCGCCACGGTTCCAGGGGAAAGCAATCGCCTCAAAGGCGCTCAGATTGTTCTTGACTGCCCCAGCGTTGGCGCCACGGAAACAATCCTGATGGCTGCAACCCTGGCGGAGGGCACCAGCGTGATTGAAAACGCGGCGCAAGAGCCTGAAGTTCAGGACCTGGCGAACCTGCTGAATGCCATGGGAGCGCGCATCAGTGGAGCAGGAGGCCCCTCCATCACCATCGAAGGAGTGGGGCAACTTCACGGCTGCGACTACCAGGTGATTCCCGACAGGATCGAAGCGGGAACATTCCTGCTGGCTGCCGCAATCACCCGCTCAACCCTGCGTGTGGCCCCGGTGGTTCCCGATCACCTCAGTTCCGTGCTCCAGAAACTTCGCGACTGTGGCTGCAAGCTTGAGATCGATGGTGATGGCATCGTCATCACCCCAGGCACCATCACTGGCATCGACATCACCACCCAGCCTTTTCCTGGATTCCCCACCGACCTGCAGGCACCTTTCATGGCCCTGCTGGCGACAGCTCAGGGAACCAGCGTGATCACCGAAAAGATCTACGAAAACCGCATGCAACACGTGGCGGAGCTGCAGCGCATGGGTGCGGCCATCCGTGTTCAGGGAAATGCCGCTGTGGTCGAAGGCGTTCCGTCTCTCAGCGGAGCCCCGGTGAATGGCACCGACTTGCGCGCCTCGGCCGCCATGGTTCTTGCAGGCCTGGTGGCACAGGGAAGAACTCAGGTGAGCGGCCTGAACCATCTCGATCGTGGCTACGCCGGAATCGAAGCCAAACTCACGGCCAGCGGAGCGAAGCTGGAACGTCACAGTCCCTGAACTCACGGTCTCTGAGACCTTCGTCTACGGCGTATCGCCTAAAGTTCAAGGCATGGGAGCGTGGCGGAATTGGTAGACGCAGCGCACTCAAAATGCGCCGCCTTCGGGTTTGTCGGTTCAAGTCCGACCGCTCCTATTGATCCTCAAGGTCTTCGACAGGGTTAAGCCCACAACTGCCAAATGGGCAGGACCTTGCGAGACAATGACGACGTCTTTGATTCCCTCTGGGAACCATCCCTGATCGATCCATGGTGGAGCCCACACCAGTGCCCTCGTCCAACGCGGTGATGGGCACCTACAACCGATTCGCGCTCTCCCTTCTGCGCGGCAAGGGTTGCTGGGTCTGGGATGACAAGAGTCGTCGCCATCTGGATGCTGTCGCCGGCATCGCCACCTGCACCCTGGGGCACAGCAACAGAGCCATGCGCAAGGCTCTCAACAGTCAGCTGCGCAAGCTCCAGCATGTTTCCAATCTCTACCGGATCCCGGAACAGGAGGCGCTGGCGAAGTGGCTGGTCAGCAACAGTTGCGCTGACAGTGTGTTTTTCTGCAACTCGGGCGCGGAAGCCAACGAGGCTGCGATCAAGCTGGCGCGGAAGCACGGCCACATGCGTCGGGGCATCGAACGTCCCGTGATCATCACGGCCGCTGCCAGCTTCCATGGACGCACACTGGCTGCGGTGAGTGCCACCGGTCAACCCAGGTACCACCAGGGATTTGAGCCCATGGTGGAGGGATTCGAATTCTTCAGATACAACGATCGCGCTGACTTTGAACAACTGCTCGAACGCCTGGAGCAGAACGGTCCAAAGGTGGCCGCGGTGCTGATCGAGCCTCTTCAGGGTGAAGGAGGCGTGAATCCAGGCGATCCCGAGGTCATGCAAGCGATTCGCGAGCACTGCGATCAACGCAACATCCTGCTGATCTTTGACGAGGTGCAGGTGGGAATGGGCAGAACCGGCACGCTCTGGGGATATGAACAGCTCGGCGTCCGACCCGATGCCCTCACCCTGGCCAAGGGCCTGGGCGGTGGCCACGCCGTGGGTGCCCTGATGGTTCGCCACAACGCCGATGTCTTCGAACCCGGCGACCACGCCAGCACCTTCGGCGGCAACCCGTTTGCCTGTCAGGCCTGCCTGACGGTGGCCAGCGAAATCGAGAAACGCAACCTGCTGCGCAATGTGCGCGAAAGGGGCGCTCAGCTGCGTGACGGCCTCGACCGACTTGTGGAACGCTTCCCGGATCAGCTGGAAGGGTCGCGCGGCTGGGGACTGCTCCAGGGCCTGGTTCTCAAGAACGACTGCGGCATCACTGCTGTGGACGTGGTGAAGGCCGCTCTGGAGGAACAGCTGCTGCTGGTGCCTGCCGGAGCTCAGGTGGTGCGCATGGTGCCTGCTCTGGTGATCAGTGCCAGAGAAATCCAGGCGCTGCTGACGCGACTGGAAAGAGCCCTGAATCGCGTGACCTGAGTGAAGCGACAGGGTCATCCCCCGCACGAACTGAGTGATCTGCTGCCGGGCTTTGACGTGCGAGGCATGGATCTGTCACTTGACCGAATGAGGTTGGCGCTCGATCAGCTGCATCAACCGGCCAGCTCGATCCCCGCCGTTCAGATCGTGGGCACCAACGGCAAGGGGTCGATCGCCTGCCTGATCCACCATGGACTGATGGCAGCTGGGCTGCGCTCGGGTCTGACCACCTCGCCCCATCTGGTGAGCTGGTGTGAGCGCATCCGGGTGAACGATCAGCTGATCAGTCTCGCCGGCCTGCGGCACACACTGGAGCAGTTGCAGCCGGTCGTTGAACGATGCGGCCTCACACCGTTCGAGCAGATCATCTGCTGTGCGTTGATTCACTTTGAAGCCCATCAACCTCACTGGCTTGTTCTGGAGGCTGGGCTGGGAGGACGCCTCGACGCCACAACAGCCCATGGCAAGCGCCCCCTGATTGCTGTGGCGTCGATCGGCATGGACCATCGCGAGCATCTCGGCGACAGTCTTGAAGCGATTGCTGCGGAAAAAGCAGCGGCTATCGGTGAAGGTGCCCACGTGATCAGTGCGACCCAAAAGCCTGAAGTCACGGCTGTGCTCGAACGACGGGTGAGCGAGGTGCACGGCAGCATGCAGTGGGTTGACCCACTTGATGCAAGCTGGAGCCTGGGCCTGCCTGGCAATCTGCAGAAACGCAACGCAGCCGTGGCCGAAGCTGCCCTGCAATGGATGCGCTCAAGCCATGCAGTGATCTCGGATCAGGCCATTCGCCAGGGCTTTGCTTCGGCACACTGGCCAGGTCGCTTGCAGTGGATGCGCTGGCGCGGGCAGAGGCTGCGAGTGGATGGAGCCCACAACCCCCCTGCCGCCATCGAGCTGGCTCGTGAACGCCTCAGCTGGCCATCCGCAGAGAAACGGCAGATCTGGATTGTGGCGATCCAGGCCCAGAAACAGGCGCCGGAGATGCTTCAGCAGCTGCTCAGAGCTCAGGATGTGGCCTGGATCGTGCCGGTGCCCGGACACCGCAGCTGGAATGTCGAGCAACTCAGACAGGCGCTGCCGCTGCAGGCGCAGCAGCTGAAATCGGCCGACACCACAGGCACTGCCCTCGATCAACTGCTCGCTCAGGGCTGGCCCGAAGCCGCTCCGGTGGTCGCAGGATCGCTTTATCTGATCGGCCATCTGCTTGAAAACGGCACATTGGAGGCAGAGTGAATGCAACGCCATGCACTCCCACCATGAGATCGCTGCTGAAGCTGCTTGCCGCACTGGCCCTGGTGCTGACCTTGCTGGCGCCGCCAACAGTCATGGCCCTCGACACCTCTGCTGGAGTGGGCCTGCAGGACAAGGCGCTGTTTCAGGAAAGGGTGGACTACACGCTCACCAATCAGAGCGATGGTGATTTTCACGACCAACAGCTGACCAACACCTCATTCGCCGGTGCGGTGGGACGTGGCGCTGATTTCAGCGGCGCCAACCTGCATGGAGCCATCTTCACGCAAGGTGCCTTCGCCGAGGCTGATTTCCATGGAGCTGATCTCAGCGATGCACTGATGGACCGAGCTGACTTCACGCGCACAGACCTGCGCGATGCCCTGCTGATCGGTGTGATCGCCGCCGGCAGCAGCTTTGCCGGAGCCGATGTGGAAGGCGCCGACTTCAGCGATGCGCTGCTGGATCGTGATGATCAACGCCGGCTCTGCCAGGTTGCGGAAGGAGTCAATTCCACCACGGGTGTCGCCACCCGCGACAGCCTCAGTTGCTGAAGCCCCCGAGTTTTCCTGGATTGAGCAGTCCGGCAGGGTCATAACGGTGCTTGGTGGCGACCTGATCCCCATCCACCACACCGAGCCCACCCCCTTCAACGGTGAGCACATGGGGGTTGAAGATCAGTGCACCGAGATCACGACAGTGCTGCATCAATTGCTCAAGTGCTTCAGCTCCGCGCCAGCGCACCAGGGGAAGTGATGCGAGCCGCTGAACCCCCTGCTGGCGCACACCCTCCAGATGCCAGAGCAGATCATCTCCCCAGGTCTGCTTGAGCGTCTCCAGACAGTTGATCTCCGGTTGAGGAAGCAGCATCTGCAGGTAGGTCCACGCGGGGTCTCGCTGGCGCAGATGCAGAGTCGTGTGATTCCAGCTCAGCTCACGCAGACCACTGCCATGGCGGTCGGCCTCCGCTCCGAGATGGGTCATCTCGGCACCAACAGCCGACGCCAGCCGCTGAACCGTGCTCACCGCATCAGGGGCCACCGACAGCAGCAAACGGTCTGAGCGTCGCTGGGGCAGATCCCACTTCGGCAACAGCTCCACCACGGCCGCCTCCAGAACAGTGCAGAGATGCAGATCAATGGCCGCGGACGTGCAACGCCGCGCCAGATCAACAGCTGTGCGCCAGTCAGGACAGTCCACCACCAGCTCCTGCCAGTCGACACTTGTTGCCGTGGCCAGCCGCAACGCCGTGATGATGCCGTTGGTGCCATAGGCATGATTCAGTGCTTCGGCATCTCCGGCCTCAAGCTGCAGAACCCGCGGCTGCTGTTCCATGGTCACCACCTCCAGTCCGAGCAGGTGCCCTGGATCGCGCAGAAACCCCCAGCGCACCGAGCCGATCCCTCCGGAACCGCCGGCGATGAATCCACCGATCGTGGCGCTGCGCCAGGTGCTCGGCATCAGACGCAGCTGCCGTCCAACCCTGGCAAGCTCCCGGTTCAGATCCTTCATCAGACATCCGCACTCGACCGTGACAACACCGCTGCTCTGATCAATCGAGCGCACTGCCCGCAGCTGGCTCATCAACATCACCACACCCGACTCCAGCGGAACGGACTGGCCGTAATTCCCCGTGCCTGAACCGCGCAGTGTCAGAGGCACGCCATGCTGCCGGCAGCCTGCCGCCACGCGAACAACGGCATCAACGGTCTCCGGCCTGACCACCAGCTCAGCTCGGCATTGAGCCAATCGCTGCTGAAGCACCGGCGAGTAGTCATAGGCATCACGGGAAAACCGCTCCAGGTCATCCGGCTGCGTCAACAACCTGAGATCGGGGACTGCCGCCAGCTCGGTTCGCAGGGCATCGGGAAGCATGGATTGGTCTTCAGGGCGTTACGCCCAATCCTGCACCCAATGTCCAGCGGCAAGAACCCGACGTCGGGATGCCATCGACAACAACTCAGGCCAGCCCCCAGCGGGCAGATGAATCAGGTCCGCTGGTGCGCCCGCACGCAGCCGTCCGTCCCACTCCAGACCCATCAGACCCGTCGCATCAGTTGCGAAGGGCCTCAGACCGTGGTCATCCCAGGGGGCGAGCTGAGCCAGCGGCAGACTCATGGCCATCAGTGCCAGGGGATCAAGCTGTCCGCCTGGATACCAGGGGTCCTGAACGTTGTCACCACCGACAGCCACAGGAATACCCGCGCGTTGCAGCTGACGGATCGGCGCCAGCGGCCTGCACAAAGGGGTTTCGTTGTCGCGATGACCGAGCAACCAGCCATTGGTGAGCGGTAAGGCCACCACCTGCAGGTTCTGGCGGGCCATGCGGGTTCCCAGCCGCTGCAGTGCACCGGCTGACAGCAGCGACAGGCTGCTGGCATGGCTGCAGGTGACAGTCACCGAGACAGTCATGGTCTCAAGCACACGCAACAGCTGGCGCACGCCCTCTGCAGGTTGGGAGGCTGCTTCATCAATATGCAGATCGACAGGGCAGCCGTGTCGATCTGCAAGCTCGAGCAGACGACGCAGAGCACGGCGCGTGGCCCGACCTCTGCAGGGAGGTGCCAGAACACCGCCAATCAGTCCATTCACCTTGGCCACCGAGGCCGCCAGGTGCTCCCCCTCGGCCGTGGACCAGTGCTCAATCGGAACCAGAGCGACCAGCTGCAGCTCGATGCGTTCACGCCAGTGGTTGCGCAGATCGGAGAGCACCTCCCAGCTGAAGTTCGCGCCAGGTCCGAGGCTGTCGATGTGACTGCGCACAGCTCGCAGACCGTGTTTCCAGGCCAGTTGCAAACAGCGCTCTCCACGCTGCTGAACCTTTAACGCTGTGCGGGTCTCATGCTCCCTGAAGTTGGCTGCGAGGGCCTGCTCATAGGTGCCCTGAAGATTGGGGTGCTCAGACCAGGAGAACGCCTTGTCGAAATGGGCATGGGGTTCCACCAGTCGCGGCAAGACCAATCCGGTTGCCTCAGAGGCGGGTTTCAAGGATGTGATCCTGCTATCTGACCAGGTGAGCACCACGGGAATCAACCCATCAACAGCCGCCTCCGGCAGCGGATCGGAACCCATATCCAGCAGAGAGCGAGGACAACGTGTCCTCAGCTCACCTGATGACAACAACCCGCCTGGTGTGCTCATTCGAGCTTGCCGGCATCCGAACGGACATTGAGCACAAGAAACTGACCGGCAATTCCCAGGGTGGTGACCGAGTAGCGCGGCAGACGCAGTGCTGGCAGCAGATTCTGACCACCAACACTGGTCACATACACGCTGGCCAAACCGAGATTCCAGCGACGGCTGAACTGGTCTGCCATCAGGGCCAGTGCCTGCTCCTGTTCCGCGATCAGACGTGGACAGTCATTGATCCAGAGCTGCAGCACCATCGGCAGGACCTGACGCTCGCAGATCTCCCTGGTGGCCAGCTTGACCAGGGTTTCCCCGGCAAAAACCTGATAGTCCTCCCTGCTGGGATTGGTCACGTACAGCGCCGCCCCACTCCCTGCCAGCACCAACGCAGCCGCAGCCGTTGTTGCTGAAGGCCAGCGCCGACGAGGCGAAATCATGCGGTTGGGACTGCAGGACGAATTGATAGATTCTTACCGACGCGGCGGGCGTCGCCAAGTGGTTAAGGCAGCGGCTTGTGGCGCCGCTATTCGGGGGTTCGAATCCCCTCGCTCGCCCTTTCACTCTCACCAGCGGGATCCTCTCAGGAGGTCATCAAGGCCTGCAGAAGCTCATCGGCTCCGTGGCGAATCGGATCCCTGCACACAAGACCCATGCGGTCGCTGAACTCTTCGACGATCTGTGCCGCGGCTGGTTCATCAAGCCGGGCTGTGTTCAGCGCCAGTGCACGCACCCTGGGAGCAGGGGAGCCACCTCCAGGACGGCCGATCGCAGCGAGTGATTCGCAGAGCTCAATGAGCTCCTCGAGCGGTGGCAAAGGGACTGCCGGCAGACGCTCAATGGTCGTCTGCAGGGCGCGGTGCACCATCATCATCGCTGTCGGCTGACTTCCTCTCAGCAAGGGCAGGGTGGCGGTGGAGCCGGGATGGCAGAGCGAACCCTGGCCTTCCACGAGCACCAGCCCAGTCGGAGGCAGCGTCCGTGCCGCCGACAGCACCGCCGCTTCCACAGCGCCGGCCGCGAAATCAACCCTGACCGCATCCAGGGGAACGCCCTGGCCACTGATCAGGATTCCCGCCTGACCGGTTCCCACAAATGCCGAAGGAACCCCGGCATGGCCTGCTGCCTCATGCACAGCCAGACAGGCGCTCATCTTGCCGACAGCCATGTCCGTGCCCACAGTCAGGATCCGCCGACAGGCCAGCGTTGCGGCGCGGGCCTGTCCGACGCCAAGTCCTGACGGCTCACGGCGCAGATCCCAGATCCAGCATCCGGGCTGGAGCGCAGCTTGCAGCTCCGCATCCTCGTTCAGATAGGTGTGCAGACCGCTGGCGAGAGACAGACCGGCCTTGAGCGCCGCCAGCACATCCACCCGCAGCGGATCGGGCAGCACACCACCTGAGGGAGCCAGGCCGACCACGGCCACCTTTGGTCCATGGGCGAGGGCTTCGTCAAGATTTCGCACCACAGGCACCTGCCTGGAAATCCCTGTGATCAGATCCAGTCGCTGGCCGGCATTGTCAGGATCGATCACCGCCACAATCGGCCCCGACCGATGACGCAGCATTGCCAGTCCGGTCTTCCCGGTGAGAGACGCCAACCCCCCGTGCTGCATCAGAACCAGCGGCAGTTCGGCAAAACCTTCAGGGCACTGGGTGATGGATTCGAGACTCAAGCGATCGGGCCCCCGCGAGTGACCGGGCGCTGCATCAGCCGCCCCTGATCATGGATCTAGCAACGCTCGCGAACCTTCACGCAGAAAGGCAGAGCAAGGAGAGACGCCGGAACATCCATCGACATCCAGAAGACAACGATTGTCAATCGCAAGCACTACATAATCCCGCAACAAAAATCATTAAATCAACGAAAAACACGATGCTTGTGATCATCAGCAGCCCAGAAAGCCGATTTCTCGACGCGATAACGCTGGCCATTGTCAAACCAAATTTGTTATTCACAGGCAAAAAATACTTTTGTGTTACGAGGCAGTATTTACATCAATCCTGACTAAGGTTCACTTCAGAAGCCTGCTTGGATCTGGAGGTACTGCACGTGTCTAAAGGACTGAAAGAGGCTGGTTTTCTAGGCGCGACATTTCTACTCGGCCTGGCCGCACTGGAGGCTCTACTTCATTTCGCAGGCTTCTGAACAAGGTTCAAAATCAGTCATCACTCTGCGTGCAATGAATGATGCGAAAACGTGAATTGATTCAGCATCGACTCGATCAGGATCTTTGCTCCTGACCAGACGTTCTTCCGAACGCAATCAAGCAGCGATCAAAACCTCATTGAAAGTTGACACCGCAGGGGCATCACTCTCCTGAGCGTGACGCAACAGATCGCTTTCGATTGCAGTCCATCTGCGGCGTCACATCAAATCAGGGCTCCATCTCAGAGTGCAGTGAACAGCGTTCAATGCACGATTCTGAAAATCATGTAATAATCACAAAACGCCAAAGAGCCCAGAAGGGACCACTGCGCGAAATCCGATAAATCGAACCCAAATGAATCGAAGAGACATCACTCCCCACAGGGAGTGGAGAAGGTCTGGCAAACCTGCCAAGGCCTATCAGATCACTGGCTACGAGTCCCCCCAGAGACGCAGATATCTGCGCGAGCTTGCGGAACAGAACACCAACAAACCTGTCTGAATAGTCCTTGTTTTGAAGCGCCAAGATCACGGTCTTGAGTCTTCGAGCGATGTGCGGCTGATGCCCAGACCCGCAGCCGGCGGGGGAGACAATCTGTCCTCTTCAAGAGGCAATCCAGCAAAGGGATCATCAATCAGATTGAGATGGCTGTCGAGATCAGGCCATCTGATCAGTGACAGCAGTTGGCACGCAGCCCCATTAAGCAGTGTGCTGTCTGAATAGCAGCCCACCATCAAATCCAGACCCAGACGGCCAGCGACCCTGGCCATCAACAGGGCTTCGCTCAGACCGCCGGTTTTGAGCAGTTTGAGATTGACCCCATCCACATAGGGGGCCAACCGCAGCAGGTCCTCCAGGTCCCAGCAGCTTTCGTCGGCGACAAGCGGCATGCTGCAGTATCCGCGCAGATCGGCGAAGCCCTGCAAATCATCCCGAGGATCGCTGGAGGCCGCAATCGGCTGTTCCAGCAGAACAACATCGGCAGCTAGGAGATCTGACTGCATCGACCTGGCCTGATGCAGCGTCCAGCCACCGTTGGCATCAACCTGAAGCTCATGGTCCACTCCGGTGTTCTGCTTGCGGGACTGCAGCATCGATGCCACGGCCGTCAGCAGGGCCCTGTCATGGTCAAGCCCATCGGGGCTGCCGAGCTTGAGCTTGATGCGGGTTGCCGGCAGCAGATCCCACCAGCGATTGAGCCGCTGCTGCACAGCCTCCACAGAGCCAAGACCCAACGTGACGCTGGTGGCAACGCCTCTGCCACCGCTCAGGGAGAACAGACGCCAGATCGGTTGCTGCAAACACTGTCCCCACCAATCCCAGAGCGCCAGATCAACAGCACAACGGGCAGGAGGGGAAAGCGGCTTCAGCAGCGCATCAACAACGCTTCGATCGGCAGGGTCGAGCTGATTGAGAGCAGGCAACACAGCCTTGAGTTCCGCCTCAATCCCAGGTAGTTCATAAGCGCGGTGTCCCGTGCTCAGGCCACCTGTTTCACCCCGACCGGTGATCCCGTCATGGTCGAGGCACAACTCAAGGTGTTCAACGGCCGACGTGGTGCCGCGGCTGATGGCCAGTGGAACCGCCTTGGTGAGCGTAAACCGACGCAGAGTCCAGCCCATGCAACGTGCGCACCGAACTTCAAGCTGACATAGGAGCTTGGTGAACCACACTGAAGAAAGGTTCCATCGCCGCCGGTCCATCGGACGGCCCCCCGCCTTGACCGTCACCGCCTCTCCCTCCACCGCTCATGTTCCTGGCCTCGAGCGGGGCAGTTACTGGATCACCACCTTCGGCTGTCAGATGAACAAGGCCGATTCGGAACGAATGGCAGGAATCCTGGAATCGATGGGTTACCAGGAGGCCACGGCAGAACTGGACGCTGATCTCGTCCTCTACAACACCTGCACAATTCGCGACAACGCTGAACAGAAGGTCTACAGCTACCTCGGTCGCCAGGCACGACGGAAACGCACCAATCCCCACCTCAAACTTGTCGTGGCAGGCTGCGTCGCTCAACAAGAAGGCGAATCACTGCTGCGGCGCGTGCCCGAGCTGGATCTGGTGATGGGCCCGCAGCACGCAAACCGGCTGGAAACCCTGCTGCAGCAGGTTGACAGTGGTCAGCAGGTGGTGGCGACTGAAGAGCACCACATCCTTGAGGACATCACAACCGCCCGCCGCGATAGCAGTATCTGCGGCTGGGTGAACGTGATCTATGGCTGCAATGAACGCTGCACATACTGCGTAGTGCCATCCGTGCGCGGCAAGGAGCAGTCGCGTCTGCCGGATGCAATCAAGCTGGAGATGGAAGGTTTGGCAGCACAGGGGTACAAGGAAATCACCCTGCTGGGGCAGAACATCGATGCCTATGGACGCGATCTGCCCGGCATCACCGCCGAAGGGCGACGCAAAAACACCCTCACCGATCTGCTGCAACACGTTCACGACGTGGACGGCATTGAACGGATCCGTTTCGCCACCAGCCATCCCCGTTACTTCACGAAGCGTCTCATCGATGCCTGCGCCGATCTGTCCAAGCTCTGCGAACACTTCCATATTCCCTTCCAAAGCGGAGACAACGACGTGCTTCAGGCCATGGCACGGGGATACACGATCGAGCGCTACCGCCGCATCATTGACCACATCCGAGAACGCATGCCAGACGCCTCACTCAGCGCCGATGTGATCGTTGCCTTCCCCGGTGAAACCGACGCCCAGTACAGGCGCACCCTGAAGCTGATCGAGGAGATCGGTTTCGATCAGGTGAACACGGCGGCGTACTCACCGAGACCGAACACTCCTGCAGCGAACTGGGGCAATCAGCTTCCGGAGGATGTGAAGGTGGAACGCCTCCGCGAGATCAATGCACTGGTGGAGCGCTGCGCCAAGGAGCGCAACGCCCGCTATGCAGGCCGAATTGAGGAGGTTCTGGCCGAGGGGATCAATCCCAAGGACCCATCGCAGCTGATGGGACGCACGCGCACCAACCGGCTGACCTTCTTCAGCGCGCGGGGCTCTGATGGCCGCAGTTACGGGCCAGGCGATCTGGTTCAGGTGCGCATCGATGCAGTGCGCTCCTTCTCTCTCAGTGGCACTCCCGCGCACGACTGATACCTTTGCGGCGCAGACCTTTTTCCAGTTCATTCGCCCATGCCGACTCCCCCTGTGCGCGTTGGCGTGGTGTTCGGAGGTGATTCCGGGGAGCACGACGTCTCGATCCGTTCGGCGGCAACGGTGATCAAGGCGCTGAGCGACCCCGGCAATCGGCAGAGCTTCCACGTGGTGCCTCTCTACATCGACCGTGAGGGACGCTGGTGGCCTGAAACCATCGCCCGGAGTGTGCTGCAGACGATGGCAGCTCTGGCTGATGACCAGCTGCCCCAACCCCTGCCGGCCAGAGGTCTGCGGCAGCTGCCGGTTGATCCGGATCAGATTGATGTTTGGTATCCGGTTCTGCACGGACCGAACGGAGAGGACGGCACGGTGCAGGGGCTGTTCACGCTGATGCAGAAACCCTTCGTGGGATCGGGTGTGCTCGGATCCGCCGTGGGCATGGACAAACTGGCGATGAAAGCAGCCTTTGCCGCTGCAGGCATCTCCCAGGTTCCCTACATCGCAGTAGACAAGGCAGACCTCGACGATCCCCGACGCCTCGAGCCATTGCTCCAGAGACTGGAAGCTGAGCTCGGCTACCCCTGTTTCGTGAAGCCCGCCAACCTCGGCTCATCAGTGGGTATCAGCAAGGCGCGCACCAGGGAGGAACTGCTGGCAGGACTGAAACTGGCAGCAGAGCTCGACTCAAGACTGGTGGTGGAACAAGGCGTGATGGCCCGCGAGCTCGAATGTGCCGTGCTGGGCCGTCGGCACCTGAAAGCATCCGTGGTGGGTGAAGTGAGATTTGATGCCGACTGGTACGACTACGAGACCAAATACACCGAAGGGCGCAGCCAAACGCTGATTCCGGCACCGCTGCCCGGCGACGTCAGCGAGCGGATTCAGGCGATGGCGATCGAGGCCTGTCGCGCCGTTCATGCCTTCGGGCAATCGCGTGTGGATGTGTTTTACGACGAGTCGGCTGACCGGATCTGGTTGAACGAAATCAACACCCTGCCCGGTTTCACCTCCCAAAGCATGTACCCAACCCTCTGGGGGGCTTCAGGTATTCCTTTGCCACAGCTGGTGGCCGAGCTGGTGGCGACGGCGCAAGAATGAGCAGTCCGACTCCGCTGCTGCCGAGATGATGCACGGTCTGCTCTGGTTCCCGCTGCTGCTGGCGTTTGTTCTGCTGGCGTCCCTGGGCTGGCTGGAGAGACGACGTCAGAACCTCTTCCGGCTCTGGAGCGATTCATCCGAACTGGCCAAACTCGACGGCTGCGGTGCGGCCAGGCTGAAGAACGGTGAACTCTGCTGGAGCAGTTTTCATGCCGGAAGCTTCAAGGATGAGGGCCGCTTCGTGATCAAGACGCTCGAACTGGTGGAGTTGATGTCGCTCTCATCGGGTGACACACCGCTGGCCCATGAATCCCAGGGGCGCTGCCGCCTGAGGCTGATCGGCGAAGGCCGTCAGATGGATGTGCCCTTTTCTGACGCGGAGCGTGCCCGTCGCTGGATGGAACAGTTGATGGCCAAGGCACGTTGCGACCTGTGATGGCCCGCTCAAAGGCCGGGAGAAGAGATCGCAGCAGCAGCGGACCGCTGCCTCCGGGGGTCGAGCGCCGAAGGCGGCTTCGCGAGGAGCGACGCAGAGAACGTCTGATCCAGACCTGGCGAACACTGTTATTCGGTGGAGTCTCCACAGGGCTGATCTGGGTGTTGCTCACCAGCGGCTGGAGCCTGCGCTCGCAGCAACAGCTCAGGGTCAGAGGCAGTGATCGGCTTGGCAGCGATGCCGTGGTCAAGGCTGCTGGGCTGCGTTTCCCACGGCCCCTGATCACCCTCGAGCCAGGTCGTCTTGAGCGGCGGCTGCTGGCCGAACTTCCTGTGGAGTCGGTCTCCGTGCAGCGCCGACTGGTACCGCCCAGCCTCGAGGTCAGGCTGAAGGATCGACGCCCGATTGCCGCTGCGAGCCGGATGGGATCCCGCGGCATGGAGCAGGGAATGGTTGATGTTGCAGGGCACTGGATGCCGCTCACTGTTGCTCGCCAGGGCGAAGCACCCAGCAGTGCGGTGGTTGTGGAGGGCTGGATTCCCAGTCGTCGCAGGATGGTTGCAAGGGTGCTGGAACAGCGTGATCAGTTAGGCAGCCCGCTGCAGGTGATCCAGATCGCTCCCGATGGAGATCTCAGCCTTCGCACCGAAACTCTCGGCCTGGTGAGGCTGGGCTCGAACGAACGCTTGCTGAATCAGCAGCTCGTCACGATCGCGCTGCTCTCCAGCAGTCTTCCTGCGAACCTGCGCGGACAAGCCAGCAGCGGCATTGATCTTTCCGACCCTTCCAAACCTGAACTTCAGCTGCGACCGAATTCAAAACCAGCAATGGTTAACCCCTGAGCGCCTGTTACACAGTGCTGAAACCACAACGAGTGTGATTTGAATTAAGCGATTCTCGCTCGCAGGGACATAATGCACACGCAGTTCAGCGGTTCGACGTCGACGATGGAGATGGTGAGCGGTCAGATGTCCCCTTCTCCTGACTCAGCAGGAATCCTTCCCTCTCAGTCCGCCCGAATCGAGGTGATCGGCGTTGGCGGCGGAGGCAGCAATGCGGTGAACCGCATGATCCAGAGCGACCTTGAGGGGGTCGCCTACAGGGTTCTGAACACCGACGCTCAGGCCCTGCTGCAGTCATCATCCGAACATCGCGTCCAGCTGGGGCAGACCCTGACGCGAGGTCTTGGAGCCGGAGGAAACCCCAGCATCGGCCAGAAAGCCGCTGAAGAATCTCGCGCCGACCTGCAGCAGGCTCTGCAGGGTTCCGACCTTGTCTTCATCGCTGCAGGCATGGGCGGAGGCACTGGAACCGGTGCTGCTCCCGTCGTGGCGGAAGTCGCCAAGGAAAGCGGTGCACTGACGGTGGGAATCGTGACCAAGCCCTTCGGGTTTGAGGGACGTCGTCGCATGCGTCAGGCCGACGAGGGCATCGCCCGTCTGGCGGAGCATGTGGACACTCTGATCGTGATCCCCAACGACCGACTGCGCGATGCCATCGGCAGTGCCCCCCTTCAGGAGGCGTTCCGCAGTGCCGATGACGTGCTGCGGATGGGCGTGAAGGGAATCACCGACATCATCACCTGCCCTGGCCTGGTGAATGTCGACTTTGCCGATGTGCGCTCGGTGATGACCGAAGCCGGAACCGCCCTGCTGGGCATCGGCGTCGGATCCGGCCGGTCCCGCGCCATCGAGGCAGCCCAGACCGCGATCAACAGTCCGCTGCTGGAGGCTGCTCGCATCGACGGAGCCAAGGGCTGTGTGATCAACATCAGCGGTGGCCGCGACATGACACTCGAGGACATGACCAGCGCCTCAGAAGTGATTTACGACGTGGTCGACCCCGAAGCCAACATCATTGTGGGAGCGGTGGTGGATGAACGTCTCGAGGGTGAGATTCACGTCACAGTGATCGCGACAGGCTTTGAAAACGGCCAGCCCTACCGCACTGAAAGAAGTGTGCCCCGCGCAGCAACCTCCGCCTTCAGCCCTTCCGAATCACAGGATTCAGGAGCCCGCATTCCAGAATTCCTCAGACAGCGTCAGCAACGCCAGGAAAACAGTCAGAATAGCTGACTCGACCGATTGCCGTCTACAACTGAGAGGATCTGCACCTCAGAACTCTCACACTGAATTTGGTGACCCGGAGTCCACGCCTGTTCAGAGCATCCCGTGTGGCTGCTGCCTTCCGGTTCTGACCAAGTTTGGGCGTCTGAACCGCATAGGTCCGAGTCGCTTGCGATGTTAGCAATGGAAGTCCGCTGACTAGAGCAAGCGGTTGCGCGCCTCAGACCTGATCCGGTTCAAACAGACCGGCCAAACCATCACCATGCTCACCGCCTGGGATGCCATGAGCGCTTCGCTAGTGGAGGACGCCGGCGCCGATGTGGTGCTGGTGGGCGATTCACTCGCCATGGTCAGCCTTGGCCACAGCACAACCCTGCCGGTCACCCTGGAGCAGATGCTGATGCACACCCAGGCGGTCTGCAGAGGCTTGAGCCAACCGCTGAGCGAACAACCCCTTGTGATCACTGATCTTCCCTTCCTCAGCTACCAGTGCGGGTTGGATCGAGCGGTGGCTGCAGCAGGAACCCTGATCAAGCAATCCGGCGCTGCCGGCGTGAAGCTGGAGGGTGCCGAACCGGAGGTGCTGGCAGTGATTGAACGGCTGGTTCGCACCGGCATCCCCGTGATGGGGCATCTGGGTCTGCTGCCACAGGCCGTGCACAGCCTTGGTTATCGCCGTCAGGCCAAAGATCCACGCAGCCAGGAGAGGCTGATGCAACAGGCCTCGGAGCTGCAGTCCGCAGGGTGCTTCGCCATGGTGCTCGAGCATGTGCCCTCCGAGCTCGCAGGCAGGGTGAGGCGGCATCTGGCCATCCCGGTGATCGGCATCGGGGCGGGTCCCGATTGTGATGGACAGGTAAGCGTGACCGCCGACCTGCTTGGACTCACGCCGTCACAACCACCCTTCAGCCCGGCACGGATGGACGGCCGGGGACTCGGAGTCAAGGCCTTGCGCAGCTGGCTGGATGATCAGCATCAGCTGACACCTCTTCCCACCACTCCACAAGCTCCACCAGAACCACATTGCTGACGGCCATGCCAAGGGGATCCGTGAGCCGCCATCGGCGACCACGCCGTCGCATCAGGCCCGTGGCCAGAAAACCCTCCCAGCGGTTCTCCAGCTGAGGCAGCCAGCGGCTGCAAGCCTGGGCTGACCAGCCACAGCCATGGGCCTGCTCCAGCAGGTCAACCCCTTCACGGCACCTGAGCCCCACAAGCAGGCGATCCTCCAGAGGCATCGGCAAAGCCTGCTTCTGGAGGAAGGAGGAATGCGGTCCATCCCTTTGCTGCTGATCCAGCCATTCGACATAGGCCTCACGCGTGCGCGGCCTGGCGAAGCGCTCACCCCAGGGAGCGCTGGTGGCGCCGAGCCCGAATGCCCACCAACCGGCTCCGCTCCAATAAACGCGGTTGTGGCGGGACGCATGTCCCGGCCTGGAAAAATTGGAGATTTCGTAGCGGCAATAGCCAGCCCTGGCGAGGCGCTCACTGGTGGCCGCGATCCGATCGGCAGCCCCATCCTCATCAGGAAGTTCCAGCTCACCGCGCTGCTCAAGCTTCGAGAACACCGTGCCCGGTTCCACGCTGAGGTCATAGATGGAGAGATGAGGGGCTGCCATCGCAACGGCACGCTCCAGCTGAACCGCCCAGGCCTCGTCGGTCTGATCAGGCAGGTTGCGAATCAGATCGAGGCTCCAGCTACGCAGAGCACCCTGCTCAACGGCTCCATGAAGCCACTCACAGGCCTGCAGCAGGTCGGAGCGGCGATGACGGCGGCCCAGTGATTCCAGAACCTGATCATCAAAACTCTGGCCGCCCAGGCTGACCCTGTTTACGCCACAGCGAAACAGGGCCTCCAGATCCAGCCGCCCAAAACTGGCGGGATCCATTTCCAGAGTGACTTCAGCGCCGCTCTGAAAACCAAAACGCGTACGCAGGGTGTTCAGCACACGTCCCACCTGCTCAGGGGTCAGAAGTGAGGGGGTGCCGCCACCGATGTACACCGTGGCCAGCGGCGGGCCCACAGGAGACAGCTGAATTTCCTTCAGCAGCTGAGTGAGATAGGTCTCGATCGAACGACTACCCGGCCCACCCTGTGCGTCCGCTTTATCCCCGAGCGGAACCACAGCGAAGTCGCAGTAGAAGCAACGTCGATGGCAGAACGGAATGTGGATGTAGGCGCTGCGCGGCGCGGGTGCGGTCATCTGCCCGAGCCAGGAGAGAGAAGATGGTGCATGCTGCCTGCAACTGGACTGGGCAGTGAGAACCCAACCTCATGGTCGAAGCGCTCATCATCATCCTGTTCCTGATCTCCGGGACGGCCACCGGATGGATGGGCGTGCATCTGCTGCCCCAGGAACTTCTGGATGATGCCAACGCCCAGCAGGTGCGCCTCGGGCTGAGCGCCGGTGGAGCAGTCATCGGCCTTGTGGCTGGTCTGGTGTTCAGGCAGCTGCGACAACGGCTGATGAATCAGGTGCGCACCATGCCCACCGATCTGCTGGTCAGCCGGGCGGTGGGACTGATCCTGGGCCTGCTGGTGGCCAACCTGTTGCTGGCACCGATTCTGCTGTTGCCCCTCGCCGGCGCCAGTTCTCTGGTGAAACCCCTGGCAGCGATCCTCAGCAATGTGTTCTTCGGCGTGCTGGGTTACAACCTGGCCGAAGTGCATGGACGAACACTGCTGCGGCTGTTCAACCCGACCTCCACGGAGGCCCTGCTGGTGGCGGATGGTGTGCTCACACCAGCCACAGCAAAGATCCTCGACACGAGCGTGATCATCGACGGACGCATCCAGGGAATGATCGGCTGCGGCTTGCTGGAGGGAAAGGTGATCGTGGCTCAGACCGTGATCAACGAGATGCAGCAGCTCGCCGATTCCAACAATCTCGAGAAACGCGGCAAAGGGCGCCGCGGCCTGAAGCTGCTCAATGCGCTGCGTGAGACCTACGACAAGCGTCTGGTGATCAACACCACCCGCTACGACGGGGCCGGCACCGATGATCGTCTGCTGCAGCTCACGGAAGACACAGGTGGCACGCTGGTGACAGCCGACTTCAATCTGGCTCAGGTGGCGCGGGTCAAGGAACTCAAGGTGATGAACCTCAGTGAGCTGGTGATCGCCCTGCGTCCCGAAGTGCAGCCAGGCGATGAACTCAACCTCAAGATCGTTCGCGAAGGAAAGGAGGAGCACCAGGGTGTGGCCTATCTGGAGGACGGCACGATGGTGGTGATCGAAAACGCTCGTGCCGCAATCGGCCAACGTCGCGCTGTGGTGATCACAGGTGCCTTGCAGAATCCCAGTGGCCGCATGGTGTTCGGCCGACTCGACAAGGAAGCTGAAACGACCTCTACGGGCAAGACAAGCTCCGGTGCGAAACCCCCGCGCAAGAACCGCCGCAATGAGCGTCCAACATCGGGATCCCGCTAGGCTCCGCCCACCACGGCAGCCCGACGCGGATGACCACATCAGCTCCTTATTACGGCGATTCGTCGGTGATGCGGACACCGCCACCGGATCTGCCGTCACTGCTGCTCAAGGAGCGGATCGTCTATCTGGGTCTGCCACTCTTCTCCGATGACGACACCAAGCGCCAGGTCGGCCTTGATGTCACCGAACTGATCATTGCCCAGCTTCTCTATCTGGAGTTCGACAATCCCGAAAAGCCGATCTACTTCTACATCAACTCCACCGGCACGAGCTGGTACACCGGCGATGCCATCGGCTTCGAAACTGAAGCCTTTGCCATCTGCGACACACTCCGCTACGTGAAGCCTCCTGTGCACACCATCTGCATCGGCCAGGCCATGGGAACGGCAGCGGTGATTCTCTCGGCAGGAACCAAGGGCCAGCGCGCTGCCCTGCCCCATGCCTCGATCGTTCTGCATCAACCACGCAGCGGAGCACAGGGCCAGGCGACGGATATTCAGATCCGTGCCAAGGAAGTGCTGCACAACAAGCGGGCCATGCTCGAAATCCTGTCAACGAACACCGGTCGCAGCGTGGAGGAACTCTCCAGGGATTCCGACAGGATGAGCTACCTCACACCCGACCAGGCCAAAGACTACGGACTGATCGATCGGGTGCTGTCAAGTCGCAAGGAGCTGCCTGCTCCAGTTCCCGCCGGCTGATCGAGCTCCCCCTCTCCAACACTCACATCTCTTCCTCCTCAAACCATTAACACCCATGCCGATCGGTACCCCCTCTGTCCCTTACCGCCTCCCTGGCAGCCAGATGGAGCGTTGGGTGGACATCTATACCCGACTGGGTGTGGAGCGCATCCTGTTTCTGGGGTCCGAGGTGAATGACGCTGTGGCCAACAGCCTGGTGGCCCAGATGTTGTATCTCGACTCCGAGGACAGCAGCAAACCGATCTACCTGTACATCAACTCACCGGGGGGATCGGTCACGGCAGGCCTGGCGATCTTCGACACGATGCAATACGTCAAGAGTGACGTGGTCACCATCTGTGTGGGTCTGGCGGCATCGATGGGCGCCTTCCTGCTGGCAGCCGGCACCAAAGGCAAACGACTGGCTCTGCCCCATAGCCGGATCATGATTCACCAGCCCCTGGGCGGCACCGCACAACGACAGGCCAGCGACATCGAAATCGAAGCGCGGGAGATTCTGCGCATGAAGGAGATGCTCAATCGTTCCATGGCGGACATGAGCGGCCAGAGCTTCGAAAAAATCGAGAAGGACACCGATCGCGACTACTTCCTCAGCAGCGAGGAAGCCAAGGACTACGGACTGATCGACCGCGTGATCGCTCATCCCAACGAAGCCTGATTGATCCGGCGCTTGCGTAAGCTCGGTCGTTACCTAGCTCCACGTTCATCGCCCGGATGGCTCAGCTTTTTTACGACTCCGACGCCGATCTTTCGCTGCTCAGCGGCAAGACAGTGGCCATCATCGGCTATGGCTCCCAGGGCCATGCCCACGCCCTGAACCTCAAGGACAGCGGCGTGAATGTGGTGGTGGGCCTTTACGAAGGAAGCCGATCCGCTGACAAAGCCAAGGCTGACGGCCTCGAGGTGCTGAGCGTCTCAGATGCTGCCGCCAAGGCCGACTGGGTCATGGTTCTGCTGCCCGATGAATTTCAGAAAGAGGTCTACGACAAGGAAATCGCCCAGCATCTCAGCGCCGGCAAGGTGTTGAGCTTCGCCCACGGTTTCAACATCCGCTTCGGACTGATCCAGCCCCCTGATGGCGTGGATGTGGTGATGATCGCTCCCAAGGGCCCTGGCCACACCGTGCGCTGGGAGTACCAGAACGGCCAGGGTGTACCGGCTCTGTTCGCAATCGAAAAAGATGCCTCCGGCAATGCCCGCGGTCTGGCGATGGCCTACGCCAAGGGAATCGGTGGCACGCGCGCCGGCATCCTGGAGACCAACTTCAAGGAGGAGACCGAAACCGATCTGTTCGGCGAACAGGCTGTGCTTTGCGGCGGCCTCTCCGAACTGGTGAAAGCGGGCTTTGAGACCCTGGTCGAAGCGGGTTACCAGCCAGAGCTGGCTTACTTCGAGTGCCTGCACGAAGTGAAACTGATCGTGGATCTGATGGTGAAAGGTGGTCTGTCCGCCATGCGCGACTCGATCTCCAACACCGCGGAATACGGCGATTACGTCAGTGGTCCCCGCCTGATCACCGACGACACCAAAGCGGAGATGAAGCGGATCCTTGCTGACATCCAGGACGGCACCTTCGCCAAGAACTTCGTGGCTGAGTGCGAAGCCGGCAAGCCGGAGATGAACAAGATCCGCAAACGCGACGGAGAGCACAAGATCGAGGAAGTGGGCAAGGGCCTGCGCTCGATGTTCAGCTGGTTGAAAGCCTCCTGATCAGGGCATCATTCAACCTTTTCTCCTGGTGATCGCCGCAGCCGGTCTCGACCGGCTGATCGGCGATCCTCTCTGGGCACCCCATCCTGTGGAGTGGATGGGCAAGTGCATCAGCACGCTGAGGAGCAGCGTCGAAAATTGGAGCGGCGATCAGCCCCTGCTGTTGCGCATCGGAGGAGTCGCCATCACGCTGTCTCTCACCCTTGGCAGTGGCTGTGCGGGCTGGCTGATCGAACGGTGGGCCCTGCACACGCAAGGCTTGCTTCAGATCATCGCGATTGTTGCCCTGCTTGCAGGCCTTGCCAGTGCACTGGCGGCCAGAAGTCTTGAACACAGTGTGCTGAAAGTGATTTCAGCTCTTCCTTCCAACAAGAACGGGGATCTGTCAGCAGCACGCGAAAAGCTTGGCTGGATCGTCGGCCGCGACACGACCTCACTGGGCAGGAATGAAATCCTGCGCGCCGCAGCTGAAACCGCCAGTGAGAATGCGGTGGATGGGCTGTTTGCACCACTGTTCTGGATGTTGGTTGGCGCCAGCCTGTGGAGCCTGGGATTCAGCGCCTCTCCAGGGCCCCTGGCCCTGGCCTGGGCTTTCAAGGCGGCAAGCACGCTGGATTCCATGCTCGGATATCGCCGAGGGCGCCTGCGCTGGTTGGGGACCGCCGGAGCACGGCTGGACGACCTGCTGACCTGGCTGCCCTGCCGCCTTGTGATGCTCAGCCTGCCGATGGTCAGCAAGCCCATCTGGCAGTGGCCAGCAACGGTGATCAAAGCTGAATCGCAAGGGCGACACGATGCATCACCGAATGCAGGACGCTCGGAAGCGATCTATGCGCACTGCGCAGGCGTGCAACTCGGAGGCAGGAACCGCTACGGCGATCGCTGGGTGGATAAAGATCTGCTAGGGGCTGATCAGCCCATCGCGGATAGAGACGGCGTGATCAGAATCCTTCGGCTCACGCAACGTCTTGAGCTGCTTTGGCTTCTGGCCGTTGCTTTCTGCAGCTGGAGACTGCAGGCAAGCGTTCAGTAGGCTCCGCGATCCATCGGCAGCAGCAAAACGCCGAAGGTTCGCAGAATGATGGCCAGGTCGAGCAGGAACGATCGACCACGGGCATAGGCAAGATCAAGCCTCACTCGCTTGGGATAACTCAGATTGTTTCTGCCGCTCACCTGCCAGAGGCCTGTGAGACCAGGCCTTACAGCGAGAACCTCGTCCATGTAGTCGCCGTAACGAGCGATCTCCTTACTGACAATCGGCCGGGGCCCGACCACACTCATCTCACCACGCAGAACATTGAGGAACTGGGGGAGCTCATCCAGGCTTGAACGACGCAGAAAACGCCCGATCGGTGTGATCCGAGGATCATTACGCAGCTTGAAATCACGCTCAAACTCAGCGCGCATGGCGGGAGAGCGATCGAGAACCTCAGCGAGTACGGCATCAGCATCCGGTCGCATGGTGCGGAATTTGATGCAACCAAAACCCTGATAGCCGCGACCAACCCGTTTCTGTACATAAAAAACAGGTCCGGGCGAGCTCAGTTTCACCAGAACCGCGAGGAGCAGCAACAGTGGTGAGCCCAGCCCAAGCACAGCGGCTGAAAAAACAAAATCGCCAGTGCGCTTCAGCGAGCGACCAAGCCTGCTCTGACGATGCACCAGCGTGAGAGCAGACAGATCTGAAGGCGGCGCTGCCACCAACTCGAGGTGGCGGCGCGATGCGCGGCGGCGGAGCGCGGAAGGCGACGCAGAAATAACTGCACGACGGGGAACAGTGACCATGACTTGTCCCTCGCGTCTCACACCAATCAACCTCAAGGCCATGCGTTCGTCAGCCGCCAAGGGCCAGTAACTGCAAAGGCACAGAGCCTACAGTTCCGGCCTTCCAAGCCATCCAACCGTGTCTCACCACGCGACAGATTGATCAAGAAGTCTCTCAGGCGATTGCCGTCCCTCGCCTCTGTCCCGAAGCTTGTGGCATGGCATCCTCAAGCACTGCTCTCAGCGGCCTCCTCGAAGAGGCTCTCCAGGACGCTTCGATTGGAGAAACCCCTCACTTCCATTGGCATGCCACAGCTGTTGGAATCGCCGCACTTTGGCAAGGAGATGAAGCGCCAAGCACACCGCCTTTTGATCAGGCCGTCACCGAAGGGCTGGAAGTTGGACTTGACCTGAGCAGAGAGGAAAGAGAGTTTCATCAGGTCAGCGATGGCCTTGTGCTCCTGTTTCACTCGTAAAGCCAAGATCAAGCAGCAATCCACTCAAGCCTGCTCATTCAGTGGTGAACCATGCAAAGGTCTGGCGAACAGGAGATCGACGCTCTTGATGTGCCTGGCAAGCCTCCCAGCAGGAATCCCTGAAAAACCTCCAAACAAATCAGATCAACAGCACCAATAACGCAACTTTCGAAGCGAACAGCCTCGAAACAAATCTTCGGTGGCTGCGCGCGAAAATCGAAAATTTCCGGTTGGATTAAAAGCGGAGAGGGTGGGATTCGAACCCACGAGGGTGTTACCCCTACACGATTTCGAGTCGTGCGCATTCAACCGGACTCTGCCACCTCTCCCTGCGCGCAAAGCGCGTCACAACCTTAGTAGGCAGCCTCATCGACACCCAAGTGGTCAGTCTCTATGGGGCTTAGATCTTTGCGGCGCAGGCGTTTGACCCTGGCCCCGAAACGGACATCCAACAGGCGACCCTGGTGATCCACGACGCCGAGACTCAGGCCATCGCTCTGGAGACGCTGACCGGGCGATAGAGAGGATCGTCCACTTTGTTCTGCTTGGAGCGTGTGCGCCAGCGCGGTCCAGCAGGTTTGCTGCTCAATTCCCACCGGATCAAGAACCGCAATCCAATCCAGATGCCGATGGCCCAGCCCCTGACTCAGACGTTTTGCAATACGACAACTGAGGGCATCACCGTGGCTGCTCACCATGGCCGCCCGGCCTCGATGACGCAGCACCAACCACTGGCGTCCCCACTGCTCCACGCGAACCAGGTCATCCCGAAGCTGAAACCCAATCTGCGAGCAGACCACCAACAACAGCAGCAGCATTGAACGGCAACGCAGACGTGTTGAACCGGGCAGGAGCCAAGGCAGCAATCCCAGTGACAACAACATCACAAGCAATGGATGCACCGGCCCGGTCAACAACTGAGCCCACGGCCACTGACTGATCCAATGCACCAAGCTGATCAGCAACCAACTCAGCTTCTGCGCAGGCCAGCTCAACCAGGGCAGAACAGCGGCGCTCAATGGCGCCGGCAGCAGCAGAACAATCACAGCCAGTGCCATGGCGACGAGGGTGAGTGGAGCCAGCAATGGAGCAGCAAGCAGGTTGCTAAGCACCGCGTAAAGCGGGGCTGCACCGAAATGCAGCAGTTGCAGTGGCAGGGTCCAGAACAAAGCGGCAAGAGCAATCGCAAGTGCTGGCGCCAGCCGATCCAACGGCTGAGGCAGGCACTGCACAAGTCGCTGCTCCAGGGGAGCGGCTGAGATCAGCAGGCCAGCCGTTGCCGCTGCACTCAGCTGAAAGCCGATGGAACGTCCCCAGGCCGGGTGAGCCAGAAGCATGACCACCAGAGTGACCAGGAGCACACCCAGCTGCCGACTGCGATGTCCGCTTTCTCCGATCACCAGGGCTGCAGCACCCATCAGCACCGCACGCACCACCGAAGCCTGCGCTCCTGCCAGAGCAAGAAACAGCGCCATTGAGCCACTCCCGGAAGCAATCCTCCAGGGCATAGCGAACGATCTTGTGCAGGCCAGTGCGCTACCCAGCAGCACGGAAAGGTGAAATCCTGAGGCGGCAAGGGCATGGGAGAGACCGGCCACCCGAAATCCATCACGCAGGTTTTGCGGCAGAGCGACCTGACCACCACCAAGAACAAGAGCTGCCAGTAAGCCACCTTCCTGCGGTCCCGCTGTGTTGACGAAACGCTGAGCAATGGTTCGACGTGAATCTGCAAGCGGTGTCCAGTCGCGCCGCAACACGCGGATGGCATCGGTGCGCAGGCAACTCCAGCTGCCGCTACGAGCCAGTCGCTCATCAACGGCAGGCAGCAGTGGATGTGGCGAAGGCTGTGGGCGCCGCAGCTCACCCTCAGCCTCGATCCAGGAACCTGCCAGCAAGGGGGCATTGCAGGGATCGAGGCTCAGCTGCGTGCGTCCCCGTCTGATCCGGCCGTTGAGACGGCTGACCTCCAGCAGGGTTCGGCAGCGACCGTTCCGCACAGCAGCATCTGCATGAACTCGCCCCACCAGATGGACGCCGACAACCCTGTCGTTGCCAGAAAACAGCAGGCTGGGATCATCTCTTTGAGGCTGCAGGATGGCTCCTGTCCCGCAGCGAATGCTGACCAGGCAAAGCATCAGAGCGAAAGCAGCCATGGCCTTTCGCGGCCAGCCCAGCGCTCGCCCCCAGAGAGTGAATCCAGAAACCAGCAGAGTCAGGAGGCTCAGCCATTGCATTGCATTGCGAACGCAGGCTGCGCCGATGCAGGCGAGCAGCAGCAGCAGTCCAGCCGCGAAGACCGGCTTCATTCAGCACAACCGGAGCTGTTACCAGGGTTCCCCCCCTGCTCAGGCCGCTTCCGCGGCGGTTTGCTCAAGCAGCGGGAAACCAAGCGCTTCACGTTCTGCGAGCCAGGCTTCAGCAACCTTTCTGGCCAGGTTGCGAATGCGGCCGATGGTGGCCGTGCGCTCGGTCACCGAGATCACGCCCCGGGCCTCGAGCAGATTGAAAGTGTGGCTGCACTTGAGAACAAAGTCCAACGCCGGTGCAGGCAGGTTGTTGTCGATCAGGTCCGCCGCTTCCGCCTCATAGATCGCGAACAACTGCTTGAGGCGTTCAGGGTTGGAGGCCTCGAAGTTGAAATGGCACTGCCCTTTTTCAAAGGGGAGCCAGATATCGCCATAGCTGCGGTCGTCATTCCAGCTCAGCTCCCAGATGCTCTCCACGTCCTGCAGATACATCGCCAGCCGTTCAAGCCCGTAGGTGATCTCAATCGACACCGGCTTGCAGTCGATCCCCCCGCACTGCTGGAAATAGGTGAACTGAGTCACCTCCATGCCATCCAGCCAGACCTCCCAGCCCACACCCCAGGCACCAAGAGTCGGGGATTCCCAGTTGTCTTCCACAAAGCGGATGTCGTGATCAGCGGCACGGATCCCCATCGCTTCCAGGGAGGCGAGATAGGTCTCCTGGATGCCATCCGGTGATGGCTTGATCAGCACCTGGTACTGGAAATAGTGCTGGGCACGGTTGGGATTGTCGCCGTAGCGACCATCGGTGGGGCGGCGACAGGGTTCGGGATAGGCCACAGCCCAGGGCTCCGGTCCGATCGCTCTCAGCACGGTGTGCGGACTCATGGTTCCAGCACCTTTTTCGGTGTCGTAGGGCTGCAACAGCAGACACCCCTGCTCCGACCAGAAGCGGTTGAGCGTGCTGATGATGTCCTGAAAGTGCATCCGTGCGCTGGAGCCGATGCGCAGCATTCTCTCGTCAGAGCCCTCCCGCTCGGGAACTCAGCTCAGAGACAAGCAGCGATGCAGATGGGCGATCGCATGATGACGATGGGGATGACTGCGCCCCGGACCCATGGTGCCCAGCCAGAAACTGCCATCTCCCTGAAAAACCAGAACAGGCTTGCTGGCCCCTTTGCCATGGGTCTCCAGCAGCGACATGCAGAGCTTTTCGGCCACCTCAGCACCTCTGGGGCGGGAACGCAGGCGACGGAGCACGGGATCAACCTGCGAGAACGAAACGAAGGTGGCCTTCTGGGAGTCGGTGACCAGGATCATCCCGTCCAGCCACTGGACCTCATCCAGCAGATCCTCAATGGAGGGCAGCAGAGACGGCAACGGAAAGGCCATGCGTTACTCCCCTGCTTCTTAATCATTCCTTCATAGTTCATCGATCTCGCCTGTCGCAAGCGAGGCGCGGCAGGGGATTGAAAATTCAACATTGAACCGTGAGCAGGCCCATCAGGCCACCGGCAAGGGGTTGATGACGAGCCTCACGGAAGCCTGCGTCGAGGGCCAGCTGCTGCTGCGCAGGCCCGTCGGGAAAACGCTTGAGGCTCTCTTCGAGATAGGCGTAGTGATCAGCAAGCCCGGCCCGAGCGGCAACAGGAACCACCATCCTGCGCAGATAAGTGAGTTGAAACACAGCTGCAGCACTGCCGGCAGGCAACCGATTGAAATCCAGCAGACCGGCTCGGCCACCATCACGCAACACCCGCCGAAGCTCCCTGAGACCGGCTGCAGGATCAGCAAGATTGCGCAGGCCGTAGGCCATCACGGCCCCATCGGCACAACCATCCGGCATTTGAAGATTCAGAGCATCGCCTTGTCGCCACTGCACCGGCAACCACGGCCGTTTGGATGAGCGCCTGGCAGCAATGGCCAGAGGCGCAGCGGCTGCATCAACACCAATCACGTTTCCGCCTGGACGCAAATGGCGAGCCAGGACCAAGGCAAGGTCACCCGTTCCGCAACAGAGATCCAGCCATTGCTCACCGGACTGAGGCGAAAGCGTCAACACCAGCTGACGTTTCCACTGACGATGAAGGCCGAAGCTGAGCCAGTCATTCAGCCTGTCGTAACTGGGTGCAGCGTCGTTGAACAGCTGTTCGACAGCGTCTGCATCACCGGGCTTCAAAGCGGCAGATCACCGAGCGTCATCACCATGACCGTGGCGATGCCAACTGCGGCCGAACACACCATGCAGCCAGCCAGCATCAACGAAAATTCTCCCTGGTCCATGGCGGACTGCATCAGCTGCAAAGCCCAAGCCACAAGGGCGATCACCACAAACACCAGTGCGATTCCCAGTGGAAGCACCCAGTTCGATGGAATCAACGGCTGAACGGAAGACAGCGTTAATGCCTGAGTCGTGGACAACTGGAGGTGCACTGAAGAACTGCGAGCCTGCGGAACAGTTCTTCACACAATAATGAAAAGTCAAGCCTCCAGAGGTCGAATCATCAGGCCACGGCTGAGCAGATCGGCCTTGATGGCCTCCACAGTGAGAACCCCGTCATGCAGCAGAGAGGCCAACAACGCGGCCGAGGCCTGTCCTCCCTCGGGACCGTGGTCGAGAGCCTCAGCGATGTGATCCAGACAACCGGCGCCGCCTGAGGCGATCACGGGTACGGGCACGGCCTGAGCTACAGCACGAGTGAGCTGGAGGTCATAGCCCGCCTGAGTGCCATCGCCATCCATGGACGTGAGCAGGATTTCGCCGGCTCCCAGCTCAGCCACACGTCGGGCCCAGGAGATCACATCAAGGCCGGTGTTCTCACGTCCGCCCTTCACATAAACATCCCAGCCCCCGGACTCCCGGCGGCGCGCATCAATCGCCACCACGATGCACTGACAGCCAAAGCGTTCCGCACCCTCGCTCACCAGTTCCGGCCTCCTCACCGCCGAGGAGTTGAGGCTGACCTTGTCAGCTCCCGCCCGCAACAGCTCAGTGATGCCCTCCAAGGAGGCGATACCACCCCCAACGGTGAACGGAATGGTGACCTGGTCCGATGTTCTGCGCACCATGTCAACCAGGGTGGCCCTGCCCTCATGGCTGGCAGCGATATCGAGAAACACAAGCTCATCAGCGCCAGCCTGGCTGTAACGGCAGGCTAGTTCGACAGGATCTCCCGCATCGCGAAGTCCCACGAAATTCACACCCTTCACAACGCGCCCCTTGGCGACATCAAGGCAGGGGATCAGACGCAGGGCGACCATGGCATTCGATACATGGCTGTTAGGGTGCAATCTCTTTCCAAGCCTCGCAGGTCATGCTGGGAAATGTTCTCAATCTGATCAAACGATTAACCGGCTCGGAACCACTTCCAACACCGAAACTCGAGTCGATTGAGGTAGGAAGCAAAGTTCGGGTGACCCGGGTTCGTGATCGCATTCCTCAGGACATGGTTGACCTGCTGAAAAGCGATGCATCCGGCACAGTGACCGAATTCCGCACCGTCGACGGCAAAGGAATTGGAGTTGTTGTGGAGCTGAGTGACGGTTCCAGCTCCTGGTTCTTCGAAGATGAAATCGTTGCAGCCTGAGGCCTGATTCCGTGAGTGACGCCCGTCAGCTGCTCGGCATGAAGGGTGCCAGTGGCACCACAAACATCTGGAAGCTGCGGCTGCAGCTGATGAAGCCGGTCACCTGGATTCCCCTGATCTGGGGAGTGATCTGTGGCGCCGCGGCCAGTGGTCAATACGAGTGGCGGCTTGATCACGTGCTCGCCGCCATCGCCTGCATGGTGTTGAGCGGTCCTCTGCTTGCGGGTTACACCCAGACCATCAACGACTATTACGACCGCGAGATCGACGCGATCAACGAGCCCTACCGGCCGATCCCCTCAGGTGCCATCACACTCGGGCAGGTCAGGCTGCAGATCTGGTTGCTGCTGCTCAGCGGGCTGGCGGTGGCATGGGCGCTGGACCAGTGGGCCCAGCACGACACGCCCGTGGTTTTCCTGATCGCCGCAGGCGGATCCTTCGTCAGTTACATCTACTCGGCTCCTCCGCTCAAGCTCAAACAGAACGGCTGGCTGGGCAACTACGCACTCGGCGCCAGTTACATCGCCCTTCCCTGGTGGGCGGGCCAGGCACTCTTCGGCGAGCTCACCTGGGCAACGGCTCTGCTCACCCTGGCCTACAGCCTGGCGGGTCTGGGGATCGCTGTGGTCAATGATTTCAAAAGCGTTGAAGGTGATCGTGCCCTGGGGCTTCAGTCACTTCCGGTCGCATTCGGAATCGGCCCCGCAAGCTGGATCAGCGCTGGAATGATCGACCTGTTTCAGCTTCTGATGGTTGCGGTGCTAATTGCGATCGGGCAACATTTCGCAGCTGTTCTTCTCGTGTTGCTGATCGTGCCCCAGGTCACCTTCCAGGACATCTGGCTGCTGCGCGACCCTGTGGCCTATGACGTGAAGTATCAAGCGAGCGCGCAGCCGTTTCTGGTGCTCGGCATGCTCGTCACCGCACTGGCGATTGGCCACAGCCCTCTGACCCAAGGCATGTGATCCGCACCCGTCGTCACTGGATCCTGATCGGTGGTTCCGCCGTCGTGATCGGCAGTGGTGTGGCTCTTGCCCAGTCCGCAATTGTGCGGGCATTTGATGCAACGTTGCCCGATGCACGGGGCATCAGCCGTTTCAACAGGCCTGGCACGATCACACTGCTGGCCAGCGATGGGGCCGTGATCCAGAAACTTGGACCGGCAACCCGCGAAAAGATCGAGCCAGGCGAAATGCCCCTGCTGGTGAAGCAGGCCTTCATTGCGGCGGAAGACCGACGCTTTTACAACCACAACGGTGTTGATCTCTGGGGCATCGGCCGTGCACTGGTGCGCAATGTACGTCAGGGAGCTGTGAAGGAAGGCGCCAGCACGATCACCCAGCAGCTGGCACGCACGGTGTTTCTCAGCCAGGACCGCACGATCACGCGCAAGCTCAGAGAAGCCGCACTGGCTTACAAGCTCGAGCGCCAGCTCAGCAAGGAGCAGATCCTCGAGCAATATCTGAATTACGTGTATCTCGGCTCGAGCGCCTACGGGCTGGCCGATGCCGCCTGGGTGTATTTCTCCAAGACACCGGATCAACTCAATCTGGAGGAAGCAGCCCTGCTCGCCGGCCTGCCGCCAGCACCGTCTGTGTATTCACCACTGGTGAATCCCGAACTGGCCCTGAACAGACGAGGCATCGTTCTCAATCGCATGCAACAGGCGGGCTTCATCACCGCCAGCGAGGCCGAACAGGCGCGCAACAGTCCCCTGAAGCTGAAACCGGCAATTCCCAAATACTTCAACAGCGCAGCTCCCTTCTTCACAAGCTGGGTGGCCCAGCAGCTTCCGCAGTTGCTCACACCGGAACAACTTGAGGTAGGGGGGCTGAAAATCCGCACCAGTCTCAACCTCGACTGGCAGAAACAGGCGCAGCAGGTGGTGCGCAAGTTTGCTCCTTACAACACCGAAGGCGCCATCGTCTCGATGGAGCCTGGCACCGGCCTGGTGAGGGTGATGGTTGGCGGCAAAAGCTTCAGCAGCAGCCAGTTCAACCGTGCAACACAGGCACTGCGCTCGCCTGGATCCACCTTCAAACTCTTCCCCTACGCCGCTGCCATCAACTCCGGCGTCAAACCGGAAGACGTGTTTGTGGATGCTCCACGCTGCTGGTCAGGCTATTGCCCGAAGAACTTCGGCAACAAATATTTCGGGCCGATCTCCCTTGCCGAAGCCCTCAAGAACTCGCTGAACACGGTGGCTGTTCAGCTGCAGGACAAAATCGGTTTCGACGCCATCATCACCACGGCCAATCAGCTGGGGATCGGCAACCAACGACCACTCGGCAAGTACTACCCGATGGCGATTGGGGCCTACGAGCAGACCGTGCTCGACATGACCGCGGCCTATGCCGCAGTCGCCAATCGCGGCGTCTACGTGAAACCAATGGCCTTTGAGGAGATCCGCGGCCCGGAAGACACCATTCTCTGGAGCAGGCGCGTCGACGGTGACAAAGGGCGCCGGGCTCTCGACAGCGAGGTGGCTGATGCCATGAACTGGATGCTGCAGCGGGTGGTGACCGGAGGAACGGGCGCTGCTGCCAGACTTGATGATCGACCGGTGGCGGGGAAAACAGGCACGTCCGAAGGAGCCAGGGACCTCTGGTTCATCGGATCCATTCCACAGCTCACAACGGCGGTGTGGTTCGGCTACGACAACAACGCTGAAACCAACAGCAGCAGCAGCGAAGCTGCCTGGGCCTGGAGCCGCTTCATGCAGAAGGTCAAAGACACCTACAACGTTGAGAACTTCCCGCCGAAACCGGTCCTCAACCGTCCGTTCAAAGGCCCCGGAAACAAACGCCGCTCATCTGCTGGCAACGTCCCATTCACTGGCGATGCAGGGCAACCTACAGAAGAACCCTTCATCAGCGGAGAGGAACCGACTGATCTAACACCAGCCACCCCGCCAAGGCGCTACATCGCACCGGATGATGGCCCACCGGTTGATGAGAACTTCAGACCGCTTCCGGTGCAGTGATCACTGCGGCGTAGAACCCGTCTCCGCCGGTGGGATCAGGCCAACGCTGCTGTTCTGAATGGAGCTTGAGCTCAGGGTGGGACTGCAGCCAACCCTGAATCTGTTTCGTGTTCTCAGAAGGGTGAATCGTGCACGTTGCATACACCAGGCATCCACCTGGAGCGAGCAGCGATCGCAGCCCTTCCAGCAGACCGATCTGCAGCTTCAGCAATTCAGCCACCTTCTGTTGCGTGACTCGCCAACGGGCATCGGGATGGCGCGCCAGCGTTCCCAGGCCCGAGCAGGGCGCATCAATCAGGATCCGGTCAAAGCGGCCGTTCCACTCAGGTCGCTCCTGGCCAAGCAGCGAGGCATCAGCAGCCAGAGCCTGGATGCTGCCGCAACCAAGCCGCGCTGCATTGGCAGCCACACGCTGCAGTCGACCGGGTGAGCGGTCCACTGCCCAGACCTCTCCCACATCACCCATCAGTTCAGCCAGATGGGTGGCTTTGCCACCTGGGGCAGCGCAGGCATCCAACACCCTCTGGCCAGGACGTGGATCCAGCAGCGGCGCAACCCACTGAGCCGCACGATCCTGGACGCACCAATACCCTTCGTTGAAACCGGGCCACTGCCGCAGATCACCTGCCGGCTCAAGCACCTGAAGCCCCTCCGGACAGCCTGAGATCGGTGTCGTGGCGATACCGTGATCAGCAAGCAGTGCTGCCACCAGATCCGAAGACGAGCGCAGGCGATTGACGCGCAGGTCAAGGGGCGGCACCTGATTGAAGGCTCTGGCAACACTCTCAGCCTTGTCCTGACCACACCAGCCAAGCAACTCGCGACTGAGCCACAGGGGCAGCGAATGCTGCTGAGCCAGTGCAGCAGCAGGCTCCTTGGGCAGCGTCAACTGCTCACCCGCCTCATGGGCTCGCAGGGCTGAGCGCAACAGGCCATTCACCACCGGCGCCAGGCGCGCCAGCTTCCCCTGCTTAGCCAGCTCAACAGTGGTGTTCACTGCAGCTGAAGCGGGAACGCGCTGCATCTGCAGCAGCTGATAAAGACCGATATGCAGAAGCCAGCGCAAACGCGGCGGTTGCTTTCGGGCTGGAACCTTGCCGAGGCGATCCAGCCAGCCATCAAGCCACTGACGCCAGCGGATGGCCCCATAGGAGAGCTCCGTGACAAAGCCGCGATCAATCGCTGCCAGAGACCGGCGGCGCAGAGCCCGATCCAGAGCCACATCCGCGTAAGCCCCAGCGGCGACTGCCTCAAGCACGTCCCAGGCGACGCGACGGGAGAGCAGACCATCCCGGGACGAGGGCGCAGCAGGTTCAGCCATACACGGGGAACGCTGAATTCAATCATCGGCCAGCGCTGCTCCGAAGGTGGCTGAGACGAAGCGAAGGCCAAGCGTCAAAGAGAGCCAATCAGGACAACCGACCCGCCAATGATTCGCAAAAATTAAGACACAGAATTTAATCTAATTTGTATACAAATTTCAAGCAATATAGAGATTATTTGCGAACATTAAAGATCTAATTATTTCCATCTTAATTCGCAGCGCGACTCTCTTTGATACCAGAGTCACGTTCAAAATTTGCCATGCTGTCATCCACCTCGATCGCGACACAATTCGGCGGAGAGCGTGAAACAGAGCAGCCCATCACTCTCCGGGCTGGCCACAAAGGTGCAGCCGAGTCAGCAGAGATTGAAAGCGCAATCGACGCTGCCTACAGACATGTCTATGGCAATGGTCATGTGATGGACCACGAGCGCTCCGTGTCTCTGGAGGCCGAATTGCGCGACGGCCGGCTGACAATCCGTGAGTTCATCCGCGGCCTCGCCAAGTCAGATTTCTATCGCAAAAATTTCTACAGTTGCTGCTCTCCCCAGAGAACAATTGAACTGGATTTCAAACACCTGCTAGGCAGGCCGCCCCACGACCAAGGTGAAGTCTCCGCATCCATTCAGATTCAGGCTTCACAAGGGCACGATGCACTTGTGGATTCCCTGATTGATTCCGAGGAATACAACAAGGCCTTCGGAGATCATGGGGTCCCCTTCATGCGTTCCTGGCAATCCCAGCCGGGATCGGCTCAATCGGCCTTCAATCGAACCGCCGCCGTTTCGCTTGGCTATGCCTTCAGTGACAAAGCAATCGGCACCGGCTCCAGGCTGGGCAGTCAACTCGCTTCAGGACGCGCCGGCAGGATCGCTCTCCCCACGTCCGCTGAAGTGCAGTGGATGCGTGTCTCCAGCAGCTGGAGAGGTAATCAGCCACCGAAATGGGCCACCAGATTCGCGACGGTGTTCGTGGTGGCTGGAGTGATTGAGGTCAGCCGACTGGTGGTGACCGTGGCTTACAGCGCTTTGAGCAGCTGACTGATCAGAGAGACCTGCTTCTCATCGGGTGACCAAAGAAAGCGCTTGAGGGGCAGTTGTCCGTTGAGATCCACCGGAATCCCCTCTGCAATCAGCAGTTCACGCTGCATCCAGTCGGATCCTTCACGACTGGGGCTCATGGAGATGCACCCCCGGGCATTGACCACACGCTGCCAGGGGATGCTTGAAGGCAGCTGCAGCCGGCGCAGAGCCCAACCCACCTGACGGGCACAGCCATAGGCACCAATCCAGTCGGCAACCTGGCCATAGGTTGCGAGGCGACCTTGCGGAATCAAGGCAACCACAACCCTCACGCGCTGATCAAACGAGCTGCGCTGAGGTGCAGTCATCAGCCCCCGTCGATCTGGCAACCAATCAGAGCACCAGCGGCACCTCCCAGAGGCATGCCGATCCAGCGGCCATTGCCCCTGGACAGCGCAGCGCCGAGACCGGCTCCAAGCAAACCTCCAATCACACTGCCCTCAACACAACTGTTGGTGTCTGAATTCTGCTGGCCCCATGCAGCCTGCTGGGCGGAAATCTCTGGGGAATACAGATACTCACGGTTGTCATAGCGGTCATCGTCGTGGGCCAGTAGCGGTGTTGCCGTCAAAGGCAGCAGGGCAGCAAGGCTCAGCGCCGCTGAGAGGCTTACAGGAACAAATCGCTTCATGATGACGTCACTGTTGATCAGACCCATCGTGTTGAGATGCCGCCGGCAAAACATGACTGAACTGGGCAGACCCTGCATCTGGATATGACTGGGCTCGTTCGTTCCACACCCGTTCTGAAAAAACCATCCAACAAGGGCCATCAAGCCTGATCCCATTGAGCATGCAACGCGAACCGAGCATTTATGCGCTGCAGGACTCGGAAATTCTGCAGCTGCTTGCAGCCCTTCCCGACACAACCATGGGGCGCCGCTATGGATTCGCCTTCCAGCTGATGGCCACCTACGGACTCAAAGCGACTGACCTGCGCTACCTGCAGGTTCGCAATCACGACAGCGAACTCTGGCTGCGCCAGAGGAGCGTTGACACAGATAAAAGTGACGAGGCATTCGAGCCCTGCAGGCTTGAAGCCCTGAGGGTGTTGAATCGCGAAGACATTCCACAGGACTGGAATCTGGTGGAGCGCGTTGTGCTTGGAGAACGACTACCACCCATCGGCACGGATTCAGAAGCAGATCGACAGCTGGAGTCGTATCTGCTGGACAAGCCTGTCTGGCGGATCATTAAGAACCGCGCCGCTCAATCAGGACAACAGGCAGCGATTGACAGCTTCAGGCAGCGCTACGCCTGCGCGGCCAGGAGCCTCCGCAGCACCGATGAACAACATTGATCACACAATCGGGAAAATTTTTCCAGAAAAGCCAGTTTCTCAGCAGCAGATCATGCCGGAATCTCTTTGCGGCATCACAGGCAGGCATAATGCACAGAAACCCCCAAAAATCGAGAATGTCGGAGCCCAGCAATATCCAGAAACTGGAACTGATTAACTATAAAAACGAGGCTGGTACTGAACTTCTTGGTCTGGGCATCGAGCTTGCCGATGATCCCAACGGTGGCATCCAGGTGCGTGTGATCATGGACCCTCAGGTGATCAGCGGGGTGACAGTCACACCGCTCCAGCAGAGGAGTTGCTGTGGTTAAATCCTGATCATTGGATTCTCATAAATTACAGAATACAGGTATCAATCAAGCCCATTGAACGACAAGCAACGCGCGACCAACTCCATCACAACCGAACAGATCAAACATCCCTGAAGGAAAAGCAGTTTCCACAGGATGAAACATCGATCAGCTTTCCGGAAAGAAAGAATCCGCCCCCAGAAAGTGATTCCTGGTAGTCAATCACGATCCCGGAAAACAGCTTGACCTGTTCAGCACTGGAGTAAAGCGTCACTCCCGATTCTCTGGAGATCGGTTCACCGGAGTTACGACCGGCCTTGAACACAATCGCGTAGTCAGAGCAGCCGCCGGAGACGAGCTCAGCATGCATTTCACCTGGGATTCCCGCCACAGCGGACTGTCGCATCAGCTCCAAAGCCGCAGTGGACGTCAAGATCGTTCCCATCTGAAATCCATTGGTTGGATTAGAGCAACCAGCTGAAGACAGCTTCAACGAGCGCTCATGACAGAGGCTTTTGTAGCAGATGCATTGCTCTCCATTCAGGATGCCGCTTGCGGTTCGCATGTAAATCTGAGCAATGCCCCCATGGCTGCCCGCAGGTTGTCGCACCTGCAGCGATCTCAGCGATGCCGATCCTTCCCCGCAGATTTGAGCGTCTGAAGCAGGTTCTGGACTGCCGGATGTCTGACCTGACGGTTCTGGTGGAGCATGTGGAGAAGCCCCACAACCTCTCCGCGATCCTGCGCAGCTGCGACGCAGTGGGGGTTCTGGAAGCGCATGCGGTCAGCTTCAGCGGCAGACCCCGCACCTTCAACAGCACCGCCCAGGGAAGCCAGCGGTGGGTGCCGCTGCATGACCATGCCGACATCGGCAGCGCCGCGCGCCAGCTCAGGGAGCGGGGCTTCCGGCTTTACGGCACCAACCTCGGCGTGCATGCGTGTGACTACCGCGAATGCGACTTCACCGGCCCCAGCGCCTTCGTTCTCGGCGCAGAGAAATGGGGGCTGACCGAGGAGGCCACCGCATTGATGGATCAGGCGATCTTCATTCCGATGCGGGGGATGGTGCAGTCGCTGAACGTGTCAGTGGCCACAGCCACGCTGCTGTTCGAGGCACTCAGACAGCGGCAGGCAGCTGGTCTGGCACCGAACAACGGCGAAGGGATCCCTCCGGAGCGTTACGACGACCTGCTGTTTGAGTGGTGTTATCCCGAAGTGGCGCAGTGGTGTCGTGAGCAGGAGCGCAGCTATCCAGCACTAAGCCCCGATGGAGAAATTCTCGAAGATCTACCGCGCACCACAAAGCTGCATTGTTGATCCATCTGGAACCACCATCGCTACGTTCGGCGCAGAGCTGTTAGTGGGGTGAGACGACGATGACTCAGGACTTGCGCAATCTGCGCCTCTATCGCATGTCCATGCCGGAACACGAGTGTCCCTGGGGGCTCAAGGCAATCGCACTGCTGCAAGAGCGGGGACTCACATTCGAGGATCACCGGCTGACCACGCAGGCTGAGGTGGACAGCTTCAAAGAGCAGCACGGGGTTCAGACCACACCACAGATCTTCAGCGATGACGAGCGCATCGGTGGTTACACCGAACTGGCGGCTCGGCTCGGCGCTGATGTGGAGCGCCCTGAGTACTCCTACACCCCAGTGATCGCGGTGTTCGGGTCCACGCTGCTGATGGCGCTGGTACTGGGCGGCAATTTGATCCAGCAATTCATGGGGATCTCCATCTGCTCCCTGGCGATGTTGAAGCTGATGGACGTGGAGTCCTTCGCAGCCAGTTTTGTGAAGTACGACCTGGCCACGCAGCGCTGGCGTGGCTGGGGAAGGCTTTATCCAGGCGTGGAATTGCTGATCGGACTCGGGTTTCTGTTCAATCCACCGCTGCCTGTTGCAGGCTGGGCAGCGCTGTTGATTGGCGTTCCAGGGATGGCGTCGGTGATCAAAGCGATCTACATCGACAAACTGGCTCTGAATTGCGCCTGCGTTGGGGGCAACACCAAAACGCCCTTAGGCATCATCAGCTTCAGCGAATACGCCATGCTCACTCTGATGGGATTTGTGGTTAGCTTTCAACTGGTGTTTTGAATCCGGTTCAGATTCAGAACGGCATCAACACGTCTTTACTGCCTTGGGTGCGCTCCATCACCGGATGATTACGGCGGGCGGCCGGCAACCGCAGAGCAAATACAAGAGCCAACACTTCCAGTGGAAGGCTGCGCCCAATGAACAGCACCACCAACCCAAGGGCGATCGCCAGCATCTGCTCAAGCAGACCAATCACATCATCGGGATTGCTGCGTCCGGAAACCCACAGGGTCAGCATCAGTGTGAGCAGCGCGAGCGTGGCCCAGAACGGCATGACCTGATCAATCCGATAACTCATTTTGACGCGTCACGGCCAGTGCTGCTCACCCAGGCTTCGAGACCCTCACCCAGAAACGACAGGCCGAGCACCAGCACAAACATCGCCAGGCCTGGATAAAGGGCCGTCCACCAAATACCTGTCGGCACCGCTGCGAGGGCGAGATTGAGATCACTGCCCCATTCGGGCACCGTTTCCGGAAGCCCCAGCCCGAGGAATCCAAGACCACCCAGCACCAACACCGCATCGGCGGCGTTGAGCGTGAGCAGCACTGGCACGGAAGTGATCACGTTGCGCAACAGATAGCGGCGCAGGATCCAGAGAGGGCCGGCACCCAGCGTGCGCGCTGCCTCCACAAACAGCTCCGCCTTGACCTGGGCCGTCTGGTTGCGCACCACCCTGAAGTACTGGGGGATGTAAACCACGCACAACGCCGCAGCCGCATTGGGAACACCCCGGCCCAGCAGAAACGCCAGCACCACCGACAGCAACAACACCGGCAGGGTGTACAGCGTGTCCATCAGCAGCACCAGCACGCGATCCACCGCTCCGCCCAGATAGCCGCTGACCATGCCGAGGGGCACACCGATCACCAGCGCAAAAGTCACAGCCAGGAGTACCACCTGCAGGGCCACACCGCTGCCCTGCAGAGTGCGCACACAAACGTCTCGGCCAAGTCGATCGGTGCCGCACCAGTGCGCCATGGACGGTGGCGCATAGATGGGATTGTCCAGCCCGGCATTGGGATCCGGCAGCAGGCCTGCAGCCAGCATCACGGGTGTGAGCAGAGCCACCAGCCCATAGATCGCCACGATCACGAGGCCCCAGCGGGCCATGCGAGCCGAGAGGCTGGGACGGGCAATGCCCAGTGGCGAGGCGGCAAAACTCACAGAGCAGCGAGGTGTCGATCAACCGCATTCTTGCCGGCGTGCCCGTCAAGCAGCAGGATGAGCTCATGAGCCGTTCCAGCAACTGGCGATCTCGCCTGATGGCGACGATGCTTGGCCAGCTGCAACTGGCGACTTACACCGCTGTGATGCTCGGTTTCACTGGCGCCACCAGCACGGGGTTGTGGCTGAGCGAACGCAGCCGGCTGAGTGTGGGGGAGGATCGCCTTCAGAGTGCATCTGAATCACTCGCTCTGCGCCTGAGAGCAGATGGACATCACCAGGACAACGAGACGGTGATCCTGCAGGAACTTCAGGAACACTCCAGCGGGCGAACCAAACTATGGCTGGAAAAGCCTGACGGACAGGTCCTCACCCCCAGGCAGGATCACTTATCCATGCCAGATGGTCTGCTAGAAGCAACGGTCGAGGCCAATCCCCTAAGGAAGCCTGGTCAGCCGCATCTGATCTCTCTTGATGGACGCGACTACCTCACCATGCTGAGTCGTCGTCTCGAGTCGGGTGATGCGCTCTGGAGCAGCACTGAGATCTCACGCCTGGGCTCTGCGCAGAGTGAATTTCTGGCCTGGATGATTCTGATCTGGGGAGGATCTCTCGGTGCTTCGCTGCTCCTGGTCAGCCTGTTGGTGAGAAAGATCACCAAACCTTTGCAGGAGCTCAGCACGCGCAGCTCCGAACTCACCGCTGAAGGTCTGCAATCAGCGTCGCTCCCAGTGCCTGCGAGCCCTGAAGAACTGCAGAGGCTCACGCGCACCTACAACTCCCTCACCGAGAGATTGGCTCAGTCATGGAGCCAACAGCGTCAGTTCGTGAGCGCTGTGAGCCATGAACTGCAAACGCCCCTGACGCTGGTCTCGGGATCGCTCAGACGTGTGATCCGCAAGGCACCAGAACTCGATGCGCAACTGTTGCAGCGCCTTCAGGACGCTGAACAGGAAACCATCGGTATGCAGAAACTGCTCAATGACCTTCTGGACCTCTCAAGCAGTGATTCCGGCCGACTTCAGGTGAAGCAGGAGCCGGTAGAGCTGAGCCCTTTGCTGGAGGAAGTTGTTCGCGCTCAGGGAGCTGCCCTGGCACGTGACATCACCCTGGAGCACCTTGCAGAGGACAGCTCAACAGAAATTCTTGGAGATCCAGCAAGGCTGCGGCAGGTTTTGCTCAACCTGATCGAAAACGCGCACAAGTATTCGCCGCCTGAACAGCCGATCCATCTGCGCCTGAAATCCAACATCACGGGCCTGATCATTGAAGTGGAGGACAGGGGGATCGGCATTCCGTTGCAGGATCAGGCCTACGTGTTCGATCGCTTCCATCGTGGGTCCAACACAACGGGGCAGAGCGGCAGCGGCGTGGGGCTCTCGGTTGTGAAGCTGCTCGTAGAGGCCATGGATGGCAACATCGAGGTCAGCAGTGAGCCCGGGATGGGCAGCTGCTTTCGCATCAAGCTGAGGCGAGCCACTTGATTCCCTATCTGATCCTGATCTCACTGCTGGTGCCGGCCAATCTCTGGGCGTCGATCACACCGCATCTGCACAGCGATCTGAGCATGCGCCTGCTGCATGGCGTGTCAACGGTGGTGCTGGTGCCGCCTCTACTGAGCATGTGGCGGCAACGAAGGCGGATTCAACGGCTGCCAGCCCTGCTTCTGGCCAGCTTTTCGCTGGTACTGATCGTGGTCAACACCCACATCGCCGCCGTCGGCATGGGTGTGCGCTACGGCTGGGTCGATCACCTGTTTCTGGCGATCGCCTGTCTGGCGGTTCTGAGCTTTTACCTGCTCAATGAGGAGGAGGATCCGGCTCAGGAGACTCCCCTCTCCTGAGCGTCAGCGCAACAACAGCTCCCTCTGCGTCGGCATCGTCCACAGACACGCTCCCACCCATCGGTTCCACAAGCATCCGAACCAGAGCCAGGCCGATGCCACTGCCTGGGATCCCGGCACTGTTGCTGCCGCGACGGAAACGCTCGAACACAGTCTCACGCTCAGGCTCTGGGATCCCCGCACCGTGGTCACGAACACGCACGACAACCCTTTCTGCATCGACGCTGAAGCTGATCTGCACCGCTGATGCCGCGGGACTGTATTTGCAGGCGTTGTCGATCAGATGGCCAAGACTCTGCTGCACAGATTCACGATCAGCGAAGACCTGAATCGCGTTCAGATCGATCCCTTCTGGAGCCGCGACCACAACACGTTGCTGCATCGATTGCTCCAGCGACGCGATCGACTCCTGAACCAGATCAGCGATGCAGAGGGGCTGAAGCGCAAGTTGCTGAGTACCGATCTCAGCGCGGCTGATCGCCACCAGATCGCTCACCACCTGTGCCAGCCGGCGGGTTTCGTCTTGCACGATCAGCAACTGATCGCGCTGATCGTTGCTGAGATTGTCGCCTCGGCGCAGCAGACGACGGGTGTAGCCGCCGATGAGGGTGATGGGCGTGCGCAGCTCATGACTCATGTTGCTGGCGAACTGTTGCTGACGCTCCCGTGATTCCGTGAGTTGATCGCGCAAAGCATTGAACGCATGCGCAAGAGGCTTCAACTCCAGAGGCAGTGGTTCCGAATCAAAACGCTGGTGCTGCAGAGGATTTAGGCGGGAAGGGTCCAGAGTGTTTTCAAAACTGATCAGGGGACGCAGCGCTTGTGCAATGCCATAGCGGTTGAGCAGCACTGACACCAGAACAGCAAGAGCAGTGGCAAGCAACAGCAGTGCATTCAGCTGGCGCTGAAACGCCACCTCTTCGGAGACGTTCTCCAGGAGATACAGCGTCAGGTCGATGCCGTTGAGATCTATGACCCTGCTGGAAATCAAGTAGCTGCTGGTGCGATCGCGAAACAGCTGCGGGCTTGCCTGGCCTTCAACCAGCTGCTCAGCCCGCTGGCGCAGAGGCGCAGAAATCTCTGGCAACAATGGAGCGGTATGCTGACCCACAGGTCGACCCCACAGAACCTGGGTTGAGCCAGAGACTCTGTTGAGCAGGCGTTGCAGCTGTTGAGGCTGGCCAGCAAAGGCAACATTGCTGCGCAGCAGTTGGTCAGCCCGCTGCATCGTGAGCAGCTGCCTCTGGTTGCGCTGCTGCTGGAACAGCTGAACAGTCACCACCAACAGCAGGCCATAGCCGAGCAACACCGCCAGCAAACCGGAGCGCTGCAAGCGTCGCCGCATCGACGACTGTTCAGAACCAGCACTCACAGTTGTCGTTCTCCTGCTGCAGAGCTGATCAGCAGCGCGCTCGATCCTTCAGGCCGCCAATCGACTGCGCAGTGATCGCGGCGCACCGGAACTCGACGGCAACTGCTGTTCGACCTCCAGCTGCAGCACAGGCCATTGCGGGTGAGGACGCGCTGTGAATCCAGAACCGATGTCGTTGGGAAGCGCATCCAGCAGAACCCGATTCTGGAAGGCACCCCGAAGATTAGGCACGCCATCGAGGCTGTAGGCAGGGCCACAGCGCATCAACACCTCACCGCGCCAGATCGCATCGGGAGCCGAGCCAACGGAATAGACAATCGCCCGATCAGCGCGTGCCTGCGCATCAGCCTGCTGCGTTGCGATGGCCAGCACCGGACGTCGACCGTTCATGCGGCAAGGCCAACGGTTGGAGACAGGCGGATCCACCATCCAGCCATGGGCCGAGCCGAGTTCCTCGCGGATCAGCTCCAGGCTGCGGCGCTGGCGTGAGCTTTCACTCAGGCGCAAGGCCATCGCCCTGCCCAGCTGGAGATCAGCGCCGATCAAGCGCAGCATCAGCGCAAACAACAGCGCGCCAAGGCTCAGGGAAAGCATCAGCTCCAACAACGTGAATCCAGGAGAGCCTGCTGCTGTCGATCGGCTTCGTGTCACCTCACCCCTCCTCAACCCTGGGTCGGCAGAGAGTGCTGCGGGGAGCAGCGCCCTGCTGAGCAAGGTTTCCCTGGTAGATGCCAACCCTGCTCACACCCAAGGGCAAACTCACCACCAAGCACAGGCTGCGATCCAGCCGCGCATGGCTGAGCACGGTGGTGCCGCCATCGAGGAGCAAGCCGTTAGCAGTCACCCGAATCACATCGGGGAGGTTGGTGTGCAGCTGAAGCGAACCCTGCTCAAAGGCCTCCTGCAACGCCAGGCCAATGCCTGAGCATGGCTCCAACCCACCTGGCAGAGACTGCTGCTCGAACTGCAACCAGGCATCACTGTTAAGCGTGATCCCGCAAGCCTGCTGAGAACGCCTCGCCGCCAGACGAGCGCGTTCCAAACCGAGCTGCAATCGCCGAGCAGCCGCATCCAGCTGCAAGCGATCACGCTCAGCAGCACTGTTCGGCATGCTCAGCGAGGCGATGATCCCCACAACAGCAACCGTCACCATCAGCTCCATGAGGCTGAAGCCTGCGCTGAAACGTTTCATGAGCTACACAGCCCATAGGCCGCAGGGCTGACCAACTGGCGCCGCTGCAACAGCACCTCACCGTCGCCATTCAAAACAGACAGCTCCTGCCAGAGGCCAAGCTGCTGGGAATCCACGCTCCATTGCCGCTTGATGCCAACGGGCGCGGGCACAGCCTGATCAGAAGCTGCTGCAACAGCCTCAGGATCCAGCCGACACCGATCAGAGCCAGACATCAACAGCTTGTGTTCAGCGCCATGGCGCATCAACCAGCGATGACTGGCCAATTGCAACAGCTGCAACTCATCGGCTTGCTGCTGCACGCGGTTGGTCTGCTGCAAAGTTTCTATTGACTGGCTCCACACTCCAAGAGCCGCGCTACTGCTGCTGGCCAACAACAGCGAAGAGACCAGCACTTCCGCAAAGCACATCACTACGACTCCGTTGTGAAACGCCTCCGCAACTGCGGGTCACTGATAGCTAGGACTCGAGGGACCGCTGAATCCAGCTGCACTCTGAACAAAGCATTGGAACCACTACGCTGAAGTCCCAAACGAAGCTCGGCAAAATCTGATCGAGGTTGCCATTGCTGAAGATGCCAACCCTGCTTCCCAACCAAGCCCTGGCGAAGCACATCAGCATCTGAGCCTGGACAGTTGATCCGCTTGGAGTCCCAACGATCAGAAGGCCAAAACAACAGACATGCCTGGGGACCTGTGGCAAGTGAGACAAAGGCATGCGCTGCTGAACGCAGTTGATCCGACACCAGATCTCGTTCGGAAAACGAATGAACACTCAAGCGCTGACGCAAGCTGAGTGTATGAATCAAAGCGCTTCCAAGCAAAAGCACTGATGAAGCAGAAAGCGCGAGTGGAAATACGAAACCAGCTGCCCGTTGCTTGACTTTTGGCACAGGGCGGTAAGACGAGGTCGAAGACAAACCTGTGATGCTTGCAACTATGCAAAGCATTCCCCACAGCTGATGAGGCATTAGCAGAGGTAAGCGAATGCCGACCAGCAATCAACGGTGAGGCCCCACGCCTAGGAACCAGAACAGCAGTCAGGAATGAGCAGGATCACATTGAGAAAGAGAACAACAGGCCGATCGACAGGCGCTAAGTGCGGATAGTGAATACGCGAGCTAAGGAGCTTCTCAGCAAACCTTTAGGTTGATTACCAAATCAAAGGATCTGATGGATAAATAATGAGAAGGTCAGCACCGGTGGTGCGATTCCGTCTCAATCGACTATGACAACTCTCAATCCACGTCTGCGCTTGGCTCTGCTCAACCGCAAAAAAAGCAATAACGCCCTCGAAAAAGGCTTCACACTGATCGAACTGCTGATCGTTGTGGTGATCCTCGGCATTCTTTCCGCGATTGCCTTGCCGGCATTCCTAAATCAGCAGAATAAAGCGATTTCATCGGGACTGGACCAAACAGCAATGTCTTCCGCAAAGTCCTGCGCAGCATTGCAAGTCACGGGAGAGACTTCAGATTGGGTCAACCCAAATTCCGCCAAAATTGGATTAGTAGGAAGTTGCGCTGCACCCTCAACCACTGCTCTTGAATTTGTAGCAACTGATGGTACGCCGGACAGTGGTAACCCAAAGACCAAAACAACTGACGCAAGAGTAACACCAGCCGTTGCCACACTTGGATCTGACGGCTCAGTCCGGCTCACCGCTCCAAGTCAATAGCGCCTAAATCTCCAGACAAAGCCCAAGAAAGCCCATGCTTTGCATGGGCTTTTTACGTAACAAAAACCAGGGAAGAATATCAAAATGAAGACAGAGCTTGATATTTCAAATCAGAAAGAGAAACAACAGCTGCTGCAAACAACAATAAGTACAAAAGGGGGGAAATCGTTCTACAATGATTGGACAATAAAACAGGCGAACTAGAACGAGAAGCGGTAAATGCAGGGCCAGAAATATCAACCAAACAACTAGCGACCAAAATCAAAAGGCCAAAAGCCCAAACCCCTGCGGGCCATGAAAAAATGGCTCCAAACAATGAGAAAGCAGTTAGAGGAACAATTGCAAGCTGAAAAAGCAAGCGAGTATCGCCTTCTAAAGCCAGAAGACTGGTAAGTATGTAATAAAGAAGAAGCACAAAGAGAACAACACCCAGCAATCCGCTATCTGCTAATAATTGAACAAACAGATTATGCGGGGTAAAATTGCCATTGGTACCGCTGCTCGGCAAAAACCCAAGACCGTGCCCGAAAACAAGCGAAGTATCAAGCCAAGACCGAACCCAAGCCGCCCAGATCTCAAAACGACCACCAGAACCTCGTTCAACAAAATCAGGGACTAAACCGCCACCATGCATTTTGAAAGCGAGAAGACTGATTGATTCACTAACCATCCAAGAGATCAAGCCCGAAAAGAAAGTAATTACAGCAAGTAACCTTGCCTCCAGGGATCGACGGGCTGAAAGTAAAAGCACACACAAGCCGAGCAACAACGAAACCAGAAGAGCACGTCCTCCCGTAAACCATGCATTAAAGAACGCTTGGGAGAACAACACCAGAACAAGAAGCCGAATACGGTAATTATTGAGGTTGAAAAATTGAGAAACATGTCTTGCCGCAAGACAACAGAGGCAGACCAGCTGAAACTGAATCAAGGCAATAAAATTACCATCTCTCGGATTGAGGAAAAGGCGGAAGGGCCCCAATTGATTCAAATAGATGGACGCAAAAGGTATATTAGAAAGTTTATGAACAATCAAAAATATATTCTCAGATACAACCAAAACAGACAACACAAACACAGATGAGTAAAGAAGAGCAGCTTTGTTAGGAAGACGACACGCAATAAACAAACAAACCGGCAGCATCAAAGCGAAAACAATGCCTGAAAGGATGCTCATTTGCTGGGGAGACCAACCATGCACAGTCACCAACACCGATAGCCAAAGCAGACAAGAGGCGAAGATGACCTTGGGCGCCAAGCGAGCAAACAAGCTCTTAATAAAAGACCAAAAATCGTTAGTTAAAGCGATGAAAGAGGCGGCAATCAAACATGACACCAAAAGAACATGCCATTGAACACCAAAGCGACTAACACCTATCAAGCAGAAGGGCGATACCAGAAAAGTAATAAAGGGGGCAAAGACATAAATCCATGACGCCAAGGTCGAAAGCCGCGATGCTGAAAGTTCTTTCATCAATATTGAATCAGGGGGTCCATGCATAGGAAAATCAGAAGGGCACGGAGAATACCCTTAGACAGTTCTAACAAAAGTCTCATGATTTTCACAGATCACAATCCCAGCCTCTAGACATAATGAGTTTGAGAGAGAATTGCTTCAGATATGAGACAACAGCACCTATTTACTCCTATATCAATGCAGACAATCAAAGCACAGGATGGCTTCACATTAACAGAAATGATAATAACAGTAGCAATTATCGCAATCCTAAGTGCAATTGCAATACCGAATTATGTACGACAACTTAAAAGCAGCCGACAGAACGAAGTCATCGCTGTCTTGTCACAGATACAGACAACCTTAGCCACCTATATCGATACGAACGGAGCCCCCAACAGCTCATGCAGTGGTAGTTCGGTGCCCACATGGGCTGATTTAAATAGTATGGCGGCGATCATGACAAACAACGGGCCTGCCAACGACTGCACGATTGCATTAACCACAGAAATTGTTCTGCCAAATGAGAACTATTCCGTGAAACGATCAGGAAATAGCAATAATGATTATTACTATGAATTCAAAGCCATGAACCAGCAAGGAGATAGCGATTACAACGTATTTTCATGTTTAGATCTGAGCACCGGTGCTAGCGATACAAAAACGGAAGCTCAAGGTGGAGCATCAGCTCTAAAATGCATATAAGGAAATAACAATGCATAAGCTCTTTCCAAAAAAATTCAAACAAATGTCTCTCAGACGATTAGCCAATAAAAGAAGCGCCAAACAAGAAGAAGGGATGGCCCTGATTATGGCATTATTGATTGGCTTATTAGTCCTGGCTGCGGGAAGCAGTCTCTTAATCAGGCAGTTAATGTCACGCAAACTTGGGAGCAGCGAAAGTTATCAACAGTTGGCTGAAAACGCCGCGGTGAATGGGTTTAATCGAATCCTCGCAAAGCTAAATGGTGGCAAGAAGGGCGAGTATCTCGGCTACTTGTATTCGGTGAGTAACCAAGCGAGTACGAGCATTCCATATGCATGGTCAACCTTTGGAACGGATAGCGAGCCAACCCTGACACCACAGATTTGTACCAATACAGATGGAATTCTGACAACCGGTAAAGCAGGAGCTCGATGGGATCCAACAAAAGAGCTACCGCTATCACTTCCAGACTCATCAGCAACATTGATCAACGATCAAAGTAATGGAGCATCAAATCAAGGTGATATTCAAACCTTCTATGAATTGACAGGCTATGACAAGACAACGAGAACATTTGAAGTCATTGGAACAGTAAAGCGAGTTGGGAATGGTAAGGATCAGATACTGGCAAAGGCGCTACTAACCCGTAGCCTTGATGTACTCAAAATGGCATCCAAAACAGATGACTGGGCTGTGATCGGTGGGAACCATTTACAGCTTGGCAGCACAACAATCAGTGGGAGCACAGGAGCAGCAGCAGCAACGGGAGGACGAGTCGTCATAAACATCGAAAATACGAATAATTTCGATGAAAAAGACTGTTTCGATCAAATCGAATTGAACAGTCTAAATAATTTAAACTATTCGAGAAGCACACTAACCAACAACATCTGGCCATTAATCAATACTGCAATGCCAGATGCCTCGAAATTTAAAAAAGGAAAAGTCGTAGATACAACCAATAACGGTGTAACAAGACTCTGGACATTGGACGACAACAACAGTGGATGCGCAGGTTCAGCTGTTTGTACACGACCGGCAGATGATGCATCGAGAACCGAAACACCGAGCAATGTCTCCAAAAACAATTCAACAAATACTACGGTTATAAACCCGAGTGGAATTTGTCAAAGCAAAACAGCAGACGATGATATTTGTCATATCTATGTTGAAAGAATCAACCTGACCAATGAGAAGATAGTTTTTGAATTGGATAATACAATGAAAGCCGTTGTTTTACATTTGGAATACCCAGATAACGCAACGGATCCAAGGCGCCAAAATGGAGATGGCCGGATTCAGTTACGCAATGGAAGCAAGCTTTGCGTCGGACAAATCAATCCGAGCGGATGTGACACCGATCTCGCTCCCGAAAAACTTGTGATTACATCAAGTTCTGGTCCAAAACCGAATCAATGTGTCAACGCAGGTAGTAAACCTTATGTTTTACAAATTGAGGGCAACTCACTCCCAGCAGCTCTCATACACATGCCAAATGGCACTGTGAATTTAGTAGGTGCTCCTAACCCAGAAATGACTGGAATCATCTGGGCTAGCAGCATTTGCGCAAATAATAATGGCTTAAAATTAACAACAAGCGTGGGTGGCAAGTCAGTGATCGAGAGAGCTCAACTATTCTGGGATTGGCTGCCTGAAGATGCGTATGGGCGGACTGTTCTTAGAGGCGTAAGAGGCGAGGGGTATGACTTATTCAGACGGATTTGATACTGACAAGCAATTCAGAGAATTCTCAGAAAGTCTTCATTGACCCAAAAGATTCACAGAGGTAATAGAACTAAAATGAGTATAGCTGCAAGCTATACGCTTTTAATAATAAAGTGAAAAGCCAAGTTGGCTGGTATTGGAAGACGCAATCACGCACTGATTCGTCTGGCTTTACTCTCATTGAGGTTCTAATCGCTGGTGTCATCCTTGCTGCATCCATGACAGCTCTTAGCCGTCTTAGTTTGGCATCAGTAGCAGTCAGCAAAAAACAGCTGACAAGAACATCCATCGAGGCAGTTATAACGGCAGATATTCAGATTCTCCAAAAGGCCGATTCAGAGTTTCGCTATGGAGTGGGAGGTGCAACAGCTCAAGATTGCATTAACCCAGCACAAGCACTAGCAAGTCATCTCAATAGCCGGCAGGATTTAAGTTTTCAACATCCAGAGATCACACGAACAATACCAACCAACATGAATGGTGATACACTCACGATTACATACAAGCTATTGTCACCTGAAACAAGTATTGCTAATGAGTACAGAATGATAGAAATGAATCCTGATTTTCATGCGAGATGCACTTCATGAGATTCGTTCTAAAAAACCAGATGCAGGAACACCAGCAAGGATTCACTCTGATTGAGATGCTTGTGGTCATTGTGCTAGTGGGCCTAGCCACAGCTTGGGCGATACCTTCCTATAGAAGATACCAGCTGCAACTGTACGTTGATAACTACACGCAAGCCTTAGAGGCTGGCCTGTTCAACCTGAGAGCGAATGCAGGAAAGTGGAAGGTCAGCTTTAAATCAAGTCCTGCGGCATTAGGCCAGTTCCTAACTCCATCAAACATCATTGAATACACAAAGCCCAATGGAAGCAGGGTCGACAGGTGTCAACCACAGATTCATGAGCGATTATTGAATTCGAATATCAGCAATCCCTGCGATGCCAACGATCCAGGTGTGCTTCAATGCCCAGAAATAAGTAATGGGAAAAGAGAACCAGAATGTATTTTTCCACGCTTCATGAAAATTGAAAATACTGCAGCTTCCAAGGAAGTTGAAGTAGCCATTTCAATTGCAAATGGTCAAACATCATTTGAAATCACACCGCCTGGAACGATCAATCCCAATGAAGTGATCTTTAGAGTGAGATCAACCAAACATGGATCTCTTGGCGATCAGAAACTCCAAGACCGCTGTGTCACCCTCACTGGCAATGGATTTTTGCGAAATAGCAAATGCTAGTCAAAATTCTCGCATCAAACCAAACAGAGAGGTGATGTCGCCCCTGAAACTTTCACCAGTTTCTCAGGATGCTATAACAATCATCTAAGTTAATAAGAAAGCGTGACTCGTATATTGAAATCATAAAGTCTGTGGCCAGCGGTATGAATTTTCTATCCCACCCACATAGTAAGCAACAACTAAGAGTAAAACGGTCAGGAGGCTTTGGAGCCACTGAAGTGATCGTGTCTCTTGGTGTTGGCACTCTGATCATCACAGGTGCGGCTGTGAGTCTTCGCTCTACAGAATCACTCGTGGAGGGAGCAGAAGCGAAGACAACCTTGCGCCAAAACAGTACGAACGGCCTCAGGCTTGCAAGAGCCGAAATTGAGAAGAGCAAACACGTCATCGTCCATGACGATTCACTGGATGAGCAAAGTATTTACAATATTGAAAATCCAATTTATGCGGCATCCTTACAGGCATGTAAAGATAAAACTCCCAGCAACGAGGTTTTTAATCCGATCTACGGATTATCGATGTCAGATATTGGCGAACCAGTTTATTACGGCATTAATACGAGCACAGACGGCAATGGTTATAGCATCGCGCGCTGTGGCGCACCGCTCAACCTAGAGGGTAAATACAACGAGACCGTTGAGGTATTCCTTGCAAGAGTCATCGACAATTTGGCCATTATGCCATGCACTGATGAAGAAGGGGAATGTGAAGCACCCACAAATGAAGGTGGAGATCAGAAGAGCTTAAAAGAAATTGCCGACAGTCTTGATTTGCAATTCGCCAGCAATTTAAAAACTCCAGAAAGAAGCTTCCTTGAGCCAGCTATTCGCGTTGAAACGGATAAAAATTATAAATTAATTCGCTTCATTGATGCAGCAAATGGTAAAGGAATGATGAATCAAAGCTACTTGGAAATCAATAAAAATGGAAAAGCAAAATCATATTACCCGCTCTATTTAACAGCATTTGCGCGAGGTGATAAGCGTCTGATCATCAATGAGAATGGTCGCCAGATCATCGACTCAATGTTTTTCCCACAGGTTGAAAGCAATCGCGTTGCCTTTGTACTGGATGGATCAGGTTCAATGAGTGCATGCATTCTTGATGGAACAACTATTGAATCGGAATACAAGCAATACTGGTCAGGCAGCAATTATGAATACAGAAATTTAGCTTGTAAAGTCACGCGCATGGAGGCTATGCAATCTGAATTGCAAGCTGTACTCACCGACCTACATCATTTTGGGGATGATCCAAAAATCAGTCTCAGTGTGTTCAGCTCTCCAGGGTACTCAAATCATCGAGACTGGAATTCCGACGAAGATTCATTGATTGCTATCGGAAGCAATCACAAAGATAATTTTGATTCCGCAATGGCTTTTGTGCAATCACTCAATGATGGTCCAGTAACCCAATGGGGCGGCACCTCGCCATGGAATGGCCTTGACAAAGCATTTGCCAACACAGATTTAGAGGTTGTCTATTTCTTGTCAGATGGAGAACCCAACTACTTCAGAAATGGTTCTGAATGGAAAAACCATAAAACAAACAAGGTTAATAATGTCATTGCACACTACATGGACATCAATAAAGACTCAAGCCAGCGCACTAACCCTTTATCGGTCTATTCAACAGCCCTTGGGCTCCGATCAGACTGGATGGAGCAAATGGCAGAGCAGAGTAATGGAATTTATACTGAAGTCACTGAAGAGACTCTCACAAGTGAGCCAACAAGTAACGCCAATAATCCAGAAGAAATATTTGGTGGTGATGGACAATTTTCAAATAATGGAGCTGGAGAGCAAGCGCAAGTTCAGTCAGATCCGACTCCACAAGCCAATAACAACCAGAACAGCCAAGGCAACAGGAGATGTTTCTGGTCTTGGTGGCGTCGGAAGACCATCTGTGAGGACAGGCTGTGATAACGCAATCCGCTTGCGAACTGGGTCCCCGCCAAAACTCATGATTGACATCATGTCAGGCTATAGCTAACAATAAACTAGTGAGTGGTTGATCTCTACGACTGAAATTCAAGATTAAGCAGTAAAAGTATTCTCACGATGAAGGAGCAATTTAGAAATCCCAAAAGATCAAAACACCAAAATGGTGGTTATGTGTTGATCTTTGTGGTTGTCACAGGTTTGATCTTGATTACTGGTGCGCTGATTATTTCATCTCAGAGTCTTGACGGTCTCGTAAAGTCAGCAAGGCGTAAAAATAAAGACGCAGCCATTGAAATTGCAGAATCAGGCACTTCTATTCTACTGAGTGAGCTTAATAGTAAGTTCCCTTATCTCCTAACAATTGATTGTCAGGTCGAAAAAAATGGAGACACTGAACAGTCCAACGAACCCACTTGTGTTGGTTGGAACCTCGAAGAAATTGAAAACATCTGTTCAGGCAGGTCTGATACTCCCAATGAGATCATGCCCAGCCTTTCAGGAGCAGTAACAGACGAAAGCGGTTCCTATCAACTGAGAAACTATGAATTCCTAGGAGATCAGATCCAAGGAGGCACAGCCATCATTCAGGTTGAAGGGCAACGCTTTAAAGACATCAATACCCCCTCCTCATTGCTGGCAACGGCTGTTGTTGAACAAGAAGTCACCATCGCGCCGAAATACTGTAATTCATCTCCCTACGATGAAACAGGTGGTGGTACATCAGGATATGGTCTTATCTCCGGAACAGTTGTTCTAACAGATAGTGATATCGTTGATCAATTTGAGGGTACGGATCCAAGTCAAGCAAATGTGAATTGCACGGGTTGTTCAGCGCCAAACCCAGATAAATCAATAGCCTGGGATGGTGTACAAAATGGAACTAGTGTTATTGATGGGAAACGCTCCAATGACCCTGAGCCGAAACCCTTGGATTTTGAAATCGAACCAAGGGATTGGGGTCCAACGATAACGCCCTTAAACATTACCCTATCATCAGATGAACTAGAAATTAATCACACCTCCCACCCAAACCACTGTGAAACGGATGATGATACATTGCCTCTAATCACTCATTGCAGAATTGGCAATGTGAGTATATCCGGAGGTCAATTCATCGTTAATCCTGGAGATGAAGGTGAAATAAGGCTCTACCTCGAAGGAGATTTAGTGGCATTCAGTTCTGATCATTTCATCAATATGGGTAGAGATTTTGGTCAAGTGGCATTACTAGGCAGAAGAAATCCACTCTATCCAACACGCTGCCAGCCACAACAATTTGCCATAAGCGGTACAGATGATTTTGGACCCGTTTTTATTAACATGCCATGCTCTAGCGTAGTCTTAAATGGAAATATCAATATCATTGGAGCCGCTATTGTTGCTAATTGGACTGCAAATGGAAACAGCAACTTAAAAGTACCACCTGATGCAGCAAAGATCATGAGCGAAAAATATAATATTTCATTTGAAGGCAATGAAGGACGTGAGTTTGCCGCAATTGGAAACAATCGCTGGAATCTGATCCAGCTCAATGATCCTCAGTAATACGTCATACTAAAAGTGCTTCAGTTTCAGAAACAGCATCATTTTTTATCAACTCGCTAGGGATAGATTCTAGAGACCTTCATGCTGTTGAGGAAAGTCATCCAATGAGGCCTAGCAGAAAGTAGTGTTGAAGTGACGGCGTAAATTGCTAAGCTAAAACTGGCTTAAACATCAGGTGTGTCAAAAACCAAACCTCATTTGCTTCACTTGCAATTCTCTCAGCACATCAAATGCATTTGATTGGCCAATTAAAATCATGGAGTCGCCATTGTCTCCGGCGACAACAAACCCAAAATAATTTGGTCGGGGAAGCATCCTATAAGCAATTCAATGAGAAAGTACATTCCGGCATAGGCTTTACTTTGGTTGAGCTTTTAATTACTTTATCAATCCTCGGAATACTTTCTAGTATTGCACTTGTTAACATCTCTTCCTCCTTGACGAGAAGTCGTTTGCTTTCCACGACCCGAGAATTGGAAAATTGGCTTGGAGAGCAGCGCAGTTATGCAATGACAAACAATATCACTTGTCTCGTCACTATTGATGTTATAAACAAGCGGCTATTCAGCTCACGAGACTCAGACGATCACTCGACCTCTTGTTCAGGTAGACAGTCAACTTCTAACGCAGATACATTTGATCTACCCGAAAAATTTGGTGACGGAGGCAACAACATTACTCTATCTTTTGGCACAGACTATGATGATCAGACGCTCAAAGCCATCCGTTTTCAACATCAGGGCTTCATTGAGCATCATCAAATAGGCTCAGAGGGAACCCTCGAAGATCAAACCAACTCAGATGGCATACTCGAGCTAAGGTTGGCTTATAAAGATCTTCAGCATCAACGTTGCATCAGGATCATTTCGCCAATTGGAATTATGCGCGATGGAATCCTGAAAGATCCATCTTCTAGGTGCGTCTATGACAAAACATACTGACAAATTTAAAACGCATTGTATTCACACAAGATCATCAGGTTTTACACTGATTGAATTACTTGTAGCTTCAGTTATCGCTGGCATATTGTCTATTATTACCTGGAATATTTTAATCCTAAGCACGGAAGGGGTGGCTCGCACTGAATTCAGGCGCCGCCTGCATGAAGACTGGCGCAGAGCAACTACTTTGATTCAATCAGAGATCTCTCAGAGTGACTTAATAGAATCAGAGGATCTTTCACCCAGTGATGTGATCGACGACGGCTGCGACTTGCTTCAAGACATTGATCATTCCAGACTAAAATTACGCATGCATTTAGTGGGAACCCTTCCAGAAATTATCTACGGTGTTCGAAGTATTGGAAGTCTTCCAGATAACCAAGTCAACAAGTGGAGTGGGGGCTCAGAAGCAGGCGTCTTGATCCGTTGCGGACCTCGTGTGACCATTGGCGAGAATGGAAAAGTCGAATACATCCAAGGCAACTATCAGCAATCCATTATCTTGGACAATCTCAATTTATCCAACAATAATGGCTTACATATCAAAGGTGAAAATACAACGCAAAAATTGATTGAATTCTCATTGAGTATGAATGAAGATTTCAACAACATTTCGTCAGGCAGTATTCGCACAAAGACACTCGACAGCCGAGGTATGTCCAAAATCAATGAAGTACCTCCAGTCCCGAGCGAACAATCTTTTTGCGAAACGATATGCACAGAAAAAGATGTGGCGTGTGGAGATGATGTCATCACACTCCTCGAGAGCACTTTTGGATTAGAGAACACAAAATCAACAGAACGTTTTTATCAGGCGGAAGAGCAAGCTAGCCCTGTATTTGGGACTGAAACTATTTGCACTAATCGATCATATAGTTATAGCGAGGGCATGCAAGGAGCGAACGGCAATTATGTGATGGATGCTAATCCAACTCCAAGTCGGGATAATGAAACTCCTACAACGATCACCCTTATCGGAGGAATAATGGGAAGAAATATTTTGCTTGGTACACCAGCCAGTGACATACTCACAGGCGGCAATAAGCATGATGCACTGATCGGGCGAGGGGGTGATGATCAACTGAACGGTGGCGAGGGGAACGATAGCTTCCTTCCTTGGACATCAACCTCACAGGAAGAGGGAAGTTTGATTAATCTCGACGGAGGAGATGGCTTTGACCGCGTCTATTTAAAAGGGGAAGCATCCCGATACAAACTCAGTACGGCCTGCAACAAAGAGTCCTGCGATCTAAGTTTGACCACAGAGGATGACGATGTCATTCTTATGCTTGAAGATGTTGAGCAAATCGTTTTCAAGGGAAGTGTTTTCAACCTTGAATGAAGCCTCATATGACTGAAAAGCAGGAAAGACAATCCCTGGCTCAAAAGCAATCTGGGTTTAGCCTGTTAGAGGTTTTAATTGCATTTTCAATACTGATTATTGCATTTGTCAGTGTTTTTCAGTCACGCTTAGACAGCACTAAACGCATTGAACAGACTGGTGATAGCAATCAAGTTTACAACAGAATTCGTTCCGACATTGCTTATATAAGAAATGAAGCCCTCATCTGGAAGTGTCGAGATGGTGCATGCAGTGGGCTGATGGAACATCAGCATCAACCTGCACGCTATGAAAACTCTCATTGCTCGATCGACAATCCTTTCGACGATTTCCCAATCAAAAGCGCGTCACTGTCTGATGAGAACAATGACACAGTCATTGCACGAGACGTCGTCATCAATGGGAAGCAGCTAGATATTACCTATTCAAGCTCAAAGAATGGAAAAACGATTACATCTAGCATTTCAATCATCCCACAAGCAATGAACTGGTGTTAGTGCACAAGAGCAAGTCGCCGAGATGATTTTATTTCGATTCATTTAACTTTAAAACTGCCATAAACGCCTCCTGCGGCACATCCACCTTGCCCATCGCCTTCATTCGCTTCTTGCCTTTGGCCTGTTTCTTCAGCAGTTTCTTCTTACGGGATATGTCTCCGCCGTAGCACTTGGCGAGCACATCCTTGCGCATGGCACTGATGCTGGTAGAAGCAATGATGCGGCTACCGATCGAAGCCTGCAGGGGAATCTTGAACTGCTGGCGAGGAATCAGCTCCTTCAGCTTCTCCACCAAGCCCTTGCCCACGTTGTAAGCCTTGTCGCGGTGCACGATCGTGGTGAGGGGGTCGGCACGCTCGCCGTTGATCAGCACATCAAGGCGCACGAGTTCATTCTTGCGGTAGCCAATCAGGTGGTACTCCATCGAGGCATAGCCCTGGGTGCGGGTCTTCATCTGATCGAAGAAATCCGTCACCACTTCCGCCAGAGGCAATTCATAGATCAACGTCACCCGATCGGTGGTGATGTACTTCATGTCGATGTACTCACCGCGTCGCTCCTGGCAAAGCCCCATCAGCGCACCGTTGTAGTCGTTAGGCGCATAGATCTCCATGCGCACATAGGGTTCTTCGATGGATTCGCGCTTCTGTGGATCCGGCAGCGTGGCGGGATTGTCCACCATCTCTTCGCTGCCGTCGATCATGTTCACCTTGTAGATCACCGACGGCGCAGTGACGATCAGGTCGAGGTCGTATTCGCGCTCCAGGCGCTCCTGCACGATCTCCATGTGCAGCAAGCCCAGAAAACCGCAGCGGAACCCGAAACCCATGGCACTGCTGGTTTCGGGTTCAAACTTGAGAGCCGCATCAGAAAGCTGCAGCTTGTCGAGTGCTTCACGCAGGTCGGGATAGCGGTCGGCCTCCGTCGGGAACAAGCCGCAAAACACCATCGGCTTGGCCTCGGTGTAACCGGGTAGCGGTTCCTCGGCTGGGGCACTGAGCAGGGTGATGGTGTCCCCCACGCGCGCATCCGCCACAGCCTTGATCGAGGCGGCCAGGTAGCCCACCTCACCGGCATGCAGCTCATCCACCTTGCGCTGGTCAGGCGCCATCACGCCGACCTCATCAAGTTCATAGGTCTTCTTGCTGGCCATCAGCAGGACCTTGTCCTTGCAATTGATCCGGCCGCTCATCACCCGGAAATACACAATCACTCCCCGGTAGGGGTCGTAATAGGAGTCGAAGATCAGGGCCTTGGTCGGTTCATCAATGGCATCAGCCGGAGGCGGCACCTTGTCCACCACCTCCTGAAGAATTTCTGGCACCCCTAGGCCGGTCTTGGCCGAGCAGGGAATGGCATTGCTGCAATCCAGCCCAATGATGGCCTCGATCTCTTCCTTGATGCGATCCGGGTCGGCACCAGGCAGATCGATCTTGTTGAGCACCGGAATGATCTCCAGATCGTTCTCCAGCGCCAGATACACATTGGCCAGGGTCTGAGCTTCCACACCCTGGCTGGCATCCACTACCAGCAGAGCTCCCTCACAGGCCTGCAAGCTGCGGCTCACTTCATAGGAGAAGTCAACATGGCCTGGTGTATCGATCAGATTGAGGGTGTAGGTCTCACCATCGGCGGCGGTGTAATTCATCCGCGCAGCCTGCAGCTTGATCGTGATGCCGCGCTCACGCTCAAGGTCCATGTTGTCGAGGAACTGCTCCTGCATGTCCCGGTTGGCCACCGTGCCGGTGTCTTGCAGCAGACGGTCAGCCAGCGTCGACTTGCCGTGGTCGATGTGGGCAATGATGCAGAAATTGCGGATCCGTGAGACGGGGGCGTCGGTCATGCGGTGGGCGGAATCCCGGCTCGGGCATAGCAACTCTTATGGATGATCCTAGGGAGCAGCGACCAGCTCTCTGTGACTTCACCCAACCCCTGGCTGCTCCTGTTGCTGGCAATCAGCGCTGAGGTGATCGGCACCTCCTGCCTCAAGCTTTCGCAGGGGTTCAGCAGACCGCTTCCAACCCTGGTGGTGCTCTCGGCCTACGCCATCTCAATGACCTTGATGTCGAGGGTGGTGCAGGTTCTGCCCATGGGGCTCACCTATGCGCTCTGGAGTGGCATCGGCATCGTGGCCATTGTGTTGATCGGCCTGCTGGTGTATCGCCAGGTGCCCACTCAGGGACAGCTTATTGGCATGGCCTTGATCACCGCCGGAGTCGTCACTGTGAACCTTCAGGGTCACCCAGGCTGAACGTCAAAAGCCGTGAAAGCAGAAAGGAGCGGCATGCATATCAACTGATACCGGCATTCGCAAGACATCACATCGGTATGGGAGGGTCATCAGCAATTCGACCCTCCCCTCTGTGCCGCGCCTTCGCCAGTTCCTGCTGATTGCAGCTGTGATTGCCGGGCTGGCAGTGCTGTTCCACCTCATCAATGTGCACGGGCTTGAGCCGATCAGGGCTCAGGTGGAGCGTCTGGGGTTCTGGGCCCCATTGGGAATCCTGCTCCTGCGCGGTGTAAGCATCATCCTGCCGGCACTTCCCAGCACCGCTTATTCGCTACTTGCAGGCGCACTGCTGGGCTTCCAGACGGGCTTCATCACAATCGTGGTCTGCGATCTGATCTTCTGTCAGGCGGCTTTCCTGCTGGCCAGCAACTACGGGCGCGGCCCGGTCAGGAAGCTCGTGGGGGAGCGGGCGATGACCACCATCGAACGCTTCAGCCGCAATCAGCTCGAAGGAAATCCCTTCCTGCTCACCGGCCTGCTGATGACAGGGCTGTTCGATTTCGTGAGCTATGCCGCGGGCCTCGGGGGCATTGCCTGGCGCTCCTTCGCATTGCCGCTGCTGGTGAGTGTGTTGCTGAGCAGTGCACCGATCGTGGCCCTTGGCGCCGGCATCTTCAGCGACAACAACAGCAAGCTGCTGATCGGCGCTGCTGTATTTGGAGTGTTTGGCCTGGCAGTGATCGCAGGCTGGGTAAAGAAACGCACGCGCAAGCAGGCAGGTTCAGACGCTTAGACCCAGCAGTCCATCACTCCGCTCCCGAGTGCGTTCCAGCAGCTCCTGATCGCCGTTGAGATCCTGCCGGTAGCTGGGAATCAGCTCTTGGAGGCGCTCCTGCCAGGCCTGCGTGGCCAGTTTTGAAGCGAAGCAACGCTCCAGCACCTCCACCATGATCTGAACGGACGTGCTGGCCCCGGGAGAGGCCCCAAGCAGCGCGGCCAGAGATCCATCGGAGGCACTGACCACCTCGGTGCCCATCTGCAGACGACCGCCCTCAGGCGTGCGTTTGATGATCTGAACCCGCTGACCGGCCACCGAAAGGCTCCAGTTCTGCTCATTGGCCTCCGGCAGGAAGGCTCGCAACGCCTCCATCCGATCGGCTCCGCTCTGACGCAGCTGATTGATCAGGTACTTGACCAGCGGCACATTCTCAACACCAACCTGCAGCATCGGCAGCAGATTGGTGGGACGCACCGAAAGCGGCAGATCGAACAGTGAGCCGGTCTTGAGGAATTTGCTGCTGAATCCCGCGTAGGGGCCGAACAGCAAAGAACGCTTGCCATCAATCCAGCGGGTGTCGAGATGCGGCACCGACATCGGCGGCGCACCCACCTTCGCTTTGCCATACACCTTGGCGTGATGACGATCCACAAGATCCGGCTCGCCGCACACCAGCCACTGGCCGCTCACGGGGAATCCGGCATAGTCTGCAGCCTCAGGAATCCCACTGCTCTGCAGCAACGGCAAAGCACCACCCCCGGCACCGAGGAACACGAAAGGAGCCTGCACCCTCCGACGCCCCGACGGACCGCGCAGCTCGAGCTGCCAGTCACAGCAGGTCATCGATTCCGTGAGTTCTCGTTTGAGCCCCTGTACCGAGGTGCCGTACATCACCTGAAGTGCCCCCGCTGTCTGCGGAGGCAGCAGCAGCGCCCTGGTCAGAGCACCGAAGTCGAGATCAAGCCCACGCTCGATCCGGGTGGCGGCCAGCTGCTGATCAGCGCGACGCCCCTCCATCACCAGCGGTAGCCAGTCACCGATCTGACCGGAGTCCGTGCTCCACTCCATGGCAGCGAAGGCCGGCAGGGCACTCAGCTGGCGATGACGCTGCCTGAGAAAGGCGATGTCCTGCTCACCCCAGACAAAACTGAGGTGAGGCACCTGGTGCAGAAAGCTGCCTGGATCAAGAATCCCCTGTGCGGTGAGGGAGGCCCAGAACTCCAGGCTGCGCTCGAAGGCAGCATTGATCCCCAGAGCCTTGTCGGTGGACACAGTCCCATCGGCCTGCTGGGGGGTGTAATTAAGCTCACAGTTGGCGGCATGGCCGGTGCCGGCGTTATTGGCGGCAGCACTGCTCTCCAGAGCCGGTGCCTCAAGACGCTCCACCAGCAGCAGGCGCATCTCCGGGTCAAGGGCATGCAGCAACGAAGCCAGGGTGGCACTCATCATTCCCGCACCAACCAGCACAGCGTCGAAACGATCCATCAGTGAAAGAGAGTCAGGAGATCACAGGTTTTCAGGCCACCTTTGACACTACGGACTGCCAACGCTGGACTCTGGCTATGCATCCGATGAACTTAGAAAGACGCTTCTCCATACCGGGAAATCCTTCACTCAAAACGGCGATGAGAGCGAGAAAATTTTCGCTGCAACGTCTCGGCAAAGAATCACAAGCTGAATCCTGCCCCGCTGGAGAAAAGCGACAACATCCAATAGTGTCTCAATGATGCTGAACCCGATAAACAGCAAAAGCTCGAGAGTCCACCGGCGGATGCACAGCCATAGGTATCAGGCCGCAATCAGATTCAAACGTGGTCAACGTGATTACATCGGGTTGATAAAAGGAACACCAGATGAACGGGCAGTGCCCACAAAGCACAGCAAGTAGGAAGCTCGCTAAGTCGCCACGATCATCTCACCGAAAGGAGGGATGAGAGGAGGCAAAAGGCCCTAACGCTGATCAAGACAGTGAACAAAGCGCAATTAATGTCTGAATGAAAAACTAAACCTTACGAAAATAGATTGGCGAGACTGTAAAAAGCACTAGGCAAGGGAGGAGAAAAAAAGGGGAGGGGACATGCAATAACGAAGCAGTATCAGGAGAACTTTTCTTTGGCTTTCTGCATTCAAAAATTTTGAGTCCACTGAAGCCATCGGAGAGAAGCTCGTGAAGCCGAACCAGCTAAACAGATTCTGCGAGGAAAACAAAAAAGAAGAATCATTGGCCAACCGAGACATAAACCAAACCAAACAGCCGCAGCCAACGCCAAAAACCGCTACGCAACAAAAGTATAACAATGTGGTTGACTTTTATTAATAATTAGATAACATAAACAAAATTTTGTTCTAAAAAGTGGGTTACGTCAAAAATTCTGAAAAAACCATCACTCCCAAGGCTATGCGCACTGAGCTCGAGAGGCGATCCTTCGAGGGAATTTTTGCAGAAATTGGTTATCACAAAACCAGCGAGAGTTGGGTTATTGCATCGAGTGAAATCAAAAACCACTTAGGCAAAGGTATTGAGTGGTGTAAGCATAGAAAAAAACTATCTGATGCGCTAAACGGGATAGCCAATACGGATGCTCGATCTATTAAAATTGTCGCCCACGGGGACCAAAATTCAATAATATTTGGCAACAGATATTCCAGTGATGCTATTCGGCATGAATTCGGCGAGGCTCATAGTAATTCAAGACTGAATAACATCCCAATTGCGCTTTGGAGTTGCTTCGGTGGCGCCAAAGGTGGCATTGGTGAAATCATTCAGAAGGCCACAGGTGCTATCGTCCACGCCGCTGATAAAACGCTAGGCAACGGACGAAGCATCAATAGCTTAGACCAAGCTGATTCACTTGATCAAGAGCTTGCAAACTTACCATTCGCTTTGCACACCAATGCCGTCGGATTTACAATTGAAGATAATAAGAATGGCACCTTTGGCTTCTATCTGTATTACGGAAGTTGGCACAGTAATTATGCAAATCACGGCAGCCCTAGCTTAACTGAAGGCGCTCTATCACTCTATACATTAAGTCCCGGAACGGATGGCACTGATCCGGCTAATTACACCGTTGAGGCTTATGGCCAAGGGGGAGCTTTAGCTAATAAAACATTTCTGCCCGTCATTCCAGGACATATCACATCTGATATACATATTAAATCACTATCTCAATATATTGAGACAGATAGAAGTCCCGGTACCTCAGGGAATGAGGCACTAGCTGGGGACAGGACTGATATGACAGACATGGGCTTTACGCCCGGCGAAAACTTTTTCTTTGTCAATGGCAATGGTGATCTAGTAACCTATAACAGCACAAATGGCTCAAGTATTGATAATACTTCGGCTACATTTGGATTCCAATCTTTTTATCTTCCCACGGTAACACCAGGAACTTATCGTCCTTTTTATGATGGCAATGCACATGCAGGCTCGGGGGGTTATAACACTAAAAATACTTGGGACAATGTTCATCCAATAGGCACTAATAGAGTCACCGCAAATTTTTCACCCCATGGGAACTTGGGCAATGCGCTCGTTACAATCACACAAACAGGACAATTAATCTATGGTGAAGCGCCAAAAATACTTATCAATCGCGTAGAAGATGATAATGGTGCTTCTGCAACCGATATGGTTACCAGCGGCAGAAATGTAGTCATACACGGGGAAATTAATAATGTCGCCGTCGGCAACGATTATTCATCGTTAACAGTCACTTTAACCGACAAGAATGATTCGAACAAAACAGTAATATATGATTACGAATTCAACGACACAGAGCTTGTCGTCGACAACTCAGGAAACTGGACGCTTACAATTCCTGGCGAAGTAGATTCAAAACTTTATGACATCAAGGCGACAATTACGGATGCAGGTTCCGACTATACCGCCAACCAAGACTTAAATATTGTTAGCACTTCAATTGAAAGTTGCGACGAAGACAATGGAATTTCAGATTCTGACTTTAAAACCAGTGATACCACTCAGGTCATTACCGGTATCTGGTCACATCTTACAGCAACAAATTTAAAAATCTCTATTACAGATTCACTCGGCATTGCTATTGTTGCCAACGAGGATCCGACTCAGATAATCAACGATACTTGGATATATGATCTTACAAATAAACCACTCAACGTTGGCACATATTTAATTGAGAGCACAGTCATTGAAGGCGGAACAAGTGTTACTGCAACAAGAAATTTAGAAATCCAAGCATTACCGGGTGCCCCAACGATTGATGCCATCACTAACGATACAGGTGTTCCTGGTGACTTTTCAACTGAAGATGATCAGGTGATCGTCAATGGAACGTTCGACGTTAATGCTGTAACAGCAACGAGTGGTGAACTTCGCCTGAGCTTGGCGAGTAATACTTATCTCAACGCTGCCACCGGTCTGACTATTGATTACAACGCAGGAACTTATTCCTTCACTTCGAAAGTATTGGACATTGGTCAATACACGATCAAAGCCGAAACGATTGATGCAAACGGTCTCTATAACTCCACAGAGCAAATCCTTTATATTATCGATAAAAATGACAAAACACCCCCTCCTGCTCCAACAATTGACACCCTTGCTCCTGATACTGGCGTTGTAGGTGACTGGAAAACCAATTCAACCTCCATTACTATTAGTGGTACATACAACTCAACTGAAACAGTCGGTCTAAATGTTAGCTTCGGAGGTGTAACTTATACACTTGGAACTGATAGAGAATTAATCTCAACTGCTTCTGGTACTTGGACATTAGCTGTACCTGGCAAAGCGTCCTCGGGCACAGTTGTAGCCACTGCTATCGATGCAGGAGGAAACAAAGCTTCTGCAACTCAAGATGTCACCATCTATGGAGTGACACTTTCTCCTAACCCATCAGCCAAATCGAGAGACAATAATGGCAACCTGATCACTTCGGAAGATAGATCATCCAACACTTTTACAATTGTCCTTGATGCTCAGCCCTCTGCTGATGTCACTGTCAGCCTGACAGGTCTTGACAATACAGAAGGAGTTCTTGATCAATCATCTCTAGTCTTTACCCCTAGCAACTGGAATACACCACAGACAGTCACAGTCACTGGTATCAACGACGATGTGATTGATGGTGATCAAACTTATATAGTCACAGCACGCGCATCAGCAGGAGGAGGATTCACGGGCAATGAAATCGCGACCATTAATGTCAGCAACTTAGACATCGGAACCACTAGAACAGTAACTCCAACTCCAACCACTCCCGGCGTTTCCATCACTCCAAGTTCTTCCAAAGACGCAACAGATAGCAATGGTAATCTGATCACTACAGAAGACGAAACGAGTGTCACATTTACAGTTGTTCTTGATTCTCAACCGAATGCTGATCTCGTCGTCAGCCTGTCAGGCCTTGATGAAACCGAAGGAAAGCTCGATCAATCATCTCTAACCTTCACAACTGCTAACTGGAATACACCTCAGACAGTTACAGTCACCGGTGTTAACGATTCTGTTGTGGATCCTGATATTACTTATTTGATCACCGCCACAGCAGGCACTGAATCAGACACAATTCAAATAACTAACTTAAATAAACAACTCAGCATATCAGAGCTTGCTGATCAACCAGGAATCAAAATCGAAGGTGCGGGTGAAAATGGTCTTTGGCTTAAATTTAGAACAACTGAAGCGAATGCTGCTCTGCAAAATTCTCTGAACATTTACCAGTCTTCATCCTCCGATATTACAAGTATCGGCGCAACCGCAGGATCCCAGAATATGGGTTATACAGAAATTTTTGTCAAAGCAGACGAAATTCTGACATTCAAACAACATTCAACTGACAATGCATTAAACGAAGCTCCACGAATTCAATTCGTAGAAACAGAAGATGGATTCCGCATCATGTTGGAAGATACCAGCGGGCTTGATGATGATCATAATGATCTAGTGATTGATGTCACAAGCTCCACAAGTCCAACGAGCATTAACAATGTTCAAATGGCATCAATGCAATCAAAAAGCAGCCATGCAATTTTAGATCTTTCCTCAATCGATGTATCTGGTGCGAAAGTTGAACTTTCATTGACCAGTGATTGCAGCTTCAACAACCAACTGGGTTTTGTACGACTGGATGTTGACCCTGTCACGGGTAAACCTTTCTCTGAAATGAGTATTAACGGTATCGGGGCAAGCTCTGTTGACAAATACAATAGTGAAATCATTGACAATCTTATAAGTCCAAACAACTCTGCACTATTTATGCAAGGCCAAGAAAAAAGTCAGATCGAATGGGTTTTAGATGCTGAAGATGCCGGATACTATTCTGCGGTTCTTATTACCCCCGAAGGCAACATTTTAAGTGCTGGCACTTCAAGTCTTAGCGGTGCAGACCAAAGCGTTAAGCTTTTAGGCCAAAACCATTTGGCATTCGAAGATGGTGTAGATGGCGATTACAACGATTTTGTTTTAAAAGCTAATTTTGCGTAACCAATGCTCAAGCATTAATAGTGGCTAATCTTATGCAATTAGCTCGCATTTAGCGCATTCTCCCTATATCTTTAGTGCGGTTGCGGTCAAGCTATTTACACATCCAGTGTCCTCACGAAATAAATCACCTATTTGAGTTATTGCGGGAATTTCGCAACTTATCATATTAAGATATTTTGTCGGGATATGGAAGTCTTGGCAATTAAAGTCATCTGGCGAATTGGCCGAAAAAGAGAATAAATAACGCAGGACTCACTCCTCTTAACTAACTTTTCTATCTCAACTCCTGTCGACTCTTCCATTTACCGTCGAGCCTGATGCTGTCAATCCTCAAAAGTGCACTGAGTTGCAAGTGCGCGTCAAGCGGTAAATGCAAGAGTTCTGGACTTAATAACAGAGTCATCTCAACTCGACAAAAAATAATGTCGAAGAACTAGTTACTGATGGTCATCAAAGCCTGTATTCCCATCAGATCATGGGGCGAGAGCACGATTCATCGCGACAGCACTACTTCCAACAGCGTTAGCTACACCAACTTTGCTCTGGATTCTGGATTGGCCGGCGAATGACAGACCTTGTTACTGGCCAGGGATCCTACGCAGCCCATTGCTAATGGCTATGCGCTGTTGATCACTGATCACTCTCTGCAGAATGCGACAGAGCCCCCTCCAAGCCTCTTGGTTTGGAATCGCTCACATAAACAGCCTCAATCGGTCCATCGCGTCAAATAATTTTGCTTATGTAGCGGATTGATCATTCCAAACACGTCCCTGCTTACGCTAACTGGAAGAACTCAACCCCCATCCGGCCATGAGCACCGAAACCCTGCCGCTGACAGTTGAAAATGTGGAAAAGGTGCTCGACGAGCTTCGCCCCTTTCTGATGGCTGATGGCGGCAATGTGGAAGTGGTGGAGCTTGACGGACCGGTGGTCAAAGTGCGGCTGCAGGGTGCCTGTGGCAGCTGCCCCAGCAGCACAATGACCCTGAAGATGGGGATCGAGCGCAAGATGCGCGAATGCATTCCCGAGGTCAGTGAAGTGATTCAGGTGCTTTGAATCCCCCATGGACAGGTTCAGCTGGCTTAATGCGGACTGAGCCGCTGACAGGCCCCTGAACAAAAGCCATCCTGAAAATAACAGTGAAGGCTCAAGCAGCTGCCGATGCGGAGGTTGCCCCGTCAAAGCCTGTTCGCCCTGGTGATGGCGGCAGGATTGCTTGTTGTTGTGATTTGGAGCGGGCTCGGGCTCGGGCTAAGACCAGCTTTAGATCATGATCGCGACACTGTGATCGAGCTGATGGAAGGGCCCTCAGGCCTGGAAGAAGTGCGGCTTTCAGAAGAGCTCGTACGCGAGTATCCATTCATCTACGCCGGAATCCAGCTCGACAAGATCTACGAGCTGAATCTGAACTCACGCACCTTCACAGCAGACGGCGAAATCTGGTTGGAGTGGCTTCCCGATGTGGAGGCATTGCTGCAGAAACACGGTGATGATCCGGCCGATCTGATCACACTGGCCAACCGCATTGAAACCTGGGACTCCACCTTCGAACCTTCCTCCGATGCGCCGCATGAGCTGTCGGGCGGCCGACGCCAACAGCTTTATCACTTTTCGAGTCGTTTTTACGACGACGAAGTCGACTTTCGCCGTGATCCTTTCGACATGCTGCGACTGCCGGTGATCGTTGAGCTCAAACCACTCTGGACTTCTCAGAAATACGCCGATCTACGCTTGCTGCCCGAACCCAGCAACGACAATCTTGTAGGAAAGTGGGGTCCCTAAGTGGCTATCAGCTGCAGAGCGCCAGCTTCACCCCCTATCTGCGACGCACCAGCAATCGGGCTGTGGCCTCTCGCATAGGCCTCCCATTGCCCACCCCCTCCCCACAGTCGTTGGGCACTCATCGCTGCAAGTGGTAGCTAGACCGACCCTGGATCACTTATCGACGCATCCGGCTAGAAGGAATGAGCGATACCGACATAGACACCAACGATTCAAGAGTGAAACTGAGGGATCTTTGTCCAGCGCTACAGAATAAGACTTACTTCAACTAGGACGCACTACTGTTCAGGCAGGTTCAAAACGCTTGCAGAGCCGCGGGTCTCAAGCAAAAGCTAAAGCAGCTTTAGTCACACCTTTAGTCACGGAAATTGGTCGCCATATTCGACCGACTGAATCCTGAGCAATGGCTCCAACCTTCCAAGCGATCCTCGCTACATCTACTGGCTAAGTGGCCGTACCCATGAACGCGGTTCCTGGTCTTTGCAGTGAAGAGAACTCTTAAAGCTGGGTAACCCGCCAGCAAGCCCACCAAAGCTTCGAAGAAGGGGGCATGGGGGTCTTTCAGAGTCCGTGCGGGTACGTAATAGGGCCTCGGAAATTTCCGCTGGGATTGAGGCAGTCAAGACCATATGGCTGATGCGCTCGGATATGCCTGCATCGCGCCTCAGAAGGGCCTACTCCCCTGGAGCCTTGGCGTGACTGGCTTCCGCTTTAGCTGAGCAGGATCAAAATCCCTGCCGAGCGCAGGGCTTTTTATTGCCCTACGTTCAGGTGCCTCGCATCTGTATATGAAATCTCTATTAGCCCTTGGTTCTCTACTCCTCTCAGCATCACCTGTGCTTGCTGATGACTTTGTTTATTTGAGGTGTGAGACAATGCAGAATTTAACATATTCAAATTCCAAAACATCTAAAATATTAGACAATAGAAGAATGTCAGCTGTTAATATTCTTCAAGTGGATTTAAAGAAGAAAACACTTTTCGATACACGATCAACGCGACCTATTGATGTCACGATTCAAGGAACAAACCTTTCTTGGAGAAACGCCTTCAACACCATTAAATCAGGGCAAGATGTCTCAGGAAAAATTAACCTTGTGCCGCCATATCAATTTTCTTCAGGCGGAGTGGTAACTGACAAAACTAATAATATTAATCTCACTTTCAGCGAAGAAGGATCTTGCGCAGAGATTGATGCTTCTGAATTTCAGGAGGCTCTGAATCAATGAATCTCCCAGTTCTCCTTTCGTTCCTTCTCCTCTCAGCATCACCTGTCATCGCCGATGAAATTGTTTATTTGAAATGCGTTACTAAAGTAAATATTGAAAGCAAAGACCTCGACACAAATAAAATCGGGAAGAGGGAGGAAACTAAGACCACACATATAATGGTTAACTTGACAAAAAGCCTAACTCGTACCGCAAACAATCCTACATGGCGAGAAGAGAAAATTGTCAACGGTGTGGCTATTTCAGAAAGAGAGCGGTCAGAGAATGGGTTATATTTTAAACGCAAGGGTACTTTGCAAATAGTTCCTCCAGGTCCAGTCAACATAGAAGCTATCGTGCGCAATGATTACTTCTCGGAAACAACCAAAGTGAGGGGAATGTGTGAAGGAATTGACGAATCAGAATTTGAAAAGGCTAGAAAAGAGGCAAAGAGCTGATTTAGATAACCGTCAGATTGAAGGCAAGATATGAGTCACCAGATCGGCGTTGACCCAGCGGATCACGCCTGAATCCACATCAGCGATCTGGAACAGGTTGTGGATCTTTGGATCGCGGGCAGCACCGCCTCAATGGATCACCTGGCCCATCCACCAATCCTTGTCGCGCTTCTCTCCGATCTGAAGGTCGTGCTGGACGATGACCGTCATCCCTGGCGCCACGTCCAGAAAGACCGGCCTCTCTGACTCGGGCGAGTTATAGAAACCGTGGTCAGCCGTGAGCTTCCAAACGGCGACGGGCATCTGCCTGCGTGCGGCGGATGGCAGCTTTCACAGGCAGGAGACCGGCGAACACATTCACTATGAGCAACATCAAAAACACAGGCACTGGAATCCAGTTCACTGTCTCGCCATCCGACAAAAGCTGGAGAATTAACAACACGCCGCTAGTGATCAGCGACATGACAAAACGTGCGACGACATCCCATAACAATGGTGTGATTGTGCGCCGAGTAATCGCGTAATAGATGCCAGCAAAAGGCAGAACTGCATGAGCGAATGACCAGGGCCAGGCACGATCGCGAAGGCGACGCTCCAGAGCACGCTGTCGACTTGATTGCTCACCATCCTCTGCTGAGCGTTGCTGTAACGCACGGTGGTCCGCACGAATGGAGGGGATCGACTCAACGATGGTGCCCCACACGAGCAGGGCAAATGCAAATTGCAGGAGCGGATCCAACCGCCACCCCTGAAAAAACATGATCGAACCCACCAGCGGTATGGCGATGCAGCGTCCGGCCAGGGTGACCAGAAGCCAAAGCAGCCCTAGCCCCTGAAGCGACTCGCGCGGTTGATCCCGATCCATCAAGACATCGAAGCGTCGCAACGACACCACGAGGGCAGGAACCCAGAGGGCCATGAGCAGCAGCCCCCAGATTGTGGCCCAGTTCAGATAGACATTCACCATCCACAGCTCCGCGTTATTCCCATATTGCTGTCGCCACGCTCAGTCGTTTGCTTCCATGCAGGACGCGATCGCGTAATCGCATGACCGCCTGCTTGTGGTGCAGTACTGACCCTGGGTTTGGACGCCATGGGCTTTATTGGCAGTCGATGAGACCGATTGCAACTACGGGCGCAACCAAGCAAAGCTCGGCATCATGCGCGGACTGGCGCCTGATTCATGCTCCGCCGCCTCTCGATTGGACTGCTGGCTTCAGCTGTTGCCATCGCCCCTTTGCCTTTCAAGGCGCAGGACGGCAGTGCAGAGGATCTCGGCCTCAGCCTCTGCTCTTACTTTTGTCCATGGTGGTCTCTGTTATGTGTGCTCATTGCATTAGGCAATGCAGCTGTGATCTATTGTTGAATTATGTGCTTAAAAACTGTTACACGCGAATCAGATTCGCATTATCCAATTATTTTGATTGTTTTGAGTTTATTTAATGCGTTTACGCTTTAATCCGCTTGGCTTTTTGTTGCTCGGGATAGCTGCATGCTCGTCTCAAGGTACCAAACAAACCGCCTATGACATATTCGTCAATGAATACTGCGGCAAGGAAATAACAGATACAAACGTGCTATACAAGGAATGTGTTAGAAAGAATGATGTTTCCTGCGAGAAAGTTGGTGGAGACAAGAATGAATACATGGTGAGGTGTAAGGGCAACGTAAGGTGGATCACTTCTGTTTCTGGCAAAGAGCATTATGACGAAATTGAATACTCATATTGCTATCATTCGCCTGATATTATCGCATCAAAAGCTATCGAAGATTTGTTGCCGCAAAAAATTTCTACAATATGCAGTGCGGCAATGCGATTCGGAAAAGTGCAAGCTCAATTAACGCATTCTCCAAGAATCAATGAAGCGCTTTCAATGAAAAAACGTCTTAATTCTGGAGAGGATTTGATAATCTGCATGGACCCGGATAGCGAAGGATATAATCCATGGATGCTTGTCTCGCATGTATTCGCTTTTGACAGAGATAAAGAAAGGCTATTCCAGCTGTATTCAAGTTGGTTGGATGAGAATGGTGAGAGTCAAGACAGAAAGGAGTGGGAGAGAAAATCCCGTAAAAGGTATGAAGGATCGAACGAGGGGATCTGGTACGAGGGGACCGATGAGGAGGAGCGCTGGATGACATTAGGAGTTTTTTACCCATTTCGTTATCCAATAATGACTTTAGAAATTACTCGTAAGTATGTTGGAAATAGTACAAGAGTAAAACCATGTTTTTCTTCAAATTACGTTGAGTATGAATCGCCAAATACTCTGGAGTATCAATGGTGGATAGGCCGGGGCTAAATTAGTAATCAAAACTGCAATCAACTAGCAACTCCAGCCAATACTCGTTCAGCGGCAGCGAGCGTCTGGCTGCTCACCGTTAGCGTCACAGAGTCAAATCAACAATCTGTAGATCACTCGTTGATATTATTGACATTAATATCATCAGCACTGAGCTCAAATAGTTTCTGCCTTGGTCTTGTACTGATGACTTGACGTTCAGTGTCAACATAGACTTCGACACCATACTTATATCGTTCTCTGATGTCATCTAGTGGATTGATATTCATTGATTTAATTAGATTGGATTAATAGTTAGGTATTTCAACTGCATCCCAGTCATCGAATGATGATGGTTTGTTTATTGCACGCCTAGTGGACGTACCAATAACAATGCAGTGAAGTATTTCAACTTGCAGTTACCCTTGTCTATGCCATCGTTACTGTCATAGCTGGAGTTGAGTTCAGTCACGCCTTCTGACTCGCCTAGTTAAGTCAGAATTGGTAGAGCTTGAAGACGTTATCAAGATACTTCGAGGGTTCAACCACACCGAACAGCAGCTACTACCTAAGTCATTTGCTGCTGCTCATTGTCTTTTATAGTGTTTAGCCTCACTACGAAGGTATGTAATGACATACTCTTCTTCATATACGGGACATTTATTCCCAAATACATTGCAGTGCAGTTGATTAGAGTGATTTGACAAGGGTTTCTACAATGGATTTTTCAATTGATAAAACCCTTGAAAGCGTTTGTTTTGGCTGCGTTGACGGTAACCGCCAGTGCAGTGCTCACACCGGTACTTACAATGAAAGCTGACTCTCAAATTTGGGAAAATCGTCAGTACATAAGGTGCTCATGTGTTGGGGAAAGTATTAGGCATAATCTGGTTTCTTTTTCGAATGTCAAGGATAAAGTGTGCAACCCTAATACTTGGTATTGCGAGGAGAACCCAAGCCGTTGCAATATCTATTCTCCGATGCCATATAAAAAATATTGCTCAAGAACAAGTGATATTCCATGCTCATGACTGAGCGAAACCTCTTGCTTGTCTCTTCCAGCAGCAAGAACTAAAATGCAAGCAACACCAATCAGGAGATGCTTGATACTAAAGAAAAGAAGGTTTGGTTTCTTATACTAGGTTTCTGGGCTTCCTACATTGCCTTCATAGCTAGCTTCGGTTCGCCAGGCATTCCTCTACTAATCATACTTGGATTTACTTTTGTCTATGGAATAGCTGTCTATTCTCAACGAAACACCATCCCAAATTACATTCCTCCCGCTCGCAAAGAGGAAGAGAGAAATTGGAAAGATGAGTATATGGAACTGAAAGGCTGGGAAAACATGTCAGAACCTGAGAGAGAAATTACTTCCTCTGTAGCTCCACGACGAGGTATGAAATTAAAAGAAATCGCTATGAAGGAAGAACTTGAAAAGATGAAGAAGTTCGCTCGTATCAAGGAAGCCTACCGGAAGAAGAAGAACGGTCAAAAACTGGACGCCGAGGAGTATGAGCTATTACATGCCTATCTCAAAAGGCTTCTTGAACTTCGTGACCGTAAACGAAATAATTGAAATCATCAATATCTAATTAACCAGCAGAAACTAAGCGTGATGCTCCGTTTTCAGCAAAGACAGGTGACGCCGAAAGAAGCAGAGCCCCGAGAACTAATAGAGATTTCATAGACAGATGCGAGCTATCTGAACGGTAGGAAGAACAAACAATTTCGTCCGCTAGCAAAGTGGCGAATCCTCTTCAATAAGATAATAGTCAATTAAATATATATATAGACATCAATACGGCAGATAAGTCACCATCTAATTGAGCAAGACGAGGCAGCTGCTCTTCAGAAACTCCTAAGTCGTCTGCAAGGCGTCCCAGAGCGTCTCCAGAGACGATTGAAGTAAAACCATCCCTAACCCTATCCATTGCCCTATCCATATCACTAGGAAGGACTCTGATGCAGTCGTGGATGACTGTGAGCGGGTGTTGCCAATGAACTGGCAGATCTCCTGATCATTCAGCCCAATCCGATCCGCGGCATAGGCGAGAAGACAGCTGGTCAGCTAATTCTGTAAGTCTGTTGAGTGACTCTTGAGATCTTCAATGCAGTTGAGCACCTCACACATTGATGCTTGAAACCTTCTAATGGCAGCACACTCACCTAATGCTTCCCAATCAACGGATTGAGCAAGCACCATGAACTGCTCAACCATCTCAGCATTATTGATTTGATTACTCTCACCATCTGGTGTTAGGGGGCTCGGTTCAGAGCGTTGCTCAGTACTAGTCTTCAAAGCCTGGTATTGATGTATTTGCTGAACCTCCTTTGATTGTTCCTCTGGTGACTCCGGAAAGGTGGCAGCATCGCTACTTGCTATCTCCTGCTTCGGATATGAACGACGGATCTGCTCAAGCCTTCTGACAGAGATGCTTTGTTGACCAGCACTAAAGGTGAAATCTGGATATGAGACTTCTTCCTTAACCACTCCATAGCCTTGGGAACTCATTCTGCTGAGCTCATAAAGATGTGAAACTGAAAGAGTCTCAAACCATTTCAGCTCATCTTTCCCGGGGCATCGGCATGTCAGCCAGTCAGCAGTAGCAACCAACTTATGAGAATTATTTTTTGAAAAACCAAGTCTTTCTAGAGTCTGTTGAGCTTGCTTTCTTAACACCTTCGATTTGTAGCCATAACGATTGTCATCATCAAATCGATGGTTTTGATCTAAGTTTGCGGCTTCTTTAAAGACTGCAGATGCAAAAGCCAAACCTTGTCTTGAATATCCTTTTTGTAATTGTTGTGCATGAGTGTGAAACTCAATTAATTCATTGATCGTCTGTTCTGTTAGCTCTTCCCGTATTCGTACGAGACTATCGCTAAAACGATGGTCTGGTTTACCTGCTTTGTCGACAGGCAGCATTAGTGAGTAATTAAAATGATCCATAGATTTATCCACACGTGTGTTTTTTACAGAATTTGTTTTTCCCACCTACTGGTAGCTCATGGTCCTGGTAGATGGTGGTTTGTAGAAGTAGCTATCTAGCTATTCACTTAGATTCGGTTTGGGAAGTGTTGCCGTAGGCTCCGCCTGTAGCACTTACTCCGCAAACACGAACATCAAACAACCCTTTGTCGGTTGTCTTCACTTGAGTTCATGGTGGTGCCGCTGTGTTACGCGCGTCACGCTGACGGGATCGGATAACGGGTACTACTACAAGCTGCCTGAAGGCTTGTTCTCCCTGGCGTCCGATGGCGCGGATGACGACTTACTCCCGAAGGTATTCAGAGTCACCCATTTCTTTTACGTGGATTCCAAACCACGGGTGTTTAAGTCTTTTCCTTGACTCGGTTTCTCTCTGTATACACTGCCTATTGCTTCTTCTCTGTATACGGTGCCTATTGGTTCCCCCTGTATACACTGCCGACCGCTTTTCCCTGTAGAGACTGCAGATTGGTTCTCCCTGTATAAGGTGCCTATTGCTTTTCTCTGTATACGGTGCTTATTGATTTCCACCCTATGCAGACTGCGGACCGCTAGAGCCACCCTGACGTTCCTTGCAGAAGCCCAGGGCATCACATGGTGGATTTGATCATTTAGCTCTTACCAATTGCTTTATAGAAGCATGATGGCGCGTTTTAGTTCTTTCCAGGGCGTAGCGCCATACGCCATTGAAATTGAATTCGGTGTGTGGCCAAGCAAGGCCACGACAACTGCTTCATTCATATTATTTGCTCGCAATACTGTTGCTACACGATCCCTAAATCCTTTGGGTGTGACTCCAACTATTTTTTTGCAAGGCTTCGACAGATTGACTCCCCAGCGTTTATTTGACTCCTGATACTGACCTGGCCATAGAAGACCATTCTTCTTTCGCAACTCGATGACCAAAGACTGCAGTCTTGGATGAATTGGAATAGACCTCTCAGAGGACTCTGTTTTCAAAGGTCTGGACTCGTTGGGTCGAATGAGTATTCGATCTTCACACAAGTCTTCAGCTTGCAAGCCAGCGATCTCAGCGAGTCGTGCGCCTGTGAAATAAAGAAACTGAAAAATCTCAATCTGTTCACCTGAACCCTGCCACTTCGAAGGATCGGTGAGTGTGACTTCAGACTTTCTGGATTTGACGACCTTGATCCGTTTATTTAGTCCTTGAAAAATATGAGTGGAATCAGGGCGTAGCTCACACAGGACTGACCAGAGACCAGACAGAAAAGCGAGACGTGTTTTAACAGTTGACGGACTGAGTCGTTCGAGAAGCCAAGAGCGATAAGCCACAGCGTGTTGCGTTGTGGCAGCTGTTGGGTGAGTGACAGCAGCGTGTGCCAAGAAATCGTCTAAGGCACTCCTCCAACTCATTTCAGTCCTCGCGGCAGGTGCCTTCAGTGCCTTGGCCTGCTGGATCAGCTCTTCCTTCGACAGGTGGTCTCTTGGCTTCTCCTCACCCTTCAGGATCGCCCTGTATCTAGACGCCTGCTCACGAGTTAACGCCCCTTCCTCAACCTCGACATCACAGCCAGTCAGCAACGCCTCGACCACCTCTGGATCAGAGAGGTCAAACCGGTCAGGGACCGCATCAATCAGCTCGTCACCCGTCGATGACATCTCATTGCGCGCCTCCGCGATGAGGCGATCGGTCTTGGCAGCGAAGACAGGTGACAGGCGCTGGGCGACGCGATAAGTCGAACCCGCACTTTCCACCCAAATCGTTTTGCCTACGACTGGCTGAACGTCTTTAGGGACGCCACGCTGCAGCTGGTAGCCATTACGGGCTTTACGCACGTATGTCGGATGCTTCCGAAACGGCACCTTTAGTCACAGCTTTAGTCACACCCTAGCCAGCCAAAACCCAAATGGACACAAACAAGTTGCGATCACTGTGTCCTGCCCTGCAGAACAAGACCTACTTCAACTACGGCGGTCAGGGGCCGCTGCCAACACCCTCGCTGGAGGCCATCACCACCAGCTGGAAACGGATCCAGGAACTCGGCCCCTTCACCGCCGATGTCTGGCCTTACATCAGCGCCGAAGTGAACAAAACACGGAGCCGTCTGGCCCGGTTGTGCAATGTGCCGGCACATCAGCTCGCCCTCAGCGAGAACGTCACTTCAGGATGTGTGCTACCGCTCTGGGGTCTTCCTCTGGATCAAGGCGATCACATCCTGATCAGCGATTGTGAGCATCCAGGAGTGGTCGCGGCCTGCCAGGAACTGGCACGTCGCCAGCAGCTTGAGATTCACACCTTGCCGGTGAAGCAGTTCAGGCAGGGACGTGATGAGCAGGTGAAAACCGATGACGACGTGCTGGCGGTCCTCGCGCAGCGGCTCACCAACCGAACCCGTCTTGTGGTGCTGTCACATCTGCTGTGGAACACCGGCCAGCTGATGCCGATCGCGGCAGTGGCAGCTCAGCTGCAGGCGCATCCTGCCCAGCCATACCTGCTCGTGGATGCGGCGCAGAGCGTTGGTCAGATCCCCGTTTCCGAAGCAGCCAGAGCTGCGGATATCTATGCCTTCACCGGGCACAAATGGGCCTGTGGTCCGGAAGGACTTGGCGGAGTGGCTGTTTCCGAGCGTGTTCTCAACGACTCCCAGCCCACCTTGATCGGCTGGCGCAGCCTTCAGGACGAGACGCGCGCGGTGGCTGACGATCCCGACCCCTTCCATCACGACAGCCGTCGTTTCGAGGTGGCCACAAGCTGCGTCCCGCTGATGTCAGGTCTGCGCCGTTCCCTGGATCTGCTGGATCAGGAGGGATCGGAAAACGACAGGATCAACAGCATTCGTGCGCTGAGCGAACAGCTCTGGAGGGAGCTGAGTTCGATTCCAGGGGTCTCGACCCTGCTTGAAGGCCCCCCGCCGGCTGGACTGGTGAGCTTTCGGTTGAACGTTGAGACGACACCAGCCACACCATCCGATGTGGTGAAAGCTCTGGGCGCGCAACAGATCTGGATCCGGGATCTGGCCGATCCAGTCTGTCTGCGTGCCTGCACCCATGTCTGCACCAGTCGCAACGACATCGAGCAGCTCACCCAACAGATCCGGCGGTTGTCAGCAGAGGATCACTGCGACTGACGAATTGCTAGTTCCAGCGACGCAAAGCTTTCTCCGCTTCTTCGCGATCGTCGAAATGCAGTTTTTCAGTGCCGACGATCTGGTAGTCCTCATGGCCCTTGCCAGCGATCAGCACGAGATCTCCGGGCTGGGCCAGAGCGATCGCCTGCGCAATCGCAATCGCTCGATCACCCTCCACCAGGTGGTCAATGCCTGAGGGAACACCCGCAACCACATCGTCGAGAATTCGCTGTGGATCCTCCGTCCGTGGGTTGTCGGAGGTGATCACAACGCGATCAGCGAGCTCCGCCGCGATCGAGGCCATCTGAGGTCGCTTGCCCCGGTCGCGATCACCACCGCAACCGAACACACAGACCAGCCTTCCGTTCACAAAGGGGCGGCTGGCCTCGAGGGCGCTGCGCAGCCCGTCAGGCGTGTGGGCGTAATCCACAAGAACTGAAGGTCGCAGCTCGGCTGATGGCGAGGAAGCAAACACCCGTTCCATGCGTCCAGGCACACCCCGAAAGCTGGGAAGGGCCTGCAACAGCAGCGGCAGTGGCAGCCCCTGCTGAAGCAGTGAGCCGACGGCCTGGATCACGTTCATCAGGTTGAAGCGACCAACAAGGGGCGACCGAAAGCGTCCCTCCCCACGGGGTGTGAGCAACAGGCCTTGAACACCGCCGGAACTCATCTCAAGATCGCGCATGCTGAGATCGGCCTTGTTGTCAAGACTGCAGCTCCAGCAGCGATCACCGAGACGATCCGCCAGACGACGCCCCCAGCTGTCATCAACATTCACCACGGCCCGGGGCCCTTCTCCAACCAGAAAGGGATCGGCAAAGAGGCGTGCCTTTGCTTCGAAGTACTCCTCCATCGACGCGTGGTAGTCGAGATGGTCCTGCGTGAGGTTGGTGAACACGGCTGAGGAGAAGCGACAGCCCGCAACCCGTTGCTGATCGAGCGCATGGGAACTGACCTCCATGGCAGCCACCTGCGTGCCCCGGTTCAGCGCCTCCGCCAGCTGGGCCTGCAGCCGATCCGCAACCGCCGTGGTGTGAGTGGAGGTCACACTCTGACCAGGCCAGCGATTGACCAGAGTTCCGAACAGCGCTGCAGGACGACCACACTCCAAGCTGAGATGTTCGATCAGATGGGTGGTGGTGGTCTTGCCGTTGGTACCGGTCACACCGATCAGATGCATGCGCGATGACGGTTGCTGCCAGAACGCCGCGGCCAGTTCACCGGCCCAGTGGGACATCGGCGCTGGGATCACCAGCACAGGAGTCTGGTCGGTGGGGGGATGCGATCGCGCTGCATCAGCACCGATCAGAGCCGCCACTGCCCCGGCTTTCAGAGCCTCGGGCCAGAAGCATCCACCATCCACCCGCTCTCCGGGAAGACCGATGAACAGGCAACCCTGGCCAACGCTGCGGGAGTCACAGGTGATGGAGGTCACAGCGGGGTTGGGCAGTCCTTCCGGAACCGGAAGCAGCACCGCCTTCAGCAGGGCATGGAGTGTCTGCGTCATCACCGCCACCCAGGGATGAGGCCGTTTTAGTCCGATCCGGCGACAGTGGTGCAGAGCCGTTGCAACCAAATGAACAGTCCCTCACCGCTCAGCCGGGGAGAGACGCGAGGCAGAGGCTTGCCGTGCAGCATCAGAACAGGCACTTCAAGGTCGTAACGAGAGCGCAGCTCAGGCTCAACCCCCTCTGCATCGATATCAATCACCTTCAGGGTCAGTGGTGGTTGAAGGCGACTGAGCTCGAGATCCTGAAGACGCTGCTCCAATCCTTCACAAAGGCAGCATCCCTGCCTGCTGAGCAGAGTCAGCGGCTGGAACTCAATCGGGGACGGGGTCACAGCCGCAGGGGGTGAAGGGATGGCATCGACAGATCCGGCGCAGGGTAAGCCAGCCTCCGCGCCATGGTCCATGGCGCTGGATCGCCTCCACGCCGTAGGCACTGCAGGTGGGGATGAAGCGACAACGGGGTCCAATCAGGGGAGACACCCAGCTGCGATAAAAAGCGATCAAACCGATCATCAGCTGGGCGATTGCACTGCTTAAACGCTCTCCAGCGATCTGAAGCAAGCCGACAGATAGGATGCGTGGTTCGCGCATGCAGCAACGCGGAGCTGACCTTGAGTCCAGCATGGCGTTTCCTCGGCGCGAATGGTCCAACATCTTCCTCCCCTATGTCTCGTTACCGCGGCCCTCGACTGAGGATCACGCGGCGCTTGGGAGACCTCCCTGGTCTCACCCGGAAGGCCGCAAAGCGGTCCTATCCACCAGGTCAGCACGGCCAAGCCCGTCGCAAGCGCTCTGAATATGCGATCCGTCTTGAAGAGAAGCAGAAGCTTCGCTTCAACTACGGCGTCTCCGAACGCCAGCTCGTGCGCTACGTGAAGAAAGCGCGCGCCCAGGACGGTTCCACTGGAACCAACCTGCTCAAGCTTCTCGAGAACCGTCTCGACAACGTCTGCTTCCGCCTCGGATTCGGCCCCACAGTGCCTGGCGCTCGCCAGCTGGTGAATCATGGTCACGTGACCGTGAACGGTCGTGTCACCGACATCGCCAGTTATCAGTGCAAGGCCGGTGATGTGATTGCCGTGCGAGAACGCAAGGGCAGCAAGAAACTGGCTGAGGGCAACCTGGAATTTCCTGGCCTTGCCAACGTGCCTCCCCACCTTGAACTCGACAAGGCCAAGCTCAGCGCCAAGGTGATCAGCAAGTGCGAACGCGAATGGGTCGCACTGGAAATCAATGAACTGCTGGTGGTGGAGTACTACTCCCGCAAAGTTTAAGTTCTATTGGTCGAGAGGGATCTGGAGCGATTTCAGACCCTCACTCAAACTTTACTCAAACTCTTGCTAGCGTTTTCTCAACGGCCAGCAGGAGTTTTTTTGTGCCTGCTATCGCGCAGAAAGCCAAGGCGCTCAGTGGCAAAGGCGTGGTCTTGTCGTACGTCGACAAGCCAGACAATTTCTATTGGCGCGAGCAGGTCCCCGGCACCAAGCGCTACTTACACAGGCTGCTCCCTAACGCCAGCACCATCGAAGAAGCCTTAGAGGAGTGCATTGAGGCTTATACGGCGCTCAGGCAAGAGCAAGCAGCACCTGAACTGATTGAATCGCTTGGACATTCACAGGTCCCGCAAGACAGCTCAAGGAGGGACGCAAGGACATCGAACAGTGGCAGATACAAGAACAGACCAGTAGAGGCTTGCGTCAGGGAGTTCATTGATGTTGAGCAACGGCGCGTCGAAGCCGATCTACTCAAACCACGCACGCTGCGGAACAAGAGTCAGGCACTGCTCAAGCAGATGCTTCCTTACTTGGCAGAGCAAAGAGTAACGCCAGGAAGTCGGAGCTGATTGCTGCCGCTGAACGAGTTTGGCCGGATCAATTAATAAAAAGCTTGCACAATCAATTAACCTTTAACAACCACATTGTTGTTTCCGAATTGTTTTTTTAGCTCCAAATTCTGCATCCCATCATCGACGCAATCTTGCCATTTATATCGATCAATAATCGCAACTCCAGCAGGATTGTCTCCACTCGCAGGGGCCTTAAACCCTAGCTGGTTAGTCTGGAAAACCGTAGTATCTAGCCTCTCAAGGATTTGAAGGGCGGTATCAGAAGAATCATCAAGCGATCTTAGATAATTGCCTACAGTTTTATTTTCCGCCGTCTTATCCAAAAGAGTGCTTGCGAGAATTGCAGTTTTATAGTCAGCACCGAGTTGATCTGCTAAACACACTCCTGCAAGCTTAATTGCAACCGCTTTATCAATGTCGATTGCATCATGAATTCTTACGTTCCGATTAGAAGGCGATCTAAATAATGCCTTTATTGTATGCGTTTTTGCAACCTTCTTTTTATCGTTTGTCTTGCTTGGTCCGCCAAATCGGTACACAATATCAGCAGATACTTTTGTCTCAAAGGCTTCGTCGTAGGAGATGTTGAAGCCAGCGATTAGGCCATTTGTGATTTCATATCCCAGCCGACCAAGAACACCTGATCCATCAGCTTCTGATCCATCACCATCCTGGTAGTAGTAACCAACCGATGCAGTGAAGGCCGGTGTGATGTTGTAGCCCGCATCAATGCCGTAAGTTGCCAGTGAACCTGCTTGATATAGCCAGTTGATTTGTTGAACCTTCTCACCTGTTGGAATCAAGCCGTAGGCATTGAAGTCCCAATCATTGGAAACTGCTTCCAGATTGACCGCTGCTTGCTGGAAGAAGACTGTTTTTTCACTACCAAATAAGGACACACCTGAATCAGCAGCACCCGTTGCTATTGGTCTGGTGTCGTAGCCGGCATTAAGGCCAAACATCCAGCTGCGGTCTCCATTCAGCCAGCGATAACCAACACGAGTTGAAGTGCTGATGGTCGCTCCATCCACATCGGTATTGATGATGCTGCTTTCTCCTGCTCGATCAGCAAAGTTGACGTTGGCAAGGACATCAACGAACCAAACGCTGTTGTCGCCAACAGAGAGAGGCAGGAAGCCGCCGATACCTGCCTGGTTCGGTGTACCTGCGCCTTGCAGTGCGCCCTGGAAGCCAAAGGTGGGCTTCACCACATCCTTGAGGCTGATGCTCATCACCCCGAGATCATCTGCGCTGCCTTCCTCTTGAGCAATGGCAGGCAGAGAAGCAATGGAGATGGCAGAAGCCAACAGCCCTAGGGAGAGACGACGCAGCATGGAGCGTTGATTAGATGAGGAAAGAATGCCTTGCTTGCGCTGGTGATGCCCGTTGTAATAGTCAGTTTCAGCTTTGCTGCTGTTTAGTAACCAATGAAAACCCGCTCGTTGCGGGGCTAGGTATTAATTAGTGCCAGGCATTGAAGGGCATTTAGACGTGATTAGGTATTGATTAAGGAAATGAAAAACTCCTGCAGGCATAATGCCTTTACTAGGCTATCTTAATTACTAGTAATAGTATCATGGGCATCCTTCTTTTTGCTCCACATCTGTCCCATCTGGTTGGAATCCAGGATTAGCAATACATGTTGTTATCTTTCCATTTCTTTCTAGCTTTATACCTTTTGTTTCGTATTGCAGTAAACCCGTGCATGCACCCCGCCCAATCATCGTAGATAAATAGTATGAACAGTCGTGAACTCTGACATCCCGGTTGTTCGGTGATGATGTCAATGCATTGATTATAGGTAGTTGTTGAACTTCTTTGCGCTGTGCTGTTGTGCTTGCACCACCAAAGCGCACTTTAAGGTCTGCTGAAACTCTTGTCTCAAATGCTTCGTCATAAGAAATATTCACACCAGCTGTTAAGCCACTACTGATGTCGTAGGCAACTCTTCCGAGCACACCAGAACTATCAGCTTCTGTTCCATCGCCATCCTGGTAGTAATAACCAACAGAAGCATTCACGACTGGGGTGATGAAGTAACCAACATCAAGTCCGTAAGTCGCCAGTGAGCCCGCTGAGTAGAACCAATTAATCTTTTGCTCTTTATCACCAACTGGAAGTAAGGCATAAGCATTGAAGTTCCAGTCATTGGAGACGGCTTCCGCATTGACGGCGACCTGCTGGAAGAACGCACTCTCCTCTGTGCCGCTCACATTGATGCCTGTATCGGTCGCCCCGGTATTCATCGGGCGGCTGTCATAACCAGCATTCAGTCCGAACATCCAGGAGCGGTCTCCATTCAGCCAGCGGTAACCAACACGCGTTGAGGTACTGATGGTGGTGCCAGCCAAATCAGTGTTGATGATGCTGCTGTAGCCCTCACGATCAGCGAAGTTGGCGTTGGCGAGTGCATCAAGGAACCAGACGCTGTTGTCACCAACAGAGAGAGGCAGGAACCCGCCAATGCCTGCTTGGTTCGGTGTGCCTGCACCCTGCAGTGCGCCCTGGAAGCCGAAGGTAGGCTTCACCACATCCTTGAGGCTGATGCTCATCACATCACCGAGATCCTCTGCGCTGCCGTCCTGTGCCTTCAAAGGCAGTGGGGCGATGGCAACAGCAGAAGCCAGCAATCCAATGGAGAGGTGGCGGAGCATTGGACAGGCGTCAGTCCGCACATGATGCCGGGCTTTTCTTGGGTGTGCTCCAAGCGCAATGCTTGTCAATGCAATCTGTATTTCGGACACAGTTTCGTTTGCTTTTGTTCAAAAGTGTTCCTATGGCTTGTTGACCATCCATGAAGTGTTCATTTCACGAGTCGCGGAGTGATTCAGGACTCATTTCTGTCTGAGTTGATACAAATACGCAAACTATTTTTCCAACATTTTTTGACTCGAATAATCTTAAGAGTTAATATGGGAAGAGCATTCAAATGTTCTTGATTCCATGAACCCTTCCTGGAGATCAAAGCAGGGATTTTTACGCCCTGGTGAGTCAAGCATTGATTCAATACAGACTTTGATGGGTGATTTCCTTCGTGATAGGGATTCTCCTCATTTGCTAGAAAGTTTTAATGATCTTATATCGGATAGCCACATTTCTGGTGGCTGGGGAGAACAAGCTCCCTTCGAGAAGGTTGTAAGGACAAATGATGATCTTCAAGTGTTACTTGAGAATGATCACCTTTTAAGACATACTCTATGTATCATTGAGCCTGCTGATCACGTTGGATTAAATAGTTGCGGTGAATCCGTGCGTGCGTCACTAAATATTGCTTACTTGGCGCAGTCTATTGCGGACTGTGATTCAATTTTAATTCCATTGTGGGACATTGATGATATCGATAAATCACTCCTTCTTCGGGTTTTGAGCCGATCGCTGGCGATCATTATTGAGGGTGGCCACCCTACGGTTAGAGATTCTTCGACTTTTAAGGATTTGAAATGGAGTCTTGTTGAATTACAGTGTCTTTGTGAGGAGTTGATACTCTCAAGGCAAAGTAGAACTCCTCCAGTAGTATTTATATGCTTGGGGCATCAGCTTGCGGCTCAAGCGCACGTTAGATTAATTCAGAAGGCAACAGCGGAAATTCAAAAGACTTATCTGGATATATTTAAAGAAGAAACCTATCTTGCTAAAAGCTTGATTGATACTTGCAATGATATATGCAAGCTTGGAGAAGCCCTTGCTATCATAAAAGATGAAAATAATGTAATCGCACGTGGTTGGCGTGATCCTCAATTTGCTGTTGGCATAAACGAGATTCCAGAAGCTGGTCATTGTGAGTTAATGCATTATGGGAATGCAAGAACGCATGCACGTGAGGAACTGTCTGAATTGTTGATTACTCATGCGGTTTCAAGCGAAGAATACGATGGCATTATTGAAAACTCTATAAGCTATGAGAAGAACCTCAACATAGTGATGTTTCACACTGATGAGGTTAATGAAGAGGCGATGTTGTTTGCCAATTGGGCTTACAGAAAGCTGCGCAACAGCCTTGTGCCCTCGCGGAAAATCATTTCAGTATCACCGCTCGCTTGGCTTCTCAAGCTTCCAAGTTCTATCGAAATTCTGTGTTCTACAACAGTACAAGGCAAACTATGTACTGAGACTGCGGCAACGTGTATCAGTTACCTTGATTTCGAAACCAAAAATGTAAGGAGATCATTTTCTTGTCAATTTCATCCGGAACTTCTTGATGACCTCAGAGAATTTAGTAAAAGTGGTTTACCTGAATACTCCGCCTTGAAGCAAGATGATGGCGTGCGATTACTCGTCCGAATTTTATATGAGGCAATTAAAGAGTAGCTGCCAAAGTCAAAAAGGTTTCAGGCAAATTTTTTGAAGTCGCTAGATTAGCATTAGCTTGCGTAATCTGGTCAACTTAAGAATGGAATAGGAGAAGTGTTTGTAGGAAGGTAGACCCTGTAAAGTACTGGTTTGAGTTGTTCAAAATAATGATTTGTTTGTCCGCGCATGATGCCGGGCTTTGCTTGGGTGCGCCCGCAACCGCAATGCTGGTCAATGTGATCCACACTCCTTGTCAATGCCAGGGAGCCAGAGCTGATTACTGCCACTGAACAAGTGTTGGCCGGAGTTGCCAGTTGATTGCAGTCTTGATTGCTTATTTAGCCCTTGCTATTATGGTTCAATTTCAGAAAACAATTCATCATTCGTTTCACCGCAATGCCTTCTCTCTCCCAACCTGTCATCTCTGTCCCTGCAGATCAAATATCTCCTGTCAGCTTCTAATGATTTGATCTGTTTTTCTAATGCTTCATACTCTTCTGGAGAGCATGTGACAAGAAAAGGGGTTTTTACGCAGTCGTGCACCCTAACGTCCCTATTGCTTGGTTTTGATGTCAAGGCATTAATTACAGGTTGTTGTTGAACTTCATTGCGCTGTGCTGTTGTAGATGCACCACCAAAGCGAACTTTTAAATCGGCTGAAACTCTTGTCTCGAATGCCTCGTCATAGGAGATATTCACACCAGCCGTTAAGCCACTGCTGATCTCATAAGCCAAGCGTCCGAGCACACCAGAGCCATCAGCAGCTCCTAAATCACCATGTTGGTAGTAGTAACCAACAGAAGCATTCAGTTCAGGTGTAATGAAATAGCCAATATCAAGTCCATAGGTGTCCAGTGCTCCACCTTGGTAATACCTGTTCAGCTTCTGCTCGGTATCTCCAATAGGAATCAAGGCATAGGCATTGAAGTTCCAGTCAATGGAAACAGCTTCTGCATTGACAGCAATCTGCTGGAAGAAAGCACTCTTCTCTGTGCCGCTGACATTGATGCCGGTGTCGGTTCCCCCTGAATTCATCGGGCGACTGTCATAACCAGCATTCAGCCCATACATCCAGCTGCGGTCGCTGTTCAACCAGCGATAACCAACACGCGTTGAGGTACTGACGGTGGTGCCAGCGACATCGGTGTTGATGATGCTGCTGTCTCCTTCGCGGTCAGCGAAGTTGGCGTTGATCAGAGCATCAACGAACCACACGCTGTTGTCGCCAACAGAAAGAGGCAAGAACCCGCCAATACCTGCTTGGTTCGGTGTACCAGCACCCTGCAATGCGCCCTGGAAGCCAAAGGTTGACTTGACCACATCCTTGAGGCTGATGCTCATCACATCACCCAGATCCTCTGCACTGCCGTCCTGTGCTTTCAAAGGCAGCGGGGCAATGGCAACAGCAGAAGCCAGGAGTCCGATGGAGAGACGGCGGAGCATGGATCAGGCATTAGTCCGCGCATGATGCCGGGCTTTGGTTGGTTTCGCCCGCAACCGCAATGCTGATCAATATGAGTGGCACTACGGCACCAACGCCAGGGAGTCGGAGTTGATTGCTGCCGCAGAACGAGTATTGGCCGGAGTTGCTAGCTGATTGCAGGCTTCATTGCTAATTAAGCCTTGACTATCTCTGCTCAACTGCGCTCAATCGCGCAGGCGTTGGAGGCTAACTTAAGAACTTTCGGGGTAATTTGAGCAATAAACATAATCAAGGGTTTAGTGATTGATTGTATCATTAACTCATGACAGAGAAGATATCTAAGGTGACTTGAGATCTATATCTATTATTGGTGTGCCACATCCGTCTTTTAACGCAACTTTTGACGCAAATAGCGCCAATGTGGTAAAAGGGTGTTGGCTCAGTAATTTGAGCAAGCCTTCACACCCATCCTCGTTAAATTTAATATTGTCGTGCACCCTTGCATCGCGATTGCTTGGTGTAGCTATTAAGGCATTGATTACAGGTTGTTGTTGAACTTCTTTGCGCTGTGCTGTTGTATTCGCACCACCAAAGCGAACTGTTAGATCAGCTGAAACTCTGGTCTCAAATGCCTCGTCGTAGGAGATGTTCACTCCTGCTGTTAAGCCACTGCTGATGTCGTAGGCAACTCTTCCAAGCACACCAGAACTGTCAGCTTCTGTTCCATCGCCATCCTGGTAGTAGTAACCAACAGAGGCATTCAGCTCAGGCGTGATGAAGTAGCCAACATCAAGCCCATAGGTGCTTAGTGCACCGCCTTGGTAATACCAGTTCAGTGGTTGCTCAGTGTCGCCAATCGGAACTAAGGCATAGGCATTGAAGTTCCAGTCATTGGAGACGGCTTCCGCATTGACGGCGACCTGCTGGAAGAACGCACTCTCCTCTGTGCCGCTCACATTGATGCCTGTATCGGTCGCCCCGGTATTCATCGGGCGGCTGTCATAACCAGCATTCAGTCCGAACATCCAGGAGCGGTCTCCATTCAGCCAGCGGTAACCAACACGCGTTGAGGTACTGATGGTGGTGCCAGCCAAATCAGTGTTGATGATGCTGCTGTAGCCCTCACGATCAGCGAAGTTGGCGTTGGCGAGTGCATCAAGGAACCAGACGCTGTTGTCACCAACAGAGAGAGGCAGGAACCCGCCAATGCCTGCTTGGTTCGGTGTGCCTGCACCCTGCAGTGCGCCCTGGAAGCCGAAGGTAGGCTTCACCACATCCTTGAGGCTGATGCTCATCACATCACCGAGATCCTCTGCGCTGCCGTCCTGTGCCTTCAAAGGCAGTGGGGCGATGGCAACAGCAGAAGCCAGGAGTCCGATGGAGAGACGGCGGAGCATGGATCAGGCGTCAGTCCGCACATGATGCAGAACTTTGGTTGGTTTCGCCCGCAACCGCAATGCTGATCAATATGAGTGGCACTACGGCACCAACGCCAGGGAGTCGGAGTTGATTGCTGCCGCAGAACGAGTACTGGCCGGAGTTGCTAATTGATTGCAGTTTTGATTACTGATTAGGCCCTGATTATCTCTGCTCAACAGCTTAAAATCGTGCCAATGTGTAGACAATATTTTCGTTAAACTGTTGCTAATGAAAGAGTTGAAAGTCTGCTTTCATCTGATCAAATATAGAAAAGATAATGCGATGGTGACCAACGATTTTATTCACGTTGTCAATTGTTGACTTCCGAGAGTATTAAGTCGGCAATTGACACATAAATATTGCTTGTCTATTGTTTTAGGAATATATTGTGATGGATCAACAAATACGTTCGCATGCCTTCGAGGTTCACAATGGCCAACGACTCGGCTGGTGATCATATCGCACGCTTTGACTACTCGGCCGTTTGGTTTCTTGTTTTTGGAGCAATTGCAGGTTCATTTGGAGGCATATTCGTAAAGATAGCAGAGGAATCATTAAGCCCTGAGGCGACGATATTTAATCGATTTTTTATCGCTTCTCTCATTCTTATAACCATAAGAATGCCGCGTTTTATAGCAAGCATCAAGGACGATGCGTTTAAAATATTTAACTCAAAGGCTCAAGATATTAAGACCATTCTCTTGTTCCTCCTGTGTGGATTGTCTGGATCATTGATGCATTATGCTTATTGCCTATCTGTTGCAAAGGCGGGTATTGCTATTTCTGATTTGTTGCTTAGCATGTCACCCATTGTGACAGCTTTTTTTGCCTTATACTTTTTAAAAGAAAAACTTAATTCCCTTTTTGGAATTGGCCTTGCCATAGCAATTGGCGGAGCTATTGGTATAGCGCTAGGAGAGGTCAATCGCGCGCCTTCGGCAGCACTTGGTGAAACGCTCGCACTGAGCTCAGCATTCTTCTTGGGGGGTTATTTGCTATTAATTCAAAGGCTGAGAGAGAGGTTTAGTGCAATCGACATTTTGACAGTTGTGTCTATAATTATTTCCGGATTTATGTTGATAAGTACGTCCATTTCCGGTCACCAGTTGTTTCCGGAGACACTTAAGGGCTGGATTTCTGTGGTGATGCTGGCAGTCATATGCCAAATTCTTGGAGAGGGGCTAATAATAATTGCATTAGAAAAATTATCGGCGAAGCTAACATCAGTCCTGCTGCTTCTTGATCCAGTATTTGCAGCGATTCTGGCATTAATAATATTCTCAGAAGCTCTTACAATATCGAGCTGGCTTGGCCTTTTCGTTTGCGTGATTGGGATTTCCTTGTGCACTCTGAGTCAATCTAAATCGTGAAATGTGTGTTTTAATAAGTCAATTCTCTTGATCTGTGACCTTCGCCATCTCCGGAATTAATCGCATTCGCATCACCCGGAAGGGTGAACATGTCGGCTTCAGGCTCCCCCGATTAGGTATTCAGCGCGTCCAGGGGCATTGGCTGGCGTACCTCCAATAAATCTCTCCATGGCTGCTGGCGACCATCGCCTGTTGCACGTTCATCCCGTCGACAAAGAGCTCACCCACAGCCCGGCCATAACGGTTGCTGGTGATCCGGCGAAGGCCGACAGTCCTTCCTTCGACTATCCCGCGAAGGTGATCACCGGCAGCTCTGGCCCTTTCTGGCTCAGCCCGCTTCCCTCTCAGTTCTGGAGTATCTACTCAAGCCAGCCTGATCCGCTCACAGTCAGTTGTCCGGCAGGTGCCGCCGTCGTAGCAGCTACGTATGGTGACAGTCTCCAGACCTGCAGCAGGCTCCGCCAGAGCAAGCACCAACAGCAGCACAGCTGAGCTGACCGCAGCGGATCGAAGTTTCATCTCTTCTGCCCCCTCGTCTGAGCTTGGGCACGCCGTCCTCACTATTGGAGGTTTTGCCAGTAATGGCAATGCGCGATTCGACTGATGGCAAATGCCCCACCGCGGATGGAAAGTAATGCCATCGAGATCGGAGGAGCTGATGACAGCCAACACTCCACCAGCGCAGATCAAAGAAGCAGACTGACTTCTGGCCCCTGCTCCAACAGTCTCAAAAATGACCTGGTTTGGTCCTTTGGTAGGCATTCCTTGTGCGCCACGCCAATCGCCGCTCCGTTTGCACCGCCCTAGGTGCCCTAGGAGAAAACAACCCGACACCTAGAGCAAATGGCCCCAGGGCGCCTCTAGCCAGAAGCTTCGACCCCTTCATTTCTCGACAAGCGATGGGTTGAACAATGCACAAACGAGCGAGCTAGGCCGTCTTTCCATCCGGAAGGGCGGCCTTCCTTTTGGCTTCCAGCCAGGCACAAGCACTTGCCAAGCTGCAAGAGCCAAGGCTGTGCCGGCTCACGCTCTCGTCTGTCGCGAACAGTCCTTGTTTTGCTTTGGCTTCAGCAAAGAAGGAGCTTGACTCAAACCCTACTCAAACCATCAAAACTGGTTCAAAAAGCAGTGCAGCACTAAAAGCTGGGACTACTCCCGCAAGGTCTGAGGCCAGCCACAGTTGTTCCAGCATTGTTCGCTGGACCTGCCCCGCACGACTCAGCCGATGCGGGGTTTTTGATGTCGGCCCTCAGGTTGTTAGAGAAAGCCGATCACGAGGAGCTTCAGTTGGCCTCCGCCAGGATTTTCCAGGAAATATCTTCCATCAGAACAGACGGCTGCCCCTCAAGAGCTGCCTCCAGATCAGCCGGCTCAGAGAGATCAACCAGAATCACTCCATCCCTGCAGAGAAACTGCATGTCCGACTGATCACAGCTGACCACTCGATAGGCAGCACAATGCTCCTGCGACCAGAGCGTTGCTTTGGCTCTGGCTTCCAACAGGTTGAGGTTGTCGGCAAGACCCACCCAGCCCTGATCTGAAAGCCGTTGAATACAAAACACGGTTGCACCCTGTGACGTTCGCACTGTGAGTCAGCAATCAATCCGAGGCCAATAAGCAATAGACGAGCTTTGGGATCACGCATCATTCGTCAACTTTCAGCGCAGAACCTTGCGCCTGAGCTTTCAGCTGGCACGATCTTGATCATTCGGGCGGTGAGGCTGGAGTTATCTGGCCTTTTTTTTCGCAGAGTTCGCGATTCAAGGGCTTGATTCGCCACGATTTCGGCATTTGTTGGAACAACGATGCTTCGCCTCTCCACCACTCTCTGCGCCCTGCTGCTGATCACAGCTCCGGCTTTTGCCGGATCAGGCGGTTGCCAGCGCAGTCAGAACTCCGCTGATGCCGAGACCACGGAACAAAAGCGGAATCCCGAAGTTCAGTCTTAAGAGTCAAGGCTGAAATCGGCTGACCTGAGATCTCAAGTCATGAAGAGCGCCATGCCGATGGCTATTTCATTGCGATCATCAGGGAACGCAGGTGGCAGGGGTCGGAGCAATCCGGCCCCTTTTGTTTTGGATAGCGATCGCTTCCAGGTCAGCTGCAGACCAGATGCTCAATCAAGAGATTGCAACGGGCCAATGCAAAACTGCCAGCGTCTTTTCATTCATCATTGATGCTCAGATTCAGTGACCAAAAACTCACCATCAGTGCAGGCAAAACACTGCAAAAGCCACCGATGACAGGTAAAATCGGATACAGCCATATTGAGTGTTGATAAGCAGAGATATCAGTGACGCTCCAGCAATAAAACCGAAGCTATTTTCAGGAAATATGTTCGAAATTCAATGTTGAATTGGATTCTGTCGATACTTTCAGGAAAACAGCCCATACCCGACGAGAAGATGTTGATGGTTCTTGGGTCAGTGCCTAGAGAAGGGAGATCCGAAGCCCCGGAATGAACATCCCATTCTTTTTCCTTCTGACTGTCTCGCTGGGCAATCTTGAAATCAGCACAGTCAGTGCAGTCGTTCTGATCTTTGTCTCGCTGTTGTTTCTGGTCAGCTTCGCTGTGGTTTCTCTCAAAAATGACAGCAAAGGCATGATGGAGTGGATGTTCGAGAATAAATCCAACGAACAGCCTTGAAATACTGTCAGAAGAATCATCAACCCCTGATATCAACAATCAGCAGCAAGAAAAGAGAGGAAAATCAATACGACCATTAATATTTCAGCCGCATAGCGGCTGGCACAAGGCTTTTGACCACAGTCATCTCGACTGTTCAGGGAAAAGTTCAGCCAGCGCCTTTGCGGCTCAGCGAATCAGATTCGCCTTGAAAAAACCAAGCCCAAGCCCGAAGCCCTTGGGTTTGTCTTCAAGGAACGTGATCGCCAACTCAAAATCCATCAATCCTGCCTGCTCAACAAGTTCCCGAGATAACTGCCCCTGCCCCTGCTCCAGATAACGGGCGTGAATCTCTTGCTTGTTCTCGCTCAGAAACGTGACGATTTCACGGAGTACATGATCTCGCCACTCGTCCTTATGGCTCTGCGGCACAGGGATGTCAGCCAAAGATCGCAGTCGGGGTGTCATGCAAGACGCTAGCGGCGTCCACCATGCCGTTTCCTAGCCTTGGCAGTTGACGGCAGCCATCTCGTGCAGCGCCAAGCCCCAGCCGATGCCACCCGTGCCATTCATCACGGAGAGAGCTTTGCGAACGAAACGGGCACCGTGATGCCCCCGATCTTCTCCACCTCAACATTTGCCCATGGCAATGCCGGTGGTTTTGATTACACCCGCTCCGGAAATCCCAACTTCCGCATCCTTGAGCGGGTGCTCGCGTCCGTCGAGCACTGCAACCACGCCACAGTGTTCGGCTCCGGAGTCAGTGCGATCACAGCGATTGTGTCTGGCCTCAGCCAGGGGGACCTGGTGATCTGCGAGGAAAACCTCTACGGCTGCACCGTTCGGCTGTTTGAACAGGTGTTCGCCAAATTCGGGGTGCGCACCGAATGGGTGGATTTCACCGCACCCGGAGCATGCGACATCCTTGCGGCCAGAAAGCCGGCAATGGTCTGGCTGGAAAGTCCCACCAACCCGCTGCTGAAGGTGATCGACCTCAAGAAGGTCTGCGCAGCCGCCGCAGCCGCCGATGTGCCGGTGGTGGTCGACAACACCTTTGCCACCGCTCTTGTGCAGCGCCCTCTGCAACTCGGAGCAACCCTTTCACTCACCAGCACAACCAAATACATCAACGGTCACTCCGATGCTCTCGGGGGGGCCGTCTGCACCGACGACCCGAGCTGGCACCAGAAGATGGTGTTCGCCCAGAAAGCCCTTGGCCTCCAGCCCTCACCCTTCGACTGCTGGCTGATCACACGAGGCATCAAGACCCTGCCGCTGCGCTTGAAACAACAGATCGCCAACGCTGCTGCCCTTGCTGAGCATCTGGCTGGCCATGCCAGGGTCAACTGGGTGCGCTACCCACACCGCCCTGATCACCCCCATCGAGCGGTGGCGATGCAGCAGATGAACAGTGGTGGCGCGATGGTCACCATTGGAGTCGATGCCAGTCGTGACCTGGCCTATCAGGTTTGCAAGGCCCTGCGCTGGTTCACCATGGCGGAAAGTCTCGGAGGCGTTGAAAGCCTGATCTGCCACCCGGCCACGATGACGCACGCCTCGGTGTCAACGGAAGTCAAAACCAAACTCGGCATCAGCGATGGTCTGATCCGTTTGTCCGTGGGCTGCGAAGACGTCTCCGACCTGATCGACGATCTTGACCAAGCCCTCGGCGTGCTCCGATGAGCGCGCGCGATCTGCTGAGCGATCCCTGCTGGCAAGGCAGCGATCTCGGCCACCCTCTGCCCGACGCCACTCATGCCGTCTCGGTTGCACTGCCTCGCTGGCGTGATGTGATCGCCTACGAGGAGCATGATCCCGACTGCCGCGGAGCACTGAGAGCGGTCTATCCACGATTCGGTCAACATCCGTTGTTGAAGCGGCTTGCTGCTCGCTCGCTGCAGGCCGCTGGCGTGGCTGACTCAAGCGGCTTCAGCAGCTGGGCCTACCCGAACCAGGCAGCTGCCGAAGCAGCGCTTGCCCACTGCCGCAGGCAAAGTCCCGAGGGGCAGACACGTCTTCTGCCAATCAATGGACTGATCTGTCTGATTGCCGATGCGACCAGCACGCCTGCAGCGAAAGCGTTCTGGCAGCACACAGGTCTGGGAGCGTCGTCCCGCCTTGCCGCCATCGCTCTCGGTGAGGACACAGCCTCCAGCGAATCCGCCGGAGACGCCGCGCGCAGCAGGGTGATCCAGCGCCTGGCGAGAATCTATGGCTGCGATGTGGATGCAGTCAGTCTTCATCCCTCGGGCATGACCGCGCTGCACCGAGCTCTTCAACTGGTGTCTGCGCTGCGGCCCAGCCGCCCCGTGCTGCAGATCGGTTTTCCCTATGTGGATGTTCTCAAGCTGCCCCAGGTGGTGTTCAGCGGAGCCGAACTGCTCCTGGATGACAGCGAAGCGGAGGTGAGCGGCGCACTCGAGCGGCTGCAGCCTTCGGCGGTGGTGGTGGAACTTCCCAGCAACCCCCTGCTGCGCTGCGTTGACCTGCCCACGGTCGCCCGGCTTGCCCATCAACAAGGCATTCCGGTGATCGCCGACGACACCATCGGCTCGGGGATCAACATCAATGCCTTGCCCCACTCAGATCTGGTGTTCAGCTCTCTCACCAAAAGCTTCGCGGGCCGCGGAGATGTATTGGCGGGCAGTCTGGTGCTGAGCCATCACTCCCGCTGGCGAGAGCAGCTCGCGGCATCAGTCAAGGCCTTGCAACCGCTCGCGCAGCTTGCCGGCAACGATGCCATCGCTCTTGACCAGGGCAGTGAGGACGTGGGCGAGCGGGTTCATCGGCTTAATGCCAACACACTTTTCCTGGCTGAACGCCTGCGCCTTCACCCCGCCGTGGCCAACCTCTTCCATCCAGGTGAATGCGAGAACTTCAGGGCCCTGCAGCGACCGGGTGGGGGGCATGGCTGCCTGCTCTCGTTTGAACTCAGAGGGGGATCCCAAACAGCTCAGAGGGTCTACGACGCACTGCAGGTTTGCAAGGGACCAAGCCTCGGCACGGCCTTCACGCTGGTCTGTCCTTATGTGCTGCTGGCGCATTACGAGGAGCTTTCATGGGCGAACAGCTGCGGTGTTCCATCCCATCTGCTGCGCGTCTCCGTGGGTCTTGAACATCCGCAGGACCTCTGGGAGCGATTTCAGCGAGCTTTTGAGGAAATCTGAACGAATGCCACGACTTCGGGTGCTCAGAGTTTGAACAAGCTCTTAAGAGCCAGGCAATCAACTGAGAGTCTCCCTAAATTGCAAAAATTGGCCATTTTTTCGACCCCCCATGTCTCGCGTTTACGCCGATAACAGCCAGGCCATCGGTAATACCCCCCTGGTGCGTCTGAACCATGTCACCAAGGATTGCAAAGCCACCGTTCTCGCCAAGATCGAGGGCCGCAATCCCGCATACAGCGTGAAGTGCCGCATCGGCGCCAACATGATCTGGGATGCGGAAAAGCGTGGTGAGCTCACCGAAGGCAAGGTGATCGTCGAGCCCACATCAGGCAACACCGGCGTTGCTCTCGCCTTCACCGCAGCGGCTCGCGGTTACAAGCTCGTGCTCACGATGCCCGAGTCGATGTCGATCGAACGTCGTCGCGTGATGGCCGTTCTCGGCGCTGAAATCGTGCTCACCGAAGCTGCCAAGGGCATGCCCGGTGCCATCGCCAAAGCCAAGGAAATCGCAGCAACCGACCCTGGCAAATACTTCATGCCCGGGCAGTTCGAGAACCCCGCCAACCCCGAGATTCACCAAAAGACCACCGGCCCTGAGATCTGGAACGACTGCGAGGGAGCCATTGACGTTCTCGTGGCAGGCGTCGGCACCGGCGGCACCATCACCGGCGTGTCCCGCTACATCAAGAACGAGAAAGGCAAGGCGATTGAATCCGTTGCCGTGGAGCCCAGCCACAGCCCCGTAATCACTCAGACCATGAACGGTGAGGAAGTGAAGCCCGGCCCCCACAAGATCCAGGGCATCGGCGCTGGCTTCATTCCCAAGAACCTCGACCTCTCGGTTGTCGACAAAGTCGAACAGGTGACCAACGACGAGTCGGTTGAGATGGCTCTGCGTCTGGCCAAGGAGGAAGGTCTGCTGGTGGGCATCTCCTGCGGAGCTGCAGCTGCTGCTGCCATCCGACTCGCCAAGCAGGATGCCTATGCCGGTAAGACCATCGTGGTCGTTCTCCCCGACCTGGCCGAGCGCTATCTCTCTTCAGTGATGTTCGCCGACGTTCCGACAGGCATCATCGAACAACCTGTAACAGCCTGATCCACTGCGATTGCAAAGCCCTCGATGGCAACAAGCACAGCCCCGGCCAGACCGGGGCTTTTTTTGTGCCGAACTGATCAGCCACCCACTCAGACCGTCACATCGGCAAGCACAGCATCCGGAGCGATCCACATGGCATCACCGTAGGAGTAGAAGCGATAGGCCTCTTCAATGGCGATCTCATACAGCTCAAGCAAACGTTCGCGTCCGATCAGGGCGCTGACCAGAAGCAGCAAGGAGCTCTTGGGCAGATGAAAATTGGTGAGCAGGCCCTGCACCACAGCGAAACGAAAACCTGGCTGGATCACCAGATCAACAGGACCCTTGAGCGGTTGAAGGGTGCCACCGCCTGCAGCTGCAGCGCCCTCCAGAGCCCGCACACTGGTGGTGCCAACAGCAATGACACGTCCGCCGCGCTGCCGGCATGCGATCACAGCGGCCACCAGCTCAGGAGTCACCTCGACCCATTCGCTGTGCAGACTCAGATCACTGAGATCCTCAGTTTCCACAGGCCGGAATGTCCCCAGCCCCACGTGCAAGGTCACCGTGGCCAGATGCACTCCGCGAGCTCGGATCGCCTTCAGCAGCTCGTCGCTGAGGTGCAGACCAGCCGTTGGAGCAGCAACCGCTCCTGGCCTGGAGGCGTAGCGGGTCTGATAGCGCTCCTGGTCCGAATCGTCATGGCGCGTGATGTAGGGGGGCAATGGCACTTCGCCGTAGCGCTCCAGAAGCGTTTCGATCGCAGCAGCATCCACATAGGCATCAGGAAACTGGATGATGCGGCCGCCACTGGCACCATCCGAAGCCAACACCTGCAGTGGGATTGGCTCCTGCTCAAGCGCTTCCAGCCAGACCTGATCACCTGGCTTCAACTTCTTGCCGGGCCGGGCCAGACAGAGCCAGCAACCTTCACCGCGGGGCTCCAGCACCAGCAGCTCGGCGAGTCCACCGCCGGAACGACGCACCCTCAGACGCGCCCGCAGAACCCGCGTGTCGTTCACGACCAGCAGGTCGCCGGGGCGAAGCTCCTCCTGCCAGTCCCACACCTGGCGATGCATCGCCGCCTTCGCCGGCCTGCTCGGAGAAGGTGCCATCAGCAGTCGTGCTGAGTGGCGTGGCTCCACAGGTGACTGGGCAATGCGCTCGTCAGCTAGTCGGTAGTCGTAGGAGCTGAGCTGAAGATCCCTTGGATCCGTCACATCGTGTGAACCTGATTACTCCATGCTGCCTGAGGACGTCGCCCCGCCCTGGGTGGAACGTGGAGGCACGAAGTAGCGAACAATTGAAAAGACTCTGCTCTGATCGGTGGAGAGCGCCTCGAACAGATTGCCGGCCCTTTGATTGAGCAGAGCCACATCCAGTCGATCCCTGGGAATGGCCACCGGCATCACCACGGTGGTGATGCGCTCAGGATGTCGTTGCTCCTGCTCCATCACGAAATCGCAGAAGGGGTCCAGCAGCGAACTGAACGGGCTGTCCAGCAACACCAGCTCGAGTTCGCCGGTGTCCGATCCGACGTAGCGATCCCACATCTGGCTGAGCTGGCCGGCGTCCTCTCCCTTCTGCACCACCAGCACCGCCGTCACCGAATCGGCGAAGGAGCAGGCGTAGCGCACCGCCTCGAGAGAGGGTTTCATGATGCTCGCGATCCAAACGATGGCGTGATGGCCACTGGGTGGATCGCGGGGCACCAGCTTCAGCGGCGACCCATCCGGATCCGGGGCCAGAGCAGAGAACACCTCCCGGTAGCGGCGGCGGATCAGGGCCAGTCCCCAGACCAGAAGTGGGATAGCGATTACCACGGTCCAGGCCCCTTCATCAAATTTGCTCACCACGATCACCATCAACACAACAAAAGTGGTGATCGATCCGAGGGCGTTCATCGCCATCCGCCCCTGCCATCCCTCTCCACGCAGCTTCCACCAGCGACGCACCAGACCGAGCTGCGACAGCGTGAATGCGGTGAAGACACCCAGCGCATAGAGATTGACTGCCACGGTGGTATCGCCGCGGCAGATCACGATGATCAGAGCCGTGATCGCCACAAGAACTCCGATCCCGTTCTGATAAACAAGCCGGTCACCCAGCAGCTTCATCTGCATCGGCAGGCAGTGATCCTCCGCAAGCATTGCCGCCAGACGCGGGAATCCGGAGAACGCCGTGTTGGCTGCCAGAACCAGAATCAGCAGCGTTGAAATCTGCAGAATCCAGTAGAGAACGCTGCCGCCACCGAACACGCGTTGGCCGATCTGAGCCAGCACGGTGATGTCGGGATTGGGGACAACCCCATACATGAACCCCATGGTGCTGATGGCAAGGAACATTGCCGACAGCAGGATGCCCATCACCAGAAGGGTTTTGCGTGCATTCAGCGGAGCAGGCTCATGGAAGACCTGCACACCATTGGCGATGGCTTCGATCCCAGTCATCGCAGAACAACCGGAACTGAAGGCCCGGAGGATCAGGAACAGACCGATCGGCTGCAGTGCAGCAGTGAAGGTTGGAGCATCGGGACTCCAGCCGTGATGAAAGGTGAGGTCCCTGAGTCCAGCGACCGTGAGCAGAAGAATCATCACCACGAACGCATAGGTGGGAAGCGCGAACACACGCCCCGCCTCCCTCAGACCACGAAGGTTGGCCCAGCCCACCAGCACGAGCAGCAGCAGAGCGATGGGAACCTCGAAAGCGAGCAGCGATGGATCCAGCGAAGACAGCGCCTGGGTCCCCGCCATCAGGCTCACCGCTGCAGTGAGGGTGTAGTCGATCAGCAGTGCAGCGGCTGCCACCAGCCCCACGTTGCGGCCGAGATTGTCGCGGGCCACCACATAGGAACCACCTCCTTCGGGATAGGCCGCGATCGCCTGCCTGTACGACAGCACCACGATCGCGATCAGGCCGATGATCGCCAGGGTGATCGGCAGCGAAAGGGTTAGAGCTGCACTGCCACCAAGGATCAGAATGCCGAGAGCCGCTTCCGTGGCATAGGCAACGGATGACAGTGCATCGGATGACAGGATCGGCAGAGCCTGAAGGTTGGGAAGTCGCTCATCCCTGGCACTGGAACGCGGCAGCGGACGACCCAGCAGGCGGGAGAAGGACGGAACAGGCACATGACGACCGACACCACCTCAAGAGTGGCAATGTTCCCCGCGCTCGGCAGGTCAGTCGCCGGCGATGACCTGGCTCACATCGCCAGACTTTCAGTGCGTGTTTCGATCAGTTCGGCCAGATCCTTGAGGAACGCCGCACCATCGGCGCCGTAGATCACGCGATGGTCAGCCGTCAGATTCACCTGCATCTGACGCTTCACTGCAATGGAGCCATCTTGGCCAGCCACAACGGTGGGTCTTGAGGCTGCCACCGCCAGGATCGCGCCGGTTCCTGGAGGAAGAATGGCATCAAACCGATCCACCCCGAACATGCCGAGATTGGAGAGGGTGAACGTCCCGGTGCTGTACTCCTCAGGCTGAAGCTGCTTGCTGCGCGAACGCTTCACCAGATCCCCCCACTGGCGGGAGAGTTCATAGAGATCGGTTCGATCGGCCTGACGCAGGACCGGCGTGATCAGTCCACCGTCCTCCATGGCCACGGCCACCGCCACATTCACATCGGCGGGATAGCTCATGCCTGCGGCGGTGGTCGCTGCATTCACCTGTGGATGCCGGGCCAGGGTGACGGCCACAGCCTTGGCCAGGAGTGCCGTCATGGTGACGCCCTTGGGCTTCACCCGCTTGTAGAAGGCATCGAGTTGATCGGTGGTGATCGTGTATCCCACACGGAAGCAGGGGACCGCCAGGCTTGCTTCCATGTTTCGGTTAACCGCGCCCTGCAGCGTGTTGAACGCGACGGTTTCGCCGGGGCGACCGAAGCTGTTGCCGCTCGGAGCCGTTGGAGCACCGGCCGGAGCGGCGGCTCCGGCAGTCACGGCTGCAGCGGTGCCTTCCCCAACCAGGGGAACGCTGACGGGCCGTCCTGCGGCGCGTTCCACGTCTTCGGCCTGGATGCGTCCATTCGGACCACTTCCGCGAATCCCGGCCAGGTCGACGCCCATCTGAGAAGCCAGTTTCTTCGCTCTGGGGCTGGCGATCAGCCGACCGTTGCTTGGAGGAGCAACGGCCGGAGCTGGGGGAGCAGCGGCAGCTGGAGCTGCAGCAACCGGAGCGGGAGCCTGCGCAGGCGCGGCAACCGGCGCTGGTGGGGGAGGTGTGGTCGGGGCGGCAGGAGCACTGGTTGGAGCTGCAGGAGCGGCCTGAGCCGATCCACCGCCGGGAGCCTTCGCCTGCGCCTCGGCAAGCTCGGCCTCGGTCTCGACAATGATTCCGATGGTTTCGCCCACCGGTGCCGTGCTGCCTGCCGGCATCAGAACAGCCGCCAGATAGCCCTCATTGAAGGACTCCACATCCATATCGGCTTTGTCGGATTCGACCACGAGCACGGACTCGCCGCGGCCCACCTTGTCGCCAGGATTTTTGAGCCATTCAACAATCTTCCCCTCGGTCATCGTCGAACTGAGGGCAGGCATGAAGATGTCGTGGGTTGCCAAAACAGTCTCCAGAGGGGCTGACTGAAAAAATCTTACGGGCCGGCAGGCCGGCCCCCAGAAGCCCTCAGCCCTGCTCGATCGACTCGATCACCCCGTCACGCACGACCACTGCAACCTGCATCTTGCTCACCAGGTTGTCGCCCACCTTGATGTCGCAGAAGCTTTCAAGCTGACCCTGATCAACGATCTGTTCCATCTCAAGCTCACGGACCTGAGCCTGCTGCTGAAGGAGATTGCGCTTCTGTTCCTCAAGCTCAGCCCGCTTGGCTGCCACCTGTTGCTGAACCTGAGCGACCTGCTCCTGAACGCGTGGATCAAGAGGGTTGGCGCTTTGCCGACGAACATCATCAACAACCTGCTGCCCCTCCTGCTCGAGCTGGGCAAGTTGCTGGTCGGTTGTGGAGATGCCGGCACTGAGCTCACGCTCGGCCTCTTCCTTCCAGGCCGGGGTGACCACTGCACGAATGGTGATGGAGCGCTTGATCGACAGAGTCGTGCCGTCGGACATTGGAGCGGGGAAGCAGCGCCAAGCGTCTCAGCCCCGCGCCGGATGGTCAACCCGAAAGCTGCATGAAGGGTTTCATCGGCCGTAGATGCCCTCGATCGCAGCACGATCACGCTCGCTGATCCTGTCTCTGCGTTGCTTGAGAGTCTGGGTGAGCAGACCGTTCTCGATCGAGAAGGGTTCCACAAGAGCCACTCCGGCGAGGCGCTCATCAGCCCGGGATCCAGATCGGTCAGTCAGCAGTCGATTCAGCTCTCCACGCAGCAAACGGGGGAAACGATCATCACCTTGATCACAGCCCTGGGAATTGGCCCAGGCCTGCATCGCATCCTCCCGTGGCACCACCAGGGCACCGAGCTGACGTTCGTCTTGTCCCACCAGCATCACCTGCTCAATCAGAGGACTGGAGACCAGGGCTTCCTCCAGAGGGCCCGGCTCGATGTTCTCACCACTGCTGAGCACGATCGTGTCCTTCGCCCGCCCTGTCAGAACGACCGATCCATCGGGAAGAAGCATGCCCAGATCACCAGTATCAAACCAGCCCTCGGCATCAAGAACCTTGGCGGTTGCCTGCGGCTGTCCCAGATAACCAGCCATCACCTGAGGACCACGGACGAGCACCACTCCTCGTTCACGCCAACCGAGCGGCTCGCGGGTCTCAGCATCCACAATCCGGAATTCCGTTTCCGGAAGGGGCAAACCGGAGCTGCCGCGGATGTTGCGCCACGGCCTCCTGCAGCTCACCACCGGACTGGTTTCAGTGAGGCCGTAGCCAACCAGGAGCTCGATACCCACCGCCTCAAAGAAGGAATCCACATGGGGTGCGATCGCACCCCCGCCATTGATCGGAAATCGCAGTTCACCTCCGCTGAGTTGCTGTCGAACCTTCGGCCAGATCAGCCTGGAGGCCAGTGCATGGGCAGGCCAGCGCCGGGTCGCCTCAGCCGCCGCCTTGAGACGGTCCCGCTTGCGCAGCGGTTGAATCATCAGGTCGCGGCTGCGCCTCCTGGCCAGGGTATAGGCCGTGCTGTTGGCCAGGGCTGATCTCAGCAGACGCTGACGCGACACAGGAAAAGTCTTGAGGGCATCCTCAAAACCAGCCTGAACCGCTTCCCACAGCCTGGGAACTGTGGCCATGATCACGGGTTTGACCCGGGGCAGATCCTTCTTGAGCTGCTTGATCGTGGTGTAACTCTGCGAACAGGCACAGGAAAAGAAGTAGTACTCCGCGCTGCGTTCATAGGAGTGCCAGATCGGCAGAACACTCAGCACTGGAGATCCCGCTTCAGGACGCGTGACGCAGGCGAGACTGCGCATCTGATGCAGCAGATTGGCGTGCGTCAGCGGCACGCCCTTGGGCCGACCTGTGGTTCCGCTGGTGTAAAGGATCGTGGCTGTGGTGGCCTGCGCCGTGGAACGGTCCCTGCCTGTCAATGGATCCGGTCTTTGATCGTCAGCGGCGAGGGCGAGGAAGGCATCGAAATCAAATACCCCCTCCGGAGCTGGACCCTCGAGCACCAGCACGAAGCGCAGATGCTCCTGCAGTTGCACAGGCAGCTCAAGACGCTTCAGCAGATCAGCGGTCTGCACCACCAGCGCGACGGCTGACGAATCCTCGAGGATGTAGCGGAGCTCCTCAACGGGTGCCGCCGCTCCGCGCACCGCATCGATGGCACCGGCACGCATCAGGCCCTGATCAGCGACCAACCAGCGGGGGCTGTTCTCAGCAAAGAGACCCACCACATCGCCGCAGCCGATCCCCAGACTGCGGAATGCAGCGGCGGCCTGATCGATCCGCTCAGCCAGCTCTCGATAGCTGAGTCGTTCTGGATGGGCGGCATGGGGCGCATCAACCGCCATCACCTCGCCGTGATGGGACTTCAACCAGGGCCAGACCTGATCCACCCGGCCCAGAGATTGAACATGCGCCTGCCGCGCCAGTGCCGCCTGCTCGCGGGAGGTGGGGTGCCAGGAGGATTGAGCAGCGGCAGTCACGAAAACAGTTCACGGTCGCCCAGGCCTATCACCTCCAGCCGGCTTCGGCAATCACAGCACCTCTTTGACGCTCTTCCGCCAGATCAGACCGAAACGCGCGGCCAGGGCATCGCGCATCAGGCCCTGCACGGTCATGAGCTCCAGCCCCGGAATCCAGTCGCAGAGTCGACCGACAGGCCGACCTTCAAGACCACAGGGCACAACGGACCCGAAGCCCTCGAGATCGCAGTTCACGTTCAGAGCCAGGCCATGCTGGGTGATCCAGCGGCGACAACCGACACCGATCGCCGCCACCTTGTGGTGCTCGAGCCAGACACCGGTGAGTCCCTCGATCCGCTCCCCCCGGAGGCCGAGCAGCTCCAACACGTCGATCACGACCCCTTCCAGCTCACGCAGGTACCAGTGCAGATCGGTGCGACGACGACGCAGATCCAGCACCGGGTAAACCACCAGCTGACCAGGCGCGTGATGGGTCACTTCCCCGCCGCGGTCAATGCGGTGCAGAGGTGCCGGGGGATGCTCCGGATCGAAGAGGAGATGGGCTTCACTGGCGCCGCGGCCAAGGGTGTAACAACGAGGGTGCTGCAGCAGCCAGACCGCCTCGGGATCGGCGTCTGTGGCCGATTCATTGAGCAATCGATCCTGCCAACAACGCTGCAGATCCCAGGCCTGCTTGAAGGGAACCAGCTGGGCAGGCTGAAAAAGAAATGCCGCAGACCCGCTTCCGGAATTCAACGGCGTCACTAGCTTTCCGTTAGGCGCAGGCACCGGAGGGATGCATGAAGCTCTTGATCCATGGTCGCAATCTGGATGTGACTCCCGCATTGCGGGATTACACCGAGACGAAGCTTGATCGGGCGATCCATCACTTCAACGACCTTGTTCAGGAAGCGGATGTTCATCTATCCGTGGCTCGCAATCCGCGGGTCCCTCAGCAGACGGCTGAGGTGACAGTCTTCGCCAACGGAACGGTCATCCGCGCTCAGGAGCGCAGTGAGAATCTCTACGCGAGCATCGATCTGGTTGCGAGCAAACTGGCCCGGCAGCTGCGGCGGTTCAAGGAGCGCCACAGCGACCACCATCACAGCCATGGCCACCGGGCCACGGAGACCCCAGCCACTGAGGAGCTTCTCGACGACAGCCCCGTGAATGCATCACTGCTCGATGGCAAGGAGGCCCAGCTGCCCAGCCCGGGTGTGAGGCGCAAATACTTCGCCATGCCGCCCATGACGCTGGACGAGGCACGCACCCAGCTGGATCTGATCGATCATGACTTCTACCTGTTCCGCGACAGAGAGAGTGGCGAACTGCAGGTGATCTATCGACGCAACCACGGCGGCTACGGAGTGATTCAGGCTCGCAGCTGAACCTGATGAGCACGTCATCGCGCCGGCAGGAGCTGCCGGACATTCCGCCCCTGATTCACCAGGCTCTGCTCAACCCGTTGTTACCTGAAGAGGAGCTTTTCACACTCTGCGACGCTTCACGGCAACTTGGCTTCGGGGGGGTGTGCGTCAGCCTCAATCAGCTCGAAGCCGTGCGCAGGCGCCTCGGGGGTCAGGGGTCGGTGAAGCTGATCGCCACCGTGGCGTTTCCCTTCGGCGCCCTGCCCGCCGAACTGAAGCAGGCCCAGGCCGAGTGGGCTGCAGCCCATGGAGCTGATGCGCTCGACGTCACCCCGAACTGGGCCGCTCTGGTGAACGGACATGCCAACAGCTTCGCCGAGGAACTGGCTGCGATCGCCGCACTGGATCTGCCGATGACGGTGGTGCTGGACATCAATCAGCTGAATGAGGCGCAGCTTGCTCTGGCAGCAGAGGCGGCGATTGACGCTGGTGCAGCGTCGCTCCAGGCCGGCAATGGTTTCGGCGCTGCAGTGTCAGCGGACCAGATCAGACACCTGCGTCAGCTCAGCCGCGGCCGGTGCGCCATCAAAGCTGCCGGTGGGATCCGAGAAGCAGAGCAGGCGCTTGATCTCGTCGAGGCAGGTGCGACGGCCCTGGGCACCGGGCATGGTCCTGCACTGATCAAGGCCCTGCGTCAACAGCGATGAGTGGTGAAAGGCGCCTGACGGGTCTTGCTCTGAAGGTGGGTCCGCTCGGGGAGCATGACCGGCTGCTGACGCTGCTCAGTGACGAAGCAGGCGTTGTACGGCTGGCGGTGCCTGGGGCTCGCAGGCCGCGCAGCAGCCTTGCCGCCGCTGTTCCGCTCACGCTGCTGGATCTGCAGGTGGTGGGGCGCCGCAGTCTGCAGAGAGTGAAGCAGCTGCAGGTTCTGCACAACTACAGCGGTGTTGGCCAGCGACTGGAAACACTGGCGTCCGCGCAGGCCCTGGCGGAACTGGCCATTGCCCTTGTGAGCGACGACGACCCGGTGCCGGGTTTGCTGGACACGGTTCTGGTGCACCTCGAAGGCTTCGAATCCCTGAGCCGCACCAGCCCGACGGAGGCGGATGTCTGCCTGGCCATGCTCGTGCAGGCCGGGGTGCATCTGCTGGCACTGGGCGGCTACGGGATTCCGCTGCAGAGCTGTTGTCGCACCGGGGCAGAGCTCCTGCCTCCGATCGGACAGTGGCAATGGCGCTGCAGCCTCCTTCCTGAGGAGGGGCTGGCGATCGGATCCCTGCCGGGAGCGAGGCTTCAGTTCAATCCATCCGAACTTGCTCTTTTGCAGCGATTGCCAAGGCCGGAACTCCCCCGCAGACGGGATGGGGAACTGATGGGACCACGGCCTGTATGGCTCAAGCTGCTTGCGGTTCTGGAATGCTGGTGCAGAACCCATCTGCCCCGCCCGGTGCGCTCGCTGGCGATGGTCGGCAACTGCATGCCGTCTCCGTGAGCGATCATGACCCGGTCAATCCAGGAACCTTGAGCGGATCCCCCCTGAACAGTCCTGAGCCGGTTCTGCCCACCGGTAACAACCCCGAAGGCGGTCGCGGGCTCCAGGCCGTGCTGCGTCTCAGCGACTTCCGCAAACTCTGGATCGGCCAGATCTTCTCCCAGCTGGCCGACAAGTTCTACATCGTGCTGATGGTCTATCTGATCGATCAGCACCTGCTGCTCACGTCCCAGCAGAACGGCGTGCTGGCGGAGGTCGCTTCCGACTACGGCCTCGACATCAGCACCCGCACACAGGTGATCACTCTTCTCGCCACAGGAATCTTCGTGGCGAACACGCTGCCGGCGATGGTCCTCGGCAGCGTGGCCGGGGTCTGGGTTGACCGCTGGCCGAAGCGGCGCGTGATGGTGGCTTCCAACGGGCTGCGGGCGCTGATGGTGATGCTGACTCCGCTGTTCCTGATCCCAGGCCCCCTGATCCTCGGATTGCCCTGGGGTTACTGGGGCCTGATCGGCATGACCTTCATCGAATCGATTCTCACTCAGTTTTTTGCACCCGCCGAACAGGCCGCCATCACCCTGCTCGTGCCCGGCAAGCACCTTCTGGCGGCGAATTCGCTCTACCAGACCACCAGCATGGGCGCCACGATCGTTGGATTCGCCCTGGGTGAGCCGATCCTGCGCGGACTCAACCACCTGTTCAGCGCAGTTGACGTGAAAGGCGGTGAATTCATTCTTCTGCCCTTCTGCTACGGCATGGCAGCCCTGAGCCTGCTCGCAGTGCGCCACCGCGAAGGTGAAATCAAAAACGACGGCCGATCGGTTTGGCACGAGATCGGCGAGGGGCTTCAGGTGCTCAAGCGCATCCCCACGGTGCGCAACGCCATGGTTCATCTGGTGCTGCTCTACAGCCTGCTGGCGGCTCTTTACGTTCTGGCTCTGCAGCTGGCCGGCCTGATCAGCAGCCTGGGGCCGTCTGGTTTCGGGATGCTGCTGGCCATGAGCGGACTGGGCATGGCCCTTGGCGCCGTGATGATGGCCCAGCTTGGCCATCACTTCAGTCGTCGTCGACTCACCGCTGCCGGGCTGAGCCTGATCACCTTTTCACTGGTGTTGCTCAGTCAGTTCAAGGGCTCGCTCAACAGCACCCTGGCGCTGTGCGGGATCCTCGGCGTCGGTGCGGCTCTGGTCGCCATTCCCGCCCAGACCACCATCCAGGAGGAAACGCCCGTATCCCAGAGGGGACGGGTCTTCGGTCTTCAGAACAACCTGATCAACATTGCTCTCAGCCTGCCGCTTGTGCTGGCGGGCACCCTGGTCAGCAGCATCGGGCTCAGCCCGGTGTTGTGGTTGCTCGCCCTGATGGCTCTGTTTGCCGCCCTGCTGGAACGGCCCTGGCAGCGCTGCTAGCGTCGGCCAAGGCCTGTGAACGGTGGCGGTGACGCATATTGCCTGGCTGGGCAAAAAAACTCCGTTCTGCGGCAATGTCACCTATGGGCTCAGCACAACGGAGGCCCTGAGGGCAAGGGGTCATCAGACCAGTTTCATTCACTTCGACAACCCGAAGGCTCCAGGCAGCAGCACATCTCTGCTCGCCAACGATCCGGATGTGAGTCTTCCCTATCTGGTGAAATCGCAGGTTTACACGATCCCATCACCGGGAGCCCAGCGTGAACTCCGCGAATCACTGGAACGACTGCAACCTGATCTGGTCCATGCCAGCCTCACCCTCTCACCACTGGATTTCCGGCTGCCCGAGCTCTGTCAGCAGTTGGAGGTGCCGCTGGTGGCAACCTTCCACCCTCCGTTCGACGCCGGCCTGCGAAATCTGACGGCAGGCACTCAGCAGCTCACCTACCAGCTCTACGCGCCCGCCCTCTCCAAGTACGACAAGGTGATTGTGTTCTCCGATCTGCAGGCTGAGGTCCTGGCACGTCTGGGGGTACGTGAAGACAGGCTGGCCGTGATCCCCAACGGTGTCGACACCCACCAGTGGACTCCCTCAGGACTGGGGCCTGAAGCGGGCATCACTGCCACCAGCGGCAGCCCACTGGGCCAGGTGCGGACACGGCTGGGGCAAGAGCGTGTCTTCCTCTACATGGGGCGGGTCGCCACCGAGAAAAACGTGGAAGCTCTTCTGCAGGCGTGGCGTCTGGTGAACATGGAGGGCTGCCGCCTGGTGATCGTGGGTGAAGGACCTCTGCGGACCACTCTCCAGAACAGCTACGACGAGGACAACGTGCTCTGGTGGGGCTATGAGGCTGATCTGGCCACACGCATCGCCCTGCTGCAATGCGCAGAGGTGTTTGTGCTTCCCTCTCTCGTGGAGGGCCTGTCTCTGGCACTGCTTGAAGCCATGGCCAGTGGCTGTGCCTGCGTTGCCACCGACGCCGGAGCTGATGGAGAGGTGCTCATCGGTGGGGCCGGGATCGTGCTCAGCACGCTGGGCGTGACCAGCCAGTTGCGCACCCTGCTTCCGGTGCTGCGCGATCAACCCGTGCTGACCCGCGAACTCGGACGCCAGGCCCGCGAAAGAGTGCTGCAGCGCTACACGATGGCCCGCAACATCGATTCACTCGAAAGGCTGTACGGAGAGTTGATCCGCAGAGAACCGCTCGCGGCCTAACGCAAGCCACGGCCATGTTCGGTGGCAGCAATCACAGCTTCGATCAGTGCTGAGCGCAATCCTGCTTTTTCGAGATGTCTCAGAGCTGCCATCGTGGTACCGCCCGGAGACGCAACCATGTCCTTGAGTTGCCCTGGATGCAACTGCTGCCGGTCGAGCAGTGCAGCGGAGCCTGCGAGGGTTCGGTGCGCCAGATGGTTGGCCTGATCACGCGGCAAACCGGCGGCCACTGCGCCGTCTGCCAAGGCTTCTGCAACCAAGGCCACATAAGCAGGCCCGGATGAGGTCAGCGCCAGGAAGGCGTCGAGTCGTGACTCGGGCAACTCCAGCACCTCACTGACAGGCCGAAAAGCCTCTGTCACCCACAGGCGCTGCTCTGGCGTGACCCCGTCTCCCCATGCCAGCCCACACAACCCCTCACCCACCAGACACGGGGTGTTGGGAACTGCACGCACACACGCACGACCGGGAAATCGGCTCTGCAATCGCTCCAGCGTGACTCCCGCCAGAACCGAGATCAACAGCTGTGACCCAGATCGACCGGCTTGCGATGGCTCAACACTTGCGGCGACAGCATCCAGTTGCTGCGGTTTGACAGCGAGCAACTGAACCTGAGCATTCCAGGCCTCCATGGCCCGCGGATCAGAAGCGGCGACCACAGTCAGATCACCTGGCAGTTCCGATTTCAGGCGCGTTGCTGTGGCTTCACTGCCGACGACTCCGATCACCTCGGATGACCGCAGGATTTCCCGCTCAATCAAAGGACAGATCAAGGCCCGGGCCATGCGACCCAGACCAATCACACCAACGGAAACAGTCACCGAAGCGAAGACTCAAAGAGCAGCAGCGTCTGAAGCGGCCCAGGCCGGTGCAGGAGCGACACTGCTTTCAGAGGGAGCATGCTCAACGTCCTTGCTGACGACCGTGGGGGTGGTGCTTTCGTCCTGACTGGCGTTGGTGACGGTGACACAGCTGGGGGCGAACAGGAAGATGCTTTCGCCAACACGCTCTTGATGGCCATCAATGGCAAAGGTGCCGCCGGCGACGAAATCAACCGCTCTCTGAGCCTGATCAGGCTCCATCATCGTGAGATTGAGGATCACGGTCTTGCGTTCGCGCAGGGCCTGGATCGCGCGAGGCATCTCGTCAAAACTGCGCGGCTCCATCAGTGAAACCTCTGCGGTGCCGGAACTGATACCAGGCATTCCAATCACATTGGAACCTGAGAAGTTCTGGTCCATTTCGAAAGGATTGGCTGCGTCCAGAGGAGCCAAAGCGCTGGTGCTGACTGACGACATGCCCTGCATGTTGTCTTCATGCTCACCCGTGTCGTAGTCGAGCTCGTCATAATCGCCGTCGAGGTAATCATCACCAGCAACGACCGCACGAAGGCGAGAAATCAACGACACCGGAAATCTGCGAAACCTTGACCCTGAATAGCGCTCAACGGAGTTGTGAGCAAGCGTGTCCAGATGGATTGATGTCCATCACGCAACGTTGATTGCAACATCCTGATCAGGAGGGCAGTGGAGGCCGGGCACCAAACAGAGCTGATCCCACCCGCACCCAGGTCGCACCGCAGGCGGCTGCCTCCGGCCAGTCGCCGCTCATGCCCATCGAACACTGCGTCAGATTCAGCTCATCCGCGAGATTGCGGCAATCCCTGAACAGTCCCTGACGCTCGTGAACGTCGAACCCAAGCGGTGCCATGGTCATCAGCCCTGAGGAGTGCAGACCGGGCAACCGGCTCAGCGCAGGCCAGTTCTCCCTCAGCGACTGAGGATCCCAGCCCCCCTTAGCGGGATCTGACCTCAACTTCACCTGAAACAACACCGAAGGACAACAGCCTTCCTCTAGGGCGATGCGGGAGACACGTTCGGCCAGGGTCATCGAGTCGACGGAATGAATCCAGCTGAATGCCTTGACCACCGCACGCACCTTGTTGGCCTGTAGTCGACCAATGAAATGCCAGCGCAGATTTTTGAGATCAGAGAGAGCCTCCTGTTTGGGCAATGCCTCCTGAACGCGGCTTTCCCCGAAATCAACCTGACCGCAGGCCGCAAGCTCTCGCACTGCTGAGGCCGGCTGCATCTTGCTCACCGCGAGCAGATTGACCCCAGGCGGGAGACGCTGTTGCAGCTGCTGCCAGCGGTTCTGAATCTCCGTCACCCGCGCAGTCCCTGTTGCATGGTTCAGATGAAGGTCTGATCGAAGAGCTGCTTCCAGCTGCCGTAATCCTCCGATGCATCACGGCGGCGGCGCGCCAGATTCAATTCCGCATGGTGGCGCGCATCCAGGTAGGGAATCACCTCAAACTGCGCGCCTCGCGGCTGAAGAGTGACGAGAAAGAACATGCGCTGGGCATACAACGTCGCATAAACGTCACGCCCCTCTCCCGCAGGGGCCACTCTGTAGAGCATGCCAAAGGTGGGGTGATTGAGATAACCCTCAGCGCTCACAGTCCTGAAAACGGATATCAAAGAGCACCGTACCTTCCTCGCAGAACAAGAACCGTCACAAGCCCCACAGCAGCCACACCATTCAGAATCCGGTGGCCAGCAGCGTGCGATGCCTGTTCAGGACGGAATGCATCAGCAGGCAGCCAGGTTCCACCCCTGGCAAGCAAGGCTTCCGCACCCTGTTCCGCACGCAGCAGGATGTTGGCGAGAAGGCGCTCACCCACCGAAAGAACAAGACCGAAGGAGGCTTTAAAGCCAAGCTTGCGCAGGTTGACCGCGCGACTGGCCAGTGAACGCAACAGGTTCTGAAGCTCCTCCTGGACCAGCGGCAGAAAGCGCAGAGCCAGCAGCAACTGAAAACTGAGTCGATCAACCGGCACTCCGAGGCGGGCCAGTGGCGCCAGCCACCAGCTCAGCGACCACATCAGCTCCTCACTGGGTGTCGACAGCAACATCAGGTTCACGCTGTGGACAACTGTCACGATCAGGGTGGCGCTGTTCAAGCCGAGCTCGGCCGAACGGCGGTCCACCACAAGCGGCCCCAGTTGCAGAGATCCAAGCTGCAAGGGACCGAGGCGCACCAGCTCCCAAGAGGGCGAACTGAGCGTGACCCCTGGAATCTCATCAGGGGAACGCAGATTGAGGCTGGCTCCGGGATCACCGGTCGGCAGCAGTGTCGCCAACAGGCCAACAACACAGCCGAGAACGGTGACGAGCAGCAACGAACGCCACCACAGGCGAGCCGGTAAGCCACTGACAAGCGTGATCAGCAGCAGGGCCAGCACGAGGGCCACACGCCAGAGCGGACCTGCCAGCACCGGAGTGAGCAGAAACATCAGCACCCACAGCAGCTTCAGCCGGGGATCAAGCCGGCGCAGCCAACCGCCGGCACCATCCACGTACTGCCCGATCGGAATCTGCCTCAGCCAATCCATTCCTCTCAGCCCTGACGGTTCTGCTGCCTGGCGAGATCCCTTTCCGCATCGCGCTGCTGCTTGCCGCGCCAGAAAAGCTTCAACGGCGTTCCTTCAAATCCCAGGCCTTCACGAATCTGACGTTCGACATAGCGTCGGTAGGTGTCACCGAAAAGCTTCGGCTCATTCACGAACAGAGTGAAGCTGGGTGGCCTGCTGGCGACCTGCGTGCCGTAATAGAGCCGGCCCTGACGACCGCCCCTCGTCGTGGGCGGACTCCTCCAGCTGAGAGCTTCCTTCAGCACCTCATTGACCACGGAGGTGCTGACCCGGCGGCGGTGCTGTTCCACCGCCAGAACAGCAAGGGCGAAAATGCTGTCAACGCGCTGCCCCGTGAGCGCGGAGGTGAAGAGCATGGGCGCCCAGTCGAGGAAATAGAGCTTGGACCGCAGCTCCTTTTCCATGGCCGTCATCGTGTGGCTGTCCTTCTCCACGGCATCCCATTTGTTGACAACCACCACGCAGGCTCGACCGTCCTCCTCGATCCGGCCGGCCAGACGCTGATCCTGCTCGGTGACACCGTCGAGGGCATCGATGACCAGCACGCACACATCACTGCGCTCGATCGCCTTGAAACTGCGGTTGATACCGAAGAATTCAGGTCCGTAGTTGACGCTGCGTCGCCGGCGGATGCCGGCCGTGTCGACCAGACGCCAGGGACGGTTCTCACGCACGATGCTGGTGTCGATCGTGTCGCGGGTGGTTCCACGGATCGGACTGACGATGGCCCTCATTTCGCCGCAGATGGAGTTGAGAAGACTTGACTTGCCCACATTGGGACGACCGATGATGGCCATCTGAATGGGCTCTTCCTCGTCTCCCTCCTGGTCCTTGGGAGGCAGGAAGGTGAGCACCCGATCCAGGACCTCTGCGGTGCCTGCCCCGTGAATTGCGGAAATTGGGTAGGGCTCCCCCAGACCGAGGCTCCAGAACTCCGCGGCCATGGCCAGGCCTTGATCAGGTGACTCGCACTTGTTCACCGCGAGCAGCGTGGGACAGCGCTGGCCGCGCAGAAACTCCGCGATGGCCTCATCCGATGCGGTGAGACCCTGCTGACCGTCAACGATCACCACCGCGACACTCGCCTCCTCGAGAGCGAGAGCGGCCTGCACCCGGATTTCAGGCAGAAATTCGCTGTCGTCATCGAACACCAGACCACCGGTATCGACGACCTTGAATTCGCGATCACCCCAGTAGCCATCCTGATAGGTGCGATCACGTGTCACACCGGGTTCGTCATGGACGATCGCCTCACGACTGCGGCAGAGACGATTCACCAGCGTGGACTTGCCGACGTTGGGGCGCCCGATGATCGCGACGACGGGACGCGCCAAGAAGGTCTACAGCGAGAACAGTCTTGACAGTACAGAGGCGCACGCAGGCAGAGAAACACGGAACGGAGACGGCTCGATTTTTCATCTCACCGACAGGAATGGGAATTCTTTCCGGGCGAGACTAATAAGACTCAGATGCGACAGCTAGCGGTGGAGCAGTGAATCCACTGTCACATCGTCATGCTTGAACTGATCGCCACCCTGGTGGTGGACCTCTCGGATCAACAGCTCACCGTTTACGACTCCAACGATGAGATCGTGCGGGTCATCCCCGTGAGCACCGGCAAAGCCTCAACACCAACCCCAACGGGAGAAGCCCAGGTGCTGACCAAGTACCGCTCCGTGACCATGCGAGGACGGGGTTATGTCGCGCCAGGGGTGCCCTACGCCATGTGCATCACCGCCAACGAGATGATCTGCATGCACGGTGCTCCCTGGCAGGAAGATGCCGGCCAGGCCTTCGGTGTCCCCCGCAGCCATGGCTGTGTTCGCATGCCCACGCATCAGGCCCGCTGGCTGTTTGAGAACACGCTCAAGGGCACCAAGGTGGTGATTCAGGTGTGAGATTCATCCCACCGGCGGATCGCCTGGATGCCCCTGCACCGGATCCGCCGGCGCACCCACCAGCGGTGGCATTGCCCCCTGATCCGGGAGCGGCGTCCCGACCGATGCAAGCCAAGCCAGCAACCAGTTCACAGCAGTGGCACGGCGTGTGCGCCTCGGATACAGCTCATCGATGCGGTAGCCACCGAACTGCAGCTGCTGCTTGAGCAGTTGCTTGGATTCCCTGGGGATCGAACGGGTCAGACGAATCGCAGCCGGGCGCGACGCGATCACCTGCGGAGCTTCGGGAAAGGATGCTCTCCATGCCTCTGGCGTTGCTGGGCCGGCCAGCCATGTCCCCGCTCCATCCGAAGGGGCGAGGTAGCCCAGGCGCTCCCAGACCAGAGCTGCCACGAAGCGATCGCTGAGACGATCCTCAAGGATCGCCAGCAACAAGCGGCGACTGAGAGTCCAGCTCAGGGAAATCATCGACGCATGCTGTCATTCACTCCCGCCTGAGCCACGCAGATGCCACAACAGAACCTGCGACACCTCCATTAGCGTCATTCATATGTACGTCTTCGACACGACACTCGAACCGAAGACGTTTCTGTCAGGTGGCGAACAGCTTCAGCGGCTGTTTTTCCGGCTGCCAGACGATGTGATGACAACGGTCAGACGAGATCGCCGACGTCTGCTGAAGACCGTGAGAACAGCCGGAAAGTCCAGCTTTCCCTGGGATGAGGAAGGCAGGGTCTGCTTCAGCTACAGCGGCAAAACCACTGTCAGCACTCCCGTTTTCGCTGACCGCCGTGACGCTCCCCTCGGAAGCCGCGCACTGCAGCGCATTCGCGCGGGGTGCCGTGTGAGGTTGACCATGAAACAGGTGCTGAGCAGACAGCCTCAAGCCGGAACCCGACTTCAGGTGTTGAAGGTGCAGGTGCTCCATCTCGATGCGCCCCACGATGGCGGTCTGGCCAGTCCCCACAGCATCCAGAACGTGACCCTTCAGCTGCCCCTGGATCTGATGCAGGAGGTGGAACGGTTGGCTCTGACGGAAGACTGGTCCAACCAGGCCTGGCTCCGCAACGCCATCGAAGCCCAGGTTCGAGACACGCGCACCCGGCTCGGGCTGGATGACGTCGCGGCCTGAGCGCAAACGGATCCTGCGGGTGGCGAAGATGCCTGAACCGAATCCATTCCCGATGGTCAGGGATCTGCAGCTGAGTGGAAGCAGCGTTGAGCGCGTGCTGCGCTGCAGGGTGCTGCAGTCTCCGCTAGCCGGCGTCAGCGACAGAATTTTTCGCACTCTGGTGAGGCGCTGGGCACCCGATGCACTGCTGTTCACAGAAATGGTCAACGCCACCAGCCTCGAGCTCGGCCATGGACGGTGCAAGGTCGAGGAACTGAGCGAGGAGGTCGGACCGATCGGCGTTCAGCTGTTCGATCACAGACCAGAGGCGATGGCTGATGCAGCCCGTCGAGCCGAGGACGCAGGGGCGTTCCTGATCGACATCAACATGGGCTGTCCCGTCAGGAAGATCGCCCGCAAGGGCGGTGGCAGCGGCCTGATCCGCGATCCCGAACTCGCCTGCCGGATCGTGGAATCCGTGGCATCAGCTGTTGGGGTGCCCGTCACGGTGAAAACCCGCCTCGGCTGGTGCAATCCCATCGAGCACGAAACGCGTGATCACACGGCGGTGGACTGGTGCAGACAGCTTCAGAATTCGGGCGCCACATTGCTGACGCTGCATGGCCGCACCAGGGAGCAACGCTTCAGCGGCACAGCCGACTGGCAAGCCATTGCCAGCGTCAAACAGGCACTCAGCATTCCCGTCATCGCCAACGGCGATGTCTACAGCCCCGATGACGCCGTCCGTTGCCTGGCGATAACGGGCGCCGACGGGGTGATGGTGGGCAGAGGAACCATGGGTGCCCCCTGGCTCGCGGGCCAGATCGATGCGGCACTGAGCGGTCGCACCATTCCACGCACGCCAGGGCCTCGGGAACGCCTGAAGCTGGCGTCCGAGCAACTGCAGGCCCTTGTTGCCTCGCGCGGGGATCACGGACTGCTGATCGCCAGGAAACACATGAGCTGGACCTGCACCGGGTTCAGCGGCGCATCTCAGTTCCGCCAGAAATTGATGCGTGCGCCTACCCCTGATCAGGCGCTGACACTGCTCCAGCAGCAGCAGGAGCAGCTGGCTTGACCCTGCTGCCGCTTGTGGTTCTGTTCTGGCCAATCTGGTTGAGCCGACAACCCGAGCAGCAAAGCCCGATCTGGAAGCGACGAAGCCTGATCCTGCTGATCAGCCTGCTGACCGCCCGTTACCTGCACTGGAGGGTCACCTGCAGCCTCAACCTGAGCACGCACCTGAGCACTGGGCTGAGCCTGGTGCTGCTGACTGCGGAAGCCTGGCTGCTGCTTTCGGGACTGTTGCCGTTATGGCTGGCCTGGCGTCGCTTCCCCGACCGCCGCAGCGAGATGCAACAACTGAAACAGCAATGGCAGAACAGCTCCTGGCGACCGACGGTCGACATCCTCGTGCCTACCTACGGCGAACCCCTGCAGGTGCTGGAACGCAGTCTGATCGCCTGTTGCCATCTGAATTACCGCAACAGTCATGTCTGGGTTCTGGATGACAGCGGCCGAAACGAGGTGAAGCAGCTGGCGCTCAGACTCGGCTGCCGTTACCGCCATCGTCCGAGCCGCACCAGCGCCAAAGCCGGCAATCTCAATGACGGGCTTCGGCACTGCAGCGGCGAGCTGGTGGCGGTGTTCGATGCAGACTTTATTCCTCAGCAAGACTTTCTCGATTGCTGCATCGGCTTTCTGCAGGATCCCTCGGTGGGGCTGCTTCAAACCCCGCAGACATTCATCAATGCCGACCCGGTGATGCGCAATCTCGGCATGGAGCCTTGGTTGCTGCCTGATGAAGAGAGCTTTTATCGCTGGATTGAACCCGTCCGCGACGGCTGGGGAGCTGTGGTCTGCGCCGGCACAGCATTTCTGGCGCGTCGCAGCGCCATCGATTCGGTCGGCGGATTCAGGGAGCAGGCGATCTCAGAGGATTTCGTGACCGGTCTGCGGCTCCGTCGCCGCGGCTGGAAACTGCTGTATCTCCAGCAAAAACTCAGTGCCGGGCTCGCAGCTGAGACCATGGCCGACTTCGTGCGACAACGGCAGCGCTGGGCGAACGGAACGCTGCAAAGCCTGCGACTCCATGACGGACCGCTGGGCCGGGGTGACCTGCGTGTCGGTGAACGGATGGCTTACCTCGAGGGCGTTGTGCACTGGTTCAACAACATGCCCAGGCTGGTGCTGATGTTGATGCCGCTCAGCTACGGCCTGCTCAACACCGTTCCCATTCTGATCAGCACTGATGAAGCCCTGCGCATGCTGTTGCCGCTCTGGGCCACACTCCTGCTCAGCATCGGCTGGATCAACAGGGGCTCCCGCACCGCTTTGCTGAGCGAACTCACCGGCTGGGTGCTGACGGTGCCGCTGACGCTGACCGTGTTCACCAATCTGATGGGACGCATCGGCGGCTTTCGCGTGACGCCGAAACACCAGCGACGAGACCAAGGCAGCTTCAGCCTCATGCTGGTGAGTCCTCTGCTGGTGCTGCTGCTGCTGAACGTGGTCAACCTGCACGGGTTGATCACAGTGACCTCACTGAACAGCGACGTCTTCGACTCACGCACGCTTGGACTGACCTGGGCCGTGATCAATCTGTTCAGCCTCTGGATTGCACTGCGAGCCTGCTGGGATCCACCTGCCAGGGATCCTGCTCCCTGGCAGGCCGCACTTCTGCCGGCAGCTCTTGAGACCAGCGATGGACAGTGGGCGTCTTGTCAAATCACAGCGCTCAGTGAAAGCGGCGTGGAACTGAACATGCCCGGCGCGATGTCTTCGCAGCTGACCATCACACGCCTGCGCTGGACAGACGCTGTGCCCGCTCTGCCCGTCGTGCAGGAAAGCAGGCAGGGCCAGCGATTTGCGCTGCGCTGGCAAGAGCTCAGCGACCGGCATCGACAACTGCTCATCCTCTGGCTGTTCTGCAGGCCTGGATGCTGGCCGGACCGTCAGGCCCCGCCGGAATGGCGAGCCCTCATGGCCTTGATCAGCCGTCTGCTGATCCTGCCGGCACGCCGGCCCTTCAGCCGCTGCCTGACGGCTCAGACGCCACTGCAGTGAGGTCAACCAAGCAAGAGATCACGGGTCCCCGTGATCGCCTGAGTAGCCAGCAGAAGTGCCACAAGAATATTTAGAGCCACGTGAATCCGACGCATCCACAGGCGCCCGGCGATCTCCCGCTGACAGGCCATGGTCAGCAACAGAAATGCGATCAGCAGCAGCCCACCCCAGGTGTGCGACTGCCAGACCTCAGCGGCAGCAAGCGAACGCCGGCTCACGAGTGATGGCTCGATCGTGATCAGCAGCAGAAACAGCCAGCAGCTCCAGGAGAAGAGCAGTCGCAGCGCCAGTCTGCGGGTGCGCAGCAGGGCCACAAACGACACCACAACCCCCGTGGCCTGAAGGATTGCGACGGCCCAGCTGCTGAACCCCACGCCGACATCAGCCAGGTCATGGCTCAGAGCGAACAGGACAGCCAACAGCAGACCAGCCGTCGCCCAGCGACCATGATCAACATGCTCAATGGGCACAGTTGGAGCGATGGGATTGATTTCCAGTCGGCGTTCCCTGGCCAGAATTCCCAACCGGATCGTTGCACCGATCACCGGGTAGACAAACAGGATGATCAGCACCGGATGAACCAGCGCCAGCCATTGCAAGGGCGTCAGCGGTTGCAGAGCGGCAATCAAGGCAACACCTCAGGCCAGATCTGACGGACAAGCAGCAGTGAGAAGTAAGGCTTCAGATCGTCAGGCACCGCCCGAGCCGGAGCCACCCACTGATCGGGCCAGCCAACCCGCTGGGCGAACAGTGCTTGATCGAGGAGTCCTGCCTGCTCCAGCGCGGCGCGCACCCAGGACCAGCGCTGCCCCACTTTGAGCAAACCGAGCACCGTGGATGTTCGACGTGCACTGTCAAGCAAAGCGGTGAACTCGGCCTCCGTGTCCGGACAGGGGCGAATCAGCAGACCCTCCTGCTGAAAGGCCAGAGGAATGTCGTGAGATCCCTCCACTGCGGCAGCAGCCGCTGCACACACCGATGGAATCCCTGGAATCAAAGCGAATGGCACATCAGGGTGACGGCGTCGTAAAGCCAGCTGCACATAGCTCCCTGTTGCGAAGAGCGACACATCCCCTTCGCAGAGCAGCACCACACGTTTGCCGGCTCGAACCTCGTCGACCAGCGCATCAGCAGCAGCTCTCCAGGCTGCGATCCGTGGTTCAGCCTCAGCCACCATCGGAAACAGCAGTGGCAGGCAACGCTGATCAGGACGAAGCCAGCGTGAGGCGATCGCAAGGGCCATGCCCTCCGCCCCCTCATGAGCAATGGGATGGGCAATGACATCAGCGGCTTCGAGAGCTCGAACAGCCGCCACAGTGAGCAGCTCGGGATTTCCCGGGCCGACACCGACCAGCGTCAGCTGAACCGCAGAACACTCGGACGAGGTGGACAAAGGCAATGGGACCCAACCAGCCATCCAGCATGCTGAACAGGGTGGCAGCAGCCGCATTCACCGCTACTCAGCTGACTCCAGAACGATGAGTGAACTGACGCTGTATTCAGCAGCCACCAAGGCCGTTCTGCTGCAAACCCGGGAGTGCGGGCGGATTCGGGATGTACTGAAGCAACGGGGCATCGGATTCGAACGCTGGCCCGCACAGCATCAGCTGGATTGCGATGCCTCTATCGCGCAGATCCTGGCGACTTACAAACGTGAAATCGAATGGACTCAGGAGCGGGGCAACTTCCCAAGTGTCGATGCCATCCGCGTGCTGCCCGATCATCCGGATCGAGAGAGCCTGCGCCAGAAATTTCTCAAGGAGCACGTTCACGCTGAAGATGAGGTGCGCTTCTTCGTCGAAGGCTGTGGTCTTTTCTGCCTCCACATCGGCGACGAAGTGGTACAGGTGCTCTGCGAAACCAACGACTGGATCAGCGTTCCAGCAGGAACCCGCCACTGGTTCGACATGGGCGCGAAACCCCGTTTCTGCACGTTGAGGTTTTTCAACAACCCCAGCGGCTGGGTCGCAGAGTTCACCGGGGACACGATCGCCGATCGCTATCCCCGACTCAGAGCATCATAAAGATCAAGCCGCCAGGAGCAGACGGGCGTCAACAGAGGATTTCAATGATGCGGCTCCGCAGGTCGGCAGCTCGGTGACCAGCGACTCTTCGCTCAGCAGCATCGCCGCTTCCAGATCAGAGCATCGTCCGATCAGATCGCGGACCAGAGGGTTGGACTTGAGTCCATCCCATTGCTCGTCCGTGGTGCCGTTACGCAAGGCCTGCAGCGAATCAGCGACAGCGGTCACAGGGTCAGACATCGACATCGCAAAGTGACTGGGTCAATTCTAGAACTGACCCAGGCTCCATGGCGCGTCTCTTCAGACTTCTTTTGGACCCTTGTTACGAACCTCCCTGCAGGCGGGCCATTGGCTGAAGCTGATCAGGCGTCGACGCCAACCGAGTGCATGCGCACTGCTTCCGGAGCAGACAGTTCGCCGCGCAGCGCATCGACTTCAGCCGCGGCCAGTTCTTGAAGCCGTTTCACAATCACATCCCTGGGATAACGGTCGGCGCAGAGCACCCAGTAAAGGCCGAAGTGACGCGCTTCGCTTTTCAGCAGATCGCCGTAGAGCAGGCGCAGATCAGGATCAGGACTGTGCTCTGCCAGCAGCGCCATGCGTTCATGACTGCGGGCTTCGATCAGTCCGGAAACCAGGAAGGAATCGAGCATGCGCTGGGGTTCACCACGGCGAACCTGCTTGGCCAGCCATGCTCCGTAACCGGGTGAGGGCAGAGGCTCGAGGTAGCGTCCCCGCTCTTTGAGAAGTCTCAACACCCGTTCAAAATGCTCCAGCTCCTCTCGCGCAAGCGGGCTGAGGGCCTCACCGAGACCGGGCTCGCAGAGATAGCGGAACATCATCTGCACCGCCACACCGGCAGCTTTGCGCTCGCAGTGGGCATGGTCGATCAGCACTTGCATCGGCCTGGCAATGGCCTGCTCGACCCAGAGTCGGCTTGTGGGTGCTGCCAGCCAGCGGATGCTCGACACCGACGATGTGATGGTCATGCTGCAGCCCGGTGCAGATGATTCAGCAGACCGTCGAAAGCCAGGTCATAACTGAATGACCCGAAGCCACTCACCACCCCAACCGCACGGTCAGCCAGGAATGACTGGTGGCGAAAGGGTTCGCGGGCATGCGTGTTGCTGAGATGAAGCTCGACAAAGGGAATCGCAACCCCAAGCAGCGCATCACGCAAGGCGATCGAGGTGTGGGTGTAGGCCCCGGCATTCACCAGGATCCCGTTGACCTCGCCCATGGCCTGGTGCACACGCTCAACCAGAGCACCCTCGAAATTGCTCTGAAAGCACTCCAGCTGCACGCCAGCAGCCAGGGCGCGTTCCTGCAAAGCACGCTCAATCTCTCCGAGGGTCTGATGTCCGTAGAGACCAGGCTCTCGCTGCCCCAGCAGGTTGAGGTTGGGGCCATTCAGGAGCAGCAGGCGCATGGCCTCTCGTGAAATCCTTCCAGATCCGATCGTATCGAGAACCAACGAGAGGCACAGCCTTCTGAAAGGATCGCCGGGTCGACTGGTAAGTTCTTCGAGTGGTTCGGGTCGGTGCCCGAGTGGTTAATGGGGGCGGACTGTAAATCCGCTGGCTCTGCCTACGTTGGTTCAAATCCAACCCGGCCCATCCACCACACGCCCTTGTAGCTCAGCGGTAGAGCACTCCCTTGGTAAGGGAGAGGTCTCGAGTTCAAGTCTCGACAAGGGCTTCGTTCAACACCCCGGCACCGGGTGTTGAATCCGTAGACGATCAGCGAATCATCGCTGCTCCGTCATTGCGATGCCCTCCGGATCGCACAGAGCTGAACGAGGGAGCAGGTTGTGGATAATCCCTTGCCCCGAAGTGGATCGTGGCGACTGGCGATCAGCGCAGCTAGCACTTGAAAAACGACTCGGCCATGGCAGCAACGCCCCTCCTTCTCGCACTGGATCAGGGCACCAGCAGTTCCCGCGCCGCTCTGTTTGACCCGCGTGGCTATCCGGTGGCCAGCGCCAGCGCGCCCCTTGCCATCAGCTACCCGGCGGACGGATGGGTGGAACAGAATCCCCACGAAATCTGGGAGAGTCAGCGACTGGCGATGGAGCGTCTGGAACAGACGATCAGCCAGGAGCAGAGAGACGCTGTTGTCGCCTGCGGCGTGACCAACCAGAGAGAAACAACCATCCTGTGGCGGCGCAGCGATGGACACCACTGCGGCCCAGCCCTGGTGTGGCAGGACGGGCGCACATCAGACATCTGCCAGCAGTGGAAGGACGCAGGTCTGGAGCAGGAATGGCATGCCCGCACAGGTCTGCTCCTCGACCCCTACTTCAGTGCCAGCAAAATCCGCTGGCTGATGCTGAATGAACCAGACGCGGCAAGTGCCGCCAGCAGTGATGATCTCTGCTTCGGCACGGTGGACAGCTGGTTGCTGTGGCACCTCAGCGGAAGCCAGCTGCACTGCTCAGACATGAGCAATGCCAGCCGAACACTGCTGATGGACCTGACACAACGTCAGTGGGTGGATGCATTCTGCGAACAGACAGGTCTGCCCAGGAGCGCACTGCCTGAGCTGGTGCCCTGCCGCGGCGATTTCGGGTCGATCGCAGCGGGACTGCCCTTTTCCGGAGTGCCGATCCGTGCACTGCTCGGTGACCAGCAGGCCGCCACGCTCGGACAGTTGTGCCTGAGACCGGGTGAAGCCAAATGCACCTACGGCACGGGGGCCTTTCTGGTGGTGAACACCGGCGGCACAATTCATCGCAGTGATGCCGGATTGCTGAGCACCCTCGGCTGGACCGACGATCAGGGAGACCCCACCTACTGCCTTGAGGGCAGTCTCTTCAACGCGGGCACGGTGGTGCAGTGGCTGCGTGACGGTCTGGGGATCATTGACAGCGCGGAGGAGGTCAACCCGCTGGCGCTCAGCGTTGCCGATTCGGGAGGCGTCATGCTCGTTCCCGCCTTCACGGGCTGGGGCACCCCTCACTGGGATCCGAGTGCTCGGGGCCTGCTGATCGGGCTGACCCGCGACACCGGTCGAGGCCAGATCGCCCGTGCAGCCCTTGAAGGCATTGCGCTCTCGGTGGCGAGCCTGGTGCAGCTGGCGGAGCAGGCCATCGGAAAGGGGCTTGGAGAACTTGCCGTCGATGGAGGCGCGGCCGCCTCGGACCCATTGCTGCAGGCCCAGGCCGACAGCACCGGCCTGAAGGTTCGACGCCCCTCCTATCTCCAGAGCACCGCCCGTGGAGTCGCTCTGCTGGCGGGCGTTCAGGCCGGAGTGATCAGCAGCCTGCAGGATCTGGAGTCCCTGCATGGCGAGCAGGCGGACATTTTCAGTCCCTCAATCAGTTCCAAACAACGCCAGACGTGGTTGATGCACTGGAACGACGCCATTTCAAGGAGCCTGCGCTGGCATGAATGACGACAGCTTCGATCTGCTGGTGATCGGAGGCGGAGCCAGCGGAGCCTGCCTGACCTATGAAGCCGTGAGCCGGGGGCTCAAAGTGGCCCTGCTTGAAGGCCATGACCTTGGCGGCGGCACAAGCTCCCGCAGCACCAAGCTGTTGCACGGAGGGGTTCGCTATCTCGAACTGGCCTTCAAGACCGCCGACACCGCGCAGCTGCGACTGGTGAGAGAGGCCCTGCTTGAGCGTGGTCACTGGCTGAGACAGGCGCCGTTTCTTGCTCATCGCCTTGAACTGGCTCTACCCACCGGCGGACTGATCGGTCAGCTCTACTACCGCCTGGGGCTGGGCCTTTACGACGCTCTCTCAGGCCGAGCAGGGATCGGCAGCAGCCGGCTGCTGTCACGATCCCTGCTGCGTGAGGCACTGCCCGAACTGCGCAGTGATGTGAGCGGGGGAGTCGCCTACAGCGATGGACAGTTCGACGATGCCAGGCTGAACCTGCTGATGGCCCTCACCGCCGAGAGAGCCGGGGCGGTGGTGCGCACACGAACACCGGTGGTGGAGCTGGAGAAAGACAGCAACGGCAGCGTGTGTGGCGCGATCAGTGAAAATGCGGAAGGAGAGAGCCAGCGCTGGCGTGCCCGCGTGGTGGTCAACGCCACAGGAATCCATGCCGATGCTCTCAGGCGCATGGCCGACCCCGACTGCCAGGTGCGCATGCTCACCAGCCGCGGGGTTCACATCGTTCTGAAGCAGCAACTGTGCCCCCAACGCATCGGCCTGCTGCTGCCCTCCACCGATGACGGCAGGGTTCTGTTCATGCTGCCCTTCTTCGGGCGCACGTTGGTGGGAACGACCGACACACCCTGCAGCCAGCCTCAGGCGGCGATCCCATCAGATGAAGAGCAGAGCTATCTGCTCGACTACGTGAAGCGTTGGTTCCCGAAGCTGAACGACACCGCAATCGGCAGTTGCTGGGCCGGAGGAAGACCCTTGCTCAAACCTGCCGGTGCCGACGTGAACAGCAGCAGAGTGGTTCGTGAGCACGAAGTTGAAACCCAGCCCAGCGGCCTGGTGAGCGTGCTGGGGGGCAAATGGACGACCTGCCGTCCCATGGCTCTCGACACTCTGACCGCCGTTTACAGGCAACTCGGCCAGTCACTGCCCGCTGCAAGGCAGTTGCCTCTGATCGGCTCGGACGCCGATCCAGAGCAAACCCCCGACCGCCTGATGGTCCAGCGATCGACACTCCGGGGACTGCTGCCTGACTCGCCGACGCAGGCGGAACAGATTGAACATCTCGAAAGCAGTCATGGCCTGCATGCTGCGGCCCTGGTCGGCAGCTGGACGGAAAAGGATCGAGAACCACTGAGTGAGGTGATGCCCATCTGCCGGGGTGAACTGCAGCATGCCATCGAGCAGGAGAAGGCGAGAAGCCTCACCGATGTGCTTGCCCGGCGCAGCCGACTGGCCATGATCGACCTGGAGGAAGCGCAGCGGTTGACGCCATTGGTGAATGAGCTTCTGCAGCAACACGGCCACGGCGACAGCACTCCTCTGGAACTGCATCACTGACAAGCAATACCACCAGCGATCGGTTCAGTGATCAGGTTTGACGTCTTCCACTTCACCGATCAGCCACCAACTAAATCCATGGGCTGGCAGGTAGACGAACCAGTCCTCTGAGGCGGGCGGATATTCACAGCCCCAGAACACCTCGCGGGTGCGCTCACCGCTCCAGCGGCTGAGGTCAAGGTGCAAGGAAGCCCCTGCAGCGGAGAGGTTGGCAGCCACCAGCACCGTCATGCTGCCGTCACAGCGCACATAGCTGATCACACCGGGATGGGGACATTTCAGCAGCTCGAAATCGCCATGACGCAGGGCAGGCAACAACCGCCGGCAAGTGAGCATGCGCCGGTGCCAGTTCAGCAGCGACCCCGGGAGCTGCTTCTGAACCTCCACATTGACCACCCGGTAGTCGTAGCCAGGAGCAGTGATCGGCGGCAGCACCAGCAGCGGATCCGGTGCGGTTGAGAAGCCTCCGTTGCGCGCAGGCGTCCAGGCCATGGGGGTGCGGTTGGGGTCACGGTCCCGCAACCCCGGCCAGTCGCCCATTCCCAGCTCATCGCCGTAATACAGACAGGGCATCCCCGGCAGGCTGTAAAGCAGAGCGTGCAGAACGCGATTGGAACCAGGATCGCCGTTGAGCAATGGCGCCAGACGACGGTTGATGCCCCAGTTGAGCCAGTGACCCTGGCCCTGATGAAGACCGGCACGGATGGTCTGAATCACCTCCTCCGGAATCAGGTGGCCATCTCCCAGCCACAACTCGTCGTGGTTGCGCAAGGGAAGAGCCCAGCGGCAGCCGCTGACCACCTGCTGCGCTTCCTCCAGAGACTTACGCAGATTGTCAACCCTGCCGCTGGCAATCGCTGCGAAGAGGTGCGCTGTCAGAACAAAGTTGTAGGCGCCGTGCAGCTCATCCTTCAACAGGTAAGGCGCAATTTCTTCAACGGGCTGGATCGCCTCCCCGAGCAGCAGAACATCCCGGCCATGGGAATCCACCCGCTCACGCAGTCGTTTGAGAAATGCATGGGTTTCTGGCAGTCCTTCACAGCGCGATCCCTCTTCCTCACACAGGAAGGGAACGGCATCAAGGCGGAACCCATCGACGCCGCGATCGATCCAGAAATCCACCACATCCAGCATCGCCTCCTGCACGAACGGATTGGCGTAGTTGAGATCAGGCTGATGACGCAGAAAACGGTGTAGGAAGTATTGACCGGCCACCTCATCCCATTCCCAGTTCGATGACTCGAAATGGCGGAAGAGCACCGGGGCGTCCGCGTAGCGATGGGGGTCATCACTCCAGACGTAGATCTCGCGTTCCGGGCTGCCCTGAGGTGCCCATCGAGCACGCTGAAACCAGGGATGAAGCGTGCTGGTGTGGTTCATCACCAGGTCCATCACCACCTTGAGGCCCTGAGCATGCGCCGCCGTTAGAAAGCGATGAAACGCCGCAAGATCTCCCAGATCCGGATGAATCGCCTTGAAGTCGGTGATGTCATATCCACCGTCATCGAGTGGTGAGGGATAGATCGGCGTCAACCAGATCGCCTCAACGCCCAGCCAGCGCAGGTAAGGGAGCCGGCCTGCCAGACCCTGCAGGTCTCCGATCCCATCTCCGTTGCCATCGCGGTAACTGCGCACGATCAGCTGATAGATGACGGCGCCGTTCCACCACGGCTGCTGCTGACTCATCAGGCCGTTGCCTCTGATCACGGTGTAGAGGCGATCGTGGTCACCGTCATCCCCGCACCGACCGTTGTGCTAACGAAACTGCGAGCATGCCCAGCAACGACAGCACGCTCATCCCCGTCATGGTCCAGGCCAACGCTGCAACAACATTCACCGATATCGATCTGGACCGCCTGCGCAAACCCGTTCTGGAGGGCATCACCAGACCGGAAGCATGGAGGCGGGAACAGCTGCAGCGACTGCGTTCACTGGTGACGCAACACGAGGCCGAGATCCTCGAGGCTCTGCGTCATGACCTCGCCAAGCCAGGCCTGGAGGGAATGGCCGAGGTGGTGACACTGCTGCAGGAGCTGAAGCTGGCTGAGCGGCGTCTTCGCACCTGGATGCGTCCCCGCAGGATCCGCGTGCCGATCGTTCAGCAGCCAGGCCGTGCCGAACTGATCCGCGAACCACTCGGATGTGTGCTGCTGATCGGGCCCTGGAATCTGCCTTTCGGTCTCACGTTATGGCCGCTTGTGAGCGCTCTTGCCGCCGGCAACACCGCTGTGATCAAACCGTCTGAACATGCTCCCGCAACAGCAACGCTCATTGAGAAGCTGGTGCCAAAGCACTTTCCCAACGATGTTGTTCAGGTCGTGAACGGCGATGGTGCCATCGCCGCTCAACTGGTGCGGCAACGCTTCGACCACATCTTCTTCACCGGCGGAGGAACGATCGGAGCCAAGGTGCTGGAGGGGGCTGCCGCAAACCTCACGCCGGTGACGCTGGAGCTAGGCGGCAAGAACCCCGCGATCGTGCTGCCGGGCGCAGACCTCACCGTCACGGCCCGCAGGCTGGTCTGGGGGAAAGGTTTCAATGCCGGACAGGCCTGTATCGCGCCGGATCATCTCCTTGTTCAGTCAGACATGCGTGAGCCTCTGCTGCAGGCCATCGGGGAGGAACGGCTGAAGCTCTACGGCAACAGGCCACTGGAGTCCGACTCGCTCGCAAGCCTGATTCATGACCGTCATTACGGTCGCCTGGAGGCCCTGCTGAAACAGGCCGACAGCGATGGTCGCGTGTTGCTCGGCGGCGAGTTCGACCCCATCAGACGCCGGATTGCACCGACGCTGATCGCCGTGCAGGACGAACAGGACCCCCTGATGGCCGACGAACTGTTCGGACCACTGCTGCCCGTTTTGGAGATCGCGAACCTGAATGAGGCCATTCAGCGCATTCAGATGCAGGACAAACCTCTCGCTCTGTATCTCTTCGGCGGCAGCGACAGCGACCAGGATCATCTGCTGCGCACCACCAGCTCCGGTGGGGTCTGCTTCAACGACGTGGTGATGCAGGCAGGCGTTCCAGATCTTCCCTTCGGAGGTGTGGGAGCAAGCGGAATGGGAGCCCACCACGGCGAAGCCGGATTCAGAACCTTTTCCCATGAACGATCGGTGCTGCGGCGCCCGTTCTGGCTTGATCTTCCTCAGCGCTATCCGCCCTACACCCTGAAGCCGGAAACATTCCGTCGTCTGTTGAGCTGAGCTGCAGCGAAACAGGAGTGGAACAGGACTGGCGCTCGCCGACAGGCACCTTATCTTTCGCCCAGCCAACGGACATGCATGCGCCGCACCCTCCTGATCGTCCTGGCCGCGATGGCCCTCTCACCAATCGCCGGCCAGGCCGCCAACGTGACGGTCAAGTCAGGTGAGACTCTTTCGGATATTGCGGCTCGCTACGACGTATCGCTCAACAGCCTGATGCGCCTGAACGGCATCAGCAACTCCGATCATGTGGAAGCCGGCCAGACCCTGCGGCTACCTGGGAGCGTTTCAGCCGGGAAAGGGCGCCACACGGTGCAGTCCGGCGACACCCTCAGCGGCATCGCCGCTGAGTACAGGGTGAGTGAACGTCAGTTGATGGCACTGAACGGACTGTCGAGTGCTGATCACGTTGAAATCGGGCAGACCCTGAAGCTTCCCAGCAACGCGGTGCTTGCCCGGGCAAAGCCCAAGCCTGTGCCGATTGAGGCCAACCCGAACGCCATCTCCCACACCGTTGCCCGCGGCCAGACCCTCACCCAGATCGCCAGGGCTTACGACATCCCGATCAGCGCATTGATCAGCATCAATGCGATTGAAAATCCCAATCAGGTCAACACCGGAACCAAGCTGATGCTGCGCTCCACAAAGAGCGGCGCTGATACCGCAACGGTTGCCGTAGCCACGCCCGCTGCACAGCAGCCGCTGGTGAGCGCTGGCCAAGCCAAGAAGCAGTCAAAATCCAATGCTCAGTCGAAGCCTGATGCAGCCAAACCGGCGGTCGTGAAATCGGAGACGGCCAAAACCACCCCCGTTCAAACCAAAGCCGTCAGAACTGAGGCTGTCAAACCAGTTGAGACCGCCAAAGCGAGCCCGACAGCCACGACGAGCGTGCAGCCCAAGCCAGCCGCATGGCGCACCTATGGCCCTCTTCAGGTTGACTGGGGAAACTGGCAGTCGATGGGTGGAAGCGAAGTGGCCCCAACACTGAACAGTGAAGGCCAATCCCTCTATGTGGCCGTGAACTGCTCCGCCAGGAAGATCAACGCCACAGGCGCCAACGGAATGTGGAAAAGCTGGATCGCCCCTCAGACGGCGTTTGAGGAGGCCCTGGTCAAGGATCGCTGCAAGAGCGCAAAGGTCTGAGTGCCGCTCAGGCGGCGTAATGCAGTGGCCAGGGCTGACGCAAGAAGCGCCGGCCACTTTCCTTGAGAAACAGGCGCTGGCTGCCATCGTCGGTTTCGTGAATCAGCTCCTCCTGCACCAGGCGCCGTGTGAGCCATCCCCAGTGCGCCGAGCGGCCCTCCGCGCTGTTGAGCCGTTCACTCAGGCTGCGGGCATCAACACCACGAACCTCCGCCAGCAATTCAAGAACTGCCGTGGCCTCCTCAGACCAGTCCTGTCTTGAGGCACTGGACTGACAGCGGTCACATCGTCCGCAGGGAGGAACCAGTTCACCGACCGACAGCAGCAGAGCCTGCTCTCGGCAGGTCTCCCCCTCCGCAACAGCCTCCATGCGCCGCAACTGCTGCTGCGCCAGTTCAATCCTTCGGGCTTCCTCGGCAGCATTCACGGAGGAGGTTCTGCGCAATGCGCTCTGCATCGCCCAGCCCAGCCTGGTTCGATCTCTCGGCGAGAACAACACCAGACACTGCGCCGGCTTGCCATCACGCCCTGCACGACCCGACTCCTGCAGATAACCCTCCGGCGTGCTGGGAAGATCCAGATGCAGCACCAGGCCGACATCGGCACGGTCCACTCCCATGCCGAAGGCCACGGTGGCCACGAGCACTGGATCCTCCGCTTCCAGGAAATGCTCAAGAGCCCGATGCCGCACCTCCGGCTCCAGACCGGCGTGGTAGGCGATCGCATGCACCCCGTTGGCACAGAGCCGCTCGGTCCAGCGCTCCACGGAAATCCGGGTGCGGGCATAGATCAGACAGGCGCCCCGGGCATTGTCCAGCGCATCGACCACATCCTGCAGAGGATCTCCAACTCGCCGCCGCATGGCGTAATGCAGGTTGTGCCGGCGCGCCGATCCAACCTGGATCAACGGCCGCCTGAGATGCAGAAGGCGAAGGATGTCAGCTCTGACCCGAGGTGCTGCCGTGGCACTCAGGGCCACCATCGGGACGCCTGGGCAGAGGGCCCGGAGCTCCCCAAGCCTGCGGTAATCAGGGCGGAAATCGTGCCCCCAGGCGCTGATGCAGTGGGCTTCATCCACAGCCAGCGCAACCAGCTGTCCGGCGGCGGCATGCTCCTGCAGCAAGGAGCGGGTGGCATCACCCTGCAAACGTTCCGGAGCCAGATACAACAGCCGCAGGGATCCCTCACTGAGCTGAGTGAGAGTCTCACGCCTTTGCACCGGATCGATCCCGCCATGAACACAGGCCGCTGCAATGCCTCTGCGGCGCAGCTGAAGCACCTGGTCTTCCATCAGGGCGACAAGCGGAGAGATCACCACCACAAGTCCTGATCGCACCAGAGCGGGTAGCTGGTAGCAAAGCGATTTACCGCCACCCGTCGGCAGCACCGCCAGACAGTCCTGCCCGTGCAACAGGCACTCCACGACAGGGCGCTGACCTGGCCTGAAATCGGACCAGCCGTAATGGCGCTCGAGCGCATCCTGCAGCAGGTCCAAGGCACTCCACAGGTGGTGTACCCAGCCTACCGAGCCCCAGATCTAGGGGATAGGAGGAGGTTCCAGCTGATCCGGTGATTCCTCAACCAACTGAAGACGCACCCGCTTGCCACCTGCGAGCTCACCGAGAGACACCCGAAGCGTGGCGCCGCTGAGACTTTGCAGTGCCGAGAGCACATCCCGAAGATAGGGGGTGCTGCTGCCGCTTTCCACCCAGAGCCGTTCCTGCAATCCCCCGAGACGCCGCCAGGACGTGTGCAGCTTGAGCACGGCTGACTCCAGAGACTGAGCTTGACCGACGGCATCGGCAAGCAGGCCAAGGGCATCGAGTCGCTGCGCTTCCTGCATCGCCTTCTCGAGATCAAGCTCACCCTGCTGAAAGGCGCGCACGGCGACACTCGATTCGGTCGCCTTGGTGATCCAGCGAGCGGTGTGGGTCACATCCTTGATCCGGTCTAGTTCAGGCTCCTCCCGCAGCACCTTGCGCAAATCATCCTGCTGAGGCTCCGGCAGTTTGGCCAGCTCACGCACCAGCGGCGCAACAACTTTCGGCGGCAGCAGATTCTCCTGGGTCCGTTGACGAATCTCCTCCGGCAGCAGCGGACTGGTGGAGGCCATGAACTCGTCAGAGAGTCGCCGAACCTGCTTGCGCGTGATCTCCTGGCCTTCATTGGCAGCCTCGGAAATCATCATCTGAACCTCCGGTGCTGCCTGCGCGGTCTCCATGAAGGCACGCTTGGAGAATTGATTGACGCTCGTCTCCTCAAGGACGCCTTCGCCCAGCATCTCCTGCGCCGATTCCGCGAGCTGAATCAAGCCATAGGCACGGGTCTTGCTGATTTCCCGCTCCCTGAGCCACTGCAGGAATCCTGCGCCGCGCCCCTCCCCACCGCGCTTCTCACGATCACGAACGGCCTTGAGAATCTTTCCGCGCCAGATCTCGGTCTGAAGATCGAACTTGTCACAGACAGCCCAGGCCTGCTCCAACCGAGCCAGAAACTCCATCGTGCTGATGTCATCCTGGTCGGGATCCGGAAGATCCAGTTCCAGCACTGGAGTTCCAAGGTTCGTGGGAAGCAAGGCAGGCAACGCTCCGGAGGATGGATGCTGCCATGGCGCAGGGCCCGAAAAGCACAGATCAGGGCGACATTGTGTGTCGCACCGGCACAGAGGGAAAGACCTGGAGATACGCTCGAAGTGCTTTTTGGTTTCAGCGAAGCGATGGCGATCTCCCGCGGCGACATGGTGCGGATCAAGCGCCCCGAATCCTTCTGGTACAACGGGGTCGGCAAGGTCGCATCGATCGACACCTCAGGCATCCGCTACCCGGTTGTGGTTCGCTTTGAACAGGTCAACTACAACGGCATTCAGGGCTCGGACGGCGGCATCAACACCAACAACTTCGCGCTCGACGAACTCGAGCCGGCCTGAGTCTCTTGCCGGAACTACCGGAGGTTGAAACGGTTCGCCGGGGACTGGCGAACCGTCTTCAGTCATTCGTGATAGAAGGGGTTGAAATTCTCCGTGAGAGAGCGGTGGCAAGCCCTGGCGGGTCAGCAGCGTTCTGCCAGGGACTTTCAGGCCAGACGGTCGGACCCTGGCGCCGGCGCGGCAAATACCTCATCGCTCAGTTGCTGCATCCAGGCAGCGACGAACCCAGTGGTTGCTGGGGAGTGCATTTGCGCATGACCGGCCAATTCCAGTGGCATGAAGTGGCAACAGAGCCTTGTCAGCACACGCGTGCACGCTTCTGGAATGCCAAGGAACAGGAGCTGCGCTTTGTCGACGTGCGCAGCTTCGGGGAGATGTGGTGGGTTCCGCCGGACACGGCCACCGACTCGGTGATCACCGGTCTCAAACGCCTGGGCCCCGAACCCTTCAGCGAAGAGTTCAACGCCCGTTATCTGCAGAAGAAGCTCAAGGGGTCAACACGCTCAATCAAGGCGGCATTGCTCGATCAGTCGCTGGTGGCGGGTGCCGGCAACATCTACGCGGATGAAAGCCTCTTTGCAGCAGGGATTTCACCGCAAACGCAGGCTGGAAGACTCAACCGCAAACAACTGGAGAAAGTGTGCGAAAGCCTGGTGCACGTGCTGGAGATCAGCATTGGTGTTGGCGGCACCACGTTTTCTGACTTCCGTGACCTGGAGGGCGTCAACGGCAATTACGGAGGGCAGGCCGCGGTCTATCGCCGCACCGGTGAGCCATGCCTGCAGTGCGGCACTGCCATTGAACGGGTCAAGCTGGCGGGTCGCAGCACCCACTGGTGCCCCAGCTGCCAAGCCTGAAACCTGGTTGCGATATGACTGGTTGTACGGCATCCGGAGAGGAGCGAAACCTGTGGTTCAGGCCGCTGAAGAGCTCACATCCACGATGAAGCTGTTGCATCAAAGGGGCTGGTGCGACGGCACGGGAGGCAACTTCAGCGTGGTGCTGGACCGGCAGCCGCTGAGGCTGTTGATGGCTCCAAGCGGAGTCGACAAGGGATCCGTGGATTCAGAGGATCTGATCGAAGTGAACAGCAGCGGCGAAGTGATTCGCGGACGCGGAAAAGCGAGCGCGGAAACCCTTCTGCATCTGCGCATCATCCAGTGCTGCCGGGCGGGTGCCGTGCTGCACACCCATTCGATTGCTGGAACACTGCTGTCGAAAATGGAACAAGCCAGTGGCTGCCTGTACCTCGAGGGCTGGGAGATGCTCAAAGGGCTCAAAGGCGTCACCACCCATGACACCAGCGTCAGCGTGCCTGTGATTGCCAACAATCAGGATCTGCAAAAACTCAGCGATTCAGCAGTCACACGACTGACAGAAGCTCCTAACGGACTTCTGGTCTCGGGCCATGGCCTGTATGCATGGGGTGACAACCTGAAGGAAGCACGTCGCCATACTGAAATCCTGGAATTCCTTCTGGAACTGACCTGGAGACAATCACTCCTGAGGATTCACCAGTGATTCAAGCCATCCTGCTGGACATCGAAGGAACAACCTGCCCTGTTGATTTCGTCAGCAAAACATTGTTCCCCTTCGCTCAGAAGCATCTCAGCACAACGCTTTCAACAAGAAATCATGAACCTGAGATTGAGTCTTTGGTCAATAATGTCATCCATGAATGGGAGCATGATCCCGATCCAGCAAGTCAAAGATTGTGGAAACAATCAACTCAGAAACCACCGTCAATTCAATATATTGAAGCCTACCTGGAGCACCTAATCAAGACTGACAGGAAATCAACAGCTCTTAAGGATTTGCAAGGAATAATCTGGGAAAAAGGCTACCAATCTGGGCAGCTGAAGTCACCTCTTTTCAGGGATGTTCGACCACAGCTTGACACCTGGAAACAGCAGGGACTGGCACTGGCGGTATACTCATCGGGAAGCATTCAGGCTCAGAAACTTCTCTACAGTCATACCGAAGAGGGTGATCTCAGACATTATTTTGACCAGTGGTTTGATACACATACAGGCCCAAAACTTCTTGAGCAGAGCTACAAGCTTATAGCTCAGAATCTGGGCCTCGCTGTTGATCAAGTACTGTTTGCCAGTGATCATCCTGCTGAGTGTGATGCCGCCCAACAAGCCGGAATGCATGCTGTTTTCTGTCTTCGCGATGGGAACCCTCATCAGAATCCCGGGAACCATCCGGTTGCACGCAAGCTTTCCGACATTGATGTGAACAGCACTGCCGCCACACAATCCAGCCAGACCTGAACTGAAACTGCTGACAGATCAGCGCGTCAGGGCACAAAAAAAGCCACCCCTCAAGGGTGGCTTTCTTCGCATCACGTGCGTGATAAAAATGTTTTACCTGGCATCGAGCTATTTTCTCAGGGGGCTACCCCCCAAATATCGTCGCCGCTGCTGCGTTTCACAACCGAGTTCGAGATGGATCGGAGTGGTTCCACAACGCCATGGACACCAGGATAGAAAACATTCCCAAGGTTGAACCCTGAGAACTGCATAGGACATCATCAACAACTCTCGTCATTGATCATGTGTCTGAAATGAATAAAACGTCGCCTCAGGCAAGAACCGAATCATGGTCAAGCCCTCGGTCTATTAGTACTCCTCCGCTGCATCCATTACTGGACTTCGACGTAGAGCCTATCAACGGGTGTTCTTCCCGTGACCTTACTGGGTTACCCCATGGGAATACTCATCTTGAGGTGGGCTTCCCACTTAGATGCTTTCAGCGGTTATCCACTCCGCACATGGCTACCCAGCGTTTACCGTTGGCACGATAACTGGTACACCAGAGGTGCGTTCCTCCCGGTCCTCTCGTACTAGGGAGAAATCCTCTCAATATTCCTACGCATACACCGGATATGGACCGAACTGTCTCACGACGTTCTGAACCCAGCTCGCGTACCGCTTTAATGGGCGAACAGCCCAACCCTTGGGACCGACTTCAGCCCCAGGTTGCGATGAGCCGACATCGAGGTGCCAAACCTCCCCGTCGATGTGAACTCTTGGGGGAGATCAGCCTGTTATCCCTAGAGTAACTTTTATCCGTTGAGCGACGGCCCTTCCACTCAGAACCGTCGGATCACTAAAACCGACTTTCGTCCCTGTTCGACTTGTAGGTCTCACAGTCAAGCTTCCTTCTGCTTTTGCACTCGTCAGCTGATTTCCAACCAGCCTGAGGAAACCTTTGTGCGCCTCCGTTACCTTTTAGGAGGCGACCGCCCCAGTCAAACTGCCCACCTGATACTGTCCGCTCCCCGGATAACGGGTGAACGTTAGAACCCTAGCTCTGAAAGAGTGGTATCTCACCATTGACTCCCTCGTACCCACGAGCACGAGATCAACGTCTCCCACCTATCCTGCGCATTCAGAGCCCGGGCACAATACCAAGCTACAGTAAAGCTTCATAGGGTCTTTCTGTCCGGGTGTATGTAGTCCGCATCTTCACAGACAATTCTATTTCGCCGAGCCTCTCTCCGAGACAGCGCCCTGATCGTTACGCCTTTCGTGCGGGTCGGAACTTACCCGACAAGGAATTTCGCTACCTTAGGACCGTTATAGTTACGGCCGCCGTTCACCGGGGCTTCAGTCGCCAGCTTCGCTTACGCTGACCGGCTTCCTTAACCTTCCGGCACTGGGCAGGCGTCAGCCCCCATACATCGTCTTGCGACTTAGCGGAGACCTGTGTTTTTGGTAAACAGTCGCCAGGGCCTTTTCACTGCGACCACCTTGCGGTGGCACCCCTTCTCCCGAAGTTACGGGGCTAATTTGCCGAGTTCCTTAGAGAGAGTTAACTCGCGCACCTCGGTATTCTCTACCACCCCACCTGTGTCGGTTTCGGGTACTGGCAGTTATGCCTTAACGGGTATAGAGCTTTTCTTGGAAGCATGACATCACCAACTTCGCTGCCGTAGCAGCTCGTACTCACGCCTCAGCTCGGAACGTTTTCGCCGCTCCTCATAGCCTCGAACGCTTGAACCAGTAACCAACATCTGGCTTGGCTAGCCTTCTCCGTCCCTCTTCCCAAAACATAACCGGTACAGGAATGTTGACCTGTTATCCATCGACTACGCCTTTCGGCCTGACCTTAGGACCAGACTAACCCTCCGCGGACGAGCCTGCCGGAGGAACCCTTAGGGTTTCGGTGCATGGGATTCTCACCCATGTTTTCGCTACTCAAGCCGACATTCTCACTTCTATGCAGTCCACGCCCGCTCACGCTAACGCTTCGCCCCACATAGAACGCTCCCCTACCATAAATCCGCAGCTTCGGTACAACGCTTAGCCCCGTTCATTTTCGGCGCAGGATCGCTCGACCAGTGAGCTATTACGCACTCCTTTGAGGATGGCTGCTTCTAGGCAAACCTCCTGGTTGTCTGGGCAATCCCACCTCCTTTATCACTTAGCGTTGATTTGGGGACCTTAGCTGGCGGTCTGGGCTGTTTCCCTCTCGACCATGGAGCTTATCCCCCACAGTCTGACTGCCTCGCTACACACAGGGTATTCAGAGTTCATCTCGATTTGGTACCGCTCTCGCAGCCCGCACCGAAATGGTGGCTTTACCCCCCTGCTGGAGCACGAGACGCTACGCCTCAACGTATTTCGGGGAGAACCAGCTAGCTCCGGGTTCGATTGGCATTTCACCGCTAACCACAGCTCATCCAGTGACTTTTCAACGTCAGTTGGTTGGGACCTCCACTTGGTATCACCCAAGCTTCATCCTGGCCATGGTTAGATCACCCGGGTTCGGGTCTATAAACACTGACAAACGCCCTATTCAGACTCGCTTTCGCTGTGGCTCCACCATTTCCGGTTTAACCCGCCAGTGCCTATAAGTCGCCGGCTCATTCTTCAACAGGCACACGGTCACCCGATTAGTCGGGCTCCCATTGCTTGTAAGCTCACGGTTTCATGTTCTATTTCACTCCCCTCCCGGGGTTCTTTTCACCTTTCCCTCGCGGTACTGTTTCGCTATCGGTCACACAGGAGTACTTAGCCTTACGAGGTGGTCCTCGCAGATTCACACGGAATTTCACGTGCTCCGTGCTACTCGGGATACAGCTAGGTCAGTTCAGTTTTCGTGTACGGGGCTTTCACCCTCTGTGGCGTGTCATTCAAACACTTCCACTAACATCCCTTTTCCACATTGCTGTCCCACAACCCCGACGGTCGAAACCATCGGTTTAGGCTCTTCCCCGTTCGCTCGCCGCTACTTAGGGAGTCGTTTTTACTTTCCTTTCCTCCAGCTACTAAGATGTTTCAGTTCGCTGGGTTGGCTCGTGCCAGCCTATGGATTCAGCTGGCCGTTCTAGGGGTTGCCCCATTCGGAAATTCCCGGATCAAAGCGTGTTTCCAGCTCCCCGAGACTTATCGCAGGTAACCACGTCCTTCATCGCCTCTGTGTGCCAAGGTATCCACCGTGAGCCCTTTGTAGCTTGACCATTAATCTCCAAAACGCTTGCTGTTGTTGAAACAGATTCTGATTCATTCAAAATTGAATGAATCATCAAACTCTCCATTGCTCGACACAATTGAAAGAACGTTATGGAGTCTCGGCTCTTGCTCAAGAATTGACATCATTCCATTTAAGAATGATGCATCCATGAGAGATGCTTTATTCTTACAGACTTTTCCTATGCAGTTGTCAAGGTTCTGCTAGACATCAAACTGATTATTCAGTTCGAGCCCAGCATCTTATCAACCAAAAATTGTGATTTCTCACATTTTTTCGGAATGACAGGAAGCTGGGATCATGCCAGCGGACACATCTAAATCACATCACCTTCGAGTTCATCTTCCATCATTCAGAAGATGGAGATTGAGTTCGATCAGTGGAGGTTAGGAGACTCGAACTCCTGACATCCTGCTTGCAAAGCAGGCGCTCTACCAACTGAGCTAAACCCCCAACACCGAATGGGCCATCCTGGACTTGAACCAGGGACCTCACCCTTATCAGGGGTGCGCTCTAACCACCTGAGCTAATGGCCCAGGAAGACTCAACCCTTGTGGGATGTGACCTAGACAAAGTTTAGGAACTGAAAATTTCCATCAAGCAATCCACATTGCTATGTATTCTTGATTTCAAAGTTGAGGTACCGATCGACCTAAGGTGACAGGATTTCGGCCTAAGAATTAAGTACTCAGGCATCAAAATCATTGTTTGTCTCCCTGTTAGGAGGTGATCCAGCCGCACCTTCCGGTACGGCTACCTTGTTACGACTTCACCCCAGTCATCAGCCCCACCTTCGACGTCCTCCTCCACAAGGGTTGGAGTAACGGCTTCGGGCGTGGCCAACTTCCATGGTGTGACGGGCGGTGTGTACAAGGCCCGGGAACGTATTCACCGCAGTATGCTGACCTGCGATTACTAGCGATTCCTCCTTCACGTAGGCGAGTTGCAGCCTACGATCTGAACTGAGCCACGGTTTATGAGATTTGCTTGTCCTCGCGAACTTGCTGCTCTTTGTCCGTAGCATTGTAGTACGTGTGTAGCCCAGGATGTAAGGGGCATGATGACTTGACGTCATCCACACCTTCCTCCGGTTTATCACCGGCGGTCTCTCTAGAGTGCCCAACTGAATGCTGGCAACTAAAGACGTGGGTTGCGCTCGTTGCGGGACTTAACCCAACATCTCACGACACGAGCTGACGACAGCCATGCACCACCTGTCACTGCGTTCCCGAGGGCACTCTCTCGTTTCCAAGAGATTCGCAGGATGTCAAACCCTGGTAAGGTTCTTCGCGTTGCATCGAATTAAACCACATACTCCACCGCTTGTGCGGGCCCCCGTCAATTCCTTTGAGTTTCACACTTGCGTGCGTACTCCCCAGGCGGAACACTTAACGCGTTGGCTACGACACCGAGGGGGTCGATTCCCCCGACACCTAGTGTTCATCGTTTACGGCCAGGACTACAGGGGTATCTAATCCCTTTCGCTCCCCTGGCTTTCGTCCATGAGCGTCAGTTATGGCCCAGCAGAGCGCCTTCGCCACTGGTGTTCTTCCCGATATCTACGCATTTCACCGCTACACCGGGAATTCCCTCTGCCCCTACCACACTCAAGCCCAACAGTTTCCACTGCCATGATGGAGTTAAGCTCCACGTTTTAACAGCAGACTTGAAAGGCCGCCTGCGGACGCTTTACGCCCAATAATTCCGGATAACGCTTGCCACTCCCGTATTACCGCGGCTGCTGGCACGGAATTAGCCGTGGCTTATTCCTCAAGTACCGTCAGATCTTCTTCCTTGAGAAAAGAGGTTTACAGCCCAGAGGCCTTCATCCCTCACGCGGCGTTGCTCCGTCAGGCTTTCGCCCATTGCGGAAAATTCCCCACTGCTGCCTCCCGTAGGAGTCTGGGCCGTGTCTCAGTCCCAGTGTGGCTGATCATCCTCTCAGACCAGCTACTGATCGATGCCTTGGTGAGCTCTTACCTCACCAACTAGCTAATCAGACGCGGGCTCATCCTCAGGCGAAATTCATTTCACCTCTCGGCATATGGGGTATTAGCGGCCGTTTCCAGCCGTTATCCCCCTCCTGAGGGCAGATTCCCACGCGTTACTCACCCGTCCGCCACTAACCCGAAGGTTCGTTCGACTTGCATGTGTTAAGCACGCCGCCAGCGTTCATCCTGAGCCAGGATCAAACTCTCCGTTGTAGATCAAGTCCTCTCGGAAACTTTCATTTCCTCAACCTGATTTGCTTTACCCACTCTTCAGCACTGGCGCACTGATCGCAGTTAAAACCACCTTCCTCTGACAGAAGGGTTCTTAAGAGTGCACTTGGAATCTCTTCTTCGTGACTTTCCAGGATCTCAGATCCGGTTGTTGCTCCACAACGCGCACACCGACAAACTCAAAAGCTCGTGAAAACTTTCAACCTTGTAAGCACGTTGCTTCTCTGCAACTAAAAAATTGTTGACGGGACCTCACACTTACATCGCATTTTCATCAAACTCCAACAATCAAACCTCTCGGTTCAATCATCAGAACCTGACGCGATGAAAGCGTCAGTTCCTAAACTTTTCGATTGTCCAGGTTCTGCCGTCGCGTTCCCTCTCAGAAACGGTTGGCCGTGCGGC